>NZ_AP028670.1 GCF_041154485.1 Variovorax sp. V93 | reverse complement strand
GTGGAGAGTATTGCGTGCAATGGGCCAGGAAGGCATTGTCGTCTTGGGCTGCCCGCGGCTGTCCTCCCGAGGCTGCGCGCATGGCGCGGTCGCCGTGCGCCATCTGGAAGGCAGAAGACAGTTTGCGCGCGAGCATCTTCATGCCATAAAGCTGGACGTGAGAACTTCAAGACACAGCACCCTGCGCGCCGGCCTTGCCGCGGTTGCGGCACTCGCCGTGCTGGCGGGGCTGGCCGGCGTTGCCTACGAGCAGATCGGCCGCTACCGCGCGGCACGGGACTTCCCTGCGCCCGGCAGGATGGTCGACATCGGCGGGCGCGGCATCCAGCTGGATTGCCGCGGCACCGGCTCTCCCACCGTGGTGTTCGAAGCGGGCCTGAGCGTCGATGGATCGTTGAGCTGGTCGGCCGTGCAGCCGAAGGTCGCCGCGCACACGCGCGCATGCGCCTACAGCCGTGCGGGGCTGATGTGGAGCGATCCTTCGAACACACCGCCGGGCGCAACACAGGCGGTGCACGACCTGCATGCCGTGCTGGCCAGGGCGGGCGAACGCGGCCCCTACGTGCTGGTCGGCCACTCGCTGGGCGGGCTCTATGCCCTGGGCTTCACGCATCGGTTCGGCGCCGAGGTCGCGGGGCTGGTGCTGGTCGATCCGTCGCATCCGGAGCAGGTCGAGCGCGTGGCGCATTTCATGACCGAATCGCGCTCGATGCGCTCCCGCATCGGCATCGCGCTGGCACCGTTCGGCGTGCTGCGCGCGGCCGCCCCGGTGCTGCTGCCGGAGAGCCCGCACCGCAGTGCACAGGACATGCAGGCGGTCCGCGCCTTCGCGCCCAAGTCGCTGCGCACGCTGCTCGCGGAGGGCGACGCGGTCGACGCCTCGCTTGCCGAAGCCATGGACTTCCAGCACCTGGGCGATCGACCGCTGGTGGTGCTGACCGCGATGGCCCCGCTCACCGCCACGGAACTGCGCGAAATGAAGATCACGCCCGAGCAGGGCCGACAGGTCCAGGCCATCTGGCGGCACATGCATGAGGAAATGGCGGCCTGGTCCTCGCGCGGCAGGCAGCTGCTGGTGGCGAGCGCCGGGCACAACATCCAGTTCGACGAGCCGCAGGTGGTGGTGGACGCCGTGCTGTCGGTGGTCGACGCAGTGCACGCGGAGCGCCGCTGAGGGCATCGCGGCAGCAGGCGTGCGTTTGCCTCACAGCTTCGGCTGGCCGGCCCGCGCCGGTTTCAGGGCCGCGGGTGCGTGGCCGTAAGCTCTTGAAAAGGCTCTGGAGAATGCCTCGGCGCTGCTGAATCCGGTGCGGCGGGCCGCGAGCTTGACCGGATCGCCGGCCATCAGGTGGCGGCGCGCCAGCGTCAGGCGCCACGCGCCGAGGTACGCCATGGGGGTGGTGCCGACGATCGTGCGGAAGGTCGACATGAAGGTGCTCCTGGACATGGCCGACCGGCTCGCCAGGTCGTCGACGGTCCATGGCCGCGACGGCATGTCGTGGATCGACACCACCGCCCGGTGCAGCGAAGGATGCGCGAGCGCGGCGAACAGGCCCGGCTTCTGCGTGCCCGCATCGATCGCGCTCCTGAGCGCCATCAGCACCAGCACTTCGGCGAGCCGGTTCAGCGCCGCGCTGCGGCCGCAGCGGCTCCCGGCCGCTTCCGCCATGAAGGCCGCAGCGGTGGCCTGCAGCGACGGCGAGCCGTCCAGGGGCACGGAGACCTCCTCGGGCATCGCACTCATCAACGGATTGGCGTCATTGTCGAAGTCGACGCTGGCCGCGATGCGCGCATCGGACGGCAGCTCGGAAAAGCCGCCAGGCCGGAAGACCACGCGGCCCGCGGTGCCGTCTTCCGGGCCCGCGAGCAGCAGGGCCGGCACGCCGGGCTCGCCCGGCGCCAACACCGCCACGCGGAGCTTGAACACTTCGACGAAGGCGGCGAGCCGGTCCATCTTGGGTGGATTCGGACTTTGGATCATGAAAGTCGGACGTTTCATGGCGCTGAGCATGAGATCTTTGGGCCTTGTTTGCAACCCCTCCCTTTTTTCCAAGGAGCACCCCCATGCTGATTCCGCGCCAACAAGCCCCGGACCTGAGTGTCGACACCCTCGGCGCCGGCCGGTTCCGGCTGCTCGACGAGAAGCCCGAGCGCATGACGCTGGTGTGCTTCTACCGCGGGCTGCACTGCCCGATCTGCGCCAGCTACCTGAAGGAGCTCGAGCGGCTGACGCCGGCCTTCGCCGAGCGCGGCGTGGGCACCATCGCGATCAGTTCCGACGGTGAGGGACGCGCCCGCGCGATGGCCGACAAGATCGGCGCGGCGAAGCTGCGCATCGGTTATGGCCTGTCGCTCGCGGACGCCAGGAAGTGGGGGCTGTACATCTCGGCGAGCCGGGGCAAGACCTCCATCGGCATCGACGAGCCGGCGCTGTTCTCCGAGCCCGGCCTGTTCCTGGTCAGGCCCGACAACACGGTCTACTACCTCTCGGTGCAATCGATGCCCTTCGTGCGTCCCAACTTCGCCGAGATGGTGCAGGCGCTGGACTTTGTCATCAAGAACGCCTACCCGGCGCGCGGCGAGCAGCTGCTGGCGCAGCCGCAGGGCTGATCACGCCCGCCGCCAGCACAACGCCGACGCGGTCACCAGGCAGAGCGCGAGGAACACGATCCCCGCGTTCACCGCATGCGAGTACTCCCACTGGCGCCGGAGGGTTTCCCAGTTCGCCGGGACGGTGGTCCAGTTCTGCGTCGCCTGGTTGCCCGGCAAAGTCCACGTCACGAAGATCGCGAACATCGCCGCGATGCAGGCCGCGGCACCGAGCGCGAGCCGGAACGGCAGGGGCTGCGAGCGGACGACGACCGCGAGGACGATGTTCACCACCAGCGCCGCCACCCACAGCGACCCGAGCACGGCCCAGCCGCGGTAGATGCCCTGCACCAGAAAATACTCTGATGAGCCGAGGCCGATCTTGCTCGGGAGCGCCGCCAGGTGCGCGCCTGAAGGAATCAACGCGAGCGCGCCGATCGCAATGGCCAGGAACTGAACGATCCTCGTGCTCATGACACCAAGGGCCCGGCCTTTTCCCGAAAGACCTGGAACTCGTCCCATTGAATGGGCCGCGCCGATGGAAGCCCGGGTGCGCAAGAACGCCAGCAGGCGTCTCAGGCGTGCGCCCGGGCGTCCGCAAACAGCCGGACCATCTCGCGATCGAAGGCCGGCAGGTCCTGGGGCTTGCGGCTGGTGATCAGGTTGCCGTCGACCACGACCTCGCGGTCCACCCACTTGGCGCCGGCATTCGTGAGGTCAGTGCGCAGCGAGGGCCACGAGGTCATCGTGCGTCCGCGCACCGCGTCGGCCTCGATCAGCGTCCACGGTCCGTGGCAGATCGCGGCCACGGGCTTGCCGGCCTTGAAGAAGTCCCGCACAAAGGCGATGGCTTCTTCGTTGATGCGCAGCGCATCGGGGTTCATGACGCCGCCGGGCAGCACGAGCGCGTCGAACTCGTGCGCGGCCGCCTGCGGCAGCGGTATGTCGACGTCGAACTCATCGGCCGGCTTGTGATGCTTCCAGCCGCGCACGGTGTTGTCCTTCGGCGAGACGATCTTGGTGGCGGCGCCGGCCGCATCGAGCGCCTTGCGCGGCTCCGTCATCTCGGCTTGCTCGAAGCCGTCGGCCACCAGAATGGCAACCTTGGCGCCATCGAGTTGGGTCTTGCTCATGGAAAATCCTTTCGGCGGTGTTTTCGAGAGGGAAGGCAGCGGCCGATCGCTGCGCTTCAAATGAGGGGGACGTGGTGCGCCTTTCATGCCATGCGCCTTGCCCACGAGCTTCGCTCATTGGCCTGTGCGCCGGCCTGTCCTGCTTCGTTCTCGTCGTGCTCGCTCGATTCCACATGAGCACCGTCGGAGCCCGGAGGGGCGCACCACATCCGATACCAGACTGCGCCGCCGCATCGCCGACTTCTGTCAGCGGGATGCGGAAGCGCTGTAGGAAATCGCCAACGGTGGCGCCGGTGCTCAGGCGGGCTCCGAGATCTCGCACAGCGCTTCGGCCGCGGGTTCGGGCTCGGCTTCCCTGACCGCAAGGTCGCCCAGCGCCACGATGCCCACCAGGCGCTTGTCGCGGCTGACGACCGGCAGCCGACGGATCTGGTACTCGCCCATGATCGCGACGGCACGTTCGACCGGTTCGTCCTCGTAGGCCCAGCGGATGCCGTCGGACATCACGTCGCGCACCTTGGTGTCGGCGCTGCGTCCTTCGGCCACCGCGCGCACGGCAATGTCGCGGTCCGAGATCGAGCCGATCATCCGGTCGTTCGCGCCGACCGGCATCATGCCGAAGTCGCCGTCGCGCATCTGCCGCGCGGCCTCTGCGATGGTCGCATCGGGACTGATGACTTGCACGTCCCGGCTCATCACATCCTTGATCGTGTGCATGAGAAATCTCCTCTTCGGTTGAAAGGCCACGCAGCAGGTCCAGCCGAGGCGGCCGGCGCCCGGGCCTCGTGGACACTTTGCGAAAGATTGCCGCCTCCCATCTGTAGGACTCGGCGCCCCGCGCGCGTGATCGCCTGCATCGTCGAAGGCCTACATCGACGAGGTTGCGGCGCCCTACACCCACTGCACGCCACCGGCCTAGAGTGAAATTTCAACTACGGGAGATTAACTACGGGAGATCCGCCATGCCCGAGAAGAAAACCATCGAACGCGCCGAGCGCGACAAGCGCGAAGGCAAGGCGCCGACCACGCAGGCCGGCGAATTCGTGCGCGAGGAAATCGAGCACATCCGCGAAGGCCGGCACGGAGCGCGTTCGCCCGAGCAGGCCATTGCGATCGGCTTGTCCAAAGCGCGCCGCGCCGGCGTCGACCTGCCTGTGCCCAAGAAGGGCACGGTCTCAGAGAAGACGCGGCGCAGCGCACAGCATGCGCTGGAGGCCGGCGACAAGCCGGATGCCAAGGTCTCGCGCAAGCGTTCGCGCGCGACCATCGGCGCCCTGCAGCACGAAAGCCAGGCTGCGGCGTCCAAGCCGGCGCTGGCCCGGCATGCCAAGGCGGCGTCCAAGGAGCGCACCGCGGCAGAGCGCTCGGCAGCGGCGCGCAAGGCGGCGCGCACCAAGGGTTCCGCCGAGCGTGCGCATGCCGCCCGCAAGGCCGCGCGGACGCGGGCCGCGCACAGGGCCGGCAAGTGAGGGCAGGCAGCGAGATGGCCATCGAATCCATCAACCCCGCGACCGGCGAGAAGCTCGAGGCCCATGCGGAAATGCCGCGTGCCGCCGTCGACGACATCATCGGCAAGACGCACGAGGCATTCCTGGACTGGCGCGGCACCTCGTTCGAGCAGCGCGCGCAGCACCTGCGCGCGGCGGCAAAGATCCTGCGCGCGAAGTCCGACAGCTGGGGCCGGCTGATGGCGCGCGAAATGGGAAAACCGCTGCGCGACGGCATTGCCGAGGCGCAGAAGTGCGCGGCATGCTGCGAATTCTTCGCCGACAACGCAGCACGGCTGCTGGCACGCGAGCCGGTCGAGACCGAAGCGCGCACGAGTTTCGTCACCTTCAATCCGCTGGGCGTGGTTTTGGCCGTGATGCCCTGGAACTTTCCGTTCTGGCAGGTGTTCCGGTTTGCCGCGCCTGCGCTGATGGCCGGCAACGCGGCGGTGCTCAAGCATGCGTCGAACGTGCCGGGCTGCGCGCTCGCGATCGAGCAGATCCTGCGCGAGGCCGGCATGCCCGAACACCTGTTCCGAACGCTGCTGATCGGCAATGCGCAGGTCGATGCGGCCATCGGGCATCCGCTGGTGCGCGCGGTCACATTGACCGGCAGCGGCCCGGCCGGGAGCGCGGTGGCGCGCAAGGCCGGCGAGATGCTGAAGAAGACCGTGCTCGAACTCGGCGGCAGCGATCCCTACCTGGTGCTGGAGGACGCCGACCTCGACCTGGCCGCCAGCGTGTGCACCAGGGGCCGGCTGGTCAACGGCGGCCAGAGCTGCATTGCCGCCAAGCGCTTCATCGTCGTCGAGCCGGTGCGACGCGAATTCGAGCAGCGCTTCGTGCAGAAGATGAAGGCGGTGCGGCAAGGCGATCCGCTGGACATGGCGACGGAAATCGGCCCGCTGGCCCGGCACGACCTGCGCGACGCCCTGCACCGGCAGGTCGAGCAGAGCGTGCAGCGCGGCGCACGCTGCCTGCTCGGCGGCCGGATTCCCGAGGGCCCGGGCGCCTACTACCCACCCACCGTGCTGACCGACGTCGCCAAGGGCATGGCCGCGTACGACGAAGAGTTGTTCGGCCCCGTGGCCGCAGTCATTCCGGTGCGCGACGAGGCGCAGGCCATTGCGGTCGCCAACGACTCCTCGTTCGGCCTGGGCGCCGCCGTCCTCACGCGCGACCTGGCCCGCGGCGAGCGCATCGCGGCCGAGTCGATCGAGGCGGGATGCGTGTTCGTCAACGACGCCGTCCGCTCCGATCCGCGGCTGCCCTTCGGCGGCGTGAAGGACAGCGGCTACGGCCGCGAATTGTCGGGCTACGGCATCAAGGAGTTCGTGAACATCAAGACGGTGTGGGTGGCATAGCCTGATCGCGCCTGGAAGCTCACCTGCCTTGATAACCCAGGCAGTGCTCGAAAAAGGCGTCGAGTTCGGTGGACTTGTCGAAGACCGCATCGGCGCCGAGCGCCAGGCAACGGCGGCGCATCTCGGGGCTCGGGTAGTTCGTCAGGACGATCAGGTGCTTGTCCCTGGAGCGGCCCTGGCAGGCGCGGACGACCGTCAGTCCCGAGCCCTCCTTCAGGAAGAGATCGACGATGGCCAGTTGCCAGGCAACGTGCAGCGCGAGCGCATCGATGGCCGCTTGCGCCGTCTCGGCGGTGGCCACCACGCGAACGCCGGCCAGCTCCTCCAATGCGGGAATCAGGTTGTCCCGGATCGTCCGGCTGTCCTCGACAAGGATTGCAGTGAGCGGCATGCATGCGCTTTCGGCGTCTGGAGGCGCTTGGGCAACGGGACGCAACCACCAATCGATTCTTTGTACGGCCGGCGTTTCTTCATCCTTGTAGGCAGGCTGCTCGACTTGGAGACGGTGCCCAGGCAGCACGCGGCGCAAGGCACGGGGGCTTCTTCTTTCTTCTCACGAGGCCTTCCTGTGGCTTTCGGCCTCCAGCGCTTCGGCGACCCGCTCCAGCAGATCGACCGACTTCGACAGCTTCTTCTCGATCTGGTCGGTCTGCTCGATCGCGCGGCCGAGGTCGTCGGTGCGCGCGTCCTCGGAGACGCCCTTGTCCAGCACCACATGAACGACAGCGAGCTCGTCCGCGGCTTCCTCCACTGTTTTCTTCACCTGCTTGCTTTCGTCCAGCGCGCGTTCGACGGCGCGGGTGCTGCTGCTTTCGGGCGCGTTCAGTTCGGGCATTTGCGATCTCCTCGTGAGTGCACTTTTATCCTATACCCGCGAAGCCGAAGCGTCGACAAAGCGGGGTAACCCGCCTCATGCTTCCAGTGCCTCCAGCGGCCCGAAGAACTCGTAGCGCAGCTGCTGCTTGGGCACGCCCAGCGCAAGGCCGCTCGCATACACCGCCTTCATGAAAGGCTTCGGGCCGAGGAAGTAGAGATCGACGTCGCGGTCGGCCGGCAGCTGCTGCGCGAGCAGCTCGCGCGTGACGAAGCCGGTCGCATGCGGCCGGTCGGATTCGCGCGGCGCGTCGTAGACATAGAGCGGCTTCACGTTGGCATGCCGGGCTGCCAGCGCATCGACGCGCGCGCGGAACGCATGGGCGCCGCCATGCCGCGCGGCGTGGATGAAGTGCACCGGCCGGCCGGTGTGCGCCACCGACTCGAGCATGCTCATGGCCGGCGTGATGCCCACGCCGCCCGTCACCAGCACCAGCGGCCGCACGCGCTCGCCCGCGGGCTGCAGCACGAAGTCGCCGCAAGGCGCCTGCACACGCAGCAGGGTGCCGACGCCGGCCTTCTCGTGCAGCCAGTTCGATGCGCGGCCGCCCTCTTCCTGCTTGACGCTGATGCGGTAGAAGGGCTTGCCCGGCGCATCGGACAGCGAGTAGTTGCGCCGCAGCGGCTCGCCGTCGATGTTCAGCACCAGCGTGAGGTACTGGCCCGGCGAGAAAGCGAGCAGCGGGCCGCCGTCGGTCGGCTCCAGGTAGAAGGAGGTGATGACCTCGCTCTCCTGCTCGCGCCGCGCCACGCGGAACTCGCGCTCGCCGCGCCAGCCGCCGGTCTGCGCGGCGTTGGCGCGGTAGACCTCTTCCTCGGCGGCGATCAGCAGCGCCGCGAGCGATTGGTAGGCCTCGCCCCAGGCCGCGATGATCTCGTCGGTCGCGGCCTCGCCGAGCACGTCCTTGATGGCCTGCAGCAGGCAGCCGCCGACGATCGGGTAGTGCTCGGGCAGCACGCCCAGCGCGGCGTGCTTCTGGATGATGCGCGGCAGCGCCCCGGCGATCTCGTCGAGCCGGTCGATGTGCGTGGCATAGGCCAGCACCGCGCCCGCGAGTGCGCGCGCCTGGCTGCCCGCGGCCTGGTGCGCCTCGTTGAAGAAGGCCTTCACCTCCGGATGGCTCTCGAACATGATCCGGTAGAAGTGGCTGGTGATGGCCTCCCCGTGCGCCTGGAGCGTGGGAACGGTGGCTTTGACGATGGCGATGGTTTGCGGGGTCATCTGTGGCTTTCGGGGTCGGCAGTTGGGATGCTCTTCCCTCTCACGATCCATGCCAGCCGGCGGCCTCTCGCAAGTGCCCGCCGCCATTGGGGAATTGCGATACGTGGTCAAATTCGCAACAGAATTCATGTTGCATTTATGACCACCACAAGTGTCAATTCGACCACAAGCGGGGCGGCCGCGGCCACCGAGGGCCCGCGCTACCGGTCGCTCCTTGCCGCCGCGCGCGGCCTCGTCCGATGCGATGCCGCCGCACTGCTGCGGCTCGACGGCGACGTGCTGCGGCCGCTGGCCGTGGACGGCCTGAGCGACGAAACCCTGGGGCGGCAGTTTCCGGTGGCCTCGCACCCGCGCTTTGCCCGCCTGCTCGAGAGCGCGCGGGGCCTGCGCTTCGCGCAGGACTGCGGCCTGCCCGATCCGTACGACGGCCTCGTCGCCGGCCAGCCGGGCATCCTGCCCGTGCACGACTGCATGGGCGCGCCGCTGCGGCTGCGCGGCGCCGTCTGGGGCCTGTTGACGCTGGACGCGCTCGAGGCCGGCACCTTCGAGGCCGTGGGGCCGGCGCAGCTCGACGCGCTGGTGGCGCTGGTCGAAACCGGCATCGAGGCGGCCCACACGATCCAGGAAATGGAAGCGCGCGCGATGCGCGAGCAGGCCGTCGCGCAGGCCCTGCGCTCGGGCGGCGGCGCCACGCGCGAGCTGCTCGGCAGCAGCCCCGCGATGAAGCAGCTGTGCAGCGAGATCGACACGGTCGCGGTGTCCGACCTCACGGTGCTGGTGCTCGGCGAGACCGGGGTGGGCAAGGACCTGGTGGCGCAGCGCCTGCATGCGCGCTCGCGCCGCAGCGACCAGCCGCTGGTGCAGGTGAACTGCGCGGCGCTGCCCGAGACGCTGGCCGACAGCGAGCTCTTCGGCCACAAGCGCGGCGCCTTCACCGGCGCGCTGCAGGACCGCAGCGGCAAGTTCGAGATCGCCGATGGCGGCACGCTCTTTCTCGACGAGGTGGGCGAGCTGCCGCTGACGGTGCAGGCCAAGCTGCTGCGCGTGCTGCAGAGCGGCGAGCTGCAGCGGCCCGGCAGCGATCGCACGCTGAAGGTCGACGTGCGCGTGATCGCGGCCACCAACCGCGACCTGCCCGCAGCGATCGCGCAGGGCCGCTTCCGTGCCGACCTCTACCACCGGCTTTCGGTCTATCCGCTGGTCGTGCCGCCGCTGCGCGAGCGCGGGCGCGACGTGGTGGCGCTCGCAGGCGGCTTCCTTGAGGAGAACCAGCATCGCCTGGGCGCGCGCAACCTGCGGCTGTCGCCGGCCGCCAAGGCCGCGCTGCTCGCGCACGGCTGGCCCGGCAACGTGCGCGAACTCGAGCATGTGATCAGCCGCGCGTCGCTGCGCGCCTTCAGGGAGCAGCGCCGCGGCGCGCGCTGGACCGCGATCGAGCCGCATCACCTGGCGCTGGATGCGACGGCGGCCGGGGGCTCCGCAACGCCATCGACATCACCCGCCCCGGGGTCCGCAGGCACGGGCACGGGCCTTGCCGGCGCCGCCGGCGGCACGCTGCGCGAAGCCACCGAGGCGTTCCAGCGCGCCTGGCTCGCCGATGCGCTGGCGCGGCACCGCGGGCACGTGGCCAATGCAGCGCGCGAAGCCGGCATCGACCGCAGCAACTTCCATCGGACGCTGCGCAAGCTCGGCGTGCCGCGGACTGGCAGCACGCCCTGAACGGGCCGGCCGCGGCATAAGCGGCGCTTATGAATAACGAACGCGCGCGCGGATTCCGCAGCAGCGCTTCCCTGCCGATACTTCCGCCTCACTTCATCGAGGAGGCGCGATCTGTTTTCTTCCCATCCTCTGCCGCAGCGATCGACGTCCCGCGACGGTCCGCCAGACCTGCGCGCGGTCGACAGCCATGCGCACGTCTTCCTCGGCAGCCTGCCGCTCGCTCCCGAGCGCCGGCATGCCCCGGACTACGACGCCACGCCCGGCGAGTACCTCGGCCTCCTCGACGCGCACGATGTGTCGCACGGCGTGCTGGTGCAGCCCAGCTTCCTCGGCACCGACAACAGCTACCTGCTCGGCGTGCTGCGCGCCCACCCGGAGCGCTTGCGCGGCGTGGTGGTGGTCGACGCCGCAACGCCGTTCGATGAACTGCGGGTGCTCGCGGATGCCGGTGTCCGCGGCCTGCGGCTCAACCTCGTGGGGCTGCCGATGCCGGACCTTTCCCGGCCCGTGTGGCAAACCCTGCTGCAGCATGTGCGGGCGCTGGACTGGCATGTCGAGCTGCACCGGCCATCGCAGGACCTGGCCGCGGCGGGCCAGCCCGTGCTCGATGCCGGCTGCAAGCTGGTCGTCGACCACTTTGGACGTCCGGGCGAGAACACCGCGGCCGACAGCGGCTTCGGCTGGCTCGTGCGCGCCGCCGCTGGTGGCCGCACCTGGATCAAGCTGTCGGCCGCCTACCGCACCTGGCGCGATCCGCTCGGGGCCGAGGCGCGGCGCGCCGCGGCGTCGCTGCTCGACGCCTGCGGACCGCAGCGCCTGCTGTGGGGCAGCGACTGGCCCCACACCCAGCACCGCGAACACACGGGCTACGCACAGACGCGCACCGCGCTGAACCACTGGATCCCGGACGCCGACGCACGGCGCTGCATCCTGGTCGACACGCCGGCCGCGCTTTTCGGTTTTTCCAAGGAGACGACAACATCATGAATGCAACAACCCTCAAGCTGCGCGCGTGGCTTCCCGCCGCCTGCATCGGCACCGCGCTGTGCCTTTCGGCCCTGGGCGCCGCGGCACAGGCATGGCCCTCCAAGCCCGTGAAGATGGTCGTGACCTATCCGCCGGGCGGCACGGTCGACGCGGTGGCGCGGGTGATCGCGCCGAAGCTCTCGGCCCGGCTCGGGCAGCCGGTGGTGATCGACAACCGCGCCGGCGCGGGCGGCGCGATCGGCGGCGACCTGGTCGCCAAGAGCCCGGCCGACGGCTACACGGTCATGCTCGACGCCTCCAACCATTCGCAGAACCCGGCGCTGCGCAGCAAGATGCCGTTCGACACGCTGCGCGACCTCGCGCCGGTCTCGCTGCTGGTGCGGGTGCCCAATGTGCTGGTGGTCCATCCTGCCGCGCCCATCGCGGGCGTGAAGGACCTCGTCGCGCAGGCGAAGGCCAGGCCCGAGCAGATCAACTACGCCTCCTCGGGCAATGGCTCGGCGCAGCACCTGGCCGCGGAACTCTTCGGTGCGATGGCCGGCGTGCGCATGACCCACGTGGCCTACAAGGGCGGCGGCCCCGCGCTCACCGACGTGATGGCGGGCCAGGTGCCGGTGTTCTTCGGCAGCCTGGCCTCCAGCCTGCCGTACATCCAGGGCGGCAAGCTGCGCGCGCTGGCGGTGACCGGCAAGGCGCGCTCGCCGGTGCTGCCGCAGGTGCCGACGGTGGCCGAGGCGGGGCTGGCCGGCTACGAGGTCTACGAATGGAACGGCGTGTTCGTTCCGGCCGGAACGCCTGCGCCCGTGGTCGACAGGCTGTCCAGGGAATTGGCCGCCGTGCTGCGCGAGCCCGATGTGCGCACGCGCCTCGAAGCCATGGGCGCCGAGGTCATCGGATCCACCCCGGCCGAGCTGGACGCCTTCCGCCGCGCCGAGATCACCAAATGGACCCAGGTCGCGAAGACCAACAAGATCGCACTCGACTGAACCCCGGGCCACTCCCCACTTTGTGGGAGTGTTAACAGTTACCAATATCAACACAATCAGGCGAAATTTCGACAAACAATTACGTGACGCAACGAAGCTGCCGGAGCCGAGAAGTTCTAGCGACAGACGAGTTCGGTACTGCGGATCCCTTTGGAGCTTGTCTTGGAAAACCTGTTTTCAAGTTGCCCGTGCGGCTTCGGCCACCTGAAGCGCCTGCAGCGGCGCCTCTGGATGCGTCTGTTCCCTTCGCGGCGGCTCTATCGCTGCGCTAAGTGCGGCCGCTTGCAGCTCGCTTCGCGCAGGCTGGTTGAACAGGCAATCGTCACGCGGCTGGCCGAGGAAGCGGCGCTTCGACAGCCTTAGCGGCACGGCGACGCATCGAGCATGGCGGCGAAGGCATCGGCGAATGCGGGGCGCGATTTCGCCAGCCACATCGCGGAGAGCTCGAAAGGCGGCAGCGCGGCGCCGTCGCGCACCGAGCTCGGCAGCAGCGACCACCCCAGGCCCGCCGCCACGCACGACAGCACCGTGAGCGTGCGGTTGGCATCCTGCACGATCCGCAACTCGTGTCCGGCGGCGCGAAACGCCGCCAGAACCTGCGTGCGCAGCGCCGACATCTGCAGGCTCGGAAACCACACCAGCCCGTGCGCGGCGATCTCCGCCAGCGACACGCAGCCGTCGGCCCCGGGCTCATGGGCGACGGGAATGGCTGCCACCAGCCGTTCCTCGCCGAGCCGCTTCTCGTGCACGCGCGCGTTGACGGCCACGGGGGGATGCAGCAGCGCGATGTCGATGCGCCCGCCTTCGAGCGCCTCGACCTGCTCGGCATTGCTCATCTCGCGCAAGGAGATGTCGAGCTGCGGATACGCCGCGCGCAGGCGTTGCAGCGCACGCGGCAGCACCTGGTAGACGGCGTGCGTGACAAAGCCGATGGTGAGCCGGCCCGCGCGTCCGGCGCCCATGGCGCGGATGCGCTCGGTGGCCGCGTCGCCGTAGGCCAGGCTCGCCCGCAGGTCATCGACGACGGCGAGCCCGGCCTCGGTGAGCGTGGCCCCGCGGCGCGTGCGCGTGAAGAGCCGGGTGCCGAGCTCGCTTTCCAGCCGGTTCAGCATCTGCGTCAGCGCGGGCTGCGCGAGGCCGAGGTTCTCCGCCGCGCGCGTGAGGCTGCCGGCCTCGGCGATGGCCACGATACAACGCATCTGCCGGGTTTCCATGCGGCATTCTAGGGAGCGGTCCTGCGCCGCCTGGCGCGGCCGCGGCTCAGGCAATGCCGGTCAGGGCGCGCCGTCGATCAGCCACTGCGCGAGCGACTGCAGGTCGGCATCGGGGACCCGGCCTTGCGGCGGCATGGGCATGGCGCCCCACTTGCCCGAGCTGCCGGCCCTGATGCTCGCCGCCAGCTGCGCCGCGCTGGTCTTTCCGTCGCCGTAGCGTGCGCCGATCTCCTTCCACGACGGCCCAACCACCTTGGCCGCGGGCTGGTGGCACGCGATGCAGGCGTACTTCTGCGCCAGTGCCTGGCTGGCCGCCGCGCGGTCCGGCCAGGCCGCGCCTGCGCCAAGCGCCAAGGCCAACGCGAGAGAGGCTGCGAGGCGCTGCTTGCGATCGTTGCGGGTCATGCCGGTTTGCTGTCCGCCAGGTTGAACGGCAGCTGGCGCAGCGGCTTGCCGGTCAGCTGCGCGATGGCGTTCGCGAAGGCCGGCGCCAGCGGCGGCAGGCCCGGCTCGCCGATGCCCTTGGGCGGCTCCGCGCTCGGCACGATATGCACGGCAAACTCGGGCATGTCGGTGATGCGCGCGACGGTGAAGTCGCCGAAGTTGCTCTGCTGCACTTCGCCGTCCTTCAGCGTGATGGCGCCGCCCGGCAGGCACATCGACAGGCCCATGACCGCGGCACCCTGCACCTGGGCTTCCACGCTGCGCGGATTGACGGCCAGGTTGCAGTGCACGCCGGCGGTGGCGCGGTGCAGCACCGGCTGGCCGTCCTTCACCGAAGCTTCCACCACGTAGGCCACCACGGACTCGAAGGATTCGTGTACCGCCACGCCCCAGGCGCGGCCGGCGGGCAGCTGCTTCTTGCCGTAGCCGCTCCGGTCGACGGCGAGCTGCAGCGCGGCGCGGTGGCGCGGATGCTTGTCGCCGAAGAGCTGCATGCGGTAGGCCACCGGATCCTGCTTCGTGCTGCGTGCGATCTCGTCGAGCAGCGTCTCCATCACGAAGGCGGTGTGGGTGGAACCCACGCTGCGCCACCACAGCACCGGCACGTTGGCCTTGGGGTGGTGCACGGTCAGGCGCATGGGCAGCGGATACGGATCGCGCATGCCCTCGACGGCCGTGGCGTCGATGCCGTTCTTCACCATCGAGTCGCCGAACACCGTGCCGGCGGTGATCGACTGGCCCACGATGACGTGGTCCCAGGCCAGCACCTTGCCGCGCTCGTCGAAGCCGATGCGCGCGCGGTGCAGGTGCATGGGGCGGTAGTAGCCGCCCTTGATGTCGTCCTCGCGGCTCCACAGCAGGCGCACCGGCGCATTGAGCCCGGCGGCGCGCGCGGCCTTGGCGATCTCGCACGCCTCGACCACCACGTCGCTCGAGCCCACGAAGCGCCGGCCGAAGCCGCCGCCGGCCATCTGCACGTTCACGCGCACCTGCTCGGGCTTGAGGCCGAGCGTGCGCGCCGCCGCGGCGCCGTCGAGCCCGGCGCTCTGCGTGCCGACCCACAGTTCGGCGCGGTCGCCCGACAGCTGGACGGTGCAGTTCAGCGGCTCCATCGGCGCATGGGCGAGGTAGGGGAACACGAACTCGGCTTCCAGCTGCCGCGGCGCCTTGGCCAACGGCGCCATGTCGGCGTCGAACTTGCGCGCGCCGGGCTGCCTGGCCAGTTCGCGGTACTGGACCAGCTGCCGGTCGCTGTCGACCTTCTCGACGGCGGCCGTGTCCCACTGCAGCTTGAGCGCGTCGCGGCCCAGCTTGGCGGGCCAGTAGCCGTCGGCCACCACGGCCAGGCCTTCGGCGCCGCGGTCCAGCGGCACGCGCAGCACGGCCTTCACGCCCTTGACGGCGCGCGCGGCGCTGTCGTCCACCGAAGCGAGGCGCGCGCCGAACACCGGCGGATGCGCCACCACGGCCGTGAGCTGGCCGGCGTGCCTGACGTCGATGCCGAAGTCCTGCCGGCCGCTGCTCTTGGCGCGCGCGTCCAGGCGCGTGGTCGGGCGGCCGATGATCCTGAAGTCCTTGGGGTCCTTCAGCGTGACTTTCTCGGGCACCGGCAGCGCCATGGCAGCTTCGGCCAGCTCGCCATAGCCCAGCTTGCGGCCGTTCGGGCCCAGCACGGTACCGGCCTGCGTGCGCAGCGTGGACACGTCGACGTTCCAACGCGCCGCGGCGGCCGACAGCAGCATGGCGCGGGCGCGCGCGCCCAGCTCGCGGTACTGCGTGTAGCTGTTCTTGATCGAGTTGGAGCCGCCGGTCAGGTGCATGCCGAAGACCGGGTCGTGGTAGGCGGGGTCGTTGGTGCCGCTCTTGCTGCGCACCAGGCTCCAGTCGGCATCGAGCTCCTCGGCCAGGATCATCGGCAGGCCGGTCTGCACCCCCTGGCCGAATTCGAGGCGGTTCTGGGTCACGGTGACTTCGCCGTTGGGGGCGATCTGCACGAAGGCCGAGGGCTGCTGCGTCGGCTTGAGGGTGCTGGCCGCGGCGCCCTTGCCAGTGGCCTGCGCCATGGCCATGTGGGGAAAGGCGCCGAGCGCGAGGCCGCCGACGCCGGCCAGCTTCAGGAAGCTGCGGCGCGGCAGCGCGGCGGTGTCCTCGGGTTGTGGTTGGCTGGCGGCCATCAGGCGCTGCAGGATGCGCGGCAGTTCGGCGGGATCGATAGGGGTGGGCAGCATGGCAGACGCTCCTTCAGGCCAGGGATTTGGCGGCATCGGCCACCGCGGCGCGGATGCGGGCGTAGGTGCCGCAGCGGCAGATGTTGCCGGCCATGGCGGCATCGATCTCGGCCGCCGCGGGCTGCTTGCCCTGGGGCTGCGACTTGAGGAACGCCGTGGCGCTCATGATCTGGCCGCTCTGGCAGTAGCCGCACTGCGCCACGTCGTGCCTGACCCATGCGGCGTGCACGGCGGCGCCGACCGGGTCGCTGCCGTCGGTCGCGGCTTCGATGGTGACGATCTTCTTGCCCTCGGCGGCCGAGATGGGCGTGATGCAAGAGCGGATGGCCTGGCCGTCCAGGTGCACCGTGCAGGCGCCGCACAGCGCCGCACCGCAGCCGAACTTGGTGCCGGTCATGCCCAGCGTGTCGCGCAGGGCCCAGAGGATGGGGGTGCCGGGGTCGGCGTCGACCGTGTGGTCGCGGCCGTTGACGTTGAGCGAGCTCATGGTGGGATCCGTTCTTCGTGGGTGGGGTCGCGCCCGAGGGGCGCTGGCGGCGACTGTAAGAAGAAGAATCCAAAAGAAATAGTGGCGAATACTGCATACCTTGTGAAGCCAGGCTTCATGAAGCACGTCCGCGGACGGGAGTTAGCCAGCCTGAGGGCGCCCTGCCCACCATGTTCCTGTTTTGAAATACTTATATAAGCTATTGATTTATATATATTTTCATCACATTTTCCGAAATCATCTGTTTGCAGTGAAAGGAAACAAAGGGCCTGCCTTCGCGTTTTTCACCATAAAAATGAAAACTTCAGGAAAATGATGAAATGTCGGACATCCTCGAAAACAGTGAAAGCCAGAAGCGGCAGTACATCGACGCGGAGAGCGTCTTTGCAGAAATTCGACGCTTGAGGCATGAGGCCGCGCAGTTCCGAGGCGGGATGATCTGGCGCGAGATCTCGGGTCATCGGTATCTGATCCGTACTTCTGTCAAGGGCGCCCACAAATCATTGGGGCCCGAAAGCGACGCGACCACCAAGATTTTTCAGACCTTCACCCAGCGCAAGGCCGCTCTTGCCGATCGACTGGCGTCCATCGAAAGGACATTCGAAGAGCAGCGTCGTCTGAATCGCGCGCTGCGCGTCGGCCGTGTCCCCCCCGTCGTCGTCGACGTACTGAACGTCCTGGACAAAGCGGGGATATCCGAGCATTTCACCGTGGTCGGCACACACGCCCTGTACGCCTATGAAAGTGCGTGTGGCGTGAGATTCGTGCCTCAGGCCATGGCGACTCGCGACATCGACCTTCTGTTTGATACGCGCAAGCATCTGGCCTTTTTTTCCCGCATGAAGGAATCGGAGGTGTCGCTGCTCGGTCTTCTTCGCAAGGCCGACAAGTCTTTCGAGCGCCTCGAGGATCAAAAGGAGACCGTGCGCAACGCGACCGGATTCGAGGTCGATGTCATTCGCCGTGTCGCCAAGGATGGTGACCCGCATCCACTGCGCATGAGCGATGACGAAGACGACATCTGGGCGGTGCAGGCCTCCACGGGCGAGCGGATCCTGAATTCCCCGCGATTCAGCCAGATGGTGGTCTCCACGACCGGTGAGATGGCACTCATGAACACGATGCATCCCTTGGATTTCGTGGACGTCAAGCTGGCTTTGGCGAAATATCCGAACCGCGATCCCCTCAAGCGTTCGAAAGACGTGTTGCAGGCTGAGCTCGTGGCAATGCTGGTGCGGAACTACATGCCCCAGTACGCACGACCGCTGTAGCCTCGCGCCATGGATTCCCTGATTGCCGCCTCCGCCCGCGCCCTGGCCGCCGGCGATGCGCTCGGCGCGCTCAAGCGGGTCGCGCTGCGTGACGACCCGCCGGCGCTGGCCCTGCGCGGCATCGCGATGGCGCAGCTGGGCGAGCATCCGCGCGCCCGCGAACTGCTGCGACGCGCCGCGCGCGGCTTCGGGGCCCATGAGGAACTCGCGCGCGCGCGCTGCGTGGTGGCCGAGGCCGAGGTGGCCATGGCCATGCGCGAGCTCGGTGGATCGCCGCGCGCGCTGGCCGCGGCGGCGGCCACGCTCGAAGCGCACGCCGACCATGCCAACGCGCTGCAGGCGCGGCTGATCGCGGCGCGGCAGCTGCTGCTGCTCGGCCGGCTCGAGGCAGCCCGGGCCGCGCTGGCGCCGCTCGATGCGCGCGACCTGCCGCCGGCGCTCGCGGCGGTCGCCGAGCTGACCGCCATGGAACTGGCGCTGCGCTCTTTGCACGTCGGCCCGGCACGCGCAGCGCTGGCCCGCGCGCAGGCGGCGGCTGATCGCGCCCGCGTGCCGGCGCTCTCGGCCGAGGTGGCGGAGGCGCGGGCTGCGCTCGACCGTCCCGCGGCACGGCGTCTCTTTGCCGGCGGCGAAGAGGCGCTGCGGCTCGACGAGGTCGCGGCGCTGCGGGCCTCGGACGCGCTGGTGGTCGACGCCTGCCGCCGCGGCGTGGGCGCCGGCGGCGCATGGCGGCCGTTGGCGCGCCGGCCGGTGCTGTTCGCGCTGGCGCGGGCGCTCGCCGAGGCCTGGCCCGGCGACATCGAACGCGAGGCGCTGATCGCCTACGCGTTCAACACCCGACATCCCGACGAGACGCTGCGCGCGCGCCTGCGGGTCGAGATCGGCCGCCTGCGCGCGCTGGTCGCGGCCGAGGCCGGCATCGAGGCCACGGCGCGCGGCTTTGCGCTCAGGCCGCGCGATGCCCGCGAGGTGGTCGTGCTCGCGCCACCCATCGACGGCGAGCAGGCTTCGCTGGTGGCGCTGCTGTCCGACGGGGCAGCGTGGTCGACCTCGGCGCTGGCGCTGGCGCTGGACGCGAGCCAGCGCACGGTGCAGCGCGCGCTGGCCGAACTCGAGGCCGAGGGGCGGGTGCGCGCCATCGGCCGGGCGCGGGCGCAGCGCTGGCTGGCGCCGCCGCTGGCGGGATTCACGACGATCTTGTTACTCCCCGCCGCGCTGCCGATTGAATAGAGTTGTCTCCAAGGCGCCGATTCCGGAGCCCGCCACACCAGGAGCCCGCGATGAACAGCAGCACTGCAGCGAGCAAGAAAGACAAGCCTGAGGCCGCACCGCGCACGGCCGAGATCGTGCGCGAGTACGGGCCCTTCGCCGGCGCCACCAGCGTGGCCGGCGTGACCCACGACGGCGAGCGCGTCTGGGCGGCCACCGGCGCGCAGCTGGTGGCCTTCGACCCCGCGAGCGGCGAGACCACGCGCACCCTCGATTGCGCCTGCGATGCCGGCACCGCCTTCGACGGCACCTACCTCTATCAAATTGCCGAGGCACGCATCGACAAGATCGATCCGGCCAGCGGCAAGGTGCTGGCGTCGATTCCCACGCCCGGCCACGGCGGCGACTCGGGCCTGACCTGGGCCGAGGGCAGCCTCTGGATCGGGCAGTACCGCGACCGCAAGATCCTCCAGATCGACCCGGTGAGCGGCGCGGTGCTGCGCACCATCGAGTCCAACCGCTTCGTCACCGGCGTGACCTGGGTCGACGGCGAGCTGTGGCACGCCACCTGGGAAGGCGACGAGAGCGAGCTGCGCCGCGTCGACCCCGACAGCGGCGCCGTGCTCGAGCGGCTGGAGATGCCGCGCGGCGCCAACGTGAGCGGGCTCGAGTCCGACGGCGCCGACCTCTTCTACTGCGGTGGCGGCGGCAGCGGCAAGGTCCGCGCCGTGCGGCGCCCGAAAGCCGCCCGGGCCTGAGCGGCCCACCGCGACAACCCCCTTTCGGCTTGCCTGCCGAAGACGAGCGCGCCGGCCACCAGGCGGGTGGCGCCGCGCATGGACGAAACCCACATCGGCTCACCGAGCCCAAGGAGAAACGCATGAACACCGCCATTGCCGAAAAGAACACCGTGACGAACCACCCCGTCGTCTCGAAGGACCGGTGGCTGGCCCGGCGCAAGGCGCTGCTGGCGCGCGAAAAGGAACTCACGCACCTGCGCGACCAGGTCGCCCGCGACCGCCGCGCGCTGCCGTGGACCCGCGTCGAGAAGAACTACGTCTTCGACACACCTGAGGGCCCGCGCGCGCTGGCCGACCTGTTCGAAGGCCGCCGCCAGCTGCTGGTGCAGCACTTCATGCTCGGCCCCGACTGGGAACAGGGCTGCCCGAGCTGCTCCTACATGTCCGACCACCTCGGCGGGATGAAGGTGCACCTGGAAAACCGCGACGTCACGCTCCTGGTCGTCTCGCGCGCGCCGCTGGAACAGATCGAGCGCTTCCGCCGGCGCATGGGCTGGCAGTTCAGGTGGGTCTCGGCGCACGGCAGCGACTTCAACTACGACTTCAACGTGAGCTTCACGCCACAGCAGTGGGCCGAGGGCCAAGGCGAGGTCTACTACAACTACAGTGTGCGGCCGTTCCCGGCGCAGGAGGCCCCCGGCATCAGCGTGTTCTACAGAAACGACGCGGGCGAGGTGTTCCACACCTATTCGACCTACGAGCGCGGCGTGGAGGCCATGATGGGCACCTACAGCCTGCTCGACCTCACGCCCAAGGGTCGCGACGAGCCGAACCCCATCTATGCGATGGACTGGGTGCGCCACCATGACCGCTACGAACCGGCGCCGGCCGCGAAGCCGGCGGCCGCGGCGGGTTCGTGCTGCCACGCGTCCGACTGACCGGTCAACGCGCTGAACCGGCAGGCACACCATGGCAAGCCTCTGGCCGTGGCTCGCGGTTGCGGGCGTCGGCGCCCTGCACGGGCTGAACCCTGCCAGCGGCTGGATGTGGGCCGCCGCCTGGGGCCTGCGTTCGCGCGACCGCAGGCAGGCCTTGCGGGCGCTGCTGCCGATCGCGATCGGCCATGCCGCCTCGGTGGCGCTGGTGGCCGGTGCGGTGGCCTTCGGCCTGTCGCTGGACCGCGCGTTGCTGCAGATGCTGGCGGGTGTGCTGGTGGTGCTCTTCGCGGGGCTTCACCTGTGGGGCCGCACGCCCAGTGCGGCACGCGCACCGGCGGGGCATGCGGGAATGGCGCTCTGGTCCTTCATGGTGTCCACCGCGCACGGCGCCGGCCTGATGCTGGTGCCGGCACTGATCCCGCTGTGCATCGGCGATGGCGCAGCGACGGCGTTCAGCTCGTCGGACTCGCTGCTGCTGGCGCTCGCGGCGGTCGGCGTCCACACCGCGGCCATGCTCGCGGCCACGGCGGCGATCGCGGTGGCGGCCTGCCGCGGCTTCGATGCCGGCGGCCGCTGGCTTCGAAGACTCAGGCGGAAACGATCAGCTGCAGCCGCGCATCGGCCGTGACGTAGCGGATGTGGCGGTAGTCGCGGATCAGGCTGATGCGGCCGCCCCGCCACTCGAGCCACATGATGTAGCCGGGTTCCGGATCGCCGCGCTGGTCGAACACCGCGATCACCTCGCGGCCCTCGAGCCATGCCGGGGCAAGCCACACGCCATCGATCTTCGCGTAGAGCGTAAAGAACATGCCGACGTCGGTGCGGCCGGCGCACACCGAATGCGCCGACTGGACCAGCCTCACGTCGTCGGCCAGCAGCGCGCGCAGGCCGTCCCAGTCGCGCTGGTTGAAGAGCGCGACATAGCGCGCGAGCGCGGCGGACGGCGGTGGCGGTGCTGCGGGCGGGCCGGGCGGCTGTGCGTTGATCTCCCGCAGTCGCGCTCGCCCGCGCGCAAGATGGCCCTTCACGGCGTCGACCGAGAGGTCGAGCACCGCGGCGATCTCCGCCAGCGATTCGCCGAGCACGTCCTTCAGGACCACCACGCTGCGCTGGTGGATCGGGAGTTCCGCGAAGCGCGACACCGCGGTCTTGACAGCTTCCTGGCGCATCAGCATCTCCATCGGGTCGGGGTTGGCGGTGTCGGCCAGGTCGTCGGCAGCGGCTATCGGCTCGGCCATGCGGATCGTGCGGCCGCGCAGCAGATCGAGCGCGCGGTTGTGGGCGATGCGGAACAGCCAGGGCCGAAGCGGCGTGGCCTCGTCCATGCCATGCACGGCCACGAAGGCGCGTTCGAAGGTGTCCTGCACGACGTCCTCGCCCTCGATGACCGAGCCCATCAGCCGCGCGCAGTAGCGGTGCAGTTCGGGCCGCAGCGCCTCGGCAAGCGCCGCCAGCTGCGCCTGGTTGCCGCCGAGGTCCGGCGAAGGCGCCTGTGCTGCACTCACGCGGCCGCCTCCTCGAGCATCGTGATGCCCGAGTCGCCGCCGAAGCCGAAGGCGAAGCCCTTGGCCCAGGCCGGGTCCTCCAGCATCGAAACCACCTTGTCGCCGAAGGCGCGCGGCGGCATCGGCGTACCGAAGCGCGCGAGGAACTCGCCGGGCGCAACGCCCATGGCGCGCGCATAGGCGGCGGCACCTGCATCGCCCACGCCGGTGCCGCCGATCATCTGCATCGGCACGATCGCCTGGAAGCGAATGCCGAGCTTCTGCTGTTCCGAAATGCCGTTGGCATACCTGGCCATGAACCAGAGCATGCGCTTGGCGCCGGCATAGCCGCCCGAGAGCGGCGAGCCGTTGCGCGCCGCGCCGCTCGATCCCACGAGCACGCGGCTGCCGGGCGCGAGCGGCAGCCTGAGCGCCGCCTGCAGCCAGTAGAGCCCGGCCTTGACGTCGGTCTCCCATGGCGCGCTGAAATCGGCCCAGCTCAGCTGGTCGAGCCGGCCCATGCGCGGCGGCGCGCCGGCGTTCAGCGCCAGGATCTCGGGGCGGACCTCGGCCAGGATGCGGTGGGCCGCGGCCTCGTCCGTCACATCCGCGGAGACGGTGGCCACGCCCAGCCGGGCGCGCACGGCTTCGAGCGCACCGGCGTCGCGCGCGACCACCGTCACCCTGGCGCCCTGCGCGACCAGCGCTTCGACCAGCCCCAGGCCCAGGCCGCGGCTTCCGCCGGTGACGACGATGTTCTTGTCCTTGATGATGCTCATGATCTGGCTCCGTTGTGTGCTGTGGATGGAACCAGGACGATCCAGGCCTGCAAAAGGAGTCATGCAGCCAGGTCCGCGGAACGTGAGCGCGATGGCCACGGCACGGGCCAACGCAAACTGAATCAGCCGCTGTCAGGAATGCGCCGGCTCTATCTTCAGCTTGAAGCCCAGCGCATTGATGACCTTGAACAGGGTATCGCTGCTGGGTGCCCTTTCTCCCGAGAGGCTCTTGTACAGGCTCTCGCGGGAGAGACCCGTGTCCTTGGCGAGCTGGGCCATGCCTCGTGCGCGCGCAATGGCACCCAGCGCCCCGGCAAATTCGGCAGGGTCGTTGTCATCCATGACCTGCCGCAGGTACTCCACCATGTCTTCCTCGCTGGCAAGGTAGTTGGCGATATCAAATGGACGGGTCTTGATCTTGCTCATTTCGCAACTCCAGAGCCAACTTCTTGGCTCGTTCAATGTCGCGCTGCTGGGTTGACTTGTCTCCGCCACCCAGCATGACGATGATGGCCCCATTTTGCTCAATGAAATACATGCGCCAGCCGGGGCCAAAGAACTCGCGCATCTCGGAAACACCGTCACCGACAGGCTCTACGTCGCCGAGATTCCCGCGGCGCGCTTTATCGAGCCGACGGGCCAGACGGATGCGCGTCATGCCGTCCTTCAGCCCCTCGAGCCAGGCGCAGAACTCATCGGTTTCAATGACCGTGAACATGGGCAAATTGTAGCCTGAAGGATACAAACCGGCAAGCACTGCTGATGCCCGCTCCTTGGCGGACGGCGGTGCCGGTGCCGCTGATCGGCGCCTGAGAAATCAGCCGGCCGGCTGAAGCTGCGGCTGCTTGCCGGCGGCACCGGTCCGCGGGAACGTGAGCGCGATGGCCACGGCGCCAAGCCCCACGGCCATCGAGCCGATGTACATCCAGGTGTAGCTGCCGTAGCGGTCGAACAGCCAGCCGCCGAGCACCGGGCCGAGCGCCATGCCCAGGCTCGACAGCATCGACGCCGCGCCCAGCACCGTGCCCAGGATGCGGGGGCCGAAGTAGTCCCGCGCCAGCACCGCATAGAGCGGCATCACGCCGCCATAGGCAAGGCCGAAGACGATGGCCACGGCATAGAAGCCGCCGAGCTGCTTCACCAGCAGGTAGCTCGCGGCGGCAAAGGCCTGAATCAGCAGGCCGGCCACCAGCACCCGCTTGGCGCCCAGCCGGTCCGCCAGCACGCCGAAGAGCAGCCGCCCGCCGAGGCCCGCCGCCCCTTCCATGCTGTAGATGGTGACGGCCGCGAAGGTCGGCAGGCCGCAGCCGATGGCATAGCTGACCGTGTGGAAGATCGGCCCCGAGTGGGCCGCGCAGCAGGCGAAGAAGGTGATCCCGAGCACCAGGAAGGCGCGCGAGCGCAGCGCCTGCCCGACCTTCATTTCCGGCGCCGGCGCAGCGCCTCCAGCCGCAGGAGCCGCATGGGCGGCGCCCGGGGCCGCGCGAATGAGCCAGACCGCCGGCAGCAGCACGATCCATGCGCCGATGCCGATGATCAGCTGGGCCGTGCGCCAGTCGTGGTGCGTGACCAGCCACGCGGCCAGTGGCGAGATGGTCATGGGCGCCACGCCCATGCCCGCCGAGACCAGCGAGACGGCCAGGCTGCGGTGCCGGTCGAACCAGGACGCGGCAGTGGCAATCACCGGCGCGAAGAAGCTGCCGGCCGCGAGGCCCATCAGCACGCCGTAGAAGAGCTGGAATTCGAGCAAGGTCGATGCGCGGCTGGCCAGCACGGTCGACAGTCCGAGCAGCACCGTGCCGGCCAGCACCACCACGCGCGGGCCGTAGCGGTCGCTCAAGGCGCCCCAGCCGAAACCGGCCACGCCCATGCTCAGGAAGGCCAGCGTCATGGCGCTGGAAACACCCGCGCGCGACCAGCCGGTGGCCGCGCTCATGGGTTCCAGGAAAACGGCCAGCGAAAACAGCACGCCGATCGCCACGCAGGTCATCAGCGCGCCGGCGGCCACGAGGGACCAGTTCGAGTCGAGCGCGTCGGCCGGACGCGCGGGAGCAGCAGTGTTCATTGTCTTGTTCCAGTGGAAGGTCGAAAATAGTGAACTGATTGGTTGACTATAAAGGAATTCACCTCTTCGGGCGCGCTTTTCAGCGCAGAGGTCCAACCAGGACGTTCAAGACTTCGCAAAGGAGCCAGACATGCGCCGGCGCCGCGCGGCGGGCACGGCGCACTTCGGTGCCGCTGCGGTGGCTACTGCGCCTCGATGCCGAACTCCCGCATGCGCCGGGTGATCACGTCGAAGTCGCGCCGGTAGTTCGCATTGAACTGCTCGGGCGTGGTGTTGAGCATTTCCAGACCGCGCTCCGCCATCCGCGCCTGGATCTCGGGCATGGAGGCGGCATTGCGCAGCGCCACCGTCAGCCGCTCGACCACCGCGGGCGGCGTCCTGGCGGGCGCGACGAACGCGATCCATACCGCCGCCTCGAACAGCGGATCGTCGAAGCCCAGTTCGCGCATCGTGGGCACCTGCGGCAGCACCGCCGAGCGTTCGCGCCCCATGATCGCGAGCGGAACGACCTTGCCCGCCTGCACATGCTGGCGCGCGAGGCCCGCCGACGTGAGCCCGACGCTCACGGTGTGGCTCAGCAGGTCGGCCATGACGGGCGCCTCGCCGCGCTGCGGCACGTGCACCATGTGCGCATCGAGCCTGCGGTTGAGCGCCTCGCCCGCCAGATGGCCGAGCCCGCCCGGTCCCCAGGTGCCATAGCTGAGCTGCTGGCCCGGCCGGGCCGCGAGCTTGCGGAAGCCTTCCATGTCCTTCACGCCGAGCTCGAGGTTGGCCGACAGGAGGGCCGGGCTGCGCACGACCTGCGTCAGGAAGACGAAGTCGCGCTGCGGGGTCGTAGGGCAGCGTCTTGTAGAGCGCGACGTTGTTGATGAGCGAATCGCCGAGCGTGACCGCGATCGTGTAGCCGTCGGGCGCAGCGCGTGCCACTTCGCCCAGGCCCACCGCGCCGTTGGCGCCGGCGCGGTTGTCGACCACGAAGGGCTGGCCCAGCGCCTTCGCGGCATGCTCGCCGATCAGGCGCGCGACGAAGTCGTTGGCACCGCCGGCCTGGGCCGTGACGACGACGCGGATCGGCTTGCCCGGGAAGTTGCCTTGCGCGAGCCCCGCGAGCGGCAGCGCGGCGAGCATGGCAAAGCCGAGGGTGAGGAAGTGGCGGCGCATCGGGGTCTCCTGGCGTTGTTCTGGATGTGGTCCGCAGCGTCAAGCGGCCTGCAAGGCGCGCTGCTCGCGCTCGACCTCTTGCTGCAGCAGCCGCCGGTACTGGACCAGCGCGGCGTCCATCGCGAGCGGCAGCATCCGCACCTCGGGATCGATGTTCAGGTACTGCGCAGTGATCATTGCGCGGTCTTCCTCGAACGCGGTGACCAGGCCCTGGTAGATGGTCTCGGTGACCGTGGGGTCCGCGATGCTGCTTCGGTGCGATTGCTGGAAGAAGTAGTGCGTGGTCGTGGCCGTCTCGGGCGTGAGCGCCTGGCAGCTGTGCAGCTGCACGCCGCCGCGCAAGTCGCCCTCGGCCTGCCCCACCGGCGCGCCGCCCGACTTCATCAGCAAGGTGCCGGGCAGCAGGAAGTCGTAGATGAAGTAGCGGTCGACGTTGCGGTCGAAGCTCTGGAACGACTTCCAGAACGGAGACGGGGGCACGTCGGGAACGTGCCGCGTCACGCGGATGCCGCGCGGCACCTTCTCGATCCTGGGCACGGCCTGGGCGATGGCCGTCGATCCGCCCAGCGTGCCTTCGTGCACATAGCTCAGGTGCGAGAAGTCCAGCAGGTTGTCGCAGACCAGCAGGTAGGGCGTGTCGTAGTGGACATAGCCCGGCGTGTAGCGCCAGTCGGGGTGGTCGCACGAGAAGTTGTCCGGCAGCAAGGCGCGGTCCGCGCGCGACGGATCACCCATCCACACGAAGATCCACTTGTTGTGCGTGGCCACCGGATAGGTCCGCACACGCGCCTTCGCGGGAATGCTGGCCAGACCGGGTGCTTCCACGCAGACGCCGTCGGCCGCGAACTTGAGGCCGTGGTAGCCGCAGCGCACGCAGTCGCCTTCCCTGCGTCCGCGCGACAGCGGTGCATGCCGGTGGCAGCAGCGGTCCTGCATCGCAACGAGTTCGCCGCCTTCGGTTCTATAGACCAGGATGGGCTCGCCGAGCACCGTGCGCGTGAACAGCGCGTTCGCGGAAATTTCGTGATCCCACGCAATGACGTACCAGCAGTTTCGAAGCCACATGCCTGTCTCCAAGAGTCCAGGCAATGTAGGAATTCGCGCGGCGCTCGTCTGTCCTCGCAGAAGGGTACAAAACCCTCGGGGCGAACCCTTGCATAGTGTGAACAGACCCTAATGGATGAAGCGCAGGAGCTGTTGCCGCCCGTGGATCGCGAGCTTCAGGTAGGCGCGCTTGCGCAGCGTGGCGACGCTCGACGCGGCAATGCCCAGGTCCGCGGCGATGCCGTCGGCGCCGATCCCGCAGGCGATGCGCGCACAGACCTCGCGCTCGCGCGGCGACAGCTGCGGCGCCGTGCGCTGCAGCGTGCGCTCGATGCTCGCCACGCGCAGCGGCGTATCGGGCGATGCGAGCTGCGCGAACAGCGCATTGCGATGTGCGCGCTTCAGCAGGGGCGCCAGTCCGAGCAGTTGCGCGACATCCGCTTGCGCGAACCTGCCGTTCTGCCGGTTGCGATACAGGTTGATGGCAAAGACCGTCCGCGGCACGGGCGAATAGAGAAAGCTCAGCCGACCCGTCAATTGGCGGCCGACGAAGATCTGCTCGCGCCATGCGGGGTCGGGAATGTCCGCCGCGTCGTACAGCAAGGCGGTGACGGGTGCATGGGCCAATGCCTCCCCGCCCATGCGCGCGGCCAGGCGGGTCATGTCGTCCGCCTGCCGGAACCGCTTCTTGTAGAGGGAGAAGCACTCGGCCGTGATGTTGTCGCGCCGGCCGGCCGAATGCCCTTCGACCTGCGATGGAACGCCGTCGATGTACTCCACGAGCGAGATGTATTCGACCGGCACCACGTGGTTGATGAAGTCGAGCATGTGGAGCGCGGGCGCCTGCTCATTGCCTGCATCGAGCAGGTGCGCGACGGCGCCGGCGTCCAGCAGCTGGCCCGCAGGTGGCGCGTCGAGAAACCAGGTGGAAGGCATGGCGGCCCAATATAGGCAAGCCGCGCCCGATTCAACAGGGTGGAAGCCCGCGGGCCGGGTGCCGGTGCGTCAGCGAATGCCCAGCGCGTGGTCGAGCGACAGGCGGCCCGCGCCGCGGCCTGCCAGGTACAGCAGCAGCGCGGCCCATGAGAGGTGCGTCGGCCATGCGTCCGGGTAGACGAAGACCTGGATCACCAGCGTCATCCCCAGCAGGGCCAGGGCCGACAGGCGCGTGAACAGGCCCAGCACCAGCAGCAGCGGGAACAGATGCTCCGAGTAGGCCGCGAGGTGCGCGGCGATCTCGGGCGGCACGAACGGCAATTTGTATTCGGTGCGGAACAGCTCGTAGGCGCTGTCGGTCAGCGTGAGGAAGCCCTCGACCTTGGTGCGGCCCGAATAGAAGAAGATGGCCGCCACGGCCACGCGCGTGGCCAGTGCCAGCGCATCGTGGGCCACCAGGCGCGTGAGGCGTTCGGCCATTGCGTTCCAGTGCGCGCGGAGACCGCGATGGTCGCTGCCTTCGATCGATGCGGAAGCCTCGGGGATGGTGCTCATGGTGCTCTTTCGTTGGATGCAGGCGAAGCCGAAGTGCCGGCGAATGCGCCGGCACGCAACAGGGCCGCGAACACGGCCGAGATGTCTGCCGCCGGGTCGGCCGCCAGCGCGCGCTCCGCCGCCTCGGCAAGGCTTGCGCCGCTGGCGCAGGCGTCGAGGAAGGCGCAGCCGGCCTGGGTGATCTCGTGCCAGTTCACCGTGTCGCGGGGCCGTGTCAGCAAGGCGCCCTCGCCTCGCCAGGCCAGTTCATCGCCCACGGCGCCCGGCCGGCGATGGCGCTCCCAGATGCTGTAGACCGGTTGCTCGCCGAACCAGGCCCAGCGGGCCGCGGGATGCGGCGCGAGGGCCAGGGCCGCCATCTGCGCCGGCGTGCGGCGGGCGATCCATGCGGCGTCGGCGGCCGGCGCGTCCTGCGCGGCATGGGCTTCGCGCCAGAGCGTGTCGAGCTGCGCCACGCCGGGCAGGTAGACGAGCTCGGCGGCCGGCTCGAAGCCGCGCAGGAAATCGGGGAAGCCGCCGCCGTAGTGCAGCAGGCGCCCATCGCCCGGCAGATGGGCCGCCACGTAGAGTGCGGCGGCGGCGCGAAACCATTCTTCGCCCACCAGCTGCGCAACGGTCGGGAAGTTGGCCTGCAGCGCATCGATGCAGGCCTTCGTCACGGTGTTGCGGTACACCGCGAAAGCGGGCTGCATGGCGAGCGCCCGCACTGAGAGATGCGCGGCTCCTGCAGGAGCGAACAGGGCCTGCGCAAAGGCTTGCTGGAATTGTTCGTGCGGCGTGTTCATGCCATGGCCTCTTGCGCCACGCGACGCAGCTCGGCCGCGGCCTGTGCCCGCTCGGCCATGAGTTCCTCGAAGGCCGGCACGTTGCCGTCGCGCTCGATCAGCGTAGGCCGGGCGCCGGCGCGATCGACGAAGCGCTGGTACAGCTGCCAGACCTCCGGTGCGATGGGCGCATCGTGCGAATCGATCAGCAGCGCATCGCCAAGCGTGGGATCGGCGCTGTGCCCCGCGAGATGGATCTCGCCGACCAGCGCCTGCGGAAAGCGGTCGATCCAGCTCGCAGCCGAGAAACCCAGGTTGCGCGCGGACACGTACACGTTGTTGATGTCGAGCAGCAGCCTGCAGCCGGTGCGGCGCGACAGCTCGGCCAGAAAATCGATCTCGTCCCATTCATGCCCGTCAAGGTGCAGGTAGTGGGACGGGTTCTCGATGGCGATCACCATGCCCAGCGCGTCCTGCGTGTACGCGATGTGGGCGGCGGTGCGGTGCAGCGCGGCGGTGCTGCGCGGAAAGGGCAGCAGGTCCGGAAGGTACTGGCCGTTCCATGCGGACCACGCCAGGTGCTCGGAGACCAGCGCGGGCTCGATGCGCCGGGCGAGCGCCGCCAGCCGCTGAAGATGCGCCGCATCGGGTTCTGCCTCGCCTGCGAGCGAGAGCGAGACGCCATGCAGCGACACCGGATGGTGCGCGCGGATCGCTTCGAGCCATCCGATGCGCGGCCCGCCCGCCACCATGTAGTTCTCGGGATGCACCTCGAACCACAGGCCCTCGGCACGCGCGCCGAACGCGGCTTCGAAGTGCTCCGGCTTGAGGCCGAGGCCGGCCGCGAGGATGTCGGACATGGCGGCGTGCGCAGTGCCGTGATCAGGACTTGATCGGCGCCAGCGAGCCCATGCCCTTGGGCGTCTTGATGGTCGTGCAGGTGCCGGCCGGAACGTTCTTCCAGGCGTTGCCCTGGTAGTCGACCTTGGCGGTGCCCGCGCAGGTGGTGCCGGGGCCGGCGGCGCAGTCGTTCTTGCCGGCCATCGAGACGCCGTAGCACTTTTCCATGCTGGCCATCTTGTCGGCCATCGGTTTGTCCTGCGCCATGGCGGAGCCGGCGGCAAGGGCGCCCAGTGCAAGAGCGGTGATCGCGAAAGAACGGTTGATCATGGATGAACTCCAAAAGATGGGTTGAGAAATTGCAACCGCGCCCAATGCGCAGTCCCTTGCTAGTTCGCGGCCTGTAGGGCGGCGGTTACAGGCCTCTGCGCGATGCGGAAGTTTTTTGTCGCGCGAAAGAGAATGGAGCGCACCGGTGGTGGCGATCGGTTGCCGGCGATACACTGCGGGCCTCATGAGCGGTTACCGCCTTCCCCGACATTGCATGACCGCGTTCCTCGTGGTCCTGTCGCTGCTGTTCTCGCAGCTGGCACTGGCAAGCTACGTCTGTCCCGGGGCGGCGGACGCGGCATCGGCGGCCGAAATGACGATGGCACCGGGCGAGCCCTGCGAGGGCACGGACACCGCCCAGCCGGTGCTGTGCCACCAGCATGCCGCCGACATGTCGCTGTCGTTCGAACCGGTGAAGGACGCCACGCCTTCGCTGCCTGCCATCGTGCAGGTGCTGGCCGTGCCGCTGATGCTGGCGGCGCTTGCCGAGCCGCTTCCGCGCCAGGCGCTGCCCGAGCGGCAGCATCCGCCGCCCGATCCCGTTTTTCTTGCGACCCTCAGACTTCGCGTCTGACCCCTCCGTCGACTGACCGGTGCTGGTGCGGCGCGTCCGCTTGCCAGCGATTGCCTCGTTCGTCCGCGGAGTTGCCATGTCCATTTTCTTTTCCCGCGCAACCGCCTTGGCTGTTGTGCTGCTGCCGTGCCTTGCGACGGCCGCGCCCCTGTCCCTCGAAGCCGCGCTCGAGCTCGCCGCCCGGCGCTCCGAGACTGCCCGCGCCGCCCGCGCCGGCGTGCAGGGCGCCACGCAGGCGGCGCAGGCCGCGGCCCAGCTTCCCGATCCCGTGCTGCGCGTCGGCATCGACAACCTGCCCGCGACCGGGCCGGACCGCTTCCACACCGCGCGCGAATCGATGACGATGAAACGCATCGGCATCAGCCAGGAATGGCTGTCCGCCGACAAGCGCGCGGCACGCCAGGCCGCCGCCGATGCATCGGTCGGACGCGAAAGGGTGCAGGCGCAGGTGGCCGCGGCGCAGACCCGCCTGCAGACCGCGCTCGCGTACCTGGACGCCTTCTACGCCGGCGAAACCCTGAAGCTCGCCGTGCTGGCGGAACACCACGCGCGCGAAGAGCTGGAAGCCTCGCGTGCGCGCCTGTCGTCGGCCGCCGGCAGCAGCCAGGAGGCGTTGGCGATGGCAGGCGCAAGAGGCGTCTCGGAGGACGAGGCGGCGGACATCCGGCAGCAGCAGAGTGCCGCACGCGTGGCGCTCGAACGCTGGGTGGGTGTGCCATCCGACGAACTGATGCCCGTCGGCGAGCTTCCTGTGCCCGCTGAAGAAGCCTATGCGGCCGGGCATGCCACGGTGGCCGCGCTGCAGCGCGACGTCGAAATGGCCCGGCAGGCGGCGGCGGTCACGGCGTCCAACCGCACGCCCAACTGGACCTGGGAACTCGCCTACGGCCAGCGCAGCGGCTATGCCGACATGGTGTCGGTGGGCGTGAGCATTCCGCTGCCCGTGGCGCCTGGCGAACGGCAGGACCGCGACACCGCCGCAAAACTGGCGCTGGTCGAAAAAGCCGAAGCCGATCTGGCCGAGGCCACCCGCGCGGCCGGCGCCGAATACCGCGCACTTGCGAGCGATGCCGAGCGCCTGCAACAGCGCATCGAGCGCTATCGCGCCGGTGTCGTCGTTCCTGCCGGCCAGAGGACGGCCGCGGCGACGGCAGCCTACCGTTCCAACCAGGCGAGCCTCGCCGCGCTGTTCGAGGCGCGACATGCCGAGCTCGAAGCGCAGCGCAAGCTGCTGGCGCTGCAGCGCGATCTCGCGCGGACCCGAACCCAGCTGGCCTTCCGGCCGCTCACTGCCGAGGTGGCGCAATGAACCGAAAACTCTCCGCAGGCGTATCGCTGCTGGCCGCCCTGCTGTTCGCCGCCGGTGCCTTCTACCTGGGCCGCAAGACGGGCCAGGCCGCGGATGCGCCGACCGCGGCCGCCGCGCCCGACGGACGCAAGGTCCTTTACTGGCATGACCCGATGGTGCCCGGCCCGCGCTTCGACAAGCCCGGCAAGTCGCCGTTCATGGACATGCAACTCGTGCCCGTGTATGCCGACAACGCCACCGGCACCGCCAGCGAGGCGGGCGTGAAGATCAGCCCCGCCGCGCAGCAGAACCTCGGCATCCGGTATGCGAAGGTGCGGCGCACCGAAGCATCTGCATCGTTCGAAGCCATCGGTTCCGTGCAGTTCGACGAGCGGCTCAACGCCGCGGTGCAGACCCGCGTGGCCGGCTACGTCGAGCGCCTGTCGGTTCGCGCACCGATGGAGCGCGTGCGCAAGGGCCAGGCCCTGGCCACCATCTTCGCGCCCGACTGGCTCGGGCCGCAGAACGAGTGGCTCGCGCTCAGGCGCTCGGGCGTTTCGCCGGATCTCGTGGCGGCGGCCCGCGACCGCATGCGGGCCCTGTCGATTCCCGCTGAACTCATCCGGCGCAGCGAGGAGACCGGCACGGCGCAGGCGCGCTACGTGCTCGCCGCGCCGGTCGATGGCGTGGTGGCCGAGCTGGGCGTGCGCGAAGGCGCCGCGGTCACGCCCGGCATGACGCTGTTCCGCATCGCAGGCCTGCAGAAGGTCTGGGCCGTGGCCGAGATTCCGGAAGCGCAGGCGCTTGGCCTCGCGCGCGGGCAGAAGGCCAAGGCCGTTGTGCAGGCCGACGCATCGCAGTCGTTCGACGGTGTGCTCGACGAAATCCTGCCCGAGATCAATGCCGCCACCCGCACCTTGAAGGCCCGCTTCGAGGTCGACAACAGGAGTGGAAAACTCACGCCCGGCATGCTGCTGCGGCTGCAGGTGGCGGGGCCCGCGAGCAGCCGGCTGGTCGTGCCTTCGGAGGCCATCATCCGCACCGGCCGGCGTACGGTGGTCATCGTGCGCAGGACCGACGGCGCCTTCGAGCCGCGCGACGTGTCGACGGCCGCGGACGTGGGCGACGACACCGAGGTCGTTTCGGGCCTGACCGAGGGCGAGCAGGTGGTGGCCAGCGGCCAGTTCCTGATCGACTCCGAAGCGCGGCTTCGCTCCGTGCTCGGCAACATGGCGGCGTCTGCGGCCACACCGGGCGCAAGCGCCTCGGCATCGGCCGTGGTCACTCACCGGGCCGAAGGCAAGGTCGAGAGCGTGGCGCCCGACGGCATCACCATTTCGCACGGGCCGGTCGCGACGCTCCAGTGGCCCGCCATGACGATGGGCTTTGGCAAGGCCTCGCCCAGTGTCTTCCCCGAGATCAAGCCGGGCGACCCGGTGCGTTTCGAGTTCAGGGAAGGCGGCCCCATGGGCTACGAACTGGTCTCCATTCAACGGCTGCCATCGGGTGCCGGCAAATGATCGCCGCCCTGATCCGATGGTCGGTCGGCAACCGTTTCCTGGTGCTGATCGCGACCCTGTTCCTGGTGGCCGCGGGAGGGTGGTCGGTGGCGCACACGCCGCTCGACGCCCTGCCCGATCTCTCGGACACGCAGGTGATCATCCGCACGCCCTACCCCGGAAAGGCGCCCCAGGTGGTCGAGGATCTGGTCACCTATCCGCTGACCACCACCATGCTCAGCGTGCCCGGTGCCAAGACCGTGCGCGGCTATTCGTTCTTCGGCGACTCGTTCGTCTATGTGCTGTTCGACGACAAGACCGATCCGTACTGGGCGCGCTCGCGCGTGGTCGAATACCTCAACCAGGTGCAGAGCAGGCTTCCCGCGGGCGCGAACGCGTCGCTGGGCCCCGATGCCACCGGCGTGGGCTGGGTCTACGAATACGCGCTGGTCGACCGCACCGGCACGCGCGACATCGGGCAGCTGCGCGCGCTCAACGACTGGTTCCTCAAGTTCGAACTCAAGACCGTGCCCGACGTGGCCGAGGTGGCCAGCATCGGCGGCATGGTGCGGCAGTACCAGGTGGTGCTCGACCCCGACCGCATGCGTGCGCTCGGCATCACGCAGCAAATGGTCGTGGAGGCGTTGGGGAAGGCCAACCAGGCGTCGGGCGGCTCGGTCGTCGAGTTCGCCGAGGCGGAGTACATGGTGCGCTCGCGCGGCTACCTGCGCTCGCTCGACGATTTCCGGAGCATCCCGCTGTCGGTGACGGGCGCCACGCCGGTGCTGCTGCGCGACGTGGCGACCGTGCAGATCGGCCCCGAGATGCGCCGCGGCATCGCGGAGCTGGACGGCGAAGGCGAAGTGGCCGGCGGCGTGGTCGTCATGCGCTCGGGCAAGAACGCGCGCTCGACCATCGAGGCCGTCGAGGCGAAGCTCGAAGCGCTCAAGCCCAGCCTGCCGCCGGGCGTCGAGATCGTGCCCACCTACGACCGCTCGCTGCTGATCGACCGCGCGGTGGAGAACCTGCGCTCCAAGCTGATCGAGGAGTTCATCGTGGTGGCGCTGGTCTGCGCGGTGTTCCTGTTCCACCTGCGCTCGGCGCTGGTCGCGGTGGTGGCGCTGCCCATCGGCGTGCTGGCGGCGTTCGTGGTCATGCACTGGCAGGGGGTCAACGCCAACATCATGTCGCTGGGCGGCATCGCGATCGCCATCGGCGCGATGGTGGACGGCGCGATCGTCATGGTGGAGAACGTGCACAAACATATCGAGGCCTTCGAGGCCGCGCAGGGGCGGCCGCCCGCGGTGGCCGAGCGATGGCGGCTGGTGGCCGATGCGTCCGTGGAAGTGGGGCCGGCGCTGTTCTTCTCGCTGCTGGTGATCACGCTGTCCTTCGTGCCGGTGTTCTCGCTCGAGGCGCAGGAGGGGCGGCTGTTCTCGCCGCTGGCCTTCACCAAGACCTACGCCATGGCGGCCGCGGCGGGCCTGTCGGTAACGCTGATCCCGGTGCTCATGGGCTATCTTGTCCGCGGGCGCATTCCGCATGAAGCTTCCAACCCGGTGAACCGCTTGCTTATGGCGGCGTACCGGCCCGCGCTGGACCTGGTGCTGCGCTTTCCCAAGGGAACGCTGGCGATGGCGGCCGTGCTGCTGGCCCTTACCGCGGTGCCGATGATGCGGCTCGGCGGCGAGTTCATGCCGCCGCTGGACGAGGGCGACCTGCTCTACATGCCGTCCGCGCTGCCCGGGCTTTCGGTGTCGAAGGCGTCCCAGCTGCTGCAGCAGACCGACCGGCTGATCAAGACCGTGCCCGAGGTCGAGCGCGTGTTCGGCAAGGCGGGCCGCGCGGACACGGCCACCGATCCGGCGCCGCTCGAGATGTTCGAGACCACCATCCAGTTCAAGCCCAAAGCGCAATGGCGCGCGGGCATGACGGCCGACAGGCTCGTCGAGGAACTGGACCGCGCCGTCAAGGTGCCGGGGCTCAGCAACGTCTGGGTGCCGCCGATCCGCAACCGCATCGACATGCTGGCCACGGGCATCAAGAGCCCCGTCGGCATCAAGGTGGCGGGCGCGGACCTGGCCACCATCGATGCGCTGAGCTCGCAGATCGAGGCGGCGGTCAAGAGCGTTCCCGGCGTGTCGTCGGCGCTGGCCGAGCGGCTCACCGGCGGGCGCTACATCGATGTCGACGTCGACCGGCTTGCGGCGGCACGCCACGGGCTTTCGGTGGCGGACGTGCAGGCCGTGGTGTCCACGGCCATCGGCGGCGACAACGTGGGCGAGGTCGTCCAGGGGCGCGAACGCTATCCGATCAACCTGCGCTATCCGCGCGAGATCCGCGACTCGCTCGAACGCCTGCGGCAACTGCCCTTCGTTACGGCCCGGGGCGCGCAACTGCTGCTGGGCGAGGTCGCAAGGATCCGCATCGAAGACGGTCCGCCGATGCTGCGCAGCGAGAACGCGCGGCTGTCGGGCTGGGTCTATGTGGACGTGCGCGGGCGCGACCTGCGCTCGGCCGTCACCGACATGCAGGCGGCTGTCGGCCGCGCCGTGAAGATGCCCGCGGGCTACGCGGTGTCGTGGTCCGGCCAGTTCGAATACCTGGAGCGCGCGACCGAGCGGCTGAAGCTGGTCGTCCCCGCGACGCTGGCGGTGATCTTCGTGCTGCTCTACCTGCTGTTCCGGTCGTTCGGCGACGCGGCGCTGGTGATGGCGGCCGTGCCGTTCTCTCTGGTCGGCGGCTTCTGGCTCGTCTGGGCCATGGGCCATTCGATCTCCGTGGCCACGGCGGTGGGCTTCATTGCGCTGGCCGGCGTGGCGGCCGAGTTCGGCGTGGTGATGCTGGTCTACCTCAAGAACGCGCTGGCGCGGCGCCTGGCCGCCGGCGAGCCGATGAACGACCAGACCTTGCGCGCTGCGATCCGCGAAGGCGCCGTGCTGCGCGTGCGGCCCAAGGCCATGACCGTGGCTGTCGTGATGGCGGGCCTGCTGCCCATCCTCCTTGGCAGCGGCGCTGGCTCGGAGGTGATGACGCGCATTGCCGCGCCGATGGTGGGTGGCATGGTCACCGCGCCGCTCCTGAGCATGCTGGTTGTTCCGGCCGCGTGGTATTTGCTGCGTCGCCGGCAGGGTGCAGAAGAGCTCGGCGAGCAAATACACTAACGGCACGCCATTCACAATCTGCCCCTTCAGATCCTTCCCCAAAACCGCCTTCGCACTGTTCTCCAATCCAAAGGCTTGCCGTTAGCGTATTTCTATGCCGTCCCTTCCCCTCTTCCCCGAACCCTCCGGCGAATCGCATCAGGCGGCGTTTGCCAGCTGGCTGGCCGCGCAGCAGGAAAACGGCGCCTTGCGGCAGCCCTCCTCGATCGCGGTCTACCGGGACATGTGGGGCAGTTTCACGGCCTGGTGCCTCGGCCAGTCGCCCGCGGTGACGCTGGCCTCGCTGGACAAGGGCGACCTGTCGGCGTTCCAGCAGGCGCGCTTCGGCATGAAAAGCGACGACCTGTCGCTGTCGCCGCGCTATGCGCTGCGCCTGCTCCGGCTGATCGACCGGGTGCTGCGCCACCATGCACAGACGCACGACATTCCCGTCAACACCGCCGCCGCGGACTGGATCGCGACGCAGCCGGAGATTCGTTACGCAGATTCGGCGCGGACCGATCCGCTACCGGAATTCCTCTCGGTCTCCGAGGCCCGGCACCTCATCGTCTTTCTCTCGAGCGCCCGGCCACGCCCCGGCGCGGCGGGCGACCGGCATGCCCAGGCCGCGCTGAGCTGGCAGGCGCTGCGCAACCGGACGGCCGTTGCCCTGCAGCTGGGCGCAGGGCTCACGCCGGGCGACGTCCGCCTGCTGCGGCTCGATGCGCCGACGTCGCAGATGGCCGGCCGGTGCGATCGGCCGTGGAAGGTTGCGGTGCCGGGCAACGGCAATTCGCCGGCGCGCGAGGCGCCGGTCGCTCCGTGGGCCGGCGAGCTGCTGCAGCACTGGCTCAAGGTACGCGCCGAGACGCTGATTGCGGGCGAGTTCCTGTTCCCGGCCACGCGCAGCGGCAAGCCCTGGAGCAAGGAGGCGCAGTACGTTGCCGCCAAGCAGGTGCTCCAGGACGCGGGCATCGAGGCGGCCGGCGGCGGCTCCTTCCTGCTGCGCCACACCTTCGCGCTGCGCCAGTTGCGCAGGGGCGCCACGCTCGATCAGGTGGCGCGCTGGCTCGGCGTGGAATCCGAGGCGATGGGCAAGTACCAGCGCGTGCTCACCGGTCCGGCCGAGGTCGTCTGACGATCAGTTGTCGGGCCGGCTCCACAGCCAGATCGCGACGGCCGCCATGAACACCGGCGCGCCGATCTTCACGGCGATGGGGGCGGCGGTGGCCAGCAGAACGGCCGAGCTCAGCGCCATCATGGCCGTCGCGGTCCATTTCGCGCGGCGGGGCACTGCCCCTCTCAGACGCCACTGGCGGATGTACTCGCCATAGCGGGGATGCGCGAGCAGCCGGTGTTCGAGCGCGGGCCAGCCGCGCCCGGCGGCCCAGGCGGCCGCGAGCAGGAACGGCACCGTCGGAAGAACGGGAAGAAAGGCGCCGATCAGGCCGAGGGCGACGAACACCAGCGCCAGCACGCGCCAGAGCAGTCTCGCGACGGGGCCGGCGGGCCTCATGAAGAAAGGCGCCCTTCGGGGCGATCCGCCGGAAGTTGCGAAAGGAGCATCGGCGCATCCTAAGCCAAGGCTGTTCGAGAGCCGTCGACGGCCATGGATGATGTGAACCCCGTTCTCCGACAAAATCGAGGCCATGAAGGAGATCGACAACCTGTTCGGCAAGGAGCCTCGCGCACTGGAAGATTGGCGCGGCACCGTGGCGGATGCCATGGCAAGGCGCGACGCGCAGGTCGACCAGGCCGTCGACGCGCTTCGCCATGCAGCCGGCGGCGCCGCGGCCAGCCTCGCCGCCTTGATGCACGCCGTCAGCCCGGAAGCTTCGCACAGGCCGGCACGCCCGGCCGCCGCCAGGACGGAGGACCCGGCCGGATTCACCACCCTTGCCGAGCAGCTGCACGACATTGCGATCCAGCTGCGCGAGCTCGAGTCCTCGGTGCGCAGCCTGCTGGCGCGAACGCGCAGGGATGCCGCTCTGGACGAGTGAAAAGAGGGCTACCCGATGTTCGCCTGCGGACCCGGCCCGATTCGCCATCCCGATCCCAATAGCCGCCGCTCATCAGGCTCTCGCGCACCATCGCGCCGCGGCAGACGGTGGTGGTCTCGCCCCTGATCGCGCTCATGAAGGACCAGTGCGAGAAGCTGAACGCGACGGACCAGGCCATCTGGCTCAGCTGAGGCGCATAGTCGCGGTCGCGCAGCAGAAAGCCCGCAACGAACAGCAGCAGGACGAGCACGTTGCCGCCGCCGTGCATGGCGCCGATGCGCTTCGCCCGGGTGCCCGAAGGAATGGCCAGGCAGTCGAGGGTTCCGAAAGGTCGGTACTTTCCTACCCGCCGGCTGCCGTCTCACAAGCGCAAGGGAAAAATTCAAACTCTCTTTATCGACGAAGGATGACGCCCTGCGGTTGCCAACGCAGCACGCTGCGCGACATGGACAAGTTCTTCGCATCCTTCGCCAATGCCACGGCGCGCGCGGCCGGCAGTCCGATCGCATTCCTGATCTGTGTCGCGCTGGTCGTTGCCTGGGCGGCGGCGGGGCCCTTCTTCCATTTCTCCGAGAACTGGCAGCTGACCATCAACACCGGCACCACCATCGTCACGTTCCTCATGGTGTTCCTGATCCAGAACACGCAGAACCGCGATGGCGCGGCGCTTCAGACCAAGCTCGACGAGCTGATCCGGTCATCGAACGCCGGTGACGAGTTCATGGGCATCGAGAAGCTCACGGACAAGGAACTGGCCGAGCTGCACGAAAAATGCGAGGCGGCCGCCAGGAGAAGCCATGCCGCGCTCGACCGCACGCGCAGCGAGCGCGCGCGCCGCGGCCACGAGGGCGCACCGCAGGAAGCGACTCCAACAGAAAGCAACGCATGAAGAAATAGATCGATGCGATCCTGGCGGCGGTGGACCCGAAGAACGCCGATGTCCTGATCGACGAGATCGACCGCGAATACGCCGGCCGGCACACCGACCTGCGCTGGACGAGGATGGCGAAGAAAGACGCATCCTGACGTGACGGCGGGGCGCTTGCCGGCGCCGCCGCCGCGCGTCAGGAGCCGATGACCTGCAGGTCGCCGCTCGCGCCGAGCAGCTGGCGCACCTGCTGCGCGAGCGAGCCGAAGATGCGCCCCGCGAGGCTGGGCTCGTCGCGGCCGAAGACGATGCGGTCGCAGCCGAAGTCGCGCGCCGCCGCAACGATGGTCTCTGCGCTGCGGCCGATCGCCACGGTGCTGCTGCAGGACACGCCCGACATCGCGAGCAGGTTCTGCGCGAACTGCAGTTCCTCGGCGCCCGCGTTCTGCTGCAGTTCCCGCAGCTCCTGCGGATCGAAGAACATCGCGACGTGGCCGGAGACCACGGGTTGCACCCGCAAGAGCCGCACGGCCGCCGACTCCTGCTGGCAGATGCGCACGACCTGCTCGATGGCCGAGCGCGTGCGGGCCGGCTCGGTCGGGTCGATGGGGACCAGAATGCGCTGTCTCACGCCGACACCTGCTTCAGGCCGACTGGTTGGCGGGTTCCGGCTGCTGTTGCCGGCTGGTCAGCCACTTGCCGATCGCCACGACGGAGATGGCGCCGATCGCGGGCACGATCGTGTGCAGCGCATGCTGGCTGGCGGCCCAGCCGGCAATCGACGGATCCGACATCGCCATTTCGCCGGCCACCCAGCCCAGCAGGGCGGCGCCGAGCGTGATGATGATCGGGAAGCGGTCCATCAGCTTGAGGATCAGCGTGCTGCCGAAGATGATCAGCGGAATGCTGATCACGAGGCCGAACACCAGCAGCGGAACATTGCCCTTGGCCGCGGCAGCGACGCCGACGACGTTGTCCAGGCTCATGACCAGGTCGGCGACCACGATGGTCTTGATGGCCGCGGCCAGGCTCGAATGGCCTTCCAGGTTCTCTTCGCCGTCGTCGCCCTTGAGCAGGCCGATGCCGATCCAGAACAGCAGCGCGGCGCCCACCAGCTTGAGGTAGGGCAGCGTCAGCAGGTAGACCGCAAAGAAGGTCAGCACCACGCGCAGCACGATGGCGCCCATGCTGCCGAACAGGATCGCCTTCTTCTGCTGGGCCGGCGGCAGCGAGCGCGAGGCCATCGCGATGACGACGGCGTTGTCGCCGCTCAGGACGATGTTGATCAGGATGATCTGCGACAGGGCAATCCAGAAATCCGGACTGGTCAAAAACGACATGGGGATTGTCTCCTCGAAGTGGATGCGGAACCACGGCGGTTCCGACGTGTTCGAGGCTACGGGCCTGCGCTGTCACCTTTCTGCCGGCAGGCTGTCAGCCACATGTCCGCTAGCTGTCAGCCAGCTTACAAAGGCGGCCTGAGCGGCACTGCTCAGGCCTTGCGCAGCGGGAAGAAGACGCTGAAGGTGTTGCCCACGCCGTCGATGTCTTCCTCCAGCGTGATGCGCGCGCCGTGCAGCGTGGCGATCTCGCTGACGATGGCCAGGCCCAGGCCGCTGCCGTCCTCCTGCGTGCCGAGCAGGCGGTGGAAGCGCTCGAAGATGCGCGCACGCTCCTCCACCGGCACGCTGGGGCCGTCGTCGCTGATGGCCAGGCGGCACTGGTCGCCGTCGCCGGGGCCCACCTGCACGGTCACGCGGCCGCCCGCCTGGCTGTAGCGCACCGCGTTGTCGATCAGGTTGTTGATCAGCTCGCGCAGCCGGTCGCGGTCTGCGTTGATCACCAGCGGATGCTCGGCGCCCTCGAAGCCCAGGTCGATGTCGCGCTTGAGCGCCTGTGGCACCCAGTCCATGCTGACCTCCAGCGCGTAGGCATTCAGGTCGAGCGGCTGCAGCTGCATGGCGTCGAGCGCGCCGGGCTCGTTGCGCGCGAGCGAAAGCAGCTGGCGCACCAGCCGCGAGAGCCGGTCGGCGCTGATGTAGAGCTGCGCGAGCGAATGGCGCACGCGCTCGGGGTCGCTCTCGCGCAGCGCCAGCTCGATCTGGGCCTTCAGGCCGCTCACCGGCGTCTTCAGCTGGTGCGCAGCGTCGGCCACAAAGCGGTTCTGGAAATCGAAGGTGCGACCGAGCCGCGCCATCAGCTCGTTGACCTCGTCCACCAGGGGCCGCACCTCGCCCGGCACGTCGTGGATGTCGATCGGGCTCAGGTCCAGGTGCGAGCGGTCCGACACCGCGCGGCGCAGCCGCTGCAGCGGCTCGAGCCCGCGCGAGATGCCGAACCAGACCACCGCCGTGGCCATCACGATCAGCAGCAGCTGCGGCACCACCACGTTGGCCAGCATCTCCCACGCAAGATGGGTGCGCTTGTGCAGGGTTTCGGCCACCTGCACCCGCACCATCGGCGCCTCGGGGTTGCCGCCGATGGGCATCCAGGCCACCAGCATGCGCACCGGCTCGCCGCGCACCGTGTCGCGGTAGAAGCGCGGCCTGGCGGGGTCGCCGGGGCGCGGCGGCGGCATTTCCGCATCGCCGCCCAGTGCCTTGCCGTCCTCGCTGGCAACGCGGTAGAAGAGCAAGTCCTCCTGGTCGAGCAGCAGGATGTTGCCCGCGGCCTCGGACAGGTCGAGCCGCGGCTGCAGGCCGTCGAGCTTCACGTGCAGCACGATCTCGCGCCCGATCTCGTACAGCGCGCGGTCGTAGGCCAGGTTGGAAAAGCGCAGCGAGTTCCAGTAGGCGGCGCCGGTGTCCAGCACCAGCAGCACGGCCAGCGGACCGAGCAGCCAGGCCAGCAGCTTGCGCTGCAGCCTGGGCTCAGGTTTGCGCATCGCCGCGGTCCATCAGGTAGCCCATGCCGCGCACGGTGCGGATCTCGCATCCGAGCGGCTCGAGCTTCTTGCGCAAGCGGTAGACGTTGACCTCGATCGCGTTGTCGCCGACCTCGTCGCCCCATCCGTAGAGATGGTTGACCATCTGCTCCTTCCCCACCACGCGCCCCTCGCGCATCATCAGCAGTTCCAGCACGGCGAGCTCGCGCGGCGACAGGTCGAGCGGCTTCTTGTCGTAGAACACGCGGCGGCCCACCGTATCGAAGCGCAGCAGGCCGTGCTCGAGATACGGCGTGGAATTGGTGCTGCGGCGCAGCAGCGCGCGCACGCGTGCTTCCAGTTCCGGCAGGTCGAAGGGCTTGGCCAGGTAGTCGTCGGCGCCCAGATCGAGCCCGCGCACGCGGTCCTGCAGCGTGTCGAAGGCGGTCAGCATCAGCACCGGCATGGTGGACTTGCGGGCGCGCAGCCGCCGCAGCACATCGAGCCCGCTGAGCTTGGGCAGCCCGATGTCCAGGATCGCCAGGTCGTAGATGCCGAGCGCGAGCGCATGGTCGGCCTCTTCGCCGGTGGAGACGATGTCCACCGCGTGGGCGGACTGCACCAGCGCGCGCGAGAGCGCGTCGGCCAGCACCTTGTCGTCTTCCACCAGCAGTATCCGCATTGATTCTCGCCCCGGCCGTATGCAGCCGAATATGCTAACCGCAACGCCCCGGGGGAGACGGCGCAACTCAGGAACAGGTATAGCTCGCGGCCAGGTTGGGGTCGCCCGAGGTGTAGCTCGCCGTCAGCGGATGAAGGCACAGCGGCCGCGACTTCACGGCCGGAAAGCTGGCGCTGGCCGCCGTCGCCACTTCCACGCGCGCCGGCGGCTCGACGCCCTTTTCCACCCAGGCGGTCAGCAGTTCGTAGAGCTGCGCGTTGGTCGGCAGCGGCGGATTCGCATTGGCGGTCGACGTGCCGTTGCTGAAGCCGTGGCCCATGCCGGGAACGAGGTAGAGCCGGTAGAAGCCCTGCGTGGCCGCGACGCCGCCCATCTGCGCGGCGACGCGGCTGTAGTAGTTGATCGTGCCTTGCGGCGGGATCAGCGTGTCGGCGAGCCCGTGGTAGGAGATCAGCTTGCCCTTGCGGTCGCGGAACGCGCTCAGGTCGGCGCTGTCGGTGTTGATGTTGGCGAACGCGCCTTGCAGCGCCACGCCGCGGTCCCATGCGTTGGCGAGCTGCGGATACGTGAGCGATTTCCAGCCGTCGGCGCCATTGCCCGTGGCGTTGAGGAAGCTGGGCGTCGCAATCGTCGGATCCTGCAGCTCGAGCGCCACCATGTCGCTGGAGATGGGAAACGGCGCGGCGCCGGCCAGGCCCATGAGGCTGGCGCCGCGCGCCAGTCCGTACCACTTCTGCGCAGGCGCGGTGGCGGCCGCGAAGCCGTTGTCGGCCGCGGGGTTCGGCACCGAGCCGTCGGCCGTCTGGCCGTACCAGAACTTGTTGAACGCGAGCGCCTGGGCCGGTGTCACGCAGCCCGCGGTGGCGTTGGTGCCGCCATCGGCGGTGCAGATCACGGACGCGTCGGTGGTCGGGTCGTAGCGACAGGCGGACGGGTCCGGCACGTAGCCGAGGTGAACGCCGCCGACCATGTCGCAGGCGTTGATCGCGGCGTTCGAGACCGTCGTGTGCTGGGCCGCAGTGATCGCCACGCCGCCCAGGTCGCGCTGCACGACGATCTGCGGATAGAGCTCGGTGGTGATGAACTTGGTCCAGTTGTTGGCGGGCGCACCGGCCAGGATGCCGTCGAAGTCGGCGGGGTTGGCCTGGGCCTCCTTGAGGCCCTGCCGTCCACCGGTGGAGAAGCCGTTCCAGTAGGCGTACTTCGCGTCTTCGCCGTAGTAGGCCTTGGCCAGCGCCTTGGTCTTGACGGCCATCTCGTGGATGCCGCGCTCCGAGAAATCCTTCCACAGGACCGTGTTGATGGTGCCGTCGGGGTTCATCGCGAACGAGCCGTTGCTGATGGCATGGCCCGTGTTGGTGGTGGCGGAAACCGCGCCCTCCACGCCCGCGGTGTCGCTGGCCGATCCCGCGCTGCCGGAGATCGGCGTGATGCCGGTGAGGGTGCCCTGGGTGCCGCCGGCCCAGCCGCCGCCACCCTTGACGTGGATGCGCCTGTTCCAGTTGGCCGGCGTGGGCAGCCAGATCTCGATGCCGATGCCCGGCGAGGTGGACGGCGCGCTGGCCACGCCCGGGTTGCCTGGGCCGACATTGAGCTTGACGAAGCACAGGTCGTTCTGCGCGACCGGCGTGCTCGGCGACGCGGTGCCTGTGAGCAGCAGCGCGTCCCCTTTCCTGAAGGCCTTGACCAACAGGACCGTGGTCAAGGTGTCGGGCGCGAAGCGGGTCTTCATGCTGTCGTCGCAGGCCAGCTTCTGCGCCGGCGGTGCGCCGGTGTCCGGCGGAATGCTCACGATGGGAAAGCCGCGGGTGCCGCCACTGCCGCCGCAGGCCGTGAGGAGCGCTGCAACGCAGCAGAACAAGGCGGCGCTCGCGGCGCCGGATCTTGGAATGGCCATTCGTCGTCTCCAGAGAGGAAATAAACTGCAGATGAAGATTCATCCACCGGACCATGGCGCGCCAGGGCTGCACGATGGTGCATCTTCACAGCGTCTTTCCACGCTGGGGGAAACCACACGAAGTGAAAAGCGAGGAGTTCGGGTTCAGGCGGGCCGTCGGAGGACGCCCGGCGACGCGCACTTCAGTGCATGTGGATGCAGACAGTGGCCTGCGGGGCGCTCAGGACGACTCGGCGCATTCCAGCAGTTGATCGGCGAGACTTTCGATGTCGCCGCGCATGGCCAATCGTCCGAGCCAGACTGCCGGAATGGACGACGCGCCGTAGTGCGCACCTGCCAGTTGCCCGCAAATCGCGGCCGTGGTGTCGGCATCGTCTCCCAGGTTGGCCGCTGCCAGCACGGCTTCCTCGAACGAACCGGTGACAAAGAAGCACCAAAGGGCCGCCTCGAGCGAATCGACGCAGTATCCCGATCCCTTGATGGCCTCGCGCGGCTTGCCAAGGTAGCTACCCGACGCGATGGCTGCGACCTTGTCGGACAGGGGTTCGGTAACCGTGGTCGCGAGAATGCGCTCCTTGCTTGCGCCCATCAACGCTGCCCGCAGCTGCAGCGCAAAGAGCCGCGAGCAATCGATGGCTTCGCGGGCACCATGTGTCGTTCGCGTGCTTTCGCCGGCAAACCGGAAGGTCTGGTCCGCGCTGGCGCGGAAGTACATCGGGACCGGCGCGAGCCGCATCAGTGCGCCGTTGCCGGCCGTCCTGGGATCGGGGTCGCCAGCGAACGGATCGCGGGTCACAAGGTAGCGGTCCAGCGCCGTGGCCACCGTGATGCCGATGTCGAAACATTCGCCGTTGCTGCTCAGGTAGCCGACGCTGCGCCAGTTGCAGTAGCGGTTCATCTGGTCGACGGGATCGAAGCCGCTCCGCCAGACGAGACTGGTCGCCAGGCACAGCGCCATGGAGGTGTCGTCGGTCCACTCGCCCGGCTGCAGCCGGAAAGGGCCGCCGCCAGCCATTCCCGTGACGGGCTCGAAGGTTCCCCGCGGCATGAACTCGACGGTCGTGCCCACCGCATCGCCGCAGGCGAGCCCGAGGAGGCAGCCGCGGTATCGCTCGCGGTCGTTCATGCGGCACCGCCTTGCGCGCCATCCGCGGTCAATCCGAAGAAGAAGTCGAGGATGTGGAAGTGGTCGTCATGGAACTGGTCCTCCATGCCGGCCAGTTCGTCGATGGGCACCCACCGGGCGTCCGAGGCGTCGTCGCCGGCGGTCAGTTCGGGGGGACGGCGCGGACCCAGGTCGAACCTGTGCGCATGGGTGATAACGCGGCCGCGCTGGCTGCGGTCGGGATGGTCGAACACCTGCACCGCCTTGAAGGCGGCTTCGATGTCGCTCTCCAGCAGCCGCAGCCCGGTTTCCTCGGCCAGCTCGCGCAGGGCCGACTGCCACACGGTCTCGCGCGGCTCGATGAAGCCGCCCGGCAGCGCGAACAGGCCCTTGCCGGGCGAGCGGCCGCGCCGGATCAGCAGCACCTGGCGCCCGCACTGGACGACCGCATCGACCGTGACGAAGACCGGCGGGTACGGCGAGCCGGACCACAGCGCCTTCTCGCGGCGAAGGCTCTCCCATTCCTGCGCCAGCACGGCATAAGGCGGCAGGCTGGCCCAGGCGCGCAGGAACTGCAGCGTGCTGTCCGGCGCCTGGCCGACGAGCGCTGCGAGGGCCGGCTCCAGCGAGCCGTCGCGGGCGGCCCCGAAGTAGGCATCGCGCAGCGCGCTCGCGTGGATGTCGCCGCGACTGCCGGCGTCGTCGAGCGCCCAGCCGGGGAAGTCGCGCAGGTAGCTGCTGGTCGCGTCCTTCAGGTGCCCCACCAGCACCACCGAAGGCTGGCCCGGATGCAGCCGGGCCACGCCCTCCTTCACCGCCGCCACCCACCGCGCGGGGTCGTAGTGGTCGCGCACGGGCAGGAACTTCAGCCGCTGGCGGTCGGCTTGCGGCAGCGCGGTGCGGATCATCTCGGCGCGCTCCTCCCAGGTGAAGGGATTGCGCGGCGTGCGCGCCTGGAAGGCCGAGCCGAGCACCACCACACACTCGGGCGCGGCCGCGAGCGCGCGGCGCAGCAGCGCCAGCTGGGCGTTGTGGAAGATCTGGAAGCGTCCGATGTAGACGGCGACATCGGGCGCCTTGTTCGTGCTTGTCATCTCATCGTCCTCAGTTCCAGCGGGCAGCGATCGGCATCTGGCGGCCGGAGCCGAAGGCCCGCGGCCGGACCCGCACGATGGGCGGCGACTGCCGCCGCTTGTACTCGTTGCGCGCCACCATGCCGCGGATGCGCTCGACCAGCGCCGCGCCCTCGGGCGTGGCGCGCAGCCGGTCGACGAAGGTGCGCGCCTGTTCGTACTCTTCTCCCGCGAGCCGCCGGCCCTCGATCAGCAGCTTGAGAATTTCGTCGAGCACTTCGTACGGCGGCAGGCTGTCGGCATCCTTCTGCCCCGGCGCGAGCTCGGCGGAGGGTTCCTTGTCGAGGATGGCCTGCGGGATGAGCTCGCGCCCGGCCTGTGCGTTCAAGTGCCGCGACAGTGCGAAGACCTCGGTCTTGTAGAGGTCGCCGATCAGGCCCAGGCCGCCGTTGGTGTCGCCATACAGCGTGCAGTAGCCGACCGAGATCTCGGACTTGTTGCCCGTGGTCAGCAGCAGGTGGCCGAAGCTGTTGGAGTGGCCCATGAGGATCGTGCCGCGCACGCGCGCCTGCAAATTCTCGAGTGCAACGCCCTCGAGGCCTTGGCCAAAGGCCGTCTCGAAGCCTTGCTCGAACTGCGCGACGATGTCCGCGATGGCATGCGCCTTGAGCGGCACGCCGAGGTTGCGGCACAGCGTCTCGGAATCGTCCACCGACCCCACCGAGGAAAAGCGCGATGGCATCGTGACGGCCACGACGTTCTGCGCGCCCAGTGCCTCGACCGCCAGCGCGAGCGTCAGCGCCGAATCGATGCCGCCGGACGAGCCGACCACCGCCTGCCGGAAGCCGCAGCGCCGCGCATAGTCGCGCAGGCCCAGCACGATCTGCTGGCGATAGAACTCCAGCGTCGGCAGGCCTTGCGGCGGCACGCGCGGCGGCGCCTCGCCGGCCGGCGTGAGGAAGCGGCCATCGTCGAAGCGCAAGGTGCATACGTCCTGCGCGAAGCGGCGCGCCTCGTACACCACGCCGGCCTGCGGCTCGACCGCGAACGAGGCTCCGTCATACACCAGCTGGTCGTGCCCACCCACCTGGTTGACGTAGAGGATGGGCAGGCCGTTGCGGCGGCTGGCCGCACCGAAGATGCGGTGCCGCTGCTCGCGCTTGCCGATGTTCGACGGACTCGCGTTGATCGACACCACGAGGTCGGGCGCGGCATCGCGCATGCGGTCGAAGGGATTGACGAGATAGTCCTCGCCCTCGTCGTTCCAGCCGTCCTCGCAGATCAGGAATCCCACGCGCGTGTCGCGGATGCGCAGCACGCGCGCCACGTCGGGGCCCGGCTCGAAGTGCCGGCGCTCGTCGAAGACGTTGTAGGTCGGCAGCAGCTGCTTGGCGTATTCGAGCCGCACCTCGCCCGCGCAGATGACGCGCAGCACATTGCGGAGCTTCTTGCCCGCGCCCTCGCGCCGCGCCGGCAGGCCGACCGCCCAGTGCAGCGCCGGCATCTCGCGCGACGCCGAGAGCAGCTGCCCGAACGCGTCGTCCACGCGCTCCATGAAGCCCTCTTCCTCCAGCAGGTCGGCCGGGTAGTAGGCTGTGAGCGACAGCTCGGAGAAGACCACCAGGTCGGCCTGCGCGGCCGCGGCCCGGCGCGCGGCCTCGATCATCTGCGCGGCGTTGCCGGCCAGGTCGCCGATGGTGGGGTTGAGCTGCGCGACAGTGATGCAGTGCATGGCCTCACCCCCCGATCTGGAAGACCTGGCGCAGGTAGGCCAGAAAGGTCTGGTCTTCGCACAGCGTCTTGCCCGGGCTGTCCGACAGCTTGGCCACCGGCTGGCCGTTGCAACCCGTGAGCTTCATCACGATGTTCAGCGGCGTGAGGCCGACGTCGTTGCTCAGGTGGGTGCCGATGCCGAAACCGGTCTGGGTGCGGTCGGCGAAGGTGCGGTACAGCCCGATCGCCGTTGGCAGGTCGAGCCCGTCGGAGAACACCAGCCGCTTGGTGTGCGCATCGATGCGCAGCCTGGCGTAGTGCGCCAGCGCCTTCTCGCCCCAGGCGACGGGGTCGCCCGAGTCGTGCCGGAGGCCGTCGAACAGCTTGGCGAAGTACAGGTCGAAGTCGGCCAGGAAGGCATCCATGCCGACCACGTCGGTCAGCGCCACGCCCAGATCGCCGCGGTATTCCTGCACCCAGCCTTCCAGCGCGGCGTTCTGGAAGTCGCGCAGCCGCACGCCGAGCGCCTGGTAGGTCTGCAGGTACTCGTGCGCCATGGTGCCGATGGGCACCAGCTCCAGCTCCTTGGCCAGCAGCACGTTGGAAGTGCCCTTGAAGTACATCGGCACCTCGCGCTTGAGCGTGCCGACCACTTCGCGCTGCCAGTCGCGCGAGAAGCGGCGGCGCACGCCGAAGTCGAAGAACTCGAAGGGATGCCGCGCCGCCGGCTCGTCCGCGAAACTGCGCAGAAGTTCGATCTTGGCCTGCAGGCGCTGGCGGCCCTCGGCCAGCGCGGACTTCGCATCGAAGCGGCGGAAATACAGCTCGTTGACGATCGCGAGCACGAAGATCTCGAACGCCATCGTGTGCACCTGCGGGCCGACCGCACGGATGCGCAGCGCATCGCCCTCGGCCGCAGCGGTGATGAACTCGCGCTGGAAACTGAAGATGCGCAGGAAGTCGACGAAGTCGCTCTTGATGTAGCGCAGGCCGCGCAGGTAGGCGAGTTCGGCGGGCGCGAAACGCAGCGTGCACAGGTGGTCGAGCTGCGCATTGACGTCCGCCAGCAGCTCGGCCAGCGGATAGGCCGGCTGGTTGCGGCACACGAAGCGGTACTCGGCCTGCGTCTGCGGGTGGCTGTGCAGCATGGCCTGCCACATCGTGAACTTGTACAGGTCGGTGTCCAGCAGACTGTGGATGATCGGTTGCATGGTGTGCTCCTTGGGCAGGTTCGCGTCAGGCGTTGGCCGCCAGCAGTGCGAGCACTTCGGCGCTGGTGCGAAGCAGCACGCCACGTGCGGCCATGTCGTCCAGGAAGGCCTGGTGCTGCGCCTCGAAGCCGGTCACGGGGCTCATGCAGTCGGTGACCAGCACCAGCTTGGCGGGCCTGCCCGAGGGCAGGTTGGCGGCGATGTGCTCCGTGGTGGCCTTCACGCAATGGCTGCTGGCTTCGCCGGCGACGACGATCAGGTCGGCGCGGTCGAGCGACGCGACCAGCCGCATGTTGAACGCGGTGCCGGGATCGTCCGCATCCGGCACCTCGGCCTGGATGGCGCTGTAGTGCTCGGTCCATGGATTGCTGCCCTTGGCGATCTTTTCCACCAGGCCGGCCTGTGCGTCTTCCCATGCGTTGTAGGCGGCCTTGACGGCCGCGTGCACGTTGTGGCCCCAGCTGCCGATCTCGCAGTGCACCGGCCACACCATCAGCGTGTAACGGCCCCTGCGCTCGAGCTCGTCGAGGTAGGCCAGCGCGCGCGGCAGGGCCGCGGCGTCGCGAGGCAGACAGTCGCCGGCGCGAACCTGCGCCGCCGTGATCGCGGTGAAAGGCACCACGGCGGCACCGCCGCGCGCTTGCCAGAACGTGGGGTGCGCGATGTCGAACCTGTGGTGCGAATCGAGCGTGACGGTGATGCCGGCAATGCCGCCCGCCCCTTCCCGGATGAGGCCGGCCAGCCTCAGCATGTCGGCGTGGGCCCCCGCCACGGGCAGCGCCGGCCGCAGCGGCGCGCCCGTGGCGGGGTCGGTCCCGAGCCAGCCGGCCGGCAGATCGCAGAAATCGTTCTGCGGATCGATCACGAGGAGATGGATGTTCTGCTTCATGGCGTCCTCTTTTTAGTTGTACTGTACAACTCTCATTGGTTGTACTGTACAACCATGAAGAGAAAAGTCAAGCGCCCGGCTGCTCCGTGTCGCGCGGGCTGAAGGTGCGGGGAAACAGGGCGGCCTGCGACCGGTCGCGCAGCCGGTAGCCCATGGCCGGCCGGCCGGTGGTGCCCTCCACCGTGCCGGCTTCCTCCATGAAGCCGCCATCGAGCATCCGCTTGCGGAAGGCGCTCTTGTCGACCGCGCGGCCCAGCACGACCTCGTAGGTGTGCTGCAGCTGCGGCAGCGTGAAGGGCTCGTTGAGCAGGAAGGCCGGCAGCGAGGTGTATTCCACCTTGCTGCGCAGCCGCGCCACGGCGCTGGCCAGGATCCCCGCATGATCGAACGCCAGCCGCTTGCGGCTCGCTGCTGCGGCGTCCATCCATTCGGCCTGCGCGGCGTCCGCACCCTTGCCGGGCACGAGCGCCTGGGCCGGCATCAGCGCGAAGAACGCATGCGTGGCCGACCAGCCCCGCGGATCGCGGTGCGCGTCGCCCCAGCTGCCCAGCTGCTCGAGATACGGTGCGGCAACACCAGTCTTCTCCCGCAGCTTGCGCAGCGCGCAGTCGAGCAGGCTGGCATCCTTTCCGATGTCGATGAAGCCTCCCGGAAGCGCCCAGCGCCCCGGATAAGGATCGTCGGCGGCGTCCGGGCGGCGTACCAGTACGACCTTCAGCGCATCCTCCAGCACGGTGAAGATGACCACGTCGACGGTGACCAGCGGCCTGGGGAAATCCAGGCCGGCCTGCTTTTTGGGAGATGGCTTCAAGACACGGGCTCCTCTTGCTTTGTTGTACAGAACAACTCTGAAGGGAGAATATAGCGGCCGACAGGCGCCGAGGCTCGCCGTCACCGGCCGGTCCACCTTCGTTTAAGCTCCACCGCCCAAGCTCTTTCGAGGTTCCCATGCTCCAAATGCGCCCCGGGTGCGAGTGCTGCGACCGAGACCTGCCGCCGGACTCGGCCGATGCCCGCATCTGCTCCTTCGAATGCACGTTCTGCAGCGACTGCGCCGACCGGCGCCTCGCCGGGAGCTGTCCCAATTGCGGCGGAGAATTGCTGCCGCGCCCCTCGCGGCCGGCCGCCAAGCTCGGGAAGTACCCGGGTTCGGCGACGCGGGTGTTCAAACCCGAAGGCTGCAAGGCAGCGTCCTGAGCCCTGCGTCGCCCCAGGCGATCGCGCTGCACGGAGACTCGCATGAGAAAGCTGCGAATCATGGAACACATCTCGCTGGACGGCGTGATCCAGCACTCCCGCGACGGGGACGATTTCCCCTACAGCGACTGGACCGCGCCCTACCGCACCCCCGCGGGCAGGGACGCGATCCTCGCCGCGTATGGCGAGAGCTTCGACCTGCTGCTTGGCCGCCGCACCTACGACATCTGGTCGGCCTTCTGGCCCAAGGCCCCGCGCAGCCCGATGGCGGATGCCCTCAATGCGGCCACGAAATACGTCGCCACCCACCGTCCGGAAAGCCTTGAATGGGGGCCGTTCGAGGAGCTCGGAACGGACATCGTCGAAGGCGTTCGCCGCATCAAGTCGCATGGCGGGCCGGACCTCATCCTCTCGGGCAGCTCGACGCTGACTTCGGCGCTCCTCGAACACGCGCTTGTGGATGAGGTTCTGCTGATCGTCTATCCGGTCCTGCTGGGCACGGGGAAGCGCTTCTTTGCGGAGGGAACGCCGCCGCGTTCCTTCGAACTCGCCGGCACGAAGGCGATGCCGTCCGGCGTCATCCTCAGCACCTACAAGCTCGCCGGACCTTTGAAGACCGGATAGTTCGCGGTGAGGCACGTCGTCCGGACCGGCTTGCCCGGCGTTCGGCGCACCGCTATAAAGAAGGGCAAGGCCGGCATTCGGATCGCCCGGCCTGTCACGCGACGCAACAGGCGCCGTACGGGAGGCTCCCGATGAGCAACACATACGATCTCGCCGGCAAGTTCGCCATTGTGACGGGCGGGGCCAAGAGCATTGGAAGAGCCATTGCAGAACTCTTTCTCGCCAACGGATGCGGCGTCTGCATCTGGGACGCGGATCGCGCAGAGGTACCCGGCGCGCGATCCGCTCTTGTCGACATCACGCGATCCGACGACATCCGGCGTGGCCTGGCCGAGCTCGGGGACGCACAGCGCATCGACATCCTCGTCAACTGCGCGGGCTATCTCGGCCGCGCAACGAGCTTCAAGGACCACGACCCCGGCGACTGGCAGCGCATCGTCGACGTGAACCTCGCTGGCACGATGCGGGTCACGCAGGCCGTGCTCCCCCGCATGCTGCAGCAGCGCTCGGGACGCATCGTCAACCTCGGCTCGCTGGCTGGCAGGGAAGGACTGCCGGGCATCACCGCCTACTCGGCGGCCAGCGCCGGCATCATCGCCCTCACCAAGGCCTTGGGCCGCGAGATCGCCAGCGAAAACGTCTTTGTCAATTGCGTGGCACCCGGCCCCATCGATACCGACATGATCCGCGACCTCGGCCCGGACGTCGTCGATCGCATGATCCAGGACAGCCCGCTGCGCCGTCTGGGCCAGCGCGACGAAGTGGCCCACCTGGTCGCGTGGCTGTGCACCGAGGCCAGCCGCTTCAACACCGGTGCCGTCTTCGACATGTCCGGCGGCCGCGCGCGCTCCTGATTGCGGGATGGGGGCTTGCCTGAACGGCGCGAGCGCTTCACAAGCACCGCAGCGCTGGCGTGGACAAGACCGGCAGCCCCAGCGCATACTGAAAGACGGCTCCCTCGCACGAAAGGAGTTCTGCCGTGTTCACAACTGAAGTTCATTTGCCCGAGCTCGCCTTGCTGGCCGGGACCCGCGGCGCCTTGGGAGCGGGAGTGGGCCTGCTGCTTTCCGACAAGCTCAGCCCGGAGCAACGCAAGTACATCGGATGGACGCTGGTGGCCGTCGGCGTGTTGACCACGATCCCGCTCGCGGCCCTGCTGTTCGGTCGCCGCCGCAGAAGCGGCGCGCGGCATGCAGGCACGCCGGAAAGTCCGGAACCGCCCGAACCCGCGCGTTGAGGGGAATGCTCACGGCGCCGATGCGGCGCCGAGTGCCTGGTCCAGCGCCGGATTCGCCGGCCCGATCCCCCTCGCTACACCACCGTCCAGCCGGGGCCGCCGGCCGGATCGAGCTCGCGATGGCACTGCGTGAGTCCATCGTCCAGGTCGAGCGTGACGCCGATGCGCCAATGGCCGGCTTCGCCGCGCTCCACCTGTACCACGGCAAAGCCGTTGCCGGTGCCCACGGCCGCGGTGACCATGGTGGCACCGAAGGCACCGGGCACGGGGCCGAGCTCGACCCGGCCGTCGAGCCAGAACGCATCGGGCCGCGCATTGACGAAGGTCCAGGGCGCATACAGCCCCGAGGACACGACCGAGATCACCTCGACCGGCCCGTCCGCCGCCTGCAGCCAGAGGCTGGACACGCTCGACATGTGGCGGTCGCCCGACAGCACCACCACATGGCGCGCGGCGGTGTCGCGCAGCAGTTCGAGCAGCGCGCGCTGCGAGGCCGGGTATCCGCTCCAGTCGTCCAGCCCCAGGCGTTGCGCCGGGTCGCCGAAGACGGCGGCGCGCGGCATCGGGAACAGCGCCACCGGCGACACGATGAACTTGGGCACTGCGGCGGGCGCGGCCTCCAGCCACTTCCTCAGGTCGCCCAGCCCGGCCTCGGCGCGGATCGACGCCTGCTCCAGCGGCGCGGCCTGCGCGTCCGGGCGCAGCGCGCGGCGCTGGCGCGTGCTGCGCGTGTCGAGCATGTAGAACGGAAAGCCGGCCGGCGCCACGCGGTAGTCGAAGGGACGCGGGTCGCGATGCGGACCGCTGCCGCGCACCACCTTGTGCTGCTGCGCGGCGTAGCCGTCGAGCGCGGCGCGCACGGCCGGCGTGCCATCGAGGCCGGGCTCCGGCTCCCAGTCGTCCATCACCTCGTGATCGTCGAGCAGCGGATAGGTCGGCAGCGAGGCCATCACCTGGCGCAGCGCCTCCAGCCTGAAGGTGAGCGCATAGGCCTGGCCGACGTCGTCGCCGCCCGCCGGCACGAAAAGGCCCGCGGTCTGGTCGACATACACCTGGTCGCCGGCCAGCACCAGCAACTGCGGCTTGTGCGGCGGCGCGAGCTGCTCGAGCCGCTGCGCGAGCCGCCGGTACGAGGCCTGGGCGGGCAGCCAGTCGACCAGTCCCGGCAGGTACTGGCAACTGGCGAGCGCGAAGCACAGCGAGGCCTGCGCGGGCTCGCCCTCGCGCTGCACGGCGCCGGTCCATGCGGGGTCAAGGCGCACCACGGCGCGCTCGCGCTGCGCGTCGGCGGCCGCCTCCAGCGTTCGCACCACCTGCTCGCGGATCGGGCCGATGGGCTCGTCCTGCGGCTGCGCGAACAGCCCGGCCGCCAGCCGCCGGCCCAGCACTTCGATCGGGCCGCGCGCCATGGGCAGGTCGTCGTGCGCCGTCAGCACCGCGAAGCCCTGGTACTCGGCGAGCCGGTCGTCGAACAGGTCGATCTCCACCGCCTCCTGCAGGAGCTTCTCGCGCGTGGTCTCCATCGCCACCATGCCTTCGAAGTCGAAGCACCAGCGCCCGTCGCGGCGCCGCGCCGGCACGAAGACCACGGCGCGCGCCGACACGTGCGCGGGCGGCGGGCGCAGCGCCAGCCGGCAATGCAGCCGGCCCGCGTTGCCCGCCGAGCGGCTCGCATGGCCGAGCCATGGGCCGGTCCACGGCAGGCTGGCCCGCCAGTCGGGCGGCACCGGCTCGCCGGGGCCGGGCTTGGTGTCGAAGGCCTCGAGGAAGCGCACGATGTGCGGGAACACGTCGATGCAGGCCTTCTCGCCGATCAGCGTGTCCTGGTGGCCATAGGCGCCGAGCACCAGCAGCTGGTGCGGGGTGCCTTCGCCGAGGAACAGGTCGCCCGCGGAAGGCTTCGAAGCGTCCGACGGGTCCGGCAGCTGCGGCGGCTCGCGCGGCAGGCCTTCGTCCTTGCCGAACACGCGCTTCAGCAGCCAGAAGCTCTCGTAGGAGCCGCGCCAGTCGAACACCGCGTTGCGCTGCCCGTGCAGCATGAGCACCGGGAAGCCGAAGCGCTGGCCGAGCTGCTCGAAGCCGACCGCATGGCCCTGCCCGCCGGCGTCGGTCAGCACCTCTTCGCGGGCGTAGCAGCCGACCTGGGCGAGGCCGCGCACTTTCACGAAGCCGTAGATCGAATCGAGCGCATCGAGCGTGTCCTTGCCGATGTTGTGCAGCCGCATGGTCTGGCCGAAGATGGCGTCGGCCCGGTGCCGCACGGCCGCGAAGCCCGGCGCCTGGCGCAGGCGCTCGGCCTCGCCATCGTCGTCGGGGTAGGGAAAGGTCGCCAGCAGGCCGTCGACGAGCAGGCGCTTCATGGGCGTGAGCGCGGGGCGCGTGTCGAACTCGTCGGTGCCGAGGTACTGCTGCAGGTAGCCCGCCACATAGCCGCGGAAGCGGTTGAAGGCGGTGGCGCGCAGCAGCGGCCCCACCTGCGACAGCACCACCGCGCCGATCGACGCATGCAGCTCGGGCAGCCGCAGCACCGCCACGCTGAACATGGCGGCGCCGATGCAGTGCGCCACCACGTCGACCTGCACGGGTGCCGGGTCGCCGGGCACCGCATGCGCCGCCTGCACGGTGCGCAGCGCGTCGGGGATGTCGGCCTCGGCCGCCTCGTCGAACGACCAGTAGGGCCGCGGCCGGTCCGCAAAGCCGATGCTGGTGCGCAGGTCGAGCACCCAGACCTCGCGCCCGGCCGCGAGCAGGCTGTGCACCAGGTTGCCGGGAATGCTCTTGTGCGCGAAGGTGGAGCCGCTCGCGCCATAGCCGTGGATCAGCATCACGGGCCGCGTGCCCGCGCGGCGCACCGGCGGACGGTAGCGCGACAGCAGCCGCGGCGGTGCACGGCCCGGGCCGGCCGCGGCGGCGGCGAGCTCGACCGGCTCGGGACGCACGCCGTGCACCTCGCCGGGCAGGCGCTCCCAGATGCGCTGCGGCGAGTCGGGCGGCGGCACGAAATGCAGCAGGTGAACGTGCAGCACGATGCGCAGCACCCACAGCGCCAGTTCGGCGAGGTCGCCGAGCTGGTTCGGCATGTCCTGCTGGTGCTCGACGCGCAGCAGCGGCTGCAGCTGCTCGACGAAGTAGGAAGGGTCCAGCACCATGCGGCCCAGCGGCGTCGAACCCTCGGGGCCGACGCGCTGCAGTTCGCCCTCGCTCAGTTGCCGCCACGGGTTGCCGCCCTCGACGAAGGCGATGCGCTTGGTGAGCCGCAGCCGGTCGCCCTGCTTCAGCGGCGCGCCGGCTTCGGCCCGCTCCACCGTCCAGTCGTACACGATGAGGCGCACCTGCCCCAGGTGGGAGCACAGCGCCATCAGGTCGGCCATGGCGGCGCCTTCGAAGGCGGCGCTTTCCTCGCGCTGGCCGTTGCCGCCGTCGCCGTCCGGGCCCGCCATGGCAGTGCGCGCGGACAGCAGCACCTCGGCCAGCGCCAGCAGCTTCTTGCGCGCCAGCCGATGGCTGCGCTGGATGCGCTCGATGCTGTCGCTCTTCTCGCGCACCAGCATCGATGCGGTGCCGGTGCAACGCGCTGTCGGCGCATCCCTGCCCGTGCCGAAGCGCAGGACCACCGCCGGCTGGGCGAGCGCGCGCGGCGCCGCGCGCAGGGCCGGCACGTCGACGGGCTCGAATTCCACCTCGGCGCTCAGCGCGAAGGCCTGCCCCTCGATGTGCACGCGGCCCGTCATCCGTTCCCGCATCGAGACGCGCGTGGGCGCCGGGGCGCGGGGATGTGTCAGGTCGCGCCGCAGCGGGCGCTCCGAGGCCGGGGGCGGCGGCGATCCGGCCAGCGCCAGGCCCCAGTCCGCGGCCAGCATCGGCACCGCGCGCTCGGCCAGTGCCGCGATGGTGAGCGAGGGGTTGATGCCCAGCGACACCGGCACGATCGAGCCGTCGAGCACCGCCAGGCCGGGCAGCGGCCCCGCAGCCGCGCCATGGTGGACGCGGCCCCAGCCGTCGACCACGCCGCGCTCGCGCCCGTCGGCCATGCGGCAGCCGCCGAGCGGATGCACCGTCAGCACCGGGCCCGACGGAGGCAGCAGGGACTCGAGGCTGCTAAACGGCGGGAGCGGATGCCACAGCGGGTTGGGCAGCACGCGCCCGCCGAGCCCGCCCGCGCCGTCGTGGGCCGCATGCAGCGCACGCATCTGTGCCGCAAACACCGGCAGGGCCGCCGCCTTGGCCCACGCGACGCGCACCTGCGCATCGGCCAGCACCGCGTCGCCCGTACCTTGGCCGACCAGGTAGAGGGTGCCGGCGGCGCCGTCGTCGCCCATCATTCCGTAGACCGGCGTGTGCCGCAGCATGTCGTCGTCCACGGCCAGCGGATCGCGCGCCTCGTCCGGTGCATGCAGGTCGAAGTCCGTCTGCGCGAGCGCCTGCAGGGCGTCGGTGGTGGTCACCACCTCGGCCAGCAGGCGGCGCAGCGGCGCGGGAATGGCGAACTCCTCGATCACCAGCGGCCGTTCGCCCGGCGCCGCGCAGGTGCGCAGCAGCCCGGTGATGGTCGGCCCGATGCCGCGCTGCGCCGGCGCATCGCCTTCGGGCGCGCTGGACAGCGCTTCGTCGCGCTGTCCGGCCGCGGCCGCGATCATGTCGCCATTGGCCGAGAAGCCCGCGCCCAGCGCCTGCGAGACGGGCAGGCCCGCGGCCCTGGAGCGCAGCAGCAGCTCGGCGGAGCCCAGCGTGCCGGCGGCCACCACCACCCGCCGCGCGCGCACCACGTAGGGCCGGGCGTTGTCGCTGCGCGCCTTGCGCCGGTCGGTGAAGAAGAATTCGACCGCGTAGCCGGCCCCGCCCGGCAGGGCCGCGATGCGGTGCGCGGTGCCGCCGGTGAACAGGCGCGCGCCGCGCGCATGGGCCAGCGCCAGGTAGTTGGTGTCCAGCGATTTCTTGGCGCGGTGGTTGCAGCCGCTCACGCAGTCGCCGCAGCGCAGGCAGCGGTGCATCGCCACCTGGGCCGGCGTGCGCGTGCCGTCGGCGAAGGCGATCGCGACATGGGCCTTGCCGCGCGATGCCGCATGCAGCCGCGCGCCGGCTTTGAGCAGGGAGTCGAGCTTCGAGACGCGCTCGGGAATCTGCTCCGGCGCCAGCATGGCCTCGGCCTTGTCGTAGCCCTCTGCCAGCGCAGCCAGGTCGAGGCCCGCGGGCCATGCGCCGCCCTCGAAGGCGTCGGGCGTGGCGCGTTCCATCACCGCCGCATTGATGAGCGACCCGCCGCCCAGCCCGTTGCCGAGCAGCGCGTTCACGTCGCCGCCCAGGCGCAGGTCGAACAGCCCCGAGGCATTGCCGCGCGCGGGCTTGCCGTCCTGCATGCTGAAGCGCACGTGCCCCGGCAGCTCGGCGAAGCTGGCCGGAAACTCGCCCGGCAGGTATTCGCTGCCGCGCTCCAGCAGGTAGACCTTGACGGGTGTCGCGCCCGCCGCGATGCCGGGTGCCGCGTCCAGCGGCAGCGCGCCCGCCAGCCGTGCCGCCGCCACGGCGCCGCCGTAGCCGCTGCCGATGACCAGCACCTCGCAGTGCAGCGCATCGGGCGGCGCGGCGAGGATCTCGCGCACCAGCACCTCGGCGCCCTCCGAGAGCTGGCGGTCGCCGGGGGCAGGGTCGGAAGGGTGGCGGCCGTCGTTCATGTTCGGATCCTCGCGGGATGGATGGCGGGTTCAGGAACCTTCGATGGCCGCAGCCAGCGCGCGGCCGAGCCCGCGCTCGTCGACGGGCTTGCGCAGCAGCGGCAGCGCCTGCCGCCGCGCCGCCTCGACCACCGCCGGGTCGGTGTCGGCCGTGACCATGACGATCGGCAGCGCAGGCCCGGCCGGCTGTGCGCGGCGCCGGGCGCGCAGGCGCTCGGCGGCATCGAAGCCCGAGACGCCGCCGCCGAGCCGGCAGTCGACCACCACCGCATCGGGCTCGCCGATCTGCGCGAGCGCCTCGTCGAGCGTGGCGGCGGACAGCACGCGGCAGCCCATGGCGCCGAGCGCGTTGAGGTAGGCGCCGCGCACCATCGGGTCGTCCTCGATCACCAGCACGCAGCGCCCCGCCAGGCTCCACGGCGTGCCGGCGCCGTCGCCCCCGGGGCCGTCGCCGCCCGCGGGTGCGGCGCGCGGCAGCCGCAGGCGGAAGCAGGCGCCCGCGCCGAGGCTGGAATCGAGCTCGACCGGCACGCCCAGCAGTTCGGCCATCCGCCGCACGATGCCCAGGCCCAGGCCATGCCCCGCGGCGCCGGGGCCCGGCGCCGGGAGCCGGACCAGGTCCTCGAACACGAGCCGGTGGTTCTCGGGGGCGATGCCGGGACCGCTGTCCCGCACCGTCAGCTCGACCTCGTCCTTCGATGCGTCCGGTGCCTCGCGCGCGCCGACCCGCACCTCGACCTGCCCGCCCGCGGGCGAGAACTTGATCGCGTTGTCCACCAGGTTGGCCAGCATGCGGCGCAGCAGGTCGGGGTCGGTGTGCACCTCCAGGCCGGGCGGGCAGGCGGTGTGCAGGGCCACCCGGCGCGCCGCCGCCGCGGCGCCGAAGCTGGCCATCACGGCGGTCAGCAGCCGGTCGATCCGCACGCGCTGCGGCTGCGCCACCACCACGCCGGCGTCGAGCTTCGAGACGTCGAGCAGGGCGTCGAGCATGGCGCGCAGCTGCTCCAGGCTGCTGTCGACCACCTCGACGATGGCGCGTGCGTCGGGCGCCATCGGCACGTGCCGCAGCGCCCCCACGTTGAGCGCCATCGCCTGCAGGGGCTGGCGCAGGTCGTGGCTGGCGCCGGCCAGGAAGCGGCTCTTGTCGTTGTTGGCGCGCACCGCCTGGTCGCGCGCAATGGCCAGCTGCGCGCGCTCGAACTCCAGCGAGGTGGCCAGGGCCTGGTTCTCGGCGCGGATGCCGAACGACTCCTCGAAGGTCTGCAGGTTGCGCCGCGCAAAGCGCGCCTGCACGCCGAAGAACATCAGCACCAGCGCACCCACGCCCCAGCCGAGCCAGCCGCCGGCCGCGAGCCACATGGCCGCCGTGGGCACGAAGAGCAGGCCGGCGTAGGCCAGGAAGGCGGGCATCACGGTCGCGCTGGTGGACACGGCGCCCGCGCCCCAGGACACCAGGATCATCGTGAGGACCGCATCCAGCGTCGGGTCGAGCCGGGCCATGAACAGCGCCGCGGAGCCGTTGCAGGCGCCGATCAGCACGTTCCAGCCCACGGTGGCGCGCAGCCGCGCGGCGATCGGGCGGGCGCGGTCGGCGGCCATGCGCGCGAGCGCGGCGGCGCGCCACTCGCGGCTGGCGATCACCGCCGCGAACCAGCCGAGCACCCAGGGCGCCGGAACGTCGCGCCAGACGATGGCCGCGACGACGACGGCGGTGAGCAGGATCTGCCAGCGCAAGCCCACGGCCTGCTCGGCGACCACCTGCAGGCGCCGCTCGTCCAGCTCGTCACGCGCGGCCGGCATGCTCAGGTCGCCTCGAGCGCCCACGCCGCCTGCGCGTCGAAGACGCGGCACAGGGCATCGGTGCGGTTGCGCGCGCCAAGCGCCCGGTAGACCATCGACAGGTGCACCTTCACGGTGCCCTCGGCAATCAGCAGCTGGCGCGCGATCAGCTTGACCGGCATGCCGCGCATCGCGAGCGCCAGCACCTGGCGCTGGCGCGGCGACAGCTCGACGCGCAGGAAGCCGGCAAGGTCCTCGCGCGGCAGCTCGTCGGGCTCGCGCGCGCGGGTCACGTCGTCGGCCAGCACGAACTCGGCCGGCAGGTAGATGCGGTGGCGCAGCACCACGCGCAGGGCCGCCTCCATGTCCTCGAGCCGGTACGACTTGGGAATGAAGCCGGCGGCGCCGGCCTCGATGATCTCGCGCACGCGCTGCGGCGAGCTTTCCGCCGACTGCATGCACACGGGCGTGGCCTCGAAGTGCGCCTTCACGGCCTTGAGCGCGGCCACCCCGGAGAGCTGGGGCAGGTGGTAGTCGAGCAGCAGCAGGTCGACGCCGGCGGGGTCCAGCTGGCAGGCCTGTTCGGCGTCCCGCACGGCTTCGAAGTGGAAGGGACGGCCGGGTTCGATCTCGGCGGCCATGCGCTCCAGCAGGAGGCGGGTGCCGTTCCAGACGATCTCATGGTCATCGACCAGCAGAACCTTCATACGGGCCTCTCGTCCACGGTGGCCCTCCCCGTCCTGAATGCAGGTTAGCGCAAAGCCCCTCAATAAGCGAGTGCCCGCACCTACACCAAAGGCCTAGTCGGATGGCCGCGCCGGGGACTAGGCGCAGCGCTCAATTGTTGCGGCGGGCACCGCGCGGAAGACTGGCTGCATCGATCGCCACTTCGCATCCGATGCACCGAGGGCCGCCATGAACACCCCCAAGCCTCTTGCCGCGCTGCGTGCCGCATGGGAACCCCTTGCGTGCCGGTTCTGCATCCTCGCGCTGTACCACGAGGGCCTCGCCCGTGCGCTGTGCGCCGCGGCCATGATCGCGGTCTCGCTGCTGGCGGGCTGCGCCGCCCTGCCCGGCGAGGTGCACCGGGTCGCGTCGCACGCGCGCACCGACCTGGGGGACAGTGCGCTCGCGCGCATTGCCGCCGCGTCGCTGCCCGCTTGGGACGAAGCGGCGCCCGAGGCGGCCGAGCTCTCCGGCGTGCGCCTGCTGCCGGGCGGCGACCAGGCCTTCGAGGCGCGCATCGCGCTCGCGCAGGCCGCACGGCACACCGTCGATGCGCAGTACTACGTGGTGGCGGACGACACCTCGGGGCGGCAATTCCTGCGCGCGCTGCGCGACGCCGCGCAGCGCGGCGTGCGCGTGCGCCTGCTGGTCGACGACCTGTACACGGGCGGAGACGACCAGATGCTCGCCGGGCTGGCCGCGCACGCCAACGTGGAGGTGCGCGTCTTCAACCCGCTGCCGGTGCGCAGCGGCGGCCTGCGCACGCGCGTGCTGCTGTCGCTGCACGAGATCGGCCGCGTGAACCGGCGCATGCACAACAAGCTCTTCATCGCCGACAACAGCTTCGCGATCACCGGCGGGCGCAACATCGCCGACGAGTACTTCGGGCGCAGCAAGCCGGCGAACTTCATCGACATGGACGCGCTGCTGGCCGGGCCGGCGGTGCGCGCGTTGTCGGCGAGCTTCGATGCCTTCTGGAACGGGCCGCTGTCCTATCCCTTCGAGGCCGTCGCGGCGGCCGGCGGGCCGCTGCCGGTGGCGGCGCGCGAACGCTTCGCCGCGCGGGTGCGCGAGCCGGGGCACCTCGCGCCCGCGGCCGGCGAGCGCGATGCACTGGGGCGCGGCCCCGTCGGCCCGCAGCTGGCGCAGGGCCGGGTCGAGCTGGTGCCCGCGAAGGTGCGCGTCGTCGCGGACGCGGTGGCACCGGACGCCCTTGCAGGCGACGCCGGCGGCGATGGCGAGGAAGCCGCGCGGCCGCGGGGCCGCGAGGGTGCGGTCATGGCCGCCAACCTCGACCTGTTCCGGACCGCGCGCTCCGAGGTGCTGGTCGTCTCGCCCTATTTCGTTCCGGTGCCGCGCATGATCGAGGCGCTGTCCCATGCGAGCCGCGAGGGCGCGAGCGTGTCGGTGATGACCAATTCGCTCGCCACCACCGACGAGCCGCTGGTGCACTACGGCTATGCGCGCTACCGCAGCACCCTCCTGCAGATGGGTGCCACGCTGCATGAGCTGATGCCGGCTGGCGAGCCGCATCCGGGCTGGAGCGAGAACGAAGGCAGCCGCGGCTCGCTCGGCCGCCTGCACGCCAAGCTGGCGGTGGTCGACCGGCGCTGGTTCTACGTGGGATCGATGAACATGGACCGGCGCTCGGCGCACTGCAACACCGAACTCGGCCTGATCGTCGACAGCACCGCGCTGGCCGGCGAACTCGCGGAACTGATCCGGCGGGTGCGCATGCCCGCGAGCTTCACCGTGAGCGAGCTGCCGCGGCACGGCGGCCTGCAATGGAGCTTCCAGCGCGACGGGCGCCACTGGGTACTGCACCGGGAGCCGGAATCGAACTGGGCCCAGCGGCTGCGCTGGTCGCTGCTGTCGCTGGTGGTGGACGAGGACCTGCTGTGACGCAGGCCCTCAGCCGCGCAGCGGGCGGCGCAACGGCCCGCCGGCCTCCCCGGGCGACGCTCGGCGCGCACGCCAGGGCTTGACGATGGCGTACCACGCGCAGAGCGGCCACAGCACGACGGCCGAACCGGCAGCGAGAAGCTGCATGTCGAGCAGGAGCTCGGCGCCCGGCACGTAGCAATCCCCCGATGCAGGGCATCCGATGGCGCGGCGGTAGCTGTCATGGAAGCGGTATTGCACGACGGGGATCGCCGCCGCCAGGGCCCACCACAGGACACGCAGCACAGTGCGGAGCAGCTTCAGCAATCTCATGGTGGATTCTCCTGGGGTACCGGCCCGCATTCTGCCCTTCGCCCCGCGAGCCCGGCAGGACCGCGCGGCGCCCATGAGGCATTCCGGCCGCGCTGGCATCATCTCCACCCTCTCCACCCGCGGAAGAAAAACGGCCATGCCCCGATTCGCGCTTCCTCGTCCCTCGGCGACGAAATCCATTCTCCTGGGCCTTGTTGCCGCGCTGCTGGCAGTCACCGCCGCCGCGCAGCCGGCGACGACGACGCTGCGCATCGCCACGGAGTATCCGGCCACCTCGATGCCCGGCCTCGGCGTCTCGTATTTCGTGCAGCAGGTCGCGCAGAAGACCGAGGGCCGCCTGGTGTTCGAAGCCAGCTTCGACGCCGCCGCCGGGTTCAAATCAGCGGACATGGTGGACGCCGTCGAGGCGCGCAGGATCGACGCGGGCGACGCCTTTGCCGGCGGCGTGGCGAACCGGTACCCGCTGTTCGCGGTGTCGTCGCTGCCCTTCCTGGCCGATTCGCTGCCACGCGCAGAAGCGCTTCTCAAGGCGGCACGCCCGGCTTACGAACGGTTTCTCCAGGCGCATGGGCAAAGGCTGCTGTACACGACGCCCTGGCCCGCGTCCGGCATCTGGTCGAGGAAGCCGGTGACATCGCCCGATGGCCTGCGGGCGCTTCGCATCCGCACCTACGACGACATGTCGCAGGCAACCCTGGCAGCGGCGGGCGCCCAGGCCTTCAACATCTCGTTCGCCGATGCGGTGGCGCGCATCGCCGCCGGCGACGTCGACGCGGTCCTGTCCTCCGGCGACGGCGGTGCCGGCCGCAAGCTCTGGCAATACCTGCCGGCTTTCACCGAGATCAACTACGCCATGCCGATCTCGATCGCCACAATCAACCTGGCGGCCTATGAAAGCCTCGACGCCGCCGCCAGAACGGCCGTCGACCAGGCGGCCGCCGAGACCGAGGCGGCGCAGTGGCAGCGCATCCGCAGCCGCCTGGAGGACAACTACAGGGTCATGCGCAGCAACGGCGTGGTGATCGAGACGAATGTGCCGCCGGCCGTCACCGGTGCGCTGAAGGCGGCATCGGCCGGCGCCATCAGGCAATGGCAGGAGCAGGTGGGGCCGGACGCCGACGAGATCCTGAGGCGGTTCTCGGGCCGGTGAGGGACCGCCGGTCCGCCGGGCGACGGGTGCAGTTGCCCGTTCGCGCCGCCGCTCCGGAGGCGGTCCGGCAAGACTCGATGCTGCCGGCCGCCGGATCGATCGAGGCCGGGTTCGCAGCACCGCTAGGCGCCTTTCTTGGCGGTCTCCGCGGCGAGGTGGCCGTGGCCGTCCAGCCGGTCGCACAGGTCGCTCGAAATGCCGCTGCCGACCTTGCGCACGAACCATTTGCCCGATGCGACGACCTCCTCGTAGTCCGATGTATGAAACCAGCGCGACAGCGAGGGATCGATCAGGTGCAGGTTCGCCGCGTCCCAGACGCCGCTGCCGCTGACGGGCTCCACGGTGTGCTGCAGCGGGGAATTTGCGAGCAGGGTATGAAAGTAGATTTCGTCGGGCGCCTTGGAGAACCGAAGAAAACGCTTCACCGACGCTTCATGCGGATACGACACGAGGTAGCTCACCGCTTCAGGGGTCAGCGCCCACCATTGGGAACCGAAGTGCCACTGCGAAAAGAGCGGCAACGAACGCCGCCCGAGCTTGCCGACGAATTGCAGAAGACCGCGTGACAGCCGTACGAGGGTGTATTTCCGCCCATCCACCGGAAGGTCCTGGTAGAACCAGAAGTGGCGGACTCGCTCATGCTGTTTGCGCATGCTTGCCAGCGGAATCAGCTTGATGAAGTTCGTGCCGGCATGCGACTGCGAATAGGCCCGGAATTCCTCCGGCGGACGCAGTGGATAGCAGTTGCCCGAGAGCAGCACGAAGTGGCTCACCTGCGACACCTCGCATTCCGCGAGCGCGGTGCGCATGAGCCTCAGCGTGGCTTCGACCTGGGAGATGGCGCCCCAGTGCACGTCGACACGATCCTTCACGAAAATTACGCGTGGGTCGTCGATCCAGAACGCGGCAGGCTCGACCTTGGCATCGACATGGACGATGCAACGGCCGACTGGAACGAGGCGCCGCAGCAAGCGCTTCGCCTGTTGGGGGTCCGCATGTACAAGCAACAGGAATACCGGGCTCATGTCACGATGGTGCGTCTCATCGGCTGCTGCGTGCCTGGCAGAGGGTTCTGGAGAGTGCTTTCGAGGCCGCAGCGGTCCAGATCGTACGACAGGCACGTGCGATTGCCCCATTGGGGTGGGTACCCAGGTGGGCCGGCCCTCTCGACCTGACGTCACGCCCGCGGCACCCACGCTGGGCTTGCGTCATGCCCGGTACATCATTGGAGCGACGGAAATGGGGGTTCGGATAAGCGCATATCTCGGTACAGACGGCCTCTAGCGAATCCGCAACGGCGGAATGCCGCCAACATTGCGCAGCCGTTGCACGCGGGACAACTACGCCCTTCCGCGGTTGAAGCACACGGGCTAAATAGCTAAAATGGCTAACCATATCGAGGACTCTCAGAGAATTCCCCATGCAGATCACTGCCACGGAAGCCAAGAATCGATTCGGCTACTACCTCGGCCAAGCCGAACGCGAGCCTGTTCACATCATGAAGAATGATCGCGTGGCAGGTGTGATCGTCTCGGCAGCGCGTTTTGCCGAACTGGAAGCACTGGAGCAGAGGAAATCGATGGCTCAGCGCAAGAGGGAGTTCAACGAGACGTACAAAGAATGGATCGCCGAGCAAAACGATCTGGTCGAGCGGGTCGGGGTTTTTGGCGAAGAGTTCAGGCCCTGGTGAAAGCGGCGCTCGGAAGTGGCCCAATTCGACGTCTACCCTAATCCCTCAAAGCTGCAACGTCCGGACATTCCTTGGATGGTCGACATCCAAAGCGATCTTCTCTCGGCATTGCCCACACGTTTGATGGTTCCGCTTGCGTCCCGCAAGCATAGGCCGGCCGCCTTGCCTCGTGCGCTATGTCCGTCAGTGCAGTGGGAAGGCCACGCCTTGGTCGCGATGCCGCATATGGCCGCGGCGTTTCGTGCCAAAGATCTCGGCATCGCGCGAGGCAACCTGCGGTCGCAGGCAAGTGAACTCGTCGCAGCCTTGGACGCCGTGATCAGCGGCGTGTGAGGTCGACGGGGCTCGGCACTGGCTGCCCGAGCTCCTTCATCCGCAAGCAGCCCTTGCATACCGCCGACCGGTTCAGGGGCGATGCATCGGCCCGATGGTTCAAGAGCTTGGGTGAAAAGGATCTGGGGCTAAGGCACCCGACGCAACCCCGGGTAAGGATTGATCGCGGTGCCTTTCCACCAGCGCTTGACCAGCCTGCCATCGTCGAAGGCACGCACGGGTGTCACTCACGGCGCAGGAATGTCGAGCGCCCATGGCAATGCACGAAGATTTTTTCATCTGGTTTCGTCAATCTCTTCCGCTCGGCCGCCCCGTCTTGCTCATGATCAAGCGCGCAAATTTCCCGACTCGCAGCCCCCGCGCGCACTTCCGCGTTCATGCCATTCCTGGTCCATGTGGCCAAATCCCGATCCATGCGCAACGGGGCTCGACCTCGGACGCGTTCCCCAAATGATGCACTTGCCGGAATCCGAAATGAAACTGCCGACAGAAGTCGAAGGACGCCAGCAGCTGGCCGACGAAATCCACGCGCGCCCCTTCGAGCCGCTTTCTACGCCGGGTGCCGCGCTGGCCATTGCCACGCTGCGCGAAGGCCCGGACGACGATGCGCTTTGCATCGCGCATCTGGCGCGGCTGGGCGGCGAGGCCTCCGGAGCGGGTGCGGCCACGCAGTGCCAGGTGCGCTGCGGCGCGTTGCGCGTGCGCTGGGAGCGCCACACGGAATTCCACACCTTCACCGTGTTCACCGACCTTGCCGAACTCGCCATGGACCACGCCTTCGACACCGGCTGGCTCGACGCCCTGCCGCACGATTGGCTGGCCTCGCTGCCCGGCCGCATGATTTCCGCAACGCAGCTGGCCGTGCTCCCCTGCCCCGGCGATCCGCCCCATGCGCGCGTGGTGGCGCCGCTCTTCGGCAGCGACCTGCTGGTGGGCAACCGGGTGGCCGAAGGCGCAGCCACCGTGGTGTCGGACCTTCGCACCAAGGCCGGCGTGACGCGCTTCCTGGTGTTCGACCACGCCATGAACCGGCGGCGCGCGGGCCGCACCGTCCAGCGCCTGATCGAGGTCGACACCTACCGGATGATGGCCCTGCGGAGCCTGCCGCTGGCCTCGCGCCGCATGGGCCAGCTCGCGGCGGAAGAAACCCAGCTCGCGTCGCTGATGGCCCGCTTCCACGATGCGACGGACAGCGACGAAGTGCTGCTGCACGAACTCGTCACCCTCGCGGCCGAGGTCGAGCATGCGATGGCCGAGAACAGCGCGCGCTTTGCCGCCACCCGCGCCTACAGCGGCATCGTGAACCAGCGGCTGCTCGATCTGCGCGAGATTCTGGTGCCGGGCCTGCAGCCGCTGTCGGAATTCCTGGAGCGCCGGTTTCGTCCGGCGATGGACAGCTGCGCAGCCACGGCGGCGCGGCAGGCCCAGCTGTCCGAGCGGATCGCCCGGGCCGCGCAGCTGTTGCAGACGCGCTCCGAAGTCGAACGCGAACGCCAGAACCAGGCGCTGCTCAGCTCCCTCGACCGGCGCCAGGGCCTGCAGTTGCGCCTGCAGGAGACCGTCGAGGGCCTGTCGGTGATCGCCATGACCTACTACGGCGTCGGCCTCAGCAACTACCTGCTCAAGCCCTTGGCCAAGGCCATGGGCTGGCACGAAACCGCAGTGACGCTGGTGGCCGTGCCGGTGATCGCACTGCTGGTCCTGCTCAACGTGCGCCGGTTGCGCCGGCATCTGCACCGGTCGACGGACAGCTAGGCCGTATTTGGATTTTTCTCAGGTTTCCGGCTTGTCCATCAGCGTGTTCGACGGCAGCGTTTCGTCCAGCAGCTTGCGCGCCGTTTCCACGCCCGCCACCGGCAGCAGCTTCGGGTCGAGCAGGCCCACCTGCACCAGCACGCTGGCCTGGTCCCAGTAGATGTGCTCGTGGTAGAGCTTGTCGCCGCGGAACTTGACCACCGCCAGCAGCGGAATCTCCACGCGCCGGCCGGTCGGCGCCACGCCCGGCAGCATCCACGGAATCTCGGTGGTGTGCGTGAAGCTGAAGAGCAGCTCGTCCACCACCTGCGTGGCGCCCACCGTGCGCGAGATCGACACGAGCGTGGTGTCGGGCGGATTGCTGTTGACGAAGTGGTTGCTGTAGAAGCTGTGCAGCGCCTGGTAGCCCACGCCGCCGGTCATGGTGGGAATGTGGTTGACGTAAGGCTCGGCCACCATGGTGGACATGGTGTCGTCGACGTTGCGGGTGCCGAACTCGTACTCGCAGTGCTTGTCCCACAGCGCCGAGAGGTCGTAGTGCGGGCCGATGGCGGCCTTCAGCGCGGCAATGCTGCGCTCGTGCGCCATCAGCGCCGAGGGCTTGTGGAAGTGCTCGCCGCCGGCGCGGGCGAAGGCATGGTCGACGCCGGGGTAGACGTGCAGCGTCACGCCGGGGCGGTCCCGCAGCGCCTGCACGATGCGCTCGCGGGCTTCGGGCGGGCAGAACTTGTCGAGCTCGGCGATGTGCAGCGTGAGCGGCCGCTTGATCTGGTCGGCCTCGTCGAGTGCGGCCTCGATGCCCACGCCGTAGTAGCCCACCGACACGTCCGCGTCGGTGCGGCAGGCCGCCAGGTAGGCCAGCTTGCCGCCCAGGCAGAAGCCGAGCACACCGACCTTGGCGCCGCTCACTTCGGGCCGGGCACGCAGCGCGCTGATGGAGGCCTGCATGTCTTCCATGCCACGGGCCTCGTCGAAGCCCTGGTAGAAGCCGAAGGCGCGCTGCCAGTCGGCCTCGCTGTAGCCGAGCTCCACATCGGGCTGCTGGCGCCAGAACAGGTCGGGCACGAGCGCCACGTAGCCTTCCTCGGCGTAGTAGTCGGCCACCTCGCGCATCGTGTGGTTGACACCGAAGATCTCCTGCGCAATCACGAGGCCGGGGCCGCTGCCCGAGCGTGGCAAGGCCAGGTAGCCGCTGAAGCTGCCGCTGCCGTCGCTGGCCTGGATGCGGATGCGGCGGCTGGTGCCGGATTCTTTTTTCTGCATGCGGGTTTCTCCGTTCAAGGGTTGGATGGTGCGGGCCGTGCGCTCACTGCACGCATTCCGGGTGCCGTGTCGTCACCTGGTAGTAGCCCGAATGAAAGACCAGCGGCTCGCCGTCGAAGCGGTCGTAGCGCTCGACCTCGCCGATGAAGATCAGGTGGTCGCCGCCGTCGTACTGCTTCACGTTGCGGCAGACGAAGCGGGCGATGACGCCGTTGAGCAGCGGCACGCCGGCGGTGCCCTCGCAGCAGTCCACCCCGCCGAACTTGTCCGCCTGCGGCGTCGAGAACTGGCGCGACAGGTGATGCTGATGCGCCGCCAGCACGTTGATCGCGAAGTGGCTGGCGCCGGTGAAGTCGCCCACGCTCGGCGCCTGCCGCGCGAGGCTCCACAGCACCAGCGGCGGGTCCAGCGAGACCGAGGAGAACGAGTTGGCGGTCATGCCCACGCGGCGGCCGTCGATGGCGCGGGTGGTGATGACAGTCACGCCGGTGCTGAACTGCCCGAGCGCCTTGCGGAAGTCGCGCCGGTCGAAGCGGTCGACCACGGCCTCGCGCGCCCGAGTTTCCAGGAAGCGGTCGGCCTCGACGGCATCGAACCACCAGGGCGCGAAGGCACGCGGGTCGTCGAAGCCGTTGACGATGGTGCTCGCCACGGCGGGCATGTGGGTCGCGCTCTGCAGCAGCTTCTGCATGTGCGGCTTCGGCGTGGCGAGCAGGCTGTGGGTCCAGTCGGTGGCCCAGCGGGCATAGCCTTCCCAGTAGCGGTCGAAGGTCTGCTGCATCCAGGCGGCGTCGAACGGTGCATCGCCGTTTTCGAGGATACGCTTCAGGTAGATGTCGGCGCACTTGGCCGCGTTGTTCGCGCCCTGCCCCGTGATCGGGTCGTTGAGCACCACCGCGTCGGCCAGGCCCAGCACCTGACGGCCCGAGGGCAAGGTGGCCACGGGCTTGCGCACCGTCGGCGCGAAGCGGCCTGCGAGGATGCCGTTGTCGTCGGTCAGCTCGATGTCGGCGCAGCGCTCGGCCTCCCAGGGCAGGAAGGTCTCGAGGATCCATTGGCTGCGCGCGAGGTGCTCCTGCGGCGTCTTCACGTCGGCCCAGCAGTCCATCGGGCCGCCCGGCACGGCCTCGAACACCATGATCTCGCAGGGCCCTGTCGTCGTCAGCGCCGGGAACACGAAATATTCGCCGACGCCGGGAACCAGGTTGAAGCACACGCGCGCATACGGCAAAGCGGGCTTCATTCCCCTCACATAGGTGAGCGCCAGTGCGCGCTGCGGCTGGTCGAATGGCGAGCGCTGCGCGTCGCGTTCGAACAGTTGCGAGATCTCGCCCTTGCCGCTGGCAACGACCACGAGATCGTGCGTTGCAGCGCAGGCTTCCAGGTCGGCGAGCCCCATCTCCTGCAGCACCAGCCGGCCGCCGCGCTTCTCGAACTCGGCCATCCAGGCCGGTATCTTGAGCCGCTGGTCGACCGACTGCGCGGGGCCGTCGAGCTTCGCGCTCCATTCGATGGCCTTGCCGCCCTCGGGGTTGCGCACCGCCATGCCGATGCCCTCCACGACGGGGCACTCGCCTGCCCACCAGTCCAGCCCCAGCTCGCGCTCGGTCTGCAGCGCAGTCTCGAACATGCACTGGCTCGACATCACCGGCCCCTCGAAGATCTCCCTTGCCGTGCGATTCGAGAAAACCGTCACCTCGTGCCCCGCGCGCTGCAGGCCGAGCGCAAGCTGCATGCCGGATTGCCCGGCGCCGACGATGGCCACGCGTCGCTTCATGCTGGCTCCGGCTTATGCGACTGCCGCGCAGGTTTCGATGTAGCGCTCCGCTTCCGCGGGATCCGCAAACCACGGGAAGAAGGTGCGCGGATCGTCGAAGCCGTTGGCAAAGGCGCTGGCCAGCGGCGGCACCGCGCCGGCGCTGCCGAGCAGCTTGAGCACATGGTCTGGCGGCGGCGCGAGCAGCATGTTGGTCCACTGCGTGACCCATTGCGCGTAGCCGAACCAGTAGCGGTCGAAGGTCTGCTGCATCCACGCCGCATCGGCCGCGCCGTCGCCGCGCGCGAGGATGCTCTTCAGATAGGTGTCGGCGCACTTGGCCGCGTTGTTGGAGCCCTGCCCCGTGATCGGATCGTTGAGCACCACCACGTCGGCCAGTCCCAGCACCTTGCGGCCCGAAGGCAAGGTGGCCACGGGCTTGCGCACCGTCGGCGCGAAGCGGCCCGCGAGGATGCCGTTGTCGTCGGTCAGCTCGATGCTGGCGCAGCGCTCGGCCTCCCAGGGCAGGAAGGTCTCGAGGATCCACTTGCTGCGCGCGAGGTGCTCCTGCGGCGTCTTCACGTCGGCCCAGCAATCCATCGGCCCGCCGGGCACGCCTTCGAACACCATGATCTCGCAGGGGCCCGTCGTGGTCAGCGCCGGGAACACGAAGTATTCACCCACGCCGGGAATGAGGTTGAAGCACACGGCAGAGAACGGCTCGCGCGGCTTCATCCCCTTCACGTAGGTCAGCGCCAATGCGCGCTGCGGCTTGTCGAAACTGGACTTGTGGGCATCGCGCTCGAAGAGCTTCGAGATCTCGCCCTTGCCGCTGGCGACGAGCGTGAGATCGTGGCTCAGGGTGCAAGCCTCGAGTTCGTCGATGCCCGCGTCCTTGAAGACGAGTTCGCCGCCCCTCTTCCGGAACAGGTCCATCCAGACCGGGATCTTCACGCGCTGGTCGACCGACTGCGCGCTCGAATTCAGCCGCGCGCTCCAATCGATGGCCTTGGCGCCCTTCTGCTCGGGATGCGGCACGGCCAGCCCGATGCCGTCCACCGTGGGACAGTCGTGTGCCCACAGGTCCAGGCCCAGGTCGCGCTCGATCTGCAGCGAGGTGTGAAACATGCACTGGCTCGACATGACCTTGCCGCGGCGGATGTCCTCGCCCGTGCGGTTGCTGAACATCGTGACCTCGTAGCCTGCGGCGAGCAGCCCGAGCCCCAGTTGCAGGCCCGACTGGCCCGCGCCGACAATCGCGATTCGCTTCATTGCTTGCTCCTTGATGCTCCGTTGGGAGCTAGTCCATCAACCTGGGAATGGCGGGCACGGCCTGCTCGGGGCCCATGGCGGCATAGCCGCCGTCCACCGCGTAGTCGGAACCCGTCACGAAACTCGCATGGTCCGAACACAGGAACAGCACCACCTGCGCCACCTCGTCCGGATCGCCGACACGCCCGAGCAGATGGAACGGCGCGGCCACGCGGTCGGTCTTGGCGCGGTCGCCGCCGCTGAGCCGGTCCATCACGGCCGACCATGTCCAGCCCGGCGACACGCTGTTCACGCGGATGCGGTCCGGCGCCAGGTCCATCGCCATGTTGCGGGTGAGCTGCGCCATGGCGGCCTTGCTCACCGGATAGAGCCAGCGCCCCGTCTGCGCCACGCGCGAGGAGATGCTCGTGAAATTGACCACCGCCCCGCCACCGGCCGCGACCATGTGCGGATGCACGGCCTGCAGCATCGCCACCGCGCTCGCCACGTTCACGTTGAACGAAGCGAGCCAGTCGGCGCGCGGCGACTTGAAGCCGTCGTCCAGGTAGGAGCACGCCAGGTTGATGAGAAAGTGCACAGCGCCGTGCCGCGCGGCGGCCTCGGCCACGCAAGCCTGCACCTGCGCGTCCTCGGTGATGTCGGTGCGCACGAAGCGCGCGCCGGCGCCGAGCGAATCCGCCAGCGCCTGGCCGTTGGCGGCATCGATGTCGGCGATGACGACCTTCGCACCCGCCGCGTGCAGCGCGCGCACCACGCCGGCGCCTATCAGTGTGGAGCCACCGGTGACGATGGCGCTCTTGCCCTCGAGTCCCTTGAACATGGCGCTTGCTCTCCTCGGTTCGGTCAGGCAGGCCGGGATGGCCTGTGTGGGAGCGAACGTTACGAGGCCGCGGGCCTTCGGCGCATCCCGCAAACGCAGCGCCTGTCCCTGGCGCGCAGGTTTTTGCGAGGGCTGGTCCGAATTGTGGCTGGGGATGGTTTTTGCTAGGGTGGCCTCGCCCCATGGAAACCGCCACGATCCCATCGCTGCCGCTGCAGCGCTACCGGCTTTTCGAGAGCCACGACATGGACGAGGCCCGCGAAAGCGTGGCCCGCGTGTTCTGCCCGCACGGCCTGGTCATGCTGCGGCCCGGCACCGAGCTCGACGCCTGCCACCACAGCGCGCGGCTGCATCGGGACGTGAGCCTCAACTACGTGCAGTACGGCCCGGGCGTGCAGATCGACCCGGGCTACCTGCAGGATTTCTTCCTGCTGCAGATTCCGTTGCGTGGCGGCGCCGAGATCCGCTGCGGCGCGCAGCACGTGGACGCGAATCCGCGCCTGGCCTCGCTGCCTTCGCCGACCGAGCCGCTGTCGATGCGCTGGGCCGACGACAGCCCGCACCTGATCGTGCGGCTGGCCCGCTCCGCGCTGCTCTCGCGGCTCGAATCGCTGCTCCAGGCCCCCCTCAGGCAGCCGTTGGTGTTCGACCTCGGCGTGCCGCTCGACGACCCCGCGCTGGCGCCGGTGGTGCACTTCATCGACTACCTGCGGCTCACGCTCGATACCGGCACCGCGCTGCAGGCCGGCAGCCGGCTGGCCGAGCATGCCGAGGAATACCTGATGGCCAGCTTGCTGATGTCCGCGGCGCACAACCATTCGCGCGCGCTGGCCGGCGACGCCCAGCGCAGCCTGCTGCCGCGCGTGGTCCGCAGGGCGCAGGACTACATGGCGGCGCACGCCGATCAGCCCTTGTCGCTGGCCGACGTTTGCCGCGAAGTCGGTTGCAGCGCGCGTGCGCTGCAACTCGCGTTCCGTCAGCATGCGGGCATGGGCCCGATGGAATTCCTGCGCGAGCAGCGCCTCGACAAGGTGCGCGCCGAGCTGCGCATGCCGAGCCATGCCGGCGTGCGCGACGTCGCGGCGAAGTACGGTTTTCTTCACATGGGCCACTTCGCGGCGCAGTACCGCGCCCGCTTCGGCGAGCGGCCGTCGGAAACCCGGGCACTGCGCGCCGCCTGACCTCCTCGGCCTCAGGGCACCAGCAGCAGCTTGCCCGTGGTCGCGCGGCTGGCCATGTCGGCATGGGCCCGCGCGGCATCGGCCGGCGGATACACGCCGCCGATATGGACCTTGAGCTTGCCTTCGGCGATCCAGCCGAACAGCCGCGCGGAGTGCACCACTGCTTTCATCGCTTTTCCTTTTTCACGCCATGCCATCCGCGAGGGCGATGGTCTTCGGCTCCAGGAAAGCCTCCATGCCGAAGACGCCGAACTCCCGGCCGACGCCCGACTGCTTGGCACCACCAAAGGGCGCGGCCAGCTCGGGCGCGATGCGATTGACCAGCACGGTGCCCGCCCGCAGCCGCGAGGCCACGCGCAACGCACGCTGCGCGTCGGACGAGAAGACATAGGCCTGCAAGCCGTACGGCGAGTCGTTCGCGATGTCGATGGCTTCGTCCTCGTCGCCATAGCCGATCATCGAGAGCACCGGTCCGAAGATCTCCTCGCGCGCGATCTCCATGTCGTTGCGCACCTCTGCAAACACGGTGGGCCGCACGAACCAGCCCCTTTCAAGACCGTCCGGCCGCCCCTCGCCGCCGGCCACGAGGGTTGCGCCCTGCGCCAGGCCGCGGCGGATGAAGTGCTGCACGCGATCGAACTGCGCCTGGCTCGCAAGCGGCCCGACCGCGGTGGCGGGGTCGCGCGGATCGCCCACGCGCAGTGCGGCCACTGCCGCCTGCACCTGTTCAACAGCAGCCTTCATGTGCGTCCGCGGGATCAGCAGGCGCGTGCCCGCCACGCAGGCCTGGCCGTTGTTCATGAAGGCGGCATTCAGCGCCAGGGGCAGCGTGGCGGCCAGGTCGGCGTCCTCCAGCACCAGCGTGGCCGACTTGCCCGAGAGCGCGAGGCTCACGCGCTTCATGGTTTCGACGCCCGCGCGCGCAATGAGCTTTCCGGTCTGCGTGGACCCGGTGAACGAGATCTTCGCGATGCCCGCACTGGTGGCGATCTCGTCGCCCACATCGCTGCCGCGCCCGAGCAGCACATTGAAGACGCCGGGCGGCAGGCCCGCATCGTGCAGCGCCTCGGCCACGGCCTGCGCCTGCAGCGGGCCCAGCTCGCTCGGCTTGACGACCGAGGCGCAGCCCGCGGCGATGGCCGAAGCCAGCTTGCTGCAGATGCTTCCGGCGGCGGCGTTCCAGGGCGCGATGAGGCCGGCGACGCCGACCGGCTCCATCACCACGGTGGCCTCGCCCAGGCGGCGCTCGAAGGCATAGTCGTGCAGCGCCCGCGCCGTGGTGGCGAAGCACTGCGAGGCGTAGTTGCTGACCCACTGCGAGCGGGCCAGCGGACCGCCGTACTCCTCGATGGTGGCCTCGCGGATCTGGTCGGTGCGCGCCAGCACCGCGGCCTCGAGGTGCCGGAGCATGTCGATGCGCTGCGCCCTGGTGCTTCGCGCGAGCGCCGGCTGGGCGCGGTTCGCCGCGGCAATGGCGCGCTTCGCATCCTCGCGGTTCGCCAGCGTCGCCGTGCCGATGGGCCGTTCAGTGGCGGGGTTGCAGATCTCCAGCCGTTCGCTGCCCTGCACGGGCACGAAGGCGCCATCGATGTAGGCCCGGTCGATGTTCCACATGGGGACCGCCGCCTCAGCCGCGGGCCACGTCGACCACCGCCTTGGCAAAGGCCTCAGGCGCTTCCTGCGGCAGGTTGTGGCCGATGCCACCGCTGACCAGCCGATGCTCGTAGGTTCCCGAGAACTTCTTCGCGTAGGTGCCGGGCTCCGGATGCGGCGCGCCGTTGGCGTCGCCCTCGAGCGTGATGGTCGGCACGCCGATCACCGGCGCCTTGGCCAGCCGGTCCTCCAGCGCCTGGTACCTGGCCTCGCCCTCGGCCAGGCCCAGGCGCCACCGGTAGTTGTGGACCGTGATGGCCACGTGGTCGGGGTTCTCGAAGGCCACGGCGCTGCGCTCGAACGTGGCCGCATCGAAATTCCACTTCGGCGACGCGAGCTGCCAGATGAGCTTGGCGAAGTCGTGCCGGTTCTTCTCGTAGCCCGCGCGGCCGCGCTCGGTTGCAAAGTAGTACTGGTACCACCACTGCAGCTCGGCCGCAGGCGGCAGCGGGTTCTTGCCGGCCTGCTGGCTGCCGATCAGGTAGCCGCTGACCGACACCAGCGCCTTCACGCGCTCGGGCCACAGCGCGGCCATGATGCAGGCCGTGCGCGCGCCCCAGTCGCAGCCGGCCACGGTGGCGGTCTTGATCTTCAAGGCGTCCATCAGCGCGATGATGTCCACCGCGACCACCGACTGCTGCCCGTTGCGCGGCGTGTGGGCCGACAGGAAGCGCGTGCTGCCGTAGCCGCGCAGGTACGGGACGATCACGCGGAAGCCCGCGGCCGCAAGCTGCGGGGCGACGTCGACGAACATGTGGATGTCGTAGGGCCAGCCGTGCAGGAGGATCACGGGGGCGCCGTCGGCGGGGCCCGCTTCGTGGTAGCCGATGTTGAGCGAGCCCGCGTCGATGCTCTTGAGTGGCTCGAGGCGCCGGAGGGTCGATGTGCCCGCGGATTGGGCAAAAGCGGGAACGATCGAGGTCAGCTGGGTGGCAGCGAGGCCGAGCGCCGCCTTGGCGAGGAACGAACGGCGCGGCAACGGGGGCGAAACAATCATTGAAATCTCCTGGAATCCGAAGTGGTGGAGCGATTGTTCTGCCCGGAAGCGGCCTGGCGACGGTCCTGCGTATGCCTGTGTATCTGGGCCCGCTTCGCCGACAATAAATTTCAATTGCAGGCGCGCGAACGGGTAGCGCGCATCGTGGATGTGGCGATGGCAGTCGCGCGTGTTCGGCTGCCTCCACGCTAGCGCGGCACCTTGCCGACCATCCTGGCGGCTCGCAGAAAGTCGAAGTCCACGCCCAGGTCGGCCTGGGTCACCGTCTGCAGGAACAGCTTGCGGTAGCCGCGCTCGGCCGTCGGTGCAGTGACCGGGGACTCCTGCGCGCGCCGGGCGAGCTCTTCCGCGGACACCAGCAATGCGATCTCCCGGCGCTCGACGCTCAAGCGGATGCGGTCGCCATTGCGGACATGGGCCAGTGGGCCGCCGGCCGCGGATTCGGGCGTGACATGAAGCACGATGGTGCCGAACGCCGTGCCGCTCATGCGGCCGTCGGAAATCCGCACGATGTCCTTGACGCCGGCGCGGGCCAGCTTGCGCGGGATCGGAATGTAGCCGGCCTCGGGCATGCCCGGCGCGCCCTTGGGGCCGATGTTCTTGAGCACGAGCACGTCCTGCGCCGCGACGTCGAGCGCGTCGCTGTCGATGCGGCGGACCAGATCTTCGATGTTCTCGAATACCACGGCCCGCCCCTCGTGCTCCATGAGCTTCGGGTCCGCGGCGGACTGCTTGATGATGGCGCCGCCCGGAGCGAGATTGCCTCGCAGCACGGCCATGCCGCCTTGGGGGTAGACCGGGTTGCCGATCGGCCGCACCACCGTCTGCCGGAAGCCAGGGCCCGCGCGCTCCAGCTCCTCGCCGAGCGTGCGGCCGGTGACGGTCATGGCGCCAAGGTGCAGCAGCGGCTTCAGTTCGCGCAGCAGGGTGGCCATCCCGCCCGCATGATGGAAGTCCTCCATGTACCACTGGCCCGATGGCTTGAGGTCGAGCAGCACCGGCGTTTCCCGCCCCATGCGGTCGAGCGCGGCCAGATCGGTCTCCAGGCCCATGCGCCCGGCGATCGCCGCGAGGTGCACGATGCCGTTGGTCGAGCCCCCGATCGCCAGCAGCACCCGCATCGCGTTCTCGAAGGCCTCGGGCGTCAACACCTTGTCGATCGTCAGGCCGGTGCGTGCCATCTGTACCGCCTGGGCCCCGGTCTGTTCGGCAATGCGGATGCGGTCCGCCGTCACGGCCGGCGGCGATGCGCCGCCCGGCACGGTCATGCCCAGCGCCTCGGCAATGCACGCCATGGTGCTGGCCGTTCCCATCACCGAACAGGTGCCCACGCTCGCAACCAGCTGGTTGTTCACGTCGGCGATTTCCTCCGCATCGATCTCGCCGGCGCGGTACTTGCCCCAGTAGCGCCGGCAGTCGGTGCAGGCGCCCACCCGTTCGCCGCGATGGCCGCCCGTGAGCATCGAGCCCGTGATCAGCTGGATCGAGGGAATGCCGGCCGAAGCTGCGCCCATCAGCTGGGCCGGCACGGTCTTGTCGCAGCCGCCGATCAGCACGACGGCATCCATGGGCTGGGCGCGCACCATCTCCTCGGTGTCCATCGACATGAGGTTGCGCAGGTACATGCTGGTCGGCGCGGCAAAGCTCTCGTGGATCGAGATCGTCGGGAAGTCCATCGGCAGGCCCCCCGCCAGCATCACGCCCCGCTTGACGGCCTCGACGAGCTGCGGTGCGTTGCCATGGCAGGGGTTGTAGGCGCTCCCCGTGTTCGAGATGCCGATCACCGGACGGTCGAGCGCCGCGTCGGTGAAGCCCGCGCCCTTGATGAAGGCCTTGCGCAGGAACAGCGAGAAGCCCTGGTCGCCATAGCTGGTGAGGCCCTTGCGCATGCCGGAGCCGTCGGCTGCATCGTCGGGCTCGAAAGGAGATTTATCGTCGGTCATGCTTGCGTTACCTTTGTGCTGTGCATCGGGACTTCCGGCCTCATTCGTCCGCCTGGATGTGGGCCGCAGTGATTGCACCGCCCCGGTCGCCGACGCTCACCTGCTGTCCCGGCGTGGGCGCGATATCCGGCCGATTACGCCGGTCCCGACGCCACGATCACGTGCGCCTGGATCTTGCCGGCCACCGGGCCTTCGCCATGGCGGCTGGCGATCGCCTCCGCCGCGCGGTCCGTCGCGAGTTGAAGCAGGCTGGCGTCGCGCGCCTCGATCTCGTTGCGCAGCGGCGTTCCTTGGCAATAGGCGGTGGCCACCTCGCGGGCCGAAGGCGAGCGGCTCTGCTTCTCGCGCGTCTGGATATCGATGTCTGTGAATCCTGCGCGGCTCAGATCCTCGCGGATCAGCGCCACATCGTGATAGCCGTGCGGCGTGCGGGCGAGAAACCGCGGCGGGTCGTGTGGAAACACCGCGGCGACGGCGTTGGTGACCTCGTCGGCAAAGGCGTTCTCCTCGATGCGGTCCCAGACATTGAAGACGAATCGCCCGCCCGGCCTCAGCACGCGGCGCGCCTCGGCATAGCCCGCGGTCCGGTCGGGAAAGAACATCGCGCCGAACTGGCAGCAAACGACGTCGAACGAGGCATCGTCGAACGGCAGGTGAAGTGCGTCCGCCTGCCGCCACTCGATGCGGCTGTCGGGGCCCTGCCGGCTGGCGGCGTAATCGAGCATGGGCTGGTTGAGATCGGTCACCACGTAGCGCGCGCCGGCGCCGAGCCTCGGTGCCAGCGCCCGCGTGACCACGCCGCTGCCGGCCGCCGTTTCGAGCACCGCGCCGGGCGAGGAGGCCGCGGCAAGCGCCGCCATGTCGGCGGCATAGGCCTCGAAGATCAGCGGGACCATCAGCGTGTCGTAGAACTTCGGGATCGAACCCGCGAACACCTTGTCGCTCTCAGCCATGAGATCTCCTTGAAGTTCCGGACGGCGGCCTTGCCATGGTGGACCTGCATGCCAGCCTCGTCAACGCCGTCCTGCAGGCGCCTCTCCATCATCCGACGAACGGCCTACGCCAGGCTGCCGCCACGCGCGATGAATTCGCGGGTGATCTGCTCGCCGAGCGCCAGCAGCGGCGCACCCAGTTCGAGCGCCACCTCATTCGCTGGCTCGCTGGTGGACAGGCTCGCATTGAGCACGTGCACGCGCTCGTTCGGAAGCGCCAGCGGCATGGCCAGCGCAACGATCTCGGGCTGCCACGAGGCCACGCACCAGCCGCGGCGGCGCACGCTCTCGATGGCCTTGTCGATCTCCCTGCGAAGCCGCGGCCAATTGCTGCGACGCGCCTCGAACTCCTTCGTGAGTTCGGCACGCCGCGCCGCCGGCGCCGTTGCCAGCCAGGCACGGCCGAGCGAGGTGAGCTCGATCGGCACGCGCTGTCCGCTCACCACGCTGCGCAGCGACGCCTTCTTGTTGTAGCGGATCGATTCGAGGTAAAGCATCTCGGAACGATCGGCAACCGCGAGCCCGACGTTGATGCGCAGTTTCTCGGCCAGCGCCCGCATCCGCGGGGCCGCCACCTGCAGCACGGTGGAGCCGGTGCGCATGGCGTGCGCGAAGCTCAGCACCGGCGCCGCGAGCCGGTAGGCGCGCGCGATCCGGTCGTGTTCGAGCAGGCCCGCGCCGACCAGCGTCTGCGTCAGGCGGCTCACGGTGGCTGGCGCCAGGCCGGTGCGTTCCGCGAGCTCGCCGTTGCCCAGCAGCGTGGAGCCGGGCCGGAAGGCACGCAGGATCTCGATTCCGCGTTCGAGCGAGCGGTTGGAGGGTGTGGGCATTCGATGTCTCCTCGCGGCAGCCCTTCAATTCCATGCAGTGGAAGAAGGCAGGTGCGCTGGCGGAGTATGCGTCCTAAGCTTGGAACACACCGGCAAGCGGGATTGAGAGTCCTCCGCGCGCGACGCAGACGGCTTGGCCGTGCTCGCCCCTTGATCCGATGCATGACAAAAAATGGAGACACCATGAACCCGAATCGCATGTCGCGCCGCGGCTTCAACGCCGCTGCGGGCGCCGGCATCGCGCTCGCGGCCTTGAGCCCGCTCGCGAACGCGCAGTCCGCCTTTCCGTCGAAGCCGATCCGCATCGTCGTGCCCTTCGCGGCCGGCGGCCCGACCGACCTGATGGCGCGCGCCATCGCCAGGAACATGGCCCCCAGCCTCGGCCAGCCGGTGATCGTCGACAACAAGCCCGGCGGCGGCGGCGTGATCGGCATGAGCGAGATCGCCCGCGGTCCGGCCGATGGCTACGCGATGGTCTTTCCCTCGATCCTCGCGGTCACCAATCCGGCGCTGATGCCGAACTATCCGTTCGACACGCTGCGCGACTTTGCACCGCTCACGGTGGTGGGCTTCATTCCGCATGCGGTGGTGGTGAAGCCGGACTTCCCTGCCCGGAATCTGCAGGAGCTGGTCGAGATGGCCAAGGCCAGGCCCGGCAGCCTTTCCTACGGCTCCTCGGGCAACGGCACCTCTGCGCACCTGGGCGCGGCATTGTTCGTGCAGCGCGCCGGCATCCGCGCGGTCCATGTGCCCTACCGAGGCGCCGGTCCGGCGGTGCAGGACCTGCTGGGCGGCCAGATCCAGTTCATGTTTCTCGACATGAGCTCGGCACTCGCGCAGATCAAGGCGGGCAAGCTGCGCGCGCTCGCCGTCGCGCCCAAATCGCGCTTCACCGGCCTGCCCGATGTGCCGACCGTCGCCGAGCAGGGCTATCCCGGCTTCGACGTGCATGGCTGGTACGGGCTGCTGCTGAAGGCCGGCACGCCGGCACCGGTCGTGCAGCGGCTCTATGCCGAAGTCAGGCGCTCGCTCGATGCGCCCGACGTGCGCGAGATCTTCCAGGCCCAGGGCATCGAGCCCGGCGGCATGCCGCCGGCCGACTTCACCGCGCTGATCCGCGACGACCTCGCGCTGTGGAAGCGCACGGTCGAGCAGTTGAACATCACCCTGCAATGAAGGAGCGCCGCCCCATGCGCATCGTCATCCCCGACGACTACCAGGACTGCGTCCGCACGCTCGACTGCTTCGGCAAGCTCGACGGACACGAGGTCCGCATCTTCAACGACACGGTGAAGAGCACCGACGAACTCGCCGCGCGCTTCGCGGACGCCGAGGCCATCGTGCTCACCCGCGAGCGCACGCGCATCGATGCGGCGCTGCTCGAGCGCCTGCCCGGACTGCGTCTCATCAGCCAGACCGGCAAGCTGGCGGGCCACGTCGATCTTGCGGCCTGCACGGCCCGCGGCGTGGCGGTGGCCGAAGGCAGCGGCGCAGGTTCGGCCACCGCTGAACTGACCTGGGCACTGACGCTGGCAAGCCGCCGGCATCTGGTCGAGGAAGCCACGCGCCTGCGCCAGGGCCGGTGGCAGGGCCACCTGGGCCAGCAGCTCGGCGGCCAGCGTCTGGGCGTGTGGAGCTATGGGCGCATCGGCCGCCAGGTGGCCGCCTACGGGCGCACGTTCGGCATGAAGGTCTGGGTGTGGGGACGCGAGGGCTCGACGTCGGCGGCACGCGCGGACGGCTTCGAAGTGGCGCCCTCGCGCGAGGCCTTCTTCGCACAGAGCGACGTGATCAGCCTGCACGTGCGGCTCAACGAGCACACCCGGGGCATGGTCTCGGACGAAGACCTGGCCCGCATGAAGACCAGCGCCCTGCTGGTGAACACCAGCCGCGCCGAACTGGTCGCGCCCGGTGCGCTGGAACGGGCGCTGGCGGCGGGCCGCCCGGGCTTCGCGGCCGTGGACGTGTTCGAGGAAGAGCCCGTGCGCGCAGGCGAGCATCCGCTCCTGCATCTGCCCAACGCGCTGTGCACGCCGCACATCGGCTATGTCGAGCGCGACAACTACGAGCGCTACTTCGGCATCGCCTTCGACCATGTCAACGAGTTTGCCGCAGGGCGCTTGAAGGACGCGCTCAATCCCTCGGTCCTGCGCCCGGCCTAGGACTCGTCTGCGAGGGGCGGTGGCGGACACGGCCGATCGACTTATTCTGACTCCCGCGGCGGCATTGAATGTGACAAATTCACATTCAACCATTCCAAGCGGACGGCATGCGAGGGCATCCCCTCGAGCCGGCCATCGGAGAACCAAATGCCGCTCTTTCTGCTGTTGAGGCTGCACCGGGTGCAGCTGCCCGTCCGCGTGACCGATCCGGAGGAAGTCCGGCAGGTCTCGATGCTTCTGGCCATCGGCCTGATCGAGGCCGAGTTCGCCGCCGTCAAATCGCGGGCGCGGCAAGCCGTATGGCAGGTGGCTACGGTGACCCGCATCACGGAAGAGGGCTTCGCCGAGATCGCCAGGGCGGGCAAGGTGCCCGAGCCGGCGCAGACCTTCATTCGATTTCCCGGGGGATTGCGATTGCTGTGACCTGATCGGCACCGGCAGTCATCGATCGACCGCCGCCCACCACCGCAAGGTCGCGCGACGATGGCCTCGGGCGCATCTTCCTGCATCCGGTGTTCACTCAAACGAGTGATACCCATCCGAAACCGTTTCCGCGATATTCCCGGTTGCGGGTTGCCTTGGCGGCGCAGGCGCGCGGATCGAGGCAATCTTTCCTTCAGGAGGAAAGCCCATGCAGCCTGACCCCGAATTGCGCAGCGCGCTCGAAGCGGTTCACCACCTCTCGGATCCCGACCCTCCGTGGTCCGCCATCCTTTCGACGGCCAACCGGCTGGTGGGAAGCGATGCGGCCGTGCTGATCGTCTTCGCGGGCACCCGCGTGGTCGATGTGCAGCAGTCGGGCGCCGATGCTGCCGCGGTGCGCGACTATGCGGCGCACTTCCATACGGAAGACGTCATGACCCAGCCGAACGTGGCCAAGGTCGAAGGCTCCTGGCTGGACACGCAAGTCCTTCTTCCCGAGCCGCGGCGCGAGCGCAATGCCTACTACGTCGACTTCATGTGCAAGCACCGCATGCGGCAGCTCTTCTCGTTCATCATCGAGAACGGTCCGGACAGGAGAACGAGTTTTGGATTCCAGCGCGCATCGGCGTGGGATGGGCTGTCTTCCTTTCTCGCGAGCGAGCGGATCCGCACCTACAGCGGGGCGGTGCAGCTGGCGACGCAGCGGCGCCGCGCGCAGGCGGCTTCCTGGCTCGCGGCCACCGATAGCACCTTCGACGCATTGGACGAGGCGAGCTGCCTGGTCCATGGCACGGGCCAGGTGGTGCACGCCTCTCCCGCCGCGAAAGCCATCTTCGACACGCGGGGAAGCGTCGTCGTCCAGGGCGCGCGGCTCTCGCATCCGAATGCCGGGGAGCGCGAACGGTTGCTGGCGGCGGTGCTGCGCGCCGCCAGGGCTGGCCGGGTCGAACGGCTCGCTTTCAAGGACAGCCGATGCGGCGGTCCGCTGCACGTCGAGTTGACGTGCGCCAACCCCGCGCTGCGCTTCGGCAGGGAGCCCATGGTTTTCGTCCGGCTGCGGCGCGCCGCCACGGGCCTCCTGGCAAGCCCCGAGCTGCTGTCGCAGGCGCTCGACATCACGCTGGCCGAAGCGCGCGTGCTGCATGCGCTGGCCACCGGTGTTTCGTTGAACGACTTTGCGCGGGGCCGCGGCGTTTCCATCCACACCGTGCGCAAGCAGGTGGCCACGATGATGGTGAAGATGGACTGCACGAGGCAGGTGGACCTGGTGCGTGCCGCCCTCCTCGTGGGTCAGTGACCGCCGTTCCGCCGCTCGGCTAGGAGTTTGTCCGGGTCAAGGTCGCGACGGCCGTGAATCCCCTGGACAGCGACTCGGCCTTGAGGGTGCCATCGGGCTGCAGCTGGTAGGTGAACGTGATTGGCGAGCGCTGTTCGAAAGAGAAACTCAGCTTGCCATCCGCGATGCGCGCCGTGGTGCGCCGATGGAAGGCGGGAAAGCGGCTGTGGTCGCCCTGTGCATAGACGACCGTCGCGCCGTCTGCCGTCACGCTTTCCACGACGAGCACCGTTTCCTGCTGCTGGCCGCCGGCAAGTCCGCGCCATTTGCCCGACCATTTGCCGGAGAACGCGCGATGCGGTTGCGCAACGTCCGGACCGGGCGGCGTGATGGCAATATCGGCCGGCAGCGGCACCGATGAGGATGAAGTGGAAGAAGCCGCGCATCCAGCCAGGAGCGCGAGCGCCAGCGTCAACGTGAAGAAATGCTGCACGGCAGGTCCTTTCCTTGTCGATGGAGATTCTCGGCGCGCGCAGATGCTGGCACATCATCAGTTTGAGTGATGCCTTCCGCTGCATCGCATGCCAGGCATCCGGACAGCCAGGCCGCCGCGCCTCAGTTCCTCTGCGCCAGCTGTTCCAGAATCGCCGGATTTTCCAGCGTCGAGATGTCCTGCGTGATGGCCTCGCCCTTGGCGATGCTGCGCAGCAGGCGCCGCATGATCTTGCCGCTGCGCGTCTTGGGCAGGTTCTCGCCGAAGCGGATGTCCTTGGGCTTGGCAATGGGGCCGATCTCCTTGGCCACCCAGGCGCGCAGCTCGTTGGCGATCTGCCTGGCCTCTTCGCCGGTCGGGCGGCCGCGCTTGAGCACCACGAAGGCGCACACCGCCTCGCCCGTCACGTCGTCGGGCCGCCCCACCACCGCCGCCTCGGCCACCAGGTCGGTCTTGGACACCAGCGCCGATTCGATCTCCATCGTGCCCAGGCGGTGCCCCGAGACGTTGAGCACGTCGTCGATGCGCCCGGTGATGCGGAAGTAGCCGCGGTCTTCGCTGCGCACCGCGCCGTCGCCGGCCAGGTAGATGGTGCCGCCCATCTCCTCGGGGAAATAGCTCTTCCTGAAGCGCTCGGGGTCGTTCCAGATGGTGCGGATCATCGAGGGCCAGGGCCGCTTGATGACCAGCATGCCGCCGGCGCCGTTGGGCAGGTCCTTGCCGGTCTCGTCGACGATCGCGGCCGCGATGCCCGGCAGCGGCAAGGTGCATGAGCCCGGCACCAGCGGCGTGGCCCCCGGCAGGGGCGTGATGATGTGGCCGCCGGTCTCGGTCTGCCAGAAGGTGTCGACGATCGGACATTTCTCATGGCCGATATGGCGGTGGTACCACATCCAGGCCTCGGGGTTGATGGGCTCGCCCACCGAGCCGAGGATGCGCAGGCTGTCCAGGTTCCAGTTCTTCGGGTGCACCTTCTCGTCCGATTCGGCGGCCTTGATGAGCGAGCGGATGGCGGTGGGGGCGGTGTAGAAGACGCTGACCTGGTGGCGCTCGATCATCTGCCAGAAGCGCCCGGCGTGCGGGAAGGTGGGGATGCCCTCGAACACGACCTGGGTGGCGCCGGCGGCCAGCGGGCCGTAGGCGACGTAGGTGTGGCCGGTGATCCAGCCGATGTCGGCGGTGCACCAGAAGATGTCCTCGGGCCGGATGTCGAAGGTCCAGTCCATGGTGAGCCGGGCCCACAGCAGGTAGCCGCCGGTGGCGTGCTGCACGCCCTTGGGCTTGCCGGTGGAGCCGGAGGTGTAGAGGATGAAGAGCGGGTGCTCGGCGTTCACGGGGACGGGGGCGTACTCGGTGCTCTGGCCGGCCAGCGCCTCGGCGAATGTCTTGTCGCGGCCCTCGACGCGGCGCCAGGCGCTGGGGGTGCGCTCGTAGACGAAGACGGTCTGGATGGATTCGCAGCCGCCCAGGGCGATGCCGTCGTCGACGATGGCCTTCAGGGGCAGCTCCTTGCCGCCGCGCAGCTGGTAGTTGGCGGTGATGACGGCCACGGCGCCGGCGTCGATGATGCGCTCCTGCAGGGCCTTGGCGGAGAAGCCGCCGAACACGACGCTGTGGGTGGCACCGATGCGCGCGCAGGCCTGCATGGCGACCACGCCCTCGATGGTCATGGGCATGTAGATGATGACGCGGTCGCCCTTCTCGATGCCGGCGGCCTTCAGGGCATTGGCGAACTGGCTCACGCGCGCGAGCAGTTCCTTGTAGCTGACGCGGGTGACGGCGCCGTCGTCGGCCTCGAAGACGATGGCGGTCTTGTGCTCGACGGGGGTGCCGATGTGGCGGTCCAGGCAGTTGGCGCTGGCGTTGAGTTCGCCGTCGCCGAACCATTGGTAGAAGGGGGCGTTGGATTCGTCGAGGGTGCGGCTGAAGGGCTTGGTCCAGCTCAGGTTCTCACGCGCCAGGCGGCTCCAGAAGCCTTCGAAGTCCTGCTCGGCCTCCTGGCACAGGGCCTCGTAGGCGGCCATGCCGCTGATGCGCGCGCCGGCGCTGGCACGGGCGTCGGGCGGGAACACGCGGTTCTCGACCAGGACGGATTCGATGGGATTAGGCAGGCTCATGGGTGTTCGGACGCATCGTCCGTCGTTGGGTGGTGGTTGTGGGTGTCCGCTGGAATGCGCTAGGTCGATTGCCATGGTTCGCCGGTTCACGGCGCCTGCCAGGCGACGTTTCCTCCTTCGAACATCGTGCGCAGCCGCCCGCTCTGGACCAGTGCGTTGACGCTGGCCTGCAGCGCCTGCGCCAGGTCGGTTGCGTCCTTCTTGACTGCCATGCCCACCGCCCAGCCGTTGCGCTGGATGCGCGGCGAGGGCAGCGGCGCAATGGCAAAGCGCGCGTCGCCGCGCAGCACCGATTCGATCTCCGATGCGAGCCCCGCGGCCGCGGCCACTTCGCCGCGCTGCAGGGCGCGCGCGGCCTCGGCGCCGTCCTTGGGCTGGGTGTCGAGCTGGTCGCGGTAGGCGCCGTTGTCGGCGCCGATCATGAGCCAGCCCGCGAGCGTCTTGCCGGACACGGCCACCTTCGCATCGCCGAGCGCCGAGAGCGTGTCCAGCTGCGGCAGGCGGTCGAGCCGCCGCGCGAGCACCACGCGCTCGCGGTAGTACGGCGCGAAGATGAGCGCCTGCGGCGTCTCGTCCATCAGCGGGCGGTCGACCGGCACGTGCAGCAGCGCGTCGGCCGGGCCGAAGCCCAGGTAATGGCCGCGCCACACCATGTTGCGCAGGTCGTCGCCCATGTTCTCGTCGGCCAGGAAGGGCAGCAGCGAGAGCTTCACGTCGAGTGCGCCGGCCAGCGCGCGCGCCAGCTCGATGTCGATGCCCTGGCCGGCCACGTGGAACGGCGGCATGTCCTGGTAGATCGCCACGCTCAGCGTGCCCCGCGCGCGGATCCGGTCGAGCGCGCCCGCGCGTACCGTGCCGGCGAGCGCGGCCACGCCGGCTGCCGCGGCCCACTGCAGGCAGGCGCGGCGCGAGAGCCGCGGGAAAGAAGAAGAAGGAGGAGATGTGTGCATGGCCGCGGCTCACATCGGCTTGTCGCGCCGCGTCTCCAGATACGACTTGATCGACCAGATCGCCTCCTGGTTCATGGTTCCTTCGAACGGCGGCATGTAGACGGCGCCGTTGCGCGTGCGGCCGCGCCGCACGGTGGTGAGGAAGAAGTCGTCGATCTCCTTCACGCAGGCCGCCTTGCGCGCGGCGTCCTTGAGCGAGGCGCAATCGTTGTCGAGCTTGCGCAGGTCGGGCGCGATGCCGCCGGAGATGGCGTCGATGCCATGGCAGCGCGCGCAGTTCTGGTTGTAGGCGGAGGTGCCGATCGTGATGGCCCCGCTGTTGCCGCGGAACGGGTTCTCGGCGCGCCACTGCTCGCCCAGCTTCGGCAGCGAAGAGGTGTCGACGGCCTGCGGCGTGACGTCGCCATGGGCCCGGGCAGCGCCGGAAAGGGCCATGCCCAGCACTGCCGCGGCCAGCACGGCGCGGGCCAGGGGCCGCAGGGTTCGTGGATCGGGATTCATCATGTCGGGTCTCCGTTGTGGTGATGGGGGAACCCGCACAAATCTGCAATCGCTATGCCAACGGCCATTGCTTCAAGCGGGAACACAACTTGCCTTGTGCTGTAGCGTCCCGGTCGCGGATGGTGCCCACAAGGGCCGGTTGCTGTGGCATCCTTGCCGTCGCAGCGCCGGGACGGAACACCTGGCCCCGAGGGGTGTTCCAAAATGAAGCGACCAGTGAACAGCATTCGAACTGGCCAGAGACAAGTCGCCCGCACCAAAGAAGCGGGCCAGGAGACAGCAGATGGTTGATGCCTTTCATGCCCCAGCCAGCCCTCCCCATGGCTGGACCCCGCCGTCGGCGCTGGCCGTCGCGCCTCCCCGAGCCGGCCGCAGCGAACTGATCCAGCAGTGGCACGAGCGCTGCGCCGCGCTGGGCCTGTCGCGCGTGGAGCGGCCGGACTTCGACCCGCTGCGGCGCAGCGACCTCGCGGTGGCGCGCGAGCGCAACCAGCGGCTGTTCACGCATGCGGCGCCGGTGATGGAGATGCTGCTCGAGCAGATCGTCGACACCGACAGCATGATCGTGCTGGCCGACACCACCGGCACCATCCTGCACTCCGTCGGCGACGACCGGTTCCTGCAGCGCGCCAACAAGGTGGCGCTCACGCCGGGCGTGAGCTGGGCCGAGCATTCCAAGGGCACGAACGCCATCGGCACCACGCTGGTCGAGGAGACGCCGACGGTCGTGCATGGCGGCGAGCACTTCATCCACGCCAACAACTTCCTCACCTGCTCGGCCGCACCGATCTTCGATCCGCGCGGCGAGATGCTGGGCGTGCTCGACGTGACGGGCGACCAGCGCTCCTACCACCAGCACACCATGGGCCTGGTGCGCATGTCGGCACGCATGATCGAGAACCAGTGGTTGTCGGACGACTACGGCAACCGCCTGCGGCTGCACTTCCATGGCCGCGCGGAGTTCATCGGCACGCTGCTCGAAGGGATCATCGTGGTGGGCGCGGACGGCAAGATCCTGGGCGCCAACCGCAGCGCGCTGGACCAGCTCGACATGAGCATTGCCGCGCTGCGCATGCAGAGCCTGCCGAGCCTGTTCGGCATCACGGCCTCGGCCGTGTTCGACCACTTCCGCGCGCCGCTGCCCACGCCGATGATGCTGCACGCGGCCAACGGGCAGCAGTTCCACGTCAGCGCCCGCTTCAACGGGCCGCAGCGCGCGGTGGTGCTGGACATGCCCGTGACCTCGGTGGAAGCGCGCATGTCCACGCCCGCCCACGATACCGCCGCCGCGGCCGCGCGGCCGCCCTGCCCGTCGGCGCAGGTCCCCTTCTCCGGCCTGCGCTACCTCGACACCGGCGACGCGCAGATCGCGGCCACGCTGCAGAAGGTGCGGCGCGTCATCAACCGCGACATTCCGCTGCTCATCCTCGGCGAGACCGGCACCGGCAAGGAGCTGCTCGCACGCGCCGTGCACCAGGACTCGAACCGCGCCCGGCAGCCCTTCGTGGCGGTCAATTGCGCGTCCATCCCCGAATCGCTGATCGAGGCCGAGCTGTTCGGCTACGAGGACGGCGCCTTCACCGGCGCGCGCCGCAAGGGCGCGGTCGGGCGCATCGTGCAGGCCAACGGCGGCACGCTGTTCCTGGACGAGATCGGCGACATGCCGCTGGCGCTGCAGGCGCGGCTGCTGCGGGTGCTGCAGGAGCGCAACGTCACGCCGCTGGGCAGCCTCAAGTCGATTCCGGTGGACATCGCGGTAATCGGCGCCACCCACCGCAACCTGCGCGAGATGATCGATGCGGGCACCTTCCGCGAAGACCTGTACTACCGCCTCAACGGCCTGGTGGTGCGGCTGCCCGCGCTGCGCGAGCGCAGCGACCTGGACGTGGTGGCGCGGCGCATCCTGCTGGCCGAATGCCCGCAAGACACGCCCGGGATCGAGGCCTCGGTTCTCGCGCTCTTCAAGGCCTATGCCTGGCCCGGCAACCTGCGCCAGCTGGCCAACGTGCTGCGCACCGCCGCCGTGATGGCCGCGGGCGAAAGCCACATCTTCGAGCACCACTTGTCGGACGACTTCCTGGAGGATGTGCGGCGCGCGCGCCCCCAGGCCGCAACACCGGCACCGGCACCGGCGCCCTCTTTCGCACCGGACCCCGCTCCGATGCAGACAGCCTACGCCGCCGTGGCCGAGCAAGCGCCGCAAGCCGCGCAAGCCGCCGAACCATCGCCCGCTGCCGACCCGAGCGCCCCGCGCACGCTCGGGGAAGCCGAGATCGAGATGATCCGCAGCGCCCTTGCGGCGGCCGACGGCAACATCTCGGTCGCCTCCAAGCGCCTGGGCATCAGCCGCAACACCATCTACCGCAAGCTGCGCTGGAACAAGGCCGACTGACACAGGCCATGCGAGGGCCCGGGGGAAACCCTGTGCCAGCGTCGCACGGTGCTGTACCAGCCTGGAGCAGTTCGCGCGGGGGGCGCTTTTTCCGGGCCGTTTTCTCGGGGTATCCCAGGGCAATCCCGTGCCTGCGGCGCGCTTCGCGCAGCGCGCCGCGCAGGCATGCGACTTGCGCCATGCCGCCCGTACAGCCCACTCGAGGAGACTTCATGCAACGGCCGGCCCCCGCGTTCGAGGATTCATGAAAGTCCTGGTCCTCGGCTCCGGCGCGGGCGGCGGCTTTCCGCAATGGAACTGCAACTGTCGGCTGTGCGCGGGCCAGCGCCAAGGCGTGCTCGATGCCTGCGCGCGCACGCAAAGCTCCGTCGCCGTCTCCGCCGACGGCGAATCGTGGGTGCTGCTCAACGCCTCGCCAGACATCGGCCAGCAGATTCGCAGCCACCCCCAGCTGCATCCGCGCCGCGGCCTGCGCGACACGCCGATCAAGGCGGTGGTGCTGATGGACGCGCAGATCGACCACGTCGCCGGGCTGCTCGGGCTGCGCGAAGGGCCGCGCATCGACCTCTATGCCACGCCCTGCGTGTTCGAGGACCTGACCACCTCCTTCCCCGTGCTCGGCGTGCTGGAGCACTACTGCGGCACGCGCTGGCACATGCTGGCGGTGGCCGGCACGCAGACGCGCGTCGACTTCGGCGTGGCCGGCTTTCCCTCGCTGCGCTTCACCGCGGTGGCCATTCCCGGCAAGGCGCCGCCCTATTCGCCGCACCGCCGCGGACAGGCGGTGGGCGACAACATCGCGCTGCTGATCGAGGACCTGCAGGGCGGGCGGCGCCTCTTCTATGCGCCGGGCCTGGCCGAGATCGGTCCCGAGGAACTGCGCTGGATGCACGAGGCCGACTGCCTGCTGCTCGACGGCACCTTCTGGACCGACGACGAGATGCGCCACGCCGGCCTGGGCACCCGCAGCGCCAGCGACATGGGCCACCTGCCGCAGACCGGCACCGGCCCGCGCGCCGGCATGGTGGACGCGCTGCGGGCCACGCCGGCGCGGCGCAAGGTGCTGACCCACATCAACAACAGCAATCCGATCCTCGATGCCGCGAGCGCACAGCGCCAGGAGCTCGAGCGCCATGGCATCGAGGTGGCCTACGACGGCATGGAGATCTCGCTGTGACCGGGCGGCGCCTCCTGGCGGCGGTGCTGCTGATGGGCACGGCGCTGGCGGCGCAGGCGGGCGTGATGACGCGTGCCGCGCTGCAGCGGCATTTCCCGCCGCCGTGGACCGTGGGCGAGAAGGACGCGCAGCTGCCAGTCTGGCCGATCTTCAAGCAGGACATGACCAGCCCGGTGCTCGCGGGCTACGTCTTCGAGTCGATCGACTTGGCGCCACTCCCCGGCTTCTCGGGCACGCCGATCAACCTGCTGGTGGCGCTGGATGCGAAGGGCGCCTTCCTCGACGTGCGCGTGCTCTCGCACCACGAGCCGGTGTTCCTCGAGGGGCTGGGCGAGGGGCCGCTGCTGCGCTTCGCCGAGCAGTACAAGGGCCTGTCGCTGCGGCAGAACCTCAAGATCGGCTCCAACGCCAACCGTGGCGAGCAGCACGGCAGCGCCAACGCCTACATCGACGGGGTCGCGAAGGCCACCGCGTCGGTGCGCATCCTCCACCAGAGCCTGCTGGCGTCCGCGCTGCGGGTGGCGCGCGCGCGGCTCGGCTTTGCCGCCGGCAGCGACCCGGCCCTGTTGGCGCGCGTGCGGCACGACGGCTTCCGGCCGATGGACTGGGAGGCGCTGCTGCAGGCCGGGCTGGTGCAGCGCGTGCGGCTCTCGCGCGGCCAGGTGGAACGGGCCTTCGCAGGCACGGGTGTCGATGAGGCGGACGGCACCGGCGCGGCCTCCGGCGAGACCTTCAGCGAGCTGTACCTGGCCTACCTGAACGTCCCGGCCGTGGGCCGCAACCTGTTGTCGGAAGCGGGCTGGCAGCACCTGCTCGGCCGCATCGACGAAGGCGATCATGCGCTGCTGGCGATCGCCACCGGCCGCTACACCTTCGTGGGCGACAACTTCGTGCGCGGCGCGGTGCCGGACCGCCTGACGCTCCGGCAGGGCGAGCTGCCGCTGGAGCTGCGCGACCTCGACCTGGACGATCCGCTGCGGCTGCCGGCCGCGCTGCGGCGCGCCGATGCCAAGGTGTTCCGCGTCATCGGGCCGGCCGGCCTGGACCCGGCCCGGCCGCTGGACTTCGCGCTGCGCGTGACGCGCGAGAAGGGCATGCTCTATGGCGAGCGGGTGAGCCGCGACTTCGCCCTGCCCTACCGGCTGCCGCCCGACCAGGTGATCGCGCCGCAGGGCGAGGCCCGGGGCTGGCTGGCCGTGTGGCAGGCGCGCGCCTGGGAACTGGCGGTGCTCGCGGGCGCGCTGGCGCTGCTGGCGGTGGTGCTGGCGCGGCCGCGCTGGATCGTCGCCACGCCCGCGCGGCTGGCGCGATTTCGCACCGGCTACCTGGTCTTCACGCTGGTCTTCATCGGCTGGTTCGCGCAGGGCCAGCTCTCGATCGTCCACCTCACCGCCGCGATCCAGGCGCTGGCAGCCGGGCGCTCATTGGCTTTCCTGATGTACGACCCGATGAGCGTGGCCCTGTGGGCCTTCGTCGCGCTCACGCTGGTGGTCTGGGGACGCGGCACCTTCTGCGGCTGGCTCTGCCCCTTCGGCGCGCTGCAGGAGCTGGCGGCGCAGCTCGCGCGGCGCCTCGGCCTGGGCAGGCGCCTGCGGCTGCACCGCGACCTCGATGCGCGGCTCAAGCGGGTCAAGTACGCGGTGCTGGCCGTCATCCTCGTGCTGGCGGCGCTCTCGCCCGCCTGGACCGACCGGGCGGTGGAGATCGAGCCCTTCAAGACTGCGATCACGCTGAACTTCGTGCGCGCCTGGCCCTTCGTGGCCTGGGCGGGCGGCCTGGTGCTGCTGAACCTGGTGCTCTACAAGGGCTTCTGCCGCTACCTGTGCCCGCTCGGCGCGGGGCTCAAGCTGCTCGGGCAGGCGCGGCTGCTGAAGTGGATTCCGCGCCGCGCCGAATGCGGCACACCCTGCCAGACCTGCCGGCACCGCTGCGAGTACCAGGCGATCAAGCCCGACGGCGCGATCGTCTACGGCGAGTGCTTCCAGTGCCTGGACTGCGTGGCCATCCACGACAGCCCCGAGCGCTGCGCGCCGCTGATCGCGCGCGGGCGCCAGCGGGTGATCCCGGTGCGCGCGGCGGTCGCCACCACCGTCGGCCGGAGCGCGGCATGAAGCGGCGCCAGCTGCTGCGCCTGTCGCTCGGCCTGGGCGCGCTGGCCGGCGGCACGGCCCTGGCGCCGGCCGTCACCGCGCTGCACTGGGGCCGGCGCGACCTGCTGGGCTTCGGCACCGCGCTGAGCCTGCAGGCCGGGCACGAACGCGAGGCGGTCGTGGAACGCGCGCTCGACGAGGGCGTGGCGCTGCTGCGCCGCATCGAGGCGCAGATGAGCCTGTTCGATCCCGCCAGCGCGCTCTCGCGGCTGAACCGCGAGGGCCGGCTGGCCTCGCCGCCGCAGGAGTTGCTCGCGGTGCTGCGCATCGCGCACGAGGTCTCGCGCGAGAGCCGCGGCGCCTTCGACATCACGGTGCAGCCGCTGTGGGAGGCCTTCGCCGCCGCACAGCGCGAAGGCCGGCTGCCGGACGCGCAGGAAGTGGCGGCGGCGCGCGCACGGGTCGACTGGCGCGCACTCGACGTGCGGCACCGGCTGGTGCGCTTCGACGCGCGGGGCATGGCGGTGACGCTCAACGGCATCGCGCAGGGCTTTGCGGCGGACCGCGTGCGCGAGGCGCTGGCGGCGTGCGGCATCCGGCATGCGCTGGTCGATGCCGGCGAGTTCGCGCCGCTCGGGCTGCGCGGCGGCACGCAGGCCTGGTCGCTCGGCATTGCCGACCCGCAGGCCGAATCCGCGCTGATCGCACGGCTGCTGGCCGACGGGCGCTGCGTGGCCACCTCGGCCGACAGCCAGACCTTCTTCAGCCCCGACCGCCGGCACCACCACATCGTCGATCCGCACACGGGCTACTCGCCGCCGGCCCTGTCGGCCGTGACCGTCGCGGCGCCCAGCGGCGCGCTGGCCGACGCGCTCACCAAGGTGTTCTTCGTCGCCGGCCCCGCGCAGGCGCGGCAGGTCGCACGCCAATGGCAGGTCGATGCGCTGTGGGTCGACAAGGCCGGGCGGTGGGAGGCCACGCCCGGCCTGCGGATCGAGCCGGCCGCGCGGCGGCCGATGCCGTAGCTGCGGCGATCAGGCGGGCTTGGGCGCCCAGGCCTGGCACCAGCCCTTGGCCGCGATCTGCTTGCGGCCGAACATCGCGCAGCCCGCCCAGGCATCGGAGGGCGTGCCCTGCCACATGGCGCAGTTCACGCACTCCTGCGTGGCCGCGTGGCGCGGGTACTTCTTCTTGTCGACGCTCTTCGTGTCGTGCCTGTAGCCCAGCTGCACGGCCGTCTCGTCGCTTTCCTCGGCGCGCGGCGGCGCGGCCAGCACGCGCACCGGCAGCGCCGCCAGCAGGCAGGCGCCGCCGGCCGCGCGGCCGACGAACTCCCGGCGGGAGGCGCCGCGGCCTCCTTCGCTGTTGCGATCCGTCATGCCGCCTCCTTCAGTTGGACGCCACGCGGGCCTCGCCCGCCCGGGCGGTGCGCGCAGTACCGGCGGAAGGGATCTTGAAGACCCACACCATGCCGCCCTGCTCCAGCAGGTTGACCTTCTTCGCCACCTCGCCGCCCCACAGCGGCACCGCGCCGCCCCAGCCCGAGACCACGGCCACGTACTGCTCGCCGCCCTGCTGCCAGGTGACCGGCGGCGCGACCACGCCCGAGCCGGTCTGGAACTCCCACAGCACCTTGCCGGTCTTGGCATCGGCGGCCTTCAGGTAGCCCTCGGGCGTGCCCCAGAACACCAGGTTGCCGCCGGTGGTGAGCACGCCGCCCCACAGCGGCGCGCCGTTCTTGATCTCCCAGGCGATCTTTCCGCTCTTGGGATCGATCGCGCGCAGCGCGCCGATGTAGTCCTCGTTGAGCGGCTTGATGGTGAAGCCCGAGCCGAGGTAGGCCGCGCCCTTCTTGTAGGCCACGGGTTCGTTCCAGATGTCCATGCCCCATTCGTTGGCGGGCACGTAGAACATCTTGGTGTCGGGGCTGTAGGCCATCGGCATCTGGTTCTTGCCGCCCAGGAAGCCCGGCGCGGCGAAGACCGAGCTGCCCTTCTTGCCGTCGCCGCCCGCGACCGGATCGCCCGGGCGGTTGTCGGCCACGAAGTTCGGGCGGCCGGTCTTCAGGTCGATGCCGTCGGCCCAGGTCGTCTTCCTCACGAAGGGAAAGGCGTTGAGCAGCTGGCCGGTGGTGGCGTCGTTCACGTAGAAGTAGCCGTTGCGGTCGGCCTTGCCACCCACGCGCCGGCCGTCCATGTCGAAGGTGACGAACTCGTTCACGCCGTCGAAGTCCCAGCTGTCGCTGGGCGTGTTCTGGTAGTGCCACTTGATCTGGCCGGTCTTCACGTCGATGGCCACGGTCGAGCACGAGAACAGGTTGTCGCCCTTGCGCAGGTGGCTGTTCCACGGCGCCGGATTGCCGGTGCCGAAGTAGGCCAGGCCGGTCTTGCTGTCGTAGGTGCCGCCCAGCCAGGTGGCAGCGCCGCCGGTCTTCCAGAGGTCGCCCGGCCAGCTCTTGTTGACGGTGCCCGAGACGCCCGCCTCCTTCTTGTTGCCGTCGTTGTCGTAGGTGTAGCCCATGTGGCCTTCCACCGTGGGGCGCGACCACACCATGCTGCCCGTTTTGGCGTCGCGCGCCTCGACGCGGCCGACGATGCCGAACTCGCCGCCCGACACCCCCGTGAGGATCAGGCCGTTGGCGATGATCGGCGCCGCGGTGGCCGAGTAGCCGGCCGCGTAGTCGTCGATCTTCTCCTTCCAGACCACGTTGCCGGTGTTCTGGTCGAGCGCCACCAGCTGCGCATCGAGCGTGGCGAAGATCACCAGGTTGTCGTACAGCGCCGCGCCGCGGTTGACCACGTCGCAGCAGGGCATGATGCCCTCGGGCAGGCGGTGCTCGTACTTCCACAGCTTCTTGCCGGTGGTGGCGTCGAGGGCGTAGATGCGCGAGTACGAGGCGGTGACGAACATCTTGCCGTTGTGGATCACGGGCTGCGCCTCCTGGCCGCGCTGCTTCTCCCCGCCGAAGGAGAAGGCCCATGCCGGCGCGAGCCGGGACACGGTGCCGGTGTTGACCTGCTTCAGCGGCGAGTAGCGCTGGCCCTGGGTATTGACCCCCCAGGTCAGGACGTTGCCGTTTGCCGTGGCTTCGGACTGGATCATCTTGTCCGTGACTTGCGCGCCGGCGCCGCCGGCCGCGGCCAGGCCGATGGCCATGAGCGCGTTCAAGAGCTTCAATTGCATGGGATGTCTCCTCGTGGGTGTGGATAGCGGCTCGGGCGTGCCATGCGGGCATGCCTTCACGGGAGTCAAGGGCAATCTCCATGCCACGCGCAATGCAGCCTTCCAGGGGCTCTTTCGCGCATCGCGCGGGCTGCCGGCCGCGGGTTTTCCCGCTGCATTGCTACAAGGTCGAACAGCGCGCGGGCCGGCACCGTTGCATCCCGGCGCAGTGGTCGGGCCGTGCAACGGGTCGCTGCGGCAGGTGCTAGGTGACTGACGGTGCCGGCGCACATGTTCCACAGCGGCAGCGCCGCGCACAGCACGGCGGCGGCGCCAAATTGCTCCGTCCATGCGCGCTGGACCGGCCTCGCGCCCGCGTGGAAGAGCATCAGCGCCTCGAACGGATTGCCGAGCCCTCCGGAACTCGCTATCTTTGCCCTCCAATGGCTTGTTCGCAGCTCGCGTCGATTATTCGCACCATCCGAAGGATGGTGGGTTAGCGCGCGGCCCGAGTCGCCAAAGCAACCCGCCCCACGAGGCGGGTTTTTTTCTGTCTCCTGGGCTCCTCAGAGTTACTGGAGATTGGAATGCTCGAAACCGAAACTTCGCGGACGGCCGCCGCCGCCTCCTCCTTGCCAGGGGTCCTGCATATGGTCTGCGGGAAGATCGCCTCCGGAAAGTCGACGCTCACCAGGCACCTCGCAGCGCAGCCGAAGACGGTTCTCATCAGCGAGGACGATTGGCTCGCGCGTCTTTACCCGAACGAGATTCATGCCCTCGCGGATTACCTTCGCTGTGCCGGCAGATTGCGTGAAGCGATGTCGGGCCACGTCGAGGCGCTGCTCGCGGCCGGCACGTCCGTCGTATTCGATTTCCCCTCGAACACCGTCGCAGCAAGAGGATGGGGCCGCGGCGTCTTCGAGAAGGCCGGGGCCGCCCATCGCTTGCACTACCTGGATGTTCCCGACGAAGTCTGCAAGGCGCGCCTGCGCATTCGCAACCTCTCGGGAGAGCATCCGTTTGAAACGACGGACGCGGAATTCGACGAAATAACCAGTCACTTCGTCGCGCCATCGGCGGAGGAAGGCTACGACATCGTGCGATATGACTGAACGGCCGATGAAGTTCGACACGCTGCCTGAGACTTGTCTCGTCGGCGCGGCCTTTGCAATTCGCGTTCTAGGGGTTCAGCTCCCACTTCGGGCTCATACCAAGGGGTTGATGCGATGGGACTCTTCTGGTCTCGTGCACCAGCTCACGGGGATACTGCCGAGGGCTTCGTGGGCATGACCAATGACCCGTTCCCGACTCGGCCAACTGCGGACTTCCGCACCTGCACGCTGCACGCTGCACGTAGCCTCATGGAGAAACAGGACGCCGCTTCTGCGCCTGTGCGTTCAAGAAGTTGCAGGCTGAAGTGGTCAAAGGCGGACGCTTCTTGCATTCGCACCCACAAGCGGGCGAGCTGGCCAGGAGCTGTCTTTCAAAGACGCCCTGCTGCACCCGAAACGGGGCCCTCGCTCACACGGCCTATGTGAACATCCACCCGAGTAAACTCCGCGGCTTTTCGTTTCTGCAGAGGAGCGACTTGCGATGGCTGTCTTGGACACCGGCCCTTACTTCCACGGAACGCGGGCGGACCTCCAGGTGGGCGACCTGCTCACCGCAGGCTTCCGCTCAAACTACGACGGCGACGTCGTGATGAACCACATCTACTTCACCGCCTGGCCCAAAGGCGCCGGGCTGGCTGCCGAAATGGCGAAGGGCGACGGTCGTCGCCGCGTCTACATCGTCGAACCGACAGGCGCCTTCGAGGACGACCCCAACGTCACCGACAAGAAGTTTCCGGGCAATCCCACACGCTCCTACCGCAGCCGGGAGCCGCTTCGTATCGTCGGCGAACTGGAGACCTGGGAACTCTTTGACGCGGAATACATCCTGCAGTTGAAGGAGCGCGTACGCGCAGGCATGGGAGAGATCATTAACTGAATCGCGCCTGCCGATGCCGCGCAGGATAGCGATCGGAAAAAACTGGATGTTGGCCATATTTTGGGCGTTGCAGCTGCGCGGCTGAATTCGGCCACATGCCATCATTCAGCCAGTTGCCACGGGTCCCGCGAGACCGCTCGTTCGCGGCGCTTGCCAATCTAGAAGCCTTCGAGAATGCCTCCATCAACTGAAGCCCTGCAACGATTGAGCGACTTCGCCTCTGGCAAAACCCCGGTGTCCGAGTTCGAGCAACAGCTCTACAACGATCCGGACATTGAAACCTTGCTCTCGGCAGAGAGCGCTCCTCGATTTTGCCAAACGGGGACGACGCTGTTCCACTACCTGATCGGGCTCGACTTCAGCGACCCGGGCCACGTGCTCAACGCACAGAACGTACTGGTCTCGTTGCTCCAGAAGCACGGAGTGGAGACGGCGCTGGCCGGGACCGCAACGGCGGAATATGCGCTGCTGCTCGATGCCCAGCCGCGCCGGCTCGGCGCGGACGTCAAGTTCCTTGCCTCATTACTCGATGCCGCACCACCCCTGCCTTCCAAACAGAGAAAGGCATGGCTGCGTCAGAGAATCCTGGAACTGTTTAAGTACGCCAAGCAGCCCCCGCGCTGGTTGCAGGCTCCAGCGTGGCCCATCGGAGATGCTGGCCCTTTGGTTTTCCTGGGGCAGTTTCCTGTGGCCGACTACTTTCATGACGAGGCGGCGGTGTATGTTTTCCATGATCCGGCGAAGGACGCGTTCACAACATTCGTTCAGCTCTGCTGAACTCGCGGCATGAGGACAATCACCAAGACGACCTTACAAGCCACGCTCAAGCGGCTTTCTTGACCGAAATCTTTCCGCTTGGCGCACCGAGCAATGCGTGTTCCGTCCCTGCAGCGATCTGGTCCGCGAAGGCGCCGCTCCCGACAGCACGTGCGAGCGTGACAGCGCCCGCAAGCGAAGAGAGGGCGGCGCAAGCGGCTCCCACGTCCCGTGGCGCACCTGGTGAGGCGGGACCATCGATGATCGCCTGTGCAACGTCGCGCAATGCCGTCTCAAACGTTGTACGGGAGGCTTCGTCCGATCGCGCCACTTCCGCCGGCATCGTCTGCAGCGTGCAACTCTCTGACAAGTCGCACGTGCGCTTGGCACCGAGGTAGAAGCGCACAAACTCCGGCCACCAAGCGCGTCCGTGCTTTTCTTGGAAGTACAGCACGCCACCCCGCAACTCGGCCATGCCCTGTGCGACCGATTCCCGGAATGCGTGGGCCTTTGAGTCGAAATGCACGTAAAAGGCACCCGATGTCAGGCCTGCTTCCTTCGCCAGGCCGTCCACCCCGATCCCGCCGAATCCAGCCTTGCGGAACCCGCGACCTGCGCCCTCCAGGATGCGTTGCCGCGTCTGCACCTTCTGCTCGGACCTTGACACAAGAAGCTCCTTCGACATGTGAAGCCAACAATTGTAGTTGTTCAAAACACGATCGTTATGTATTATCGAATAACGGTCGTTACTTGAAATGCCCTGCAGATCGCAGCGTGTGAGTCGATGCCGTTCTTTCTACTTGGAGTACCCATGCCACTTACCCTCACCCTCACCGAGGGCGTTCTCCCCAAAGGCCAGGAAAAAGCCGCCTTCAGCCGACTGTCCGATGCCATGCTCAAGTGGCACGGCCTGGCGGGAAACGAGGCGATGGCGCCCAACATCGTTGGCTCGATCCACGTCTTGCCGAAGGAACACACGTATTCCGGATCCAAGGAGGCCTCCGTGGCCTTCGTGGAATGGAAGGTCCCATCCTTCGCGTTCGCCAGTCGGGATGTGCAAGTCGGCTATATCGAAGAGGCCACGAGCATCATTCATGAGCTGTCTGGCGAGCACCACCCGAAGGAGCGCATATGGGTCAACGTCGTGCACGCGGTGGACGGGGCCTGGGGCATTGCCGGGGCAGCCCTCACCAATGCGCAGCTCAGTGAAGGGGCTGCTTCAGCCTGACACGCCCGGGGCAGCAACACGGTCTACCGGGTGGTAGCAGACAGTGTCGTGGCTCCATTCGCATCCAAGTACACCATCATGCAACTCTCGAACTATCTGTTCTTCACCACAAACTGTGATCAGGCTCTGGCCTTCTATACGGAGTGCGGTCTTGGCCGTGTCGTCGAGGTTCTGCGCTACGGAGTCGATAGCATGCCCGTGAAGAACGAGGCCATGCGCGGCAAGGTCATGCACGCGAAGTTCGAGGGACCAGGCCTGCTCTTCTATGCCTCGGACAACGAAGACGCCGAACCGATGCGGGGCTCCGCGCACTTGCTCGCGATGGACGACCGAGGTGCCACGAACAAACTCTTCCAGGCCCTGGGTGCCGACGGAACAATCACAACCCCCTTGGGCATCCAGCCCTGGGGCGACTACTACGGCAAATTGACCGATCGTTTCGGTGTCCAGTGGATGCTGAACTGCGCCGAGTGAGATCGTTGGCAGAGCGCCTCTTGAGCACGGTCTTCCTGGTCGAAGTCTCTTTTGGAGCAAGCGGAAGGTCGGCGATGGGCCCAAAGCTTCGAGGGTGCGACCGGCTACGGTCGGCCAGTTCCAGTAAACGGCTGCCCCATTTCCTACCAGACATAGGGAATGAGACGATGACGCACCTGGCTCGCATATTCGTTGTATCCGGGAAGATCGCGGCGCAAGATTTTTTCCTCATCAAGAAGCCGCCAGACAAGCACCGGCAGAATGAGCGGGACGAGACAGAGCGTGAGCCATGAGCCGAGTGCAAGCGGCATTCCGATGAAAAGCCAGAGCGCGCCAGCGTACATGGGATGACGCACATAAGCGTAGGGGCCGCTGTCGATCACCTTTTGATCGTCCGCGACGCTGATGTTGGCTGCTGCATAACTATTGACCTTCAGGACCCAGAAAATAAAGAGGAATGACAATACGATCACGACGTTCCCGACAAAGGAGAGATATGCGGGCACCGGCGAGACGCCAAATCGGTAGTCGAGTGAAGGCAGGATGATGAAAATGAAAAACGCGAGGATGATGAGCGACACGATGATCTTCTGCGGCCATTCTTTCTCATGCTGTGGTCCGGCATTCATGCGGCGTTCGAGAAGCGGCCTGTCGTGGAGGGCGAGATAGACGGTGAAGCCGATGGTCGAGGCGGCAAAGACTGCGATAAAGAGCCAGCCCTGCCAGTATTGCCACGTGCCCGCGGGCAGGAAAATGAAGGCAACGAATACGGCCATCCCCGCAACTCCTTGCGCGATGGCTTTCTTGAAGAGCGGATCCATAGTCAAGTGAGTGGTATACCCGACGCCCCGCTCCGCAACAAGCGGCCCAAGTGCGATCCCAACTCGGAGCGAACCTTGTTCAGTCTAGGGGAAGACGCGGCTTGCGCGAACAGATCCCCCTCGACTTGAACGGACGCCAAGGCGCCCCCGCCCCGGAAGATGGCCCGGCGTGAGCCCCAATCGCCACCCCCTTGATTTCCGATAACCGCTCTGGAGGGGAAGACTGGCAGCAAAGGCCCCTTGCGCCTACAGTCTGTCCGGCTACAGTCGGCCAAGACCAGACATTCGAGCACAACCTCTGTCGTTGCCTCGACGCGACCTTCGACCATGAAGGAAACTGCACTGCCGCGAATCTCGGCAGGTATACGCGGGTTCACGCTTCCGGCCGATGGAGCCATGCAGGTCCTCGACTGCGACGAGGTGTTCCAAGTCAACCTACGCAATCCTTCTGTCGAGATCCTTGCCCTAACTCCGGACGCTTTCGAGGCCGAGCACGCTCAATCTCTGACCCGAGGGGATACGGATAAAAAGTTGGACTGCGTTACGTCGCAAGTCCGAGACTTGCCGGTATTCGACATGGCTGAGAGAGCCAAGGGAGTCGACCGTGGCGCCCTCCGGCCGAAGAAGCCTTCGCACGCCGCGTTGTCAGGCGAGCACCCCTTGAGAGCCATCGAGCGAACCAGCTTGGCGTCACCGATCCGCGATCGCCAACCAGGCCAGCGACAGTGAGCACCACGATCGGAGCGGACGAAGGGTCGGTCGTTGGTATCGACCACCGTCTCGATGGCCGCATTCGTCATCGCGTTGACGAGCTCAGCGTCTCGACGCCTGCCAATGGACCAACCGCCAAACGCGCCAGCTCGCCCGATTCTTCGGCCAGACTGTCGAGCAGCGGCTGAGCCACATCGATGCTTCGAAATTCGGGGAGTGGAACTAGTTCTACGATTGCATCGACGACACGCACCGGACTGTCTTCGTCACGCGCCTAGGCGGATTTCGCCGCGCAGCACCCGGAGCTGATCTTGGCTTTGCTGCGCGCTTGCAGCCTGGCGCTCGACCAGGTCGCGGACGTCGGGTGGCAGGTTTCGTTGCATCGCCTCGCGGTAGAGTGCGACGGCTGCCTCTTCGCTACGTTCGCAGTCGTCAAGCAGTGACAACTCACTGTTGGCACCGATGGCTCCTTTCACCCGCACCCACCCCCGGTGGATGGTCGCCCCGGTCGTACCACACTCGATGGGCGAGCCTCCATGGCGCCGAATCATTCGTTCCAAGTCATCGCAGGCCTCGTGGTACTGCGAAGCGCGCCGGTTGAACGACTGCCTCAGGCTTGATGCAGAAGGCACCTCTCGGGCACAGGTGCGAAAGCCGTGTTCGCCGTCGCGCGCGTGTTCGAGCAGTTCGCTCAACACATCGACCGCCTGCTCATCGGCCGGCACATCGGCAAAAGGAACGCGATCAGCACAAGGTTGGTCGGCGCGACGCAAAAGGCTGCCATTGGCCATGATTTGCTCCTTGGTGTTGCTTGATGCGGAACAGAAACAAAACCGTCCAGGCCGCCGCGGCGCAGCCTTGCGAGCTATGGTCGCGTGCCGCAGGGCTCCCGGCGTCGTCTCCTAATGACGAGGCTTGTAGGTGTTGACCGAATCTGCAACAGCGGCAGGCGGAGCGCCATTCCGTGACTCGCTCGACACATCCGGACGAAGCATCTGCATGATCCCGGCGCAAACCGTCGGCGATCACCGGCGCGGACGTTTTCCTACTGCAAGGGCCGTTTTTTCCCTTCGCCAACCGAGGTGACGCTGGCTACCGTGACAGCATACCCACCACCGAGGAAGTCACATGAAAAGCATCATCCTTTGGCTATGCGGCGTGCCCATCGGCGTCATCATCTTGTTGAAGGTATTCGGGGTCTTTTGAGGGCGACGAGGGCGATTGCCCTCTTACAAGGGCGTTCCAGTTCGGCGGTCCATGACACGGCACATGCTGCTCGGCGCGGCTCACAGGGCGTCACAGGTCAGATCCGGCAAGGCCTGCGACGCGCTCGCGGCGGCGTGGAAAACAATGCCTGCGTTTATGGCGGGATTGTTCCGTGAGCTTCCGTCGTTGGTCCAACGGGCACCCGATGCCATCATCATCACGTTGCGCACCGTCACGCCGTCATAGGCACTGCCCGCCAGCCGCGGCACGTATTTGATGACCGGGTCATCGATGCTGGCGATGTAGCCGTCCTTCACGGCCGCGCCGATCAGCGTCGAGGTAATCGATTTGGCCACCGACATCGACATCCAACGCGTCCGCTGCGTGTTGCCGTACTGGTAAGTCTCATCGGCGATCTTGCCGTCCTTCAGAATGAGCAGGCCCGCCACACGATTCACCGACATGAACTCGGCGAGGCTGTATGTCGCTGCGTCTACCATGAAGCTCACCTGCGTGAGCCGCGAGCCCGCCGAGGGCAGTGCAGAGGGCGTGGCGCCGGGTTCGATGGTGCGCGTCGGAAACAGCCGATCGATGTTGCGATAGGTGTTGACAGCCAAGTCGGGGGAAAGTGCGCCGTCGTAGATCTGGCGTACCGTGCCGATGGGTTCCGATGCATGTGGGTAGCCGCTAGGGTTGCCATCGTCCGGATTGGGCGCGCCGCCATTCGCGGGCGGAATGCCGACGATCGGAAGAGCAGCGCCGCCACCCCCGCCGCCGCACGCGGCAATCAGCATCGCCGTCGCGATCAAGAGAGCCGAAGGAGCTGCGTGCGGTGCGCGCGATAGTACGAATGCCTTCTTTTGAACACCTTGATCCACCCGGCCTCCTTGTTGGTGTGACGCTCGATGAGCGATGACGATGCGCTTTCGTCCCTCGCAGCGCGCCGGCGCGGAGCAATTGCCCGACTAGATCAGCAGGCAGAATTCGGCCACGACCGGTCGATCGTGAACGACCGCAGCAAGCGAAGCCAGCCGGCCGCTGGAGAGTTTGCCAAGACGGTTCAACAGGGCGAGTTGATGACCTGCAACATCGGAGCGGCGTTGTTCTGCAACTTCGGCGCGAGCCGTGTTGCGACCTCAGCTGAAGGACTTCACCAGCGAATCGAACATGACCTTGAGCGAGTGGTCGTGACGCGTGATCGGTGGCACCTGGCGTCGCACGCCCAGCAACTGATAGACCGCCATCTGCGCCGCACGCACCGAATACTCGACCGTGAACACCACGTCGTCGCCGATCTCGACGAACTGACTCACGAAGGCCAGGTTGCGGGAGCACTTGGGCACCGGCAACGGCCGGTCGGTCTTGGCGCGTGGCATGAACATGCTGGTGATGTAGGGCAGGCGGCAGGGGATGCAGATCGCGCCGGCCAGCACCTCGGGGTCGAAGTTCAGGTGGCCGCGCAATTCTTGCAGTATCTCGGCGCCGCTGCAGTCGCTCATCGCCTTGGGTACGAAGTTTCCGACGCGGTCTGGCTGCAGCGCGTAGCCCCAGAAGACCTGCTGGTCGGCGCGCTGGTCGCGGAAGTGGGGTTGGTGGTACAGCACCACCGACATCTGCCAATTCGAGTCCTTGAACGTTACCAGTCCGCCGGTACCAGCACGGTCGCCAGAGAAGCTCTCCATGCGGTCGAAGAAGGCCGTCGTATTGCAGGTGACCGTGAACGAGGCCCAGTATGACTCGGCGATGCTGCTGTTGAACGCTGCGGGGTTGCCGAATTCCGGCCGGCCGCGTGCGATCTTCTCCCATAGCGTCCAGCCGCCGCTGTCGGCCATCGTCAGGCGCGGCGCGGCGAACTCCATCGAACCAGTGCTCGACGCATCGGTCATCGACGCGTTCTGGAAGAAGACCAAGTCCTCGGCGCCGACGGCGATCCGTCGCGTGCCCGCGTCGTCGAGCACATGCAGCGCCTGCACTGTGACCTGGCCTCCTTCGTCGCGCAGGTCCATTTCGGTCACGGTCGTGCCGCGCACGAAATTCACGCCGCCCGCGCGCAGCCATGCTTCGAGTGGCTGCACGATCGAGTCGTACTGGTTGTAGACCGTGCGCTTCACGCCTGCCAGAGTCTCGATGCGCGGGAACTCATTCATGAAGCGATGCAGATAGCGCTTCAATTCGACTGCACTGTGCCAGGGCTGGAAGGCAAAAGTAGTCTGCCACATCCACCAGAAGTTGGTACGGAAGAATGGGGGCGAGAGCCAGTCTGTGATGCGGCTGGTGCCCAATGCGTCTTCGGAGGTCTCGGCGAGGCGCACCAGCTCCAGCCGGTCGGCGTTGGTGAAACCCATCGAACTCAGGTCGAGCTTGAAGCGGTGCTGGTCGACAAGGCGCGCACTCGAGTGGGCCGGATGCTCGCGGTTGAAGCGAGCCGTCTCTTCAAAGACCGATTCTTCCGGGTGGTCGAGCGAGGGGATGGTCTTCAGCAGATCCCACAGGCATTCGTAGTGGTCAGAAGTCAGCATGCGCCCACCACGCAGAGAGTAGCCGCCGGTCGCATGCGGCGCGGCGTCCAGGCTGCCGCCGGCAATCGCCGAGCGCTCGATGATGGTGATCTGTGCGCCCGCGACGCCCGCGTCACGGATCATGAATGCCGCGCCTGCCAGAGAGCCGATGCCGCCACCCACAAAATATGCTTTCACAAGAAGCTCCTTGATTCGGTCAGGGCATCCTAGGGTGCGCGGTGGCGCCGGTGCTTGACCAATATCAAGCTGCGGCTGATCGTTTGGAATGACTTGCGGGCCTCCCGCGGACGAGTTCTTGCAACCTTCGACCCTGCGTCGGCCATCAAGTCGTCGGCGTTGATGATGGGACTGGATATGAGAAACACGTTCCACGCACGAACATCTGGAAGCCGTCTGCCAGCCCTGAGGTCTGGCCTCCCATTGCGGTCGCAACGAATGACGGCTTTCGAACAAGCCAGCTGACGGCTTCGGCCCCCCGGCGCCAACCACCTTCGACTACAGTCGGCCACGATCGGACGTTCAGTCTCAAGCATCGGCGCTTGCAAACGAGCAGCGACTTGATCTAGTCTAAATTGGTGAATGCGCAGGCGGCCTCAAGGAGCGAACCATGACAAGTGCGAACCTGACCTACCGGCTTGCCTACCGCGACGACATTGACGCGCTAAGGGCCTTGATGGACGCTGCAATATCCGAATTGCAGAAGCCGTTCCTCGACGAAAGCCAGATTGCGTCGAGCCGGGCGATCATGGGGTTGGACACCCAGCTCATCGATGATCGAACTTATTTCGTCGTGGAAGTGGACGGCAGGGTTGCAGGTTGCGGTGGATGGAGCCGCCGCGCCACCCTGTACGGCGGAGACCAGTCGCCCGGTCGCAGCGCTGTCCTGCTCGACCCAGCGAAGGATGCGGCGCGGGTCCGCGCCATGTACACCCACCCGCAACACACGCGCAAAGGCGTGGGTCGGCTGATTCTCTCGCTCTGCGAGGGGGCGGCACGGTCCGAAGGCTTCAAGAAAGTTGAACTGATGGCCACCATGGCAGGCGAACCGCTCTACCGCGCCTGCGGCTACGAGCCATGCGAACGCCTCACGGACGACCGCGGCGGCGTTGCGGTCCCGATCTTGCGCATGAGCAAGCCGCTATGAAGCAATCCCGTTGCACGCCTGAACGGCGGTGCCAAGTACAAGGTCGTTGGGAACGCTCTGCTTCCGCACGACGGCTATGCCGGCTCAGGTGCGAAGCGCCGTAAGGCGCAACCGGCTGCAGTCGGCCAGGAGCGGACTGTCGAAGCCAAGACAGAATCCGACGATGGCTTAACCGACACCCGCATCACAGGAGTTCAATGAGCGTCGAAATCAGGAACGAGATGGCGAATGACGTGGATGCCATTGATGCAGTGACGACCGCTGCATTTCTGGCTACGCCCCATACAGACCATACGGAGCAGTTCATCGTCAAGGCGCTGCGCAAGGCTGGAAAGTTGACAGTATCCCTGGTCGCAGCGGTCGACGGGGAAGTAGTCGGCCACGTGGCTGTATCGCCGGTATCCATCTCGGACGGGGCTTCGGGCTGGCATGGTCTTGGCCCCATTTCAGTGTTGCCGGCCTATCAGGGCCAGGGGGTTGGCTCACGCCTCATGCGCGAAGCACTGAGTGCGCTGCGCGAAAGCGGAGCCTTCGGGTGCGTCGTTCTCGGCGAGCCCGGCTTCTACGGTCGATTCGGCTTTCGGGCCGAGCCCGGCCTTGTCCTTCCGAACGTTCCGCCCGAGTACTTCCAGGCCGTGTCCTTTGGCGGCGCAGCCATGCCATGCGGCAATGTGTCGTACGACGAGTCGTTCAACGCGCGGGCCTGACGGAGGCGGCATGCGGCCAACAGCTGTCGCTCACGATGAGTGGTCCATTTGATATGAAGACGCCTACCTACGTCGTCCCCACAGAAAAGCCTGGTCTCCCGTGCCCCTGCTGTCGACATATCACCCTCGCAGAGCGCGGCGGATACGAGATTTGTCCAGTGTGTTTCTGGGAGGACGACGGACAGGACGACGATGACGCATCCGTCGTTCGAGGAGGTCCGAACGGGAATCTCAGTTTGGCTCAGGCCAGGGCGAACTTCAGGTCGCTAGGCGCCTGCGATGAGCGAAGTGTTCAACGTGTTCGAAAACCATACCTGTTTGAGTTGCCGTGACGTCAGTCGGCCACAACCGGTCATTGGTGCCGGACGTGGAAATCCCCCATAGCGGACGTCCAACCTCGTATCCATCAAATCGAGCAAAACCGAAGCGTATGAAGCTTATCTCCTCCTTTAGCCTGCCGTGAAGCTAGCCGACTACCTTCGGCGGGAAGCAGACACATAAATAGGACTGAATTGAATGAATGAGCGGCTGATTCCTGAGGCGGCGTATCGAGACAAAGATGCCGTTGAAATGCTGCGTGTTTGGATAGCTGAGAAGCGCCTTCATTGCTCGATCAAGGTGGGCATGTACGCCGAATCAACGTCGATTGATGAGGCTAAGGCTTGGGGCACCATCCTGGCCGATGCCGCGCGACACATCGCGAACGCCCTGCATGAGGGGTACGGCCAAGGTTCCGCGGATTCTTTGCAGAAGATTCAGACCCAAATGAATGCGGAGTTGGACGCCCCCAGTTCACCGGCCGAAGGTAAATTCGTCAAGCGTCACTGACAGATCGGGCAAAGCCAGCAACGGGCCCGTTCATGACGGCGGCGCAACCGCTACAGGCGGCCATTTGCGGTCACTCATAAGTTCAAGCAAATGACGATGAAGTCCTCTGCAGCTATACGTGCATTCGTGCTGATTGCATCAGTCATGTCGGAGCAGCCCGGCTTGGCATACGCACAGGTTGAGCCGTCTGCGCCTGCGACGCCGCGTCAATACGTCCGATGCACGGCCTTTGACCTCGTCGAATCACCAGGTCGCGCACCACAGGACAAGAACTGTCCGAGCACTGCGCTATTCAGGGACCCGAGAGAACCGCTGTTGCCTGTTCGAGTTTGCAAGGAAAGCTTACCGAGCGAAATGGACGCGTATTCCAGCGCTTTTCTAGCTGACTCCGACGAGCGTCTAAACACCGTGTATCGAGAAGCCCGAGCGAAGCTACTTCTCACTAATAAACCGCGAGAGCGCCAACTGGTGGTCGCTCAAAGGCAATGGCTCCGGTTTCGTGCAGCCCACTGCGATGAGCAGAGCTATAAACATGGCAGAACGAAGTCCGTTCAAGGTGACACGTTCCACTACCGCGCCTGCTTGGACTTGGAAAATATAAGGCGCACTCACTACCTCGAAATTATCGTTCTGGGACGGCCAGCTTCGACCTCTTGACAAGTCCGCTTTAAATCGAAGCGGAAGACGGCTTCGGACCCGAGGCCGCCGATCGCCTGTCTCCAAAGCCGAAGTAGCGAGCTCTCGAAGCTGGTTTTCGCAGAGCTCATTTCTGAAGCACAGCCAAGCTCGGCGGCCGCTGCAGGACCTGATAAAAACATCGCCTCACAAGGAAAAGGAAAACGCGAAGGCAGTTCATTCGGCCGAGCACCCCAGCGCGAGCTTTTTCTAAAGCGGCGATATCTTGGCGCTCTTCATCATCTGCCCTGTCAACTCGACTTCATGCCGGATAACCTGCAGATAACCCTCGGGTGTCGAAGGCGAAACCTGGCTACCCAGTTCGCTCAATGATGCGATCACCTGGGGGTCCTTGAGCATTTGGCTGAAGACCTCGTAAACACGCGCCGCGATCGCATCGGGCGTGCCCGCGGGCAGCGAGAGCCCGCCCCATGACGTCAGTTGCACTCCCTGCACGCCTTGCTCGGCCAGCGTTGGCACGTCTGGCAGGCTGGCGTTGCGCCGCGTGCCGGCAACGCCCAGTGCCTTGAGCTTGCCGGCCTTCACCTGCGGGAAGGCCACCGCGAAGATGGGCATGCCGAAGCTCACCTGCCCGCCCAGCACGGCGTTGACCAGCTCGGACGCGCCCTTGTACGGAACATGAGTGGCGCTGATGTCCGCGGCATTGAGGAACAGCTCCACGCCAAGATGCGACGGCGTGCCCACGCCGCCGGAGGCATAGTCCAGCTTGCCGGGGGCGGCACGCGCCTTGGTAACGAGGTCCTGCAGCGTCTCGATGCCCGACGCCGGGTTGACGACCAGCAGCACATCCGACGTGGTAAGCCGCATGACATGGCGGAAGTCCTTCATCACGTCGTAGCCGGGGCTGCGGTACATCAGCACGTTCGCCGCCATGGGCGCGGCGGAGTAGATCCATGTGTATCCGTCGGGCGCGGCACGGGCAACCTGGCGCGCGCCGATGTTGCCGGCGGCACCGCCCTTGTTTTCGATGACGACGGGTTGGCCAAGCAAGCGGCCGGCCGCCTCGGCGAGGATGCGCGCGCCGGTGTCGGGACCGGTGCCGGCCAGGTAGGGCACAACCCACTTGATGGGGCGGCTGGGCCATTGGTCGGCGGCCTTTGCGACGTTCATGAACGGCAGCAGAGGCGCTGCGGCCAGTGCGCGGCAAAGCGCACGGCGTGAATGGTCGATGCAATCGGTAAGTTCGTTGTTCAATTTCGCTTGTCTCCGGTTTTTTTTGCTTTGTGATTCGTTCTGGCCTGCCTACGGCGCCTCGCCGAGCAGCTCGCGCGCGATGATGTTCTTCTGTATCTCGCTGGTGCCCGTGAGCACGCGGTACATGCGAAGCATGCGGAACAGGAACTCCACACGCCGGCCCTGCACGATGCCTTCGCCGCCGTGGATCTGCACCGCCGCGTCGGCAATGCGAAAGGCCGCTTCCGAGCAGAAGAGCTTCGCCATCGACGCATCGGCCCGCGCATCGCCGCCTGCGTCGAGCTGGCGCGCGGTCGAGATCATCAGCGCGCGCGCTGCAGCCAGCTGCGTGGCCATGTCGGCCAGCGAATGCTGGATGGCCTGGAACTGAGCGATCGGCCGACCGAACTGGCGCCGCGTGCGCGCGTAGTCGCGGGCATCCTTCAAAGCCACCGTGGCCAAGCCCACCATGCCGGGGCAATGCAGCAGCCGGTTGACGGTGATCCGGCCCAGCGCCAGCGCCAGACCGCGGCCCGGCTCGCCGATGAGGTTGGCGGCGGGCACGCGGCAATCGGTCAGCAGGATGTCGCCGGTGGTGGACTGGCCCGCCATGGTCTTGTAGCCGGCCTTCACCTCCACGCCGTCTTGGCGCAGGTCGACGAAGAAGGCCGAGATCTCGCGTCGTTCGGGGTTGTCGGAGGTGGACGCCATCAGCACCGCGTAGTCCGCAAAGGGCGAGCCCGAGATGAAGCGCTTGCGCCCGTTGACAACATAGGTGTCGCCCTCGAGGCGCGCCTGCGTCTGCAGCGCGCCGGGGTCCGAGCCGGCCTCGGCCTCGGTGAGCGCGAAGCAGATGGCCTTCTCGGCCTGCGCCACCGGCACGATGAAATTCGCGAGCTGCATCGGCGTGGCATAGCGCGCCAGCGCTCCCACGCGCGGCGGGCCGCTGAGTTCTCCGAACACATGCGGTGCCAGGGGCGAGCCGCTCGCGTAGATCGATTCCTTGATCAACACGTGGTCGAGCAGCGAGAGCCCCAGGCCTCCCATCTTCGTGGGCAGCGTCATGCCGTAGAAGCCCAGTTCATGCGAGCGTCGCCACACGCGCTGCAGCGTGGCTTTGTCGGCACCGTGCTCGTGATCGATGCCTTGCTCGCGGACCAGCGCAGCCAGCTCGCCGTCGATGAAGCCACCGATGCGCGCAATCAATTCGGCCGCGCGTTCCGAACCTTCGAACGGTCCGTCGAACAGCGGAGAGCGCACGCTGGAAGCAGCGGCGGCCGCGCCCGTGGGCTCGGATGCAATGGTTTGCGTTGTCATGGTTGTGCGGCTTCTCAGTTCACGCGGCGGTCGTGGCCCACCCAGTACGGCGACTGGATGACCTTGCGCGCGATTTTTCCGTTGGCGTTCTTCTGCAGTGCCTCGACAAACTCGATGCGGCGCGGCCGCTTGAAGCCCGCAAGCCGTTCGGCGCAGAAGGCATCGAGCGCGGCTGCGTCCGCGGCCGAGCCGGCCTTCAACACGATGTGCGCGGCCACGGCCTCGCCCCACTTGTCGTCCGGCACACTGAACACGCACGCTTCATCGACCGCGGCGTGCTGGTACAACACCGCCTCGACCTCCGACGGGTACACGTTGAAGCCTCCGCTGATCACCATGTCCTTCTTGCGGTCGACAATGTAGATGTAGCCGTCGTCGTCCACACGTGCCAGGTCGCCCGTGTGGTAGCGGCCGTTCTTCAGCACCTCGGCCGTGAGCTCGGGAGCGCGCCAGTAGCCCGCGAAGACATCGGCGCCTCCCACCACGATCTCGCCGATCTCACCGGCGGCCACCGGCTGGCCTTCGTCGTCGACGATGTCCACCCGCGACTCGAGAAACGGCCGCCCGCACGATGCCAGCCGCTCGGGCATGGCGGCTCTCGCGAACAGGTGGTCTTCAACGCTCAGGCCGCACACGCCCGAGGTCGTCTCCCCCGCACCATAGCCTTGCGAGAGCACCGGGCCGAACACGTCCATGGCCTGCATGATGCGAGCCGGCGCCATCGGCGCGGCGCCGTAGCCCAGGCGCCGCAGGTCGGGCAATGGGCGGTAGCGGCCCTGCACCTCGGCCAGCAGCATGTTGATCATGGTCGGCACCATGAAGGTGTGGGTCACGCGCTCGCGCTTCATTTCCGCGATGAAGCGTCCGGGATCGAAGCCGCTGAAAAGCCGGATCGTGGCGCCGCTGCACAGCGCCGGCACCAGCTGCATGCCCGATGCGTGCGTGATCGGTCCCACCAGCCCCAGCAGGTCGCCGGGCTGAAGGTTGTCGGCGCGCATCAGGAACTTGCGCAGTTGCGCGAGGCGGTTGCCGAAGGTCTGCATCGCGGCTTTGAGCACGCCGCTGGAGCCCGAGGTGTAGTGCAGCACCGCGAGTTCGTCGGCGCTCACCCGTGCGGGTGTGAAGCGGTCGCTGGCGCGAGAAAGCGCGCCTTCGTATGACGTGGGGGAGTCTTCCGCGGCGTCGAGCAGCAGCAGGCGCGGCGCGCTCTTGAGCTGCGGCAAGAAGCTCTCGGCGCGTTCGGCGGTGGTGACGATCAGCGTCGCCTCGCTGTCCGCGATGACCTCGGCCACTTCGACCGGCGCCAGCCGCGCGTTGATGGGCGCCTTCACGAGCGCGGCCTTGTAGCACGCCAGTTCGAGCTCGACGATTTCGATGCAGTTCGGCAGGTACACGCCCACGCGGTCGCCGCGCTGCAAGCCGAGGCCGCACAGCGCGTTGGCCAGACGATTGGAGCGCTGCTCAAGTTCTTCGTAGGTGGCCGAGCGCTGCGCGCTGGTGACGGCAAGCCGCTTCGCGTGGATGCGAGCGGCACGGGATGTGAGCTCGCCGACGTTGGCGATCTCGGGGGCTGTGGTTTGCAAGTTGTCTCCTGGATGTCCGAGCCACGGCACGGGATGGAGACGACTTTGGCAGCGGAAGGCGCGCAACAACAAATACGGATTGCTGATGCGCGGCCATCAAAAGAGTTGATGGCCCTGCCAACTCGGCGTGCCCGGCGCTATGGCTTGCCTGACGCTCCTGGTGCGGAGCTCTCTCCCAACAGGAACTCCGCCTCCCAGCGGCCCGATGCGATCATGCGGCGCGTTTCTTCGACGAGCACGTCCATCACTGCCCGGGTCGCGGGGTCGGGCTCGCGCGCTGACGGGGTTGCAAGAAAGTAGGTACGCGCCAGTTCGGGACGCACCACGCGCGCCACCAGCCACTGCTTGCCGCCCGCTGGCGCGTCGCCCAGGGCGCAGGCGGGAGAAAAGGTGAAGCCCGCGCCCGCCAAGTACAGCGAACGGATCACGCGAGCGGAATCGTGCTCGTGCGCGATGTTGAGCTCCAGGCCCAGGTCCGACGCAGTGCGCTCGACCTGCGCGCGAATGCTGAATCGGCGCGATTGCAGCACCAGCGGGAGGCCGGCCGCACGGGCGAAGGGCATCGCGGGTCTCGGCACCTTAGTCGCCTTGCGCTTCTTCGATGCACCGGTGGCGGGCTGCAGGGTCATGGCCGCAACCTTGCCGTCGGCGTCGTAGCCGCAGACGAACATCGCCTCCCGCGCAAGTGGCTTCACATCGAGCCCGTTCACTTCATCGCTGTCCACCAGGATCCCGATGTCCGCGCGCCGCTCGACCATGGCCTTGCGCACCATCAGGCTCAGGTCGTCGATGACGAACACGCGAATGCGTGGATGCCTTTGTTTCAGCCGCGCCAGCGCCGGCCCGAGCAGCAGCGAGGCTAGAAGGAAAGGTACGGCCACCGTGACCGAGCCCTCGGGCCCATCGGGCGTGCGCTGCAGGCGCTCGCGCATCGCGCTGGCGTCGGACAGCAGCTTGCGCGCGTCGTGATAGAGCTGCAGCCCGGCCGCCGTGGGCGTGACGCCGACGTGCGAACGCTCGAAGAGCTGCGTGCCAAGCTCCTCCTCAAGCTTCTTGATCTGTGCCGTGAGCGCGGGTTGCGCCACGTACAGCGCACCCGCGGCGCGCGAAAGGCTGCCCGCTTCCAGCACGGCGATGAAGTAGCGCAGCGATCGGAGTTCCATAAGCCCTGGATTCTCTACCCGGCGCCGGCAGGGCCCGCCGGCCAGCATGCAGGTGCAGCGCTCATCGGTTGGAACACCGGCTGCGAATACGTCGCCGCGAAAACTTCAAAGCGGCCGTTCACCGATTTCAAATTCGCTTCACGGACCAACGGCAAGGCCGAGGGGTTCATCCAGTCCGCGCGACGCGTGTGGGCCTGCGGTTGGACTTCCAGAACTCAGCCCAGCGAACCGATGCCCTGGCAAGCTGGCAGCACCCCTCAGTGCCCGGTCATGGCCGACCGCTGGCGGTCAGGTCTTCCGCGGCCCTCGTCAGATGGATGGCTTGGGGGCAACCCGCAGCACAACTCCCGCTCGTGCCGTATCGAGAGCACCACCACTTTTCACTCGGAATATGCGTGTGGTGCTGCGCGCGAGTTCGGAAACCACCCGGGCGCGGCCGAGCAGCCGGTCGAAGACGACGCGGTAGATGTGGTTCACAGACCCCTCCAACTTTGTTATCGAATGAGCATTCGGTAACAAAGTGTTGAATGTCGCGCGCCAAAAATCAACATCCGGCGGGCATGCCGGAGGTCGAGTAGTTCCAAAGAATTAAAAATTCAACTCAGATGCGCGGGGGCCGAACGACAGAACCGAGGCTGCGGCTTCGCGAGACGGTCATCAGCGAACGGCCGGTTTGGTCCCGTACGCCCCTGCGGGCCGGTCCAGGTCCTTCGACTTCTTCCCGTGCCGGCGAACCCACCGCCAGACCGAGTCAATCCACTGGGAGAAGGAAGCAACGTCGTATGCCAGTCCACCGGGGGCAGCGAAGTCCTTTGCCCAGAACAAGCGGCCGGAGACACCCGACAGCGAATTGCTGCGCGTCATGTGCAGCAGCGGGGCGCCGTCGGCATTCGACACGTAGCGCCAACCGACGCTGTTCGGATCGTGGGCTTGCTCGCCCACAGTTCCGTATTCGGGCGTCCACGCAAATGCCGTATTCCAGATTGCATAGGTGTGATGCCCCTTGAAGATGGGATGGAAGTCGTCCACCCACAGCTCTTCGATCGTGGGCGCAAAAGCCTCGATCAACCGGATGTCGGCCGCGCTGCGCAAGAACGCGACGAAGTCCTTCTCGTCCGCCTCATTCATGGCAATCTGGAGTTGCTTTCCCACCATCGCTTCCCCGGGATTCGAGTCAATTTCTGGACGTCGGCAGCCTGCGCTCGCACGCCGGGCGGACCGAGGGCCGCCCATCTGCCAAGGTCAGTTGGCCGCAAAGCAGTACATCAGCCCGGCGCTGCCGCTCATTTTGAGCTGGTCGACGCTGCAGCCGCGCGTACCGTGCGAGGAGTTCCACGACGCGTTGGCTACCGGATCGGGATTGGTGCCCTTGTGGTCGTGGTGACCCACGATGGCGGAGCCGCCGTCGCTTCGGGTCCAATTGCCGCACGTGGTGTCCTTGCCGGGTTCGGGCACGGCCACGGTTCCGTCAGGGCGCGAGCCGGTGAGGATGTCGTGGCGGTTGACCGGATCGCCGAAGCCGGAGACAACTTCGCCCTTCTCGGTCAACGAGGTGTCCTTGCCCACCTTTGCGTTGGCGCTGTGCAGGTCGGCCACGCTGGTGGCGACGACCACTCCCTTGGCGTTGGTCCAGGGGCCGGTGCCGATCCGGTCGCGCGCATTGACAGCCGGCTGTCCGTTCGCGGCGACGGTGCTCAAGTAAGCGCGCCAAGTCTTGTCGCCCGCCCCGGCACTCGTGGCCAGCGATTGGCAGAAGCGGTCGGCTCCGGCCAGGCCGCCGAGGTCGCCGCCCTTTCCGGGGTTGACGCTGGTGATGAAGAAGCTCATGGACTTGCCGCCCGATGACCCCATCGCTCCGCAACCGATGATCAGGGCGGCGGCGACGGCGGCGCCAGTGGAAAGAATGAAGCGACTGGGCATCGGAGACTCCTCGCAGTATTGGAGCCGGCAGGCTACCGCAGCATGGTGTCATCGGCAACCCACGCCCGTCTCCCACGCGGCGCTCGAGGTCGATATCGTCCCTGCACGATCAGGAGCCTTGCTCGTCTCTCAGCACGGTTTCTCCCGTGCGCGGATTCGTCAGGGTGACGTTCTCGAGCGCCTTGATTCGCCACTCGCCAGCCCGCTCCGTCAGCACGGCAAGAATCAGCGTGTCGACGGCGTGCGGACCTGCCGGGTGCGCGGCACCGACCCGGAGGCGACTCCAGAAGTGCATGACCACCACGCCGTCGGCAAGGGTGACCAGGTCGATGAGCTGGTTCTCGAGCGTGGAATCGCTGTAGATGGTTGCGTGGATGGGGGCATGCAGATCGACGATCTTCCCGGCGCCGCGCACGTAGTGCCCGAACCGATTCACGAATGTCGCGTCCTCGTGGAACAGTGCTCCAAGAGACACCATGTCGTGGTTGTTCCAGGCGGTTTGAAATGCGAGCGGTGCGTCTTCGGGTTGTCTCATTTGGATCATGTGGATTCTCAAAGCGTCTGCGCGGGGCACTCAGGCCCTTGGCCCATGCGGCAGCCTGGCGCTGGCGGCAATCTGCGCAGCCAGGAATTCCGCCTTCACAAAACCGTGCCGCTCTTGGAAGGCGACCGTCTCCGCCTGCATCAGTTCCGCATAGGTTTGCATGAGCATGCTCGCCTCAACGTATCGCGAGGCGCCCAGGTAGGCCTGGATGGCAGAGCGATAGATGGCGTAGTCGCCGTTCTCCTTCGCGCCTCCATAGGACAGCTTGAGTTCAGCGCGTGCTTGCCAGATGGGATCGTGCTCCAAGGCCGGCGCTTCGCCTTGCGCCTGCAGCCATCTGAGCGGCCTGGTCGCGCGACCTCCCAATGACGGTGGAGCAATGATGGCCCTGATCGCGACTGCAAGCGCCTCATCGATGCGCCCTTGCCGAACATGCTGGGCCCACAGAAGGCAAAGGGCGTCCGTGTACTCGGGCAGAACGTCCAGTGCTCTTTCCAAGAGCTGGACAGCCTCTGCCACGGCTTGCGCCTGCACCTTCCGCTTCGCATCCTCGAGAAGCGCCCGCGGGGAGCGCGGGTCCTCCACGAGGGAAGGAGGTTCAGGGTATGCGTCCTCAGCCTTCGCGAGCGCGACCAGGAATGAGGAAAGCGAAGAGTACACCGGTTGGATCTGCCATGAATCGTGCCATGTCTCGACCACGATGGGCTCCCGCGCTTCCAGCCCGATGGGCCAGTAGAGCCCAAACGTATCTCCGTTGCCGAGCGCCCCCTCGGCCAGAGGTCGAAACCCCAAAGGAGGGTACGGCGTCTCGTAGCGCCACGCCTGGTCAACGGTGACCTCTGCAATTTGCGGGGGGAGGAACATGGATGTGAGCGGGATGGTTGTTTGCTGGCAGCCCCATAGACCCGAGCATAAAGCTCGAAGGTTTTCATGAAAATCCTACGGCGTCGGCAGCCGGAACGCCCAGTCGGGTGGACGGTCGGTGCTGGCCGGCTCCAGGCACTGGTGGCCAAAGGCGTGCTTCATTGGCCGGCCGGAGCGCGAGAATGCGAGCAACAACACTGCAGGAGAACTCTTCTTGACGACCGTCGCCATCACCCCCGCAATCAACGTCAGCAACAGCAACGGCTTTGTCCTGTTTGGCGGCGTGAACGTACTCGAGTCGAAGGACATGGCCCTGCGTGCTGCCGAGGAGTACGTGCGGGTCACGCGCAAGCTTGGCATCCCATACGTCTTCAAGGCAAGTTTCGACAAGGCGAATCGCTCGTCCATCCATTCCTTCCGAGGCCCCGGTCTGGAAGAGGGCCTGAAAATCTTCGAAGCCGTCAAGGCCGCGTTCGGCGTGCCCATCCTCACCGACGTGCACGAGCCATGGCAGGCGAATCCCGTCGCCGAAGTCGTGGACGTTCTGCAACTGCCTGCGTTTCTCGCCCGCCAGACTGACTTGGTCGTCGCGCTTGCCAGGACGGGCAAGGTCATCAACGTCAAGAAGCCCCAGTTCCTGAGTCCGCCGCAGGTGCTCAATATCGTGGAGAAGATCAGGGAGGCGGGAAGCTCCCCGGTCATTCTGTGCGACCGTGGCACCTGTTTCGGCTACGACAACCTGGTGGTGGACATGCTTGGCTTCGGTGCCATGAAGAAGGTCACCGGGAACCTGCCCGTCATCTTCGACGTTACCCATGCCCTCCAGCAACGCGAGGCGAACGCTGCCGTCTCCGGCGGGCGACGCGAGCAAGTGGCTGAACTGGCGCGTGCGGGCCTGGCGGTGGGCTTGGCGGGCCTCTTTCTTGAAGCTCATCCTGACCCGGCGCAGGCCAAATGCGACGGCCCCAGTGCTCTGCCGCTGGACCAATTGGAGCCTTTCCTCGCGCAGCTGAAGGCGTTGGACGACCTGGTGAAGTCGTTCGCGCCGCTGGATGTCCGCGCCTGAACAGAGGACACTGCCCCGACGCATCCGCACGGGTGCCAACACAAGGCTGCCAATTCAACACGGGCGATGGAAGCCCGGGCCGCTCTCTACCGCGGGCTAAATGTCATGCCGCCCGCGCGCGGCCCAATGGGTCACCGGGCTCCAGGTGTGGTACCCGCCGACAATCCGAGCATCAAATCGAGGTTCTGCACCGCCGCTCCCGCGGCGCCCTTTCCCAGGTTGTCGAACACCGCGGCCAACAGCACCTGGCCCGTGCGCTCCTGCTCAAAAACCGCGAGTCGCAATCGGTTGCTGCCGTTGAGTGCCCGGGGGTCGAGCCGCCGCGCATCGACCTCCTTGTCGAGCGATTGCAGCTCGATGAAAGCTTGCCCTGCATAGCGCGCTTGAAGCGCGGCGTGCAAGCGCGCGGCCGTCACGCCGGCGGGCAGCAGGCGCAGATGCAGCGCCATCGTCAACACGATGCCTTGCCGATAGTGGCCATACGCCGGCACGAACACCGGCGCATGCGCCAGGCCGGCATGCTGCTGGATCTCGGGCACGTGCTTGTGGTTCAGGCCCAGGCCGTAGACCTGGAAGGGCACCGCGGTGGCAGCGCCGGCGCCTTCATGATCCTCGAGGCCGGGTCGGCCCCGTCCTGAATAGCCCGACACCGCGTGGATGACCAGCGGGTAGTCTGCCGGCAGCAGGCCATCATCGATCAACGGCTTGAGCAATGCCAGCGCCCCCGTCGGGTAGCAACCGGGATTGCTGACACGCCCGGCGCTGGCGATGCGCCCGGGCTGCGCAGCTTCCAGTTCCGGCAGGCCATAGACCCAGCCCGGCGCGGTGCGATGGGCCGAGCTCGCGTCGATCACCCGCACGCCAGGACGGCGCACCAGCGCCACGGCCTCGCGCGCGGCGTCGTCCGGCAGGCACAGCAATGCGATGTCGCAGTCGTTCAGCGCCTCGGCGCGATGAGCCGCGCTCTTGCGATGTTCGGGCGGCAATTGCAGCAAGCGAAGGTCGGTCCGCCCCGCCAGCCATTGCCGCACCTGCAGGCCCGTGGTGCCTTGGTCGCCATCGATGAAAACGAGAGGGGTCATGGAGCGCTCCGATTGAGTTCGAAACGCATGGTGCATCGCCCATCGCATGCACACCAGTTGAATCTGACAAACTACGGATTCAGGAATTCTGAATCCCCTTCCAACGAGGAAAGTTGCACGATGCGCGAAATCAACCTCGACCGCCTGCGAACGCTGCTGACGGTGATCGATCTCGGCTCGTTCGCGGCAGCGGCCAAGGCACTTCATCTGGCACCGCCCACGGTGACGCTGCACGTGGCACAGCTCGAAGCCCGCCTCGGGGCCCGCCTGCTGCACCGCGCGCCGGCCGGCGTCACCGCGACGTCCGCCGGCAGCTTGCTGATCGACAGGGCGCGGCGGCTGCTGGCCGAAGCCGACGACCTGCTGCAGACCGTTCAAAGGCAGATCGCGGCGCGCGGCGGCCGCGTCCGATTGGGCGCGTCCACCGGTGCGCTCGCGCACCTGCTGCCGCAGGCCTTGGAGGCCTTGGCCGCCCGGCATCCGGAGATCGACGTGCAGGTCGCGGTGATGACCAGCGAGGAAGCCCTGGCGCGGCTGGCCGCCGGCAGCCTGGACATCGGCATTGTGGCTTTGCCGCAGCCGGTGCTCCGCGGCCTGCGCGTGCAGGCCTGGCGCAAGGATCCGGTGCTGGCGTTCATCCCGGCCGATTGGAAACCGCCGCCGCACGTGACGCCGGCCTGGCTCGCCGCCCGGCCCTTGATCGCCAATGACCGCGGCACCCGGCTCTTCCGCCAGACCGCCGAATGGTTCGCCGCGGCCGGCGAGAGGCCGCAGGCGCGCATCGAATTGAACTACAACGACGCGATGAGGAACCTCGTGGCAGCAGGCTACGGCGCCGCGCTGCTGCCGCACGAGGCAGGCGCGCCGCCGCCCGATCGGCGCATCAGCATGCGACCGCTGCGGCCGGCGCTGTCGAGGGCGCTGGGCATTGCGCATCGGACCAGGCTGGACGACGATGCGACGGAGTTGACGCTTCGGGCCTTGTTGGGGATGAAAGAGCATTGAAAGTCGTTTTCGTTGCGCCTTGCGGCGGATCGCTTCGCCAGCTTCGCCCCGGCCGGAGTGACTAAGATCAGGCCGCGCCACCCCCACGGCCAGGGGCGCACCCTGATCAACCATTCCCCAGAGAGTTCGCCGCATGAAGTCAGCAGGGCTGAAGGGCACCGTTTCCATTGAGCTCGTGCATGAGGCGATTCGCGCCGCCGCGCTCAGGAACATGGACATCAGCGGCGTGCTCGAGATCGCAAGGCTGGACCGCGATCTGCTGAATGCGCCGCGCGCGCGCATTTCGGCGGCTGCGTACTCGCGCATGTGGGTGGCGCTGGCCGACCTGATGGATGACGAGTTCTTCGGCCTGGACAGCCACGGACTGCGCCGCGGAAGCTATGCGCTCATGACGCGCGCAGCGGTCAACTCGGAGAACCTGGAGCACGCCCTGCGCCGGATCCTCCGGTTTCTTCACGCCACCCTGGACGACTTTCGCGGGGAGCTGGTCCGATCAGCGGACGAGGCGCGCGTGATCCTGCACGACGGTGGCGTGCTGCGCCGGCTGTTCGGCTACGGCACCTGGTTCATCCTCGTCCACGGGCTGGCATGCTGGCTCGTGCACAGGCGAATTCCGTTGCGCGAGATGCGGTTCCGCTGTCCGCCGCCGGCCGACGACAGCCACTACCGCACGCGGTTCTGCGAGAACGTGAAGTTCAACGCAGAGACCACGCACATCACCTTTGCCAGCGACCTGCTCGATCTGAAGATCGCGGAATCCCCCCAGACCGTCGACAACTTCCTGCGGGCAGCGCCCGCCAATCTGCTGGTCAAGTACCGCAATGACGCGAGCACCAGCGCACAGGTGCGGCACCGGTTGCGCAGCCAGATGCCCGATGCTTGGCCCGAGCTGGAGAAGCTCGCGCAAGAGCTCTGCGTTTCCGGCACCACGCTCCAGCGCCGATTGCAGCAGGAGGGGCTGAGCTACCAGCGGGTGAAGGACGATCTGCGGCGGGACATCGCGATCGACCTGCTGTCGAGCGCCCCGCTGACGGTGGCCGAGGTCGCCGCCCGCACCGGATTCCGGGAGACCAGCGCCTTTCATCGCGCCTTCAAGAAATGGACAGGCGTGAGCCCCGGAAGCTATCGCTCCTCTGCGCACGCGCGGGAATAAGCGCCCGGCGCCCGCCAAAGTGACGTCCGCATGCCCGAAAGCCCCGGCCGGATCGAGGCCTGCGGGCATGGGCATCGAGCGCTTGCGGAACTAAGCTCCTCGGCAGTCCAGCAACGAGGAAACCCGCAATGAACCGAATGATGGCGCCGCCGCTGGGTGCGCAGGCGCTGCAAGGTGCAGTCGATTGGGCAATTGCCACGCGGCGCAGCATCAGGGCGTACCTGCCCAGGCCGGTGCCGCAGCAAGAGATCGAAGCGATCCTCTCGACCGCGCGCTACAGCGCTTCCGGCATGAACATGCAGCCCTGGCATGTGCATGTGCTGACCGGGGCTGCGAAGGCCGGCCTGTCCGCAGTGATCGCAGCGCTCGACGACGATCCCGGCAGATCGGAGGAACTGCTCGAGCCCTACGACTACTACCCGCGCGAATGGCTCTCCCCGTACCTGGAGCGGCGCCGCAAGGTGGGCTGGGACCTCTATGGGCTGCTTGGCATCGCCAAGGGCGACAAGCAGCGCATGCACATGCAGCATGGGCGCAACTACCGTTTCTTCGATGCGCCCGTGGGCCTGTTCTTCACGATCGACCGCGCACTGCAGGAAGGAAGCCTGCTGGACTGCGGCATGTTCCTGCAGAGCGTGATGATCGCCGCACGCGGCCGCCACCTCCACACCTGTCCGCAAGCCGCGTTCCTGAAGTTCCATCGCCAGATCGCCGAGTTCCTGGACATTCCCGCGGGCCAGATGCTCGTCTGCGGCATGAGCCTGGGCTACGCCGACGAGTCCTCCATCGAGAACGCCCTGGTCACCGAGCGGGAGCCGGTTTCCGCCTTCACGGCATTCCACGACAGCACGAAGGAGACAAGGACATGAGCGCGCCATCCTATGCAAAGGGCCTCGACCGCTGCGAGGCGAACCATGTGCCGCTGACGCCGCTCGGCTTTCTCGACCGCGCCGCGCTGGCCCATCCGAACCGCCCGGCCGTGGTGCACGGCGACCTGACGCGGACCTGGGCGCAGACGCGGGAGCGCTGCCATCGCCTGGCATCGGCGCTGGTGGCCAGGGGCATCCAGCCGGGGGACACGGTTTCGGTGCTGGCGCCGAACACGCCGGCGATGCTGGAGTCGCACTTCGGCGTGCCGCTGGCAGGTGCCGTGCTCAACGCGATCAACCATCGCCTGGATGCAGAAGGCATCGCGTTCATCCTGCGTCACGGCGAGTGCAAATTGCTGATGGTCGACCGCGAATTCTCCGCAACGGTTGCCGCCGCCCTGGCGCTGCTGGACAGCCCTCCCCCGGTCATCGACATCGAAGACCACCTCGCGCCGCCCGCCGAACGCATCGGCGAGACCGACTATGAATCGCTGCTGGCGAGCGGCGACCCGGAGTTCCCCGGCCGCTGGCCGAGCGACGAGTGGCAGCCCATCGCGCTGAACTACACCTCGGGTACGACGGGAGACCCGAAGGGCGTGGTCGCCAGCCACCGCGGCACCTACCTGATGAGCCTGCTGCAGATCACGAACTGGGCGATGCCGCGGGCGCCGAAGTACCTGTGGACGCTGCCCATGTTCCATGCGAACGGGTGGTGCTTCACCTGGGCCGTGACGGCGGCGGCCGGGACCCACGTCTGCCTGCGCCGGGTGTCCGCCGAAGCGGTGCTGCGGGCCATCGACACGCACCAGATCGACCATCTCTGCGCGGCGCCGGTCGTGATGGCCATGCTCTCGGATTCAGCCCGGAACATCCGGCTGTCCCGCAGCGTGCGGGTACTGACTGCGGGTTCCCCGCCGCCGCTGGCCGTGCTGAACGCGGTGCTGGCGATGGGCTTCGAGGTGGAACACGTGTTCGGCATCACCGAGGTTTGCGGCACGCCGGTGAGTTGCGCGTGGCAGGACGGCTGGGACGATCTTGAACCCGCCGAGCAAGGCAGGCTGCGGGTGCGCCAGGGCGTGCGCGCCGCCATGTTCGAAGGCCTCATGGTCGGCGACGCGGACACGCTGGAGCCGGTCCCTCGCGACGGAAAAACCGCAGGAGAACTCATGCTGCGCGGCAACACCGTGATGATGGGCTACTTCAAGAACGAGGCGGCGACACGCAGGGCGCTCGCCAACGGCTGGTTCCGCACCGGCGACGTCGCGGTCCTGCATGGCAACGGCTATGCGCAGATCACCGATCGTTCGAAGGACGTGATCATTTCGGGCGGCGAGAACATCTCCTCCGTGGAGGTCGAGGATGTCGTTCATGGCCACCCGGCCGTCCTGCACGCCGCCGTGGTCGCCCAGCCCGACGAGAAATGGGGCGAGGTGCCGTGCGTGTTCATCGAACTCAGGGCCGGCATCCCGGCGCCTTCCGAGCAGGAGATCATTGCGTTCTGCCGGGAGCGGCTGGCCCACTTCAAGTGTCCACGCCGGGTGATCTTCAGCAGCTTGCCGAAGACGACCACGGGAAAGATCCAGAAGTTCCGCCTGCGCCAGCAGGCCGGAAGCCAGGAGGCCATCACCGGCCTCGCGCGCCATGGTTGAGTTCGAACCCGCTGCCCGCGCCCCTGTCGAGCCCGGCTACCGCTTCTCGCGAATCCACACTTTCGACGAAGAGCAAGTCAGGGCCTTTGCCTTGGCCGCGGGAGACGAGAACCCGCTGCACCACGATGCGGTGTTCGCAAGGGGCACGCGCTTTGGCGGACTGATCGCAAGCGCCACGCACACCACCTCGCTGCTGATGGGATTGACCGCCACGCATTTCGCGAAGAAAGGACATGTGCTGGGCATCAACTTCTCGGTCGATCTGCTGCGGCCCGTATCAGCGAGCGAGACGGTGCTGATCGAGTGGCGCGTTTCGTCGATCGCGGCCCGTCCCAGAGGCGGCAGCATCATCGAACTGCAGGGATGCATGAAAGGGTCGGACGACCGGACCCGCGTTCTCGCGCACGGCACCGTCCTGCTGACCGCCGGCGAGTGACGGCCTCAAGGACGCAGCGATTCCTTCAGGATGCGCCGCGCCAGCGTCGAGCGGTGCACCTCCGACGCGCCGTCATAGACGCGAAAAGGCCGCATCTCGCGCAGGATCATTGACACGGGAGAGTCTTCCGACATGCCGAGCGCGCCCATGATCTGCGCAGCGCGGTCCGCCACCCGTCCCACGGCCTCGGACACGAACACCTTGACCATGGCCGACTCGTGCTTGATGCTTTGCTTCGCATCGAGCTTCGCGGCCGCGTGCCAGGTCATCAGGCGCGCGGCATGCAGGTCGATGTGCGAATCGGCCACCATCGCCTGCACCTGCTGCAGTTGGGCGAGCGGCTGCCCGAACGAGTGGCGCCGGTTGGCGTAGTCCTGCGCCAGCGCCATCGCGCGCGAGGCGCGGCCGATGAAGCGCATGCAGTGCGACAGGCGCGCCGGTTCGAGCCGCGCCTGCGCCTGGGCAAAGCCCCGGCCCGCCTCGCCCAGCACCGCGCCGTCGTCGACGAAGCAGTCCTGCAGTTCGATCTCGCCATGCCCGCCGATCTGGAATCCGTCGATGCTCGCGATGTTGCGCACCACGCGGTAGCCGGGGTTGCCGGCATCGACGATGAAGATCGTCGCGCCCTCGCCCGTCTTCGCCAGCACCAGCGCGAAGGCGGCGCCGACCGCCCCGCTGATGAACCACTTGCGGCCGTTGATGACCCAGCCGCCGGGACGGCGCTCGGCCACCGTCTGCAGCATCGACGGGTCGGACCCTGCACCGGGTTCGGGTTCGGTCATCGCAAAGCACGACCGGGCCTCGCCGCGCGCGAGCGGCACCAGGTAGCGCTGCTGCTGCGCCGGCGATCCTTCGGCCAGCAGGTTGATCATGTTGGGCTGGTCCGGCGGTGCGCAGTTCATGGCCAGTGGCGCCAGGAAGCTCCGGCCGGCCTCTTCGAGCACCACCGAACGATCGCGCCAAGACAGGCCCAGCCCGCCCCACGCCACCGGCAGCTGCGGTGCGTAGATGCCGGCCTCCATGGCCTTGGCGCGCAATGAATGGACCGCGGCTTCCAGCGCGTCCAGGTCGTGCGCCAGTGCCGGGCGCTCGCGCGGAATGGCCTCTTCCTCGACGAAGCGCCGCACCGCCTCGCGCAATGCCGGAAGACGGTCGCTGTAGCCGAACATCAGGCGCCTTCGCCGCCGTAGCCGGCCTTGGCCAGCGTGCGCCTGGCGATGTTGAGCTGGTGGATCTGGCTCGTGCCTTCGTACAGCCGGAACAGCCGCACGTCGCGGTAGAAGCGCTCCATGCCGTGGTCTGCGATGTAGCCGTAGCCGCCCAGCATCTGCACGCAGCGATCGGCCACGCGGCCGCACATCTCGGACGCGAAGTACTTGCAGATCGACGCCTCCATCGTCACGTCGATGCCCTCGTCGCGCTTGCGCGCGGTGTCCAGCACCAGCGCACGGGCCGCATGGATCTCGGTCTGGCTGTCGGCGATCAGCGCCTGGATCAGCTGGAAACCCGAGAGCGCCTGGCCGAACTGCCGGCGCGTGGACACGAACGCCACCGCATCCTGCAGCATGCGGATCGCCGGCCCGATGCACAGGGCCGCGAGGTGGATGCGCTGCTTGTTCAGCACCTTCATCGCCGTCTTGAAGCCCTGCCCTTCGCGCCCGCCGATGACGTTCTCCGCCGGCACGATACAGTCGTTCATGTGCACCTCGGACACGGGCGAGCCCGCCTGCCCCATCTTCCGGTAGGCCGGCCCGGTGCCGAGCCCGGGCATGCCGCGCTCGACCAGGAAGGCCGTGACACCGCGCGCCGACAGGTCGTGGAGATCGGTGCGGGCCATCACCGTGAAAAGGCCGGCGATCGGCGCGTTGGTGATGAAGCACTTGGTGCCGTTGAGCACGTAGTGGTCGCCCTCGCGCCGCGCCGAGGTGCGCAGCGACACGGCGTCCGAGCCGGCCTCGGGTTCGGTCAGCGCGAACGCGCCGGTCAGCTCGCCGCTGGCCAGCCGCGGAAGGTAGCGCCGCTTCTGCGCCTCGGTGCCGTCGGCCACCAGGGCCTCAGAGCCGATGCCGGTGTTGGTGCCGACCCGCGCCCGAAAGGCCACCGAGCACTGCGACAGCTCCATCGCCGCCAGCACCAGCTCTTCGGTCGTCATGCCCGCACCGCCATAGGCCTCGGGGATCGAATAGCCGAACAGGCCCTGCGCCGCCATGTCGGCCACCAGGTCGGCGGGCACTTCGTCGGCGTCGGCCACGCGCGCCTCGTTCGGCACCAGCCGCTCGCGCACGTAGCTGCGCAGGCTGCCGAGGAATTGCTCGAACGCTTGGGGATCACGCTGCATGATGTGTTGCTCCTTGCTTCATGGGGTGGATGCGCGCGGACCTCAGTCCAGCTTGGTTCCGGTGGACTTGACCAGCGCGGCCCACGAGGCCGTGTCGGCCTTGATGAGCTCGGCAAACTGCGCCGGGGTGTTGCCGACCGGCTCGGCGCCCAAGGCCGCCAGGCGATGGCGAAGCTCGGGCTTTTCCAGCGCCTTCGTCGTGGCGGCATGCAGGCGCTCGACGATGGCGGTGGGCGTCGCAGCGGGCACCATCAGGCCCTTCCAGGCACCGAAGCTGAAGCCCTTGACGGACTCGGAAATGGTCGGCACGTCGGGCGCGGCCGTGGCCCGCTTGTCAGTGGACACCGCCAGCGCCCTGAGCCTGCCCGACTGCACATGCGGCCACAGGGCGGGCATGTTGTCGATCATCATCGCGATCTGGCCGGCGAGCAGATCGTTCATCGCAGGGCCCGTGCCCTTGTACGGGACGTGGACCATCGTGGTGCCGGTGAGCTGGTTGAACCACTCGCCGGCCAGGTGGGACGGGCTGCCGTTGCCCGCGGAGCCGAAGCTGACCTCCTTCGGCCTGGACTTGGCATAGGCGATGAACTCGGGCACCGTCTTCGCCGGGATCTTGGGGTTGATCGCCATCAGGTTGGGCTCCTGGATCAGCAAGGTCACCGGCCGCAGGTCCTTCGCGGGGTCGTAGGGCATCCTGGCGTAGAGGCTCGGGTTGATCACCGTGGGGCCTGCCGCCGCGATCAGCAGCGTGTAGCCGTCGGGCGCCGACTTGGCGACGTAGTCGCCGCCGATGTTGCCGCCGGCGCCGGCCTTGTTCTCGACGATGACGGGCTGCCCCAATTCGGGAGCGAGGGCCGCGGCCAGCAGCCGCGCCAGCACGTCGGTGGAGCCGCCCGGTGCAAAGGGCACGATGAGGCGGACCGGCTTGGCCGGATAGGCGGCCGGGTCGGCGTGCACCGCGGAAGCCGCGGCCAGCAGGCAGGCGGCAGCGAGCATGAACATCTTGCGCATGGGAGTCTCCGGTTGGTTCTTTGCCAGGGCCCGGAGACTACGTAGCGGCATCACATATGGAAAACGATGTTTCTCTATCTTGAATGCCGCCGCTCGCCGGCACGCCCTGCCGGACGTAGCATTCACCGCGCAACACCAGCCCCACATGCCTGCCGCACGCCACCCCGACCCCGACTTCGCAACCACGCTGCAGCACGGCCTGCAGGTGCTGCACTGCTTCACCGTCGGCGAGCCCGCGCTCGGCAACAAGGAACTGTCGGAGCGCACCGGGCTGTCGAAGGCGACGATCTCGCGGCTGACCTACACGCTGGCGGCCCGCGGCCTGGTGGTCTTCGATGCGCACCTGCGGCGCTATCGCCTGGGCTCCACCGCCCTCACGATCGGCTATCCGCTGATGGCGAGCCTGCGCATCCGGCAAGTCGCGCGCGGCCGCATGAAGCAACTGGCCGACGAGGTGGGCGGCTCGGTGTCGCTGGGCATGCGCGACCGCACGCGGATGGTCTACGTCGAAACCTGCCGCGGCCACGACCTCAGCGCCTGGCGGCCCGACATCGGCGCGGCCGTGCCGATGCTGTCGACGGCGATGGGGCGCGGCTGGCTCGCGCACGCGCCGCCGCAGGTGCGCGACGCCGTGCTGGCGCAGATCGAGGCTTCGGAGCCCGGCCAGGTGCGGCTGTACGAAGCCGACCTGGTGCGGGCGCAGGCCGACCTCCAGCGCAAGGGCTTCTGCGTGTCGCGCGGCGCCTGGCGCAGCGACGTGCAGGCGGTCGGCGTGCCGATCCGCATTCCCCAGGACGGCGAAACGCTGGTGCTCAATTGCGGCGTTCTCACGTCGCGGCTCGGCCCGCGCCAGCTCGAGCAAGGCGTGGGCCCGCGCCTCGTCGCGCTCGCGCGCAGCGTGGAAGCCGACCTGGATGCCGCGGCATGAAAGATGAGGACACCAAGGACCGCCAGTTCGCCACCACGCTCGCGAGCGGCATCGACCTGCTGCTGTGCTTTCATCCCGGCGAATCGAGCCTCGCGAACAAGGATTTCGCCGAGCGCACCGGCCTCTCGAAACCTACGGTCGCGCGCCTGACGCACACGCTGGCGCTGCTCGGCTACCTGCGGCGCGACCCGGCCAGCGCCAGGTACCGCCTGGGCGCGGCCGTGCTGGGGCTGAGCCATCCGCTGCTGGCCAGCATGCGCATCCGCCCGATCGCGCGGCCGATGATGGAAACACTGGCGCGCGAGATCGAAGGCGCCGTCTCGCTGGGGCTGCGCCACCGCATCCACATGGTGTATGTGGAGACTGCGCGCAGCAGCGAGGACTTCGTGCTGACGCCCGACATCGGCGCGCCGCTTCCCATGCTGGCCACCGCCATCGGGCGCGCCTGGCTGGCGCGCGCCGCGCCCGAAGACCGGCTGTCGGTGCTGAACCAGATCCGCGTTGCCGCGCCGGCCGAGTTCGAGCGCCACGCCGCGGCAGCCGAGCTGGCACGCGACGAGCTGGCACGCGACGGCTTCTGCAGTGCCCGCGCCGACTGGCAGCCGAACCGGCATGGCTTTGCCGTGCCGCTGCACGGCCTGGTGGACGGCATGCAGTTCGTGCTGAACTGCGCCGTGGCAACGAAGCGCGGCAGCTTCGCGCAGATGCGCCGGGAGGTCGCGCCGCGGCTGCTCACGCTGGCGCACAGCATCGAACTCTCGCTGGGCCTGCGATAGCGCACGTCAACGCCGCGTTCAGGATGTCGAAACATGAGTTGCGGCAAATGGAGCGCGCAATGAGACTCCGATGCATGCCATCCGACGCCCGCCAACACACCGCCGCCACTGAGTCCGCGTCCGCCACGCCACAGGGGCCGCTCGGCGGCATCCGGATCCTCGACATGGCCACCGTGATCGCGGCGCCCTTCTCGGCCTCGCTGTGCGCCGACATGGGCGCCGAGGTCGTCAAGCTGGAACTGCCCGAAGGCAACGACCCGCTGCGTTCGCTCTCGCCCACCACGCCGGACCACGCGCTGTTCTGGAAGGTCTCGAACCGCGGCAAGAAAGGCGTGTCGCTCGACGTGCGCAAGCCGGAAGGCCGCGCGCTGTTCCTGCGGCTGATCGCGTCCTTCGATGTGCTGGTCGAGAACTTCCGCACCGGCACGCTCGACAAGTGGGGACTCGACGCGCCCACGCTGTGGTCGGTCAACCCCCGGCTCGTCATCCTGCGCCTCACCGGCTTCGGCCAGACCGGCCCGTATGCGCAGCGCCCGGGCTTTGCGCGCATCTTCGAGGCGATGAGCGGCTTCGCGCACCTGACCGGCGAAAGCGGCCGCAGTCCGCAGCACATGAACTATCCGCTCGGCGACGTGATTGCGGGCCTGTTCGGTGCCTTCGCCATCTCCACCGCGATCGCGGAACGCCATCGCCACCCCGACGCACCGGGCCGGGAGATCGATCTCGCGGCGACCGAGGCCATGTTCCGGCTGCTCGAAGCCCTGCCGGTCGAGCACGAGGTGCTGGGGCAGGCGCGCAGCCGCTCGGGCAGCCGGGCCACCTACACGGCTCCGTCCAACATGTACCGCACGGCCGAGGGCCATTGGGTCACGATCGTGGGTTCGTCCGACCCGATCTTCAAGCGCATCTGCCAGGCCATGGGCCGGCCGGCGCTGGCGCACGACCCGCGCTTTGCCACCACGCCGGACCGGGTGCGGAACATCGACGAGATCGATGCGATCGTGGCCGCCTGGTGCGAGGGCCAGACGCTCGCGGAACTGTCCGAGGCCCTGACCCGCGGCGGTGTTCCCCACAGCAAGGTCTATGCGGTGGACGACGTGATGGCCGACCCGCACTTCATTGCGCGCGAAGCCGTCATCCGCCTGCCCGACCCGGACCTCGGGTCGCTGCCTGCGCCTGCGATCGTGCCGCGCTTCTCGGGCTTCAGGCCCGCGGCGCCGCGCACCGGGCCGGCGGCCGGCGAACACAACGCGGAGATCTACGCGGCGCTGGGCCTTGGCAGCGAAGCGCTGGACAGGCTGCGGCGCGAGGGCGTGATCTGAACGGGCGCTGCCTATGACGCGGCAACGGCCTCCTTGACGAAGTCTGCGTAGCGGCGCAGAGGATGGCCGATGATGGCCTGCAGGCGATCCGCTGCACCGTGCGCGCCGTGCATGCCGAACTTCTGGATCCCTGCCATCATCAGGCGCATGTCGTAGGCCAGCCAGGATGGCCCGAACGAGGCCATCTGTCCTTCGAAGGCTGCCACGTCATCCCCGCCGTAAGCCACTTCGCGGCCGAGCGCGGCGCTCCAGACCTTGGCCACCGACGCTCCGGTCCACAGCTCGGGCCCGACCAGCTCCAGCGTCACGCGCGGTGACGGCGCAGGCGCGTGGTCGCGGCGCAGCAATTCGGCAACGGCGGCGTCCGCGATGTCGCGCGCATCGATCATCGCGACACCTGTAGAGCCGATCGGCATCGGGTAGACGCCGTAGCCCTGGATCACCTGCTGGACCATGCGCTCGTTCTGCATGAAGTAGGCCGGACGAAGGATGGTCGCCGGAATGTCGAGGCTCTCGATCATTCGCTCGACCGTGTGCTTGCCGGTGAAGTGCGGCACGTTGGTGAACTTGTCCGCATGGATGACCGACAGGTAGACGATGCGCTCGATGCCGGCTTCGCGCGTCAGGTTCAGCATGACGAGGGCCTGCGTCACTTCATCGGGCGTGACGGCATTCAGCAGGAACAGCGTGCGCACCGAAGACAGTGCCGCGCGCAGCGAGGGCACGTCGGTCAGGTCGCCGACGACCTCCTGGACGCCCGACGGGAAGGCTTGCTTTCCGGGTGTGCGAACGAAGGCGCTGACCTCGGCGCCGGCAGCGGCCAGGCCTTGGACGACGAGGGAACCGATGGTGCCGGTGGCACCCGTGACGAGAATGCTCATGGAAATCTCCTGGAAAGCTAGAGAGGAAAAAAAAGATCGATCAGCGCGAGAAATCCGCGACCACCTTGCCGATGCGAGGCTCGGTGCGGTTGCGCTCGATGGCCGCGGGGATGTCGCCGAAGCCCACGACTTCGCCGAGCTTCGAGACCAGCGTGCCTTGCGCGATCTCCGCGGCCAGCCGTTCCAGCAGGGCGGCATCCGGCTTGTTCATGAACCACAGTCCGCGGCGGCCGGGCGGCGTGCGTGCCAGGATGTCGGGCGAGGACGTGCCGACGATCGCGCCGTTTTTCGACAGCACCTGCCACGAGCGATCGAGCACTTCGCCGCCGACGTAGTCGAGCACCAGGTCGATGTCGCGCGCGACCGACTCGAAGCGTTCGCTCCGGTGGTCGATGACGTGGTCCGCGCCCAGGCTGCGCACGTATTCGAGGTGCGCGGTCGACGCCGTGGCGAAGACTTCGGCGCCTGCCCGCTTGGCGTACTGCACGGCATAGCCGCCCAGCCCTCCCGCCGCGCCGTGGATCAGGATCCGCTGGCCTGCGGTGATCGGACCCGCGTGGTACAGGCTCTGCCAGGCGGCCACGGCCGCGACAGGAACGCCGGCCGCATGGACGTCGTCCAGACCCTGCGGCGTGCGCACCAGGTTCGCCTCGTCGACGCTCACGAAGTCGGCATAGGCACCGAGCCCGCCCAGCGGCCCCATGACGCGATCGCCCACGCGAAAGCGCGAGGCGCCGGGGCCGAGCGCCTCGACGGTGCCTGCGAGTTCGATGCCCAGCACGGCGGGCAGCTGAAGCGGGAAAGCCTCTCTCACGAAGCCTTCACGAACCTTCCAGTCGATGCCGTTCACACCGGCGGCCCGAACGCGGACCAGGACCTGGCTCGGCCCGGCTGCGGGCTTCGCGATCTCCGCGACCTCTGCAGCGGCGGCGCCGCCATAGGCCCGGATCAGCACAGCGCGTTGCGTGGTGGTGGTGGTGGTGGTCATTTCAATTTCCTCATTCGAAGTTGCGATGAGGAGAAGATAGGTCGTTGCATCGGTAAAACAAAGACGCGAAAATGAAGACACCTCGTCTCAAATTCGGAACACATGGACCTGAACGCATTGACCGACTTCGCGCTCGTCGCAGCCAATGGCGGCCTCGGAAAGGCAAGCCGCGCGAGCGGCAGATCCAAGGCGACGCTGTCGCGCCGCATTGCGGACCTGGAAGAGCAGCTCGGCGTGCGGCTCATCGAACGCAGCGCCCGCGGGCTCAAGCTCACGGAAGCCGGCCAGATGCTGATGGACCGCACCGAAGGGCCGATGCACGAGGTGGCCGACGCCATGACATCCGCGCGCGAGGGCCTGTCGGTGCCGCGCGGGCGCTTGCGCATCGCCTCGCCGGTGCTGTTCTCGCAGCTGGCGATGGGCCGCATCGGCGCCGAGTTCTGCGCGGCCTACCCCGAGGTCGCCTGCGAAGTGGTGGCCGACGACCGCCTGGTCGACCTCGTCGAGGAGCAGTTCGACGCCGCGATCCGGATCAATCCAGGCCCCGACAGCAGCCTTGTGGGCCGCTGCTTCGCCAAGGACCGGCTGGTGGTCGTGGCCGCGCCCTCCGTGCCCATGCCGAAGCGAGGCAAGGGCAAGGTCAGCCCTGTTCCGGGCATCGTTTCAACAAGCTTCCAAGGCGGGAATTGGACGCTCGACGACGGACGCCTTGTCGTGGAGCCGATCCCGAAGCTCAGGCTTTCATCGTTCCTGATGATCCGCGACGCCGCGGTCGCCGGCGCCGGCGCTGCGCTGATCCCGCAGTCCATCGCGTGGAACCAGCTCACGCGCGGAGAGCTGGTCCAGTGGGGCATGGTTTCGGGCGCGGAGGTCGCGCTGTGGGTCCTGCACACATCGAGGCGGCTTCCCGCGCCGAAGGTTCGCGCGTTCGTCGAATTCATGTGCGGGCAATATCCGCAGGGGTCTCTTGTGCTGAATGGATAGAACTCAGCAACCGTGCCCCATGCCGAGCCGCTGAACCGTCGGGCTAGCCTTTGAGATAGCCGGTCACGAGGCGCGCGCCCTCGTCGATGAGCGCGTCCATCCGATCGCCAGTCAACGCTTTGGAGTGGTGCAGCACCGCGTTGTGCGTCAATGCCTCGATCGTGGTGACGCAGACAAATGATGCGAGCTCCAGGTCGTCGACGCCCAGTTCGTCCCGCGCCGCCTCGAGGTAGGCCCTGAACAGGCTGAAGTTCTCACGGCTGAACGTCTCCAGCTTCTCGAGCCTTCCCACGCGCGGGATCTGCTCGGCAAGCACGCGGTGCAGCGCGGGATCGAGCCGATGCGCTGCAACCGCGACCGCGACGAATCGGCGTATCGCCTGGTCCAGCGGCTGGGCCCTGACCTGCGCCAGTTCGCTGCGGACCATTTGCATGATCTGCTGCTGGTGGCGCTCGATCACGGCGGCCACGAGTGCCTCCTTGCTCGGGAAGTACTGATAGAGCGAGCCGATGCTCACCCCCGCGACTTCCGCGACGCGGTTGGTGCTCGCCTTGTCGAAGCCTTCCTTGACCAGAATGCGAGCAGTTGCCTCGATCAGGCTGCCGACCGTCGCGCGCGATCGCTCCTGAACCGCGATTTTCCTGGGCTTGGTGACCGGTTTTCTTGCCATGTTCCGCAGCCGTCAATGCGAGTAGAAAAAGCGAATGATCGCTCATATTCTTGGCAGACGCGCAAACACCCCAGGAGACCCACGACATGCACGACACATTGCACCGCCTCTTCGGATTCAAGGCTTGGGCCGACGACCGGCTGCTGACGGCGCTCGCCGGGCTCGGCGACAGCTCCCCGGTCACCGCACTGGCTATCAAGGCGTTGAGCCACACGTATGTGGTGGACCGCATATTCGCCGCCCACCTCCGGCGAGAAGGCCACACGTACCCGTCGGCCAACCTGAGCGAGATGCCGACGCTCGCAGCCCTGGCCGCCGATCTCAGAAGAAGCGACCGGGAATACATCGACCATGTCTCGACGCTCGATCCCGACCAGCTGGCCGAACGGATCGACTTCGCGTTCACCGACGGCGCACAGGGGCGCATGTCCCGCGAGGAGATGCTCATGCACGTCCTCATGCACGGGGCGGGCCATCGCGGGCAGGTCAGCGCAGTGATGCTGCTCCATGCAGTGCCGCCGGCCAAGGATGGCTTCACGGCGTACCTGCACGAGGCCGAAGCGCCGGCGAGAAGGCGGGTTGCCGCCTGAATGGCGAATGACGGATGTGGCTGCCGTCGGCCAGCCACCACCGCGCGGATCGCGGCGTACGCCACGAACTCCGCGCTTTTCCAGGGGCCCCTGGTCAGGGTTGCCATCCACGTGGCCGAGGCATGGTCGGGCAGTACCGGGCGCCGTGCCTGTCACAAGGCCATGTGCCCGCCCGTCTAAGACGGTGTTCCCCCAACCCTCAAGCTACAAGGAGCTCAACATGTGCCCAGCACGACTCGACTACCACGCCCTCGCGCCCGCGGCAGCGCGCGCCGGTACCCAGTTTTCCCACGCCGCCGGCCGTACGCTGGACAAGCGTCTGCGTGAATTGGTGAACTTGCGCATCAGCCAGATCAACGGCTGCGCTTTCTGCATCGACATGCACTGGGCCGAGCTGCTCAAGCAGGGCATGGACCCGCGCCATGTCAACGCTGTGGCCGGCTGGCGCGAGGCGGAGCGCTTCTTCAGCGAAGCCGAGCGCGCCGCCTTCAACTGGGCGGAGGCCGTCAACGCGTTGCCGCAGCGCACGCCCAGCGACGCGGACTTCGACGCAGTGAAGCGGCACTTCAGTGACGCACAGATCGCAGACCTCTCGTTCGCGGTCTGCGCGATCCGCTCGTGGAACATGCTCAATGCCAGCTTCCACACGCAGGTGCCCGAAACGCCGTACATCGTCGGCTGACTGCCGCAATGGTTGCGTCGCAGGTTTCTCCGACGTTCAATCGGTGAGTGATGCGCCGTTGCCGGCGCTTCGTTCAATCCGCAGCGAGGCGCTTGAACAGCGCCTGAAGCAAGCCGAGATTCGACGCATCCGCGGCCACGGCATCTCGGCGGAACGAACTGCTGTCGTAGGGCGAATAGCTGTTGATCGGGTTGTCGATGGCCGGGCGCACGGGCACGACATAGGTGCGAACCTTCCCATCGAAGCTGTACCGCTCGTTGTTGCGCGGTAGCGGCGTCAGCGCCGAATCCTTTGCCAAGGTGTCGGCAAGATGGCGCCTGACGCTTTCCGTATCGACGCCGTAGGGCCCTGCGCTCTCCACGACAACGCTCTCCGGTCCAGTGCGAGCAGCCAATTTTTCGGCGGCGAGGCTCCCAGTTGGCGACTGGCTGGCGACCTCACCGGCGATCGCGGCAGTCACGGCGAAGAGCGAACCGGCGCAGAGGGCGAGTGCCATGCGGCCGAAAGTGAAATCCAAACTCATCAAGAACTCCTTCGCCCGGGTGGCACTGCGGAAATCGAGGTTATAGCCGAACGGGTTGACCTGCCCGATGAAGGCATCGATCGGCTGATATCACTTTGGCCATTTTTGCGAATGCAGGCACAGTGCCCGAAGGGGACACCAAGGTCAAGGCATGCCTGCTGTTCCCGAACCGGTGCAGAAAAGATTCCGCGCCCCGGCAATCCCAGGACACGCTGTAGCGGCCTGCGCTGACATGGCCCGGGTCTCTGCACGCCAGAATTCATGCATGGGAACCCGGAAGCCACCCGCCTTGAAGCGAAAGCCCCTGCCGAGCAGCACGGGCCATGGCATGAGAACAGAACGGCTTCGCCTGTCCGGCGGCACCCAACTGTCGTTCACCACCGCAGGCGAGGTGTCCAGACCCGCCTTGCTGCTGCTGCACGGAACCCCCAACTCGGCCCGGCTGTTCCGGGCGGTCGTGCCCGCGCTGTCGCAGGCCGCTTTCGTGATCGCACCGGATCTGCCCGGCCATGGCGAGTCCGACCCGCTGCCGGCCCCCTCGTTTCCCGCCATCGGCCAGGCGATTTCCGAACTGCTGGATTCGCTCGAGATCGGTCCGCGATTCATTTACCTGCATGACTGGGGAGCGCCGGTGGGCCTGCAGATCGCGATGCAGGCGCCAGAGAAAGTGCTGGGCCTCATCGTGCAGAACGCCAACGCGCATCGAACGGGATGGGGATCGGGATGGGCCGCGACGCAGGCCTACTGGACGCAGCCCAACGCAGAGAACCAGGCGGCGGCGACCGCGCACCTGACCCTCGCGGGCACACGCGACACCTACATCGCCGGCGTTCCGCCGGAAGTGGCCGAGCGCATCCCCGCTGAACACTGGGAAGAGGATTGGCGGGTGATGAACCTGCCGGGACATATGGACACCCAGCGGGCGCTGATCGCGGACTACGGAAACTATGCCGCCCGCTTCGACGCCATCGCCAAGTACCTCGAGCATTGGCAGCCCCCTGCCCTCATGGTGTGGGGAAGGCACGATATCTATTTCGACCTGGCCGAGGTTCTGTCCTGGATGCGTGCGCTGCCCAGGATGGAAGCCCATGTCCTGGACGCAGGCCACCTGCTGCTCGAAACCCATGCGGCCGCGGCCGTTGCGCTCATGCTTGACTTCATCAGGCGTATCCAGGCCCCAATGAGCCGCAATGAGCCGCAATGATCTTGATTGACAACCTAGGACACACGTCCTACAGTTTGCGCCTTCTTTAGGTCAACTGTCCTATTCGATCTTGCGTACCCGCGACAGCATCGTTCAAGCCGCCGACGCCTTGTTCTACGAGCGCGGGTTCGAGCACACGTCCTTCGCGGACATCGCGGATGCCGTGAGGATCTCGCGCGGCAATTTCTACTATCACTTCAAGACGAAGGACGAGATCCTGACGGCGGTCATCGCCGCGCGAATGGAGCGCACGCGAGCGATGTTGAGTCAGTGGGAGACGGAAGGCGAGGGCCCGCAGGAGCGCATCCGCCTGTTCATCACCCTGCTGATCCGCAATCAAGCCAAGATCATGCGCCATGGCTGTCCGGTCGGCACCCTGTGCACGGAACTTGCCAAGCTCGGGCACCCGGGACAAGGCGAGGCCAACGCCATCCTGGATCTCTTCCGCGTGTGGCTGCGAGGGCAGTTCCGCCAAATGGGCCGAGGCAAGGAAGCGGATGCGCTCGCCCTGCATCTCCTGGCGCGCAGCCAAGGAGTGGCGGTGCTCGCGCAGTCCCTGCGCAACAAGCAATTTGTACAACAGGAGGTGGCACTCATGAGTGCCTGGGTCAAGTCCTGCTCGCCCGTGCAGCCAACTGCCTCCGGTCGTTCGTGTTAGCCATCTGTTCAAGAAAGGTCATTCATGTTCTGTGTGTTTCTCAAGTTCTCGAGCAACAAAGGCCAGGCATCACGCCACATGGCGGAGCACATGCGATGGATCGAGCAGGGATTTGAAGATGGCGTCTTCCTCCTGACAGGCAGCCTCTCGGGCAACCAGGGTGGCACCGTCCTGGCACACAACACCACCCGCGAGGCGTTGGAGGAGCGCGTAGCGATGGATCCCTTTGTGGCGCAGGACGTGGTCAAGGTCGAGATCGCGGAGATAGTGCCCGGCAGGGTCGACGAGCGCCTGCAGTTCCTGGTGGAACGTACCTGAAATGGGCTCGACTCTCCTCGGGCTCGATGGACAGCCGCGGTGTCGCTGGTGCGCCGCCGCTCCCGAGTTTCTCCACTATCACGATACTGAATGGGGCTTTCCCGTCACGGATGACCACCACCTTTTCGAGAAGCTGTGCCTGGAAGGCTTTCAGTCGGGCCTGAGCTGGCGCACCATTCTGGTCAAGCGAGAGAACTTCCGGCAGGCCTTCCTGGGCTTCGATTACAGGCGCATCGCGCGCTTCGGCGCACCTGATGTCGAGCGATTGCTCGGCGACAGCGGCATCGTGCGCCATCGCGGCAAGATCGAGGCTGTGATTCACAACGCGCGCATGGCCGAGGAGATGGCGCAGCGCGAGGGATCGCTGGCGTCTTACTTCTGGCGCCATGAGCCGGACCCTGCGCAGCTCGCAGAGCCGCAAACCGCTTCCGCGTCCTCGCAGGCCTTGTCCAAGGACTTGAAGAAACAGGGCTGGAAGTTTGTCGGGCCCACCACCGTGTATGCCTTCATGCAGGCTGCAGGGCTGATCAACGATCATGCTGCCGACTGCGTGACACGCGCCCGGGTCGAACAGGCGCGCCGTGCGCTTACATTGTCGGCTGCTTGAACCTTCACGAGATCGCAGATAAACCCCTCGTCGCATGCAAGATGAGGCTGCGCGCGAGCTTCCCCGATGCGGCGATACAAGGCACCTCAAAAAGCGGTCGTTCGCACCGGCAAGTCGGAGCCCAAAAGAGCCCCGCCTTCCGATATAAATCACGCGGCGTGCACCCTTGCGGTACTCCTGAGCAAGCTCGCCATGCTCCCTGCCAACGCAGCCAGAGCCGCCATCACCAAGCCCCAGTGCACAGCGCTGTGGGATGGCAGCAGCTCGAACATCAAGCCCATCAACAGACTGCCGAGCGTCAGCCCCGTGAGCCGGGCGGTGCCTTGCGCGCCACCGGCCGCACCGCTGCGTTCCCTGGGTGCCGAGAGCAGCATGTTCTGGTTGTTCGGTGTCTGGAAGAAGCCGAAACCCAGGCCAGCGAGGCTCGTGAACGCAGCGATCGGCAGGGCCGGGTTGCCGTGCAGCGGCCACAGGGCGCACAGGGCCAGGCCGCTCGCGAAGCATGCACTGCCGGCCGCGCACAGCCAGGCGCCGGGCACGCGCTGGGCCAGGCGTGCCGACAGCGGTGCGGCCAGCATCACCGCCAGGGGCCAGGGAGTCATCAAGAGGCCGGCCGTCACCGCGCTCTGGCCGAGTTCGTGCTGGATGTAGAACGGCAGCGCCACAAGGCCGGCCATCTGGCCGGTGAAGCAGCACACGGAGGCAATGATCGAGACCCGAAAGGAATGCACGCGCAGCAGGTCGAGCGGGATCAACGGTGCCGCCTTTGGCATTTCGCGCCGCACCAGCCAGACCATGCAAACGGCCGACAGCGCGAGCAGCGCGCCGCCGTGCAGCGGCTGCGCCACCAGCCGGTCGCTCCCCAGCACGAAAGCCGCGAACATGACCGCATTGAGCGCGATGCTCCAGCCATCGATGCGGCGCACCGAGCGCGCCGGGCTCGGCAACCCCGCACAGGCGGCGAGCACGAGGAGGCCGATCGGCAGGTTCACCGCAAAGAGCCACGGCCAACTCGCCGCGGAAAGTATGAAGGCGCCAAGGGCGGGTCCCGACGCCGAAGCGGCTGCGACGGCGAGTGCATTCCACGCGATCGAGCGCGCCAGCAGCCGGCGCGGATAAGTGAAGCGCAGCAACGCCAGCCCCAGTGGCATCACGGCCGCACTGCCCAGGCCCTGGAGGCACCTCGCGGCCACGAGCCATGGCAGCGATGGCGCCAACGCGCACAGCACCGACGCCGCGGTGAACAGCGCAACGCCACCCGCGAAGACCCGCCGATACCCGAAGCTCTCCCCGACCGCAGAAGCCGGCAACAGGAACATGACCACAGCCAGTTGGTAGGCGGTGATGATCCAGACGGCATCGGCGGGTGTCGCCTGCAACTGCTGGGCAATGTTTGGCAGCGCGATGTTGGCGATGGCGCCGTCGAGCACCACCAGCACGCCCGCGCCCAGGATCGCGGCGACGGCCAGGCAGCGCCGCGGCAACGGCAGGCCGTCGGCGTCATGCGCCGCGTTCGCATCGTTCGCCTTCCGGGGTTCGACGGTGGGCGAAGCGGTGGAGGAAGAGTTGGATCGAAGTGTGGATGTCAGCATGAGTCCAGCTTAGGACTGCGCACACGGCTTGCACAGCGCGCGGCGCGCAGCTTGTTCCTGCATGCGGCGCCTGTCGAAATCCTCGCGGCCGTGCTAGCTTCGGGCATGCCGACAGAAGCCGACCTGAACCTGCTGTTTGCGTTGAACGCACTTCTCTCCGAGGGCAGCGTCGCCAAAGCTGCCGAACGCCTGGGCCTGAGCGAGTCGGCGATGAGCCGGGCACTCGCGCGGCTGCGGGAATCGACCGGGGATCAGCTCCTGGTGCGCGCGGGCCGCGCCATGGTGCCCACGCCGCATGCGCTGGCACTGCGCGATCGCGTCAGGGAGCTGGTGCAGGAGTCGCGCGCGGTGCTTCAGCCTGCCGGCGCGAACATGGACCCCCGCACGCTCCGGCACCTGTTCACGATACGGGCCAACGACGGCTTCATCGAGGGCTTCGCGCCTCAGCTGGTGGCCCGCGCCGCGCGCGAGGCGCCCGGCGTTCGCCTGCGCTTCGCGCCCAAGCCCGACAAGGACGTCCGTCCCCTGCGCGAGGGATTGCTCGACCTGGATATCGGCGTTCTCGGCGAGTCGGGCCCGGAGGTCCGCGTGCAGGCGCTCTATCGCGACCGCTTCATCGCGGTCGTGCGCGAAGGCCATCCGCTGCTCGCCGGACCCGAGATCACGGCCGAGCGCTACGCGGCCTGCGACCACGTGGTCACTTCACGCCACGGCCGGAGCGTGGGACCGGTGGACGACGCGCTTGCGGCAGTGGGCCTGGTGCGCAATGCCGCGGTCGTGGTGCCCAGCTTCGGTACCGCCCTGTCGATAGCGGCCGCGACCGATCTGGTTGCATTGATACCGTCCTCCTACTTCGAACACCTGAGGGCGCGCGGCACGCTGCGCTCTTTCCCCCTGCCGATGCCCACGGAGCCGATCACCGTGTCGCAGATGTGGCATCCGCGCCTGGATCGGGACCTTGCGCATCGGTGGCTGCGCGGGATGGTGCTGGAGGTTTGCCGGCCGCTGAACGAGCGGACAAGAGCGCCGTGATTGCATTGAATGCGTCGACCTTGAACGCCGGCATCGCCGTCGAATTCGGGTTTCCGCGGCCCGTCACAGCGACAGCGGCAGCCCCAGGTGCCGCTCGTACATGAGATCCCGGTGCCGCAGCAGCACAGCGTCCAGCGCCGCATCGGTCACCGGCTCGCGGAATTCGAAAGCCTGGCGCGTGACGGGGTCCATCTGGCAAACCGCCTGCGGCAACGGACGCATCAGCGCCAGCGCGGTCGCGCTGTAGATGTCCACGGCGCTAAGACTTCTGCCGATGTAGTAGTCGCTGCCGGCCGCCTGCTGTGCCTTCAGGCGCGCTGCCAGCATCTTCAGCACAGCCACCACACGCCCGGGTGCACTCGCGCCCGCCTGCGGACTGAAGCCGTACTTCTTGCCGATGTATGCGGCGGCCTGTGCGGCGAAACCGCCCTCTCCCGCCAGGCCGGCCTGCACCAGCTGCAGGCGGCGCGACCACGCCAGCCCCTGCTCGCCGCAGATCTCGTGGGCCAGGCCGAACATCAGCGCCCGGTCGGCCGCATCGGCCGGGAGAAGCGAGGGCTGCGGCGCGAGCCGCTCGCACAGGAGCAGGATGTCCGCCCAGCCCGAGCGCGGCGCCTCGTTGTTGCAGATGGCCACGGGCGCGCTGCGCTGGCCGGCCCACTCCTTGAGTTGCGGACTGTCGTAGGCCAGGCGCACCGCTTTCCACGGGATGCCTTTCACATGCAGGATGCCCTTGGCCGCCTCCGACCAGGGGCTGGGAATATGCCCCACCACCACCATGCGCAGGCCGGTGCCGGCAATGGCTTCTTCAACGCTGATGTATTCGATGCTCATGCGCGCATTTTGTGCGATGCCCATGGTCTCGCACGGCGGTTCGCGAGGCATCGCCCGCGCTAAACTTCAGCCCCCTTCTTCTTGCAGGAGACGACCCCATGGCCCGATTGCTCGTGCGCAGCTTCGGCGTTTCGCTCGACGGTTTTGCCGCCGGCCCGGACCAGAGCCTGGAGCATCCGCTGGGCGTTCGCGGCCCCGAACTCATGGACTGGTTCTTTCCCACTCGCGTCTGGCAGCAGATGCAGAAGACGGGCGAGGCCAACGGCGAAACCGGCATCGACAACGAGATGGCCGAACTGGGTTTCGCCGAGATGGGTGCCTGGATCCTCGGGCGCAACATGTTCGGGCCGGTGCGCGGTCCCTGGCCCGACGAAAGCTGGAAAGGCTGGTGGGGCGACGAGCCTCCGTACCACGTACCGGTCTTCGTGTTGACCCACCATGCCCGCGCGCCGCTGACGATGCAAGGCGGCACCACCTTCCACTTCGTCACCGGCGGCATCCATGAAGCGCTCGCGCTGGCGCAGACCGCCGCTGGTGGGCGTGACGTGCGCGTGGGCGGTGGCGTGGCGACCGTGCGCGAATACCTGAAGGCCGGGCTGATCGACGAACTTCACCTGGCCGTGCGTCCGGTGCTGCTAGGCAAGGGCGAGGCGCTGTTCGCAGGCCTGGACCTGCCGGCGCTGGGCTACCGCTGCGATCGGCAGGTGGCAGGCGAGCGCGCCACGCATGTGTTTCTGCGCCGCAGCGCGCCTTGAGGGATCAGGCCTTCCTCAGCGCCCGTCAGACGGGGTGCCAGGGCAATCCGTAACCCAGCTGACGCTCGTGCCTCAGTGAGAGCAACACCACTTCTTTCTCGGAATGGGCATAGAGCAGGACGTGACGAGCCAGCACCAACTCCCGCAACACAGGCAAGCCAAGTGCCTCGGCAGTTTGTCTTGCCTGCTCAGCTTGAAACTGCCCCCAGCCCGACTTGGCATCGAGGAATCGAGCAGGTCGCCCGCTTGTGGGCGCGAACGAAAGAAGCGCGCGCGCTTTGACCACTTCAGCCTGCAATTTCTTGAAGCGCGCCGGCGCAGAAGCGTCGTCCTGTGCCTCCATGAAGCTACGTGCAGCATGCAAGCACACCAGAAAGTTCGGAACCGCCCGAACGCTTGCATTGACAGGAATGCTCACGGCGCCGTTGCGACGCCGAGTGCCCGGTCCAGTTCCTCGTCAGACACGAACTGGCCTGCCAAGGCCTGCCGCAGGCCGGTGATGGCGTCCTCGGCCAGCACAAGGCTGGCGTGCTCCGATTCGAGAGCATGGTAGTAATCCAGCCGGCGTGCATCGACCAAGGCAACGTAGCTCGCGCCGTTCTTGGTCAGCACCTTCTCCGAGCCGCTGCCGACCACGTCTTCGGCCAGTTCGGTGAGCCGGGCGCGCGCTTCGCTGATGGGAACAATGTCCGATGCTCTCAATGGCATATTGCAGTATCCGTTAAGGTTTGCTTTAACATCAGTTTAGCGTCCAATCCTCCAACCTGCAAACGCCCATTCACGCAAGCGCCATCGCCTCCACCTCGACCTTGAATCCGAAGTGCAGCGGCCCCGTCGGTACGATGGCCCTGGTCGGTCGCGAGGTTCCGGCCCACTGCGCGTAGATCCTGTCGAAGGCCGGCCAGTTGGCGATGTCGTCGAGATAGACCCTCACCTGCAGCAGTTTGTCGATGCCCGAGCCGGCGGCCAGCAACGCCGCCTGCACATTCGCCAGCGTCTGTGCCACCTGCGCCTCGAAAGCCGCATCGGCCAGGCGCTCGCCGGCCGGCGTGATCGGCAGTTGCCCGGCGATGAAGACCAGGCCGCCGCCGATGGCAGCGTGGCTGTAGTGGCCGCCCGGCCTGGCCAGCGCAGGCACGGCGACATGGACCGGGCCCGGCATGTTGTGCGACTCGGCGGCGTTCTCACCAGCCATGGAAACGCTCCCAGGTTTGCACCGTGCCGTCCGCGGCCAGCGCCTGGTAGGCGGGAAACTGCGCGCCGGTCGCGCAGGCATGGTTGGGCAATATGCGCAGCCGCGTGCCGACCGGGAAGCGCGCGACGATGTCCGTGTCCGCAGCGCCCTCGCGCGACAGGATGCCGTGCTCCTGGTTGGCGGCCGACAGCAGGTAGCCCTCGATCGGCATTCCGTCCACGGTGCACACCTGGCCATAGCCATAGTCGCGTTGCTGCCTGCCCGTGCCCCGGTCGCGGCTCATGGCCATCCAGCCGGCATCGACGATGGCCCAGCCCTTGTCGGCCTGGTGCCCGATGACGGTGGTGAGCACGCTCAGCGCAATGTCTTCGGTGCGGCAGACGCCCACGTTGCGCATCACCAGGTCGAAGAAGACATAGACGCCGGCGCGCAGTTCGGTGACGCCTTCCAGCGACGCGGCTTCCAGCGCCGTGGGGGTGGAGCCTACCGAGACGATGGGGCACGGCAGGCCCGCTGCGCGCAGGCGTTCCGCAGCCTGCACACAGCCGGCACGTTCCTGCTCGGCCAGGGCGGCCAGGGCCTCGGGCGTATGCAGTTCGTAGCTGGAGCCCGCATGCGTGAGCACGCCGGCCAGGCGCATGCCGCCCTCGTGCAGCATGCGGCCGACCTCCAGCAGGAGATCCTCGCCCGGCTTGATGCCGGAGCGGTGGCCGTCGGTGTCGATCTCGATGAGAACTTCGAACGCGTGTCCACGTGCGCGGCCGTACTCGGCGATGGCCCGTGCGCCTTCGACGCTGTCGGTCAGGATCTGCAGCGCGCAGCCGCGCTGGCAGAGGTCCAGCGCATGCGCGAGCCGGTGCGGCGCCATGCCGACGGCGTAGAGGATGTCGGTCACGCCGTGGGCGAAGAACTGGTCGGCCTCTTTCAGCGTCGACACCGTGATGCCCGCCGCGCCGGCGGCAAGCTGCGCGGCGACCACCTCGGCGCATTTGCTGGTCTTCACGTGCGGGCGAAAGCGCACGCCCAGCGCGTCGGCCTGCTGCTGCATGCGCGCGATGTTCCGTTGCATGCGCGGCAGCGACACAATGGCTGCGGGGGTGTCGATGTGGGCGAGATCTTGGGAGATGTTCTGCATGTTGCTCATTCGAATCAATCCAGGTATTGGCCCTTGGCCTTGAGGGCCGGCACGTCGTCGCGGATACCGCGCGCGATGAGCGCGGTGACGGTCGCGGGCGTTGCATCGGCAGGTGCGGGCAGGTCGACGCCCAGTCCTTCCATCTGCTTGCGCAGCGCCGGATCGGCGACCGCCTGCTGCAGCGCGCTCGTCAGCCTGGCGAGCACGGGCTGCGGCGTGCCGCGCGGGGCGAAGAAGGCGTTCCAGGAACGCACGTCCAGGGCATGGCCGGCTTCCGCGGCGGTGCCGATACGAGGCAGCTGCGCGAGGCGCGTGCCCGACAGCACCGCGATGGCCTTGATGCGCCCGCCGGCGATCTGCGGCAGTGCGGTGGTGGTCTGGTCGCACATGAAATCGGTCTGGCCGCCCATCAGGTCGTTGACCGCTGGCGCGACGCCCTTGTAGGGCACGTGCGTGGCGTTCTGGCCGAGGGAAGAGAGCAACAACACGCAGCCGTAGTGCGAGATCGACCCCACGCCCGCGCTGCCGTAGGAGGCCTTGTCCTTGTGCTTCGCCAGCCAGGCGCCGAACTCGCGCAGGTCGTTGGCCGGCAGATCGGCGCGGGCCAGCAGCAGCATCGGTGCCGCGCCCGCGGGGCCGATGGGCGAGAAATCGGCAACGGGGTCATAGGCCAGTTTCTTGTACAGCGCGAGGTTGGCCACATGCGTGCCGATGCCTCCGAACGAGATGGTGTAGCCGTCGGCGGCAGCCTTGCTGGCCTTCGTCAGGCCGATGACGCCATTGGCGCCGCCGAGGTTCTCGATGACCACGGGCTGGCCCAGCGGCGCAGCCATCTTCTGTGCGACGGCGCGGGCCAGTGCATCGCTGGGCCCCCCGGCGGGGAAAGGAACGATCAGCGTGACCGGGCGGTTCGGAAACGGCTGGGCGAAAGTGCCGGGCGCGGCCAGCAAGCCGGCGCAGAAGGCGACAAGGCTGCCGGCCAGGCGAAGAAAGCGGATCATCGACAAGGTCCTGGGGTGGTGGGTTGGATCAGGAAGCGGCCGGCCGGAAGCCGCGCAGCCATGGCAGCGCGCCATCGAGCGTGGGCGACTCGACCTCCGCCAGCGGCGCGCCTTCGGGCCGGGCGAGGCCGACGCGGTTGTGCCAGTAGGTGCGCAGGCCGACGCTGGCGGTGCCGAACATGTCGTAGCCGGAGCCGGCAACGAAGGCCGCCTCGCCCGGCTGCACGTCCAGCCGCTCCAGGGCCAGCCGGTAGGGCCTGGGGTCGGGCTTGTAGAAGCCCGCTTCCTCGGAGGTCACGACCACGTCCCAGTCGATGCCCAGGCGTTCGGCAGCGCGTTCGCCCAGGCGCCGCGAGCAGTTGGTCACCACGGCCAGCTTGCAGTGGGGCTGAAGCGCCCGCAGCAGTTCGGTGGCGCCGCTCCAGGCAGGCAGTTCATCCCAATGGTCGTCCAGCGACTGCGGGGCGCTCGCGGGCAACCCCACGGCGGCGGCGGCCTGCCGCACCAGGTCTTCGTAGGGCACGTAGGCACCGCAGCCATAGGTGAGCCGCAGGTATTCGGCGCGCCAGGCGCGGCCCATCCGCTCGGAGCCGGCAGCCGCGTTCCAGACGGTCCACGAGTCGAGCAGCGCGGTGAGCAGGTCGAACAGCACGGCCCGGGGATAGCGTCCGGCCGCGGCATGGGGAGTCGAAGTGTTTTGCATGGCGCTCACTTTAGGTGTGCCAGGGCGTCTTCGAGCTTCACTCTTGCGTCATCAATAGTTAAGCTCTGCTGAATGATGCAGATCGAAGACCTTCGCCTGGCTGCCGCGCTGCTGCGCGAGAGCTCGCTCAGCGCGGCTGCGCGCTCGCTGGGTGTCACGCCGCCCGCGCTGTCGATGCGCCTGCGCAAGCTCGAGGCCTCGCTGGGCCTGGCGCTGGCCCACCGCACGTCGCGCAAGCTGCACTTGACCTCCGAAGGCGAACGGTTCGGGCGCGAGGCCTATGAACTTTTGCTGAAGTTCGACGGCCTGCGCGAATCCCTGCAGCGCGACGACCGGCGCCTGAGCGGAACGCTGCGCGTGGCCGCGTCCTTCGGCTATGGCCGCACGCACGTCGCGCCATGGCTGTCCCGTTTCTCCCGCCTGCATCCGGCCCTGCGGCTGCAGCTGGACCTGCGTGAAACGCCGTGGCCCGACAAGCACGATTCCGACGCGGTGGTGCACGTGGGCGCGGTGCGCGACTCGTCCTGGGTGGCGCATACGCTCGCTTCCAACGAACGCTGGCTGTGCGCGAGCCCCGGCTACCTGCGCGAGCACGGCACGCCCCGCCACCCGGCGGACCTGGCCTACCACGCCTGCATCTGCATCCGCGAGAACGACGAGGACGTGACGCTGTGGCACATGCGGCCTGCGGGCAGCGGCGCCCGCAGGGGCGAGACGCTGCGCATCAACCCGGCGTTCGTCAGCAACGACGGCAGCGTGGCGCGCCAGTGGGCCGAGGATGGCCTGGGCATCGTGCTGCGCTCCCAATGGGATGCCGCCGAAGCGCTGGCCGCCGGCCGCCTCGAGCGCGTGATGGCGGACTGGGAATTTGGCGCGGCCCCGGTGGTGGTGCTCGTGCCCACGCGCAAGGGGCGCAGCGCGCGGGTGCAGGCGCTGGTCAGTTTTCTTTTGGAAGCGGCGGGTCGATCGGACGGGCGCGGCGCCGGGTCGCCCCCATGAATCCGCTGGCGGCGATGCATTGGCAGCTCACCGGGTTGCGCACTTCATGCGCGAAGCCGCCCGCAAGGAAGAGGAGCGCGAACCAGAGCTTCTTCATCTCAGCTTCCCGCCGCCGGCGCCGGTTCGGCGAGCAGCGACTGGATCTTTTTCTCGGTGGTGCCGTAGCTGCCTTCGCCAAAGTGCGAATAGACGATCTTTCCCTGCTTGTCGATCAGGTAGACCGCAGGCCAGTACTGGTTGTTGAAGGCCTTCCAGGTGGCGTAGTGGTTGTCTTGCGCGACGGCATGCTTGATCTGCAGCCGGCTGATCGCGTCCTGCACGTTCTTGGTGGACTTCTCGTACGCGAACTCCGGCGTGTGCACGCCCACGACGACGAGGCCCTGGTCCTTGTACTTCTCGTTCCACGCCTTGACGTAGGGCAGGTGGTTGAGGCAGTTGATGCAGGTGTAGGTCCAGAAGTCGACGAGCACGACCTTGCCGCGCAAGTCTTGCAGCTTCAGGGGCGGCGAGTTGAGCCACTTGCCGATGTTCTGGAACTCGGGCGCGATCTGCGCGGCGCTGGAGGGAATGTCGCCTCCGGATGTCGGTGCCGCAGCGGTGAGTATGCCGACCGAGGCCGCAACAGCCGCCACGCCGATCAGCACGTTGGATCTCATGGTCACGGTGAGCTCCGGCGTTCAGCGCAAGGTGACACCGTCGGCGATGCCCGCCTGGCGCGTGGGGAGCACCCCGTGGATGCCGTACTGCGCGGGCACCCGGCTGTTGACGAAGGCCTCGACATAGAGGTTCTGGGCCGGCGCGTGAGCGAGTGCGCGGGCTTCGGCCTGCACTGCCGAGCGGTCGAGCGGGGAGGGCAGCGCCGCAACCACACCTGAGGAGGCGCCATCGGCATAGGGATCTGCGGAGTGCGCGGCCGCGACGGCCTGCGCGCGAACGTCGCTGCGGCTGAGCGTCGAGTGCGTCTGCAACACGCCTTGGTATTCCTCGGCATGGGCTTGCGCTCCAACGAGAGCGGCAAGGACCGAGAACGAGGCAGCACTGGCAATGCGAGAGAACTTCATGGTGATTCCTTGGTAGTGAAGTGAGCTTGGGTAGGGAGCGAATGAATTGTTCGCTGCGCCCTCCCCTTCCGGCGCACATTGCGTATGCCTGTGTGTCGGCCCTGGAATTGCACACACTACGTTTCCAAGTCGTCGAGACAGGGCCGGACATTCAGCCGGCCGACGCGCGCTCCATCGGACTTCGCCAGCGCTTCTTCGAGAAAGTCCAGGCGGTCCTGTCCCCAGAAGAGCCAGGCTTGCAGGATCTCGGCGAGTGTCTGCGGACTCGAGATGTCCAGGTCGGCACACCATTGGGCGTGCAGGATGGCCTTGTAGAGCGGCACGACGTCGTGGCCCGCAGCGCCTGCCGCGATGACGATGCATGAAGCCAGAGTCGCATCGGGGAACATGAACTTCGGTTGCGGGTTCACATGCATGCCAAGGCGCCGGCACCAGCGCCGCAGTTCCGCCACCCGGGAGGCCTGCCGCTCGGGCGCGCGCAGCGGCAGCAGCACGCCGCCCGTGCACGCGTACACCGCCGGCAGGTCCACGAGCATGTAGCGGAAGTCGAGTGTCGGCCGCCCAGGGTTTGCCCGGATCTCACGGAAGAGCTTCTTGTTGACAGGTGGCTGGCGGTGACATAGTCTTCGTTTACTAAACGGTCGTTTTACAAATGCCGCAAGTGCCCCGCTCCGTGCCCGCAGCAGCTATCTCTTTGCCCGCGCAACAGTCGGCCGGTTGATGCGCTACCGGAAGTCATTGCTGCGCCCCAGTGCGATTGGAGACGTCTTGATGGGTTCGAAGTTGTCCACGCCATCACCGATGTGTATGCATGAATCTTTTATTCACAACACTTCGCCGGCTTTCTGACCGGCGCACGGAGACAAACATGAAAACTCTGACTCGCAGATTCTTTGATGCCGCTCTTGTCGCGGTCGCGCTTTGCGGCTGCGCTGCCGCGGCCGCGCAGCCCTATCCGAACAAAGCCATCTTGGTAAAAGTCGCTTACCCGGCTGGGTTCGGCGTCGACGCTTCGGTACGGCCGTCCACGCCCGTTCTGCAGCGCGCCCTCGGGCAGACCCTCGTGATCGAAAACATGCCCGGGGCGAACGGCTCCATCGCAGCGATGAACGTGTTGAACGCCGCGCCCGACGGATACACGCTGCTCGCCACTGCCGGTCCGGATCTGGTGGTGGCGCCGCTCACTCTCGCTTCGGCGAAGTACGCGTCCGACAGCTTCAAGCTCATCGGTTCATTCGGGAGCGCGGACATGGTCCTCGTCAGCCATCCCGACCGCCCTTTCAACAACCTCGGCGCGCTCCTCGAGCAGATGCAAAAGCCGGGCGCGAAGGAGTTGTCCATTGCGCACTGGGGCCAGGGCACCCTCGCTCATCTTGCGGCCGCCGAATTGCAGGGGCGCGTCGGTGTCAAGCTGCTGGAGGTTCCGTACAAAGGCATCGCACCCATCGCCACGGCCGTGGGCGGCGGCGAAGTCGACCTCGCATTTGTTCCTCTCGCGGGACCGATCCTGGGAATGATCCAGACGGGGCGGATCAAGGCCATCGCCATCGCGAGCACGAAGCGACATCCGCTCCTGCCGGACCTCGCGACGCTGAGCGAGCACGCACGGTTCAAGAACTTCGAATTCGGCATCTGGACGGGCTTGTTCGCGCCCGCGCGCGCACCCGATGCCGTCGTCGCACGCCTGAGCAAGGCCTTCCACGAGTGGAACGAGAGTCCGGAATTCGTCGCGCTTGCGACGGCACAGGGCTTGCGCAAGCTGGACTCCATGACGCCGCAGCAGGCAGCGGCCTTCTTGCGTACAGAGAGCGACAAGTTCGTCAGCATCGCGAAGACCCTCAATCTGGTGGCGCAATAGCGCTGCCGCGCGGAAAAGCAGGCCCATACGATGACAGTTCGAGACTTTCACTACTACGAGCCCGCCAAGGGCCACGGGTTGAGCCACAACCCGCTCAATGCGCTGGTGGCCCCGCGGCCCATCGGCTGGATCTCGTCGCGCGACGCACAGGGGCGGGTCAATCTCGCGCCCTACAGTTTCTTCAACGCGTTCAACTACGACCCACCGATCATCGGGTTTTCTTCGATCGCCTGGAAAGACAGCGTTCAAAACGCGTCGGAAACGCGGGAGTTCACCTGGAACCTGGTCACCCGCGAGCTGGGTGATCAGATGAACCAGACCTCAGCACCGCTTCCGCACGGCGAGGACGAGTTTCCGCTCGCCGGCCTCACGGCCGTGCCGGGTCGCATGGTCAACGTCCCGCGGGTGGGCGAAAGCCGCGCAGCCATGGAATGCAAGGTGATCGACATCGTGCAGTTCCGGAACACCGATGGCGACAAGGTCAGTGGCTGGCTCGTATTGGGCGAGGTGGTGGCCGTATACATCGACAAGGCACTCCTCAAAGACGGCGTATATCAGACAGCCGAGGCCTATCCGATCATGCGGTCCGGCGGACTGAATGACTATGTCCAGGTCTCGCCAGACAGTGTCTTTCAGATCGCGCGGCTCGCCGGCGCCAGCAGCCCGTCGTCGCACGGCAAGGGATAGCAATACGCCAAGACGGCGCAGGCTGAGCGTACGGCAATCACACCGCTCGGCAGGCCATGACGGTCGCCGCGGGTTGCGCTGAGCAAACTCCATCTGAGCGCAGGTCAATCGCCAGCGGAGAGCCGTCTCGTTCAATCGAGCGCGCCCCACCGACCGCGTTGCTCAAGACCCAACCAGGCAGGCTCGAATCAAACCAGCGGCTTTGTGTGGGCTTTGGCAGCGGCAAGCCACTCCTCCCGCAACTGAGTCTTTTGGACTTTTCCGACGGCCGAGAGCGGTAGCGGCTTGCTGCGAATATCATAGCTGCGCGGCACCTTGTAGCCTGCTATCAGCGCGCGACAGTGCGTGTCCAAATCAGAAGGGCTCAGTGTCGAGCCGGCCCTCGGCACGACCACCGCATGAACCCGGTCCCCCCAGCGCTCATCGGGCAGACCTATCACAGCGCAAGCGTCGACGTTCGGGTGCGAAGCCAGGGCGTTCTCAACCTCGGCGCAATAGATGTTCTCGCCTCCGCTGATGATCATGTCCTTGATGCGGTCGATAACGTACAGGAAACCGTCTTCGTCCAGATAGCCTGCATCACCGGAGCAGAGCCACCCGTCCACAAGCGTCTTGGCTGTTTTCTCGGGCTCCCTCCAATAGCCGCGCATGACGGCCGGGCCGCGCATCTGGATCTCGCCGGTTTCTCCGGGACCGCATAGACGCGAGTTCGCATCCATGATGCGAATCTCGAAGCCCGGCATCACCTGCCCCGCGGACCCCAACTTGCCCGCTTTCGGGCCGCTCAAGACGTGGCGATCCGGGGCCAGCGTACTGCTCGCGCCGCACGCCTCGGTCATACCGTAGAACTGGTTGAAACGGGCATTCGGGAAGCCCTCCACCATTCGGGCAAGTAACGCCTGAGATATCGGCGCGGCGCCATACGCGATGGAGCGGATCTGCGATAGGAGTCGATCGTCGCGCTCCGGCGCGTCGAGAATCATCGCAGCCATCGTCGGGACGAGTTGAATGTGCGTGACGCCTTCTTCCCGGAGCCGCTGGTAGAACACTTCCGGGGTGAACTGATCGATGAAGCTGTGCGTGCCGCAGCCGAATGTCGCGGCCAACCCGTTCGCGAGATCCGCCAAATGGAACAGGGGTGTCGAATGAAGGTAGACGGTCTGGGGGTCGTGGCCGACCTCCCGCTGTACACCCATCGCACTGACAGTGAAATTCAGGTGTGTCAGCTCCACCCCTTTGGGCAGCCCTGTCGTTCCGCCGGTGTAGCAGATGCCGGCCAGCGCATGGAGATCTCCGCAAGCATCGTCTGTCGGTGGATGCTCGATCATCTGTGCGTACCGTTCACCATCCAAACAGACGAAGGCCTTCAGCAATGGCACCTCGCTTCCAATCCGGCTTCCGATCTCCTTGAAAGATTCATCTCCGAAAAGCAGCAACGACTGCGAGTGCTCCGTGATGTATCGGAGTTCGGGGTAGGCCAGGCGTGTGTTGAGAGGGACGATGACGCCGCCAGCCCACCAAATGGCCATCAACAGCTCGTAGTAGCGAGGCGAGTTTCTGCAAAGCGTTGCGACCCGATCGCCGGGCTTGACTCCCGCGGCCTTCAGTGCGCCCGCCATCGCGGACACGCGCCGAACGTGTTCTGGCCAAGTGCACCGCTCCTCACCGGTCGAAATTGCCAGTCCCTTGGGGTTGATGGTGGCTGCTCTGCGCAGCGCCGCCGTTGATGTCATTGAGGGCTCCTTGGCCGAAACATTGAACGAATGACCTTCCGGATCCGGCTTCGCATGATCCGCACGATGCAATTAGACGGCAGTGGCGCTTAAAAGTAAATCCTCATTCAGTTCTGGAAAACCCTATGCGACTCTTCTCCAGCAAGGCTAGTTCTGGACATAAAGCTAAGCTGACCTTACATTCAGCTCCAATGCAGACCGAATCCCCCCCCGCCCGACGCAAGCGCGCAACCCACAAAGGAGACGCCACTCGGGAGGCGATCAAACAGGCCGCCAAACGAACGATCGCGATCGACGGCTTCGCTGCCGCTACGATTGCGGACATCATGGCGCAGGCAGACCGCTCGCCCGGCGCGTTTTATCTGTACTTCAAGACCAAAGAACAAGTGCTGCAGGAACTGTTGGAAGACTTCCGGCAGCGGCTCAAGGATGAAGTCAACCGGCCCATCAGCGAGGCCGAAGGCCCCCTCGAGAATCTCACGTCGCGATTGACCGCTTTCTGGAGAATCTATCGGGAAGACTGGCCAATCGCCACGGCGGCCTTCCAGATGGCCATGATCGACCAGCAGTTCTCTCGCGCCTGGCGAAACGTCCGCCAGCAGGGCATACGCGGACTCTCCGTCATGATTCAACTCGCGCAGAAAGAAGGCTACAGCCCGGGCATGGACACCGAACTCGCAGCCTCGGCGCTCTGCTCGATGCTCGAGTACACCTGCTACAACTGGACGGCGAAAGGCGGTGACTTCCCGGACCGCTTCATTGACGATGCCACTGCGATCAACGTCCTCACCGAGCTCTTTGTGCATGCCGTGGGCTGGCAATCGCTTACCAACGCAGACTACGCCGCAGCCAAGCAAACTTTGAGCTCACGGCAGGAATCGGCCGGATGACCATCTCGCTGGTCGAACGCAGAAGGGCCGCATCGCTCTTGCGCTGATCTCAGCGCGAGACATACTTGTTGAGTTCGATCTTCGCGACCGCGTTGCGGTGGACCTCGTCCGGACCATCTGCAATCCGCACTGAACGCGCCGCGCTGTAGCTTTGCGCCAGCGGAAAATCCTCGCTAAGGCCGGCGCTGCCGTGCAGTTGGATTGCCCAATCGATGACGTCGCAGGCCATCTGCGGCGCGACGACCTTGATCATCGCAATTTCCGCCTGCGCGGCCTTGTTGCCCGCGACATCCATCATCCATGCAGATTTGAGCGTCAACAGGCGCGCCATGTCGATCTTGCAGCGCGCCTCGGCGATGCGCTCACGGGTCACACCCTGATCGGACAGTGGCCGGCCGAAGGCGATGCGGGCCGTCGCGCGTTGGCACATCATCTCCAGTGCCCGCTCCGCGAGGCCGATCAGGCGCATGCAGTGGTGGATGCGTCCGGGGCCAAGGCGGCCCTGCGCAATCTCGAAGCCTCGCCCCTCGCCAAGCAGCATGTTCGACGCGGGAACCCGGACGTTCTCGAAGACCATTTCCACGTGACCTTGCGGTGCGTCGTCGTAACCAAACACTTGCAGCGAACGCACCACCTTCACGCCCGGGGCATCGCTTGGAACGAAGATCATCGACTGCTGGGTATGACGCGGCGCATCGGGGTCCGACTTCCCCATGAAGATGATGACCGCGCAGCGCGGGTCGGCAGGCCCGGAGGTGAACCACTTCCGCCCGTTCAGGAGGTAGTGGTCGCCGTCGCGCTCGATCCGGGACTCGATGTTGGTGGCGTCCGACGACGCAACGCCTGGTTCGGTCATTGCAAACGCGCTTCGAATCTCGCCCGCGAGCAGGGGCTCGAGCCACTGCTTTTTTTGCTCCGGCGTGCCGTAGCGAGCGATGATTTCCATGTTGCCGGTGTCAGGTGCCGAGCAATTGAAGACTTCACTCGCCCACACGACGCGGCCCATCATTTCGGCGAGAGGCGCGTATTCCTGGTTGGTGAGGCCCGCTCCGTATTCGCTCTCGGGCAGGAACAGATTCCATAGTCGGGCATCGCGCGCCTTGGACTTGAGCGTCTCGATGATCTGCAACGGGGCGTAGCGTTTATCTGCTGCGGCGTTCGCCCGCAGTTCATCGAGTACCGCGGTCTCGGCCGGATAGATGTGCTCGTCCATGAAGGCGTGCAGCCGATTCTGCAGCTCGATAGTTCGCGGCGAGTAGTTGAAGTCCATGCTCTTGTCCCCTTTGAATTGAGAAATGGCGCGCCGTGCCCGTCACCCCGCCTGCGCGAATTGCCAGCCAAGCGCGGCCATGCGCTTTGCACCCGATCCGGCCTGCGCAGCCTGCGTGTTCGACGCCGTGCCGTCGAGCGCACGCTTGGCGATGCCTTGCATGATGGCGGCGGCGCGAAACATGTTGTAGGCGAGGTAGAAGTTCCAATCCGCCATCACGGCATCGACGTCACCGCGCCGGGTGCGTTCGCAATAGCGCCGCACGTAGTCGCGCTCCGACGGGATGCCGAGCGCAGCGATGTCCAGATGGTCGATGCCGGGCGCAGCCCCACTCGCGATGTGCCATGCCATGCAGAGGTAGCTGAAATCGCCAAGGGGATGACCGAGCGTCGAAAGCTCCCAGTCCAGCACGGCGAGCACACGGGGCTCGGTCGGATGGAAGATCAGGTTGTCGAGCCTGAAGTCGCCGTGCACGATCGTGATCTGCGCTTCGTCCCGCGAGGCCGCCGGGATATGCGCCGGCAGCCACTGCATCAAGTCGTTCATCGAGTCGATCGGCTCGACGACCGAGGCGACGTACTGCTTGCTCCAGCGCCCGATCTGGCGCTCGAAATAGTTTCCCGGCTTCCCAAAGCTGGAAAGGCCGACCGCGTCGACGTCGACCGAGTGCAGCGCCGCGATGATGCGGTTCATTTCGTCGTAGATGGCACCTCGTTCTGCGTTGGTCATTCCCGGCAGCGACTGGTCCCATAGCACGCGGCCCTCGACGAACTCCATGATGTAGAAGGCCCGTCCGATGATGGACTCGTCTTCGCACAGCAGATACATCTGCGCGACCGGCACGTCGGTTGCTTGGAGCGCGCTCATGACTCGGTACTCGCGTTCGATCGCATGCGCCGATGGAAGCAACTTCACTGCAGGTCCGGGCTTCGCGCGCATCACATAGGCCTTGCCCGGCGTGACGAGTTTGTATGTCGGGTTCGACTGCCCCCCTTTGAACTGCTCGACCGTCAGCGGCCCGGCGAAACCGTCGAGGCGTCCAGTGAGAAAGCGCTCCAGCGCGACGACGTCGAACGCATGCCGCTCGATGACGGCCTTTGTCCCGCTAAATGGGTCCATGGTGTGAGATCGGTTCGTTGATGTTTTTGCTGACTCGGCCCGCCATCAGCGGGCACTTCTCGTTTCGCGGGGCGCGACGCCAGGCCCCGACCTCCGAGGAAGGCCCTGGGTCATCGCCTGCGCCACGCGGTCATTCCAGCCGCAAGTTGGCGGCTTTGATCAGCTCGCGGTAGTACTCGGAGTCTTGCCGGACGATGTGCGCAAAAGCCTCTGGCGTGCCGCCGGCCGGGCTTGCACCTCCTTGCGCAAGCCACGACACCAATGCGGGATTGCTCAACGCAGCGGTGACGTCCTTGGCGATCTTGTCGACGATGGACTTTGGCGTTTTCGCCGGTGCGAACAGCCCCATCCATTGGGCGCGCGAGAAACCTTGCAGCCCCGACTCCTCCAAGGTGGGCACTTGTGGCAATACCGGGGAGCGCGTCGGACCCGCCGCACCAATGACTAAGATCTTGCCGGTCTCCAGCCCAATGCGAGCAATGGCGTAGGGCACCATGGCGGAGTCGAGGTCACCGGCGATCATGGTCTGCACGGCGACCCCCATTCCCTTGAAGGGAACGTGCGTGATGTCGACTTGCGCCTTGCGCTGCAGGGAGTTCAGGAGCAAGTGTCCCGTGGATGCGTTTCCCCACGATCCGAAGGAAAGCTTTCCGGGCTTGCGGCGCGCCAGGTCAATGAACTCCGCCGGCGTGGTGACGCCAAGGGTCTTGGTGACGACCAGGTACAAGGGCTCAGTGGAAACTTGAACGACCGGGGCCAGATCGGCCAGCGTGTCGAAAGGCATCTTCGCGCGAAGATGGGGATTCTGGACGATCGACAGAATACCCAGCAGGATCGTGTAGCCGTCGGGCTTGGCACGCGCGACTTCTCCGGTCCCGATGATCGAGTCGGCACCAGGCTTGTTGTCCACGATCACAGGCTGACCCCATACCTCTGAAAGGGCGCGCGCCAGGGGGCGTGCCGCAGCATCAACGCCGCCCCCTGCATCGTATGGCACGACAAGCCGTACTGGGCGGTTGGGATATTCCGGCTCTGCCCGTGCCGCACGATGAGCCAGCATGGGAAGGGAAGCAAGGCCGAGATTTATCTGTCTACGGTTCAGCATCATTAACGCTCCAGAAAAGGCGGCAGACGCCGCAAGACTTATTGCCCGCTGCAGTGCAAGTTCAGTGTGAGCACCGTCAGGTGTCGCACAACGTAGCCATCCGCTAAAACGTAAGTGCAAGTCAGGTCTCGATGCTTGATCGTCAGAAGCCAACTCCACTCGTGCATGAATTACACGGCAACCGACCATAAAAGTAAATCGACATTCAGTTATCGCTAACCCTAACGCCGGATGCGAGGCGCTGGCGAACTCCGCTCACCCAGGGGATGGGTTGGCCGGAACGTTTGCGCTGTGGGAAGGTCCGTCAGCGCACATAGGGACATAGGTGCGCAGACCCTGAACGAGACAGGACATGGACGCCGGCTGCAGCGCGGCGTTGTACGGGTTCGCGGGAAGCAGCTTGCTTCTGAAAGCGTGCAAGGACGCGTTGCCCCTTTTCGAAATGGCCGGGAGCTCGGCCGTTCGCCGAACTCGTCGGACTATCGGCTCTGGCCGGGCAATTCGATGAACTTCGCGAATTCCGCCACCGGTGCGCGCTCGCTGACCAGCGCATTGACGGGCGCAGCAACGTCCTCATACCCCATCGACATGCCGCACACGAGCGTCTCGCCCGCTGGCGCCCCGATGTGCTCCATGACGATGCGATGAAATTTCAGGAAAGCTCCCTGCGGGCAGGTGTGCAATCCGCGCGCACGCGCGGCCACCATCACGCTCTGCAAGAACATGCCGTAGTCGAGCCAGCTCGCGCGGGGCATGATGCGGTCAATCGTGAACATCAGCCCGACGGGAGCACCAAAAAAATCATAGTTGCGGCCGCGCTGCGCGTGCATTTCTGCGCTGTCGCCCTTCGCGATATCGAGGAGGCTGTACATGTCCCAGCCGACCTTGCGCCGTCGATCGATGTAGGGCGAAACCCATTCGGTCGGGTGACTGGAGACCTCGTCCGTGTGCTGCGCCAGGCAGGCCGGGTCGTTGTACGCATCGAGGATCTTGCGCGACAGCCCTGCCTTCGCCTCGCCGCCCAGCACGTAGACTTTCCACGGCTGGATGTTCGTGCCAGACGGCGCTCGCGACGCGACTTCAAGGATGTCTTCCACCGTTCGGCGCGGGATCGGCGTCGGCAGGAAAGCGCGCACGGAGCGGCGCGAGGTGATCGCGAGGTCGACGGTGGCGATGGATTCAGTGCAGGGCGACATCGAATATTCCTAGAAAGTGAACGGCATGACGAGGCGCTTGCGACACGGATCGCCGGTGACGTCGGCGTGCCGCTGATAGGAACTCAGCCGCAGCGCGACGAGGAATCCACGTGCTTGGGCCTCAGTCATGCCCAATGGAAGGAATGACCGGCACGAGCAGATGCGAGTCAAAGTCCCCCCCGGTGTGAATGACGTGTTCTCCGCGGTTCGCGCTGATGGTGTGCTCCCAGGCCACGTGGGCATGCAGGTCGCTGCCGAGAACGGTCACGCGCAACTTTTCCCCTGCCTCGAACAGAACGCTTGCCGGCCACAGCTCGATTTCCACAGGAACGACTTCAGAGGGCTTCAGCTTGGCTTCCTTCTGGTGCTTGAGAACCGGCTGATGGGGTGTGGATCTCTCCATGTCGAGCTCGCGATGCGACACGCGCAGCCAGCCATAGGCGACGGGGCCATGGTCGAAGCCGCTTTGTGACGGGAAGTTCACCCGGTCGCCCGTGCGATCGAACTTGTCGATCACGACGAACAGCTCCATGTCATCGCTTCCGGCGGCCTCGACCCAGAGCTTCAGCTTGGTGTGGCCGGTCAGCTCCGTCTTCTGCGGGAACTTGATCTCGAAGACCGCGTTCTGGCTCTTGTCTCGCGGATCGTCGGCCTTGTACCGGCTCTGCGCGACCTCGCTCGAAGGCGAGGTGTTGAGCTCGTTCTTGCTCGCGTCCAGGAACAACTTGGTGTACTGCGTGCGGGCGAGCGGCCACTCGTTCTCCTGGCGGTAGTTGCCGACGTTGTACTTCTGGCGCACCTCCAGGTTGACCGCAGGCCAGTACTTCACTTCGTTGTCGATGCCCTTCAGGAACCTGTCGAAGAACTGCCTCTGCATGTCCACGTGGTCGTAGTAGTCGACCCACTTCTTGCGGCCATGGACCCTGAGCCACTTTTCCTTCGAAGAGATCTTCTTGAAGCCTTCGAATGTGCCTCGTGTATGCAGGCCGTGGTCCGACCAGCTCGCGACGACGAAGGCCGGGACCGTGATCTTCGATAGGTCGGCATTCTTGCTGGCCCAATAGTCGTCGAACAGCGGATGCTCCTTGGCCATCGCCAGCAGATCCTCCGCGCGCTTGCGGGGGCGGCACATCGTGCCCGGGAACATCGCGGTGAAATTGCTGCGGATCCCGCCATGGAAGACCAGTTCGCGATAGAAGTCGCTCACGCCTTCCCAGGGATTGATCGCCGCCAGGTGCGGGGGATTCATCGCGGCAATCTTCCACTGGCTCCAGCCCAGATAGGAGACGCCGTTCATGCCGACCTTGCCATTGCTCCAGGCCTGGGTTCCCGCCCATTCGACGACGTCGTAGCCGTCGAGCGCCTCTTGCGGGCTCATGAAGGTCAGGTCGCCCTCGGAACCCCAGGCACCGCGCGGATCGACATAGACGATGATGAAGCCATAGGGGCACCAATCCGCCGGGTCCGGTCCTTCGAAGCGGGCGTATTCCGAATGCAATGCCTTCGATCCGCCACAGCCCGGGAGCATCGCATAGTAGTCATCCGCGCCTTCGTGTTTGCCGTAAGGCGCCCACGCCAGCACCACCGGGTACTGTCCCTCTGCCTTGGGGCGGAAGATGTTGACGTAGATCTTCACGCCATCGCGCAGGGTGACCGGCACGTCGTACTCGCAGATCATGCCCAGCTTCTCGTCGACCCTGTACCCGGGCCGGAGTCCGGCGTATCCGCCTCCGGAGGGATGCTTGCCGCGAGTAAAGCGCAATTCGAAATCAGTCTTTTCCATCTTCAACTCCACCTTCAACGGTTTTTCCGAATGTCGACGTTGGGCGGTCAGCGCCCAGCCAGTCCCATCGCCCTGGAGATCACCTCTTTCATGATCTCGTTGGTGCCGCCGTAGATGCGATGCACGCGCGCGTCGGCGTAGGCACGGGTGATCGGGCAGTCCCACATGTAGCCGTAGCCGCCGTGCAGTTGCACGCATTCATCCAGGACCTTGCACTGCAAGTCCGTGGCCCAGTACTTGGCCATGCTGGCGGTCGCGGCGTCGAGCTTGTCCTCGCGCACCAGGTCCATGCACTTGTCGACGAATACGCGGGCGATCTGCACTTCGGTTTGCAATCCGGCGAGGACGAACCGGGTGTTCTGGTACTCGGCGACGGTGCGGCCGAACACCTTGCGGTCCTTGACGTATTGCACCGTCTGGTCGATCGCGGTCTGCGCAGTGGCCACGGCACTGATCGCGATCTGGGTGCGCTCCCAGGGCAGCTGCTCCATCAGGCAGGCAAAGCCCTTGTTCTCCAAGGCCTCGCCGCCCAGCAGGTTGCTGGCGGGAACGCTGACGTCGTCGAAGAACAATTCACCGGTGTCTTGCGCCTTCAGGCCCAGCTTCTTGAGCGGCTTGCCGTACGTCAGGCCCTTCATGCCGCGTTCGACCAGCAGGAGGCTCGTGCCCTTCGCGCCGGCCGCGGGGTTGGTCTTGGCAACGACAATGACCAGGTCCGTGTGCCAGCCGTTGGTGATGTACGTCTTCGTGCCGTTCAGCAAGTAGCTGCCGTCGGCTTGCTTGATCGCGGTGCTCTTGATGCCCTGCAGGTCGCTGCCGGCGTCCGGCTCGGTCATCGCGATGGCGCCGATGATCTCGCCACTCGCGAGCCTGGGCAGGAACCTCTTCTTCTGGTCTTGCGTGCCGTAGCGCAAGATGTACGGGCCGACGATCTCGCTGTGCAGGTTGAAGCCGATCCCGCTGTAGCCGCCTCGCGCCAGCTCTTCCATCTGGATTACCGAGTAGAGCTTGTCCGCACCGGAACCGCCATATTCCTCGGGCAGCGACATGCAAAGATAGCCGTTGTCCCCTGCCGTCTTCCAGACGCCGCGGTCGACGTAGCCTTGCTCTTCCCAGGCGGCGTGGTAAGGCGCCACTTCCTTGTCCAGAAAACGCCGGAAGCTGTCACGGAAAGCCTCATGCTCGGGGCTGAAGAGAGTGCGTTCAATCATCGGTCACCTATCGCTTCACGTTGATGGTTGGCGGAACGGCTCAGGCGGGCAGGCTGAACGTGCCCACCGCGGAAGCGACGTCCTTGCCCGAATCGGCCAACACCATCGAAACCTTGCAGAACGAAAGCGTGCGGCCCGACCGAACGATCTCTGCTTTGGCCAACAGGTCTTCCTGGCCGCCGCCACGCAGGAATGTGACGTGCAGATCCACCGTGGCCACGGGTCGGCGGCCACGGCCGTCGGTCCAGATGGCAAAGCACATGGCCGTGTCCGCCAGCGCCGCCAGCGCCTGACCGGCGTAGATGCCGCCTTCGCGACAGGCCATCGCCGTGGGCCGCATGCGCAGCGTCGCGCTCCCCTCCCCCAGGTGCTCCACGGTGAGGCCGAGCTCGCGCACGCAACCGGGCATGGACTCGGCCAGCACCTGGGCGCCTTGCTCGATGGTGAATTCGCCTGTCATGCCGACACCTTGGCCTCAATGCACATGGAACGTCTCGCCCGCTTCCGCGCGGCGACGCAATGACTGGGGGCTGCGGAAGCGGCGCCCGTGCCGCTCGGCCAGAACATCGCACTGGCGCACGAATTCAGCAAGACCCGTGTCGTCCACATGGGCGAGCACACCACCGCGCCAGGCCGGATAGCTCCAGCCGAGCACCGAAGCGAGGTCTATTTCCATCGCGTTGTCGGCGATGCCTTCGTCGATCGCATGGATGGTCTCCAGCGACTGCACATGCATCAGGCGTTGCACCACCTCGGTGACATCAGGCTGCTGGGGCAAGGGCGGGAACAGTTCGGTCAGTCCGGACCACAGCACCTTCCCGCTCTCGGGATAGTCATACACGCCGCCTTGTCCCTTGCGGCCCACACGCCCGGCTTCGACCAGCTTCTTCGCCGCGGCCAACGCGTTGTCGGATTCGCACGCCGTGCCGCGGCCCGCGCGCGCGACGCTGGAGAGGATGTCCGTCAACAGGTCGTAGGACGTGAGGTCGCCCATCGCCAACGGGCCGATCGGCATGCCGGCGATGAAGGCGGCGTTGTCGACCAGCGCTGGCGAGATGCCTTCGCCCAGCATGATCAGCGCTTCGCGGGTGTAGGCACTGACCACCCGCGAGGTATAGAAGCCCGGTCCGTCGTTCACCACGACAGCTGTCTTGCCCAGCAGCTTGACGAAGTCCAGCGCGTGCGCATGGGTGGTAGGCGATGTGTCGCTGCCGAGGATCACTTCCACCAGTTGCATGCGATCGACCGGCGCGAAGAAGTGCAGTCCGATGAAGTTGGCAGGCTGATCCACCCCCTCCGCGAGTGCATTGATCGACAGCGACGACGTGTTGGACGCAATCAGCACCTGCGGTCCCGCCGCCTCGTAGATCCTGCGGAACACCTGGGATTTCACCTCGGTCGATTCGACCACCGCCTCCACGACCAGGTCGCAACCGGCCAGTGCCGCCATGTCGCTGCCGGCCTCGAGCCGGGCAAGCGCTGCATCGCGCGCTTCCGGCGTCATCAGCTTGCGCTCGACGGCACCATCGAAGGTCTTGGCGATCCGCGCCTTGCCGCGCTGCGCCGCTTCGTCCGTCGTGTCGATGAGCACCGTCGCCAGTCCGGCACGGGCACACACCAGCGCGACGCCGCCGCCCATCAGGCCGGCGCCGATGACGCCGACGCGACGGGGCGCGAAGGTCGCCACGCCCGCAGGCCTGCGCTCGAGCTTGCGCGCAGCGTTCGCCGCCATGAAGGTGCTGCGAATGCGGTTCTTTGCCGACGGGGAGGTCGCCACCAGACCGAAGTAGCGGGCCTCGATCTCGAGCCCCGCGTCGATGCCGCGCTCCAGCCCTTGTGCCAGCACGTGCAACAGGGCACCGGGGGCCAGATCACCGGCCGGCGACTTGCCTCGGAGTTTGGGCCATCCGTAGAAGAAGAACCAGCGGCCTTCGCGCGACTGCGGATCGAAGTCACGGTAGCGGAAGCCCTTGGCATCCCATGGCTGCACGGCCTGAGGGTGCGCCAGGATCCAGGCCCGTGCGGTCTCGATCAGCTCATCGGCGGGCACGATGGCATCGATGATGCCCAGGGCCTTGGCTTCCTTCGCGTTGATCGCCTTTCCGTCGAGCATCAGCTTCGAGGCGGCGCCGATCCCGATCAAGCGCGGCAGGCGCTGCGTACCGCCCGCCCCCGGGATCAGACCGAGGGTCGACTCAGGCAACCCGACGCGCAGGCGCGGCTCATCGGCCGCGACGCGATAGTGGCAGGCGAGCGCGAGTTCGAGCCCTCCACCCAGCGCCGATCCGTTCAGCGCCGCCACGACCGGCTTGCCGCCGCGCTCCATCCGCCGCAGGCATGCGCCCACGTCGCGCACATTGGCAATGGCTTCTTCCGGCGTGCGCACGGCGTAGATCTCGTCGATGTCGCCACCTGCCAGAAAGTCCTTCTTGGCCGAGCTGATGACGATGCCTACCACTGCCGCGTCGGACAACGCCGCATCGACGGCCCGCACGAACGCGGCTCTCGCCTCGGCGTTCTTGACGTTGACCGGGCCGTTCGGGTTGTTCCAGACGATTTGAGCGATGCCATCGCTGCCAACAGAATAATCAATCACGTAATGCTCCTGTAGTGGTCGTTCAGACGCGCTCGACAATGGTCGCCACCGCCATGCCCAGGCCGGTGCACATCACCACCAGCGCGCGCTTGGCACTGCGGCGCTCCAGTTCGTCGACCATGGTTCCCACCAGCATGCCGCCCGTGGCACCCACCGGATGGCCCAGCGCAATGGCGCCACCGACCACATTCACCTTGTCGTGAGGCACCTTCATGTAGCGCATGAAATGGAGAACGACCGATGCGAAGGCTTCATTGACCTCGAACAGATCGATGTCTTCAACGCGCAGCCCCGCACGCTCCAGGCATTTGACGGCGGCCGGCACAGGCGCGGTCAGCATGATGCAAGGGTCGCTGGCCGCGGTGGCTGTGGCCACGATGCGTGCGCGGGGCGCCAGTCCCAGCTTCCGGCCCGCGCCTTCGTTGCCGATCAGGACGGCCGACGCGCCGTCGGCGATGCCCGACGAATTGCCCGCGTGGTGGATGTGGTCGACGCGGTCCACCTGCGGGTAGCGATAGCGGACGGTCGCATCGAAGCCCAACTTCTGGCCGCTCTCGGCGAACGACGCTTTCAGCTTGCCCAGGCTTTCGGCCGTGACGTCGTTGCGCACGAGTTCGTCTTCGGCCAGCAGCAGGCGGCCCACGCGGTCGTGAACCGGGACAATGGAGCGCCGGAAGGCGCCGGCGCTCTTCGCCTCGTAGGCACGGCGGTGCGAGGCGGCGGCAAACGCGTCCACGTCGCCGCGCGAGAACCCCTCGAGCGTGGCGATCAGATCTGCGGCCACGCCCTGCGGTGTTTGCATGACGCGGTCGTTGAAGAACACGTCGCTGACGGAGGGGCCGCCGGTGCCCACCAGCATCGGCACGAGAGAATTCATCTCGACGCCGCCGGCGACGATGCAGTCGGCCTGTCCCGACATGACCTTGGCGGCGCCGGTGTTCACCGCATCCAGGGCAGAGCCGCAGAATCTTGCGACCATGAAGCCCGGAACCGAATCACCCCAGCCGGCTTCCAGCACGGCGGAGCGCGCCAAGTTGGCACCCTGATCGTCCACCGCCTCGACGCAGCCGAAGATGACCTCGTCCACCAGGTCGGGTGAAAAGGCGCCGCGCTGCGGCAGCGCCTTCAGGACGGCCGCCCCAAGTTCGAGCGGCGCGACCGTATGCAGCGCCCCGTTGGCCTTGCCGCGTCCGCGTGGCGTGCGCACGGCGTCGTAGATGAATGCTTCCAAAATTTTTCCTTGGTTAGACCAGGTGGCATGGCTGCGGTTGCGCCGTCACTTCGGGGCAATGAGCACCATAAAAATAAATGTACATTTATTTTTAATCCAGATCAAGAGATATGTGGATGGACCTAGTTTCCAAAGGGAGGAGACCGCCCTCGTCAGGGGTCCAGGCGGGCAATCAAGGACTGAATACGCCGTCACTGTTATGTTCTGTCCCGGACTGCACGTCGCGTCTCAACCGCCGCCGCGGCCATGCGGCGGCACTGTTCAGGCGGCGGCGCCCCATCGACCAGCGCCTGGCAGGCAGTTCACGCAAATGAGGAGTTGTTGGCACGCAAGCCGTTCATGCCGAACGGCTAGATCGGCTGGAGGATCCTGTCGATCTCTTCCGGTGCGTACCCGACCTCTTCAAGGACCGCGCGTCCGTCCGCGCCGTGTTCGGGCGGCGCTGAACGCAGCGTGCCGGGCGTGCGCGAGAACCGTGGCGCCACAGCGGGCTGCACGAGGCCGTCCAGCTCCGCAAAGGTGCCACGCGCCCGGTTGTGCGGGTGGCTGGGCGCTTCGCTCAACGACAGCACGGGCGTGACGCAGGCGTCGCTGCCTGCAAACACTTCCTCCCATTCCGCACGCGTCTTCTGTCGGAATGCGGCTCGGATCGGGAGCGCATGCGATGGCCAGTTGGCTGGATTCATCCGGTCGGCGAATTCGTCTTCGGACAGACCGAGGCGCCGGATGAACGCTGCGAAGAAAGCGGGCTCGATGGGACCGACGGCCATGTACCCGCCGTCGCGGGTTTCGTGCACGCCATAGAAGGGCGCGCCTCCGTCCAGCAAGTTGGCCCCGCGCCTGTCTTTCCACCAACCGGCCCCGTGGAGCCCATGGATCGGCGTCATCAAATTCGACACCGCGTCCGTCATCGCCACGTCGATCACCTGCCCCATGCCGGATTGCTTCGCTTCGAGCAAACCACACACCAGACCGAATGCCAGGTACATTGCGCCCCCACCGTAATCAGCAACCAGGTTGAGCGGTGGAACGGGAGCGCCGTCGCGCGGGCCGATGGCATGTAGCGCTCCGGTGAGCCCGAGGTAGTTGATGTCGTGTCCGGCGCGGGCGGCGAGCGGGCCAGTCTGCCCCCACCCCGTGACTCGCCCATACACGAGCCGTGGGTTGGCGGACAGGCATTCGTCCGGCCCGAGCCCCAGCCGCTCCATCACTCCGGGGCGGAATCCCTCGATCAACCCGTCGGCCGACGCTGCGATTCGCAAGGCGGCGGTGCGTGCCTGCGGCTGCCGCAGATCGAGTACCACCGAACGGCGGTTCCTGTTGACGAGATCGAGTGCGTCTTCCGATGCCTGACTTGCGCTCCGCTCGACGGGCCGTTCGATGCGAATCACTTCCGCGCCCATGTCGCCAAGCAACATGCCGCACAGAGGGCCCGGACCCTTGCCTGCAAACTCGACGATGCGGTACCCGTGAAGCGGTCCGGTGCTGTTCATGCCAGACGTCCGCTACCTCAGGATCGTGAGGAACTCCGACGTGGGAGCCCGGTCGCTGCGCCACAGATTGATGGGATGGCTGTTGTCCGCATACCCGAGCGCCATGCCGGCGAACACCATGAGATCCGGGGAAAGGCCGACGAACTCCCGGATGGTCTTGTGCCACAGCGCCCAGGCCTCCTGCGGGCAGGTGCTCAATCCATGTTCTTGCGCAAGAAGCATCACGGATTGCATGTACATGCCGAGATCCGCCCATTGGCCCGGCTCCATCTGACGGTTGATGGTGAAGATGAGTCCGACGGGAGCGCCGAAAAAGCCGAAGTTCTTCGCGAACTGTCCGAGCCGCGCTGCCTTGTCTTCACGGGGAATGTTGAGCGAGCGGTAGAGATCCTCGCCATTCTTGAATCGGCGCGTCCTGTACGGCTCCGCGAGATTGTCGGGATAGATCTTGTATTCGGTGCCTTCCCCCATCGGGTTCGCTTGCGCCCTCTCCGCGACAGTGGCCTTGAACCGATTCAGATGATCGCCCGTGAGTGCCCATACGTTCCACGGCTGGAGGTTCCCCCCCGATGGAGACCGGGCCGCGGCCACGAGAATCTCCTCGAGCAGATCCGCGGGAACGGGCTTGTCCAAGTATGCGCGGACGGCGGATCGCGACTCCAGGGCTTTCGAAACGTTCATAAGCTCTCCTTCAAAGTTAAAAAAAATGATGTACCCAGTGAATCAATCATGGTGCTTCGAATTCGCAGGTCCCGTTGTCCAGCACGACCACGCCCCTGGGCAGCGACGTGGTGCGGAAGGCCGCTGAGCGCGGCCCCTGGCGCCATACCTCCACCCTCAAGCGCTCGCCTGGAAAGACCGGGGCTGTGAAGCGTGCGTCCATGGCCCGCAATCGGTCGCCTTCGTAGTCGCACAACATGGCAACCAAACCGTGGGCGGTCACGCCGAAGCTGCAGCCCCCTTGCAGAACCGGGCGCTCGAAGCCAGACTGCCGCGCAAGCGCCGGGCTCGCATGAAGGCCGGTGCGGTCCCCCGCCGCCAAGCGGTAGAGCAAGGCGGATTGCGGCAGTGTGTCGAGTTCCATGCACTGGCTGCGAGGCCCCGCGGGGATGGGAACCGGAGCCATGGATGGCTCGCCGGCGTCAAGGCCAGACGAAAAGCCGCCATTGCCGCGCAGCATGTACACGCCGGTTTCCGTGACGAGCAGGTCGCCAGTCGCGCGATCCCGGAGCGTGCGGGAAAAGCGCAGCAAGGAGCCCTTGAGAACTCCGCGGTCCGACAGGCCTTCAATGGCGAATCTGCTGGTCACCTCCCCGACCGCAGCCAAGGGCTTGTGCCAGCGCAGACCGGTCTGGCCGTGCAGCATGCGAGAGAAGTCGATCCCGACGCGCTCGTCGTGCAGGAATCCGGCGTCATCGGTCAGACCCAAAGTCAGCGCGAGCGTGGGGAACGCCTTCAGTCTCGGCTCGTAAACGTAGCGCAGCTGCCGCTCGTCGCAGGGATCACCGCCCAAACCAATACACAGCGCATGAAGCATGGTCCGCTCCTGCGCGTACGCGACATGCACGTCGCGAAAGGGCCAGCCAAGGAGTGCGGCAACGTCGAGGGTTCTCACGCGGCCTCCCCCAGCCGCTCGCGCAGAAATGCGGCGATATCAAGCACGCATTCCGAGGCGCGTTCGACGCTCCGGCTGAAGCCGAAGAACAGGTGCGACATGCCTGGGTAGACCTTGCAGGCGTGCAGCCGGCCGGCCCCTCGTAGCCGCTGCGCCAGTGCAGTGGACCCGTCCCGGAACACATCGTATTCCGCCGCGGCAAGGAAAGTGGGTGGCAAGAGCGCGGGATCCGCAAGCAGCAGATTCGCACGTGGATCATCCCGGTCGCCGGTCCCCGGCAGGTAGTTGGCGAACATGGGCGCCACCGCGGCGGCCGCTGGAAACAGGCCCACGTCGCCATAGCTTCGCATCGACGGGCTATCGGGATCGGCCGCGAATGCCCCCACCACCCCCACGGCAGCGCGCAGCCAGCCGGGGCCGGCGAGCGCCACGGCCGCGCCGAACGCCACCACGGCCCCCGCCGACGTGCCGCCAATCGCAATGCGCTCGCCGTCGATGCCCCAGGCGTTGCCGTGCCGATGCAGCCAGCACAGCAGGGCCGCAAATTCCTCCACGGCGGATGGAAACACGTGCTCCGGCACATGCAGGTAGTCCGCGCTGACGACCACGCCTCCCCATGCCTGCGCCAGTTCACGCATCTGGCGGTCGTTGGCCCACTGGTCGCCGATCGTGAAGCCGCCACCGTGCAGGTACACGAACACCGGAAGGGGCGCCCGGGAGGCGCGCCGACGGTAAATGACGACGGGGATCTCACGCTTCGGTCCGGGGACGGTGCGCTCCCCGTACGGGACGTCGGGGCCGCCCTGGTTCCAGTGTCGGCGACTGCACGCCGCATGTTCGCGCAGGCCGTCGATTCCAGGTGCAGGTGGCCCGATGGACTCGGACAGCCTCGCTGCTTCGCCGAGGGCGGCACGCAGTTGTGGATCCAGTTCGATGGCAGGAGAAGTGTTCATGCGGTTGCGGATGGACGCGAGCCGCTCATCGCACTGGTGCACCCAAAGCGACGGCCGCGGCCTGCATCCGTGTGCGTCTCTGAATCGTCATGACTGATGCCAGTCAATGTGTGTTCAAGGTGCTTCAGGAAAACACGAGCCCTCGATAACCACTTTCGGCCACCTCTTTGAGAATCTTGCGGTAGGCGGGCACGCCGCCCACATACGGCATGAAGACGCGAGGCTTGCCGGGGATGTTGGCGCCGACGTACCATGAATTGCCGCGTGGGTAGAGCGTGCGGTCAGCCACCTCGTTGACGTGGTGGACCCAGTCGTTCTCCGCCTCGGCCTCGGCCTCGATGCGGTCTGCGCTGCGCTTGCGCGCATGCTGAATCAGCCGGGTGACCCAATCAACGTGCTCTTCGATGGAGTGCACGACGTTGCTGAGCACCGACGGGCTGCCAGGCCCCGCGATGATGAACATGTTCGGGAATCCGGCGCATGAGATGCCCAGGTAGGTACGCGGACCGTGCGTCCATCGCTCGCGCAGCGATTGCCCTCCGATGCCACGGATATCGATGGCGCGCAGCGCGCCCGTCATGGCGTCGAAACCGGTGGCAAACACGAGGACGTCCAGGTCATGCTCACCCTCGGTGGTGCGCAGCCCGCGCGGCGTCACTTCCTCGATCGGCGCAGCCTTCACGTCGACCAGGGTCACATTGGGCCGGTTGAAGGTTTCGTAGTAGCCGGAGTCGACACAGAGGCGCTTGGTGCCGAACCGCAGGTCCTTTTTCGGGCAAAGCAGTTCCGCCACCTTCGGGTCGCGCACGATCGCCCGGATCTTCGATCGCACGAAGTCGGCAGCGTACGCATTGGCCGTTTCATTGAGCAGCAAATCGTTGAAGGCGCGCAGCATCCGGAACCCGCCACCGGCGCCCTTCCATCGGAACTCGAACTCGCGCAACCTCTCGTCTTCGGAAACTTCCAGCGCCGATTTGTCGTTGGCCTCCAGATAGAGGCCGTTGCTGCTTTCACGCGCGGAGGCCCGCCGCTCACCATAGTGGGCCTTGGCATGTCGGACAGCCTCTTCGTCCAGCGATTCGTTCTGGGCCGGCACGCTGAAGTTGGCGGTGCGCTGGAACACGGTCAACTGGTCAGCCTGCTCCGCGATCAGCGGAATCATCTGCACGCCGCTGGACCCGGTGCCGATCACGCCGACTCGCTTGCCGGTGAAGTCGACGCCCTCTTTGGGCCAATCGGCGCTGTGGTACCACTTGCCGGCAAAACTGGACAGGCCCTTGAAATCCGGCGCCTGGGCGATCGACAGGCATCCGGTGGCCAGGACACAGAACTGCGCGTCGAACGATTCGCCAGCGTCCGTCCCCACGGTCCAGCGCTTTCGCTGCTCGTCAAAGACTGCGCGAGTCACGCGTGTGCGGAACTGGATGTCGCGCGCCAGATCGAAGCGCTCGGCGACATGTTGGATGTACCGAAGGATTTCCGGCTGCGTCGCATAGCGCTCGCTCCAAGTCCATTCCTGCTCGAGTTCCTTGTCGAAGGAGAAGGAGTAGTCGAGGCTTTCGACGTCGCATCGGGCGCCGGGGTAGCGATTCCAGTACCAGGTGCCGCCGACGTCCTCGCCCGCCTCGATCACGCGGGCGGTCAGTCCTGCCTTGCGGGCGCGGTACAGCTGGTAGAGGCCGGCGAAGCCGGCTCCGACGATGACGACGTCGAGCGACATGGCCTGATTGGATGCGTTCATTCCTGGGTCTTTCGGTTCGGAGAGCAAAGCCGTGGCGCGGGTCGCCGCGGGTTTTTGGACCGGCAAGGCGGACTCTGGAGCGCGCTCGCTGCTCACATGGGAATCCATTACACGCCGCTTCTCCGTTAAAAGTAAATCTATATTTACCTATGGAAAACCCGTAAATTGAGGGTTCTTCTCCTTCGGAGGGTCTGACCGCGATTGACCTGATGGTTCGTTCACTTGTATTCCGCGCGGGCCGCAATGCGCTGATGGTTCCCACGGACCGACGCAGGTGCCGTTTCGGAATCGCGCCAGTGGGCCAACTCGGGCGCCGGCGTGCCTGCGCGCGATGCTTCGATTCCTGGCGGGCGGGGAATGGAGAGCTCAGGCTCGAAATTCGCTGAGGTTGTCGGTCAACCACTCGGTCAACGAGCGAGGAACTTTTCCGGTCAGTTCCTCGACCGTCGACGTTGTTTCGGAGATCGTTGACTCGCGGAACATCTGGTCGAGGCCAACCAGAAGATCGGCTACCAAGGGAGAAAGCCCGGCGCCGAGCAGCGCCTGCCGCTGCTCGGCAGGCGAACGGTCGACATAGGTGACCGGATGCCCGAGCAGGCGGGCCAACTCCTCTGCCACCTGCTTCATGGTCCATGCGCGTGGACCAGACAGGTGGTACGCACGTTGCGACGTTGGTTCGATCTCCTCGAGCAACCCGATGCGGGCCACCTCGGCAACGTCGCGGGTATCGATGAAGTTCACCCGGCCATTCCCTGCGGCGCCAGCCCAGAAACCGGTGGCGATGTGCGGCCCCACGCGCTTGAGCACATCGGGGAAGGTCGTCGGCCGCAAGACCGTAGATGCGATCGGCTGCCGTGCCAGGTGCGCCTCGATCTGCATATGCCAAGCGAGGGGAAGAAGCCGGGTTGCAGGACCGAGGCCAGACAGTTTGACAATGTGCCGAACGCCTGCTGCGACGGCTGCATCGATCAACGCGATTTCGTTGGCGACCTGTTCGAGGGAAGTGCCATGCGCGATGAAGAGCCGGTCGACGCCGCGCAGGGCCCTGCCGAGCGTCTCAGCGCGTTTGAAGTCGATCTTGGAAATGGCCACCCCTTCGGGCAGTTGCGCTGGGCTGGACTGGCGCGTCAGCACGACGAGATCGACCGGATCGTCGGCGAGCAGCGCCGTCAATCTGACCCCAACGCGTCCTGTCGCACCCGCAATGGCAATCCGAGGTCTTTTTCTGGGACTGGAGTTCGAACGGTCGAGCATGTCTGCGCCTTCAAGAAGTATCATGGAACGAGCGGTCCATATATCTTGGAACGATTATTCCAACTTGTCAAAGACTTCTTCAAATGAGCGGAAAGCCACAGTACGACGAAGGCGCCGTCATGGATGCCGCCGTGGATGCCTTCTGGCGTCACGGATACGCGGCGACGACGATCCATGTGCTGACGGAGGCGACCGGACTGTCGCGTTCGAGCCTTTACCAGCGTTTTCGGGACAAGGACGGCCTGTTCCAGGCCGCACTGGCAACCTATACGGATCGGGTGCTGCGCAGGATGAAGTCGCACGAGGGCGGCAGTTCGCGCGCGCGGCTCGAGGCCCTGCTGCGCGGGCTGCTGCCCACGGGGTCTCGTCGACCGCCGGGTTGCCTGCTCGCACGAAGTTGTGCCGAGCTCGTCGATCTGCCGCCGGAAGGACGGAAAGCGGCAATCTCGGGGATGAGTCAGCAGCGCCATCTGCTCGAGGACCTGCTCCGGGAAGCAATTGCAGGTGGAGAACTGCCCCGGGGGGCCGATGTCGCCGCGCTGGCTTGGTATTTTCTCGGGGTGATGCAAGCGGTTTTGGATTTACCGCAGGCAGGGGCGACCAGGAGCGAAATGGAACAGATGATCGCCGTAGCAATGCGGGCGTGGCCGGCTGCCGGTATCGGGCAGACGAGAAGCTAGGCATGTACACCGGCTCGACGGTCGCCGGCGTGCGAATGCGGCTTCCATCCTCGCCGCCGCCCTCGGGCCTGCGCTCGTGCAGGCAACCGCCTCAAAGCGCAGGCAATTGGCCAGCGCGCCAGGCCGCGCCCATGGCGTCGCTGTAGGCGATGGTTTGCTGGCGCTGCGTGCCGAGCAGGTCGCTGCCCAAGGTCATCACATCACCGTCCTTCAGGAACACAGGCGGCTTCTGGCCGAGGCCCACACCCGGCGGCGTACCGGTTGGAATCACGTCGCCGGGCCGAAGCGCCATAAAGCGGCTGAGATAGGACACGATGGTGGCAACGCCGAAAATCTGCGTGCGGGTGTTGCCGGTCTGCCGGCGAGTTCCGTTCACGTCGAGCCAGAGGTCGATGTTCTGCGGGTCCGCCACTTCGTCAGCCGTCAGCAACCAGGGGCCTATCGGCGCATAGCCCAGGTAGCTTTTGCCCTTGGTCCACTGGCCTTCCATTTCGATTTGCCAGGCACGCTCTGACACATCATTGCAAAGGCAATAGCCGGCCACATATTGCAGCGCTTCTGCTTCGCTGACGTGCCAGGCCGGACGACCGATCACGATGGCGAGTTCGACCTCCCAATCCAGCTTGCCCGAGCCGGGTGCGATGAGGACCGGGTCGTTGGGGCCAGCCAGCGCGCTGGTGTGCTTGTTGAAGACAATCGGCTGCGTGGGAATCGGCGTGTTGGTTTCTGCTGCATGGTCGGAATAGTTGAGGCCGATGCAAACCACATTCGGAACCTGACCGACGCAGGGGCCGAGTCGTGTGTCGGCAGGCACGGCGGGCAAACTCGAGGTATCGAGGGCACGCAGCCTTGCAAGGCTCTCGGGTGAAAGTGTTGGCCCGTGAATGTCGCTCACGACGGAGGACAAATCGCGCAAGGTGCCTTGTGTATCAATGAGGCCGGGTTTTTCGGAGCCACGGGGGCCGAATCGAACGAGACGCATGGGGGAATCCTGTTGGCTTTGGAGGCGTGAATTCAGATTGGAGGCCGCGTCGTCACAGCGGCTCGAGCGTCAGCGCAAGCTCGCCGAAGTTGCCGAAGCGAAGCACGGCAGGACGCTTGAACGGCAGGTCGATCGCCCCCGCCAATGAGCCGGTGATGACGGCTTGCCCGACCTCAAGACCCATGCCCTGGCTGCGCAGGAACTCGGCCAGCCAGTAAAGAGGCAAGCGCGGGTCGCCGTTGGGGTGGCTGGCTGCCAATGTGATGTCGTCCTGGCCCTGCACCGAGAGTGCAATCTCGAAGGAACCAGGAAATGGCTCCTGCGCCAAGTCCACGGCGACGGTCGGCCCCAGCACCACGCTTTGGTGCCACAGGCTGTCGGCCATCAGTTCAGGGCCACTGGCGCCTGCAGGATCGTCATAGCGACAACCGAGCACCTCGACTGCCAGCCGCACACTGCCGATGGCGGCGTTGACATCGGCGCGGGTGTAGGGGGTGGCCCGTGGCGGCAGGCCTTGCTTGAGCTCGAATGCCAGTTCGGGTTCGATGCGCGCTGCGCCCGTCGGTCCGGCAGGCGCGGCAGCCACACCGCCCGATGGCCTGGCATCATGCAGCGCGGCGGCGACCCAGCGATCGCCCGGGGGCAATCCGCACTTCCAGCCGATGGCGGGGCTGCCGCGCAATTCGCTGATTCGCCGCTGGATGCGCCAACCGTTTTCCGGCGTGGCCGGGCGCAAGCCGTTTTCCAGCCTTGCCCCGAAGCGACCGGACGACTGAAGTGCGTGCAGGTAGCGCGCGGCAGCCTCGATGGCGTTCGGCTTCATGTTGGTCATTCCTCCTGTGATCCTTGCAGGGATCAGTGCAGCGGCTCGAGCCGTTCGCCGGAGTCCGCGCGAAAAAGATGAACATGCGCGCTGTCCACACCCAGTCGCACCTGGTCGCCAGGGCGCACACTGACGCGTTCGCGCAGCACGCATGTGAGCTTGGTGCCGCCCGCATCGACGATGAGGTGCGTCTCCGAGCCGGTGGACTCCACCACCAGCACGCGCGCCTCCACGCCCTCGGCGTCCAGTCGCAGGTGCTCGGGCCGCACGCCCAGCGTGAGGGCTTGCCCGCTCGTGGCCGGCACGCCGGGCACTGCCCAGTTGTTGCCCGCGTTGTCCACGACCCCCTTGCCGTTCACCTTGACAGGCAGCAGGTTCATCGACGGCGAGCCGATGAAGGCCGCGACAAACACGTTGCGCGGCCGGTCAAACAAGTCGAGCGGCGTACCCACCTGTTCCACGATGCCGTCGTGCATGGCCACGATCTTGTCCGCCATGGTCATGGCCTCGATCTGGTCGTGCGTGACGTAGACGGTGGTGGCCTTCAGGCGCTGGTGCAGCTCGCGAATCTCGGCGCGCATGGCCACACGCAGCTTGGCGTCCAGGTTGGACAGCGGCTCGTCGAACAGGAAGACCTGCGGGTCGCGCACGATGGCTCGGCCCATGGCGACGCGCTGGCGCTGACCGCCGGAGAGCTGCTTGGGCAGCCGCGTGAGCAGCGGCTCCAGCCCCAGGATCTTGGCGGCCCGGGCCACGCGCTCTTCGGTCTCCTGCTGAGGCGCATGGCGCAGCTTGAGCGAAAACGCGAGGTTGTCCGCCACTGTGAGATGCGGGTACAGCGCGTAGTTCTGAAACACCATGGCGATGTCGCGATCCTTGGGCAGCAGGCCGTTCACGCGGCGCCCGCCGATGCGGATCTCGCCGCCGTCGATGCCTTCCAGGCCCGCGACCATGCGCAATAGCGTGGACTTGCCGCAGCCCGACGGGCCGACCAGCACGACGAATTCACCGTCTCGGATGTCGATGCTCACGCCGCGGATGATCTGCGTGCTGCCGAAGGACTTGGCGACGTCCTGGATCTCAACTGTTGCCATCTTGTCTCCTCATTCAAAAAGTGAAGCGCACGCCGGGTCGAAGGAGGTTGTGATCCCTCACCCCGCTTGCCAGGCGGTTTTCAGCCTCGTGTATTCATGCAGATAGCGACCCACGGCCGCGTCACGCAGTTCGGTCGCCTGTTGCAACAGCGCAAGGGCCGCGTCAAAGGCGCCGGGATCACAGGCTTCCAGCAACAGCACCCAGCGAGCCGGGGCCTGCAGGTCCTTGCGGTCCTTGCTTTCGGCGGTGCGCTGGCCCGACATGCCGACGTCCGAGCCCAGCAGGTGCGCACCGCTGACGCGCGGCAGCCGCGCAGCGGCTTCCAGCGCCGAACTGAGACGCGGGACCGCGTCGCGCACCGTGTCGTCCGCGATGTCGAAGCGCACGGTCAGCATCGCGCCACCCAAGCCCACACCATGGCTGGCCACCACGCGCGTGAGTGATCGCGTGGTCGTCTGGAAATGGGCGGTGGTCGCACGCGTCCACTCCGTAGGCTCGTTCAAGCGCGACAGGTAATCGCTGCCTTGGATGACCTGGAAGCTCGCGGTTTCATACAGGGTGAAGAACTCCGGCTGCGTCGCTGCATCGGCAGCGCGATAGCGACGGCCCCGCACGAAGCCGGGAATGCCGACGCGCTCGGGCATGTGTTCGTGCAGATGCCAAGCGTAGAACTCTGCGCGCCCGGCCTCGGCGATGTCGTTCCAGATAGCCACTGCACCTTCACCTGCCAGCATGTTCTTGCTCCTTGAATGGGGTGGGCACGGCTTCGCGCAAGCTGGGCGCGACTTGGCCGACCCTTCGGAAACGCAGCGCAGCCGCCCGTGCGGCCGCGCAAGATGGACGCCTGTGAATGAAAGCGGCGCCTGGTGCGGCGCACGCGCAGGACAAGGCTCCGGCGAGCTTCCGGCGGGGAAGGCCTTCAGCCATTGGAGACTTTCAGCGGCGTGATCCCCATCATGGCTTCCATCACCTTGCGGCTCGGCCACAGGTCGGCGATCTCCGCCGCGGTGGCTTGCACGTCGGGCGCGATGGCGGCGATGCGCTCCGGTGGCAGTCGCGCCACCGGGCCGGCCACGCTGACGGTGCCGATGGCGCGGCGGCTTTGCGGATCCACGATGGCGCAGCCCACTGCGCACGTGCCTGGCTCCCCTTCCTCGATGGACGTGCCATAGCCGCGCTCGCGCGTCAGTGCAAGTTCGGCAAGCAGGCTGGCCTCGTCGCGCACGACCGGTCGACCGAACCGCGAAGGCACAACGAAGCCGCGCGCCTTCACCAGGGCCACGGCCTGCGCGTCGTCCAGGGTCGCCAGCCAGGCTTTGCCGGTCGACGTGGCGTGCAACACCACCGGTTGTCCCATGTCCGGGTCGTAACGCAGACCGGAGAGCGCGCCCTGGGCCTTGGCGATCCAGATCAGCGCATCGTCTTCCACCAACGCCAGGCGCACCAGTTCGCCGGTGCGCGCGGCGAGCCGGTCCAGGGAGGGCTGGCAAATCTCCGTGATGCCGGAGGCCGCGAGGAAGCGAAAGCCGATGGCGGCCAGCTTCACGGTCATGCGGTAGCGCTGGCTGTACTCATCCTGCACCGCGAGCCCGCGCCTCACCAAGATGGACAGCAGCCGGTGCACGGCGCTCTTGGGCAGGTCCAGTCGCCGCGCGACCTCGCTGATCGGCAGCCCTTGGGGGTAGTCGGCCAGCAGCGTGAGGATGTCCAGCACGCGCTCGATCATGTCGCCAGTGGCCACGAAGATCTCCATGTATTTAGAACAGGGTTCCAATGTAGCACCCGAACTTGGTCCAGCACCGCGGGATATCCCGCATGGCGCCCTGCAGTCAAGCAACTACATTGGAACGATGTTCTATGAGAGGTCGTTTTCATGAATGCCATTCCCTACGCGGAGGCTGCGGCCGTGGCGCGGGCGGACCCCCGGCCCCCGGGCTTCTGGGCGCGCTTCACCTGGTTCGCGCCAGCCGTCGCCGTGCTGCTCGCCGTCACGCTCTATCCCACGGCCGTGGTGCTGTGGCTGAGCGTCCACCGCACGCGCCTCTATGAAGTGGTGGAAGGCGTGGGCCTGGCGAACTACGTCTCGGTGATCACCTCTCCCGCCTTCCTCGAACTCAGCCTCAACTCCCTGCTGTACGTGTTCGGCGCGCTGGCCGTGGTGCTGCCTCTGGGTCTGGCCAGCGCCCTTGCGCTGCAGAACATTGCGCGCGGCGCTGCGTACGTGCGCACCCTGCTGTTGCTGCCCTGGACGCTGTCCATGGGCGTGGTGGGCTGCTTCTGGCTGTGGCTGCTCAATCCCTCGTACGGGCCCATGAGCTACCTGATGCGGTCCCTGGGCATGGAGCCCGGCCTGATGCTGGGCGATCCTTCGCTGGCGCTCGTGCTCGTCATCCTGGTCACCGCGTGGTGGTCCTTCCCCTACGTGATGGTGATGATGAGCGCCTCGCTGCAAAGCATCCCGGCGGAGCTGTACGAGGCGATCGACATCGACGGAGGCGGCCTGCGCGCGCGCCTGCGCCACGCGGTGTGGCCGCACATCGCGCCCACGCTGGGCAGCACCGCGCTGGCGCTGGGCATCCTCTATCTCACGCTCATCACGCTGATCCTGGTGCTTACCGGCGGCGGGCCGCTGGGCTCGACCGCCACCTGGAGCTTCGAAGTGTTCTCCAGCGCCTTCCGCTCGGTGGACCTGTCGCCCTCGTCGGTCATCTCCGTCGTGGTGCTCGCGGTCAATCTCTTCCTTGGCTACCTCTACACGCGGCTCACCGGCCGCGTCTCGGGCTGAACATCATGCATATCCGTCGTTCCGAAAAAATGCTGTCCTGGGCGGTGCTGGCCGCCCTGGTCCTGGTCGTGCTGATCCCGCTGTCCTGGGCGGTATTCACCTCGCTCAAGAGCGAGGCCAGCGTCATGGCCTACCCGCCCACCTTCCTCCCTACCGAGCCCAGCCTCTCGGCGTACAAGGCGGTGTTCCGGAACGAGACCTTCGGCTCCGACCTGTTCAACTCGGTGCTGTACGCGGTCGGTGCGGTCGCGCTGGCGGTCCTGCTGTCCGCGCCCGCCGGCTACGCGGCTTCACGCTTCGAGTTCCGCGGCAAGCGCACCGTGATGCTGCTGATCCTGTCCACGTCCATGATCCCCGGCGTTGCGCTGCTGGTGCCGACCTACTTCCTGCTGGACGCGCTGGGGCTGCTGAACAATGCTGCAGTCATCATCGTGGTGCAGGCCGCGCGCCTGGTGCCGCAGACGGTCTGGTTCATGCAGAACTTCGTGGACGCCGTGCCGCGCGAGCTGGACGAGGCCACTCAGGTGGACGGCGCCAATCACTGGCAAACCTTCACCAAGGTCATCCTGCCGCTGGTGCGGCCCGGCATCGCCGCAAGTGCCGTCATCGGCATGGTCACGACCTGGAACGACTACATCACCGTGGCCGCGTTCGCGCCCGAGGTCGCGCACCGCACGCTGCAGGTGGCCCTGGTCAACCAGGTGTTCGACAGCATCGGCATCACCTGGTCGTACGTCATGGCCTACGCCGTGGTGTCCTCGCTTCCCATCGTCGCCATCTTCGTGCTCGCGCAGCGATGGTTCATCAGCGGCCTGACCGCCGGCGCCGTCAAAGGCTAGTCCACCCCATGCGCACTTCCAACATGCGCACTCAAACCAGGAGACCCACATGAACGAGCAGAAACCAGCAAGCATGAACGAAGACAAATCCGCGCCCCGCACGAGCCGGCGCGTCTTCCTGGGTGGCATGGCCGCGGTGCTGGGCGCACCCGCGGGCCGGGCCTTCGCGCAGACCACCGAGACCATCGCCTACGACACCTTTCTCGACCCGGCCAATACCAAAGACCCGCGTGCGGCGGCGCAGACGCAGATGATCGCGGCTTTCGAGGCCAGCCAGCCGCGCGTGAAGGTGCGCGTGGTGGTGGACCCCGCCGGGCAAAACGGCGTGCGCGCGGCGCGCGCCAAGTCGGACAGCCCCGACGTGATCCGCGTGAACAACTTCCAGATGCCGGAGTTCGTGGCCACCGGCTCGGTGCTGGCCATCGACGAGCTGATCGCGCGCGACAAGGTGGACACCACGGACTGGCTGATCGGGATGGACCAGACGCGCGTCAACGGCAAGATCTGGGGCTTGCAGCAGGACTATCGCATCCCGATCTTCGTCTACCGCAAGAGCAAGTTCGACGAGGCGAAGATTGCGACGCCGCCGCGCACGTATGGGGAAGTGAGCGCGCTCGGCCCGTTGCTGACCAGGCAGAACCAGATGGCCTACGGCGTCCCTATCGGCCTGAGCGGCGGGATCGGCGGCGCGCAGGCGTTCATGGAGTTCATCGTGAGCTCCATCGTTGCGGGCAACAGCGATCCGTTCTTCGCACCCAGCGGCCGCGAGATCGGCTTCAGCGACAAGCGGCTGCTGCTGGCCGCCACCATCGTCAAGGACCTGTTCCAGAAAAAGGCGGCGACACCCGTAAGCCTGCAGTTCGCGTACAACGAGCTCCAGGATGGGATGCGGGCGGGCACGGTGGCATCCGCCACCTTCGGGCTGTACCGCTACCGCGGCCTGAAGGCCGCCGTGGCCGACGACCTGGCCTGGGCACCGGCCCCTTCGGTGGAGCCCGACGACAAGCACGCGGTGTACGGTTTCCAGATGTGCATCAACCGCCATTCGCCGCGCCAGGGCGGTGCATGGGAGTTCGTCAAGTTCATGGCCAGCCCGGCCGCTCAGGCGATCGCCGCGCGGGGCGGCGAAGTGGTGGCGCGCGCCAGCGCCTACAAGGACCCGTACTTCAAGACGCCGGAAGCCGAGGACCAACTGGGCTGGAAGGCGCTCGTGGAAAAACGCGGCCGCATGGTGAACTACTCCATCATCCAGTCGACCTTCAACCAGATCTGCGGCGAAGCCTTCCAGCGCATGATCCTGCGTGATCTGGCGCCTGCAGCCGTAGCGCTCGAGGTGCGCACCCGCTATACCGAAGCGCTGGCCAAAGCATGATGCCGCATGTCACAGGAACAACCCGGCTCTACGGGCTGGTGGGCGATCCGCTGACGACAGCCAAGTCGCCCGAATTATTGAACAGGCTCTTTTCCGAACAGCGCGCAGACGCGGTGTGCGTCCCGTTTGTGGTCAAGGACGATGACCTGCCCGCGTTCGTCACCGGCGCACGAGCGTTGGGCAATCTCTCCGGCGTGCTGGTCACGATGCCTCACAAGCAACGGATGCTGGCTTTTGTCGACGAGCTGCATCCGACTGCCCGCCAGGTCGGCGCACTCAACGTCATCCGTTGCGATAAGGATGGGCGCTGGGTCGGCGCCATCTTCGATGGTCTCGGTTGCGTGCTCGGCATGCAGTGGGAGGGGAACCATCCGGCGAACAAGTCAGTTCTTCTTGTCGGCGCCGGAGGTGCGGGCAGAGCTATCGCATTTGCAGTCGCTTCCGCAGGAGCCCGGGCGTTGACCATTTTCGATGTCGACGAGCGCCGCGCCGACGAACTTGCCACCTCCGTCGCCGCCGCAACCGGCTGCAGCACACATTCCGGCCCACCCGATCCAGACGGATTCGAGATCGTCATCAATGCCACGCCGCTCGGCATGAACGCGAACGATCCCATACCCGTGGATCCCGAGCGGCTGGAGCCCGGCAGCATCGTCGTAGACATCGTCAATGCGCCCGAGCCGACGCCGCTTTGCCGCGCCGCCCATGCGCGCGGTTGCCGCACCCAAGGCGGACGCCCCATGCATGAAGGACAGGCATTGCACGCCCTGCGTTTTCTTGGATTCGATTACCGACCTGACGGGAAGTCACTGCCAGACGCGCCCGAAACCACGCAGTTGTGGCCATCTCAATGAAAGGAAGATGTCATGAATAGGCTTTGCAGGGTTGCCGCTGCATTCCGTGCGGCTCGCTGCGCGAGAGGAGAACACGCATGAAAGTTGCTTTGCTGGAAGCCAGCCATTGGCATGTCCCGCTCTATCTCGATGCGCTCGAGGCGCCCGGGATCGAGGTGGTTGCCGTTTCCGATTCGGAGCAAGTGAAAGGGCAAGCGATCGCAACGCGATTCGGAAGCAGGCTGTACTCGTCGCCCTATGAGCTGCTCGAGCGCGAGGAAGTCGATTTCGCGTTTGTGTTCGGTCGGCATTCCGAAATGCCAACGCTCGCGGAGGCGGCGATCGCGCGGCGAATTCCATTTGCGCTGGAGAAGCCCTGCGGCGTCAACATGTCACAGGTGACCCGGCTGCGGAAACTGACCGAGGAAGCCGATCTTTATTGCGCGGTACCGCTCATCTTTCGCATGAGCGACCTGCTCAGTGCGCTCCACGGTGCCGAGGGTCGCATCCCTTCGGACTTCAACTACATGTCCTTCCGGTTCATCGTTGGTCCGCCTGGCCGTTACGAAGCCGCAGGCGCAGGCTGGGCGCTCGATCCCGCATTTTCCGGTGGCGGATCCACGATCAATGTCGCGACGCACTTCATCGACCTCTTCAGATTGCTGACCGGCAAGGAAGTCACGCGCGTCTCAGCGACCATGAACGCTCGGACGCACCGAGGTGAGGTTGAAGACTATTCGTTGCTGACGATGCAAACCGAAGATGGCGTGATCGGACTCGTGGAGACCGGATACAGCTTCCCCAGCACGCCGGACGAGCAGCGCGAATTCTCGTTCACCCTTTCATCCGATCGCATGTACGCGAAATCGGGCCCCGACCGGATCGAGTTCCGCGACCGAAGCAATCTTGCCGCTGGCACACGGAGTCTGCGCCTCGAGTTGGACACCGACGCCTACTACCCCCTGTTCGTCAAGCGGGTCCTTGCTGAATCTCGCACAGGTGCAAAGCCGATTGCGTCATTGCGCGACGCCGAGGCAATGATGCAGATCATGGACGCGGCCTACGCTTCGGCCCGGCAAGGGGGCGCGCTCCAGACTCTGGCGCCGATCGCTGTGTGATCCGACCCACCGCCCATCGCACCTAAGCCAGCGCCGTGCATCTCGACAGCACTCGCTGACCAATCAACTGAAAGGAAATCCGATGAGCAAGACTGCGCGATACCAAGGTCCCTTGCCGCTCGATCAGGCGAAATCCAAATTTGTTCTCACCACTCTGGAGGACAACCGCTTTCATCGCGATGGTCCCCGCGCCAACGTCGAGTACCGGGATCTCGGAATGGCGGAGGCTTCGGGGGGACGCATCAGCGCCAAGCACATCCGCGCTGTCCAGCCGTTCGGCAAGGAGACCGGCTGGCATTGGCACGACATGACGGCGCACTTCGTGTACGTGCTGAAAGGCTGGGTCGAATTCAGGTTTGACGGCATGCCGGAACCGGTGACCGTCGTTGCCGGCTCCTGCCTCAGTCAGCCCGCCGGCGTGGCGCACAACGTCATTCGCCAGTCTGACGACCTCGAGCTGATAGAGATCAACACGCCCGCGGATTATGTGACGGTCGAATGTTCTGGCTTGCCAAGCGCACGCACTGCTTCGTAGCCGCGGATGGGCTCGGCGTAGGACGCCGGAAATGGGTGCTTGGGTACGTTAGAGTGGTTCAGAACGGCGTGCACGTTCCGCTCCTTGGCAAGGCTTGCGTGGCGGATCAACGGCCCTTGAATTCGAGCAGCGGGCGCGGCGTGCCGGCCTTCAGGGCCTTGATGGCCGAAGCAAGCCCGTCCTTCGCGTCTTCTGTCTCGAACAAGGGCATGGCAACGTTGAACATCACATCGTCGGCCGCCTGGACACCGCCGTTGGCCCAGGTGCGCAGCAAGGCCTTGTGCGCGGCGTGGGCGCGTGTCGGGCCGTGCACGAACTTCGCGGCGAAGGCATGCGCCTCTGCAAGCAGCTCGGCATCGGCGACGACGCGGTTGATCACGCCGAAGCGCTCCATCGTTGCGGCGGGGACGCGCTCGGAAGTCAGTGCCCATTCCATGGCGCGTGCGCGTCCTGCGCGTTCGGCGACGCGGTAGATGCCGCCCAGCAGGGTCACCAAGGCAAGCGACTGTTCCGGATGGCAGAACGTTGCACTTTCGGCGGCAAAGATGACATCCGCGCGCAACGCCAGCTCGAAACCACCGCCGGCGCACAAGCCGTGCACCACCGCGATGACAGGCAAGGGCAGGCGTTCGAAGCGATTGAAGACGTCCATGTAACCCTCGAAGCGCGCACGCAACTGGCGGGGGGTGTCGTCGGGCCAGGGCATGATGTCGCCGCCAAAGCTGAAGTTTTCGCCTTCGGCACGCACCAGCACGACGCGCGCGTCACTGCGTTCGATCGCGTTGAGCGCCGTGGCCAGCTCGTCAACCATCTGGTCGTCGATGCGGTTTTGCGGCGAGCGGTCGAGAATGATCGTGGCAATGCCATGCTCGATGGCATGGGTGAGATGAGACATGTCGGGCTCCTGTGTTGTCGTAAGTTGCGGTTATGCGAGGTGTTCCTTGAACCAGTCCAGCGCGGCGGCACTGGATTGATCGAATCTGGTGATGTACGGATCGAAGTGACCACCGGGGATCGTCACGAGGCGCTTCGGCTCAAGGGCGCGCTCGTAGGCGGCCAGCTCGAGATCGGTCAGCGTGATCGTGTCCTGCAGCGCGACGATCATCAGCAGCGGCGTGGGAGACACGCGCGCAATCCACGCGCCCGGTTCGTACATGCGCGCGGCGCGCGTCGAGCGCACCGTGACGCTGTTCTCCCAGGCGCCCTCCGGCACGGGCTGCAGATAGAACTCGATGGCGTCCTTGGCGCGGTATGAAGCAGGGACGGCCGGATCGGCGCTGACAATCGTCTGCCGGCGCGGCGGCTCGCCGCGTGCCTGCGCGCGTTCGTCCGCCGAGAAGGCCTCCTCAATGGCGGCGACGGCGTCGGGCGGAATGCGGCGCAGTCCTTGCTCGAAGCCGCTGATCGTCGGCACCTGCGTGACGACCGCGCGCAAGCGGCGTTCGGTTGCGCCAAGCACGAGCGCGTGGCCGCCGGAATAGCTCGTGCCCCACAAGCCGATGCGCTTCGCGTCGACGACGTCCTGGTGTTCGAGGAAGCTGATCGCGCGCCGCCAATCGGCGATCTGACGCCATGGGTCGATATCCTGTCGCGGCGTGCCGTCGCTAGCGCCGAAGTTGCGGTGATCGTGCAGGAGGACGACAAAGCCGTTGGAGGCGAATTTCTCGGCGAATCGCTCCAGGCCGTGCTCCTTCACGCCGGCATAGCCATGTGCCATGGTGATGGCGGGATGGGGACCGGTGCCGCTGGTGGGCACATAGAGCCAGCCGCGCAGCGTGACGCCGCCCTCGGCTTCGAATGCGATATCGGTACGGTGAAACATGGGAGTTCTCCTTGTAGAAAGATGTCAGGCGACGCCGTAAAAGTGACTGGCATCGACCTTGCCTTGCAGACGGCGGCCGAGTTCCGCGGAAAATTTCCGGACGCCATCAAGCGGCCGGCGATGAATCGCTGCCTGCACGATTTCGCTCGACGTCAAGTCAATCACCCGGTCGCTCAAGCGTGAAGAGCTGCCCCGCGCCGATTTCGAAGTAGTCGGCCGGCCCACCGCCGCGCAGGATCGGGCGCGCCCGCGCAGTCTGGTACACGCCGTCCTTGATCAGCTGCCGGTCAATGTGGATCGCTACTGCTTCGCCCAACACCAGCCACGCCGGGAGCGCCGCGCCGTCCTGCGCCTCAAGCTGCACGATCTGGGTGACCACGCACTCGAACTGCACCGGACTAGCCGCAACGCGCGATGGCCGCACCCTGGCAGCAGGCAGCGTCTCCAGCTTGGCCAACTCGAACTCGTCGACGTGTGCTGGCACAATCGCCGCGGAGGCGTTCATCGCCTCGGCGAGTTCACGCGTCGCCAGATTCCATACGAACTCGCCGGTGTCACGCGCATTGGCGAGCGAGTCCTTCGCACCAAGCGAGCAAAAGCCGACGATCGGCGGCTTGTAGCTGAACAGGTTGAAGAAGCTGTAGGGCGCAAGGTTGCGCACGCCGTCGTTAGAGACTGTGCTGATCCAGCCGATCGGTCGCGGAGCGACGATGGCGTTGAGCGGATCGTGACGCAGGGAATGCCCCTGCGCCGGTTCGTAGAAATGCCAGTCGGTCATAGCTTTACTTCTTTTGGGGCGGGCGCAAGGAATGCAGGCTCCAACGCCTCCGGCTCGGTGCGCGTCCCCGGCACCAGGGCCGGAGTGGCGGCTGTATTCATTCCGACACCCGTCCAGAGAATGGTGTCGGATCGAAGCCAGATGAGGCCCACGCCGGAGAAACGAACGAGACATCCGTTTCAAGTCAATTTCGGTGCCCCGCTTCCAAGGAACAGGGCAGCTTCGTGTTTCTTACTTATTTACCCAAGGCATAGAGAGGTCGATGTCGGAGACCAGCTTTCCACCGCCGAAGCTCATGTTCTCCAAGGGAATGGCATACATCATCAGACTGATATCGTCCTGGCCGACGCCAACCTTTTCTACTGCGTATCGGGTGACCAACTCCGCGAGCTTGCGTTTTTGCCCCACCGTCCTGCTCGTACCGGCCGTCACCGTTACGATGATGGCCTTGTCGGATCTCTTCAGGTTAGGAAAAGTCGGATGGATGAAGAATTCATCGTCCTTGTGCTCACTGATGATGACGAAACGGTCATCCATGGGCGTATCCATGGCTTCATGAAGAGCGAGATTCAAGGCATCCGCCAAAGCCCGTTTCTCTTCGCTAGAGAACTTTTGAGCCGGAATGTGGGCGTGAAACATTGGCATGAGTGTTTCCTCGGTCGTGTTGTTGAGGTTGCTTGAGGCAATGAAGTTGGGCTGTTTTCCCCCCTCAGCCAAAGAAGTCCTGACCAAGTGTTCCTGCGAGCCGCTCCTTGAGGCCAGACGAGAACTCACGAACGACGGGAAACGGGCTTTGGAAGAGCTTGATGTTGTTGATGAGGCCAGACTCGTTCCGAGTGAGTATGGTGACGCCGGCGATCGGCTTGCCACCGTGGATGGCCTCCCACTCAAGGTATGTCTTCCCACCGTCGACCGTCTCCGCAGTGAACACGAAGTGTTCGTACATCGTGCTCGTCGCGGCAAAGAACGCCCCGATGAGTGTCGGGCCGACCATGGCCTTGCTGAGGGGTGAGGTCTGAAGGCTGGCGTCAGCGGTGAACGATGCCGCGAACTCGCTCGTTCCTTTCTTCTTGACGATTTGCATCCATGCCGTTCCCGGCGGGTTGGTGTCAGTAGTCATTACGATCTCCAATCTAGTGTCTACGTTTTGGTTGAGGGCACGCGTGCTACTTCTCGAGGTGCCCGACGAGAAACTCGCCGGCTCTCTGCAGCGCGTCGTGGGCCTGAGGCAAAGAGCCTGTCTGGATGTGCCAGACGTGCAGCATCTCCGGCCAGACCTCAAGGTGCGACTCGCCGCCGGCCGCGCGCACCTTTCGGTCAATTTCAAGCGCGTCATCGAGAAGTACCTCGTCGCTTCCGACATGGATGAGCAGTGGAGGAAAACCGTGCATGTCGGCGAACACGGGTGAGATGCGCGGATCCTTCAAATCGTGGTTGCCGGCGTAAGCCTCGACCATCTCCCGCATCGCACTCGCGTTGACCATGGGGTCGCGGTCGGCCAACTGCGTCAACGAGGGCAGCGTCAGCGTTAAGTCTGCCCATGGGCTGATCAGCAGCGCTGCTCGCGCGTCCTTGTGGCCCTTCGAGGACGCGTAGGCAAGAACGTTGAGAACCATGCCACCGCCACTGGAGTCTCCTGTCACGGCGAACGGCTTGCCAAGTGCACGCAGTGCTTCGTAGCCGCGGATGGACTCGTCGTAGGAGGCCGGAAATGGGTGTTCTGGTGCCTTGGCGTGGTCCAGAACGATGACCTGGGACTTTGCCGCTCGAGACAGCTCTCCGAGCATCCCCAGATGCGAGGCAGGAGAGCCAGCCACCCAGCCACCACCGTGGAAATGGTAGATGACACGGTCTTTGGATGCGCCGGGAGCCGTGATCGCTACCGCGGCCACGCCACCGAGTTCGGTCGGCTCCACGGCCAGGTCAGCCGCCGGCGGGTTTGCCTGTGGAATTGCCTCCATGCCAACGCGGAGCGTCTCGATGGTTTGTTCGGGATGCGCAATGTTGAAGGCGAACATCGCATCGCGGAGCTTGCGGACGGAAGATGAATCGTAGGTCATGGTTCATCTCACTTCAGGTTGAGGAAGGTCGCCGGGACCCAGTCGTATCCAGCGCCGGTGTCGGCCTTGCGAACGCGGCCCAGGCCAGGGAACGGCATGTGGGCGGCGGCGATCATCGTCTTGTCCGCAGCAAGCTTCACCAGAAGGTCTTCACGAGTCTTGATGGCCATCGGGCCGTCCGAGTCGAAGGCGATGCCGATTTCCGGGTGCGGCATCTGGACGGCGAGGACGTGAGCGGTGTCACCCCAGACCAGCAGCGACTGACCCTTTGAGGAAATCATGTAGCCGGTGTGACCGGGCGTATGGCCGGGAATGGCATGCGGCGCGATGCCGGGGACGATTTCGTCCATGCCTTCGTACGGCTTCCACTTGCCGGCAGCGATGTAAGGCGCGGCGGCATCCTGTGCCACCTTGAAGAAGATTTTTGCGTCTTCCGGGGCCTTGGCCGTGATTTCCTTCGACAGCCAGAAGTCGGCGTCGGCCTTCTTCATCATCACGGTCGCGTTCGGGAAGACGCGTTTCCCGTTTTTGTAGATCCCGCCAACATGGTCGGCGTGAAGATGGGTCACCAGCACCAGGTCAACCTGCTCCGGCTTGTAGCCGGAGGCCTTCAAGTTCTGCACGAGCTTGCCCAGCGTCGGGCCGCCCCAGTGGCCGCCAGCACCCGTATCGATGAGAACGAGCTTGGAGCCGGTATTGACGAGGTAGCCTTGGACGGTGGCCGAGACATTCTTGGGATCGTTTTGGAAGGAGCGCGCCAGGAGGGACTGGATGAGCGCCGGATCGCCATGCAGGAGGCTGGAGTCAATGCCGGCGCCGCCGTCATGGAGCGCGGTGACTTCATAGTCGCCAATCATCGCGCGATAGAAGCCCGGTACCTGCTTGTGCTGCAGCGGCGCTGCAGCTTGGGCCGGCGCTACCGCAACGAAGGTGCCAGCGAATGCCAGCGACACCGCGAGCACGGCACGCGAAGTGATGGTGAAGAATTTCATAGTGTTTCCTAACGATCTGCCAAGATCTCTACGGCACTTGCATTGTGCAAGTGGTTGAATGGTACGCCTACAACTTGCATAATGCAAGTAGAAATTTTGGAGAGAGCTTTGTCGCAAACAAGACGATCGGGCTGCCCGATCAACCTGACGCTTGAGCAGATCGGCGACCGCTGGAGCCTGATCGTTATCCGCGATGTCATGTTCGAGAACAGGCGCAGCTATGGCGCTCTGCTTGAGCAAAACAAGGAAGGCATCGCCTCGAACATCCTCGCAAGCCGGCTGAAGCACTTGACCGCGTCTGGCCTGATGACACGATCTTCGGATCCGAATCATCAGCAGAAAGGCATCTACAGCCTCACGGAAGCGGCCATACAGCTTGTACCTCTGCTCGCATGCATGGCTGCCTGGGGCCTTCGGCATACGCATCCGGAGGCGTCTTTGCGCTCGGAGTTGCTGGAAAAGGGCGGCCCTTCGCTTTGGAGTGCCTTGATGGATGAACTACGTTACCTGCATCTCGGTGCACCGCGTCCGACGCGCTCAGTATTGGGCGAGTTCCGGACCGACCACGAGACGGCGATCGCCAATTAGCACCGATCTTTGCGTCATGACATTGATCGTGTAGTGCAAAGCCATCCACGCCACAATGCCGGAGGTAAGCAATGCATGGTCATCTGGACTCACAAACCGAGTACCGAGAGGTTGGAGGTGAACTCGTCTCCGGCACCATTGCTGACTCGCGCACCACACATGTTGAAGTCCTCGCGCGCCGAGCCACCGGGCCCATCTCCTGGCGTTTCCGTCAACCGCGGCTTGCGCTGTTCTGGTTTCGCAGCGGCCTCAAAGAGCTGCATCTGGAACTTGACGGGCGCCGCATCGACTCGGAGATCAGAAGGGGAACAAACCTGACGCTGCTCCCGGCCTCGACCTCCGTCGTAGGCGAGTTCGAGGTTGCCCCCTCGTTCGACTACACGGTAGCCTTCCTCGACCCGGCCGTCGCATCCGACGCCGGCTGTCATTTCAATCGGCCCCTGATTGGCTTCGGCAGCGAAGATTTGCAACGTAGCCTTTCAACGCTTTGCCGTGAGGCGCGCAATGCAGACAGCCTTTACGGGTTGTTCGCGGAGGGCTGGGCAATGCAGGCGCTCGCTCTTCTGGCGCGAATTGACGGCAGTCAGGCAGCCACCGTCCGTCCGAGCGGTGGACTTGCCCCCAGCAGCTTCCGGCGCATAGTCGACTACATCGAGGCCGACTTGTCCAGGCCCTTCACGATCGAGGACTTGGCGCGAGTTGCCGGTGTCAGTCCCCGGCATTTCATCCGGGTTTTTCGCGAGAGTTCCGGGCAGACACCCCTACGCTTTGTTTACAGTCTGCGTCTCGAGCGGGCTAAGGAGTTCCTTCTGGATCCCCGTCGCACCGCAACTGAAATCGCGCTGGACTGCGGCTTCAGTCACGCTCAACACTTCAGCACCGCATTCAAGCAGGCAACTGGCATGACGCCGTCCGAATTCCGCAGGGCTGCAACACACTGATGCGTCGCCTCAGAAGTTGACTTGCCCAATGCCCTTCAATTTCAGGATCTCCCTTGCCTCTTTCGGGCTGGCGACTTCGAGACCGAGCCCTTCGATAATCTGTCGCACCTGCCGCACCTGCGCTGCGTTGCTCTCGGCCAGCGTGCCGCGTCCCAGCCACAGGCTGTCCTCCAATCCAACGCGCACATTGCCACCCATACTGGCAGACATTGCTGCGAGGCGAAGCTGATCCTTGCCAGCTCCCAAAACCGACCAGCGATAGTCATTGCCGAACAGCCGGTCGGCCGTCCGCTTCATGTGCAACACGTCTTCCGGGTGCGTGCCGATACCGCCCAGGATGCCGAACACCGTCTGAACAAAGAACGGCGCCTTCACCAGACCGCGCTCGACGAAGTGCGCCAGGTTGTACAGGTGGCTCACGTCGTAGCACTCGAATTCGAAGCGCGTGTCGTTGGCAGAACATTCGGCCAGGGCGTATTCAATATCCTTGAAGGTGTTGCGGAAAATCAGGTCTCGACTGGCTTCGAGCGCTTCGCGCTCCCAGGCATGTTCGAATTCCCTGAACCGCGCCAACATCGGGAACAGCGCGAAGTTCATGGAGCCCATGTTGAGCGAGGCCACCTCGGGCGCAAAGCGTATTGACGGCTGAATGCGCTCTTCGATCGTCATGTAAGGCGAGCCGCCGCTGGTGATGTTCATCACCGCATCGGTGCGTGCCTTGATCTGCGGCAGGAATCGGCCGAATGCCTCGGGGCTCTGATCCGGCTTGCCCGTGATCGGATCGCGTGCGTGAAGGTGAATGATTGCCGCGCCCGCCTCGGCGGCGCCGACAGAGGCTTCGATGATCTCTTCCGGTGTGACCGGCAGATAGGGTGACATCGAGGGCGTATGAATTGCACCCGTGACAGCGCAGGTGATGATGACTTTGCTCATGACATGATCTGCTTCTCTCGCTTGCTGCGTACTCAGATCTGGGCTTTGCCGCCGTCCACGAACAACTCAATGCCGTTGACAAAGCTCGAATCGTCGGAGGCGAGAAAGACTGCCGCTTTCGCAATTTCGTCCGGTTCGCCGACGCGGCCCATCGGGATCCGCGTGGCCATAGCATCGAGCATTCCCTGTTGCCGTGCGGCGTCGGGCCCGGCCAGGTCAAAGAAGCCTGGTGTCTTGGTCGGCCCAGGGCTGAGCGTGTTGACCCGGATGCCGCGGCCTTTTAGATCGAGAATCCAATTGCGGGCGAATGAGCGTACGGCGGCCTTTGAGGCGGCGTAGACACTGAATGCTTCGGTGCCACCGCTGGCGGCGGTGGAGCCAGTCAGGATGACTGATGCGCCGTCCGCCAGCAACGGCAGCGCCTTCTGTACAGTAAACAGCACGCCTTTGACGTTACGGCCAAACGTGTCGTCATACTGCTCCTCTGTAATGGTCCCGAGCGGCAGCCGCGAGCCGCCGCCGGCATTGACGAACAATACGTCGATCCGACCCTTATCCCGCCTCACCCGATCGAACAGCGTGTCGAGTTCGGCCATGTTCGATGAGTCGACCCGGATGCCGACAGCGTCACCGATCGCGGAGACCGCAGCGTCGAGTTCGGCTTGTCGGCGACCGGTGATAACGACGTGGGCTCCTTCACTAGCGAACCGCTTGGCGGTAGCGAGCCCGATTCCCGTGGATCCACCAGTAACGATTGCGATCTTGCCTTCAAGTTTGCGAGACATGGAATCTTCCTTGGTTGGTTGTAGGTCGGAGCGTGTCCGACGATTTGTGATTGATCAGTGCAACCGCGACACCTCCGATCGCGGCGGCCAGTGCAATGGCAAGAAAGTTGTGCGCCAGCGGCAACTCCATGGAGACCAAAAGGCCGATCGCGATGGGCGCTGCGATGGCGCCGATGCGCCCGACTCCCGAGGCGAAACCAAGGCCCGTCGAACGGATCGACGTCGGGTAGAACTGCCCGGCATACGCGTAAAGGAGAATCTGGGTGCCCAGCGTCGATGCGCCCACGATGGCAACGATCAGGAACAGCGGCTGCGCGCCGTAGCCGAGGAAAGTCAGCGAGACCGCGGCAACCGCGAAGAACGCCGCCGTCACCCATTTGATGTTCAGCTTGTCGGCGAGCCAACCGCCACCGACGGCGCCGACGACTGCACCTGTGTTGTAGGCGAGCAGGAAGTTCAGTGCCGAACCCAGGCTATAGCCGGCCATGCCCATCAGCTTGACCAGCCACGAAGAGAGCGCATAGAGCATGAACAGGCAGGTCATAAAGGCGATCCACAACATCACCGAACTGAAGCCGCGGCCGTCCAGGAATAGCCTGGCTACGCTCGAACCTTCGGCCTTGTCCCCGGCAGGAACGAGGAACTCCTCGTGCGGCTCGAACCGAATGTCCGGCCGGATCTTCCGGACCACTTCGCGCAGACGCGCGTCGTCGTGCTGCTTGATCAGGAACGGCAGCGACTCAGGCATGTACTTCAGGATGAACGGGACCAGCACCACTGGGGCCCCTGCGGCGATGAACACCGATTGCCAGCCGTAGGTCTCGATGAATTGCTTGCCGAGCAGCGCGGCGAGCATGCTGCCGAGCGCGTAGCCGCAGCACATCAGTGTGACCATCAGGCCGCGCACCTTCTTCGGTGAATACTCGGTCATCTGCGCGGCCGCAGTCGGGATCGCGCCGCCGATGCCGAGCCCGGCGAGGAAGCGCATCACGCTGAAGGTGATCGGGTCGCTGGTGAACCCGGCGGCGGCGGTGAACACGCTGAACATGAACATACAGATCGCGATCGCCCAGCGGCGGCCGATCCTGTCGGCAAGGGCGCCGAGCCCGATCGCACCGAATATCATGCCGAACAGCGCCGAACTGGCCATGAAGCCCGCAGTCGCTGCGTCGACATTCATCGCCTTCATGATTGACGGAAGCGCGGTGCCGGCGACCGCCAGGTCGTAGCCATCGAGGACCAGGATGACGGAACACCAGAGCAGTACGGACCGGTGAAAGCTGTTGAACTTCGCCTCGTCGGCCAGTTTGTGAACATCTATCGGGCGGGGTGATTTCATTGACTTGTCTCCTTTGATTTTTGGCACGACGTTCAGGTGCGGCGCTACAGCCGCACCACCCTCAGACGCGAGGGGCTTCGGGCAGGCGTTCACCGCCGCGCACGACGTACTTGGCGGGATACAGTGCGACGAGAACCTCGACCTCGTCCTCGGATGCGCCGGTGCATGCGCTCCAGATCGCGCTCACCTTTTTGGCCAGCGACAGCACGGCGCCGTCGCTGCGCCCGTCACGTATGTGGCAGAAGATCAGCGTTTCGGAGGTGGGCTCTCCAGAACGGTAGGTGTTCTCGGGCGTGGCTTCATGGAATACGACGCTGATCAGGTCGAGCGGCGAAAGGATGATTTCCCTGATCGCGCTCGTGATTTCGGTGGCGATCTTGGCCTTGACGCCGGGTTGAATTCCGACCTTGCATTCGCAAACAATGACGGGCATGTTGTGTCTCCGTGAAGATGGGTTGCTGAGGCCCCCAGTCTCTCGGAACGTCGCCCTTGGTGATTGCAGCGCAGCGCCAACCTTGCTTCGAAGTGCCACCGCATGGATCTCCGGCTGGTAAGGCTTGCGCATGCGTGAAAGACATCGCCGGCGGCGTCCAGATGGACCCGCTGAGGATCAGACCATCGAAGCAGTCGATGACGGGCGACAGGTATACCTGCCGGCCGGGATCTAGAACTCAGTGATGTCGGTGAGCCACTTCTCGTTTGGCGCTGCGGCGTGGAAGTCGCGATTGATGAGGTTCTCGGGCGCTGGACCGATCTCCCGCAGATATGAGCCGTACCGACGCCGCTTGGGCTTGGCGACGATCAGGCTCTCTTGCTTCATCAACCGCTGCACAACCTTCTCGGAGATCGGCGTTCGAGTTGCAGATGCCGGATGTCACGCTGCAGCGATTCGAGTTGTCGCTCCAGCTCGGCCAGTTCCGGTACCAGGCCGGAACGCGTCAGTTGTCGATTCGGATGTTCTTGGCCTTGATGAGGCTGGTCCAGCGCGCTTCTTCGTCACTCAGGAACCGTGAGAACTGGGCGGCAGATTGCGGCGTGATCACCATCGTGCGATCGCGCAGCTCTTTCAGCACGGCAGGGTCCTGCAGAACTGCCAGAATCTCCTTGGCCAAGTGGTCCTTGATGGCCGCCGGCGTGTTTGCGGGAGCCATGAAGCCGTACCAGACTGCAACATCGATTGGCAGGCCCTGCTCGGCAAGCGTCGGGAATTCCGGGTACGCGTCCATCCGCTTGGCCGACGTCACACCGAGCACCTTCACCTTCCCTGCCTTGGCCAGGTCTGCGGCGGTTTGGGTCCCCATGAACATGAGGTCGACCTGCCCGCTGAGGAGTTGCGTCAGCGCGGGGGCGGATCCGGGAAACGGAACGTGCAGCAGTTGCACGTTCGCGGACTGCTCAATCAACGCAGTAGCCACATGCGCAGTGCTCCCGATACCCCAGGTCGCAACCGAGACCGCTCCAGGCTTTTCCTTCGCCAGCCGAACGAAGTCGGACACCGTGCTCGCTTTCGAGCTTGGGTTGGCAACGAGCGCAAACGGCACGACGCCCATGAACGCCACTGCGTCGAAGTCCTTGGCGGTGTACGCGATGTTCTTGTAGATCAATGGGTTCAGCACGTTCGTTTCCGGCAGCGCAAACAGCAACGTGTACCCATCAGGTTGCGAACGAGCCACCAGGGTAGCGCCAATGATCCCGGTGGCGCCCGGCTTGTTATCGACCAGGACCGGCTGCTTGAGCCTGGTAGTCAGCCTATCGGCCATGAGGCGGGCAACTGCGTCGGTGTGAGCTCCAGGAGACCAAGGCACGACAAGCCTGATGGGCCGCTGTGGAAAGTTGTCGGTCTGTGCAGATACCGGCAGCAGGAAGGCAGCCAAGACGGCGCCCAGTGCGAGATTGCGAAGAGACATGGTTGGTTCCCCAGGAATGACCTGGCCACTCTAGTTGTGCAGCCCGCCCCCCGCGCAAACCACTTCGCTCGGATATGGGGGGCCAGTTCGCGCACGCTGAAGGACTTAGAGGATTCTTGGTCCAATGCGCCGTCGCTTACGCCATGCCAGGCTTCTTTCGGGCCCAGAGTTCGGCTGCACGCGAGTGCGAAATCCCGTTGCTCATGCGATCGAAAAGTTTGACGACGCGCGCCCCAATCAAGCCGACCTCGACCATCACATCTGCATCGTTGCCGGTATTTCGATAGGCGTGAGCCGCCGAACGCTGAACCGCGCTGGGTGTGACGGTGCACGGAGTCCGTCCGGGTTCGTCGCGAAGATCAAGCGTTCGTGCGAGGATTCTTCAGGCAGCCCGAACAGTGAGATGGAAGCGGCAGAAGCGAGAGGTGCAATCAGGAGCTGGATCGTTGGCAATGTTGGGGTCTGATTCCTTCGACCGGACCATGCTCGTGCTTCTGCGAGTGTGAGCGGACCTCCAATCGCGCCGCATGCGCGACCTCTTGCATTCCGGCACCAGCTGCCAATGCCTCGTGAAAACCGGCGTCGGTGACCGCAGCAAATCGCGCCTTCATGATGGAGAACGCGCTCTGCGGTTTCTCTGCCAATGATGACGCGCAGGAGATGGCCTTCGAGAGCAGATCGTTCGGCTCGACTCTTTCTGAGACGAGTCCATATTTGGTGCACTGTTCGGCTGACAGGCGCGCGCCGCTCAGCACAATCTGATGTGCAAGTGCCGGCGGCAGGAAGAGCCCGAGCAACCACGGCCCGAGTGCCGTCACCAGGCCGTGGTCAATCTCGGGAAAACCGAACTCGAAATCAGGTATGGCGAGACGTGCGTCCGACAAGAGCGCCAGCGCCACGCCGCCCCCGAGGGCCAGGCCGTTGAGCGCAGTGACCAGGGGTTTGGAGAAGGCGCGCAGGTCACGGTAGAGGTCACCAATCTCCAGCATGACCGCACTCGCCGCAGATGGAGAAAGCGCCAGTAGTTCCTTGATGTCGTGCCCGGCACAAAACGCCCTGCCGCTGGCTGTCAGCACAAGAGCCGATATGCCGCCATCGCGCTGCGCTTCGCCGAGCGTTTGGCGCAGTTCTTCCCGCATCGTTCGGTTGATGGCGTTGAGAGCCTTGGGACGGTTCAGACAAACCACGAGCACCCCGTCGCAACGGTGAAGTGCAAGTGTAGAGCGCTGCCGAAACTGCGAACTCATATGACTTGTTTCGCACGCAGATCAGCGAGTTCCAGCTCGCCCAATCCAAGCAGGCGAGTCAGGATTTCGTCTGTCGCCTCCCCTAGCGCGGGGCCGGAGGTTGAGACCCGACCGGGTGTGCGCGAAAGCTTAGGCACGGGAGCCTGCATCGTGATCGTTCCGCCGGAACCGTCCGGGCGCGTGACGAAGTTCTCGCGAGCCGCGACGTGCGGGTGCCGCGCAAGCTCCCCCACGTCCAGTATCGGCGCGCATGGAACGTCTGCGTTCTGGAGCAACCGGATCACGGTGTCGCGGTCATGCGATCCAACCCAAGCGCGGACGATACTTTCGATCTCGGTTCTATGCTCGACGCGCATCGCGTTGGTCGAGAATTGGGAGCCGGGCTGTGCCAAATGGGGCAAGTTCATTGCGCAGGCAAGACGCGCAAACATCTTCTCATCGGGAATTCCTATCGTGACGAAACGGCCGTCAGCACATTCATAGTTGGCCGTTGGTGCGACAGTGGCAACTTGCGATCCGAAGCGTTGGCGAATGAAGCCGGTCCGATCGAAGACGGCAAAGGCCTCATCCATCGTCCTCAACATGGGTTCATAGAGTGCCAAATCGACGAACTGTCCCTGCCCCGACCGCTCTCGCTCCAAGAGGGCCAGGAGAAGGCCGAGCGCACCGTAGACACCCGCGACGTAGTCAGCGAGGGAGGTCGGCCCCGGATTCGCGGGGGGCCGATCCGGCTCACCGCTGATGGACATGACTCCGCTGAATGCATGCGCGATGCGCGCAAGCCCAACCTGCTCCCTGAGCGGCCCGTCCTGGCCGAATGCGGAAAGCCGAAGCATCACCAGACGCGGGTTGGCAGCGTGAAGGGTTTCCCAGGACAACCCCCATCTCTCAAAGGTGCCGGGGCGGAAATTCTCCACGACGACATCGGCTTGCTTTGCGAGTGCAATGAACAAGTCTCGCCCTTCGGGCTTGCCGAGATCGATGGTGACCGACCGCTTGTTGCGGTTCTCGTTGAGCCACTGCATGGAGGCCCCGGGATCAGTCCCCTTCGTTCCGAAGCGCCGCAGCGGATCCCCGGAGCGCGGGTGTTCGATCTTGATCACTTGAGCGCCGAACTCCGAGAGGATCGCCGCGCTCAACGGCGCCGCAATGTAGGTGGCCGCATCGAGAACGAGAACACCCTCCAAGACAGAGGCGTTAGGCAATGACATACGTTGTGGGTTTCGAAGAGATCGCCACCTCGCGATCTTTTGATCGGAGTGCCAATCACTCTGGCGCGGGTTGAGCTTAGGCTGGCAATTCGCAGACCTACTAGCCACTTATGGCTTTCGGACGGTGCCACTTTGCGAGACGGCATCTGCGGGCGATGCACCTCTTGAAGCACCCGACCGGTTCTTTCGCGTCTTGCGTCCGGCAACGAGGTGGTTGGCAACAACCAGTCTGGTCCAGACGCCGTTGCTTGACGTTGCGGGAGCGCCCATCGCGTCCGGCTGGAGCGCATCGAAAGCCAGTGACACGGCGGACCGGTCTTCCAGTGCGGTCCCCACCGCCTTCATGAGCGTGATCTCGCCTGCGTTCGCCGGCCCTGACGCCGTCCGCGACAGATCGCCTCGTCACCCCTGTGCCACTTGATCGCCTAGTTCGCGTGCGCGATCCGCCGCTGCTTTCACCGCCTCAGCCAATGCGCCCTTGCAATTGCGTGCATGCAGAACTTCCAGCGCCGCCTCCGTCGTTCCGCCCTTGGAGGTGACCCGGCGGCGTAGCTCCGCGAACGATTCAGGGCTGGCGCCTGCCTGCTGCACTGCGCCGCCCACAACCCAGAGCGCCAGATCATGCGCCATCCGGGGCGAGAAGCCGAGCTCCTCACCGGCCGATTGGAGGCTTTCGAGGAAGTGAAACACGTACGCCGGCCCACTGCCGCTGACCGCAGTGACGCCGTCCATTTCTGCGTCGGTGTTCACCCAGAATGTTCGGCCGATCCCTCCCAACAGGCGCTCGAGCAGGCGGCGCTCCGATTCGTCCACACCCGAGGCTGCCTGCAGCGCCGTCACGCCCGCCCGGACGAAGGCAGGCGTATTCGGCATGGCGCGCACGACGCGCCCGGACCGCAGCCATGTTGCCAACTCGGAGAGCCGCACTCCCGCAGCGACGCTCAGGTGCAGGACATCGAGGCCGGGAGGCAGTGCCTTCTCCGCCGCCGAGCGAAGCACCTGTGGCTTTACCGCCCAGACGATCAAGTCCACGCCATCGAGATTGCCATCCGGCGTGTCAGCAACTCGCACGCCATGGGCTTCCTGCACTCGCTTCAACTGTTGGACATCGGGGTCGATGACGAGAACTTCGTGCGGAGGCACCCCCAACTGCAGCAGACCCGAAACCATCGCTTGGGCCATGTTGCCGCCACCCACGAACGCAATTTGATAGTGCATATTCAACCGATCGACATAAGTGAAGCGTTCCCACCGGCAGCCGCGGTGTTGATGCTCAAGGCACGCTCGATCATGAGGCGCTCGAGCGGTACGTCTGCATCCCCGGGCTGCATGCGTTCGACGCAAACGACGGGTCCGTCACGACGAGCAAGCTGGTGCTGAATGCGCTCGACCTCATCCGCCGCCTCAGGAAGCAGTACGGAATCCAAAGCGACCTCGATTGGCAGTTTCTGCAGGAGGGCTTCTGCCTCCAAGGGCCAGATCGCGCGCGCGCCCACGGCTAACCCAGAGGACTGAAAGAAGGTTTCGCAGACGTGAACAAGGGGGGTGCTCATGGGCATGGCAGGGTATGTCTTGTTCGCTATCATCAAGTTTTAGCGATCGAACATTTGTTCGAATTTTTCGAATTTCGCAGAACTATTCAAAGTATTGACGGCCTTGAGCGAACTTGACTGTAGATCGCCGCATACTGCGTGAACTGCAGGACGGCGGCATATCGAGCGCCTGACCAGCAACGCGCAGCGCTTCGCTAGCCCGCAGTCATCGCGGTCCAAAGCGACTTGAACAACTCGCTTTCAGCGTTGGCCACTTGGTCGACAACGCTGAAATGATGCTCACCTGCAAGGCGCAGATCCTCGACGACCAACCCTCGCTCTTTGCAAAGTTCGACAAAGGTGTCGTGCTGCCAGAGGAAGCCAGCGGTTTCCGCGGCTCCGACGCACAGGATGTGCTTTGCAGCCGAAGGGCGGACCAGATCGACGGGGCTCGCCGCGTCCGCAGTCGCCCTGTCCATCCGGATCTTCTCGTTGTGGGGTGTGTCGAGGATGGGAACAAGGTCGTAGAGACCGCTGATGGCGCAATTGACCTTGACCAGGTTCTCCGGTCCGCCGAGCTTGTCCCAGTTCGTGAACGCAGACATGGCCGACAGGTGGCCGCCCGCAGAATGCCCGCCCACCGCGATTCTGCCGGGATCACCTCCATATTCACGGATGTTGTGATGTATCCATAGCAGTGCCGCTTGCACGCTGGCGACGATCTCACCGATCGTTGCCTTCGGGGCAAGCGGATAGTTGATGCAGACGCATGCCGCGCCGCGCTCGACAAACGGCTGCGCAACGTAGCTGTAGTCCGACTTGTCCAGGAAGTGCCACCAGCCGCCATGAATGAAGACGAAGACCGGCGCATTGTTGTTCCGAGCAGGAAAGATGTCGCACGTTTGCAGTTCTCCCCGCCCGTACGGTACGTCGGACCAATGTACCAGGCGCCTTCGCGTTGCCTCGCTCATCGCGCGCCAATTGTCCGAATAGCGTTGATGGTCCGGAACCGCTGCTTGGTTCCGATAGTCAAGCGGCGTTGCCGGCTGACGGTAGCTTCTAGTGGCCATGAGGTGACGAGATGGGAAGTAGTGGAAGAGGCTTGTGCACCCTTGTCGAGGCGGCGGCCGGGCGCCGGGGCACGCCGGCGCAGCAGACCTCCGTACGCCGCGAATGCACATGCTGGTCCTTGTGCGCAGTCAGCCGAAACCGCGACTAGCCCCGGCCGCGTTGGTAGTTCAGCGCGTAATCCGGAGTCCTGATGCCCGGCCGCAGATCCGGCGCATTGACCGGTGCTCCGGCCACGACGCGCAACGGTATCGTGCCGGCCCACAAGTCCAGCCCCAGGTCCTCTTCGTAGTCGCGCACGCCGAGGTCGCGGACTTTCGCAGAGACTTCGACTATTGGGAAGCGCAGCACCATCGTCGCGTCGAGCTCCTTTTGCTTTGGCGCACGCACCCGATGACCCGGCACGACGGACTGAATCACGCGGTCGACGATCTCCGCCTTGTGCGGTCCCTCCACGAGTTGCCCGCTGGAGTAAATGATGGCGGATCGATAGTCCACGCTGCAACCGAACCCGGACCGACCCGCCACAACCGCATCGATGTGGGTGACGGCGATGGCAGCCGGTACACCTTGAGCGAGGACGCACAGCATTCGATTCGTCGGGCTGCCGTGGAGATAGATGTCTTCATCGATGCGAAGGATCGTCGTCGGAATGATGCACGGCTGATCCTCGTAGATAAAACTCACGTGGCAGACGATCGCCTCGTCGATGATCGAATGGACCAACTGACGATCGTAGCTGGCACGCTCCGGCCGACGTCGGACTTGGGTACGCGGCGTTGGCGCGTACTGGGAAGTCTGGCTTGGGGCGACCATGCTCAGGCCACTGCCTTTGCAGGCTTTCCACGCAGCAGGTCGTCGCCCTCGTAGGCGTTATCCTGCCGCACATAGGTGCCGGTGCTGAACAGCTTCAGCGTGTCGTACAGTGACTTCGGCACGGTGACGCCTTCCACCACCGTACGTCCGCGGGCTTCATACCGGCGCTGCGACGGCAGCCGCGTTCCCTCCTGCTCGAGGATCTTGCTGAACAGCTGTTCCCCGTGTTCCAACTGCGCCTTGCGGTTGCCGTTCTTGAGGCATCGAACAGGGTCGATGGCAATGATCAGCTCGCCGCCGCACGGCGCGCCGGTGTTCGCGGCATCCTTCTCGCCAGCCTCGTAGCTCAGCAGATCACCGACCAACGGACCGGCGAGTAACTCGACCATCATCGCAATGGAGGCGCCCTTCACACCACCGAACGGCAGCTGAGCGCCTGCAAGAGCGGCCTTCGGGTCCGTTGTCGGCTTCCCGTCCGGGCCCACCGCCCACCCTTCGGGCAGTGGCTTGCCATCACGCAGACGAACCTGGATTTCGCCGCGTGCGCTTGCGCTCGAAGCTTGGTCGAAGACCATCGGCGGATTGTTGAGCCGGGGCCAGGCAAAGGCCATGGGGTTGGTGCCGTAAAGCGGCTTGGTGCCGCCATGCGGCGCAACGTAGGGCGCTGCGGCGACAAACGCGAACGCGACCAGGCCACGGTTCGCCAGGCGCTCGACCTCTGGCCACAAGGCCGCCACGTTGAGGGCGTTGTTGACGGCCAGTGCGGCGATGCCCGTCTCCTGCGCCCGCTTGGCGAGGAGCTCATCGCCGACTTCCAGCGCCAGCGGTGAGAAGCCATAGTGGGCATCGACTCGCACCACGGCAGGCGCAAGGTCGTCGACTGTCGGCTCCGCATCACCGGAAGCTTGCCCAGCGCGCAATGCATTGACGTAGAAGGGAATGCGGAACAAGCCGTGATGGCGGCACTCGTCGCGCTCGGCCGCAGTCACCGTGTTGGCGATGGCGTTGGCGTGGGCCTGGTTGAAGCCCTGGGCGAGCAACAGCGTTGTTGCGAGCTCATGGACCTCGTCGAGTTTCATACGGATGGAATCGCTCACTTTTTTCTCCTTGGAAGGGTTTGGAAATTGATTACTTCTTGACCAGCGGACAGGCGCTGGTGGCGAGCGGCTGGAACGCTTGCTCTGCAGGGACGGTGGCAACGACCTTGTAGTAGTCCCAGGCGCGTTTGGATTCGGCCGGCTTCTTGACCTCGACGAGGTACATGTCGTGCATCGCTTGCCCGTCCTCGCGGACGCGGCCGTTCTCGATGTTCATGTCCTTGATGGGCAGTTCGCGCATCTTGTCGGCGACCGCAGCCGCGTCATCGGTCTTGGCGGCCTCGATGGCCTTGAGGTAATGCCGCACGGCGGAGTAGACCCCCGCCTGGGTCATCGTCGGCATCGCCTTGCGGCGCGCGAAGAACTTCTCCGACCATGCGCGTGAGGCCGGGGTTCGATCCCAGTAGAACGCCGTCAGGAACTGCAGGCCTTGCGCGGCTTGCAGCCCCATGCTGTGCACATCCGTCAGAAAGACAGAGGGCGCCGCCAGCGCCTGCTTCGGGGTGATGCCGAACTCAGTCGCCTGCTTGACGATCGAGGTCATGTCGCTGCCGGCGCTCGCCGCCACGATCAGCTTGGCCTTGGAGGCCTGCCCTTGAAGCAGGTACGAACTCAGGTCCGAGGAGTTGAGGGGAAAACGCAACTCGCCGACGACCTTTCCGCCGTTGTCGGTGACGGCCTTTCGGACATCGTTCGCAAAGGCATGGCCAAACGCGTAGTCCACCGTCAGGAGATAGACGGAGTCCAGGCCGCGTTGGGTCATGAGACGGGCCAGGCCATAGCCGTTGCTGTAGCTGTTGTAGACCCACTGGGTGGACAACGGCGTGCACGCCTTTCCAGTGAAGTCGGAGGACGCTGCGGTGATCAGCGTGATCTTCTTGCGCTCGTTCGCGAGTGCCTGCACGGCGAACCCCACACTGGAGTTCGAGAAATCGGCGATCGCGTCGACGCCGTCCTTGTCGAACCAGGCTCGCGCGATGCCTGCGCCGATGTCCGCCTTGTTTTGGTGGTCCGCCCAGACAAGTTCGATCTTCTTGCCGAGCACCTGGCCACCGAACTCTTCGATCGCCAGGCGGGCGGCCTCCACCGAGCCAACGCCGGCCAAGTCTGAGTACAGGCCGGACTGGTCGTTCAGGATGCCGATCTTCACGACATCGCCTGACACTTGCGCGCTGGCAGGTCCCGGGGCGACAAGGCTCGCGATGGCGGTGAGCGCAGCCAAGCCGGCTGCGAAGAACTTGAGCGCTTTCGAGGACATGTTCATTCCTTTCTGAGGAAGTTGGTAGTGGTCATGGAAAAGGTGTCTGCACTCGCGTGCGTCCAGGGCAACCCTTGTGCATCTCATGCAAACTGAAAATCAAAAAAAAGGTGGAGCTCAGCGGTGTGGATTCGCACCCTTCGGGGCAGCAAGCCCGACAGCGCGTTCTTGATGGCCAGGGTGTTCAGCAGCCTCGGTCAGTGAACTCTTGCGAGCGCGCCATACCTCGAATTCGCCCACCAGTCCGCGACGGAAGACCATGACCACAGTGACCAGGATCACCCCCTGGATCACCATCACCCACTCACCAAGCGGAGCCAGGTATTCCTGCATGGCGAGAATGCAGACCGCTCCCACCAAGGGACCCACGACAGTACCCATGCCGCCGACCAGCACCATCAGAACCACTTCGGTGGCCATGTGCCAATTCACGTCTGTGAGTGAAGCAAGCTGAAAGACGAGCACTTTGGTTCCGCCAGCCAACCCGGTCAGCGCGGCCGAGAGCACAAACGCCAGCAACTTGTATCGATTGACCTTGTAGCCCAGCGAGACGGCTCTCGGCTCGTTGTCGCGTATGGCTTCGAGCACCTGGCCGAAAGGTGAATGAATCGTCCGGTGATAGATGGCGAACGCCGCGAGGAACATCACGAGCACGATGACATAGAGGGCCTTGTCGTCGGCGGTGTCGAGCAGGCCGAGGACCACTGGCCGAGGAACCTTCTGCAGACCGTCCTCGCCACCAGTGAACGGCGCCTGAAGGCAGAAGAAATAGACCATCTGTGCCAGGGCCAACGTGATCATCGCGAAGTAGATTCCTTGCCTTCGGATCGCGATCGCGCCGGCGATAAAGCCCAGCACCGTGCTCGCCAGGACGGCACAGAGCAGCGCAATCTCGAACGGCCAACCCCATTCCTTGAGGGTATACGCCGTGACATAGGCAGACATGCCAAAAAACATGGAATGCCCGAGTGACAACAGCCCAACATAGCCGACGAGCAAGTTGACCGCACACGCGAATATCGCGAAGCACATCACCTTCATCAGGAAGATGGGGTAGATCAGCGCGGGCGCAATCACTGCAGCCGCCAATAGGAAGACGATCGGGCGAAGTGTCAAAGAAGCGTCTTGTCTCATGGTGTTCTCACTTGATCTTTCCGAAGAGTCCCGCCGGCTTGACGAGCAGCACGATGACCATGACGAGGAAGATCACGGTGGCGGACGCCTGCGGATAGAAGAGTTTGGTCAGTCCCTCGATGGCACCCAGCGAGAATCCCGTCAGGATGGAACCCATGATCGACCCCATGCCACCGATGACGACGACCGCGAAGACGAGGATGACGAGGTTGGAGCCCATCAGCGGGCTGACTTGATAAATCGGAGCCGCCATGACCCCAGCCAGTGCCGCGAGGCCCGCGCCAAAGGCATAGGTAAGCGTGAGCAAGACAGGAACGTTGATTCCGAATGCCCGCACAACGTCAGGGTTCTCGGTCGCGGCCCGAAGGTAGCTTCCCAATCGGGTCTTCTCGAGAAGAAGCCATGTAGCCAGGCAGACCGCGAACGACGCAACCACCACCCAGGCCCGGTAGTAAGGCAGGAACATAAATCCCAGGTCCATTCCTCCCGGCATGGTGTTCGGGTAAGGCAGCCCCGATGAGCCAAAGCCCTTCCTGAACACGCCCTCGACGATCAGCATCAAGCCGAAGGTCAACAGCATCCCGTAGAGGTGGTCCAGGCGATACAGGTGACGCAGCAGCAGCCGCTCAACGAGCACAGCTGCCAGTCCGACGGCAAGCGGCGCCACCAGCAGCGCAACCCAATATCCGACGCCGGCCCACGTCAACAACATCCAGGCCATGAACGCTCCGACCATGAACTGAGCGCCGTGCAGGAAGTTGATCACATTGAGCAGGCCGAAGATGATTGCGAGGCCAAGACTCAGCATGGCGTAGAACGCCCCGTTCATCAGACCCAGCAGGAGCTGACTCATGAACGCATTTGTGGGGATACCCAAAATTGATTCGATGCCCATGTGGCGCCTCACACGCTCAGGTAGGCGCTCAACTGAGCGCTCTTGTTGTCGATCTCTGTGCTGGAGAACGTGTCGACTACTTCGCCATGCTCCACGACGTAGTGACGATCGGCGACGCTAGTCGCGAACCTCACGTTCTGCTCAACCAGTAGGATGGAGATGCCACGCGCCTTGAGCTTCTGGATGGTCAATCCGATCTGTTCGATGATCACCGGAGCCAATCCCTCGCTCGGCTCATCGAGCAACAGCAGCTGCGCGCCGGTGCGCAGGATGCGGCCGATGGCAAGCATCTGCTGCTCTCCACCGGACAGCTTCGTTCCAGGACTCTTCATGCGCGGAGCCAGATTCGGGAACAGCGTCAGGATTTCTTGGACGCTCATGCCTCCTGGGCGCACCACGGGCGGAAGCATGAGGTTTTCCTGCACAGTCAAGCCGGAGAAGATGGCCCGCTCCTCGGGGCACCACGCTATGCCGGCGCGGGCGACTGCCTCGGGAAGCCGCCCCATCAGTTCCCGGCCCTCGAACACTACGGAACCGCTTTTCCTGGCGACCAAGCCCATGATGGCGCGAAGCGTCGTCGTCTTGCCTGCACCGTTTCGGCCAAGGAGGGTGACGACCTCGCCTCGATGAACGGTGAAGTTCATTCCATGCAGAATCCGGCTCTCGCCATACTGCGCGTGCAGGTCGCCGACACGAAGATGGGCCTCAGCCATGAGCGCCTCCCATATAGGCGGACACGACCTCGGGATTCTTTGAAACGGCCTCGTAGGTTCCTTCCGCGAGCACCTCCCCGCGACACAGAACGGTGATCGTGTTCGCGAGCCGCGCGACCACGCCGAGGTTGTGCTCGACCATCAAGACGGTCCGCCCCTTCGAGACCCTTTGAATGAGCGCCGCGACGGTCTCGATGTCCTCGCGTCCCATGCCCGCCATCGGCTCGTCGAGCAAAAGCACCTGGGGGTCCAGCGCCAGAGTCGTTGCAATCTCCAGTGCGCGCTTGCGGCCGTAGGACAGCGTTCCTGCCACTTGGTCGCGCTGATGAAGCAAGCCGACCGACTCGAGAAGCCGGTCCACGTCCGCATCCAGTGCTTTGAGGCTGGAGAGCGGCTTCCAGAAGTGATACGTCGTTCCCAGCCGGCGCTGCAGCGCCACACGAACGTTTTCGCCAAGCGAGAGCTTCGGGAAGATGGCGGAGATCTGAAAAGATCTCACGAGACCCTGACTGGCAACGTCTTCGGGCGCAGCCGAAGTGATGTCCTGCCCGTTGTAGAAGATGCGGCCAGAGGTGGGCCGGATGAATCGAGTGATCAGATTGAAGCAGGTCGTCTTGCCCGCGCCATTGGGGCCGATCAGGGCGTGGATGGTCTCGCGCCGTACTCGAAGGTCCACATTGTTCACGGCGGTAAAGCCGCCGAAGTCCTTGGTTAAGCCTTCGACGACGAGCGCGTGACTGCCCACTGCGTCGGGGAGGTTCTCCGTCATGCCGGCTGAAATGCCTGGAGCTGTCATCGTTTCAAATTTGTACTAGGAACACAATGATGTGCATATCATGCACATTTGTCTATGGGGAAAGTTATTAGTCATTTTTTGCCTATGATGCACGTTCCGTGCCTGCCAAGGAACATCTCTAAGGCACGCGGAAAGGTCAGATGGGAACCGCCTTGGTGCATGCCGCACCTTTCAGTGATGCACTCAGACAGCAAACGGAACTCATGGAAGAAAACAAAGCCGATCTCGACGAGACCATCAGGACAGTGGCCAGGCGTTTGGGTGAGCGGTTGCGCGATGCACGACGCTCCAAGGCCATCACCCTTGAGGTCCTCAGCGCCAAGACCGATCTATCGGCGGGCTTTCTGTCTCGCCTCGAGCGCGGAGAGACCAGCGCTTCGATCTCCAACCTCATCGTGATCTCGGAGAGTCTGGGGATCGCATTGCGTGACTTCTTCGAGGTTGCGCAGGAATGTCCCCGACCCGACTATGTGTTGACGCGGGCAAGGAACAGGAGTTGCGAAGCTCCGCTGAGTGCCGGCGGCTACACCTACCGCCTCACCAGCGGCGATCTGGAGGGCCAACAGGTCAGCGCGTTCGAACTCGTCTACCCTGCCGGCGAGACGATGCATCCAGAGGTACTGACACACCGAGGCGAGGAAGTCCTCTATCTTCTTGAAGGCACCATGGAGTTCCGCATCGGCTCCGACACGATGGTCTTGGAGCCCGGAGACTGCGTGCACTTTGCTTGCGATCAACCGCATACCGGCGAGAACATCGGGCACGGAGAGGCACGCCTGTTGATGATTGTCTCGCCCGTCGACTCCATCGACATACCGGTTGCCCGAATGCCTGCGCGCGACCCCGACTCGGCCAGAAGCCTTACCCGGTTCACGGGCGGGAAGTAGCGCCACCGGCGCCTGCCTGTGAGCTCCACATCCTCGGTTCTTTGCCGCACCGTGCCGCGATGGTAGATTTGCACCACACACAAAATCAGCGCTGCGATGGACAAGAACAAATCAGAACTCGAGGAAAAGACCCGGGCCGTTGCAATCCGGCTCGGTGCGAGGATCAGGGAAGCCCGCCGCGCCAAGCAGATCACCCTCGAGCGTCTGAGCAAAGATACAGACCTCTCCCCGGGTTTCCTGTCGCGCCTGGAACGCGGCGAATCGAGTGCCTCGATCTCCAACCTGATCGTGATTGCAGGCCGCCTCGGCATCCCACTGGGCGATTTTTTCGAGGATCCTGATGCAAAAGCCGCTCCGCACTACACCCTGAACAGAGCCAAGGACCGCGGTGGCGAACCGCCACTTACTGCTCGGGGCTACTCGTACCACCTCATGAGCGGAGAGCTCATCGATCAGCAGATGAGCGCTTTTGAACTGGTCTACCCGGCGGGCGAGTCGATGAACCCGGAGGTCCTGACGCACGCAGGCGAGGAAGTGCTGTACCTGTTGGACGGGCGGTTTGAATTCCGAATCGGCGACAAAACACTGGTGCTCGAGCCAGGCGACTGCGTCCACTTCTCTTGCGAACAGCCACACAGCGGCAAGAACGTGGGCCATTCACCCGCGCGGCTCCTCATGATAGTGACGCCGGTCAACTCTTTCGGGTGAATGAAGGTGCCAGCGCGCTCCCCTCGTGCTGCCGGTGGTTTCTGCCTCACTGGAAATGCGTGATCGCAGCCTGCGGATGGGCCTAGACCAGATCATTGAACTGGTCTAGGCCCCAGGAAAAGCCGATAGGAAGGAGCGGACGTGAGCTCCTCGTGCGGATAGCCCACTCTCTCTAGAACACGGTGGAAATCGTCCTCGTCTGGGCTGGGCGCCTGCAGGCCAACCAACACCCGGCCATAGTCGGCGCCTTGGTTGCGGTAGTGGAACATCGTGATGTTCCAGTTGGGCGGCAAAGACGAGAGAAATTGCATCAAGGCACCCGGACGCTCCGGAAAGACGAACTGCAGCACACGCTCGCCCGCGGCGAGCGGCGAGCGCCCGCCCACCATGTGCCGCATGTGCTCCTTGGCCAGTTCATCGTGCGTCAGATCTTGGGCGGAGAAGCCAGCCTGCGCCAGGACTTCCGCAACGCGTGTCGTTTCCCCTGCGGAGTGGATCGTCAACCCGGCCAGCACCGAGGCATTCTCGGCGTCGCATACACGGTACTTGAGTTCCGTGATGCTGCGGGCGGGGCCGGACAGCGCGTCGATGGTCTTGCACAGGCGCAACAGGCTTCCAGGTGATTCGGGAAGCGAGACCGCGAGCAGGCCCTCCCGCTCTTCACCGATCTCCGCCCGTTCCGCAACGAACCGGAGCCTGTCGAAGTTCATGTTGGCGCCGCTGAGAATGGCCACATACGTCTCTCCGCGCGTCTTTCGCTGCTTGACGTACTGCTTCACGGCGGCCACTGCCAGCGCCCCGGCCGGTTCCACGATGCTGCGAGTGTCGGTGAATACATCCTTGATCGCCGCACAGATGGAGTCCGTATCCACCGTCACATAGTCGTCCACAAGGCTGCTGGCGATGCGAAAGGTCTCCGCGCCCACGTGCTTCACGGCCGTTCCATCCGAGAACAAGCCCACGTCGCCCAACGTGACGCGTTTGCGAGCCAGAGCCGATCGCGCCATGGCATCCGAGTCGACGGTCTGCACCCCGATCACTTGAACCTCCGGGCGGACCGCCTTGACGTACGCAGCGACGCCAGCGATCAACCCGCCGCCGCCGACTGGTACGAACACGGCTTGCAGCGACGCCTGGTGCTGCCTCAGGATCTCCATCCCTACCGTGCCTTGCCCGGCGATCACATCGGGGTCGTCGAAGGGATGCACAAACGTCAACCCGCCTGCCTCCTGTAGTTCCAGGGCATGAGCGTAAGCCTCGGAGTAGCTCTCCCCGTGCAGCACCACGGTGCCCCCCAGTCCCTTGACCGCCTCGATCTTGACGCGCGGCGCGGTAAAAGGCATGACGATGACCGCGGTCGCGCCCAAGCGCCGCGCGGCAAGTGCGACACCTTGAGCATGGTTACCCGCAGAGGCACAGATCACCCCGCGACGCATCTCCTCGGGCGACAACTGTGCGATCTTGTTGTAGGCGCCGCGGAGCTTGAAGCTGAACACGGCCTGCTGGTCTTCGCGCTTCAGGAGAACCTGATTGCCGAGCCGGCTCGACAACTCTCTGGCAGGCTGCAACGGGGTTTCCACGGCCACGTCGTACACACGGGCCGTGAGGATCCTCTTCAGGTATTCGTTGAGGTCGAGCATCAGAGGTGACGGCGTTCTCGCGGACGACGGTGCGGCAGCGAAGCATGTCGCAAGAGGCGGGAACTCCGTCGGAGGACGCCTGCCACGGCTAGTCTGCGTAGAGGCGTCCGAGCGAGCCCTGGAACTTCTTGATGCCGGCAAGCTTCTGCATGTGCCATGCCAGCGCATGATTGCTTGAAGTCGCGGGCTTGCCCGTGAGGCGCTCGATGATCGGAATGGCACCGAAGCTCGGCAGCGTGGTGCATGAGATGAAGACACCATCGACGTCCGACTTCACTCCACCGCCCGCATGGACGGCGGCCTCGACCACGCTGTTCGTGGAAATGGCGCCCACCTTCAGGTCATCGGGCTCTTCGAACGAGACCACGGAGTCCACGTCCAGCCCGCGGGCGCGCAGTCCGTCCACGATCTTCCGGTTCACCGCGCTCTCGTAGGGGGTGACCAGCTTGATCTTCTTCATGCCCAGCGACGTGCATGCCGCGATGCAAGCAGTAACCGGTTCGGTCACCTGCACGCCCGGATGTGCTTGGCGGATGATGCTTGCGATGCGTTCCTCTCCCAGGAGCATCGTGGCCGACGTGCAGCCGTAGCCCACCACATGCGGCTTGAACTCGGCGGGGATCAAGGCCGCCGTCGGCTGCAGCAAGTCCGACATGGCCTCCAAGGTCGCGGCGGTGATCTCGAAGTCGTTGAAGATGCGACTGTGGTACAGGGAGACGGGCTGCGAGGTTGGAAGGCTCGATCGCACCTCGCCCTCGATGGTGCGGTCCGTGCGCAGCACGATCAGCGCCAGGCGCCGTGCCTCTGTGTCATCTTGAGCGAGTTCGTAGCCAATTCGAGTCTGAAGCATAAGCGGTTCCCTTCGTGATCCGGGAAGCGTATGCACCGAAGGGCTCCTGCTGCAGGCCACTTCGCGCCGGTTACTCAGACCAGTTAAGCAGCAGTCGACGCGCCTTGGCCCCAGACCACTTCGAGTCGGTCGATGGCCGCCTTCATCTGAGCCTCGTTGCTCGAAGCAAAGCCAAACTGGAACCCACGCTGCGGTTCCACATGGACGAAGTACTGAGACAGGGGCGGACAGACGATATTCGCATTGCGAGCACGGCGTGAGAGGGCCACGTCGTCCATCGGGCGCTTCGCGACCGCCGCGAGGTTCAGTCCAGCCGGATCCGAGATGACCGACAGCATCAGTCCCATCCTCTGGGAGATCAGCTCGCACAGCAGCGAGTGGCGTGCCGAGTAGATCTCTCGCAATCGGCGGATGTGCGAGTAAAAAGCTCCCCGTTCGATGAACTGGAGCATGGCGGCCTGGATCACGCCCGGAGGACAGCCGTCCGACCAGGTTCGGATACTCAGGAAAACATCAACGAGTTCTTCCGGGACGACGAGGTAACCCAGCCTCAAGGACGGAAACATGATCTTGTTGAACGTTCCAGCATAGATCACCCGGCTGTACTCGTCAGACCCCTGCAGGGAAGGCAAGGGCTTGCCGTCATACCGAAATTCGCTGCTGTAGTCGTCTTCAAAGATGAAGCACGATGTCCGGCGCGCCCACTCGAGGAGTGCCCGGCGGCGCGCGAGGCTCATGGTTCTACCCATCGGATACTGATGCGACGGGGTGGTGTAGAGCAACTTGGCGCCGCCGTTGTCATCCGGCACCATGACACCTTCTTCATCTAGCGGGACACCCCTCAGATTCAATCCCGCCGACAGCATGGCATTCCTGGCGCCCAGGAAGCCCGGGTCCTCAATCAACACCCGGTCACCCGGCTGCGTCAGCACGCGCAAGGTGAGATCGAACGCGTGCTGAGCACCAGAGACAATGATGATCTGGTCCGCCGTGCAACGGACCCCACGTGCACTCGCCAGGTAGCCGGCAAGTGCCTCCCGAAGCGGCCTGTAGCCGGCCGGGTCGCGAGTTTCCAGCAGGGCGGCCGTCGCGTGCTTCCAGGACTTTGCGCAGAAGTCGCTCCAGGAGTGATAGGGGAACTGATCGATTGCCGGCATCCCTGGAGCGAAAGGCGTAGCCACTGACAGGCTTTGCAAATCCATCAAGCTGGTGCTGCGCGAGACATGCTTTGGCAAGGTGTCCAGCAAGGCAACCTGCTGCTGGATGGCCACGGCGCCCGGCACGTGGCTGCGTTTGAGCGAGCTTGGCGCGGGCGCGGCACTCCCGGTCAACAAGTCGGCTGATCGCTCGCGCACTCGCGAGCCGGAGCCGACGCGGGTCTCGATGAATCCCTCTGCGCTGAGTCTGGCGATGACACTGAGCGCCGTGGCCCTGCCGATGTCGAGCGTTCGGGCGAGCTCGCGCGTCGACGGCAGGAGGTCGCCTGATTTCAGGCCGCCGGTGACGATCAGGTGTTCAATCCCGGTGGCAACCTGGTCCACCACGGTCACCGGGCTTTGCCGGTTGATCACCAGGGTCTCGAGCAGGCGTGCCCTGGACGCCCGCGCTCGCCGTCGCCGGGGCTTGGGCTGCGCACCAAAGTGGTTCGACTCATCGATTGAAAGTGGCCCGTTCATCGCGCTGTTCCCCGTCAAGAATGCGCCAAGTCGCTTCGGCATGGTGCCGAGTGTGGCTCGCTGATGATGCAAGTGGCATGCCACTTACATGACAGACGACGTTAAGTGGCTCGACGCGGGGGGTCTGTTATGCGCCCGGCCGCGGTTCAAGGAGAAATGATGAGTGAAACCGCCTCCGTGAGGCCTGCCTTGACCGACCTGACGGCTTCCGAACTCGCCGATGGCCTGCGGCGCCGGTCGTTCTCTTGCCGCGAGCTGATGCAGGCCACGGTCGATCGCATTCATGCGCTCAACCCCATCTTCAACACTATCGTAAACATGGCTCCGGTCGAGAAGCTATTGGCCGAAGCCGATGCTGCTGACGCCGAACTGGCCAGCGGCAAGGTGCGGGGCTGGCTGCATGGCATCCCCATGGCCGTCAAGGATTTCGCAGACGTCCTTGGCTTCCCCACCACGAAAGGTTGCGAGCTGCTGGCCCGCAATATGCCGACGAGCGACTCCATCCTGACCGCACGCATGAAGGCCGCCGGCTGCATCGTGATCGGCAAGACGACGACGCCTGAGTTCGGACTGGGCTCGCATACGTTCAGCACTCTGTGGGGTGTGACCCGCAATGCATGGGATCCGGCAGTGAGCGCCGGCGGCAGCAGCGGAGGCGCGGCCGTTTCCCTGGCGCAGCGCATGCTCCCTATTGCGGACGGGTCAGACGGAATGGGTTCACTGCGGAACCCGGCAGGCTGGAACCATGTCTTCGGTATGCGCCCGTCGCAAGGAAGGGTGCCCCAGGCTGGAATGTCGGACGTGTGGATCGACCTGCTCTCGAACGAGGGTCCCATGGGCCGTAGCATCCGCGATGTGGGGCGGCTTCTGACCACACAAAGCGGTTTCGATCCGCGTTCGCCGCTTTCCATGCAGATGCCTTTGGGCTGGAACGAAAACGAAGCCGTCGATCCGGGGATTTTCAGCGGCATGCGCATAGGCTGGCTGGGCGACCTTGGCGGCCACCTCGCGATGGAAACCGGGGTGCTGGACGCCTGTCGCGAAGCGCTGCGTCACCTCGAAGCGGCGGGCGCCGTGGTCGAGGAGGTGCCATTGGGGTTCGATCCCAAGCAACTGTGGGAATGCTGGCTGACTTGGCGCCGCGCAGGCGCGGGGCCACGTGTCGGCGCGCTCATGCAACTGCCAGGTGCCAAGGAGAAGATCAAGCCGGAGGCTCAGTGGGAGTACGAGTGCTCACGCGGCATGAGCTTCACCGATTTCCGTCAGGCAAGCCAGGTTCGCACGAACTACTACCAGCACATGCGCACCATGCTGGATCAGTGGGACCTGCTCGTGCTGCCCTCCGCGCAGTGTTGGCCATTCAACGCGGAGGAGCGCTGGCCCAAGCAGATCGCGGGACGCGAGATGGACACTTACCACCGCTGGATGGAGGTCGCAATCTATGCCACCCTGGGCGGCTTGCCGGCCTTGGTGGTACCCGCCGGCTTCCATGCGAACGGCCGTTGGCCCATGGGCATCCAGCTGATCGGCCCGTACGGCGGCGACGCCAAGGTTCTTCGTGCAGGAGCGGCATACGAGCAGATCCGCGGGGACTTCATCGCGAGGCGACCGGCATCGGTCGGACCCGCGAAGTAGATCGGGACGGCCGCGCAGCATGCCCGCTCGCAAAGTGGCCTGCAGCAACGCCGCGAAGTGGCCCGACAGTGACACTTAGATCCGTCAAGAATCGTTAGCAAGACACTTTTCGCACCCCGCGCTCCAGGGGAACAGCCCCGCAATCCGAAGGAAAGTCGATGACTGAGAAGTACGAAGTGACAGAGCGGACGAAGCTAACCCGTCGTCCGCACCGTGGGATCTACGACAAGGAGGCCATCCACGCCATCCTGGACGAAGGGTTCATGTGCAATGTGGCCTACGTCCACGAAGGCGCGCCCCGCGTTTTGCCGACTGGCTACGGCCGGATTGGCGACTACATCTACATTCACGGCTCCAACCAGAGCACCATGCTCAGCGCGGCGCTGAGTGGGGAGGTGTGCGTCCTTGTCACTCATGTGGATGGCCTGGTTTTGGCACGCGCACTCTACAACCACTCCGTTAACTACCGGTCCGTGGTGGTGTTCGGGCGTCCAGAAGAAGTGACGGATCCACAGGAAAAAATCGCCTCCTTCGAGGCCTACGCGCGCCACGTCCTGAAAGGCCGTTTTGCCGATGTGAGGCCTCCGAACTCCAAGGAGTTGAACAGCACGACGGTGATGCGCATTCCCATTGCCGAGGCTGTGGCAAAGATGCGGTCGGGCCCGCCCACCGATTTCGAGTTCGATCTTGACCGCGATTGCTGGGCCGGTGAACTGCTGATCAAGCAGGTCTTCGCGGGTGCCATCCGCGATCCCCAAGGTCGGCAGGACGTCCCGGTGCCGCGGTACATCGAGGAGTACGAGAAGCTGCCCAGCGTGGAACGGCAGGAGGTCGACAACACTCCGGACGCATGACGCTCCGATAGCACACTCCGCCCGGCCAAGCGGCAGCGGGCCACCGGCGCCGTGGGCTCAACTTGATACAAGAGTCGACATGAGCAGCAAAGGAATGGTGAGCTGTCCGCAGCCTGAAGCGGCCGAGTCGGGCGTTGAAATCCTGCGGGCAGGCGGGAGCGCGGTCGACGCGGCAGTCGCCTGCGCCCTTGTGCAAACCGTGGTGGATCCGCTGATGTGCAGCATCGGCGGCTTCGGCACGGCCGTCGTACACCGCCCAGAAGCCGGCATTCACGAGTATGTGGACTTCCACGCTCCCGCGCCGCTTGGCGCTCGCGCAGACATGTGGGAGCACTTGCTGGAGGGTGAGACGCGCGACGGTTTCGGCTTCAGCATCAAGGGCCGCTTGAACGACATCGGCTACCAAGCCATCGCCGTTCCGGGAACGCTCAGCGGGCTGGAGCGCCTGCACGAGCGGCATGGCCGCCTTCCGTGGCGAGAAGTGGTCGCGCCTGCCATTGCATGGGCCCGGGACGGGTTCATGGTACGGCCGGCGATGTATGCGTTCTGGATCGACGAACCGCTCGCGGGCCGAGCAAGCAACAGAGATCGACTCCTCTACTCGGCCTCCGGTCGGGAACTTTTCTGCCGGCCGGACGGCACTCCCAAGACCATCGGCACGCCGCTGCGCAACCCGGACTACGCCAACACGCTGGAAACGATCGCGCGTGATGGCGCAGCGTCCTTCTACCGCGGTGAACTCGCCCACCGTATGGTGGAGGACTTTGCTGCCCACGGCGGCCTGCTGTCTTTGCAAGATCTCGCGACTTACGCACCACGCGAGAACGCTCCGCTGGCAGGAACCTACAGGGACCGGCGCATCACCACCAACCAGCCTCCCGGTGGCGGCGCGATGCTGCTCCAGATGCTCAACATCTTGGAGCAGTTCGACCTGAAGGCGTTCGGGCACAACACGCCGGAATACATCCGCATCGTATGCGAGGCCATGAAGCGCGCCACCATCGACAAAGACCGTCATCTCGGCGATCCGGCGTTTCTAGAGGTGCCGCTGGATCGCCTGCTCTCAAAAGCCTACGCGGTGCAGGCTGCTGCCGCCATCAAGGCCGGCGAGAAGGCCGACGTGCCCCGTCTCAACTTGGAGGCGCCTGTTCCCAAGGACACGACGCACCTGTCCGTGGTGGATGGTGAACGCAATTGTGCCGCCATCACGCATTCGCTCGCGATGCCGTCCGGTGTGATGACGCCCGGCCTTGGCTTCATGTACAACGGCTGCATGGGCGTGTTCGACCCGCGACCAGGCAGAACGGGCAGCATCGCACCCGGAAAAGCACGGTTCACTTCGGCCTGTCCCACCATCGTGTTCCGCGGAGACGAGCCCGAAATTGTGCTTGGCGCGCCAGGCGGGACGCAGATCGCGATGGGCGTGCTGCAGGCAATCCTGAACGTTGCGGATCATGGGATGAACATGCAAGAGGCCGTATCTGCTCCGCGCTTCTCGTCCACGAGCAACATCATCGATATTTCGAATCGCATTCCACGCTCCGTGTCCCGGCCGCTCGAGAGTCTGGGCTACGAAGTGGTTCGGAACCCCTTCGGGTACACGATTGCTTCTGTGCACGGGATCCGCATCAACGGCGAACGGCTCGAGGGTGGCGCCGACCCTGGCCGCGACGGCGTGGCTTACGAGGCTTGATCGTCAGGCGACCTGATTGCACCTTTATTTACCGGAGAGATCCCATGACCGATTGGAAGAGCTATCAAGACGGCAGTGCAGCCCTCGATGCGGAGACCGCACAGAATTGGCTGAATCAAGTGGTGGCGACCTGCAGCACCTTGGATCCTGAGCTCATCCTAGATATCTTCACGGATGACGTTATCGCCGACCTCGGCGCAGTCTTCCTTACCGGCAAGGAGCAGCTGCGTCCGATCATCCGTGAGCGATATTCGAGATACACCCACTACGACCTTCGCAAGACTGTTCGCGCAATCGCCGGCGACCTGGTTATCTGTGACGCGCGATTGCGCTGGAAGTCACCTGAACACTCAACACTGCAGCACACTCGAGCCATCGAGATTCTTCAAGTCCGCGATGGCCGAATTGCACGCTGGGACAATGCGAGTTCGTCGTGGTCTGCCGCTGAGGGTGAGGGTGTTCGCCTGGGGGCTGATGACGCAGTTGCGTGACCTTGCGCACGCGTGCCCTCCTCTGACCTTGCGGCTTGAGAAAAAACCCGGACATGCATGTCCTGCCGGGCGCACCGGCGCGCGGCGCCCTTTGCCCCTCGATAAGTAGTTCATCCGGAAACCCGCAACCGGTCTTTCCCTTTTCGACAAAGTGGTACGCGGGACAGAAATCGACCCAACTAGATTGGGAACTTCACTACCCAGGAACCCACCATGTCTTTCCGCAATCTCGCATTTGGCGCCCTGCTGGCGGCCATCCTTCTGCCGGCTTCCGCGCAGACCGAAAAGTTCCCATCCCGACCGATCAGGCTGGTCGTGCCTTGGAGCGCAGGGGGCAACACGGACGGTATTGCGCGGCTGATGGCCTTGAAGCTGTCGGAGCGAATAAACCAACAGGTGGTGGTAGACAACAAGCCCGGAGCGAACGGAATCGTCGGCACGACGGCCGTCGCTCGTGCGCAGCCTGACGGCTATACCCTCATGTTGGCACTGCCGGAGACAAACGTGCTGAACCCGATGGTGTACAAGAACATCAGCTATACCTCGAAGGATCTGGACCCGGTGGCATTCATGGGCATCATGCCTTTTGCGCTCGTTGCCAATCCGAGCTCGAAGGCTGCCAGTGTTCCGGATCTCGTTCGCGTGGCAAAGCAGCAGCCCGGCTCGGTGTCCGCAGCAAGCTGGGGGGTTGGAAGCACCGCGCACGCCGCTATCGCATTGATGGAGCAGGCCGCACACGTGGAACTCTTGCACGTTCCCTTTCCGGGTACCGCTCCTGCGCTGACCCAAGTGTTCAGCGGACAGATCGATCTCATGTTCCTGTCGGCGCTAAGTGCCACTGAGCTCGCAAAATCGGGCAAGGTGAAGGTACTCGGAGTCACCGTGGACAAGCGGATGGACTCTTTCCCTGACGTCCCAACCCTTGCAGAACAGGGCCTCCCTGGAATCGACGTTTCACTCTGGTACGGCATCGCGGCGCCCGCCAAGACGCCCTCTGCCATCAAGGATTACCTGGCGAAGGAAATCCTGGAAGTCTTGAAGGACCCCGCAGTGCTGCAAGACTTGCGAGGCCGGGGCATGGTAGTCCAGCCCAAAAATGCCGGCGAATTCTCTCGCTTCATTGCGGCCGAAGAAGGACGTTGGTCAGGCCTGATCAAGGCGAAGAACATTCGCATCGACAACTGAGGCCAACTCATGGTGATCGATTACCTACTCGTCGGCGGCCAGGTTGTCGCCAGCGAGGGCCAAGCGGAGCCCTTCATCGGCACGGTGGCAATCGCAGGCGAACGAATCGTGTGGGTGCAGCAAGGCATCGTTGACGTACCCGCGCGTCAGAGGATCGACTGCTCTGGCCTGATCGTTGCACCTGGGTTCATCGATATTCATACCCACTCGGATGCTGCATTTCTCAAGGATTCCGGTGGCCAGAGTCAGATCACTCAGGGAGTCACAACCGAGATTGCCGGCAACTGCGGTCATAGCTGTGCACCTTGCGCCGACCCAATTTTGCTGAGGAAGCACCTTCTCGCGGTGCAGGACTCGACAGAGATCACCTGGAGGACGTTCGCCGAGTACCTCGACGTGCTGCAGGCCACGCGCCCCGTATTGAACGTCGCTTCATACGTCGGCCACGGTACGGTTCGCCTTGCTGTCAAGGGAACAGCCAGTTCGGCAGCCGGCGCGGACGAACTCTCAGCGATGGGGAAGTATCTGCGCCAAGCGCTTGACGACGGCGCGATTGGTATCTCCACTGGGCTGGAGTACGCGCCAGGCATGCACGCGACCGCTGTGGAACTCTTGGAGGCAGGTGCGATTGCGGCGGAGTTCGACGTGGTGTACGCCAGTCACGTCCGCAACCGCGACTGGTTGATCGAAATGGGGGTCGGTGAAGCGCTCGGCATCGCTCGCACGACCCAGTCCAAACTCCAGCTGTCTCACATAGCTCCAAAATACGGCGCGCCGCAGGGCGCTGCGGATCGTCTGCTGGAGATGGTGCGCTGGGCGCGCGAGGATGGCGCCGATGTGGGCTTCGATGTCATTCCCGATGAATGGGGGCCCACGAAAGTCATTGCGTCTCTCCCGGCTTGGGCACTTGAGCTGCCAAGCGACGACCTGCGGTCCCTACTGCGACCTGGACCTTCCCGTGCGCGCTTGCAGGAGAACGCATTTCCCAACTGGAAGTTGCTCGCCGACCACCGGTGGGACTGGCTGGTTCTCTACCATTGCGGAGCGAACCCGTCCTACATGGGAAAAACCATTCAGCAGATTGCCGTCGAGCGGCAATCCACGCCTTGGGATTGCATCTGCGACCTCCTCCTGGAAGAAGGCGCCGAGATGTCTCGCTTGATGTGGTGCGGACGGGTATCGAGTCAAGCAGACATCGACACATTGATCCGGCAGCCCGACTGCATGGTGATTTCCGATGGCGTGTCCGTCAGTGAAGTGGGCGCTTTGAAAGACCTGCGGTTCTCGCCGATCGCTTTCTCGTGGGCAGCGTCGTTCCTTCAGAAGTACGTGAGAGATCAGCGCGTCCTGGATATCGTCGAGGCTGTAGGACGCCTGACCTGGACTCCTGCACGGCGTTTCCGGCTGGAGCATCGGGGAGAACTCCGGGCTGGATACTACGCGGACCTAGCAGTCTTCGATCTCGATCGAATCCACTGTCACTCGACATTGGAGAACCCGAACGTCAGGTCGACAGGTGTGACTCACGTTTTTGTCAACGGCGCAGCCGTGATGCGCGACGCCGCGATGACTGAAGCGCGACCCGGCAAGGTCCTGCGGCGCGGGGCGTAACCAAGCCCGCACCATGGTCAGCGATTCCGTGAGCAGGACCTCACGTGCGAGCACATTCTTCCGAAAAGCCGAGGCGGCGGCTGGGACTGGATGAAGCTGGTCTATCTTCCCTATGTTCCCAGCCGATGGGAGGACTTCCTTCTGGAGGGACGGAACGTGCGAGCCGACGTGCACGAGCGGCTGGCGAGCCGGCTTCCGAAAGGCTCCAGGCTCAACTGAAAGACGAAGGGGCGCTTCCGCAAGGGAGCGCCCTTTTTTTTGCCCGCCGTTCGCGCCTCAACGCGCGAACCGCGTGAACACGTAGTCGTGGTTCTTCACCAGCGCCTGGTGGCAGGCAAAGCAGGTCTGGTGCTGCGCCAGGTCCACGGGCTTGCCATCGACGAAGCGGCCGAATCCCCATCCGCCGGTGGCCGCGTATTTCTTCGAGTCCTTCACCATCACCTGCACGGTGGTCGCTGCGCCGGGAATCGACGCGGGCGCGAACTCCGGCGATTGCACATGTTTCCATGCCAGCTTGGTGAGGATGGTTCCGTCCGGGAACGGCAGCGTGCCCTGGTCGTAGGCCTGGATCGCCTTGGTGTTGCCGAGCACCACGCGCAGTTCGTTCAACGGCTCTGCCTCGATCGCCGGCGCGATCAGCTGCCACTGCCGATAGCCCTTGGGAATGGTGACGCCATACAAGGGCGAGGCATCTGAAATCTTCACGTCCTCCGCGGCGCTGGAAGTCGCGGCGAACACGCCGGCCGCCGCCGCGAGCGCAAGCAGGCCGAGGCCGCTGAGCTTGGCCAGCGTGCGCCGGCATGAAGCCAGGCATGCATGGCGGGCGATGGCGTCCGGGGCGGACACCTGCTGTGTGTTGTTTCGATTCATGAGGCGGACCTTGTGTGTTGGGAATTGCCGCCGGGCGCGAAGGCCCCGCAGCGCCTGAACGCGTGGATTGTTCAGCGCCCCTGTCGCTTCCAAACGGGGTTCCGTATTCCTGTGTATCTGCACGGCCGGACGCCCACACTACGTTTCATCGGCGTGGCCTTCGTGTAATTCTTCATGTCGCCCTGTCCGGCCGACACAGTGGCATACAGACATCCGCAGCGCACGTGGAGGCGCGCCCTATAAACGCGGCCGTGCCTTGCCCCGCCGCGCTCGCCATGAGCTGCAGAAGGCAATCACTCTCCATTGCCCTTCACTTCAACCGCAGGAAAAACCAAATGAAAAATCTCAGCCGCCGCTTCGCCCGCACCATGGCCGCCGTGGGCCTCATGGCATTGGCTGGCGCCTTCACGTTCAATGCTTCGGCGCAGACCCCAGGCAAGGCACAGCAAGCCAAGCCCACCATCGTGCTCGTGCATGGCGCCTTCGCGGAATCGTCGAGCTGGGATGGCGTCATCCGCAAGCTCGAGGCGAAGCACTATCCGGTGATCGCCGCCGCCAATCCGTTGCGTGGCGTCAAGTCCGATGCAGCCGATGTCGCGAGCATCGTCGATGCGGTCAAGGGACCGGTGGTGCTGGTGGGCCATTCCTATGGCGGCTCCGTGATCTCCAGCGCCGCCACCGGCAAGAGCAACGTGAAGGCACTTGTCTTCGTCGCTGCCTTCGCGCCTGAAGCCGGCGAGTCGGCAGCCGATCTCGCCGGCAAGTTCCCCGGCAGCACGCTCGGACCTGCGCTGGCACCGCCGGTCGCACTCGCCGACGGCGGCAAGGACCTGTACATCCTGAAGAACAGGTTCCACGACCAGTTCGCCGCCGACGTTCCGGCTGCGGCCGCGCGCCTGATGGCCGCGACCCAGCGCCCCATCGCCGAGTCGGCGCTCGGCGAGCCCGCGGGCGCACCCGCGTGGAAGACGGTGCCCTCGTGGTTCGTCTATGGCGACGCCGACAAGAACATTCCGCCCGCGGCGCAGGCCTTCATGGCAGAGCGTGCCAGGTCGGTGAAGACGGTGGTGGTCAAGGGCGCCTCGCACGTCGTGATGACGTCCAGGCCCGAGGTGGTCGCGAAGCTCATCGACGAGGCGGCCAGCCGATAGAGGACGCAGAGATTTCCGTTCACCAGCACAAGGCAAATGACCATGACAGATTCCGACGCATCCAGCCGCCGCGCGGCGTTCCATCCCACCCTGACGCGCCGCGGTGCGCTGGTGGCCACTGCGGGCCTTCTCGCAGGTTCGGCGGCCGCGACCTTCGCGGCCACACCCGCGGACAGGAGCGCCGCAGCGCAAGGCGACGCGATACGGCCCTTCCGCATCGACATTCCCGAGGAGGCGATCACCGATCTGCGCCGGCGCCTCAGGGCCACGCGATGGCCCGACCGCGAGACGGTCGGCGACACCTCGCAAGGCGTTCAGCTGGCCAGGTTGCAGGCGCTGGTTCGCTACTGGGAAACGGGCTATGACTGGCGCAAGATCGAGGCCAGGCTCAATGCGCTGCCGCAGTTCATCACCGCGATCGACGGCGTCGACGTCCAGTTCATCCACGTGCGCTCCCGCCATCCGGACGCATTGCCGCTGATCCTGACGCATGGCTGGCCCGGCTCGATGCTGGAGTTCCTGAAAACCATCGGTCCGCTCACCGACCCGACCGCCTTCGCAGGCAGTGCCGCCGACGCCTTCCACGTCGTGATCCCGTCCATCCCCGGCCACGGCTTCTCCGGCAAGCCCAGGGAGACGGGCTGGGGCCCCGAGCGCGTGGGCCGCGCGTGGGACACGCTGATGAAGCGGCTGGGCTACACGCACTACGTGTCCCAGGGCGGAGATCATGGTTCGGTCATCTCGGATGCGATGGCACGCCAGGCACCGCAAGGCCTGCGGGGCATCCACCTGAACATGCCCGCCACCGTGCCCGCGGAACTGGTCAAGCCCATCAACAACGGCGATCCCGCGCCGGCCGGGCTGTCGGCGCCCGAGCGTGCGGCGTTCAACACGCTCAGTGCCTTCTTCAAGACGGGCGCTGCCTACGGCGCCATGATGGTGACGCGCCCCCAGACGATCGGCTATCCGCTGGCCGACTCGCCAGCGGGCCTGGCCGGCTGGATCTACGAGAAGTTCGCGCAATGGACCGACAGCGGCGGCGAACCCGAGCGCGTGCTCGGCCGGGACGAGATGCTCGACGACATCACCCTCTACTGGCTCACCGACACGGCAGCTTCTTCCTCTCGGTTCTATTGGGAGAACAACAACAACAACTTCAGCGCGGCGGCGCAGAAGACGCAGGACATCTCGATTCCGGTGGCCATCACCGTGTTCCCGGGCGAGATCTACCGCGCGCCAAGAAGCTGGGCCGGGCGCGCCTATCGAACGCTCTACTACTTCAACGAAGTCGGCAAGGGCGGCCACTTTGCCGCCTGGGAGCAGCCGCAGCTGTTCAGCGAGGAACTGCGCGCGGCGTTCCGGCCGCTGCGCCAGCCCGCCTGATCGCGCTCGCATTGCGCGGCGGCACCGAGCGCCACGGCATGGACTGGACCCGGGCCAGCCCCACCGCTTCAGCCACGGCTACGTCTGGCCGCCATCGACCGGCAATGGCGCCACCTGCACGTTGTTGCGGCCGGCCCGTTTGGCGCGGTAGAGCATCTCGTCCGCCTGCTTCACCAGTGCGGCGGCGGTTGTTCCGCCACCCTGGTAGAACGCCACGCCGATGCTCGCGGTGACACGGATCGTCGGCTGTTGCTCGATGTCGAACGGCGCCTGCATGGCCACGACGAGCTTCGCGGCGGCCGATACCGCGATGTCGGCATGGGGCAGCCCCTCCATGATCACCGTGAACTCGTCGCCGCCCAGGCGCGCGCGGACGTCGCTCGAGCGCAGCCCCTGCGACAGCCGGCCCGAGAAAGCCTTCAGCAGCTCGTCGCCGGTCTGGTGCCCGAACTGGTCGTTGATCTGCTTGAAGCCGTCGATGTCCAGGTACATCAGCGCCATCAGCGCGCCCGCGCTGCGGCTGCGGTCCATCGCTTCGCGCAGGCGCGCCTCGAAGCCCGCGCGGTTGGCCAGGCCGGTGAGCGGATCGATCTGCGCCAGGTTCATCAGGCGCTTCTCCTCGAGCTTCTGCCGCGTGATGTCGGTGATCACGGCATGGAAGCCGACGATCGCATCGGCATTGGCCGCGGGCTGCGGGATGTACTGGGCCTCGTAGCAGTTGTAGCTGTCGCTCTGGCTGACTTCGCTCTGGAAGGTGACAACCTCGCCGGCCAGCGCGGCACGGATGTGCGGCTTCAAGGATTCGTAGGCCGGCTCGCCCAGCAGCTCCTGCACGGTGTGCCCCTGGATCTGGTCGCGCGAGAGCCCGAACTCGCGTTCATAGGCCAGGTTGTTGAAGCGGTAGCGCTCGTCGGCATCGATGTAGGCCACGCGCATCGGCAGCGCGTCGGCCACGGTGCGCAGGCGGGCCTCGCTTTCCTGCAGCGCTTCCTCGGCCTCGTGATGCGCGGTGATGTCGCTGTCCAGCGTGTAGAGGCCCACCACCTCGCCCGCTTCGTTGCGCTCCGGCACCAGCGTGGCCTGGATGTCGCGGCGTCCGCCGGCCCCCGTCACCCGCCGCTCGTAGGTGACCTGGCGTCCGCCCAGGGCCGCGCGGATGTACGGCTCCATCTGCATCCACGCCTCCTCGCCGTAGAACTCGCACAGGCTGCGGCCGAGCAGCTGCTGCGGCTCGATGCCGAACCAGTCCTGGTAGGCCTTGTTGACGAAGCGGAACCGCAGGTCGCGGTCCAGGTAGGAGATCAGTGCCGGCAGGTGGTCCGTCACCATGCGCAGGCGCTGCTCGCTCTCGCGCAGGGCCTGCTCCGCGGCCTTGGCCGCCGAGATGTCGCGCATCAGCCCCGAGAAATATTCGAGATTGCCGTGCTTGTCGCGGTGCGCGATCACCATGTGGCTGACCGGGAATGGCTGCTTCTGCGCATCCCACACCAGCGACTCGCCCACCCAGACACCGGTCGCGACCGTGGTGGGCACCACCTCCGACCTGAACCGCTCCAGCGTCTGCGGCGGATTGAAGTCGGACACCTTCAGCGTCTCGACCGGGGCATCGAGGTCCACGCCGGTGCGGCGCCGTGCGGCGGGGTTCATGTAGATGAGCCGCCCCTTCGCATCGTTCTGGATGATGTAGTCGGTCGTCATGTCGAAGATGGCCGTCAGCGTGCGAAGGGCCCGCTCGGCGCGGGTGCGCTCCGTGATGTCGGTCACCGTTCCGACATGGCCCATGACACGGCCAGCGGCCAGCACGGGCCGGCTGCGCAAGGCCACCAGCACCTGCGTGCCATCCTTGCGGTGCAGCCGGCGCGTGGCGTTCAGCGGTTCGGCCGCGCTGACGATGCGGACCCAGTCCTGGCGGACCTTCTCGCGGATCTCCTCGCGCACCAGCGTGAGCCAACCCTCCTGCGCCTCTGCGCGCGCCAGTCCGTGGATCGCCAGGTACTCGTCGTTCACGTAGGTCATGCGGCCATCGCTGTCGCAGCGGAACAGCCCGACCGGCGATGCATCGGTGACCGCCGCCACCTCGAGCCGCTGTTCGCGCAGCTCGCCCATCAGCGCATCGAATTCGCGCGCCAGGTCGCCGCGCTCGTCGTTGGCGACGACGTCGAGCTTGACCTGGCTGTCCGGTGATTGGCGCAAGGTGCGGATCGCATTGCTCAGCGCTTCGAGCGGGCGCATGACCCAGGCCGTGCCCAGCCACACCAGCAGCGCGCAGCCCAGGCCCAGCCAGAACAACTGCATCAGCAGGTTGCGCCGTGCCCGTTCCAGGGGGGCGTAGGCGGCGTGCGCCGGCACGACCAGGCGCAGGTCCCAGTCGGCGCTGCGCACCGTGGCGTGCGTTGCCAGGTCGCGCTCGGGATCGCTGGCGAAGGCGTCGGTGGCCGTGTCGGCCGGCTTGAGCAGCAGCTTCGCGTCCGGGTGCATGACGATCCGAGGCGACTCGCCGCGCGTGACGATCTCGTAGTGGCCGCCCCGGCCGACGCTGGCGCGGCTGAGATCGCCGAGCACGTTGGCGCGCTGCAGGTTCAGCGCCGCACCCAGCACGCCGGCCAGACGGCCGTCCGCTCCTTCGACGGGAACCGCCATCACCACGGCGGGCTGCCGGCCACCCTTGGTGAGCAGCGGCGCGGAGATGGCGGGCTGGCGCCGGTCGCGCACCTGCTTGAAATAGTCGCGGTCGGCCACGTTCGGCGGCTGGCCTGCGGCCGGATGGATCGCGACGATGGCGCCGTCCGGCGTGGCCACCGCGGCGTTGTCGAACATCGCGCGCAAGTCCTTGTCCGCAAGGAAGCGCTGCTGTGCCACGGGGTCGGCAATGCCGGCCGCGCCGAGTTCCCGGGCGGCCCGCGACAGCGCAGCCAGATGAACGCCCAGCTTGTAGTCGAGATCCGCCGCGGCGCTCTCGGTCAGCGCCTGCTGTTGTTCGCGCATCAGGTTGACGTACTCGCTGGAGAGGCTCCGGTACTGCCAGCCGCCCGTTGCACCCACCAGGGCGAGCACGAGCAAGGTGATGAGCAAGGCTGTCTTCGTTCTCAGCTTGAGCCGCACTGGGTTTCCTTCGCTGGGCACGACGGCCCGGTCGTTCGGGACTGCGTTTGCCGATGATAGCAATGGGCTGCGCTATGTCTCCTGCGGAATAGCTGATGTACACCGGGGACGCTCGCCGCCATGGAATGCGGCTCGTAGACTGAGCCGCGGCATTTCAAACCATGGCATCAGGAGACATCGTGGACAACTTCTTGCAGCTCAAAGTGGCCATCGCCGATCACGTCGCAACGCTGACGCTGAATGCGCCGCCGGTCAATGCGCTGACGCGCGTGCTCAACGACGAGCTGACGCGCGCGCTGGACCAGATCTCCGAGATGGACGAGGTACGCGCGGTGATCCTGACCGGCGAAGGCAAGGTGTTCTGCGCCGGCGCCGACCTGAAGGGACGCGCCGAAGTCATCAAGGGACCGGGCGACCTGATGGCCCATTCGCGCCGCACGCGCGAATGCTTCCACGCGATCCGCGAATGCGCCAAGCCCGTGGTCTGCGCCATCAACGGTGCCGCGCTCGGTTCCGGCCTTGCCATGGCGGCTTCGAGCGACATTCTCATTGCCTCGGAAAAGGCCTCGCTCGGGCTGCCCGAGGTCGACGTCGGCCTGCTCGGCGGCTGCCGCCATGCGATGCGCCTGTTCGGCCATTCGCGCCTGCGCCGCATGATGCTCACGGGCATGCGCGTGCCGGGCGCCGAGCTCTACCGGCTTGGCATCGTCGAGGCCTGCACCGCGCCCGAGGACCTGATGCCCGCGGCCCGCGAGATCGCCGCCGCCATTGCATCCAAGAGCCCCGTGTCCACCCGCATGGGCAAGCACACGCTCAACGTGATCGAGGACATGAGCCTGCGCGACGGCTACCGCTACGAACAGGACATGACGGCGCAGATCGCGAAGACCGACGATGCGAAGGAAGCCCAGCGCGCCTTTGCCGAGAAACGCGCGCCGGTATTCACGGGGCGCTGAGCCCTCGGGCCGGTGGAGCCGAAGCGCACCTGGGGCGTCGCTTGCGGGACGGCATCCACCAGCTTGCGATGTTCAAATCTTCTGCATGCGAGCGGTCTGGCCGGGTTGCTCGCCATCAAGAAAGGACGCTCCCCATGTTTGCCGAACCCTCCGCGAAAACCCGCGAGCTGCTCGAACGCCTCAACAAGTTCTTCGACCAGCACATCTATCCGAACGAAGCGCGCTACCACCACGAGATGGACGCCTTCCGCCGCCAGGGCAATGCCTGGCAGGTGTCGCCGCTCATCGAGGAGCTCAAGCCCGTGGCGCGCGCGGCCGGCCTCTGGAACATGTTCCTGCCGCATCCGCACCGCGACGTGCCGGCCATCTCCAATCTCGACTATGCGCCGCTGTGCGAGGTGATGGGCCGCGTGTCGTGGTCGGGCGAGGTGTTCAACTGCTCGGCGCCCGACACCGGCAACATGGAGACCATCGAACGCTACGGCACCGAGGCGCAGAAGGACGAATGGCTGGCGCCGCTGCTCGCGGGCGAGATCCGCTCGGGCTTCCTGATGACCGAGCCGGCCGTCGCATCGTCGGACGCCACCAACATCCAGTGCACGATCCGCCGCGAAGGCGACGAGTACGTGATCAACGGCCGCAAGTGGTTCTCTTCGGGCGCGGGCAGCCCGCGCTGCAAGATCTTCATCGTGATGGGCAAGACCGACCCCGATGCGCCGCGCCATGCGCAGCAGTCGATGGTGCTGGTGCCGCGCGACACCAAGGGCATCACGGTGCTGCGCCACCTGTCGGTGTTCGGCTACGACGATGCGCCGCACGGCCACATGGAAGTGCTGCTGGAAGACGTGCGCGTTCCCGTGTCGAACATCCTGCTGGGCGAAGGACGCGGCTTCGAGATTGCGCAGGGGCGGCTCGGCCCGGGGCGCATCCACCATTGCATGCGCTCCATCGGCGCCGCCGAGCGTGCGCTCGAACTCATGTGCGACCGCCTGCGCAGCCGCGTGGCCTTCGGCCGTCCGCTCGCGGAGCAGTCGATCTGGCACGAGCGCATCGCCGAATCGCGCTGCCTCATCGACCAGGCCCGCCTGCTCACGCTCAATGCCGCCTACAAGATGGACACCGTGGGCAACAAGGAAGCCCGCGCCGAGATCGCGATGATCAAGGTGGTGGCGCCCAACATGTCGTGCAAGGTGGTCGACTGGGCGATCCAGGCGCACGGCGCCGCCGGCGTCAGCCAGGACTTCTGGCTGGCCGAGGCCTATGCGCACCAGCGCACGGTGCGCATCGTCGACGGACCCGACGAAGTGCACCGCAACGCCATCGCCAAGCTGGAGCTGGCCAAGCGCGCCGCGCCGGCGCGCGCCTGAACCCGCCGAGGCGCAGCGCGCCCGGGCTCAATCGAGCTTGGCGCCCACCGCCTTGGCCAGCGAGCCCCAGCGTTCCGACTCCGCTGAAATGAACCGTCCGAACTCCGCGGGCTTGCTGCCGACGACCTGCACGCCCTGCTGCTCGAACTGCTGCTTCAGGTCGGGCGAGCGCAATGCGGCGCCCACGGCACCATGCATCTTGTCGATGACTTCGGCCGGCGTGCGTGCCGGGGCGAGCATTCCGTACCAGTTGTAAGCCTCCACCTTCGGCAGGCCGAGCTCGCCGACCGTCGGCACCTCCTTGAGGACCGGAATGCGCACGGCGCTGGTCACCGCCAGCGCGCGGACCTTGCCTGACTGGATGAACGGCAGGGCCACGGGAATGTCGACCATCATCATGTCCACCTGGCCGCCCATCAGGTCGGTCAGCGCCGGCGCGGCGCCGCGGTAGGGAATGTGGGTGATGTTCAACCGGGCCTCGCGCTTGAGCAGCTCCGCCTGCAGGTGCGGCGTGGTCCCGCTGCCGGCCGAGGCGTAGTTGACCTTGCTGGCGTCGCCGGTGGCGGCGGCCTTCAGGTCCGCGAAGGTCTTGAATCTTGAGTCGGCGGCCACCACCAGCACCGCCGGCACCTTCAGTGCCTGGGTCACCGCGACCAGGTCCTTCTGCGGATCGTAGGGCATCGAGGGCGCGATGTGCGGCACGATGGCCAGCGCACCGGCCGAGGAGAACAGCAGCGTGTAGCCATCGGCCGCCGACTTGGCGACCGCGTCGGCACCGAGCAGGCCGCCGGCGCCGCCCTTGTTGTCGATGATGATGGATTGGCCCAGGGAGGCGCTCATCCTGGCGCCGAGTGCGCGGGCCGTCTGGTCCACCGGCCCGCCGGCCGGAAAGGGAACGACCACGCGGATCGGCTTGGCGGGATAGGCCTGCGCCCAGCCCGAGGCGGCGGCCAATGCGAGGGCGAGCGCGGCTGCGGATTTGAAAAGTCCGTTCATGTCGATGTCTCCGATGTCTTCGAATGTCGTGCCCGGACTTTAGGCATGGCACCGGGCCGTGCCACCGCATCCGGGCGCATAGCTGCTATGCGATGCGGGCCGTTATGCGCCGCCGCGCATCACAGCCTTGCGAGCCCGCCTCTAGCCCGCGGCCGGACCGGATTCCAGAATTCATCCAACACAAGGAGAATCCGAATGAGCATGACCAAGGGGCCGCTGTCGCACGTCAAGGTGCTGGACCTCAGCCGCATCCTCGCCGCACCCTGGGCCAGCCAGATCCTCGCGGACCTGGGGGCCGAAGTGATCAAGGTCGAGCGGCCCGGCGCGGGCGACGACACGCGGACCTGGGGGCCCCCGTTCCTGAAGGATGCCGAAGGCCAGGATACGAAAGAGGCGGGCTACTATCTGGCCGTCAACCGCGGCAAGCGCTCGATCACCGTGAGCCTCGACAAGCCGGAAGGCCAGAAGATCATCAAGGAACTCGCCATGCGGGCCGACATCGTGCTCGAGAACTACAAGGCCGGCACGCTGGCGCGCCATGGCCTGGACGAGGCCTCGCTGCGCAGGATCAACCCGCGCCTCATCTACTGCTCGGTCACGGGCTTCGGCCAGACGGGCCCCCGGCGCGACCAGCCGGCCTACGACTTCCTGATCCAGGCGATGGGCGGCCTGATGAGCGTCACCGGCGAGAAGGACGGCCGCCCCGGCGGCGGCCCGCAGAAGGTCGGCATCCCGATCGTCGACCTGATGACCGGCATGTACACCGCCGTCGCCGTGCTTGCCGCCCTCGCGCGCCGCAATGAAAGCGGCGTGGGCGACGCCATCGACATCGCGATGCTCGACGTGCAGGTGGCGGCGCTTTCCAACCAGGCGATGAACTACCTGGTGTCGGGCCAGGTGCCGCAGCGCAACGGCAACGCGCATCCGAACATCCAGCCGCAGGACGTGTACGGCTGCGCCGACGGCGACGTGATCCTCGTGGTCGGCAACGACGCCCAGTTCGCCCGGCTCTGCGAAGTCTTCGGGCGAAGCGACTGGGCCGCGGACGAGCGCTTTGCGACCAATGCGCAGCGGGTCCGCAACATCGGCGCGTTGTCCGCGATGCTGCGCGACGCGTTCGCAAAGTGGGAGCGCGGGCAACTGATTGCGGCGCTCGACAAGGCCGGCGTGCCCTGCGGTCCGATCCACACGGTCGCCGAGGTGTTCGAGGAGCCGCAGGTCAAGGCGCGCGGAATGCTGCGCCATGTGCCGCATCCCAGCGGCGTCGACGCACCGCAGGTCGCGAGCCCGATGCGCTTTGCGCACGCGGCGCTGCAAACGCCGGCCGCACCGCCGCTGCTGGGCCAGCACAGCGACGACATCCTGTCCGAGCTGGGCTACAGCGCGGCCGGCATCCATGCGCTGCGCGAGGCCGGAGCGATCTGATGGCCGCCGCGATGAAGCTGCACTGGTCGCCCAAGTCGCCCTATGTGCGCAAGGTGATGATCTGCGCCCACGAGCTCGGCCTGCTGCCCCGGCTCGAGCTGGTGCGCTCGGTCGCTGCGATGCGCACGCCCAATCCGGCCCTCATGGCGGACAACCCGCTGTCGAAGATCCCGACCCTGGTGCGCGAGGACGGCTCGACGCTGTTCGACTCGGTCGTGATCTGCGAATACCTCAACGAGCTGGCCGGCGGATCGTTGTTCCCGCCGCAGGGCGAGGCGCGCTGGCAGGCGCTGCGCTGGCACGCTTTCGGCGACGGGTTGCTCGACGCGCTGATCCTCTGGCGCAACGAGCGCGAACGCGAGGTGCCGCTGCAGGCGCTGCTCGATGCGTTCGAGCTCAAGACCCGCGCCTCGCTGCAGAGGCTCGACCGCGAAGCGGCGGCCCTGCGCCAGGCACCGTTCTCGATCGGCCAGCTGACGCTCGGCTGCGCGCTCGGCTACCTCGACTACCGTTTCGGCACGCTCGGATGGCGCAGCGCGGCGCCGGCGCTCGCGGACTGGTTCGAGACGCTGCGTGCGCGGCCCTCCTTCGCCGCGACCGAGCCGGCGGAAGGCTGAGCACTTCAGCTCAGCGGTAGAGCACCGCCGGATTGTCCTGGAGCACCTGCCGGACGACGTCGTCGTTGCCGGCCCAGTCCTTGAACATCGCGAGCAGCGCGGCCGTGTCCGGGGCCGGCGCCACGCGCAGGTGCGGCCAGTCGCTGCCCCACACGAGGCGCTCCGGATTGGCCTCGACCAGCTTCTGCTGGAACGCGCGGCCGGCCTGCCAGTCGGGCGCGCCCAGCAGATTGCGGTAGGCGCACAGCTTGACCCATGTGCGGCCCGAGGCCATCAGCTCGAGCAGCACGCGGAAACCGGGCGCGTCGACGCCCGCTTCCACGTCGAAGCCGCCCATGTGGTCGATCACGACCGGCACCGGCAGCGCCTTCAGTTCGGCGGCGATGCCGGGCAAGGCCTGGCCGTCGGTCCACAGCTCGGCGTGCAGGCCGGCATCGGCCAGTGCCGGGGCCAGTGCCCGCAGGTCGTCGAAGGAGGCGCTGCCCGCAAAGTTGCTGCCGGCGCCGCTGCGGTGGCTGAAGCGCGCACCGCGCACGCCCTTGCCGTGCAGGCCGTTCAGCGCCAATCGGCTGCCGGGGTGCACGACCACCACGCCGCGCAGGTTCACATGGGCCGCCAGTGCATGCAGCAGCAGCGCGTGGTCTTCGCCATAGGCGCTCGGATGCACCAGCACGCCGTGGCCCAAGCCGAGGCGCGCCAGCAGCGCCAGGTATTGCGGCGCCACGGCCTCGGGCGGCGTGTAGCTGCGCTCGGACGCCAGCGGAAAGCGGTCGTAGGGGCCGAACAGGTGGGCGTGGCAGTCCCATCCGGCCGGCGCATGCGGCGCGCCGTTCATTCGGCAAGCGCCGCGTGCTGCGGCAGGGCAAAGGCCGGCGCCACGCCTTCGGGCAGCGGAATCTCGTGGCAGTTGAGCGTCATCGCGACCATGGTGTAGTAGCCGACCAGCGCCGTGAGCTCCACCACGGTGCGCGCGCCCAGGCGCGCCATCGCCATGTGGTACGTGGCATCCGAGACCGAGTTGTGGCGGTTGAGCTCGACGGCGTAGCGGTAGACGGCGGCATCGTCCGCCGACAGGCCGGGCGGCTCGGCGCCGGCCAGGATGGCTTCGATCACGGGCTGCTCGATGCCCGCCTTCTCGGCCTCCGCGCGGTGCGCATACCACTCGAAGGGCGAGTTGCAGGCACGGCCCGTGACCAGGATCGCGAGCTCCGACAGCCGCGGCGGCAAGCCTGTGCCGTAGCGCAGCAGCGCGCCGAGCGCCTGCCACTTGTCGGCCAGCTCCGGGTTGTGCAGCGCGGCCCGCAGCGGACCCTGGATCCTGCCGCGCGGGCCGGAAACGATCCTGTCGTGGACCGCGCGCTGTTCGGGGCTCATGGAGTCGGTCGGAAAAAGGGGTATGCGTGGCATGAGGTGCTTCCTTCAAAGTGTCCGGGTCAGGGCGGCAGCGTGCCGATCCAATCGGCAATCGCCTGGGCCACCGCCTCCGGCTGTTCGGGGATCAGTGCATGGCTGGCGCGTGGAACGATCTTCACCTGCACCTTGTCGCCCAGCACGTCCTTGAGTTCGTTGCGCGTGGCCGGCGGGCGCCAGGGGTCTTCGGCGCCTTGCAGGTCGAGGATGGGCGCGTGGCTCACCGGCCACCATACCTCCTTGGCCGGCGTGCGGCCGGCGCGGCTGTAGGCCTCGCGCAAGGCCGGGTGCCAGCCCTCGAGCCAGGGCGTGGGATCGTTGCCGGGCGCGAAGAAGGCCTCGCGCAGGCCGCGCAGCCGCGCGTCGCGCGATTGGGCCGGATCGCTGGCGACCGCGAGCGACCGGGCCATGCCGGGCGGGAAGGTGCGCGCCGCGCCCGCCGCGACAACCACGCCGCGCACGAGGCCGGGATGGTCGAGGTCCGCGACCCGCGCCACGAAGTGGCCATAGGCGTGGCCAACCAGCACGGCGCGGCCGCCGCCCAGTTGCCGCACGGTGGTCGCGACATCGCCCGCGAGCACATGCAAGGTGAGATCGTTCATCGGCCCGGCCGATGCTCCCATGCCGCGCGGCTGCGGACGCAGCAGCTTGAAGCCGGAGGCGGCCAGGCGTTCTGCAAGGCCGCCGAAATCTTCGGAGTCGCGCTGCGAGGACGGCAGCAGCACCACGGCAGGCCCCTGGCCCTCGACGATGACATCGATGCGAACGGCGCCTTCGCTCAGCAGCACGCGCTGGCGGACGGCCCGCGCCGGCACGAAAGGCGCGCAGGCGCCCACCGCGAAGGCGCCGGCCAGCGCGCCCAGGGCGGTGCGGCGCCGGCGTGATGCGGGGAAATCGAATGGCATGGCCTGTGGTCTCCTTGGCCGCTCGCCTCCAGCCCCCAGGCAGGACTGCGGCGCGGCCTGTGCGTGGAGGGTAGGCCAGGATGCGCGTGCAACCTATGCACCGGCGAGGAAGGCTGCTATGCACGCCGGCGCACGGCCAGCGGTTCTTCAGGCGCTTTCCGCGCCCGGGCGCCAGAGCCCCTGCCGCGTGCTTTCTTCGACGGCCTGCACGATCTGCGCGGCCACGGACAGGACCGCCTTGCCCGGCCCCTTGCTGCGCGCCATGATCATCGAGACGATGCGCTGCAGGCCGGGCGAGACGATCTTCGAAGCCTGCAGGCGGCCCTCCTCCACCTCCGCCCAGACCGCATGCAGCGGCAGCACCGTGTAGAGCCGCTCCTGCGCCACGACCGAGCGCATCAGCGGCAGCGAGTCGGCTTCGAGCACGGGCGACAGGGAAATGTGCTGCTGGCGGGCGAGCGCATCGAGCGCGCTGCGCAGACCGTTGGGGGCGCTCGGAAGGATGAACGGGAGCCCGTCGAGTGCGCTGAACGGCAGCTCCGGCTTGGCGGTCAGGCGGTCGCCGGCAGGGCCGATCAGGTAGCTGTCCACCGTGGCGAGCGCCTGCTCCTGCTCCGGCAGCACGGCGCCGTAGCGGTAGAGGATCGCGATGTCCACGCGCGCGTCCGCCAGCCACTCTTCCACCTGCCCGCTCGATCCCTCGAGAATCTTGAGCTGGATGCCGGGATGGCGCGCCTGCAGCCGATTGAACAGCTTGCCGACGATCGGATTGGTGACCGAAGGCAGCGAGCCGATGGTGACGCGGCCGGCCGGCTCGCGGGCCTCGCCGCGAATCTCCAGCTGGAGCTGCTCGGCGTCCGAGAGCAGCGCCTTCACATGCGGAAAGAGCCGCTGCCCCACCTCCGACAGCTGCACGCCGCGGCCCGTGCGATTGAACAGGCGCGCGTTGCATTCGCGCTCGAGCGCGTTGAGGTGGCGGCTCAGCAGCGACTGGCTGCTGTCCAGGAACAGCGCGGCGCGCGTCAGGCTTCCCAGTTCGGCAATCGCGAGGAAAGCGCGCCACTTCTGCAGGTCCGAGGCAATGTCGAGCTGGATGTTCGTGGCTTTGCTGGGCTGCATCTCGGCGGAGGAGGGAACGAGGGAGATGGGCCGCATTCTGCCTTTGCCTGCCCGCCCCAGGGTTTGTCCCGACGATGCAAGGACGCAAATGTCGTCCGCGCTACAAACTCCGCAAGCCGGTGTGCCCTAGGATTCGCCAGCCCAAGGAAATTCGCCATGCGCGTTCGATCCGGTTTGTTCTTCGCCCGCGCCGAGGGCCTCCGCCCGGCACGGTGGTGACGCATGCTGCCTCTGAAGGATCTCCACGCCTTCTTCGAGCGCTGCATCTGGCCGCGCGCGCTGACGCAGGCCGAGCGGACGAAAGCCTTCGAAGCCCTGTACGTTCGCCGCCATGAAGCGCACTCCTATGTGTGCCGGCGCGACGAGACCGCCGACAGCTGGATCGGCGTGCTGGAGGGTTTTCTGCGCGTCCAGGACACCACGGTGGACGGCCGCCTGATCATGTTCACCGGGGTCGCATCGAGCGGATGGATCGGCGAGGGATCGCTGCTGAAGCCGGAGCAGCGCAAGTACGAGGTCATGGCGACGCGGCCGACCGTCACCGTGCATCTGCCGAGGGCCACGTTCTCCTGGCTGCTCGATCGAAGCATTCCGTTCAACCACTTCATGCTCTCCCATCTGAACGAGCGCCTCGGACAGTTCATCGCGATGGTGAAGTTCGACCGGCTGCTCGAACCGACGGCGCGCGTGGCGCGGGGGATCTCGAGCCTGTTCCATCCGGTGCTCTATCCGAACACCGACTCCACGCTGCGGATCAACCAGGAGGAGATCGGTTCGCTCGTCGGCATCTCGCGCCAGCGCGTCAACGCCGCGCTGACCGAACTGGAAGCCGCCGGCCTCATCCGGCGCGGCTACGGCTACATCACGGTGATGGACCGGCAGGCGCTTGCCAGGTACCCCTGACCGGCCGGCGGTGCATCGTGGGAAACCGAAGGGTTTTTCCTTAGAAATCAGTGGCCCGAATGTCCGTCCCGGAACAGTTGCCCGGGGTCTCGCCTTTCAGAATCACGCAGGCATCGCTCCATGTCGTTGCGGTGCACAGGCTGACAACCGACAAAGGAATCGAGACATGCACTTCTTCTCCTCCTTCTCCAAGGAATCACGGGCCCGCACGAAGCTCCACGCCGTTGCCGCTGCTGCTGCCGGCGCTGCGATGCTGGCCGCTTGCGGCGGCGGCTCCGATCACCGCGGCGCGGTCCCCGTGCTGCTTCCGGTCCCGCCTGCTGCGCAACCCGCAAGCCCGCCACCTGCACCGGCCGTGACGGCCCAGAAGGCCTGCGGCGAGCTGAACGGAAAAATCGTGGCGGGCGCCGCGCTGACGGCCGCCATGCAGGAGGCGGCCGCGGGCGTGCCCGTCTACTGCAAGGTCACCGGCACGATCGCGCCGGCGCTGAACTTCCAGATCTCCCTGCCGCAGTCATGGAACGGCAAGCTCTACTACCAGGGCGGCGGCGGCTACAACGGCGCGATCACGCCGCCCTCGGTGCCGGCGCTGGGCCTGGGCTACGCCGTGGTCGCGAGCGACTCGGGGCACCAGGGCAATGTCCTGAGCGCGGACTTCGCATTGACCGACACCTTTGCCGCGCAGCTGTTCGGCAGCCTCTCGGTGCCCACCGTGATGTCGACGGCCACCGAGACCCTGGCGGCGGCTTATGGAACCCTGCCGGCCAAGTCGTACTTCGAAGGCTGCTCGAACGGCGGCCGCGAAGCCTTGATGGCGGTGCAGCGCGCGCCGAACCTCTTCGATGGCGTCATTGCGCGCGCACCGGCCTACAACTGGGTCGGGTTCATGGGCGCCTTCAACCGGAACTCCAGGGCACTGGCCGCGCCCGGCGGTGCATTCAGCGCCGCGAAGACCGCGCTCCTGAGCAAGCATGTGCGGGACGCCTGCGACGGGCTCGACGGGCTTGTCGACGGCGTGGTGTCGAACCAGGCCGCCTGCACGCCGGCGCTCGCCAACGTGGCCGCCCTGCGCTGCACCGGCGGAGCCGACACTGGCGACACCTGCCTGTCGGACGCGCAGCTCGACGTGGTCACGTCCTGGACCACGCAGGCCGCATTCACGGGCAGCCCCACCTTCCGCAATGCAGGCTGGAACCTGACGGGCAACGAGGACGACCCCGGCGCCTGGCGGACCTGGCTCACGGGCGACGGCAATGTCACCATGGCGCTGCAGTTCCTGTTCCAGGACACGACGGTCAAGAACTACCTGGCCCGCGACCGGAGCGCGGACTCGCTGGCCTACACGCCCTGGGATCAGAACCAGAATGCCCTCTATGCCATGGCCGCGCTCAACGACGCGACCAATGCGGACATCCGCCCGTTCATCAACAGCGGCGGCAAGCTGATACTGTGGCACGGCGGGAATGATTCCGCGCTCAGCGTGCGGTCGACCGTCGAGTACTACGGGAACATGCGAAGCGCCATCGGCGCCGCAACCGCCGACGCATCGACGCGCTTCTATGTCGCACCGGGCGTGAACCACTGCGCCGGAGGACCGGGTGCCGATTCATCGGATCTGCTGACGGCCCTGGACCAGTGGGTGACCAAGAGCGCGGCCCCCTCCACGCTGCTCGCGGAGAAGCGCGATGCGCAAGGGGCGGTGCTGCTGAGCCGGCCGCTGTGCCAGTACCCGCAATACCCGCGCTACACCGGCCCGGCCAACGATGCGGCGGCGGCGAAGCTGGCCGCCAACTACAGCTGCAGTTCCTGAGTTGCGGCTCTGGCGCCGCCCGCCCTCGGACGCAGACGCGGATCAGTTCGGCACCGCCGCGCTGCGCTCCAGCGTCCAGAGGCGGTCCAGCAGCGCCCGCGCGGGTGCACTGCCGATCACGGGCGAGGACAGTTCCATGAACTTGTCTTCGAGCTCGGCATCGCTCAGCGGTTCTTCCGGATCGCCCTTGCGGTTGGGCTGCAGGTGATCGAAGCGGCGGCCGTCGCGCATCGTGATCACCACGCGCGCGGCGCGCCGGCCCGGAAAGGCGGCATCGAGCTCCGGGTCCACCGCGACGCTGGTGCGCTCCATCAACGAACGCGTGGCCGGATCCTGCAGCCGCGCCGGCTCGTACGCCGCCAGCCGCACGCTGCCGTGCGCCAGCGCGGTCGCCACCACGTAGCGCAGGCTGAAGCGCGCTTCGTTGGCCGTGGCCGGCTGCGTGTGGCAGGCAATGTCGAGCGCCGGGCGGTAGGTTGCCACATGCACATGCGCGATCTCGCCGGCTTCGATGCCATGCCGCCGCTTCAGCGCCAGCGCGCCGTCGATGGCCGCGAAGGCATGGCCGCACCCGATGTGGTTCTTGAACGTCAGGCGGGCGATGTGGAAGTCCCGCCCCAGCGTCGCGCCGATCTGCGACCAGTCCGGCCCGTCGCTCATGGCCCGGCCCAGCCCCGCCTCTCCTTCGAGCACGTCGAGCGAACCCGTGACACCGTTGCGCGCAAGCTGGGCGGCGAGCACGCCGGCCTCGGCCGCGCGGCCCGCATGCAGCGGCTTGGACATGGAGTCCATGCGGAAGGCCTGCTGCAGGCCGGCCGCGAAGGTGGCGGCCGTGGCCAGCGCGTGCGCGAAGGCGGCTTCGTCGAGGTTCATGAGAACGCCTGCGGCGGCCGCGGCGCCGAAGCTGCCCACCGTGCCCGTGCTGTGCCAGAACCGGTAGTGCGCGCGCCCCATCACGACGCCGATGCGCGTCGACACTTCATAGCCCAGCACCACGCCGCGCAGGAACTGCAGCCCGCTTGCGCCGGTGTCATGGCTTGCGGCCAGGGCGGCGGCAATGGTGGCCGCGCCCGGGTGGTACATGGCTTCGCGAAAACTGTCGTCCACCTCCGCCGCATGGGCGGCCGTGCCGTTGATCAGCGCAGCGGCGCGCGCGGTGGCCGACCGGCCGCGCGCGAGAAAGGCGCGTCCGCGGTCCAGGTCCTCGTTGAGGGCGGCCTCGAGCTGGCGCACCGGCGCCGCGCCGAGGCCGGGGAACAGCGAGGCATACCAGTCGATCACGGCCCGCTTGGCGTGGTGGAGGACTTCGGCCGGCAGATCCTGCCGCCGGAAGTCGGCGGCGTAGCGCGCGAATACTTGGGTGACGTGCATCTCGATGGCTCCTGAGAGTGGCTTGCCTTGCCTCGTTCAGCCGGCCAGCACGACCACGCCATCGGCCGCGCGCACGCCCTGCCCTTGCGGCAGCACGAAGACCGGGTTGATCTCGGCTTCGAGCAGGCGCTCGCCGAGCCGCGCCGCCATGTCCGAGAAGGCGACGATGGCATCGACCAGCGCCTCGACGTCGGCCTTGGGCCGGCCGCGGAAACCATCCAGCAAGGGCCAGGTCTTGAGCTCGTGCGCCATGGAGAGCGCATCCTCGCGGCTCAGGCCGCCCTGGAGCGGCAGCAGCCGCATCGTGGTGTCCTTGAACAGTTCGGCGGTGATGCCGCCCATGCCCAGCAGGATGGCGGTTCCCAGCGGGTCGCGGTGCATGCCCAGGATCAGCTCGGTGCCGCCGCCCACCATTTCCTGCACCAGGAAGCGCCGGGGCCGCACGCCGGCCTTGGCCTCAACCTCGGCGGCCATCGCCTGCAGGCGCGCGCCCACCGTCTCGGCCGTCAGGTTCACCGCGACGCCGCCGACATCGCTCTTGTGCGTGATCTCGGCCGACAGGATCTTGAGCACGACGCGTCCGCCCAGTTCGCGCGCCGCAGCCTCGGCCTCTGCCGGCGTGGTCACCACCACCTCGCGCGCACACGCGATGCCGAAGCGGGTGAACAGCTGCTTGGCCTGGGCCTCATCCAGCGAGCCGGTGGGCAGGTCGTCGATGGGCACGGCGGCGGCAGGCGCACGGGATGGATCCGGCTCGCGCCAGCTGCCGGCATTCAGCATGGCAGCGAGCGCACGGGTGCAGCTCTCGGCCGCGGCAAAGGCGGGCACACCGCGCTGCGTGAGCAAGGCCGCGACTTCGGGCGCATGCGGGCTCACGTAGGCGATCACGGGCTTGTCCGAATGCGGCAGGCAGTCCTGGATGGCGCCCGCCATCAGTTCCGGCATGGCCAGGCTGGAGGAGCCGACGATGATCGCCAGCGCGTCGTAGCTGGGGCTCTCGAGCAGGATGTCGATGGCGCCGCGCAGCAGGTCCGGCTGCAGGCCGGCCAGGGTGACGTCGATGGGGTTGCGGTCGAGCACCGCATGATCGCCGCTCTGCAGCGCGCGCAAGGCCGCGGCGGTTGCAGCATCCGGCGCCGGCGTCTCGAAGCCCTGCATGCCCAGGTCGTCCGACACCAGCGTTCCGGCGCCGCCCGTCGAGGTCAGGATGGCCACGCGCCTGCCGCGGAGCTTCCGGCCCGTGGCCAGCGCGACGGGAATGTCGAGCAGGTCGCCGAAGGTCTGGGCGCGGATCACGCCGACCTGCCTGAACAGCGCGTCGTACATGCGGTCGGCGCCCGCCAGCGCGCCGGTGTGCGACACGGCGGCTTTCGCGCCCGCTTCGGAGCGGCCGATCTTGAACGCGACCACCGGCTTGCCCGCGCGCGCGGCCTTCAGTGCAGCGGCACGAAACTTCTCCGGGTTGCGCACGCTCTCCACATAGAGGGCGATGACCTTGGTGTCGGCGTCGTCGGCCAGATGGTCGACAAAATCCGCCAGGTCCAGGTCCACTTCGTTGCTGGTCGAAATCAGCTTCGACAGGCCGATGCCGCGCGCGGCGGCACGCGAGAGCAGCGCGCCGAGGATGCCCCCGCTCTGCGAGACCACGCCGATCCCGCCGACCGGGAAGTGCTCCATCTCGAGTGCACCGCTGGCGGAGAGCACGATGTTGTCGGTCAGGTTGACCAGTCCGATCGTGTTGGGGCCGAGGATCCGCATGCGGCCGGCCGCTTCGATGAGCTGCTGCTGGCGGCGCGCGCCTTCCTCCCCGGTTTCCGTGTAGCCGCTCGCAAGCACGATCGCCGCGGCCGTTCCCTTGGCCGCGAGTTCGCGCACGGCCTGGTGCGCGCGCTCGGCGCCCAGCAGCACGATGCCCACATCGGGCGTGCCGGGGATCGAGGCGATGTCCGGATAGCAGGCCAGGCCGCCGATGGCATCGGCACGCGGATTGACCGGGTAGATCTCGCCCGTGAATCCGTGCTTGCGCAGGTAGGCCACGGGCCGGCCGGCCGTCTTGGCCGCATCGGCCGAGGCGCCGATCACGGCGACGCTGCGCGGCTTCAGAAGCCTGGCGATGGCGTTCAGTTCGGTCATTTCGTCGTCCCGTTCTTCGCGCTGCTCTGGGCCAGGAAGGCCATCACCGATTCGCGATGCTCGGTGCTGGTGTAGCAGATGCCCTGCGCCTGGCTGCCCTGGGCGAACACCTGGTGCGCGGACAGCTCGAAGCTCTGGTTGAGGATCGTCTTGCCAAGGGCCAATGCGGTGGCCGACCCCTGGCTCATCTCGGCCGCCCAGCGCTGCGCATCGGCAACCAGGTGCTCGGCCTGCGACCGGCGATCGGCAATGCCCAGGCGCAGGGCCTCTTCGAGCTCGACCTTCCGGCCGCTGAAGATCAGTTCCTTGGCCCTGGAGAGTCCGACCCGGCGCGGCAGGAAGTACATGCCGCCGCCATCGGGAACGATGCCGCGATGGATGTAGGACCAGGTGAAGCTCGCGGCATCCGAAGCGATGATGAAGTCGCAGGCCAGTGCCGTGTCGGCCCCGAGGCCCGAGGCCGCGCCGTTGACGGCAGCGATCGTCGGCTTGGGCATGGTGTGCAGCAGCGACTGGGTGTGGTGCACGCGCTGCTGGCGGCTCCAGCCGTTGAAGCCGACCTCGCCCGCGGGTGCCTGCATCCGCCGCTCCATGCCGGCGACATCCCCGCCGGCGCAGAAGCCCTTGCCGCGTCCCGTGAGCACCAGGGCGCGGATCGCCTTGTCGCCGGCCACGTGCTCGAGTGCGGCGATGAATTCAGTGCGCATGTCGTCGCTCATCGCGTTGCGCTTTTCGGGGCGGTTCAGCCACAGGGTGGCGATGCCGTCCGCGACTTCCAGTTCGATCAGGCTGCTGCTGTTCATTCGATTTCTCCGTTCATTCGGCCGTGATGTTGTTTTCTTTGACCACCTTGCGCCAGCGCGCTTCCTCGCCCTTGGCGTACCTGTCGAAGTCCTGCGGCGAGCCGCCGTTGATGACGAGGCCCTCGGACTCCACCCGCTTGCGGAAGGCGTCCGTCTGCACGGCCTTCTTCGCCGCGGCATTCAGGCGCGCAATCACGTCGGCCGGGGTGCCGGCGGGCGCGTACAGGCCGTACCAGCTGTCTGCGACATAGCCCGGCACGCCGCTCTCCGCGATCGTCGGCACCTTTGCGAGCGAGTGGGCCGCGGATCGCGCGGCGGTCGTCACGGCCAGCGCGCGCAGCTTGCCGCTCTCGACGAAGCTGCCCACCGCCGCGGCGGTCGCGAACATCACGTCGACCTGTCCGCCTAGCAGGTCGGTGATGGCGGGGCCGGCACCGCGGTACGGGATGTGGGTGATGTCGGTCTTGGTGAGATTCTTGAAGAGTTCGCCGGCCAGGTGGGCCGAGGTGCCCGCGCCCTGCGACGCAAAGGACAGCTTGCCCGGATGGGCCCTGGCCGCATCGATCAGGTCCTTCACCGACTTGAGCGGGCTGTCGGCGCGAACCACCAGCACGTTCGGCGAGATGCCTACCAGCATGACCGGCGCAAAGGCTTTCTCGTGGTTGTACGGGAGCTTGGGCTGGAGGCTCGGGTTCACGACGTGCGCCACGGTTGCCATCACCATCGTGTAGCCATCGGGTGCGCTCTTGGCCACCGCGTCCGTGCCGATGATCGTGCCCGCGCCGGGCTTGTTGTCGATGATCACGGGCTGCCCCAGCTCCTGCCCCATCGCGATGGCCATGGTGCGGGCCACCAGGTCGGTGCCGCCGCCGGGTGCGAACGGCACCACGAGCTTGATCGGCTTGTCGGGAAAGGCCGCGCGCGCCGGCATCGCGACGAGGCCGCCGACCGCGCAGGCCAGCGAAAGAAGGATGGCATGCCTGGCGCGTGCCAGCGTCATCGGGTTCTGCATGGTTTGTCTCCGTCAAAAGAAATGTGAGAAGGCAGGCATCGAGGGCGGCGCTGCGGCTCTTCTCATCGACGGGTCCAAGCTTAGGGACGCGGGCGCCGCCGCGCATCCCCACATTTCCATTGCATGGAATTTGAGATAGGCTCCGCCGGCACACCTCTCCCACCTTGCCATGCATGCTCCTGCAGACCCCGCGCCCCGGCGCCAGCACCACGAAGACCCGCTGCTGAACCGCTCCCTGGTGCGGGGCATCGAGATCCTGAGGGCCTTCCGCCCCGGCGCCGACCTGCTGGGCAACGGCGAGATCGCGGAGCGCACCGGCCTCTCGCGCGCGACGGTCAGCCGCCTCGCGCAAACGCTGGTCGAGACCGGCCTGCTCGAGCACGACCGCAGCCGCCGGGCCTACCGGCTGGCCGCGCCGGTGCTGAGCCTGGGCCACGCCATGCGCTCGGGTTCGCCCGTGCTGAACGCGGTGGCGCCGCTGATGCGGACGCTGGCGGAAAAGATGCGCATCAACGTCGGCCTGGCCGCGCCCGACCGGGACGAGATGGTCTACCTGGAGTCCGTGCGCTACAACCGGAAAGTCGCACTGCGCAACGTGGTTGCGGGCCAGCGCGTGCCGATGGAGCTCACCTCGCTCGGCAGGGCCTACCTGGCCGTGGCGCCGCAGGACGAGCGCCGCGCGCTGATGGCAAGGTTCAAGGCGGGGCGGCGCTCCGAATGGGGCCGCCTACGCGACGAGATCAAGGCCGCGATCGCGAGTGTCGAAGAGCGCGGCTACTGCGTGGCGTCTTGGCAGCCGGAAGTCGTCGCCATGGCGGCGCCGCTCGTCATGGCGCAGCGGCCCATCTATGTCTTCAATGTCAGCGTCACCACGGCAGGCAGCATGCAGGAGACCGAAGCGGAATTGAAGGGGCCGTTGCTGGCCCTGCGCGACCGGGCAAGGGCGGTCCTGCTCGCGGCCGAGCCGCCGCCCTCGCGCGCCCGCTAGAAGTCGATCCGGATGTTGGCTTCCTTGACCGCCTGGCCGATCTTCGACAGGTCCTCGCGGATCAGCTCGCGGAACTGCGCGGGATTCGACCTGGCCGCAATGAAGGACAGCTCGGCAAATTTGGCCTTGAGCGCGGGCGTGTCGACCGCCTTGGCAATTTCCGCGTTCAGGCGGTCGACCACCGCTGCCGGCATGTGGGCCGGCCCCCAGATGCCGTACCACGAGAGGAGCTCGAAGCCCGGGATGCCGCTTTCCGCGACCGTCGGAACCTCGGGCATGCTCGGCACCCGCGTCTTGCTCGTGACAGCCAGTGCGCGCAGGCGGCCGGCCTGCACGAAAGAGTGGACGCCGGGCATCGGAGACACCGCCGCCGAGACGTGCCCCCCGATGACGTCGGTCAGCTGCGGCACCGCGCCCTTGTACGCAATGATCGCCATCCTGAGCTTCAGCGCGCGATTGATCATTTCCTCGCTGAGGTGGCTCGTGGTCCCGAGGCCCGAGGTCGCCCAGGTGTACTTGTCGGGGTTCGCCCTGGCCAGCGCCGCGAATTCGGCGAGGTTCTTGGCCGGAACATCGTTGTTGACCGCCACGATCAACGGCACGTAGCCGATCTGTCCCACGGGGGTGAAGTCCTTCTCCGCGTCATAGCTCTTCTTGGCGAGGACGAGCGGCAGGTACACCTGGCTCGATGCATTGAACAGCAGGGTGTAGCCATCGGCCTTGGCCTTCCTGACATTCAGCGACCCGAGCACCCCGGAGGCGCCCGGCGTGTTCTCGATGACGATCGGCTGGCCCAGCTGCCGCTGCAGCTGGTCGGCCACCATGCGGCCCACGGTGTCGATGGAGCCTCCGGGCGTGTAGGGAATGACCATCCGGATGGGCTTGCTCGGATAGTCGTCCGCACTGCAGACCTGGGCGCCCGCGACGGCAGCTCCCAGCAGCGCGAACCTGGACAGCGAAATGATCTTTTTCAGCATGCTGTGTCTCCTTCTCTTGGATTTCTAGATGCCGCGCGCGAACTCGGCGATCGCCGCGCTCATGGCGTGCGGCTGCTCGGGCGCCATCGCATGCCCCGCGTCGCGGATGACCCGGACCGTGACCCGCTCGCCCAACAGGGGCTGCATGACATCGGGAATGACGACCGCGTCGTGCTCGGCCTGCAGGTCCAGGATCGGCGCCGTCTTTCCACCCGAGAAGTAGTCGTCGATCGGCGTGTTCTCGCGCGCGCGGCCCTGCGCTTCGTGCGCGGCCGGAAACCAGCCGTCGAGCCACACGCTCGGGTCGTGCCCGGGTGCGAAGAAGGCCTTGCGCAGGCAGGCGAGGCGTTCGGCCTGCGAGAGGGACGGATCCCCGGCGCCGTCGATCGCGTCGCGCAGGCGGCTGTACGGCCTCTCGGTCGAGCCCGGCGGCAGCTTGCCCGCCGACGCCGCTGCCATGACGATGCCGCGCACCAGGTCCGGACGATCGGCCGCCAGCGCACGCGCCGGCTGGCTGCCCCAGGCATGGCCGACGATGACCACCGGCCCGGTTTGCGCATGGTCGAGAACCGCGGCCACGTCGCCCGCGAAATCGTGCATGTCCAGGTTCTCCATCGGCCCGCGGCTGCGGCCGACGCCTCTGGGCTCGGGCCGCAGCACGCGGAAGCCGGCGTCGCACAGCAGGTCCGCGACCACGTCGTAGTCCCGCCCCGAGCGCGCGAGCGAAGGCAGGATGCAGATGACCGGGCCGGCGCCCTGGTCGTGGAATTCGATCTCGACCGTTGTTCCGTTCGAATTCCGGGGCCGGTAGGAGAGCAGCTTGCTCGCCGGCGGCTCGCGCCTGGCGGGATGGAGTGGGGTATCGGTGGGCATGACCGGCAGTCTCGGCGGGCCCGCCGCAGCCCGTAAGCAATCTTGCCCTATACCAGCTATGCCTGTTGGCTATTCGACCTGGGGGCGCCGGAAATCCAGTTCCTGGAGCAGCTGCGCCGTGCCACGCACGAGCCGGGTGGCCGGGCGCGCCGTCGGCGTCGCGAGGACCAGCGCATTCCAGATGGCGGGCGGCCCGATCGGCGCGCGCGGCAGGGCCTCGTCGTCGGCGGCACTCAAGGCGCTCTCCGGAAGGATCGTGCATCCGACGCCGGTCGCGACGAGCGCGAGAACGGTGCGCACCGCACCCACCTCCGCGAGCACCTGGAGCTCGACACCGCGCGGGCCCAGCACCGAGTCGAGCAAGTGCCGGATCGCGTTCGGCGCGCTGGGCAGCACCATGGGATAGTTGGCGAGCGCCGGCAAGCCGACGCGGGCCGGCAGCTTGCTTTTGGGCGGCGCCACCAGCAAAAGCTTCTCGCGCATCAGCGGCTGGAACGAAAGCTGGGCCGAGGGCGCGGGATCGAAGAGCAGCGCCAGGTCCAGCCGCCCTGCGACGAGCGATTCGCGCAGCGCCACGCTCAGGCCTTCGAGCACGGTGATGACGGCGCGCGGGAACCTCTGCCTGAAGCGCCGGATCAGGGGCGCGCTCAAGCCCAGGGCCACCCGCGGCGGCATGCCGACCACGATCCGGCCGCCCGGGCTTTCCTCCATCTCGCCGAGCTCGTCGCGCGCGCGGCGCGAGATCTCGAGCATGGCGCGCGCGTGAACCAGCAAGGCTTCGCCCGCATCCGTGGGGGTCACGCCGCGCCCGGTTCTGACCAGCAGCCGCTGCCCGAGGTCCGCTTCCAGCAGCGCGATCTGCCTGCTCAAGCTGGGCTGCGCCAGGTCGAGCACCACGGCCGCACGGCTGAAGCTCCCCGCATCGACCACGGCGACGAAATACTGAAGCTGGCGCAGTTCCATAGCCAGGCAGCATAGCTGATATAGAGATGCCGTCCTTACGCATACCGCCCGCAGCCGGGAAACTGCATGCATGACCTCCACCCTCCCCTCCGGGGCCTGCAATGCCCATTGCCATGTGTTCGGGCCCCGCACGCGATTTCCCTACGCCGAGGACGCCAGCTTCGTTCCCGGGGCCGATGCGCCGAAGGAAGCCCTCTACGCGCTGAACGACCGGCTCGGGCTGCAGCGCTGCGTGGTCGTGCAGTCGGCCTGCCATGGCTTCGACAACCGGGCCACCGAAGACGCGGTCGCCGCGCGGCCTTCGAGTTACCGCGGCATCGCGCTGCTGCCGACCCACGTCGGCGATGCGGAGCTCCGGCGCCTGGACGCAGCGGGTTTTCGCGGCGTCCGTTTCAACTTCATGGGCCACCTGGGCCGCCACACCCCCATCGAGGAGGTGCTGTCGCTCGCGGGCCGCTTTGCGCCGCTCGGCTGGCATCTGCAGATCCACGGCGATCCGGCCCTGCTCACGGACCTGGCGCCGGCGCTGCGCCGTTCGCCGACGCCGGTGGTGATCGACCACATCGGGCGCATCGATGCGTCGCGGGGCCTGGACCAGCCCGACTTCCGCGCGCTGCTCGGGCTGATGGCCCACGAACACTTCTGGGTCAAGGTGAGCGGCATGGACCGCATCACGCGGCAGGGTCCGCCCTATGCCGACGCCCTGCCCTTCGCGCGGAAGCTGGTCGCGGAATTCGGCGACCGGGTGGTGTGGGGCAACGACTGGCCGCATCCCAACCACGCGGGCCCCGTGCCCGACGAACAGCAGCTCGTCGACCTCATTGCCGAGATGGCGCCGAGCGAATCCGCGCGCCATGCGCTGCTGGTCGACAACCCGCAACGCCTCTACCGATTTGGAGACCAGCCATGAGCCCGCGCTTCGAGAACAAGGTGGCCATCGTGACCGGCGCCGGCTGCGTCGGCGCCGGCTGGGGAAATGGCCGCGCGATTGCCGTGCGCCTGGCCGAGGAAGGCGCCAAGGTGCTGGCGGTGGACCGCGACCGCGCACGGCTCGAAGAAACGCTCGAGCTGGCCGGCGAGGCCCGTGCATCGATCACGCCATGGCTGTGCGACGTCACGAGCAACGAGAGCGTCGCGGCCATGGCGGCCGCCTGCCTGGACAGCTACGGCACCATCGACATCCTCGTCAACAACGTGGGCGGCTCGGCCGCAGGCGGGCCGGTGGAACTGGCCGAGGAAACATGGAACCTGCAGGTCGACGTGAACCTCAAGAGCGTGTTCCTCACCTGCAAGCACGTGCTTCCCACGATGCTTGCGAAGGGTGCGGGATCGATCGTCAACATTTCCTCCACCTCGGGCCTGCGCTGGACCGGCAGTGCGCAGGTCGCGTACGCCGCGACCAAGGCCGGCGTGATCCAGATGTCGCGCGTGATCGCGGTCCAGCACGCGGCGCAGGGCGTGCGGGTCAACAGCGTGGTGCCGGGCCAGCTGCACACGCCGATGGTCGAGACGCGGCTGGCAAAACAGCGCGCCGGCGGCAACGTCGATGCCCTGCTGGCCCAGCGCCAGAAGCGCATTCCGCTCGGTTTCATGGGCGACGGCCGCGACACCGCGAGCGCGGTGCTGTTCCTGGCGAGCGACGAGGCCCGGTTCATCACCGGCACCGAACTGATCGTCGACGGCGGCATGACCGCGCGCTGCGACTGAGGCTCGAGCCCCTGCAAGAAAGACGGAGACATCCATGATCAAGCGCTACCTGCTCGCGGCGGCATTCGCCGCGCTGCCGATGCCCGCCGTGCACGCGCAGCCGAAGACGACGCGGATCGTCGTTTCCTTTACATCGGGCGGCCCTGTCGACGCGGTCGCGCGGACCCTGTCCGAACGGCTCGGCAAGGAGCTGGGCCGCACGGTCCTCATCGACAACAAGCCGGGCGCCAATGGCGCGATCGGCGCCGTCGATGTCATGAAATCGGCGCCGGACGGCAGCACGCTGTGGTTCACCAGCGTGGGCGCGGCGGCCATCAATTCTTCGCTCTACGAGAAGCTTCCCTACGACATGCAGCGCGACTTCGTGCCGGTCTCGCTGGTGGTCAACAACGTCGAGCTGCTGGTGGCGCAGCAGGCCAACCCGGCCCGGGACGCGGCCGAGTTCGTGGTCGCGACGAAGAAGCGCGCCGATCCCACGCCGATGGGCTCCTCCGGCACCGGAAGCATTCCGCACCTGGCGATCGAGCAGCTCGCCGATGCGAGCGGCGCGAAGCTGCTTCATGTGCCCTACAAGGGCGCCGCTCCCGCCATCACGGACCTGATGGGCGGCCAGATCAGCGGCTTCTTCGGCGACGTGCCGGGGCTGCTCGGACACCTGCAGGGCGGGCGGCTCAAGGCGCTCGGCGTGGCGTCGGGCAAGCGGCATCCTTCGCTGCCCGAGGTGAAGACGCTGGAAGAGCAAGGCATCCAGGGCGTCGACACCAACAACTGGTATGCGCTGTTCGCGCCTGCGAAGACGCCGCCGGAAATCGTCGCGGCCGTCAACAAGGCGGTGCGCCGCACGCTGGCCGACCCGGCGGTGCGCGAGAAACTGCTGAAGACCGGCACCGAGCCGGTGGGCTCCACCCCGCAGGAACTCGCGGCCATCCAGAAGCGCGACACCGAGAAGTGGGCCAAGCTGATCCGCGCCAAGAACATCAGGGCCGAATGATGACGACGAGCACATCCATCCGCGTACCCCTCGTGCAGCCCGGCACCCATCCGAAACTGGCCGAGGTCGAAGCCCGCATCATGGCCGAGCGCGGCCGCGTGTCGCTGCTCTACCAGGTGCTGCTGAACAGCGGGCCGATCGCCTCGGGCTGGGAACGCATGCTCACGGCGGTGCGCAACCAGACCGGCGTGCCGGCCGACCTTCGCGAGCTGATGATCCTGCGGGTCGCGGTGCTCAACGGCGCAAGCTTCGAGTACGACGCGCACGTGCCCCATGCGCAGAAGGCGGGCGTGAGCGCCGAGAAGATCGACGCGGTGCGCCAGGACGTGCTGTCCGGCGTGTTCGCGCCGCTCGAGCGCCTGGTGCTGGAGCTGACCGATGCCATGACCCGGCAGGTCGTGGTGCCGGACGAACTCATGGGCCGCGTGCAGCAGCACTTCGACGCCAAGGGCGTGGTGGAAGTCGTGGCGACCGTGGCGGCCTACAACATGGTGTCGCGCCTGCTTGTCGCGCTGAATGTGGCGCATTGAACGAGGCCATTCGAATGCAGGACCTCTGGCTTCTCAGGCATGACGCATCGGTGGCGGGGCCGCTGGCAGGTTCGTGGCTGCGCGAAGCGCGACCGTGGCAGGCCGTGGACGGGCACCTGGCCTATTTCTATGTTTCGAGCCCCAAGCCGCCCGCGGAAGGCGGCGTGGGCGGGTGGCGGCGGCTCGCCTGCCTGCAGGAAGTGCCGGGTGCCTCGGCCGGCCGCGTCGCCACGCACCACTACGTCGTGGAGACGGACGTGCTGCCCGAACTCGAGGACGAACTCAATGCCTGGTATGCGCAGGAGCACCTGCCCGGCCTCGCCGCCGTGCCCGGGACCGTCCGGGCCGCACGCTACATCGACCTGGCGGGCTCGCCGCGCTACTACGCCTGCTACGACCTTGCGGACCCCGGGGCCCTGGGCAGCCCCGCGTGGCTGGCGGTGCGCGCGACGCCCTGGAGTTCGCGCGTGCGGCCGGCTTTCCGCAACACGCGGCGGACCATGTTTCGCCGGGCGGCGGCCGCGTCCTGAGCTTCTTCGCGCGGCCACGTCCGAGCGCAACGCCGCGGCCTTCGAGAACCCCCACCACCTGGCCGATGGCGAGACGAAGTACCAGGCACGCGAGGACCGGCGTGCCCCGATGCCCGGCGCGGCCCGCGTTCACATCCGGCCGCCGCGGAATTCGCCCGGCGTCATGCCCTTGATCCGGCGGAAGTGCCGATTGAAATTCGAGATGTTGTTGAAGCCCACCTCGTAGCAGATGCTGCTCACCTGCTGGCGCGTCGACGCCAGCAGGCGGCAGGCCCTGGCCACGCGCAGGCCGTTGACGAAGTCGGTGAAGGTCTGGCCGGTGGCGCGGCGGAAGCTGCGCGAGAACGCGTTCTCGCGCATGCCTGCGATCGCGCCGACCTCGGCCAGCGACAGCGCCTCGGCATAGTTGTCGCGGATGTAGTCGATCGCCTTGTGGATGCGCAGCGCCCGGCCGTCCTCGTCGAAGCCGGCATCGGCAAGGAAGACATCGGCCAGCAGGCGGTAGTCGCGCCATTGCGCGAGCTCGTTCAGCAGTGCGATGAATTCGGAAAATCGCGCAAGCCCGCGCAGCGTCTCGATGCGGCGCAGGCGCGCGAGCGTGTCCGCGCCGAGGCCGACGAACTGCACGCCCTGGCGCGCACGCGCCAGCAGCGGGCCGGCATCGCCGAGCTCCGGAAAAAGCGCCATGCCGCGGCGCAGCAGCTCATCGCTGAAGCGCAGCACCAGCGCGCCAGCGGCGTCGCCGCCCGGGGACGCGCGGTGCTCGAACGCAAGGCTGCGCGGCAGCCGCGGACCGAGCAGCACGACGGTGCCGGGCGCGAAGCTGTGCGTCTCCTGGTCCGTGCCGCCGCCGATGCGCAGGCGCGCAGGCCTCGCGCCGATCAGGTGCAGCTCGTGTTCATGCAGGCAGCGCGGATTGCTCTCTCGCGGCGAAGGCGCGCAGGCGCCCTCGCAGTGGACCGTGGCGCAGGCATCGAACACCTGCTGGGGAGCGAAGGCCTGCGGCGTCGTGTTCAGCAAAGCCGGATCTCCAAAAAGGGGCTGGGCGAAGCGCAGCCGTCAGCCTTTGCGCACCGGCGGCGGCACCGCCGTCTGCTGCTGGAACGCGGCCAGCAGCCGGTATTCCTCGCCGAGCTTGCGCGGCAGCGAGAGGAACACCGGCAGCAGCTGCCGGTAGAGCGCGGCGTTCTTGGCGTTGGGCGTGTGGCGGTGGGTCGCGCCCACCATGCCCGCGACCACGTCCAGCGAATCGACATGGCCCAGCGCATAGAGCCCGAGCACCGCGGCGCCGAGGCAGGAGCTCTCGAAGCTCTCGGGCACCACCACCTCGCGGTCGAACACGTCGGCCATCATCTGGCGCCACATGCCCGAACGCGCGAAGCCGCCGGTGGCCTTGATGCGGGCGCTCGGGCCCGCGATCGATTCGACCGCCGGCAGGATGCTGTGCAGATTGAAGATCACGCCCTCGAGCACCGCGCGGATCATGTGCTCCTTGCGGTGGTGGATGCCCAGCCCGAAGAAGGAGCCGCGCAGGTCCGCGTTCCAGTAGGGTGCGCGTTCGCCGGTGAGGAAGGGATGGAACACCAGCCCTTCGGAGCCCGCCGAGACCCGCTCGGCGATGCGCGTGAGCACCTCGTAGGTGTCGATGCCCAGGCGCTTGGCGGTCTCGGCCTCGGCCGAGGCGAACTCGTCGCGCACCCAGCGCAGGATGATGCCGCCGTTGTTCACCGGCCCGCCCACCACCCAGCGCCGCTCGGCCAGCGCATAGCAGAAGGTGCGGCCCTCGGGATCGGTCATCGGGTGGTCGACCACGGTGCGCATCGCGCCGCTGGTGCCGATGGTCACGGCCACTTCGCCGGGCGCCATCGCGTTCACGCCCAGGTTGGAGAGCACGCCGTCGTTGGCGCCGATCACGAACGGGGTGTCGCGCGCCAGGCCCAGCTGCGCCGCGGTCTCCGCCGCCAGGCCCTCGATGTGCCAGGTGGTCGGCACCGGGCGCGGCAGCTGGTCGGCGCGCACGCCGGCCAGCGCGAGCGCGCCCTCGTCCCAGTCGAGCCGCTCGATGTCGAACAGCCCCGTGGCCGAGGCGATCGAATGGTCGACCTGCCACTGGCCGAAGAGCCGGAAGAACACGTACTCCTTGATGCCGACGAAGCGCGCAGCCCGCGCGAACAGGTCGGCGCGCTCGTGGCGCAGCCACACCAGCTTGGCCAGCGGCGACATCGGATGGATCGGCGTGCCGGTGCGGCGGTAGATCGCCAGGCCGTCCCACTGGTCGCGGATGCGCCCGGCCCAGGCCGAGGCGCGGTGGTCGGCCCAGGTGATGCTGCGCGTGAGCGGCGCGCCAGCGCCGTCGACCAGGATCAGGCTGTGCATCGCCGCGCTGAAGGACACCGCGAGCACGTCGGCGGGCGCGGCCTTGCTCTGCTTCACGCAGCCGGCAATGGCCGCGAGCACGGCCTGGAAGATCTGCTCCGGGTCCTGCTCGGCGGCTGCGGCCTCGGGCTGCAGCAGCGGGTACTCGACTGCGTCGTGCGCCAGCACGCGCCCGGCCGGCGTGAAGGCCACCGCCTTGGTGCTGGTGGTTCCGATGTCGACCCCGATGACGATGCGGCCCATGCTTGTCCCTTGGCTTACACGACCATGCCGAGCAGCATGATGAACACAATGGCCACGACCGAGATCAGCGTTTCCATCACGGTCCAGGTCTTGAAGGTCTCGGCCACCGTCATGTTGAAGTACTGCTTCACCAGCCAGAAGCCCGCGTCGTTGACGTGCGAGAGGATCAGCGAGCCGGCGCCGGTGGCCAGCACCAGCAGCTCGCGGTTCACGCCCGGCACCATGGTGGCCAGCGGCGCGACGATGCCCGCGCCCGTGATGGTGGCGACCGTGGCCGAGCCGGTGGCGATGCGGATCAGCCCCGCCACCAGCCAGGCGAGCAGGACCGGCGAGACCTGCGCATGCAGCGCCATCTGCCCGATCGCGTTGCCCACGCCGCTCGCGACCAGCATCTGCTTGAAGCCGCCGCCCGCGCCGATGATCAGCACGATCGCCGCGGTGGGCGCGAGGCTGTCGTCGACGAACTTCATGATCTGCTTGGCGGTGAAGCCGCGCGCGGTGCCGAAGGTGTAGAGCGACAGCAGCAGCGCCGCCAGCAGCGCGGTGATCGGGTGGCCGATGAAGTCCATCCAGTGGCGCACCACGTTCTTGTCGTCGAGCGCCACGTCGGCGAAGGTCTTCAGCAGCATCAGCCCCACCGGCAGCAGCACCGTGAGCAGCGTGATGCCGAAGCCGGGCAGATCGCGCGCCTCGGGTTCGTGCGCCAGCTGCTCCATCAGCTCGGGCGAGGCCTCGCCCGGCACGTACTTCGAGATGAACTTGCCGAAGATCGGGCCCGCGATCATCGCGGTGGGCAGGCCCACGAGGAGGCCGTAGAAGATGGTCTTGCCGATGTCGGCGCCGAACACGCCGATGGCCAGCAGCGGCCCCGGATGCGGCGGCACCAGGCCGTGCACCACCGACAGGCCGGCCAGCAGCGGGATGCCGATGCGGATCAGCGACACGCCGGTGCGCCGCGCCACGATGAACACCAGCGGGATCAGCAGCACGAAGCCGATCTCGAAGAACAGCGGGATGCCCACCAGGAAGGCCGCGAACATCATCGCCCAGTGCACGCGCTCGCGGCCGAAGGCGTCGATCAGCGTGCGCGCGATGCGGTCGGCGCCGCCCGACTCGGCCATCATCTTGCCGAGCATGGTGCCCAGGCCCAGCACGATGCCCACGAAGCCCAGCACCCCGCCGAAGCCCTCCTGGAAGGACTTCATCACCAGATCCACGGGCATGCCCGAGGTCAGGCCCAGGAAGCCCGCGGCCAGCGTCAGCGCGATGAAGGGGTGCACGCGCCAGCGCGTGATCAGAAGGATCAGCCCGAGGATCGCCACCAGGGCGTCGACGAGCAGGAACACCTCTTTGCTCATTCCGAACATGTGTATGTCTCCTGAATCCGGCCGCTTCAGGAGCGGCCGGTGGTGCCAGGGATAGCGCTATCCCGCACAATCCAAAAAAAGCCAGCGCTGGGGGTGTTCTCGGGTTTTTCCGGAGCACCAATGGCTGGGACAGCGCTATCCTAGGACAGCGCTGTCCAATTGCAGCTTGGTATTAACCCTTAGAACCTCGATCCATGGCCGACGCAACCGACCGCCCCCGTCCCCGTTCCTCGAGCCAGGTCACGCTGGACGACGTGGCCCGCGTCTCGGGCGTGAGCCCGATCACCGTGTCGCGCGCACTGCGGGGCGCGCGCAACGTGGCGCCCGAGCTGAAGGCCCGCGTCCAGGCGGCGGTCGACCAACTGGGCTACGTGCCCAACGTGGCGGCCCGCGCGCTGGCTTCGGCGCGCAGCTCCCACGTGGCGGTGCTGATCCCCTCGCTGACCAACCAGCTCTTCGTGGAACTGCTCGAGGCGGTGCAGGACGCGCTCGCGCCGCACGGCTATCAGTCGCTCATCGGCGTGACCCACTACGACCCCGCGCAGGAAGAAGCGCTGCTGCGCAGCTACCTCTCGCAGCGCCCGGCGGGCCTGCTGCTGACGGGCTTCGACCGCAGCGCCGCAGCCGCGCAGATGCTCGAGCGCAGCCATGCGCCCTGCGTGTACATGATGGAAACCTCGGCCGCGCCCGGCATCCACAGCGTGGGGTTTTCGCAGCGGGACGCGGGCCGCGCCATCACCCGGCACCTGCTGCAGCGCGGCCGCCGGCGCATTGCCTATGCCGCCGGCCAGCTCGATCCGCGCGTGCTGCTGCGCCTGGAGGGCTACCGCGAGGCGCTGCGCGAGGCGGGCTGCCACGATCCCGCGCTCGAACTGCTGGTGCCGGGCCCGACCTCGATGGCGCTGGGCGGCCGCCAGTTCGAGGACCTGCTCGCGCGCCACCCGGACCTGGACGCCATCTTCTACTGCAACGACGACCTCGCCCAGGGCGGGCTGCTCGCCGCGCTGCGCAACGGCGTGCCGGTGCCGCAGCGCGTGGCGATCGCCGGCTTCAACGACCTGGGCGGCAGCGACCAGATGCTGCCGCCGCTGACCACCGTGCGCACCCCGCGGCACGAGATGGGCGAGCGCGCGGCCGGCATGCTGCTCGCGCTGATGCGCGCGGAGACCGTGGCGGAACGCACGGTGGACTTGGGGTTCGAGCTGGTGGTGCGGGAGAGCAGCTGATGGCACGGCAGAATGCGCTATGACGGCTGCAAAAGCATGCGTACCGAATTCCGATGAAATTCAATGATCTTGCCCGCAAGGCCGCCAAGGGCTCCGGACTGCTGTCCTACGGTGGCTCGGTTCATCCGGAAGACTTGATTCGGTTTTCGCTGGCGTATGGCGCTGTCGGCGCTGATGAGATTGAACGGCTCTGCGAGCAGCACGGATGGCACGAAGACGGTCTGCTTGAGGAGGGCACAAGGGTGGTGCCGCTCGCGCGCTGGGCTGCGGCCTGCGTCGCCTACGGCCGCGGCGGCGTTGCTTCTTTGCAGCACTTGCTGACCGATCGGACGCTCGCGACGTTTGCCATTGCGGTTCTTGAGGAAGTTCGCACCGAGTCTTGCGTAACGGCGCTGTTGGACTACTGCATGTCGACAATCGCCGTTTCGGACGAACCAGACGATCCGTTCTGGCGAGCGCTCGGCGCGCTGAATACGTTGACGAGTTTCGACGACGGTCTCGTGCCACCGCAAGATCAGCAGGAGAAGTTGAGAGACCTGGTGATCGAGACGTTCGCCAGTGCCACCACATCGCATCAGCAGACACTTTGCCTATGTGCCTTGAGAGGGGCTCCAATCGAAGGATCACTGGAGTGGGCGGAGGCGCAGACGGTGACCGACCCGGGCGTGAGGCGCGCAAAAGCCGCCGCGTTAAAGTCGCTCCGACGCCGCCTTTCCGGCGCTTACAAGCCGCCCAGTGCCGAGCAGAAACGTCAGATCCGCAGGCAGCGAGCCCTCGATGTCTATAGCGCTTCCGGCTAAGACCAGTCATCCACTATCACCTCCCAGCGAAGATGAGCCGTGTGACCATTTCGACAGCGCCGTGCGACCCTTCGGCCTCGCTGGTGAGTGACGTTCGCCGCATTACAAAGCTAGGTGTTCTCGACGTGCGTGACCGTCTTTCCGCCGGGGAACCCTTGTTCGACCAGGAGCTTTTTGGCAACCGAACAGAAGACGTCTTTGCGAAAGCGCGGGCGCTGCTTTCGGCGCTGGAGTACGGCGGGCATCAGCCTCTTGTCAGTGAGGCTGGCCGGCCTATCACTCCGCAGATTCTGCGAAACATCTTCCAAGCGTCCGAGGAGGAGGCCGAGGAGCTTCGCCGGCTTGATGACTTGGGACATGTGTAGGCGGAGGCAGAATTCGGCCAGAAGCCGCCGTTGGGGTCACCCCTCCGGTTGAAGCAAAGCAGCACCATCCTCGACAGCAGAAAGAAGAACGATGTTGCAAGTTTACGGATAGTCGCCAATTTCGAGGCGCTCCGCCCAGGTAGGGCCCGGGCGTTCTACCAAGATGTCCTTGGCCTCGAGCTCTTGACGGACTATGGCTGGAGCCTGAGTTGAGCAGCGGCCGTAGAAGGCGCTAGCTCTCGACCGGCAGTTCACCCATGCCACTTCGACGCATGAATGACAGCGCACATGTCGACGCGGTGAAAGTGCGGATCCTTGCATGCGAGGAAGTCGTCGTTGAACGTGCCCACGGTGCTGTCGGGACGGTGCTTCAAGCCTTGGTAAAAGGCGTCAACGATCCCGCTCTTGAAATCGCATTCCCGCGGAAACGCAGCGAGCACGGCTTGGCGCTCCGCAGCAGTGAACTGGTCGTAGCTGCGGCCGGCAACGTCCATGCCGGCGCCCGCTTGCACCAATGCGATCTCCGCCCGCATGAACTGCGGAATTCCGGGCGTCGTGTGGAGAGCCACGGCGTTCCAGACCGTCTCGACTCCACTTTCGGAAATGCCGTGGTTCCGAAGAAAATCGCGCGCCGCATTGGCACCATCGACTTCAAAACGAAGCTGGCTGTTCCCGTAGCGCGCGGTCAACCCGACGTCATGGAACATGGATGCTGCGTAGAGCAGTTCGGGATCGAACTTCAACCCTGCCCGGCGGCCCGCGAGCGCGCCCCAGCAATAGACGCGCAAGGAGTGGTGGTAGAGCAGGTCGCTTTCGGTGTCGCGAATGAGCTGCGTCAGCTCACGGGCGACCTGGCTGTCCGGAATGCGGATTCCGGAGACTTCTTGAGGTGTCATGATGATCTCTCGCGGTTGATGAAATGACGCGGGCGTCACCGCGCGGAGTGCTCTTCGGGAAAGCCGACGATCCGCGCGAAGTCGCGGAGGTGCTCGCGTGGCGTGACAATCTGGTTTACCGGGGCATGCGGGTCGCCATGTCCCATCGACATGCCGAAGGCTGTCACCTCGCAGAGCTCCATCTGCAGGTGTGTGGCGATCACGTCATGAAAGGGTGCAAAGGAGACCTGCGGACAGGTGTCGATGCCGCGGGCCTTCGCCGCGATCATCACGTTCTGGGCGAACAGGCCGAGGTCGATCCAGCTGTGCGGCCTCAGCCTGCGATCGATGGTGAACAAGAGTCCCACCGGTGCACCGAAGAAAGACAGGTTCTGCTCGGACTGGCGCGCCCGCGCGGCAGCATCGGTCCGATCGATTCCGAGGGATTCGTAGTAGCGCGCTCCGAAGTCCTGCAGCCTCGCGCGAAACACATCCGGCAATGGGTCGGGAAAGTGTGCCGGCGCCGGAACAGCGCCGGCCCGCGAAGCCGCGAGCAGCGCATCGGCGAGATCATCCTTCACCGTACCAGTGATGACGTAGACGCGCCAGGGCTGGATGTTCGCGCCGCTCGGCGCCGTGACAGCGTCCTCCAGGATGTCCTCCACCAGCTTACGGTCGAGTGGCTGCGGCTTGAACGCACGAACCGCGTGCCGCGAGCGCATGACGGCCGAGACGCATTGGGCAATGGCCTTTTGGCCCAAATCACGTACTGAGTTGTCCATCGTCTACTCCTGCGGTGCAGAGTGGTAGGAGATCCGCCCCGAAGGAAGGAAGAACAGCGCGATGACCGCCCCTCCCTTGGCTTCCGGGTAGTGCTTGCTGCCGGGTGCAGGCGCGGTCCAGCCGCCGTAGCACCATCCACTCGGGCCGCATAGCGCCGCGCCGAGGGTGACGGGCACGACCATGTTGAACTCGCCGTATGGATGCCCGTGGTATTGGCCGCGGAACCGGTGGTCGGGATGCCCTTGGTGGTTGCCGGTGCTGTTCATGTACACCGCGGTGATACTGAAGTGCAAGGTGCGGTCCGACGGTTCGGCGACGCGGCTTCGGCGGTAGCTGGGGCCGTCGATCTCCACGTTCGCCGCCCAACCCTGCTTGACGCCCGACTTCACGAGTCGGTAGAGGGTCTGATACAGCTCGCTTTCTGGTCCGTACTTCTCGTTCAGCCAGCGCTCCACCAGCGGGCCGGCGGTCATGTACTTCACTTCTTCGAGGAAGGGAATGCAGCGCTCGATGAGCGCCTCGCGTGCGCAGAGGGGTGTCTCGGTGGTCATCTTCAGTGCTCCGGCGGTTAACTTGAGGGCAATCATGGGCGCTGACCGAACTGAAGGGAACTGCTGCTTTTGCAAGCTCATAATGCACGCCATTCATTGCAGAAGGGCAAGCATGAGCATTGGCCGAATGGACCTGAACCTGCTGAAGGTGTTCGATGCCGTCTACGAGGAGCGCAATCTGGTCCTCGCGGGCAAGCGGCTCAATCTCACCCAATCTGCGGTAAGCCACGCGCTCGGAAGGCTGCGCGAGCTGGTCGGCGACGAATTGTTCATGCGAACGGGCAAGGGAATGGTTCCTACCGGGCGGGCTGCAGCCATGGCCCCGGCTCTGCGCGATGCCCTGCGTCGAATCGAGACAACCCTCGGTGTCGAGCCCTTCGCTCCGGCAGAGTCGTCCCGTCGCTTTGTCATTGCCGCGAACGATCATCTGACCTCGGTGATCATTGCACCGCTCTCGCGCGAGCTTCAGCACGTCGCCCCCCGCGTGGAGCTGGTGATTCGGCCCTCCACGCGGCTTGACCTTGCGGAGCAGATCGACCTGGGGCGGATCGATCTCGCTATCGGCATCTTCGCGCATGTGCCCGACCGATTGAACTCGCGCACGCTGATGTCGCAAGGCGAGGCCATTTTGATGCGGCGCGGTCATCCCGCGTCACGCCGGAAGCTCACGCTGCGTGACATGGCCAAGTACCCGCTTGTGACCGTTTCCGTCGGCGGCCAGGAAGAAGGCGCCGTCGGCGGATTCATTCTGGAGCGCGGCCTCGCACGCCAGTCGGAAATGTTCGACCGGCAAGCGCTCGAAGAGGCGCTCCAGGCGGAACAGGAAGCGCCACATGCGCGCGTCACAGTGCCGCACTCCCTGGCGATACCCGAACTCCTTCGTGACACTGACATGCTGTCCATCGTCCCCGCCTCGCTTGCAGTGGCGCTCGTGAAGGACCGCGATCTGCTGCGTCGGCAACCGCCTTATCAGGCCGGAACTTCCACCATTCGCACGGTCTGGCATCGCCGCGACGAGCACGAGGCCGCGCACGTGTGGTTGCTCGACATGGTGGCAAAGATGGCCCGTGCCGCCGAGGAATCGCTCGGCTAGTAAGCGCCGCCGCCGAAGTGCACGGCGTGCATTTCGTGGCTGAAAAGACATCAGTTCCCTTGGAGCTGCGGAGCAACCATCATTCGGTGGCAAGGCCATCCCTATAGGGGCACCTTCACCGTTTCACCAAGGAGAACCCACATGAACACAACAACTCACGGCTCGCTGCCAGCCTGGTTGCAGCAGCCTCGGCCGGCCTCTTGTGTGCTGCCGCGGCGGCGCACGAGCAGAGCGAGAAAGTCACCCCCGCGCTTCAACAGGCCATCCCCAATATTCCCGGCAAGTCGCTGACCGCGGTCGTGGTCGACTATCCGCCGGGGGCCGCCTCGCCCGCCCACATGCATGCGAAGTCCGCATTCATCTACGCCTATGTGGTTTCGGGTTCCATCGAGTCGCAGGTGAACGACGGGCCGAAGCAGTTCCTGCGCGCCGGCGAGAGTTTCTACGAGCCACCTGGCGCGCGGCACACCGTCAGCCGCAATGCCAGCAGGATGAAGCCCGCGAAGCTGCTGGCGGTCTTTGTGACGGACACCGGGGACTCTCCGCTGACCACCCCTGCAGCCGAATCCGAATCCATGGAGAAGAAGCAATGAGCCAACGTCTCGACTACAACCAATTCGCCCCCGCTGGCATCAAGGCGCTCGGCGCCGTCTACGGCTACGTCGCCCAGAGCAGCCTTTCACCCGTCCTCGTCGATCTCGTGTACCTGCGTGTCTCGCAGATCAACAACTGCGCATACTGCCTTGACATGCACACGCGGGACCTTTTGAAGAAGGGCGTGCCCGTGGAAAAGCTTGCGCTGCTGCAGGCCTGGCGCGAGGCCGGCGACCTGTTCGATCCTCGTGAGCAGGCAGGCCTGGCTTGGGCGGAGTCGGTGACGCGCGTTGCCGATTCGGGCGTGCCCGATGCGGACTTCCAAGCCGCAAGGAGGGTCTTCGACGAGCGCGAACTGGTGGACCTCACCATCGCGATCGGCGTGATGAACACCTACAACCGGATGGCGATCAGCTTTCGGAACACTCCCCAGGCCGCACAGCCCAAGTAGGCCGGAGCACGTCTGGGCTCCGGGCGGTCGGGCGCAAGTACGGTTTCGTTGGCGCTTCCTGCAGCGCTCTGGCCTGTACTCCGCGCGGGTGTGAGGAACATCGCGTGGGCGACGGCTTTGGGCCCTTTGCTCCGGCCCGGCGTGAGGCTACAGTCGGCCAAGACCGGACTTTCGCAGTTGCGGCAGAATTCGGCCACTTGAACTCAGGCGATAGGCCACATGACGCGGCGTTCCACAACTCCTTGGAAGAAGAGTCGAACCTATGACGACCTGTACGGCGGCCGAACTCGCCGGAGGTTGACTGACAACATCTTTGCTCGCGCGCACTCGCTGCAACGCCCTGTCGACGGGCAACGCCTGCCCGTGCTCTTGCAGGACAATCCTTCGCGCGACTATGTGTTTCCAGTCAGCGTAGAAGAAGTAGCAGCGGCGCTGGAGCGTCTGCCGGCACAGCACCGCGAGGGCATCACTCATATCTGGCTGCGGAAGCGTGCGCGTCGCCATGGAGGGCCAGATGAATCGCTCGCGGAGTTCATTTGTGGCAGTGGCGTGCGCGTAGTTGTTCTGTACGCTTGGCCTGCAGATGGCGTCTTACCCTTGGGAAAACGACAGCCCCCACGAGGCGACGTTGCACACTTCATTCGATACGGAGGTGTGCTGCGGCCAATGCGGGACTCTTGGTCGATTTCTTTCGAAATGGCAGGACTGCGTCGCTTCTATCTTGAGCACCTGCTATGCCACGAGGTCGGGCACCACGTGGATTGGTACACCCGTATGTGGAGCAAGGCGAACTCCAAGGAAGTTGAGGCAGCCGCGGACCAATATGCCTATGCTTGGGGTCCCCTCGTCGGCGGCCAAATCTTTGGGCCCGTGAGGTCGTCCTAGCGAGTTGCGTTCGATCGCGGCTGACCCTCCTCAGTTGAGGCGAATCTCTACCGGTGATGCTGGCAAGCTGCTCGACCGTCCTGCTCCGCAAGTTCGACAGGCGGCCAAAAGCCGCCTTCTGAATCGCCAGCCCACCAAGCAGATCCGAACTAGAGATTGTGGATGATTGAACCAAGTAAATCAGGCCTTAGAAGGTTGGGTACTTTGTTCCTGACCTTCCTTTTCATGATTGGCGTTGGGTTTTCCTTGAGCGCGCTGGTTGCCATGCCTTTGATACGCTGGGCAGTCCACGGGGTGCTCCATTTTCCTGTTAGCTCTTCTGAGCTTCGCAACCTCCTTTTCGCCGTCCTTGGCGTTACCTGTATTGCCACAGCTGCTATGTGGTTGGCAGGAAGGAGCAGCGACAAATGACGAGTAAGGGATGCCAGACAGGACGAGGCGTTGTTTTCTGTCGCCGGTAGCGGCCAGAAGACCGTTGGCGGCTATCTCGATCGTAGAGGCTACAGTCGGTCAACAGCGGACTTCTGCAGTTCCTTGAAGCCTGACCAAAAAATCTGAAATGGCAGACGCACTCACCCACGCGATAACGACGACTCTATGGCCATTCTTGAAGAACGAGGGCTTTCAAAAGGTGACGCCTCGCAAGTTCGTGCGGCAACGGAGCGACGTGTTTCAGCAACTGTGGGTTGATGCCAATGGCTCTGGAGGGAGCAAGAGAACATGCGTCGTCCTTTGTGCATCGTTACCCTTCGGGCCCGTCGACGGCTACATGGACCCGCATGGGTCCCGAATAGCCAACGGGCGAGCATGGAACATGGCGACGCCCGAGAGCGCGGCGAACGGCATGCAGCAGGTTATCGAGGTTCTCCGGTCACATGAGTTGGCCAAGCTCGATGCCATCTCAGAAGTGGAGAAGCTCCTTGGCCTCTTGGCCAATCTTCCGAATCGCGACTGGCATTCCACGTATTCACAGTTGCATCAAAGGTGGCGCGACAAAGACCCTGAGGCGCTGGCCTTGGAGCAAGCCAATCGAGTCGCGCTGAAGCTGGCGTAGGTCCCGTCACTGGAACGACGGCTTCTGAGAAAACCGTAGGACAGCTTAGGGCCCAAAGCAGTCCTCGGTCATTCTCCAAAGCAGACGTTCGGTCGTCGATTTCAAGTAGCGCGAGTTCACCGGCAAACTCGATGACTTCCCCCATTTTTAAGGAGTGAGCCTTTTCCGTTTCGACAAGGATAGCCGGCCCGCCTTCTGAGATTGAACAACGGAAGCTGTAGGCGTCGGGACTATCGAGAACGGTGGTAGCGATCTGGCAGTGGGGCGACGAAGCGATAGGTTGCGCAAACGAGTGGCGCACTGAAGCAACTTGCGGACGGATCTCGGTGGCAAATTGAACCTTGATCTGAGAGGAAAATTCACCTCCCTCCACGAAACGCTCAACTTCTCGATTGTTCTCTTCGAACTCGATGGCCCCAATCCAATAAACGGCCCAACCATCGACGACGACTTCGAGAGTGCGTTCGTATCCGTCGCGACTGATGCGATTCAGTTTTCCGTCGAGGTGCATGTGTCGGTAGTAGGTCTGCTTGTGGCCGAGGGCTGTCAGCCCACTGATGATCGGCGAAGTAGCGATTCGGCTTCGTCATAACTCAAAGGCTGACCCTTCGATTCGGCGAATTGCTGTACTCGCCAAGGATCGGTTACCTCCGGGTCGCTGACCGCCGTGTGCATATCGACGACCAAGTGGGGCGCTGGAGCTTGCCGGGTGAAGACCACGCCAGATCCGTGCTTCTGGGCTGCCCAACGCTCACCCTGAACTTCGAGATCCTCAGCTATCTGAACGCCGAGGAGCCATCTATTGCCTTGCACCTCGGGGTAACGCTGCAGCAGCGCCTCACTAAGCCTTCGCTGCCACTGGACCAGTTGTTCTATCAGGTCATCATTCATAGGCTGGTGAGTCAATGAGTTGAGCGTCCGGTTCTGGCTGAGTTGTGCCCGTCGGGCGAAAGACCGGTGCTGGCCGACTGTAGCCGGTCGCGACAATTTATTCGGTGTTGAGTGCGTATTGCTCGGAGATCGGGACTGGACGCCGTGAGCTACTCTGCGTCGAGCCCTGCTCCGTATGGAGGAAAGGGTAGAAGTTGAAGCACTGGTCCCCAGGTAGGTTGCTCACCTCACGCTCCCATCCGACCCAGCGCATCTGATCGTAAAAGGTGTGGAGGCGTTTGGTAAACGCCCATTGTGTGAAAGCAGCATGACCAATTCCCAGGCTCTCCCACTTGAGCGTGTCCGGTGCGAGGTAGTAAACAACCCCTTGGTCGTCACCGAAAGCGCCGCCATTGAGCGCGAAGAAGCCGCCGACCGCATCATCTGCCACAAGACAAAACCCGTTCGACCGCTCTGCGTTCCAAGCCGCAATGTTGCGAGTCAACCTGGGGTGTCCCGAGCCAAGCATCCGTAACCATCCCCCGTCTATCAATATGCCACCCGTCCCGTATGCCACGGCTCCGAGCACCGACCGGGTGGTCACCTGAAGTTCAACGAGGACATCGCCGCTGCTTGTGGAAGGAGGCAGTATCTCAACGGGGAGTTCGGCCTCCCGAGCCCATTGCTCAACAAGCGCCATTGCTGGCTCTCGGATCTCCAGCAATTCATTCAATGAACGCACGAACGTGTCCCCCAGTGTCTGGTTGTGGCCGACTGTAGCCGGACGGGCTGTCGGTGCAAAGGGCCCGAAGGCGTCGTTGCCGCTGCTCGAAAGCAGACCTTCTTCAACCACCTGTGGAGGAGCCGACTAGAAGCCAAGCCGCCCTACGTGCACAAATCACCGTGACTCGTCGGCATCAAGTGCCAGTACCTCCGCGCGCGACCTGACCGATGATCTAGCGTCCTTCCAACCAGGCCACAAGTCCTGGCGCACCCGCTGTCTGAGGAATCACCCTCAGACCTTTCGCGTCGTAAGCGAGGAGGCCGTCCGCAATGATGCCACCCACGGTCGCTCCAATAGGATTTACCCCCACGTTGGTAGCAGCCTCTGCATGCATCTGACCCTCAGTTATGTTCCCAGACTCCATGGCCTCGATTTCCGCCGAATCTGAAACAAGCGCCAGTCTCTCGGTGGAAGGAATGATAAAAACGGCGGGAAGGCTATCGAGCTTAGGAGGTACAAGAATGCCCCCTGTATAGCTTGCAAGGAGCCTTTTCCCATCACTTCTCTTCTTCTCGGTATAGAAGACGCGCACGTTGCTTTCCGCGCCGACATACCAAAGCCCCTGCTCGTTCGAACCAAGTGGTCTGTAGGTGCCAGGCAAAAGCGTCGTTCTTGTCGCGACCCGTAGGGTAGTGCCCGCATCACCATAGACATACGGAGCCTTCGGAAACATTGCTGAATGTTCCGTAGTTGCCTTCAACGCGGAAATTTGAGTAGTGCACGCATCGAGTGCCAAAATGGTGATTAAAAGGAAGAAACCGAATAGAGTTCTGCGCTTTGAAGAGGAAATTCGGAAGTTCATTGGGGCAAGCGTTAATTTTTTGACTTCAACGAAAGCAGAGCTTTGTCCGACCTGTAGCCGGTCGCGACGCTGTCATGAGCGGGCCCCAAGCGGAAGTAGCTCAGACCTAATAGCAGACGCTCGATCTTTCACATGAGCTTGGGGCGGTTAGGCGTCATTTTCCGCAGCACTCTTGGGCGGGGCTACCTCGATCAGCACAGCGTAGTGCCCACTCGCACTTTTGTTATTGGCGGGAATGATTTTGCTGGCGCGGCAGACTCGCCGCACCCGGTACTTGTTGCCCTTCGGTGTTTCGCGGCTGCGAGGAGTAATTGCAGCACCGTCCGAATTCGTGAAGTCAGGCGGACGTTCGTTAATGGTTGCGTAGATCAAGAACGCACGCACTGCCGGATCCTTTTTTCGTCGTTCGGCCAGGTAGTCAATGTCTTGCCAAACTAGATCTTTGCGTGAGCGGCTGTGCTTCACTTCAACGACTGCCTCCACATCACCCGTAGCGTACGGCGTTGCCCGATTTGCGCGAGCCTTGCGAGCAATTATTAGATCGGCGCGCTCGCGAGATCTGTCTTGCACTTCTGCTGATCGGAACTCAGGAATGTGGCGATAAAAGACTTCTGCTTCCAGATGACGCTCCGGCATTCGGTGTGTAAACAACTGGCGCATCAGCTCCCAAGTGATTGCGCCTTCGCTGATGTTGCTAGCGAGGCCAAGGGAGTGTTGCGATCCCAGCCAATACGCAAGACCTTGAAGGGCAGGCGCGGCCCAATTTGGAATTGAAACAATCTTTCCCATGATGCCTATCGTTCTACGGTGTGAGGTGTGACGCGATTCTGCATCGCCGGTGTCCGGCTGCTTCTGGCCGACTGTAGCCGGTCGCAGCCTCGAAGCTTTGGGCCCGTTGCGGCAATACGCTTTGCTCCGAAGCGGTCACTTGCCGGGTGCGGGTTCCCGCTGAAAACCCCGCGCAAATTCGAGAAAGTCAGCAGCCAATTTGATTGCCGCGCCTGGCTCCATTCCAATCATCGGCAGCATGAAGACGGCGCCAACTTCGTTGAAGGCATAGATTTCGCCGCCACCGTTCCCGGCGAACGCCACGAAGCCCGGAGCGTACACGTCGACTTCCATCTCGGCGTTGGCGGTAGCTACCTCGTCTTCGCCCCAGAGGATGACGTACTGTTCATCGTCAGCCGTCCCGGCAAAGCCCTCGAACAATCCATTTGTGTCGATGACGACTCGGTAGACGTCTGGCAGTTGAATGGTCATCGGGAAAGTCTCGTTATGGCCGACTGTAGTCGGCCGAATCGTGCAGCTCATGACTGCCTTTGCCTCACTTCAATATGCTGTTGGCAACAAAGCCGACACCGCAGGCATGGCAGTAGAACCCAGGCACGAACTGCTGCAAGGGCGCCTTCTGCAGGTTCTCGGTGCTGCACTCGTCGATGGCCAACTGGTCACGCCGCCTATAGCCGGCTCGCTCCTCATCGGGAAACAGCAGGCGTGGACTAGCTCTTCCGATGAGAACAAGCTTCGCCTTGACTTGCGCATCGCTGTGACATCGAGGGCATGTGTTCGCTGCTGGCGGCGAAGAAGGCATAAAACTCTCAGTTTGGTTGATGACGGCGAGAGGCTGCTATTGGCCGACTGGAGCCCCGCGCACGGTCGGAGCAAAGGGCCCGAGCGACCGTTCGCGACGTTCCCAAGTGGACTCGCGAACGGTGCTCTATGACTTCTTCGCGCCCGAAGAATTGGTCGTCCGGCAGAGATACGCACCAGCAAAATGCGTCGAAAGCTCCCGCACAAGTTCATGGTCACCTTCGTCCACATCACTCGGCGCCCAGAAGACAAGCGCGGCAAGCGGTCGAGTTTTGACGGACAGCAAGGCCTCAAAGGGAAGCGGCGATTCCGCCGCTTCCTGCACTCTGGGAATATTGCGCAAAGAGTCGACGAACAGGCTCATGACGGAGGACTCTGTAGACGCGCTTTCCCCACGGAAGTACGCGGTCGACAAAGCGAGCGTGCCGTTCACAAAGAACATGCCGAGTGCCGTGCCATCAGCAGATGTCAGTTGGATCTCTATGTGACTGAGTTGTGTCCCTAGCGACCTACGGAAGACGTCCCCATTTTCCCGGAGCATTACGTCGCAGGCAGACAGCCACCGTGGCGATAGCTGATCGAGTCGCCGCGTCCCGGTCCCGATCAACTCACCGTCGAAACCGAAGGCGGCGACCTCGAATGACGCCTTTACTTCAGCCCACAGGCTGCTTCGCTCCCAATGCCGTTCAAAGCTCAATTGATCCTCTGATTTATGCGTTTAGGCGGGATTGCCCGGGGACAGCTCCTGGCCGAGTTCGGCCTTCTGATCCTGATCATTGTGCCGCGGCATCGGGACCTAAGCAGCCCTCTCGTTTGCTCAATAGCGGTCGTTTGTGAATGGCGCAGGGATACGCACCAATCGAGCCCAGATCTTCACGCAGAAGCGGCGTGACAGGTGTCGTCCGCTGTTAGTTGTAAATGAACTGTGAAAAGCCGCTGTTCTCCACTTGGCGCAGGTAGTAGTCCGCATAATCGCTATGCCAACCAATCAGGACGGTGCACGCTGGGCATGTTGTCATAGGCGCAAAGGATTTTCCGAAGCGGACTTAGACTTGAATCGTCACAGTAGACGATCATCAACCAAGTCGCCGCCCTGATGAATTGCCCTCCGCCAAGCCACTTCTCTTCAAGATGGGCTTGCAGCATCTTCCGACCGGCCTCGAACAGGTCGCCTGGATCAAACTGCCGCCGCGCGAGGTGCAAGCATCTGGCATATCCAAAATCACGAGGCTTGAGGGACTTCTTAAGTGAAATCTCGTTTCTTCCTGTCCTGCGCTCATATGTGGCAATCGCTGCCTCGATCGTGTCGCTTTGCTTCCCGCTCTGGCAAGCAAACGCCATGAAATCATCCAAGCCGTTCTGCAGAATTTCCTTGTTCGACCAGGGGCTTGGCACGTAGCGCCAAGCTGATTCTTCATGGACGTGAGCTCGATTCCACATGAGCTCCTCATTGCTTCCGGTCTCCATCCACTCCCCCAGTGCCCTGGCCTGATAGAGGGTCACACGATGAAGATCAGGATTTACTCCGAACTTTTCATCTTCTTTGATCGCACGATCCAGCCATTCATTGCTCCGACGAACTATAGATGCGACTTCAGAATGAAAACCTACCATCCATGCACGAATGCACTCACTAAGCTCGCATGCCGCAACATTTCCCATCGGTCGTCCAAATGCGTACTCGGTTCGCAGTGCTCGCGCCACAGCGCCTGGAGTCACTTCACGGGTTCTAACAGGGTTGAATTTCATCTTTAAGAACAGCAAAACTGCAAACTAGGCCGCCGCTGGTTTTTGGCACGCGCTGAATCAGCAACGCTGGTTCTAGCAAAAAAAGCTCCCCCGTCCCCGCCATGAAGCATCGACGACGAATCTCGTAAGCGGACAGGCATGTCATGTTGACCTCTACCGGCCGCAGTGACACGCGTCGGGCAGAGCTTTGCGGCCAGAATTCACGCGGCTCGGCGCGTCCTCGAAGGGCCATGCATCGTCACGATCGGGCATGTCTTATTTCAGTGAAATGCATGATCTGCAAGCGCACCGACTGTCTGCTTCCTAGCCAACTGGACCGCGCGGTCGAGCGGCAGCTTCTGGCCGATTGCTGTCCGAGCCGGTCTTGGCCGACTGCGTAGCCGACGGCGCTCAAGCGCCGTCGGTCTTGGCTTGAAACTCGATGCCGCCGATGTACTTGAACATGAAGTTGTAGATTGCACATCCCACCGCGACCATGACGTAGCCCATAACTAAGTACATCAGCGGTGCAAGCAGAAGAAAAAAGGCTGGTGGTCTAGCTTGTGTGGGAGCCGCGGCGAAGAGCAGGAGCGAGAACGGCAGCATGATGATCAGCGAACTCACAGCCATCAGGACGCCGAAGACCTTGGCATTCTGGTGAGGGGAAAATCGTTCAATTTGTTGTTTCATCGGTCGGCTCTCCTTGGGCCGGAAAATATGTAATGACAAAGGCCGCGTGAACCTCTGCCCCACGCACAGCAATATGGATGTCTTGCGTCCGGCTCACTTTAACCATGAGGTCGCACGTCGCCAAGCTTGTTGACAGCGAAACAGAGAATTTGTGATGAACGGCCGACTCTTGGCCGATTGCAATCCTCTTGTTGGGCATCGCATCACCACAACGACCTGTGACGCTGGTGCCGAGTCCGCAAATTAGCCGCTCAATTCCAAAATTAGTGACGCAAACCCCGAGAAATTCCACTCCAGGTGAAACGCCGCTGCCAACGCCAATGATCGACTCGCGCGCAAGTGGGTGATCTCGAAGGACTTCGTGTTTGGCCTGGCAGTCAAACTCGACAGCCACCCGCAGCCGCTCAGCCTCTTCCGGCGGGCTCGAGCACGAACGCGAACTCCAGCGTGTGGAACGGTCCCTCCTGCAGGCTGCCGTCGGGCGCACGGCCCGCGGGATGGGGCACGAAGTCGCCGATCAGCGAACTGCGCACGCCGAACACCGCGTCGCTGTCGAGGTAGGGATCGCCCTCGCGGAAGACGTGCGTGATCAGCGTCTCGTAGCCCGGCGCCTGGATCATGAAGTGCACGTGTGCGGGGCGCCATGGATGGCGCCGGGTCGCGCGCAGCATCGCGCCCACGGGGCCGTCGGTCGGGATCGGATAAGCCACCGGCGCCACGCCGCGAAACCACAGCCGGCCCTCGGCGTTGGTGCGCAGCACCGCCCGCCCCTGCGGCTGCGCGACGGGCCGCTGCACGTCGTAGAAGCCTTCGGTGTCGGCCTCCCAGACATCGACCACCGCGTCGGCGACCGGCTCGCCGCCGCGGCCGCGCACGCTGGCCTGCACGAACAGCGGCTCCCCCGCCGCGCCGCCCGAGATGTCGCTGCCCAGCGGCAGCTGCGGCGCGCCCGCCACGTGGAAGGGGCCGAACACGGTGGCCTCGGTGGCCTGCGGGCTCTTCGCGTGGTTCATCGCCACGGTCAGCATCGACAGGCCCAGCGTGTCCGACAGCAGGATGAACTCCTGGCGCTGCGCATCGCACTTCTGGCCGGTCGCGGTCAGGAACTCGATGCCGGCGCTCCATTCGGCTTCGGTCAGCTTCACCTCGCGCGCGAAGTCGTGCAGATGGCGCACGAGCGCCGACATCACTTCCTTCAGGCGCGCGTCCTCGCAGCCGGCCATGCGTTCGAGCACGGCGGCGGTGATGGTGTGTTCATCGATGTTTCGCATGGAAGCCCCGCTCCAGGTCGGAAGAAGAAGAAGAAAGCGCGGGCGGCAAGAGCCGCCGCTGAGTCGGGAACAGGGACCAGGCCCAGCGCTGCTGCGCCCAGCCCCACAGCCCCTGCTTGAAGAAGAGCGTGACACCAATGGCCAGCAGCCCGAGCCCGAGCAGGTACCAGGTGCCGTAGTCGCTGAGGAACTTGTTCAACGCCCAGAAGACGAGCGCGCCCACCAGCGGCCCCTCGATGCGGCCGATGCCGCCGATCACCACCATGAAGATGGCGAACGCCGTCCAGTTGACGCTGAAGGCTGCGTCGGGGCTGATGCGCAGGTTGCCGACAAAGTAGAGCGCGCCCGCGAGCCCTGCACCGAAGGCCGCCACCACATACACCGCGAGCTTCATGCGCGCCACCGGAATGCCCTGCGACTCCGCGGCCACCTCGTTGTCGCGGATGGCCAGCAGCGCGAGCCCGTGCTTGCTGCGCAGGAACAGGTAGACCAGCGCAACGGCCGCGACCACGCAGGCCAGTGCCATCCAGTAGGTGGTTCTTTCGCGCGTGGCGCGCTCGATGCCGCGCAGCGCCGTGAGCGTGGTGCCCGAGCCGCCGCCCACCGCCGACACGTTGGCGAAGCTGAGGCGGAACACCTCGGCGATCACCCAGGTGCCGATGGCGAAGTAGCCGCCCGACAGCCGGAACGCGACAAAAGATACGGGCGCGGCGATGAGCCCCGCCGCCAGCGCGCCCAGCGGCACCGCCACGAAGGGGTTGATGTCCGCGAAGTCGCCGAGCATCAGCATCACGTAGCCGCCGAAGCCGAAGAAGGCCTGCTGCCCGATGCTCACCATGCCGCCGTAGCCGGCGAGCAGGTTCCACATCATCGCGAAGATGAAGTAGCAGGCGATCTCGACGAACTCGCGCATCCAGCTCGGCTCGCCCCAGAAGGGCAGGCTGGCGGCGATCAGCACGACTGCGATGCCGGCGGCAAGCGCGACGCGGCTCGCGGCGGTGGCACGCTCGACGGCGATGAGGGGTGGGGGCATGTTCGTCATCCGCTTCATCCACGTGTCTTCGGAAAGAGGCCCTGTGGCCGCAGCACCAGAACGACCAGGAACACGATGTGGCCGAACCAGATGCCCCAGCCCGGATCGAGCCGGAAACCGACCTGCTGCGTGATGCCCAGGATCATCGCGCCGGCCAGCGTGCCCCAGAACGAGCCCATGCCGCCGATGATCACGGCCTCGAAGGCGAACAGCAGCAGCATCGGGCCGTCCGACGGCGACACCGTGGTGCGCATGCCCTGCAGCGCACCGGCGATGGCGATCAGCACGAAGGCGATGGCGGTCGCGAAGGCATAGACCTTCTTCGCGTCCAGGCCCATGAGTTCGGCGATCTCGCGGTCGTCGGACACCGCGCGGAACGAGCGGCCCAGCGCCGTGCGCGCGAAGAGCCATTGCAGCGCGGCCGTTGCAACCAGCGCGACGGCGAGCACGACAAGCGGCAGCACACCGAGCGAAAGCGTGTCGCCCAGCGCCACGCCCTGCGTGCTGAGCCCGCCGGTCTCGATGGCGCGCGGGTCGGCCGAGAACAGTTCGAGCAGCAGGTTCTGGATGACGACCGACAAGCCGAAGGTGACGACGAGCGAAGGCAGCGGGTCCTTGCCGAGCGTGCCGTTGAGCACGCAGCGCTGCAGCGCGTAGCCGAACGCGAAGGCCACCGGCAGCACCGCGAGCGCGACCATGGCAACAAGCCCCGGCGCGGCGTCGCCCGCCGCCGACACGCCCGCGATGACGGCGAAGGCGCCGAGGATGATGAAGTCGCCCTGGGCCGTGTTGGTGAGCCGCATGACGCCGAACATCAGCGACTGGCCGAGCGCGAACAGCGTGTAGAGGCCGCCGAGCAGCACGCCCTGGATGACCGTTTCAAGCATGGGCGGCCTCGATGCCGAAGTAGGCCTGCGAGATCTGTTCGCGCGTGAGATCGCCCGACTTTCCTTCGAGCGACACGCGGCCTTCCTGGAAGCAGTAGATGCGCTGCGAGACCTGCCGCGCCATCGTCACGTCCTGCTCGACGATGACGACGGTCATGCCCTCGCCCGTGATGGTGGGCATGGCCGCATAGATCTCGCGGATGACGATCGGCGCGAGGCCGAGCGAGAGTTCGTCGCACAGCAGCACTTCCGGATTGCTCATGAGCGCGCGGCCGAGCGCGACCATCTGCTGCTGGCCACCGGACAGCGAAGTGCCGGGCGCGTGGCGCTTCTCGGCGAGGATGGGGAACAGGGCGTACAGGCGCTGCAGGCTCCACGGGCCTTTGCGGGCCGCGGTGGCGCCCATGAGCAGGTTCTCCTCGACGCTCAGGCTCGGAAAGAGGCGGCGGCCCTCGGGCACCATGGCCACGCCGCGCCGCACGATCTCGCCGGGAGGAAGCCCGCCGATGGGTTCGCCCTTGAATCGAATGGCGTCGCGCGGCGTACGTACCAGGCCGGCAAGGCTCTTGAGGAAAGTGGATTTGCCCGCGCCGTTGGCGCCGATGATGGCGACGAGCTCGCCGGCGGCCAGGGAGAAGTCGATGCCGAACAGGGCCTGGGCGTCGCCGTAGAAGGCCTGGAGGCCGCGGGTTCCGAGCAGAGCGTTCATGCTTCCATCCCCATGTACACCCGACGCACGTCGGAATCGTTCATCACCTCCAGCGGCGCGCCTTCCGCCAGCTTCTGCCCGAAGTTGATGACGAACAGCCGGTCGGCGAGCGACAGCAGCGCATGCACCACGTGCTCGATCCAGATCATGGTCACGCCGCGCGCCTTGATGCGCTGGAGCTCCGCCACCAGCACCGCGGCCTCGGGCTCCGTGAGCCCGCCCGCGATCTCGTCGAGCAGCAGCAGGCGCGGCTTCGTCGCGAGCGCGCGCGCGAGTTCCAGCCGCTTGCGATCGAGCAGCGTGAGCCCGCCCGCCGGCTTGTTCGCATGCGGCATCAGCCCCGTCTGCGCGAGCACCTCGTGCGCCGTCCGCCACGCCTCGCGCTCGGTCTGCTGCCCGCCGAAGCAGGCCGCGGTCACCAGGTTCTCGAACACGCTCATGTTTCCGAAGGGCTGCGGCACCTGGTAGCTGCGCCCGATGCCGGCATGGCAGCGCTGGTGCGGCCGCAGCCGCGTCACGTCGCGCCCCGCGTACTCCACGCGCCCCGCATCGACGCGCGCGTCGCCCGAGATCAGGTTGAACAGCGTGGTCTTTCCTGCCCCGTTGGGCCCGAGGATGCCGAGCGTCTCGCCCTCGGCCACTTCGAGCGAGATGTCGTCGGTGACCCGCAGCGCGCCGTACGACTTGCTCACCGCATGCAATGACAGCAGTGCCATGGCGTTCTTCAGAGCAGCCGCAGCGCGCCGCCGGCCGGAATGCCCTTGGCCGCTTCGTTGTTCACGATGCCGAGCTCGTACTTGTATTTCTTGCCCTTGCCCCACTGGCCGAGCACCAGCGGCGTCTTGCTGACGTTCTTGAAGGGGCCCTGCCCGCCCCACTTCACCGGGCCGACCACGGAGTCGATGGAGGTCGATGCGACCGCATCGCGCACGTCGGCCGCCTTCAACGACTTCGACCGCGACAGGGCATGGGCCGCCACTTCGAACAGCGCATGCGCGAAGCCGATGGGCTGCGTCCACTGCTTCTTCGCACCGGTCTCGTAGGCCTCGGCCAGCGCCTTCGCGCTTTGCTGCGTGAGGCTCGACGTGAACGGATGCGAGGGACTCCACCACACCTCGGTCGACAGCCCGTCGCCCAGATCGCCCAGCGCCTCGATCGCGCCCGGGAACAACAGTGCCTTGCCCAGCGTGATGACCTTCGGCTTGAAGCCCTGCTGCCGCGCTTGCGTGAGGAAGGTCTTGGCATCGGGCGGGATCACCACGCCGGTGACGATCTCGACGTTGTCGCGCTTGAAGGCCGCGATCTGCGCGCTGAAGTCCTGCGTGCCGTTCTGGAAGCGGCCGGGATCGGTGAGCGTGAAACCCATCTGCGCGAGCGGCTTGGGAAAGCCCAGTTCCTTGTCGCCCCAGGCATTGCCGTCGCCGTCGTTGGGAAACAGGCCGCCGACCTTCCTGTTGGTGGCCACGGTCTTCCAACCGTTGGTGAAGTTGGCGATGACGTCTTCCAGCCCCCAGAACAGGTGGTAGGTCCAGTTGAAGCCCTTGGCCGGGTCGCCCTTGCGGCCGAAGAACCAGGGCTGCCACGGCACCACGCTGGAGATGCACGGCACCTCGTTGAGTTCGCAGGCGTCACTCACCGGGTTGGCGGTCTCGGGCGTGCCAGCGGTGAGTACCAGGGCGACCTTGTCCTTGAGGATCAGGTCGTTCGCGACCTCGCCCGCGCGGTTGGGGTTCGACTGGCTGTCCTTGAGCACGATCTGCACGGCGTACTTCCTGCCGTTGACGGCGATGCCGTCCTTGAAGGCGGCCTTCATCTGCTCGATCACCCACTTGTCGGCCTCGCCGAAGGGCGCGAGCGGCCCGGTCTGGGGCGACACGTAGCCGATCTTGAGCGTGTCGGCGGCGAACACCCGCGGCGCGGCGCCCGTAGCGGCGAGTGCGGCGGCGGCCTGCGTGAACTGTCTGCGGTTGAATGTCATGGCTGTCTCCTTCGTTGTTCGTGTGTGTGTCTTCGATGCTTGCGCCGCGCCTAGCCCGGCGGCTCGCCGTCGAAGGCGCGTTGCAGCAGCGCGCGGATCTCGACGCGCTCGGCCGGGCCGAAGGGCCGCGGATTCCAGTACGGGTTGGCGACGGCGATGTCGGCCGCGCGGTCGAGGTCGGCGGCGCGCATGCCGATGTCCTTGAGCGCCACCGGTGCGCCGTTGCCCTGCGCCAGCGCAAAGACCGCCGCCTGCGCAGACACGCCGCCGAGCGCGCGCGCGATGCGCGCCATGGCACGCGGCGCGGCCTCGGCGTTGAATGCGAGCGCATGCGGCAGCACCACCGTGTGCACTTCGGCATGCGGCAGGTTGAAGCTGCCGCCGAGCGTGTGGCACAGCTTGTGGTGCAGCGCCATGCCCACCGCGCCGAGCACGCTGCCGCAGAGCCAGGCGCCGTAGAGCGCGTCCGAGCGCGCCGCGAGCTCGCCGGGCTGCGCGCGGATCGCCGGCAGCGCGCGTGCGAGCGCGGCGATGCCCTCCTCGGCCATCAGGTCCATCACCGGATTGCTGTCCTGCGCATAGAGGCCTTCGGCCGCATGGGCGATGGCGTTGATGCCGCTGGTCACGCTCAGGCCCACGGGCAGCGTGCGCGACAGCTCGGGGTCGTAGATCACCGTGCGCGGCAGCACGCGCGGGTCCTTGCCGGTCTTCTTCAGGCCGTTCTCGGTGAGGCCGTAGATTGGCGTCATCTCGCTGCCTGCGTAGGTGGTGGGAATGGCGACGATCGGCAGCCCCCCTTCCAGCGCAATGGCCTTGCCCAGCCCCGTGGTGGAGCCGCCGCCGAGCGCCACGGCGCAGTCGGCGCCGAGCCGGCGCGCCAGCTCGCGCGCCTCGCGCGCGGTCTCGACGGGCACGTGCATCACGGCGCGGTCGAACAGGCCGGCCGCCTGCGCGCCGAGCGAAGCCGCCACGCGCTCGGCCTGCGGGCGCTGCTCGGGTGTGCAGAGCACCAGCGCCCTCTTCGCGCCTAGCGCGTCGATTTCGCGCGCCAGGTGGCGCAGCGAGCCGGCGCCGAACACCACGCGCTGCGGATGGGTGGTGTGGATGAAGTCGTGCATGGCGCGTTCCTTCGGTCTGCCTATTCCAGGCTCAGGCGGCGTTCGCGCACCAGGCGGGTCCACTTGTCCCGCTCGGTGCGCAGCACGGCGGCAAACTGCTCGGACGTGTTGGCGATGCCCGTCAGGCCCTGTTCGCGCAGCCGCTGCTGGAAGGCCGGCTCGGTCACCGCCTTGCGCACTTCGGCCTGCAGCCGGTCGACCACGGCGCGCGGCGTGCCGGCCGGGGCGAGCAGGCCGACCCAGGAACTCACCTCGAAGCCGGGATAGCCGGTCTGGGCCAGGGCGCGCAACCGGCCCGCGTTGACATGCGGCTGGGCCAGCACGGCCGAGAGGAACATCATCTCGACCTGCCCACCCAGCAGGTCCTGCTGGGCCGGGCCGCCGCCGCGGTAGGGGATGTGCGTGACGAAGGTGCCGCTCACGGCCTTGAAGTATTCGGCCGTGAGATGGTTGCTCGACCCCGGGCCGACGCTCGCGTAGTTGAGGCCGCCCGGCTGCGCCTTGAGCAGGCCGACGAAGCGCTGGAAGTCCTTGGCCTGCACCTTCGGGTTGACCACCAGCACCAGCGGATTGCTCGCGACCTGGGTCACGGGCTGCAGGTCTTTCGCGATGTCGAAGCTCAGCTTCGGATAGACCAGCGGATAGGTGGCATAGCTGTCGAACACCATCAGCAGCGTGTGGCCGTCGGGCGCCGCGCGCGCCACCTCGGCCGCCGCCAGGGTGCCGCCGGCGCCGCTGCGGTTGTCGACGATCACGGTCTGGCCGAGCGCGGCCTGCAGGCGCGGCTGCAGCTGGCGCGCGACCGTGTCGACGATGCCGCCCGGCGGAAAGCCGACGACCAGCCGCACGGGCTTGGCGGGCCAGGCCGGCACCTGGGCCTGGGCCGCGGCGCCGAGCAGCAACAGCATGCAGGCGGCCAGCGCCCGGGAAAGGATCGGAAAAGACATCGTGTGTGCCCGGTGGATTGAAAGAAAGAAACTCAGCGCGCGAAGTGCGGCGGAATCTGCGCGTCGACGTTGACCCACACGCTCTTGACCTGCGTGTACTCGCGCATCGCGTCGAAGCCCATCTCGCGGCCGTAGCCGCTCTGGCCCACGCCGCCGAAGGGCGAGCCGGGGTTCACGCGCTTGTAGCTGTTGATCCAGACCATGCCGGCGTGCAGGTCGCGCGCCACCTTGTGGGCGCGCTGCAGGTCGCGCGTCCACAGGCCGCTGCCCAGGCCGTAGTCGGTGCCGTTGGCGATCTGCATCGCCTCCTCGTCGCTCTTGAAGGTGAGCACGGTGACGAAGGGGCCGAACACCTCTTCCTGCGCGACGCGGTCCTGGTAGGACTTCGCACGCACCACGGTCGGCGCCACGTAGCAGCCCTGCGCAAGATCGCCGCCGGGCGAGGTGCCGCCCGCGAGCACCTCGCCGCCCTGGCCCTGCGCGACCTCGACATAGGCCAGCACGCGGTCGCGGTGCTGGGCGCTGGTGAGCGGGCCCATCTCGGTGGCCTCGTCGAGCGGGTTGCCCAGGCGGATCGACTGCGCGAGCGGAATGAACTGCTCGAGGAAGGCGTCGGCGATCTTCTCGTGCAGCATCAGCCGCGAGCCCGCGATGCAGGCCTGTCCCTGGTTGTGGAAGATGGCCCAGGCGCTGCCGTTCACGGCGGCCTGCAGGTTCGCATCCTCGAACACGATGTTGGGGCCCTTGCCGCCGAGTTCGAGCTGGACCTTCTTGAGATTGCCCGCGCTGGCCTGCACGATGCGCCGGCCGGTGGCGGTGCTGCCGGTGAAAGCGATCTTGGCGATCTCCGGATGCTCGGCGATGGACTGGCCTGCCACGCTGCCCAGGCCCGGCAGCATGTTGACCACGCCGGGCGGAACGCCCGCCTCGGCCATCAGCTCGGCGATGCGCAGCGAACTGAGCGGCGTGATCTCGGCCGGCTTCATCACGATGCAGTTGCCGGCCGCGAGCGCGGGCGCCATCTTCCAGCTCGTGAACATCAGCGGAAAGTTCCACGGCACCACCTGCCCGACGATGCCGACGGGCTCGCGCAGCGTGTAGTTGAGAAAGCCCTCTTCGACCGGAATGGTCTCGCCCTGGAACTTGTCGGCCATGCCGCCGAAGTAGCGGAAGCACGCAGCGGTGCGCGGCACGTCGAGCCGGCGCGAGTCGCGGATCGGATGGCCGGTGTCGAGCGACTCGAGCCGCGCCAGTTCTTCGGCGTTGGCCTCGATCAGGTCGGCGAGCTTCAGCAGGATGCGCCCGCGGTCGGCGGCGGCCATGCGGCTCCACTTCGGGAACGCGCGCTTGGCGGCCGCCACGGCCTTGTCGACATCGGCCCTGCCGGCCAGCGCGACATGGGCGATGGGCGTGTTGTCGTGCGGATTGAGCGTGGCCAGGGTCTCGCCGGATTCGGCGTCGACGAAGCGGCCGTCGATGAAGAGCTGGTGGCGGATGGAAGAAATAGGCATGGGCGTTCCTCTCCCTCCCCCGCTGGGGGAGGGTTGGGGTGGGGGCTTCATCAAGGAGGGCGCGGGCTCGGAGGGCCCCCACCCCTGCCCTCCCCCAGCGGGGGAGGGAGCAAGTCAGTTCAGAACTGCACCGGGATCTCGGGGCTCTCGCCCTTCTGGATCTCGTACACCAGGCTCGGCGAGCCGTTCTCCCACACCAGCAGCATCGAGCGCTTGGGGCTGAAGCCCTGGTGGCGGCAGTAGGCGGGCATGGCGGCCATGTCGCCCGCCTTCATGATCACGCGGGCCATGGGACGGCCGGTGTTCTTGTCGCCGCAGTCCCAGTGGATCTCGTCGGTCATCTGGAAGAACCACTCGACGCGGTCGTTGCCGTGGATGATCGGCAGGATGTGCTCCTCGGTCGTCGGGCACATGAAGCTGTGCTTCACCACTGAGGTGAAGCTAGGGTTCCACGTGACCTGCGAACGGCTCAGGAAGCCGAAGAGGTTGAAGCCGTGCACCTCGTTCTCGAAGCCGGGCTCGGGGTGCAGTTCGGGCTGGCCTTGCGGCACGTCCGCGAAGGCGCGGTTGACCGGCGCGCCGCGCTCGTCGCTGCGCAGGTCGAGGTCGCCCTTCAGGCCCACGCAGCGCTTGGCCAGCTCGCGCGCCCGGGTGATCTTGGCGGTGTTGTTGCCGCTCTTGCGGCCGTAGGGCGAGCCGGTTTCCTGCGGCGCGGCGAAGGGGTCGAAGCTCTCGTTGGTCCAGTCGTCGAGCATGGCCTCGAAGGTGGCGCGGATCTGCGCCGTGGGGAAGTTCTCCAGCAGGTCGATGCCCGCGTCCTTCATCGTGCCGTTGAAGCTGCCGGCATACAGGTCGACCGAGTCGTAGTGGTTGATGGTGCCGAACACGTCGTCGAAGTTGACCCAGCCGTAGAAGAAGCCCCAGGCCACGTCGCGCATCAGCGCGCGCAGGTAGCTGCCGGCGTCCATGGTGTGGCTCATGGGACGGCCGTCGCGGGTCTTCCAGGTGATGTGGGCGAAATACTCGTCGCGGCGGAAGCCGAAGCTGCCGAGCGAGAAGTCCTTGTAGCCGAGCGTGGCGTCGGGCTGCGAGGCGAGGACCTTGGCGAGTTCTGCGGGTGCGTTCATGGTGTGGCTCCTGGATGCGTTCATTGCGTCTGGCAGATGTCGGCCCACTTCTCCACGGAGAGGTCGCCCTTGCAGGTCTGCAGCACGATCACGCCCGGGTCGCCGGCGACGCGAAACTGGTAGGCCGCGTTCTTCGGCAGCAGGCCCTGGTGGCCGCGCGAGAGTTTCATCCAGCCCATCTTCCTGCCCTTGGGCTCGCCCTCCACGAGCACGGCGCCGTTCTTGTCCTTGTCGGCCACGGCCTGGGCGGCATCGAGCTGCACGAGGTGCACTTCCACCTCGCCATCCATCACCAGCGCGAACTCGTCGTGCGCGCTGGTGTACCAGGGCGAGGTGCCTTCGGCGCGCAGGGTTTCCAGCACGTAGATCTGGTTCTGGCCGAACACGACCTTCTCGTACGGGCGGCTGATGCTGGCGATCTCGAAGCAGTTGGAGAACGCGTAGTGGCGCACGTCGTCGTCGATCGGCTCGACGTGCCCCTTCTCGAAGTGCTTGAGCGACCCGAAGCGGGTCTGGTAGGCAACGGTCATGGATGTCTCCTGAGGTGCTGGACGATGCAGCGTGGCGCTGCGATGTACGCACTGTAGGAAACGCGCGGCACGGGCGGTAGGCCCGAAACGCGGTCCGCATTGTTCGGCAATTCCGTCCAATGCGCAGGGTTTACCCGCGAACGACCCGTGTCCGGCTCAAGCGTCCCAGATCAGGCCCGGCGGCAGCAGGCCCCGTTCGATCATGGCCGCATCCCATGGCGGCATCTTCGAGAAGGCCTGGGTCAGGTGCTCGATGAAGAGCCGCAGCTTGAACGCATTGCGCGAGGTGCCCGCATACACCGCGCTCAGCGAGAACGACGACAGCTGGTGCGACGGCAGCACCACTTCCAGCTCGCCGCGCAGGATCGCCTCGCCGGCCACCAGCGTCGGCAGGCAGACGATGCCGGCATGTTCCATCGCGTATTCGCGCAGCAGGTGGACGCTGTTGGTGAGCAGTACGGCGCTCATGTACATCGTCACCTGCTCGCCGCCGTGGTGGAAGGTCCAGCGGTCGCGCGTCGGATAGCCCGAGTACAGGCCGAGCGTGTGCTTGTGCAGCTCGCGCGGGCTCGCGGGCCGGCCGTGCGCGCGCAGGTACTCGGGCGTGGCACAGAACACCCGCCGCACCGGAAACAGCGAGCGCGACACCAGCTCGGTCGACGCCGCCGGAAAGATCTGCAGCGCGCAGTCCACGCCCGCCTTCACCGGATCGACCACCGCATCGCTCACGATGAGTTCGAGATGGATGTCGGGAAAGCTCGACTGGAAGGCCCGCAGCAGCGTGGCGAAATGCCCGAGCACGAAGCCGGTGAGCGCATGCACGCGCAAGGTGCCGGTGGGCCCGTCCCTGGCGTCGCGCATCTGGTCCATGATGTCGTTGGCCCGACCGACCAGCTCGACGCAGTCGCGCAGGAAGGCCTGCCCCACGTCGCTGAGGCGCACCACGCGCGTGCTGCGGTGGAACAGCGGCGCGCCGACATGGTCTTCGAGCTGCTTCACGCGGCTGGTCACCACGGACTTGGAGACCCGCAGCTGGCGTGCGGCCTCCGCGAAGCTCTGGGTCTGCGCGACCCGTACGAAGGTCTCAATGTTTTCGAGGCGGTCCATGGCGCATGCAATGTAGCGCTTCTGCAGCGCCCGCGGGCCCCATGCCGCTTCAGTAGCCCAGGATGGAATCCCAGATGCCCAGCTGCGCGAGCTTCGGCACCGCGCCGATGCTGAAGCCCGCCGCATCGCCGGCTGCGCCCAGCGATACGGCGCTGGTGGCGAGGTCGGCCAGGCCCGGCCAGGCCGCGCCGGCACCGAGCTGCGCGTTGCCGCCGCGCGCGAACGACACCACCGCGTTCATGAGCATGTCCGCGAGCTGCGCTTCGGCCGGTCCGGCCCCGACCTTGTCGCGGTAGTGGTCGAGCCCGTAGCTGCCGAACAGCATCGGAAGCTCCGCGCAGTGCGGCACGCCGCGGCCCGGTGCCACGATCTCGTGGGCATAGGTGGCGTAGCGGACGTTGCCGCCGGCCTGGGCGACCCGGGCGGCGTACCTGACGCCGAAGTTGCGCAGCACCCGGTCGCCGTAGATCTCGATCCAGAGGTCGCCCGGCGTGGACGAGCGGTTGTCGCTCGCCGCGGCTGACGCGTAGGCGTCGATCACGGCATCGGCATTCGCCTGGGAGCCGCCCGCCTGGGGCGTGACGAGCGCGAGCAGCTCCGAGCGGCTTGCCGGCAGCGGCGGCGTCAACATGGCCTGGGTGGCCGGGTCGTACGCATCGAGGAAGAACGAGCCCTCGGTCAGCGTGTTGGTCAGCATCAGCGGCATGTCGGCCGGCCATGCCGTGCGCGTCCAGTCGCCAAGGCAGGTCCTCCCGTCGATGACGGGTGCGGCGCGCAAGCCCCGGCCCGAGGTGATGCCGGCAGGCAGCGGCAACGCATTGAGCGCCAGCTCGGCGTTGTGCAGGGTCTGCGCCGGGATGTTGCGCAGGCCCGCGGGGGTGGTGTCCAGGCGCGCCGCCAGCGCTTGGGCATAGGTGGCCGCGTCGGCCAGCGTGAAGGCGGTGGGCGGCGGGACGCCTGCCGGGCTCATCAGGAGGGCCTTGTGGAAGCACGCCCGGGCCACGGGGTTCTGCGCCAGGATGGCGCCGCTCGTGCCGCCGGCCGACTGTCCGATCAGCGTGACGTTGCCAGGATCGCCGCCGAAGGCTTGCGCATTCTCCCGGACCCATTGCAGCACGGCGATCTGGTCCTGCAGCTGCCAGTTGGCCTGCATGCCGGTGTCGGGATCGGCGAGATCGGGGTGCGAGAGGGTGCCGAGGACGCCCAGCCTGAAGTTGGCCGTGACCACCACCACGCCCTTGCGGGCCAATGCCTCGCCATGCATCAGCGGCATGCTCGTCGCGCCGGTGCGCCATGCGCCGCCGTGCAGCCACACCACCACGGGCAGCCGGCCGTCCTGGCTGGGTGCCCAGACGTTCAGGCTCAGGCAGTCCTCGTCCTGGCGGTCCGGCCGCGGATAGATCCATGTGACATAGGGAGGCAGCGTCTGGAGGGCCGCGGCCCCGAAGGCCGTGGCCTCGAAAGTGCCGGCCGCCGCCCGGTAGGCCTGCGGCGATCGGAAGCGCAGTGCGCCGACGGGAGGCTGCGCATACGGCACCCCGAGGAAGGACACGATGCTGCCGTCGGCGCTGCGCTGCCCCCGGAGCTTTCCGGAGCTCGTGTCCGCCACGGGCCGCGTGTCGGGCGCCGGGGCCGGTGCGGGTGCCGGTGCGGGTGCCGGTGCAGGGGGCGGCACCGCGACCGCGGGGAAGCCGCCGCTGCCGCCACCACCACCGCCGCATCCTGCCAGCGGCAGCGCCGCCAGCGCGCCGGCTGCCAGGACGAAGCGGCGCCGGTCGGCCGCCAGGGGTTCGCGTGAAGCGCTCGGGTTCATGGCCGCATCCTCTGATCGCCGGGCCTGAAGAGGCCCGAAACGCAGGCGAGTCTATGAACGATGGCCCGCGGACGACAGCGCCATCCGTGCAACGCAGCTTTCTATGAATGCGAGGCTTGCGGCGGCGCCGGCGGGCCTGCGATGCCGGCCGCGGCCTTGCAGAGTTCGTCCAGGAACATGCGCCCCGCGATGGTCAGGTCGCGCCGCGAGGGGTACAGCGCATAGAGCGACATCAACGGCGGCGCCCATCCCGGTGCAACGGCGACCAGGCGGTGCGCCTCGAGGTCCGCGACACACATCATCGCCGGCAGTTGCGCCACGCCGAGGCCGGCGATGGCGGCCTCCTTGATCTGCATCAGGCTGTCGCTGGTGAACTGCACGCGCACATCGATCTCCAGTTCGCCGTCGCGCGCATGACGCAGCAGCCAGGCGGCGGGCCGCGGCTTGAAGGTCCAGCCGATCGCGGGGCACCCGCGCAGGCCGGCGGCCGTCGCGGCATCGGGCAAGGCGTCGCGGACCCGGGGCGATGCGGCCAGCATGTAGGGGACGTCCATCAGCTTGCGCATCACCCAGCTCGAATCCCGCAGCGACTGGTCGCTGGGGCGGATCCACAGGTCCACGGGCTCGCTGAACACCGACGCCCGGCCATCGGTCGCGTCGAGCGTGATCGCCACGGCGGGATGGCGCGCACTGAAACCGATGGCGAGAGGGCCGACGAGAAATGCGCTCAGTGCCATGGGGCAGGAGATGCGCAGCGGCCCCGATGGCTCGCCGAGGCTGTCATGCGCCGCAGACACCGCGCGCTGGGTCGCGGCCCGGATGCTTACGCCATGCTCGTACATGCGCTGGCCGATGTCCGTCACCTTGAAGCTGCGCGAGCTGCGCGCGATCAGGCGGACGTTCAGCCGCTTCTCGAGCGCAGCAATGCGGCGACTCAGGCGCGACACGGGGATACCCACCCGCTGGCTCGCCGCACTGAAACCGCCCGCCTCGATCACCGCGACGAGCAGCATCAAGTCTTCCGCGACACCACCTTCTTCGTCCATCGCTTTCTCCTGGAACAGCCCGCATTCTCCGCGTGCACCGTTCCGCTCGAATGCGGCCCCCCTGGGGCCCGGCGTTCGTGGGATCGAAGCAGGGCCTAACGAGGAATCAGGTCCAGGCATTGGCGGCGGCGCCACACGGCGCTGCGCACGGCCTGGCTGTCGTCGAACACGACCTTGTACTGGCACACGAGGTAGTTGGCCGACTGGGGCATCTGGAACTTGAAGTGGTAGTCCCACTCGGTGCCGAGCGCACCGCGCTGCTCCTTCAGGGCCTGGCCGAGCACGGCGAGCACCTGGGCCTGGCTGATGCCGGGCTTGATCTCGCGAAAACGCTCGGGCCGCGACACCACGCCGTCGCGCAGAAAGGGTTCCTTGAAGTCCGGGCGGCGCGCCTCGACGTCACGATAGCTCAGCTTGTCGGGGTTGCTCACGGGGTCCACGGGGTTGTCGCGGGCTGCCACCGTGGTGGCGACGCCGAGCAGCGCGGCGACAAGCACGAAGGTGGCAGCGGCGGGTGATGCATGCAGGGTCTGGTTCATGGCTAGCGTCCTCTTTGGTCAGATGGGTTTCTTGGGGAATGAGCGCGCGGTTCAACGCTCGCGCATGGCTTCGCGCGCCTTGTTCAGCGGCTTGGTCAAGTAGTCCCACACGGTCTTGCGGCCGGTGCGGATGTCAGCGGTGGTCACCATGCCGGGCACGATGGGCATGCGGCGGCCGGCCTTGTCGGTGAGTGCGTCGGACTCGGTGCGCACGAGCACGGGGTAGTACACGATCTCGGGCTTGACCTCGTCGCGCTGGGTGTCGGGTGCGATGGTCACCACGCGGCCCTTGAGGCCGCCGTACACGGCGTAGTCGTACGCGGTGATCTTGATCTGCGCCTCCTGCCCAGGCCGCATGAAGGCGATGTCGCGCGGCGAGATGCGCGCCTCGACCAGCAGCTGGTCGTCCAGGGGCACGAGGGTCAGGAGCGAGCCGTTGGGCGGCACGACGCCGCCGATGGTGGTGACCTGCAAGCTCTTGACGATGCCGCGCACGGGCGAGTTCAGCGTGAGCCGCTCGAGCGAGTCGGTGCGCCCGCGCACCACCGACGACAAGGACTTCACCTCGGCATCGGCCTTGGCGAGTTCTTCGCGGCTGCGCACCATGTAGTTGGAGCGCGCATCGGCTATCTTCAGCTCCAGGTCGGCGGCCTGGCGCTGCAGGCGGATGAGTTCGACGTTGCTGGCAGCGCCGCTCACCTGCAGCGAGCGCGTGATGTCGAGCTCCTTGCGCACGAGCGCAAGCGCCTGGCCCAGGCCGGACACCGTGTCGCGCAGGCTGCCCTGCCGCGAACGGAAGAGCGCGCTTTCGGAATCGACGAGTTGCGCGTGCGCCTGCAGTTCGGCGGGGAACTGCAGGGTGCTTCGCCCCTCCACCTCGGCGCGCAGCCGCGCGCTGCTGGCCAGTGCGGCGCGGTAGCGCGCGGCGGTTTCCTCGACGTTCGATTCGCCGCGCGTGGGATCGAGCTGCGCGAGCACCTGGCCCTTCTCGACGATCTGGCCTTCGTGCACGCGCAGCTCGGCGAGGATGCCGCCTTCGAGCGACTGGATGCGCTGCTCGCGCGAGCTGGGAATCACCTTGCCCATGCCGCTGGACACCTCGTCGATCTCGAAGCACCAGGCCCATACGAAGAACGCGAGCAGAAAGAGCGCGATGAACCACACCACGCGGGCGGAACCGCTGGCACGTGCCTCGTCGAAGTCGTCGGCGCCGCCCGGTCCCCACACGGTGGCGGTGGATGCGGCCGGTGCCTGCACTTGTGTCCCGGTCCGTGTCACGGCGTTCATGCCTGCCCCTCCTTGCCACGGCCTGCGGAAGCCGCCGTCTCGCGCGATGCCGCCGCGCCTTGACGCAGCCGCGCCATCACCTGTTCGCGTGGCCCGTCGAGCACGACGGCGCCGCCGTCCACCACGAGGATGCGGTCCACCGCTTCGAGCACGGCCGGGCGGTGCGTGGCCAGCACCAGCGTACGGCCTGCAGGCAGCGCGCGCAGTTGTTCGATCACTTCTCGCTCGGCCACTTCGTCGAGCGAGGCGGTGGGCTCGTCGAGCAGCAGCACGCCGGGGCGGCGCAGCATGAGCCGCGCGAGCAGCAGGCTCTGGCGCTGTCCGCCCGAGAGGCCGCGCCCGCCTTCCAGCAGCGGGTGGTCCAGCCCCGAGGGCAGGCCGCGCACGAAGGCCCAGGCGCCGGTCGCTTGCAGGGCCGCGATCAGTTCGGTGTCGGTGGCGTGGGGCGTGCCCATCTGCAGGTTCTCGCGCAGGGTGCCATGGAACAGGCGCGCGTCCTGCGCGAGCAGACCGACGTCGCGGCGCACGTCGGCGGGGTCGATGTGGGCCATCGAGACGCCGTCGAGCAGCACGCTGCCCGCCCGCGGCTCGAGGAGGCCCGACAACGCCTGCAGAAGCGTCGACTTGCCCGCGCCGTTGCGCCCGAGCACGGCAATGCGCTCGCCGGCGCCGATGTGCAGCGCCTTCACCTGCAGCGCGGTGGTCCGGCCGTCGTGGCTGAAGACGGCGTCGCGCAGCGTGTAGTCGCCCTGCACGGCGGACCGGTGCACGCGCGTCTCGTGGGGCGGATGGTCGACCGGGAGCTTCATGAGCTGGTCCAGCGACTCGCCGGCCACCTTGGCCTGCTGCCAGCGGTTGAGCACCTGCGTCACGCCGGCCAGCGGCGCGAGCATGCGGGTCGACAGGATCGATGCGGCCACCAGCACGCCGGTGCTCATGTGGCCGTCCATCACCAGCGGCGCACCGAAGAACACGACGAAGGCGAAGGCGCCGCCCTGCACGGTCTGCGTCCAGTTGCTCAGGGTGTTGAGCAGCGCGCGCAGTTGCAGGCCGGAGTCGGCGTTGACGGCGTTGTAGTGGTTCCACTGGTTCTGGAAGCGCGGCTCGGCCTGCAGCACCTTGATGTCGTCGATGCCCTGCACAGTCTCGACCAGCATGGCATTGCGCAGCGACGACTCGCGCATGCCCGCCTGGGCCAGCGCCCGCAGGCGCGGCTGCGCCACCAGGCTGGGCACGAGCAGCAGCACGCATGCGGCCAGCGGCACCAGCACCAGCCATCCGGCAATGAACCAGAAGAGCACGCAGAACACGAAGAAGAACGGCAGGTCGGCCACGGCCGCCACGGTGGTCGACGTGAGCATCTCGCGCACGGGCTCCAGCTCGCGCAACTGCGAGATGAAGGTGCCGGTGGCGCGCGGGCGCGCCGAGCCGCGCACGCGCAGCGCGTGGCCGAACACGCGGTCGGAAATGCGCAGGTCGGCGCGCTTGCCCACCACGTCGGTGATGCGCATGCGCGCGCCGCGCATGACCCAGCTGAACGCGATCGACAGCAGCACGCCGCCGAACAGCACATGCAGCGTGGGCAGCGACTGCGCAGGCACGACGCGGTCGTACACCTGCATCGAGAACAGCGTGCCGGCCAGCGCCATCAGGTTGTAGGCCAGCGACGCGACGAGGATGTGGGCGTAGGGCCGCCAGTCGGCCAGCACGATCTGGCGCAGCCAATGCGGCTCCACCGGCCGGATGTAGGCGTCCACGCGCGAGTCGGGCGCCGATTGCGCAGGCCGCAGCACAGCCATGGCTTCGAGCGCGGGTTGCAGCTCGTCGGCCGTGCGCACGGTTTCCGCGCCCTGGTCGCCGCCGAGCATCAGGCGCAGGCCCTGCGCCGAGATGGCGGTGACCACGGCCACCTGCCCGTCGCGCAGTTGCAGCACCACGGGCAGGCGCCAGGGGCTCAGGGTGTCCAGGCGCGGCGCGACCTGGCGCACGGTGAGCCCGGCCTGCCGGGCCATCTGGCGCACGCGCTCGCCGATGTCTTCGTGGTCGCTCCATGCGGCAGCGCCGCGGATGCGCTCGCGCGAGGTGTCGAGGTGGTAGTGGGCGGCCACGGCCAGCACGGCGTCGACCCAGCTGCCGAGCAGCACGGGGCCGCGCGCGGCGGACAGCTCGGGCACGGTGGTGGCGGTCATGGCTGGCCTCCTGCGACCAGCTCGCCCGCATCGACCAGCCCAAAGGCCTCGCGCAGCCGGCCCGACTGGTACAGGCACTCGACCGCCAGCCGCTGCACTTCGTGCGCGCTTTCGGCCTGCTCGAAGCGCGCGCCGTGGAACTCCTGCTCGGCATTGAGCAGGTCGAGCAACGAGCGCGTGCCCAGTTGCAGGTACTGCTCCCGGTACAGGTCGCGCGTGCGCTGCGTGCTGTGAACGCGCGCGGCGAGCACGGGCAGGCGCTGCGCGTGGCCTTGCGATTGCACGCGCGCGTCTTCGAGGCGCTGCCGCACGCTGAGTTGCGCATAGCCCAGCGCGGCCTCGGCCGCCTCGACGGCGTGCGCGGCGGCGCGCTGGCGGGCCTGGCTGCGCCCGCCTTCGTACAGCGGTGCGGTGAAGCTCACGGTGAGCGTGCTTTCGGTGCCGGACTGGCCGGCGAGCCGCGCGCCCGATTCGAGCCCCCGGTTCACGCCGGCGTTCAGCGACAGCGTGGGCAGCAGCTGGGCATCGGCACCACGCAGCGCGGCCTGCGCCATGTCGCGCTCGGCCTGCGCCACCTGCACGGCCGGCGCGGGCAGGGCCGCCTGCGGCTGCACGGCGCAGGCGCTCGCGAGCGGCGGCGACGCTTCGCCGGCAATATCGGCCGGCATGCGGCCCTGGGTCAGATGCATGAGGTTGAGGCGCCAGCGCTCGGCCTGCGACGCGGTGTTGAGTTGCTGGGCGCGCGCGGCTTCCAGGCGCGACTGCGCCTGCGCCACGTCGGACTGGCTGGTGGCGCCCTTGGCCTGGCGTTCGCCCACCAGGCCGGCCAGCGACTGCACGCCCTTCACCTGGGCCTGCGCGATTTCGCCGAGCGCCTGCTGGCGATGCACTTCGATCCATGCCTGCGCGGTGTCGCGCACCACATCGTCGACCGCCATGAGCAGCTTGGCGCGCGCGGCCGTGGCCGAGGCTTCGGCTTCGTTCACGGCGCTCGAGACCTTGCCGAAGTCGTACAGCAGCTGGGTCACCGACAGCGAGGCCTCGTGCGCCTGGCGGCGGCCGTCGGTCTGGAGCTGGCGGTTGCCCGTGCGCGCGCTGAGGCCGGCGCTGACCTGCGGGTAGTAGCCCGAGCGCGCCGCCGCAATGCCCTCGCCCGCCTGCAGCGCCTGGCCGACGACATTGCGCACGGTCGGGTGCGAGGTGGCGGCCAGGCGCACCGCCTCGGCCATGCCCAGCGGGGGGGCGGCGCTCGATTGTGCGAGTGCCGCCGTGCTCGCGAGCAGGATGAGAAGGCCCGCGGCGGCGAGCGGAAGATGACGAGGAGAAAGCATGCGTGAAGACGTGCGGACAAGGTGCCGGCACCGCAATCGGCACCGGCGCCCCGGTCGGTCAGTGGTGAAGCGCGAGGCCCATGTGAAGCTCGTCGTCGAGCGAAGGGACCACGGGCGGCGCGTAGGCCGCGAGCGAATCGGCAGACGACGCCAGGGCCAGCACCGAGGGCGATGGCTGCGTGCCCGCGAAGGCCGGCGGAAACGCGGCCTGCAGCAGCGCATGCAGCGACTCGGCAGCGCTGTAGGCCTGCAGCATGTCGGACAGCTGCATGCCCTCCCCCGCCGCGCTGTCGCCGAAGGCGAGATGCCGCGCCTCGTGCGGCTGCTGCTCGAGCGACACCGTCACCTCGTCGACACCGGCCAGGCCCAGCGAGTCGGCCGAGCTGTACATCGCCGCCGCACCAGCCGCACCAGCCGCAGGCGTGTAGTTGACGTGCAGCGTCTGCGTGGCCGCGTTGCTTGCATCGCCGTCGCGGTCGACCACCTGGTAGCCGATGGTCTCCTCGTAGTTTTGCGAGGCAGCGGTCTTCGGTGCCACCTGGTAGCTGAACTCGCCCGAGTCGAAGTCCACGACCAGCTTGCCGCCCTGCGCCGTGGCAATGGTGACCTGGTGCGTCGCCGCGTCGTAGCTGTAGTCGCTGCCGGTGGCGGGGCCGGTCTTTGTCATCAGGCCCGTGCTGCTGTCGAAGGCGTAGGTGGTGCCGTCGATGCTCAGCTCGGCCACATGGCCGCCGTCGGCGCCGAAGCCCGACGAGCCACCGAGGCCGCCGGTCAGCAGGTTGCTGACCGTTGGGGGCACGCCGATCGTGCCCTGCAGCACGTCGTTCAGCTGGCTCGTGTCGGTGATGATCTGGCCGTTGGTGTTCGTGCCGGTGTTGCCGTTGTAGGCGATAGGGTCGATGAAAGCCTGCGCCGCCGCGTTCAGGCTCGAGCCCAGGCCCAGTGCAAACGAGTTGATCTGGTGGGTGCTGAGGAAGTCCTTCCAGATCGTTTCCTCCGCGGCCTGGATGCCCCTGTCGGCCGTATTGCTGTTGCTGCCATTCGTCAGCTGCTCTGTGTTGCCGTCGCCCAGGGTCGGCTCGCCGTCCGTGAGGAAGTAGGACACGTTCTGGGCGCCGTCCAGCTTGCCGCTGGCCGAGAAGCCGTTCATCGCTGCAGCCAGGGCAGCGTCGTAGTTGGTGCTGCCACTGGCCTGCAGGTTCTGCACCAGCGCCTTGGCCTCGGCCGCCGTCATCCAGGCCTGCTGCGACGCCCCGGTCGTGCTGAAGGTGACGAGCTGCACCCGCACCTCGCCGTACAGGTCGTAGCCGTCGATCAGGTTCTGAACGGCCTCTTTCGCTCGGCTGAGGCGTGTCGGGGTTTCCTGCCCCATGCTCCCGGAGAGGTCGAGGACCACCATCAGGTTCGTGTTGATCGGCGCCACGTCGACGGCCTGCTCGCCATTCACGAGCACCGGCGCGTCGTCCTTGACAGGCACGTCGAAGCCCACCGGCGCGGCGCTGGCCTGGCCGTCGGTCACATGCGCCTCGAAGTGCAGGTTCGACACGCCCTCGCCGTTGCCCGCGGGGTGGTCGATCGGCGCCTTCAGCGTGACGGTGTAGCCCGCCTCGAACAATCCCGCGCCGTCGGCGGTGACGTTGCCTACCGCCACGGTCATCACCTCGGTGGTGACACCGCCGACGGTGACGCTGCCCGTGAGCGTGTGCGTGCCCGCGTCCCAGGTCCACGACACCGGCTGGCCGCCGGAGGTGACGCCGGCCGGGCCGCTGAGCGACACCGACAGGTCGCCGGCCAGGCTGTCCGGGTCCGCGATCGATATCTTGCCGGTCGATTGCACCGGCGGCTCTCCCGCGCCCGCGATGCCGCCGGGCAGGCTGCCTTCGGACACGGGGTCGGCATTGGTCACCGTGGCCGATGGCGCGTCGTTCACCGGATTGACGGTCACGTTCACCGTGCTGGTGGTCGTGCCGCCATGGCCGTCGCTCACCGTGACGGTGAAGCTGTCGGTGCCATTGAAGTCGGGGCCGGGAACGTAGGTGTAGGTGCCGTCGGCGTTCACCGTGACCGTGCCGTGCGATGGGTTGCTGCCCTTGGCGTAGGTCAGCGTGTCGCCGTCGTCGTCGTTGCCGACGACCTGGCCGCTGACGGGCGTGTCTTCGCTCGTGACCTCGTTGTAGTCGGGCACCGCGGGTGCCTCGTTGAGGTTCTGCTCGTTGAGCGTGACGGGGATGCTCGTCGTGACCGTGCCGTCGTTCGCACCGACCACCAGCGCATGTGCGTTGGCGCCCGCTTCGTAGTCGTTGACGAACGCCGCAGCGCCCGAGGCCGTGAGGCTGATCTCGCCCGTGGCCGGATCGATGCTGAAGTAGCCGTTGTCGTTGCCCGAGAGGATGCTGTAGGTGACGGTTGCGCTGTCGATGTCGGTGGCGCGGACGGTGCCGAGCACGGTGCCTGCGGGGCGGTTCTCCTCATAGCCGAAGACGTAGCCGGTGCTTGTGTCCACCGGCGTGCCGCCGGCGTCGACGAACACCGGGGCGTCGTTGACCGGGTCGATGGTCACGGTCACCGTGCTGGTGGTCGTACCGCCGTGGCCGTCGCTGACCGTCACCGTGAAGCTGTCGGTGCCGTTGAATTTTGCGCCGGGGACGTAGGTGTAGGTGCCGTCGGCGTTGACCGTGACGGTGCCGTGCGCCGGGTCGCTGCCCTTCGCGTAGGTCAGCGCGTCGCCATCGACGTCGCTGCCGATGACCTGGCCGCTGACGGGCGTGTCTTCGTCTGTCGTCTCGTTGTAGTTGGGCACCGTCGGTGCGTCGTTGACGGGGTCGATGGTCACCGTCACGGTGCTCGTCGTCGTGCCGCCGTGGCCGTCGCTGACCGTCACGGTGAAGCTGTCGGTGCCGTGGAAGTTGGCCCCGGGGACGTAGGTGTAGGTGCCGTCGGCGTTGACCGTGACGGTGCCGTGCGCCGGGTCGCTGCCCTTCGCGTAGGTCAGCGCGTCGCCATCGACGTCGCTGCCGACGACCTGGCCACTGACGGGTGTGTCTTCGTCTGTCGTCTCGTTGTAGTTGGGCACCGTCGGTGCGTCGTTCACGGGGTCGATGGTCACCGTCACGGTGCTCGTCGTCGTGCCGCCGTGGCCGTCGCTGACCGTCACGGTGAAGCTGTCGGTGCCGTGGAAGTTGGCCGCGGGTGTGTAGGTGTACGTGCCGTCCGCATTGACAGTCACCGTGCCGTGCGCGGGGTCGCTGCCCTTCGCATAGGTCAGTGCGTCACCGTCCAGGTCAGTGCCCGTCACCTGGCCGCTGACGGGTGTGTCTTCGTTCGTGGTTTTGGTGTAGTCGGGTGCAGTCGGTGCATCGTTCACCGGGTCGATGGTCACCGTCACGGTGCTCGTCGTCGTGCCGCCGTGGCCGTCGCTGACCGTCACCGTGAAGCTGTCCGTGCCGTTGAAGTTGGGGTTCGGCGTGTAGACGTACGTGCCGTCTGCATTGACCGTGACCGTGCCGTTCGCCGGATCGCTGCCTTTCACGTACGTCAGCGCATCGCCATCCACGTCGGTGCCGACGATCTGGCCGCTGATGGGCGTGTCTTCGTCTGTCGTCTCGTTGTAGTTGGGTGCCGTCGGTGCGTCGTTCGCCGGGTCGATGGTCACTGTCACGGTGCTCGTCGTCGTGCCGCCGTGGCCGTCGCTGACCGTCACCGTGAAGCTGTCCGTGCCGTTGAAGTTGGGGTTCGGCGTGTAGACGTACGTGCCATCGGCATTGACCGTGACCGTGCCGTGCGACGGATCGCTGCCCTTCACGTACGTCAGCGCGTCACCCTCCACGTCGGTGCCGACCACGCTCCCGCTGACCGGCGTGTCTTCGTTGGTGGTCTCGGTGTAGTCGGGTGCCGTCGGTGCATCGTTCACCGGGTCGACGGTCACCGTCACGGTGCTCGTCGTCGTGCCGCCGTGGCCGTCGCTGACCGTCACGGTGAAGCTGTCGGTGCCGTGGAAGTCCGGGTCTGGCGTGTACGTGTAGGTGCCATCCGGGTTGACCGTCACCGAGCCGTGCGACGGATCGGTGCCCTTGATGTAGGTCAGCGTGTCGCTGCTGTCGAGGTCGCTGCCGGTCACGCGGCCGCTGACGGGCGTGTCTTCGTTCGTGGTCTCGGTGTAGTCGGGCGCCGTGGGCGCGTCGTTGACGGGCGAGACGGTCACGGGCACCGTGACGGTGGTGGTGCCGCCCCTGCCGTCGCTGACGATCACTTCGAAGCTGTCGGGGCCTTCGTAGCCAGGCTGGGGGGTGTAGACGAAGTGGCCCGTGGACGGATCGACGGTGACGGTGCCGTGCTCGGGGGCCTTGGTGACGGTGTAGTTCAACGCGTCGCGATCGGCGTCGGTGGCGTTCACCTGGCCCTGCACGGGCTTGTCCTGCGCGGTCACGACGGGCTCGGCCTTGCCTTCGGGGCCACGGTTCTGCGGCGGGAGCAACGGCGGGATGAAGGCCGAGCCACCACCTCCACCGCCGCCGCCGCCACCGCTCGCGGCCGCACCGACGCCCAGCACGCCGAGCGCACCCAGCAGCCAGCCCGGCACACCGTCGGGCAGCAGCGCGCCGCCGGCGTCGTTCCACTCGATTTCGGTGAAGTGGAAGTCTTTCCAGGGTGCGGTGTACTGGCCCCACCACTGCACGCCGGCGCCGTCTTCGAGCACGAGGTCGTTGCGGCCGCCGTCGGGGTACTCGGCGAAGAAGCCGCGCACGGCGATTTCCTGGCCGTCGCGCAGCACGAGCACGAGGTCGCCGCCGCGGCGCTCGAACTTGAGCACGCTCTCGGGCGCAACCTTCAGCGAGACGATCGACGGGCGATCCAGAACCAGAGGGGCTTCAGCCGCCGCTTTGCGGGAGGCGCCACCAGACTTGTAAACAGCTTCCATGATTTGTCCTTGCTCCTTGACTTCGAACCTCGGGCGAGCCTTCGTCTTGGACGAACAGCCCGGGTCGCACATTGGGAAATCTCGAGTGCAGCTTGCGTCTCTCGAGGACTCGCCAGCGAGGCCCGGTGCGTGGGCCACGCCGGCTTGCGCTTGCATGGGGCGGGATTCTTGGTGCGAGGTGTCGGCCAGACTTTTGCTGGAAAGGCTGTGGCTTTTTCCGCAGCGGACAGTTGTTTACAAACGTGTGTAAACGTCGAATACTTCACAAAAATGGCAAAAGAAACCAAACAATTTGTGCATTAAGGAAAGCGGATGCAGATGGCCTGCGGCTTCTGGGCTTTGTAAGAGCGCCTGTTTCTTTTGCTGGACGGCATTGGCCGGGCCCTTTGCTGGAATACCGGCAATGCTGGATTCGCCCTCCTCCCACGCCCCGTTTCCCCTCTGGCAGAGGCGGTTTCGGAGACCCGCGCGCGGCATCCCGTTTTTGAACCCTCGGTGCGAATGGCAGGTCACCCAATAAGGACTGAATAGCAGTCATTGGATGAAATGGCATTTCTTGTGACAATGATTACTAATTAATATTTTGGTTACATTGTTTCGGTCACCGGGCGTGCAAACGCCGTGTCCGCGCCCTTCCTGCCCATGTCCTATTGGTCCGCGCCGGAGCCCCGGAGAGCTCATCTTCTCGTTGTCGACGACAACGTTGACGAGCTCAAGCTCTTGCTGGAAACGCTGCGGGGTACCGGTTACCGCATCACGCTCGCTTTCGACGCGATGGAGGGCTACCGACGCGCGACGACGCTGCAGATGGACCTGGTGCTGCTGGACGTGCGCCTGGGGCGCACCGACGGTTTCAGCGTCTGCCGCCTGCTGAAGGCCAACCCGACCACGGCGGATATCCCGGTCATTTTTGTCAGCTCGTCGGCCAGCCTGGAAGAACGCCTGACGGGCCTGCGGGCCGGCGCGGTCGACTACATCGTGAAGCCCTTCGACCCCGCCGAGGTGATGGCCCGCATCGAAATCCACCTGGCGCTCGCGGAATCCCGCAGGGCGCGCACCGCCGCTGGGACACGACCTGCGCCGCCGCCCGACCGCCCCGCGGCGAACGACGGCGGTGCGGCGGGCGCGGGCATGGACCACGCGCTCCTCCAGGCAGCCGAGCGCCTGATCCTGGCCGACCTGAGCCGCGTGCCGCCGCTGCGCGAGCTGGCTGCGCGCGTGGGCACGCACGAGAAGCGCCTGTCGCGCGTGTTCAAGGAGCTTGCGGACCGCACAGTCTTCGAGTTCGTGCGCGAAGCACGGCTGCATGAGGCGCAGCGCCTGCTGCTCGAATCGGCGATGCGCATCGAGGAGATCGCCGCGGCGGTCGGGTTCTCCAGCGCCGCGAATTTCGCGACGGCATTTCGCGAGTACTTCGATTGCACGCCCTCCGCCTGCCGCCAGGCCGGCGCCGGCCGGTCGGGCACCTGAGGCGCGATGCAGCCGGCGCGCCTGTCCCGATGGACGAGCTGCCTGCTGCTCGGCCTGGCCTTGTGGCTGTGCGTCTTCGCGGCCCGTGCGGCGGAAGCGATCAAGGTCAGCGCGCTGGCCCGGGACGACATCGCCGTCGCGCAGACCGTGGAGGTGCTGGAAGACCCGACGGCCCGCCTGTCGGCGAGCGAGGTGCTCGCGCTGCCGAGCAGTGGCGCGAACGGCTTCGTGCCCGCCACGCCCGACCAGTTGGTGCGCGGGTTTTCGTCATCGGCCGTCTGGCTGCGCCTGTCGCTGGTCAATGACACGCCGGACCTCCGCACGGCACGGCTGGGGCTCGACGCGACGTGGCTGCGGCATGTCGACTTCCACCTGCTGCGCATGCGCAACGGGCAGCCCGCGTGGACACACGCGCAGGCCGGCGTGTCCGACCCGATGGATGCGACGCACCGCCACGACCGCATTCCGCAACTGCGGATCGACCTGCAGCCGGGAGAGTCGGTGCGGGTGCAGGTGCGGATCATGAGCACGGACCAGATCCAGCTGGTGCCGGAACTGCACACCGAGGAGGCCTGGCATCACCTCGAACGCAACCACGCGCTGCTGAGCGGCCTGCTGATCGGCGGGCTGCTGGCCTTCGCGGTGTATTCGGCCGCGCTATGGTGGATTTCGCGCGCGCCGATGCCCGCGTTCCAGGCGGGAAGCTTTGCGCTGCTGGCGCTGTACGAGGCCACCTACCGCGGCTATGCGCGCATTGCGCTGTGGCCGGACAGCACCGGCTGGAGCTATCGCAGCCACGGCGTGTTGCTGGCGGCCACGGCGCTGTGCCTGCTGCTGTACTTTCACGAGCACAGCCGCCGGAGCCCGGTGCGCGTGCCCGGGCGCCCGCTGCTGTATCTGCTGGCGGGTGTCGAAATCGCCGTGCTGCTGGGCACCCTGTTCGGCCCTTACGCGAGCTTCGCGGCCATTGGCATCGTGAACGCGCTGCTGATCGTGCTCGCACTCACGGCCTGCATCTTCATCTACCAGCGGCGCGTTGGCCCGGGCGGTCGGCTCTCTTTGCTCGTGATGCTGTTGATCTGCGTGGGCATGCTGGTGCACATGTCGGCGATGATGTTCGCGGAGCACCCGATGTCCGGCTTCGACCACGATGCGCTGTCATTCCCGGGCATGCTGGCCGCCGCCTTCGCGATCACGGCCTGGTCGTTCCGGGAGACGCGCCAGCGCAACGCGGCGCAGCAGACGCTGCTGCTGTGGCAGGCCCAGGAGCAGCAGCGGCTCGACGAAGAAGTGGCGCGCAAGACCCGCGCCCTGAGCGAGGCGCTGGGCCAGGCCGAGCAGCGCACACGCGAGCAGAAGGAACTGCTGGCCTACATCAGCCACGACCTGCGCGCGCCGGTGGCCACCATCCTCGGGAGCCTCAAGCTGATGCAGGACGCCGGCGGCACGCCCGCGCCCGCGCAGCTCGCCACCATCGAACGCAGCGCGGCCTACCAGCTGGAGCTCATCGACGACCTGGTCGACTATGCCAAGGGCGAGCTGGCGCCGCTGGCCGTCGAGGCGCAGCCAGTGCAGCTGCGCACGCTGGTCGACGATATCGCGCGGTACGCGGACGCGCTCGCGCAGCGGCAGCACAACAGCTTCGAACTGACGATCGACGGCGAGCTCCCGACCCTGGTCCGGCTGGACGGCAAGCGGCTGCAGCAGGTGGTGCTGAACCTGCTGTCGAACGCGGCCAGGTTCACGCGCAACGGCGCCATCGGACTGCGGCTGCGAGCCCAACCTTTCGGCGAGGCCTGGCAACTGCACTTCGAGGTGACCGACAGCGGCGCGGGCATCGACCCCGACACGCTCGACCGCATAAGCCGCCTGCTGGCCGGCAACGCACCGAGCTTGGCGGGCGGCGGCCTCGGGCTGTTGATTGCGCAGCGCATCGTGCAGCGCATGGGCGGACAACTCGCGATCCACAGCGGCATGGGCACGGGAACGCGGATCGCCTTCTCGCTGTCGACCGGGCCTGCGCCCTCATCGGATGCGCCACCCGCACCGCCGCCGCACCCAGTCTCCACGCCGATCCCGCGCGCAACGCCGAGGGCGCGTGGCCGGTCGCTGCCGGCATTGACACCGCTGTCGCCGGCGCAGAAGGAGGAACTCGAGGCGCTGGCCCGCGATGGGCGATGGAGCGATCTGCACGAATGGGTGAACCGGCTGGCCGCGGACGCACACAGCCAGCCGCTGGCGCAGACGCTTCGCCAGGCGCTCGATCGGCTGGATTTCGAGCAGATCCGCGTGATTGCGCGCACGGCGCCCCTGCACCAGACGCGCACCATTTAGAAAAAGTATCCGGAGATAGACAGCAAGGAGAAGAATCCAATGCTGACAGACACTTTTGTGAGGCAAGTGAAGCACAAGGGCACCGAGATCGGCGAGCGCTACGCGGACGGCGGCGGCATGTACCTGCGCGTCAAGGCGGCAGGCAAGTACTGACGCATGGACTACCGGTTCAACGGCAAGGCGAAGACGCTGGCCTTGGGCGTCTACCCCGCGGTCTCGCTCGCGAAGGCCCGGCAACGGCGCGACAAGGCCCGCGAACTGCTTGCCGACAACATCGATCCCGGCCTCGCGAAGCGCGCAGAGCAGCATCCGTGCGATGGGATGGGCCTGGATCGATCTCGAAAAGGCAATGCTCACCATCCCGGCGCAGGACATGAAGCGAAGGCTCCATGAAAAGCTCAACGGCCGTCCCCACTTCGTGCCGCTGGCGAGGCAGGCGGTGCAGGCACTTGAAGATATTCAGCCATTGACCGGGCACGGCCGGTATGTCTTTCCGAGTATCCGCACTGGCGAGCGCCCCATGAGCGAGAACACCATGAACGCGGCGTTGCGAAGGCTCGGCTACACCAACGACGAAATGGCCGCCCACGGATTTCGCGCGATGGCACGCACGGTCATGGCAGAACAGATGCACGGCATTTCGCCCGATGTCATCGAGGCACAACTTGCCCATGGCAAGAGCGGGCCGATGGGTGCAGCCTACGCTCGTGCGCAATTCATGGACATGCGCAAGGACATGATGCAGCGCTGGGCGGACTATCTGTATCAACTTGCCGGAAACGCGCAAGTCCCAACGCTCCGGGTGACCTAGCGGTGATTCCGCAAGACCTTCATCTCTGCGCAACGCCGCGGCCGACGGTGGACGAGCGGCGCACAACTGGAAGGAGGCGATGAATCAATTCTCCAATACACGTCCGACGAGGTGGCGCCGTCTCGGTCAGCGTGTCGTTGCCTGCGCCGTCGACATACGTGTCATCCCGCCGAGGCCACTGACGGTGGCGTTGCCGGCGCCACCATCCAGCGCGTCGTTGCGCCCCCAGGCTGCGGATCACCCACCTCCCATTGCAGGCGCCCGCCCTTGGGCATGTGGACGCCGCACGCCGGCGATACCAAGGCGTGTGCCGCCCAACTCGGCCAGCAGGCGGTTCAGTTTTCCGGCATTTTGATCACCCATGGCATTCAAAATACAGCCTTTATGAACTCTTGCGTGCATATGGCAACATCGGGCCGACAACTTGAGGAACGTCGCACTCGAGCGATGCCGAAAACGCAGCAGGGCCCCTTGGCAGTCACGGGAAGAACATGGCGAAAAGCGCGGTCAACAGGAAACACGACGAGCTCATCAGCCTCGAGCAAATCAAGAAACTGGCCGTCACGGCCATGTTCTCTGACGACGAGCTCATGGACCAGTTGGTGCTCAAGGGCGGCAACGCGATGGCCCTCATCCACCAGCTGACGTCGCGCGAATCTGTCGACCTCGACTTCTCGATGCGCCATGACTTTCCGGACGGAACCGAAGCCGTGCAAGTCCGCATCGAACTTGCGTTGCAACGCACATTTCGACTCGCGGGCTACGAGCCCTTTGATTTCAGGATGGAGGAAAAGCCTGCCGAGGTCAGCCCGGATCTCGCCGGCTTCTGGGGCGGCTACGGCATTGACTTCAAGTTGGTGCCGAGGGGGGTGCGGATAAAAACCTGGACTGGTTCTATGTCGTAAGTCCAGGGCTCTCTCGGTATTCGATGGGCCTCGGACAGCCCAGGAAGATCTTGATCCGCTGTTCGGTGTACCAATGGATGTCGGAGTCCGCGGCCTGTATGAACTGCGCGATGGTCGTCCGTGGCCTTGGTGCAGAGGTGATCCAGCTGGAACACCCTGGGCGCATCTGGCATCGCGGCTACGGACGGGCCTTGGATCCGGACCGGCGTCTGCAGGACCTGAAGCGGGGAGGACCACCCCGAAGAAGGGTTCAGCTGCCAAGACGCCGGCGCAGCCACCCAAAGAACGACCCTGCGAGGAATGCCCAAACGCTCAACACGACGATCGCTTCGAGGAAGCCGGCCCAGGAGAACGGTGCAGGCCGCAGGAGTGCGCTGAAGTCCATGCCGTGGAACAGGCCATTCATGAAATTCAGGAATGGGCCGGGCGCGGCGAGCCAGACCATTGCGCACAGCGTGTAGAAGACCGCAACGGTCACGGCCAAGGCCATCCCCGTACGCAGAGCCGTGGGAGCGGATTCCAGGTTCCGGACTGAAGGCGAGGTCGTGCCCATGAGATTCTCCTGTTGCCACTTCAGATCTTGGCGCGATGGGGCCGGGCTGCATTGACGCACATCAAGCCGCGCATCGAAATACGTGCGACGCTCGTGCAACGGCAGGGAGCCCGGTGACCAAAGGAGCACGTCCATGGACCACGATCGTTCCGAGCCGCCGTCGTTCTGGCGGTCTCCTGCGGGCCTGGCGTTGCTCGTAGCCACTGCCGCTGGTGGCTTCTACCTCGTCACGGAGCACACGGCACACCTGTTCGGCGCCCTGCCCTACCTGATCATCCTGGCCTGTCCGTTGATGCACATCTTCATGCACCACGGCCATGGCCACGGCGGCCATGGACAGCCGCACGGACAGCCCCCGGGGAACGACCATGAACAGCGCTCCGAATGACTACGGCCTCTGGGGCCTCGTGTTCCTGAACTCCGTCATCTTCGTGGGGTTCGCATACAGCTTCTTCAAACCGGCCAACCTGCGCGACTGGCGCAGCTTCGGAGCGTACGGTGCCTTCATCGTGGCCCTGTTCGCGGAGATGTACGGCTTCCCGCTGACCATCTACCTGCTCTCCGGCTGGCTCGGCACGAAGTTTCCGGGCGTCAACCTGCTCGAGCATGACGCTGGCCATTTGTGGTGGCTCATCACGGGCCGGCACGGCAATCCGCATTTCGGCGCGCTGCACGTCCTGAGCTTCGCCTTCATCTTTGCCGGGTTCACGTTGCTGTCCAAGGCCTGGCACGTGTTGTATCACGCCCAGCGACGTCACGAACTGGCCAAGGCAGGTCCCTACCGGCTCGTTCGCCATCCGCAGTACATCGGCTTCGTGGCCATCATGTTCGGCTTCCTGCTTCAGTGGCCCACGATGCTCACGCTCGGAATGTTCCCGGTGCTGGTGGTGATGTACGTTCGGTTGGCCATTTCGGAAGAGCGCGACTCCGAGATGGCTTTCGGCGATGCCTGGCGGGAGTACGCGAAGACCACGCCTCGGTTCGTGCCGAATTTTTTCAAGGCTTCGCACGCACGCCCCGCCAGCGGCCACTGAGGCCGATCCGCCAGCAGGATCGCGCCCCTGACAGGCCCGCAGGGAGCGCAGCCAGCGTGCAAAGCAGGGGCTCTCTACAGCAGCGCTTCCGGCGCCAGCCCCCCCAGAAAGCGGGCCATCCAGACGCGCCACGCGCTGGCGAGGGGGTCGCTCGAATAGCGCACCGGCCGATCGCCATCCAGGGACTGCCAGCGCAGCGATGAAGCGGCGTTGCCCGGCTCATCGAGCTCGACCTCGAAGACCTGGTCGAGCGTGGTGGCCTCGCCGAAGAGCGCGGTCAGCTGCCCCCCGAGTTCCTGGCTTTCGATCCGCAGCGCCACCTCGGTGTTGAGCTTGCTGGAGCGCGGATCGAGGTTCATCGATCCGATGAACACCGCGTGGCCATCCACGACGACGGCCTTGGCGTGAAGACTGGCGCCGGACGACAGTCCCAGGCGCGGGGTCCTGGCGCCGGGTCCCCCGGGCCGCAACTCATAGAGCACCACGCCGCAGGCGAGCAGCTGCGGGCGGTAACGCGCGTATCCGGCGTGCACCACCGGCACATCGGTCGAGGCCAGGGAATTGGTAAGGATCCGCACCCGCACCCCACGACGAGCCAGACCACACAGCACCTCCACACCGGTCGCACCCGGAACCAGATAGGGCGACACCAGAATCACGTCGTGCCGGGCCTGCTCGACGTCCTTGCGCAGCACCGGGAAGATCGCGCTGGTCGTCTCGGGCGAACCGGCGAGCGAGTTCGCGGGCACGTCGAACAGCGCCTCGGCGGGCGCCACAACCAGCGGCAGCTGTCCCGAGCGCACCAGGCCGCCGAACGCTGTCCTGCGCAGCGAGCGCACATAGGCGCCTTCCCGAAAATGTCCGGCCTGCGCGGCAGTCTCGGCCCACGCTTGCCGAAGATCGGCCAGCGGCGGCGCGGGTCCGGCGACGGCGGCAATCGGCACCGCCTCCCGGCTGTTCCAGTACTGGTCGAAGCTGCGCGATACTTCGGCCACCACGGGACCGGCGGCCAGCACGTCGAGATCGGCAAAGTCGCGCTCTTGGGACGCATTGAAGTAGGCGTTGCCCAGGTTGCGGCCACCCATCACGGCCACGGCGCCATCGGCGATCCACAGCTTGTTGTGCATGCGCCGATTCAGGCGCTCGCCATCGCCGAGCAGTTCGAGCACCTGCACCAGGCCGAAACTGCCGCGCTGCGAAAACGGATTGAACAATCGCACCTCCACATTCGGATGCCCGGCAAGCACCGACAGGTGAGCTTCGCGGTCGCCCACATTGAGGTCATCGACCAGCAGCCGCACGCGAACGCCCCGCTGCGCGGCGCGCAGCACACCGTCCAGCAGCAGCGTTGCCGTCGAGTCGTCGGCGACGCTGTAGTACTGCAGGTCCAGCGTTCGCTCCGCCGCCGCGGCAAGAGCGCCGCGAGCAGCAAACGCCTCCGGTCCGGAAACCAGCAGATGAAAGCCCGATTGGCCCGGTGCCGATGCGAGTTGCGCGAAGTAGGTCCGTCCGAGCGACGTCTGCAGGGGCTGGTCGAACGCATGGGACGGCGCGCGCGGCGCGTCGAAGGCGATCGCCGCGCAGGCAGCGAGCAGCAGCGCCGCAGCCACGAGGAGCATGCACCGGCCAAGCCTCTCGCCGCGGCGGCGCCATTCGAAGCAGGCGATGCGGGCCGGCGGCTGATCGACCCGATCGTTCATCGCGCGCTCCCCGGGCAATCCGCCGCCTCGAAAAGCATGGCATGCATGCGTTCCCGTTCCTTCACCGTCGGCCAGCCGGCATCGGCGGGTGCGGCCACCGACCCGAGACGACCCTGCGCGTCGACATGGGCAAGGCCATAAGTCTCGTTGACGATGGCATCGGGCTCACCGTCCTTCAGCCGCACATACCAGTCGGCCAGGCGCAGGTTCCGGCCGGCCCATGCGGGCGCCGCGGCTTCGCGGCGCGCGAGCGCCACATACAGCGCATGCGGGACCGCGTGCACACCGCCGGCCTCGTCGAGCAGGAACACATACGAGGCATGCTCGCCACCCGATTGGCGCAGCGCGCGGCCCGACGCATCGACCGTGCTGTACACCGGCGCGAAACCACCGCCGGGGGTGCGGAAGTTGGTGGTCTGCCCCTGGTACAGGCGAGCCGCCACCCACTGCGCGTCGCCGGCGTAGGCGTAGGCACGCAGGTCGAACTTCATGGCATGGTCGGCGTCCTCGTCGATCAGGCGTTCGCCCGGCGCCACGATGGCCTGCGCGACGTAGCCGCCAGCGAGGATCTCCTGCCACACCCGCCGCGTGAGCTTGTCGCCGCGGTAGGCGGCGCGGCTGCCAAAGCCGGCGACGGGCTTGAAGAAAAGGCCACGGCGTGCGGCCCACAGGCGCTCGCCATCGGCAGTATTCACGACCTCCGTGTGCGGGACCGCGTCCAGCAGCACCTGCCGGGTGGCTTCGGGCACACCCAACGCCTGCAGCCGCGCTGCATCGCTGAAAACGGCGAGCTGTCGTTTGTCCGCGTACAGCGCGTGGGCTTGCGGGTGGGGTGTCAGCACAACGCCTTGATGCAGGTACGCCTCGCGCAGCGCGGCGCTTTCCGGCTGCTCGAGATAGAAGTCGGTCAAGCGGTTGTAGACCAGATCGATGGCCACGTCGCCGTGCCACAGCGTGCCATCTCGCCATTCGAGCGACGACGGGTCGGCAATGACGGCTCGCAGCCCATGCCGCTCGAAGAGTTGCTGGAACAGCAGGAACTCGGCGTAGAGGTATTGCTCCGGCGGCGCCGTATCGACAATGGCGATGCTGGCCAGCGGCCGCGAGCGGCCTGCAAGGCGCCATTCCTGGCGGAACATGTCGACGATGCGCTGCTCGAAGTCGGCCGCGCTGGCCCGCGTGGGCACCATCGAATCCATCGCCTCGCAGCAGGCTCGCTGGGCGCGCGCCAGCACCGCGTTGAGCATCGCCCCGCCGGCGTTGGTGTTGATCTCGATGAGGCCGAGGCGGTCCTGTTCGAGGTGGAAGTCGTAGCCGAAGAACACGCCGCGCGGGCCCGCGCTGCCCAGGCGGGCAATCGCGGGAGCGGTGGCCAGGGCCTGTTCGCGGTAGGCCGGCAGCGCCACCACCGACTCCACGGCCCGCACCACCTGCGCCATGCGCCGTATCCGCGGCGCGGCCACGAACACCGGCTGGGCCGCGAACACGAACGGGCAGCGCTCGCGCACCAGCTGGGACAGGCCCGGCTGCCCCAGCTCGGCGTCGAGCGCGCGCGCGAGCGCGTCCCGGTCGAGGCTGAGACAGAAGCACTCGCGATTGAGCTGCTCGATCGTGGTGGCGGGTGCCGGCAGCGCGGCAGGGGCGTCGCCAAAGAGATGCGGAACGGGCCTGGACATGCGCTGCTTTCGGACGATCGGATGAAGAGGCACAGTCACCGGACTGCGTTCGACACGACGCGCACGACCCGCCGCCGGATGGCGGCAGCCGGGAAAAGCATGGCGCGAGTGCGCGGCCGGTGTAGCGAATGGGGACGTGGGGCCAGGGTCGGTTCGGTCATGGTCGGATCCGCCTGATCAGGAGACGACGATCCAGGCACGAGGATGCACCGATGGCGCCACAGGGTGCTTGAGGAAGATCAAGCGGAAGCCCGCGGCTTGTGCCGTCGGGCAATGGCAGGAGAAAGTGGGGGGCCCGCCGACCCGCTCGACGCGCCCGCAGGCCCATGCCGCTTCAGTCGCCCAAGATGGAATGCCAGATGCCCAGCCTGGCGCATGCTGTTCCGCGCGAGCGGGCTGAGACATGCACTCGCCTGCAAGGGCGAACATGGTTCGAACCGGCTTCCTGAAATGTGGCCGCGCGCGATCGCTCCAGGCGGTCGCACGAACCGCCGATCGGCGGCAACCTTTGCGCCCAAGTGGCTTCCGGCCGTATGGCGAATTCCGTGCGTTGACGCCCGCCCAGGGCGGGTCGCCGCAGCCACGCCGCTCATCGCACGCGCGGGAGCAGCGCGGCCGGCGCGTTCCACTGCCGCTTCGCATAGTCGTCCCTGGGTGTGGCCTGGATGAAGACGCAGCACTGGACCCAATGCACGGGCCGCAACGCACCCACGGCCTGTTCCAGGTGCGCCATCACTCGGTCCCTCATGGCGCGCTGCAGCTCGGGCGCACGCGCCCGGGTGAGGATCAAGGTCGCCACCAGTTGCTGCGCGCCGCCATCCTGGCCCGACAGGGTATCGGCGCAAACCAGGACCCGTGTCTTCAGGTCGCCGATGTCGGCCCATTCGCGGGCGGCCAGGTCGAGGTGGATGTCGCGAGCCAGCTGCTTCCAGTGCAATGCGGCGGCCAGGTCCGCGCTGACTTCGATATGCAGGTGCGGCATCAGTCGAGCCTTATCCCGCGTTCGCGGATCAACTGGCCCCAGCGCGCCCGCTCGGCGTCGATCAGCCGGGCGAACGCCTGCGGCGAGCTGTCGACCTTCTGCGATCCCAGGTCTGCCAGGCGCGTCTGCACGAGCGGATCGGCCAGGGCACGCCGCATCTGCTCCGACAGCCAGGCCACCCTGTCGGCGGGCGTGGCCGCGGGGGCGAGGAAGCCGTACCAGCCGCCGATATCGGCATCAATGCCGGACTCCTTCAATGTCGGTACCCCGGGCAAGCCTGCGATCCGTTCGCGGGTGGTGACGGCCAGTGCCTTCAACCGCCCGGACTTGATGTGCTGCAGCACGGCAGGCGAGGCCTCGAACAGCAGCTGGACCTGCCCGCCCATGGCGTCGTTGAGCGCCGGGCCCGAGCCCCTGTACGGCACATGCACGAAGTCGGTGGCGGTGACCTGCTTGAACAGTTCACCGGCGAGATGCTGCGGCGTGCCGTTGCCGGCCGATGCGTAAGCGTATTTCCCGGGGTTCGCACGCAGCAGCTTGACAGCTTCGGCCGGCGTGGCTGCGGGAAACGACGGGTGCGCCACCATGATCAGCGGCACCACCGCAGCGAGCGCCAGCGGCTTGAAGTCCCGCCCGGGGTTGAAGCCAAGCCGGGGGTATAGGGCCTCGTTCGCGCTCAGCGGCCCCAGCGCGCCGAGCAGCAGGGTGTAGCCATCGGCATCGCCGCGGGCCACGGCCTCGGTCCCGATGTTGCCGCCCGCGCCGTCGCGGTTGTCGACGAGCACCGTGGCGCCGCTCGTGGTCTGGAGCGCCGTGGCCATCAGGCGGGAGATCGCATCCGTAGTGGCACCGGGCGGGTAGGGACAGACGATGCGGATGGGCTTTGCCGGAAAGCCCTGCGCAATCGCTGCGGTCCACGAACTGCCGGCCGTGGCCATTGCCGCGGCGCCTTGGATGAAGTGTCGGCGTGTCTGCATGATTCTCGGGGTTGCTTGGGTACATCCCAATGTCACGGATAGGAGGGAATTGATCAAATCGGTTCTATCCTCGATATTCTTCGGAAAAACCTATCAATATGTCCCGTCGTGCCCGCGATCCGCTGGAACTCGTCTCGCTGCGCCAGCTTCGCTATTTCAACGCAGTCATCCGGGCCGACAGCTTCGGCAAGGCGGCCAGCGAATGCTCGATCTCGCAGCCCGCGCTGTCCGAGCAGATCGCCGCCTTCGAGTCGGCCCTGGGCCTGCGCCTCTTCGACCGCGTGGGCCGGCGGGCCATTCCCACGCAGCAAGCGCTGCAACTGCATCGGCGCATCACCGCCACCATGGGAGATCTCCAGGCGGCGCTGCGCGCCGCGAGCGATCGTTCCGCTGCCGTTTCGGGCACCGTGCGCATCGGCCTGGTCCAGTCGTACGGCAGCTGCTGGGTGGCGCCGGTGGTGCGTGCGGCGCAGGCGCGCTGGCCGGACCTGTCCATCTCGATGTCCCGCCGCACGGTATCGGCGCTGGCCGAAGGGGTCGCGCGCGGCGACCTGGATTTCGCCGTCACCTTCGATGCGTCGGACCGCCCGGACATGGATGTCCAGCCCTGCTTTGCCGAACCCTATGTCGCCGTGCGATCGGGCAGGCGGCGGCGTCCCATGGCGCTGGCCGAACTCGCCGGCGAGCCGCTGGCGCTGCTGCCGCCCGAATACGCCATGCGCCGCCGGATCGACAGCCTGTTTGCCGCGCAAGGCCTCAGGCCGCAGGTCCGCTTCGAGTCCGATGCCCAGGAAGACCTGGTGCATGCCGTGCGCCACCGGGGCATGACGGCCGTGGTGAATGCGGCCACGGCATTGAGCCTCGATGTGCGCGGCGCCGTCGCCATCGATGATCCCACGCTCGCGCGAACGGCCTGCCTGATACGTTCGCTCAACCGCTACCACACGCGTGCTGCCGTGTGCCTCTGGGATGCAATGCACGCAGCGGCCGATGGCCTGGCGGCCCGGATCAAGGCCGGCTTGCCGGGCTGAGCTTGGCCACCTGAACGCGGCGGAGCCATGGCGCCGCCCCGGTGCCGGGGGCCGCGCTAGGCTGCGCCGAACAGCGCGCCGGCCGGCGCACAGGGCAAGGCGTCCTGCGCTGGTGAGGTGAAGCCCTCGCACCACCTCACCAGTGCGGCGGCCTGCGCCTCGTCCATGGCGGGCGCGAAGCTGCGCATGCGCTGCTGCAGGCCGGCCCAGTTGTACGGGTCTTCGGGGTCGCCGCGGCGCAGATCGCGGTAGGCGCTGATCTGCCTTCCATCGCGCAGCATGAGGGTCACGCGGCTCGGGCGGCGCTGCGGGAACGCGCGCTGGAACTCCTCGTTCGGCCGCACCTGCATGCGCGCGGCCAGGGCGCGCAGGCTCGGGCTGTCAAGATCGGGGGCTTCCGTGTCGGCGATGCCGAGCACGCCTCCTTTCTCCAGCAGCACCGCGAGCAGGTAGCGCAGGCAGAAGCTCGCCTCGGCCGGCCTGGCGGGCCACTGCACGCCTGCGATCTTGAGCGCATGCGGAAAGATCTCGATCTCCATCGCCTGCACGTCGGCGGCCCCGATGCGGTGTTCCTCGATCAACGCGCGCGTCGCGTCGAGCGGCGTGAACAGCATCGCGCACGCCGGCCAGGCCTTGATGGTGGCGGTGTGCAGCCGCTCGGGCGCATCGAGTCCTTCAGCGACGGCTGCCAACGGCCCCTCGCCCGCCAGTGCGGCGTACATGCCGCGCCGGCCGGTGAAGAAGGCGCGCGCGCCCGGCAGGCCGGCCCGCGCGGCAAACGCCGCCGTCATGCCGTTGCGCACCGCGAACGCGGGATGCAGCGACTTGGATTCGTGCGCATCGTCGTCGACCAGCTGCCAGAGGCCGGCCGCCTGCGTCGCGGCGATGCCCAGCGCATGGTGCAGCCGCGGCGCATCGAGCCCCATCGCCATGCCGGCCGCAGCGGCCGCGCCTACCGCGCCCGCCGTGGCGGTGGCATGGAACAGGCCCGCATGGCGCGCGCCCAGCGCCTCGCCCAGGCGCAGCGCGACCTCGTAGCCGGCCACGATGGCGCGCGCGGCGCGCTCGTGCGTGAGCCCGAGCGAGGACGCCAGCGCGAGCACCGGCGTGATCGCGACCACTCCCGGATGCAGCATGGCCGCGCGGTGCGCATCGTCGATCTCGCGAAGGTGCGCGATGCCGGCATTGGCGAAGCCGGCCGCCAGCGGCGTGGCGCCCTGGCCGCCGAACAGCGCCGCCTCGCCCGCACCGGGCATCAGCGTCTGCGCCAGGCCGCGCAGCGTGGCGGCGGCGGGCATGTCCTGCGCCGACCAGCCGGCCGTGAACCAGTCCAGCAGCGCCTGCGCGAGCCGCGCGCGCGTGGCGGCGGCCAGTGGCTGCGACGCCTGGCGCAACAGGTGCGCCACCAGCACGGATTCCGGCAGGACATCGGAAATGGGAGCTGCGATCACGGCAAGGTAATTTTATTGAATGAAATCTGGATCATTATATAAAATGCAACGAGTTGCGAGGAATCCGCCCCATGAGCCTGTCCATCCGTTCCTTCTTCGATGCGGCCACTTCCACCTTCTCCCATGTGGTCGACGACGGCGCCGGGGCCTGCGCGGTGATCGACCCGGTGCTGGGCTTCGACATGCATTCCGGCCGCACCGATGCGCGTCCGGCCGAGGCCGTGGCGGCGCACGTCGAGGCACGGGGCCTGCAGCTGCAGTGGCTGCTGGAGACGCATGCGCATGCGGACCACCTGTCCGGCGCGCCCTGGCTGCAGCAGCGCTTCGGCGGCACGCTGGCGATCGGCGCGGGCATCACCGCCGTGCAGCGCGAATTCCGCGGCATCTTCAATGCAGCCGACATGGCGGCGGACGGTTCGCAGTTCAACCGGCTGTTCGCCGATGGCGAGGCCTTCGCCATCGGCCGGCTGCAGGCGCAGGCGCTGCACGTGCCCGGCCACACGCCGGCCGACGTGGCCTACCGCATCGCCGACCCGGCCGGCGGCCCGGACGCGGTGTTCGTCGGCGACACGCTGTTCATGCCCGACCTGGGCACCGCCCGCTGCGACTTCCCGGGCGGCGATGCGCCCACGCTGTTCCGCTCGATCCGCCGGCTGCTCGCGCTGCCGCCGCAGACCCTGCTCTACCTCTGCCACGACTATCCGCCCGCGGGGCGGGAGGCCGCCTGCCGCACCACGGTCGCCGCGCAGCGCGCGGGCAACATCCATGTGCGCGACGGCGTGCCCGAGGCCGACTTCGTCGCGCGCCGCCGGGCGCGCGACGCCACCCTGGCGCTGCCGGCACTGATGCTGCCGGCGGTGCAGGTCAACATGCGCGCGGGCCGCATGCCGCCGCCCGATGCCAACGGCACCGCCTACCTGAAGATCCCGGTCGACCGGCTGTGAGCCCCGCGCGCGCTACCGGCGCCAGTCGCGCGGCGGGCGGTTGCTGAAGCCCTGCTGCACCAGCGCCTTCTGCGCCACCTGCACGGCCTTGCGCTGGGCCGTCGCGCTCTGCCGCTGCGCGAGGCCGATCACCACCAGCGCGCCCTGGAAGGCGCCATCGCTGTCGAACACCGGCACGGCCACCGACGCGATCTGCGGCACCCGCTCCTCGCGCGTGATGGCGAAGCCGTCGCGCGCAATGGCCTCTGCATGCGGCGTGCTGCCGCCCGTGAAATAGCGCAGCACGTGCGAGGACGAGCCGCCGGCCGAAAGCTTGAGCCGCGCGCCCACCTCCACATGGTGGCGCACTTCGTTGCTGCTGTTCTCGCGGTAGAGGCAGACGCGCTCGTCGCCGTCGCGCACGTAGAAGGCCACCGTCTCGCCGGTCTGCCGCATCACCTCCTGCAGCACCGGCTGCAGCCGCGTGCCGATGTCGAAGGTGCGCCGGTAGAGCATGCCCATGTGCAGCAGCGCCGGGCCGGGCGCGTAGGCGCCGTCGTCGAAGCGGTGGACCATGCGGGCGCGCACCAGCACGCCGAGCAGCCGCAGCAGCGTGGCCTTGTCCAGGCCCGTGCAGTCGGCCAGCTCGCGCAGCTTCAGGCGCAGCCGGTCTTCGGTGAAGCATTCGAGGATCGACAGGCCGCGCTCGAGCACGCCGGAGGGCGGCTGCGGCGCACTGGGCGCCACCTCGGGAGCCGGCGCCTCGACGGGCGAGGCGGCGTCCGATGCGCGCCGCGCCGTCTTGCGAACCGGGGCCGCGTCCGATGTCTTCTTCGAAGCAGGGGTAGATCTCATGGGAGCAGATTGTGTGCGATTGCCGCGTCGGGACCGACCCGGTTGACAGTGCGTCGCGCGCCCGCCTAGAATTTTGTTTATTGAACTGTATTTCAATCAATGAAATACAGCAAATCGACAAAGAGACATTCCTGCCCTCGTGCCAGCTTGGCCGAGAAGCCCACCCGCCTTCTGCATGACCGCGACCATCGACATTCCCGCCGCCCCGGCCACCGACGCGCTGGCCGAGATGCTGTCCGGCATCGTGGGTTCTGCCCACGTGCTGACGGCCGCCGCCGACAGGGCCCGCTACGAGGCCGAGTGGCGCCGCACCTTCCCCGGCAGCGCGCGCGCCGTGGTGCGCCCGGCCAGCACCGATGAGGTGTCGCGCGTGGTCGCGGCCTGTGCGGCCGCCGGCGTGCCGATCGTGCCGCAGGGCGGCAACACCGGCCTGGTCGGCGGCTCCACGCCCGACGATTCGGGGACCGAGGTGGTGCTGAGCCTCGAGCGCATGCGCGCCGTGCGCCGCGCGGATCCGCTGGACAACACGCTCACGCTCGAGGCCGGCTGCACGGTGCTCGAGGCGCAGGCCGCGGCCGAGGCGGCGGGCCGCCTGTTCCCGCTCTCGCTGGCCTCCGAGGGCAGCGCCACGGTGGGCGGCGTGGTCTCGACCAATGCCGGCGGTGAACAGGTGCTGCGCTACGGCAACACGCGCGAGCTGGTGCTGGGCCTGGAAGTGGTGCTGGCCGACGGCCGCGTGCTCGACCTGCTGGGCGCGCTGCGCAAGGACAACACCGGCTACGACCTGAAGCAGCTCTTCATCGGCGGCGAAGGCACGCTGGGCATCGTGACGGCCGCCACCTTCAAGCTCTTTGCGCGGCCGCGCCAGGTGGTCACGGCCTGGGCCGCGGTGCGCGACCCGCAGGCCGCGGTGGAACTGCTGTCGCGCCTGACCGATGCGGTGGGCGAGCGCGTGACCGCCTTCGAGCTGATCGGCGAGGAGCCGCTGGGCCTGGTGCTGCGGCACGGCACGCCCGGCATGCGCGCGCCGCTCGGCAGCGCGAGCCCCTGGTCGGTGCTGCTCGATGTGTCGGAGGTTTCCGCGAGCCTGGACCTGCGGCCCGCGGTGGAGGAGGTGCTGGGCGCGGCGATGGAAGACGGCCTGGTGCCGGATGCCGCACTCGCCGCTTCCGACAGCCAGGCCCATGCCTTCTGGGCGCTGCGCGAGCACATCCCCGAGGCCCAGCGGCTGGAAGGCCCGTCGATCAAGCACGACATCGCCGTTGCCATCTCGCGCATTCCCCAATTCATCGAGCAGGCCGGCGCAGCGCTGCAGCAGCTGATGCCCGGCATCCGCATCGTCTGCTTCGGCCATGTGGGCGACGGCAACCTGCACTACAACCAGGGCAAGCCCGCCGGCATGGCCGATGCCGAATTCCGCTCGCGCGAGGAGGCGGTGCACGACGTCGTGCATGCCACCGCCGCGCGGCTGGGCGGCTCCATCTCCGCGGAGCACGGCATCGGGCGGCAGAAGCAGGCGGCCTTCATGCACTACAAGAACCCGGTCGCGCTGGCCGCCATGGCGCGGATCAAGCGCGCGCTGGATCCGGCCAACACCTTCAATCCAGGCCGCATGCTGCCGCGCGCGCTGCTGGACCCCCTCACCTTCCGCTGAACCACCAGGACCTCCATGCCCGTTTCCGTCTTCGACATGCAATCGCTCCAGCACCTCTGGGGCACCGATGAACTGCGCGCCATCTTCGGCGAGGAGAACCGCATCCAGAAGTGGCTCGACTTCGAAGCCGCGCTGGCGTCCGCGCAGGCCGAGCTGGGCCTCATCCCGGCCGCCGCCGCGAAGGAGATCGCGAGCAAGGCCAAGGTCGAGCACATCGACATCGCCGCGATGTCGGCCGAGATCCGCCGCATCAAGCATTCGCTGGTGCCGGCGTTGAAGCAATTGCAGGCCGCCTGCTCGAAGGAAAACGGCGAATGGGTGCACTACGGTGCCACCACGCAGGACGTGGTCGACACCGGCGTCGCCCTGCAGCTCAAGGAATTCCATGCGGTGGCGATGCGCGACCTGCAGGCCGTGGGCCGGGAACTCGCCCGCCTGGCCGTGGCCCACCGCGACACGCCCATGGCAGGCCGCACGCACGGCGTGCAGGCGCTGCCGATCACCTTCGGCCACAAGTGCGCCGTGTGGCTCGACGAACTCGGCCGCCACCACGAGCGGCTGGTGCAGGCCACGCCGCGCGTGCTGGTCGGCATGCTGGCCGGCGCCGTGGGCAGCCAGGCCTCGCTGGGCCCGAAGGCCATCGAGCTCGAAGCGCTGATGCTCAAGAAGCTCGGCCTGGGCGTGCCCACGATCAGCTGGGCACCGGCGCGCGACCGCTTCACCGAATACACGGGCCTGCTCGCCATGCTGGGCAGCACACTGTCGAAGATCGGCAACGAACTCTTCAACATGCAGCGCAACGAGTTCGGCGAGGTCGAGGAAGGTTTCTCCGAAGGCAAGCTGGGCTCGTCCACCATGCCGCACAAGCGCAACCCGACCTCGGCCGAGAACCTGGCCGGCCTCTCGCGTCCGCTGCGCTACAACGCCGCGATGATGGTCGAGGGCATGGTGCAGGAGGGCGAGCGCGACGGCATCGCCTGGAAGATGGAATGGAAGGCGCTGCCCGAGTGCTGCCTGATTGCCGGCGCCATGCTGTTCCAGGCCAAGAACCTGCTCGCGGGCCTGAAGGTGAATGCCGACGCGATGGCCGCCAACCTCGACCGCATGCGCGGCTACCTGCTTTCGGAGCGCGTGATGCTGGAGCTGTCGGAGCGCGTCGGCAAGCAGACCGCGCACGAATGGATCTACGAAGCCTCGATGCACGGCATCACGCAGAAGCTGAGCTTCGCCGATGCGATGCGCCAGCACGCGGGCCTCGGCCAGCTGCTCGCCGACGACGAGATCCGCGACATGACGGACCCCGCGGCCTACCTGGGCCAGTGCGGTGCTTCGGTGGACCGTGTCGTGGCAGCGCAGGCGGCCTGGCTCGGCTGAATTGCGCCCGCTGCGGGAGTGCATCTCCCGCTGCACGAACAAAGACAGGAGACATGACATGCAGCACACCATCGCCCCGATCCGCCGCCTGTGCGCCCTTGCACTGGCCGGCGCCAGCCTGCTGGCCCTGGCCGCACCCGCCGCCCGGGCCGCCTACCCCGAGCAGCCCGTCAAGCTCGTGGTGGGTTTTCCGCCCGGCGGCGGCGGCGACCTGTATGGCCGCCTGATCGCCAACGCCATGGGCAGGACGCTCGGGCAGAGCGTGATCGTCGACAACCGCGCCGGTGCCGGCGGCAACATCGCCGCCGACATCGTGGCCAAGGCCAAGCCCGACGGCTACACCATCCTGCTGGCCATGAGCGGCAACCTCGCGGTCTCGCCCGCCATGAAGCCCCAGAGCCTTCCCTACAAGGTGCCCGACGACTTCGCCGCGATCGGGCTGATCCTGGAAGCGCCGCACGGCCTGTTCGTGAGCCAGGGTTCGCGCTTCAGAACGGCGCGCGAACTGCTCGATGCCGCGAAGACGCAGAAGCTGAGCTTCGCCTCCACCGGCACCGGCGGCGCCGCACACATCGGCATGGAAATGGTCAAGCAGAAGGCCGGCGTGGACATGCTGCACGTGCCCTACAAGGGATCGGGTCCGGCCATCACCGACATGCTGGGCGGCCAGGTCGACAGCTTCTTCGCCACCGCATCGCCCCTGGTCGGCCAGGTGCGCCAGGGCCAGCTGCGGCTGCTCGCGATCACCGGCGAAAAGCGCAACCCGGCGATCCCCGAGGTGCCGACCTTCAAGGAGCTGGGCGTGGATGTGCCGGTGACGCAGTGGTACGGGCTGGTGGCGCCCGCGGGCACGCCGCAGGCGGTGGTGAAGCTGCTGTCCGAGCACCTCAGCCGCGCGCTGGCGACGCCCGAGGTGCGCGACGCCATCCGCAAGGACGCCGCCACCGAGCACGACCTGCCGATGGAACGCTTCCGCAGCTTCATCGTCGACGACATCGCCCGCTACAAGGCGGCCATCACGCCTGCGCTGATGAAGGAGATCGCCCAGTGAATCACGTGACCTTCGACACCCTCGTCTCCGCCGCGCAGCTGGCCGAGGCACTGCGCAGCGCGCATCCGCCGCTGGTGCTGGACTGCAGCTTCGAGCTGACCAATCACGGCGCCGGCCAGCAGGCCTATGACGCGGGCCACATCCCCGGCGCGTTCTACCTGCACCTCGAACACGCGCTCTCGGCCGAGAAGACCGGCCGCAACGGCCGCCATCCGCTGCCCGCGCGCGAAGCTTTCGCCCGCACCCTGGCCGCGATCGGCGTGGGCAACGACACCCAGGTGGTGGCCTACGACAACGCCGGCGGCATGTATGCGGCGCGCCTGTGGTGGATGCTGCGCTGGGCCGGGCACCGCGCGGCGGCCGTGCTCGATGGCGGCATCGCGGCCTGGAAAGCCGCGGGCCACGCGGTGTCGACCGAGGCGCCGCCGGCACGGCCGCCCGGCGATTTCGCGCTGCGCGAATCGCTGGTCACGACGCTGTCCTACGAAGAGGTGCGCGCCAACATCGAGAGCCGGCACAAGCTCGTGCTCGACGCCCGCGCCCCCGACCGCTTCCGCGGCGAGAACGAGACGATGGACCCGGTCGGCGGCCACATTCCGGGCGCGAGGAACCGCCTGTTCAAGGACAACCTGGACGCCGACGGCCGCTTCAAGCCCGCCCAGCAGCTGCGCGCCGAGTTCGACGCCATCACCGGCGGCCGGCCCGCCGCGGAACTGGTGAACCAGTGCGGCTCGGGCGTGACCGCCTGCCACAACCTGCTGGCCATGGAAGTCGCGGGCCTGAAGGGCGCGGCGCTGTACCCCGGATCGTGGAGCGAATGGAGCGCGCAGCCGGGCGCGCCGATCGCCACGGGACCGGCCGCCTGACCGGAAGCTCCGCGGACCCGCGCATGCCCACCTTCCATCCGCACAGCGCCCACTGGGGCGTGTTCTCCGCCGCCTGGGACGGCCGCACGCTCACGGTGAAGCCGCATCCGGGCGATCCGGACCCGAACCCGCTGATCGACAATTTTCCCGATGCACTGCGCCACCGCGCGCGCGTGACCACGCCGATGGTGCGCAAGGGCTGGCTGGAACGCGGCCCCGGGCCCGATCCGATGCGCGGCCGGGACGCGTACGCGGCCCTGCCGTGGGAAGAGGTGCTCGACCGGCTGGCCGCGGAACTTCGGCGCGTGAAGGAGCGGCACGGTGCCGGTGCAGTCTTCGGCGGCTCCTACGGCTGGTCGAGCGCGGGGCGCTTCCACCATGCGCAGAGCCAGGTGCACCGCTTCCTCAACACCACGCTCGGCGGCTACGTGCGCTCGGTCAACAGCTACAGCGCCGGCGCCTCGGGCCCGATGCTGCCGCACATCCTCGGTTCGATGGAAGAGGTGGCGCGCCGCAACGTGACGTGGGAGCAGATCGTCGAACACACCGACGTGGTGCTGGCCTTCGGCGGCATGGCGCTGAAGAATTCGCGCATCGCCTCGGGCGGCATCAGCCGCCATGTCGAGCGCGGCGCCATGCGCGAGGCGGCGGCGCGCGGCTGCCGCTTCGTCTGCATCAGCCCGCTCCGGAGCGACCTGCCCGACGAGGCGCAGTTCGAGTGGCTCGCCGCCAGGCCCAACACCGACACGGCGCTGATGCTGGCGCTGGTGCACCAGATCGTGAGCGACGGTGCGCACGACCGCGAATTCATCGCCAGCCACTGCGACGGCTGGGCCGCGTTCGAGGACTACCTGATGGGCCGCAGCGACGGCGTGGCCAAGAGCTGTGACTGGGCCGCACCGATCTGCGACCTGCCGGCACAGCAGCTCGTCGAGCTGGCCCGCTCGCTCGTGGGCAAGCGCACGCTGGTGGTGGTGTCGCACTCGCTGCAGCGCGCCGAGCATGGCGAGCAGCCGGTCTGGATGGGCGCGGTGCTGGCCGCGGCGCTCGGCCAGCTGGGCCTGCCCGGCGGCGGCTACAACTACGCGCTGGGCACGCTCGCGCACTACGGCAAGCGCAACAACGCCGTGCCGGCGGCCGCGCTGCCCCAGGGCAGCAACGGCGTGAAGGAGTTCATTCCGGTCGCGCGCATCAGCGACATGCTGCTCAATCCGGGCCAGCCCTTCGACTACAACGGCCAGCGCCGGACCTATCCGCACATCCGCCTCGCGTACTGGGCAGGCGGCAATCCGTTCCACCACCACCAGGACCTCGCGCGCCTGGCCGAGGCCTTCCGCACCCTCGACACCTTCGTCGTGCACGAGATCGCCTGGACCGCGACCGCGCGCCATGCCGACATCGTGCTGCCCAGCACCATGACACTGGAGCGCGAGGACATCGGCGCCACGGCCACCGACCCGATGGTGGTGGCCATGCACCGCATCGCCGAGCCCTGCGGCCTGGCGCGCGACGACTACGACATCTTCTGCGACCTGGCCGAACGGCTCGGCGCCTTCGAGGCCTTCAGCGAGGGCCGCACGACACGCGAATGGCTGGCACACCTGTACGAGCGCACCCGCAGCGGGCTCGAGGCACTGGGCCTGGACGCACCGGACTTCGAGACCTTCTGGCAGCGCGGCGAACTCATGCTGCCGCAGCGGGACGACGACGGCGGCATGCTGCGCGCCTTCCGCAACGATCCCGCCGCCGCGCCGCTGCCCACGCCCAGCGGCAAGGTGCAGATCAGCTCGCCGGCGATCGCCGCCTTCGGCTATGCCGACTGCCCGGGCCATCCGGCCTGGCTTGCACCGAGGTTCGCGCCGACCGCCGAGCATCCGCTGTGGCTGGTTGCCAACCAGCCGCACACCAAGCTGCACAGCCAGCTCGACTTCGGCGCCCACAGCCAGGCCAGCAAGCGCCGCGGCCGCGAGGTCTGCACGCTGCATCCCACCGCCGCCGCGGCGCGCGGCATCCAGGAAGGCGACATCGTGCGGCTCTTCAACGAGATCGGCGCCTGCCTGGCCAGCGCGCACCTGTGTGCCGACATGCGCGAGGACGTGGTGCAGCTGCCCACCGGCGCCTGGTACGACCCGGCCACGGACGACCAGGGCCGCCCGATGTGCGCGCACGGCAACCCCAACGTGCTGACGCGCGACATCGGCACCTCGTCGCTCGCGCAAGGCTGCGCGGGCCAGCTCAGCACGGTGCAGATCGAACGCTACGACGGCGCGCTGCCGCCGATCCGCGCGTTCGAGCCGCCGGTGGCGGTCACATGCGCAGCATCTTCCCCGGATTCATGATTCCGGCGGGGTCCAGGGCCCGCTTGATGTCGCGCATCAGATCGATCGCCTCGCCGTGCTCGACTTCGATCTGGCCGATGCGGTGCAGCCCCACGCCATGCTCGCCGGTGCAGGTGCCGCCCATCCGTATCGCGCGCAGCGCAACACGCTCGGCCAGCGCCTCGGCCTTGGCGCGCGCCGCCCGGTCTGCGTCGTCGTAGATGATCCCGAGGTGGAAGTTGCCGTCGCCCACGTGGCCGACGATCGGTGCATAGAGCCCGCTTTCGCGGATGTCGGCCTCGGTCTCGGTGATGCAGTCGACCAGCGCCGAGATCGGCACGCAGGCATCGGTGCCCATCGAACTCCAGCCCGGATGCATCGCCAGGTTGGCGTGGTAGCACGAGTGGCGGGCCTTCCACAGGCGCGAGCGCTCCTCGGGCCGGTGGGCATAGCGGAACCCGCTGCCGCCGTTCTCGCTGGCAAGGCCCTGCACCATGTCCACCTGCTCGGCCACGGCCGCCTGGCTGCCGTGGAACTCGATGAACAGCGTGGGCCGTGCCTCGAATTCGTCGAGCTTCGAATAGCGGATGCATGCGTCCATCTGCACATCGTTGAGCAGCTCGATGCGCGCCACCGGAACACCCAGCTGCAGCGTGGCGATCACCGTGTCCATCGCGGCGCGGAGGCTGTCGAACTGGCAGACCGCCGCAACCACATGCTCCGGCAGGCCGAACAGGCGCAGCTGCACCTCGGTGAGGATGCCCAGCAGGCCTTCGCTGCCCACGTAGAGCCGGGTGAGGTCGAAACCCGACGCCGACTTGCGCGCGCGCGTGCCGGTGCGAACGATGCGGCCGTCGGGCGTCACCACCGTCAGCCCCATGACCGTTTCGCGCATGGTGCCGTAGCGCACGGCGGCCGTGCCCGACGCTCGCGTAGACGCCATGCCGCCCAGCGACGCGTTGGCGCCCGGGTCCACCGCGAAGAACAGGCCGCTGCTGCGCAGGTGTTCGTTGAGCTGCTCGCGCGTCACGCCGGCCTGGACGCGGCAGTCCATCGAATCCGTCGAGACCTCCAGCACCCGGTCCATGCGCGAGAGGTCGATGCACACCCCGCCGTGGATCGCCGCCACGTGCCCCTCCATCGAGGTTCCGCTGCCGAAGGCGATGATCGGCACCTCGGCACGATGGCACAGCCGGGCCGCGGCGGCCACTTCCTCGTTCGCAAGGGGGAACAGCACGAGGTCCGGCTGCCCGGGGTCGGGCAGGCCCTCGCCGTGGCTGTGGTGCGCGCGCACCGCAGCCGATGTGACGGCGCGCTCGCCGAAGATCGCCCGGAACTCGGGCAGGAGCAGTTCGACCGCTCGCGCGGTTTGTTCGAGGGATTTGTGAAAGGCCATCGTTAACTGCGTGTTGATGTTCAGGCGCCAAGGTAGGCGTCGCGCACATGGTCGTCGTGCAGCAGTTGGGCGGCGCTGCCCTCCAGAGCGATGCGCCCACCCTCCAGCACGTAGCCATGGTCGGCGACGCTGAGCGCGGCGAACGCGTTCTGCTCGACGATGACCACGGTGCGGCCGGCGCGCGCGATGCGGCGAATGTCCATGAACATCGCCGTGGTCAGCTTGGGCGACAACCCCATCGAAGGTTCGTCCAGAAGCAGCACGCGCGGTCCGGCCATCAGACCGCGGGCGATGGCCAGCATCTGCTGCTCGCCGCCCGAAAGCACCCCGCCCATCTCGCCGGACTTGCGCTTGAGCACCGGGAACAGCTCGTAGACCTCGTCCAGGGTCTCGGCCACGGCCCCCTTGTCGTGCCGGCGCACGTAGGCGCCGACGTCCAGGTTCTCCTTCACGCTGAGCGTGGAGAAGATGCGCCGGCGCTGCGGAACGCAGGCGATGCCGGAGGCCACGATCTGCTCCACCGATCGATCATGGATGCCGTGGCCGCAGTACTCCACGCGGCCGGCACTCGGCTTCAGGCGTCCCACGACCAGGTTGAGCGTGGTCGACTTGCCGGCGCCGTTGGCACCGATCACCGCGACGATCTGGCCGGGGTAGGCGCGGATCGACAGGTCGAACAGGATCTGGACCTTCCCGTAGAACACGTCGACGTGCGCGAGCTCGAGCTCCGGGCGCTCGGCCATCGCCGAAGCAGGCAGATCGGCTTGCATCATGGCTTTCCTCGCATGCGCGCCACCTCAGAACCTGACGGCCGAGCGCACGACCGGCTGGCCGCCCTTGATCTCGACGATGTTCACCTGCTTGTTGCAGTCGCCCGCCTTGTCGCACTTGTAGTCGGCCAGCAGGCCGCTGTAGTTCACGCTGGAGAACGCCGCGCGGATCTTCTCGACATCGGCCGACCTGGCTTCGTTGATCGCCTTGGCCGCGAGGATGGTCGCGTCGTAGTAGGTGGCGGACCACACGTCGGGCGCCATCCTGTACCTGGCTTCGTATTTCTTGACGAACGCCTGCACCGCGGGGTTTGGATCGGTGGGCACGAAATAGGACGCGCTCATCGAGCCCTCGGCCGCGCTGCCCGCCAGCTTGAGGAACGCATCCTCGGAGAGCACGGCACCCGCGAACTTGAAGGGCAGGCCGAACTGCCTGGCCTGGCGCAGGATCAATGCCGCATCGGTGTCGTGCGCCCACAGGATCACCAGCTCGGCACCGGATTTCTGCAGCTTCGCGAGCTGGGCGGAATAGTCCTTGTCGCTCGGGTTGTGGCTTTCCACCGCCACGGGCTTCAGCCCCAGCGCGGCCATCTGCGCGACGACGCGCGCCTGGCCCGACTTGCCGAAGTCGTCGTTGGCATAGAACACCGCGGTCTTCTCGCCGGCCTTGAGTTCGTTGCGCGCATAGGCGATCAGCGCCCGGGCCTGCACGTCGTCGTCCGAGCGCGTGCGCACCACGTAGCTGCATCCGCTGTGCGTGATCGCCACCGACGTGCCGCCCGTGATGGACACCACCTTGCCGTTGCAGTAGGTCTTCTGCGTGGCCATCTGCGTGACCGAGTAGTGCGGGCCGATCATCACCGGCACCTTGCTGACCTGCATCAGCTTGTTGACGGCATTGATGGCGCCGTTCGGGTTGTCGCCCTGGTCGTCCTCGAACACCACTTCCAGCGGCTTGCCCAGCACGCCGCCCGCGGCGTTGATTTCGCTGACCGCGAGTTCCACGCCCTGCTTGAAGTTGCGCCCGACCAGGGCCTTGGGCCCGGTCTGGGGCAGCGACACGCCGATCAGCGCATCGGCCATGGCTGGAACGCACAGCACCAGCGCGGCGGCGCCGAGCCAGCCGGCGCGCGGGAACGGGATGGAAGATTTCTTCATGGCTTGTGTCTCCGGTGAGTTGCGCAACATGCGCCTTGTTGAAAACCGAGGGAGCGGAAAGATGGAGATGCCGGTCTCACGCCGGGGCCGGCTCGCGCGCCAGGGGAGCCGCCGGCTCCGGTGGAATGCGCTCGCCCAGGTAGGCCTCGATCACCGCCGGGGAGTCCATGACCTCCGCGGGGCGGCCGTCGGCGATCTTGTCGCCCAGGTTGAGCACCACCACCCGGTCGCACATGTTCATCACCAGCTTGATGCGGTGCTCGACCACCAGGATCGACATGCCTTGCGCGCGCAGGTGCTGGAGGATCTGCGAGAGTTCCAGGATGAGCCCGCCGCGCAGCCCGGCCGCGGGCTCGTCGAGCAACAGCAGCCTCGGCTTGTTCACGATGGCGCGCGCCATCTCGACCAGCCGGCTCTGGCCGAAGGACAGGTCGCCCCCGCGGCGGTGCGCAAGATGCGCGACGCCCATGCTGGCAAGGGCTTCCAGTGCGGCGGCGCGGCTGCGGGCTTCGCGCGAGCCTGCCGGGTCGCGCGGCGCGCGATGGGCCACCATCACGTTCTCCAGCACCGTCATCGATTCCCACAGCCGGACATTCTGGAAAATGCGCGAGACGCCTCGTGCATGGATGGTCCATGGTGCGAGGTTGTCGATGCGGTCGCTGCCCAGCTGGATGGAACCTTCGACGCCCACCGTGCCCGAGCAGGCGTTGATCATGGTCGACTTGCCCGAGCCGTTGGGTCCGATGAGGCCCAGGATCTCGCCGCGCTGCAGGTCGAACGCCACCTCGTTCAGCGCCTTCACGCCGCCGAAGCTGCGCGATACGCCGCGCACCCTGAGCAGCGCCTCGCCGGCGCCGGGCGCTGGAACGTGGGCACGCAGCGCCGATGCCGCGGCCGCCGCCGCAGCGCCCAGGTTGAGCGGCGCGGCGGGCGCCTCGCCCACGGGCTCGCGCTTGCCGGTCAGGAACGCGCCCAGCAGCCAGTCGCCGACCACGCCGAGACCGCGCGGCGCGAGCAGCAGGATCGCCACGACGCCGATGCCGAAGGCCGCGAGATAGTAGGTCTGCAGGCCGCGCAGCGCTTCGGGCAGGACCGTGATGACGACCGCGCCCAGGAAGGTGCCGGCAATCGAGCCCAGGCCGCCGAGCACCACCATCAGCATCATCTTGATGCTCTCGAAGACCGTGAAGTTGGCCGGCGCCGCAAAGCCCACGAGCAGCACATACAGGCCGCCGGCCAGCGCCGCCCACGCGCTGCACACCACGAAGGCGATGGTCTTCACTCGGCGCGAATCGACACCCATGGCCTCGGCGGCGATCTCGTCGTCGCGCACGGCGCGCATGTTGCGGCCCGTGCGTGCGCGATGGAAGAACACCGTCACGGCATAGGCCGCGAAGCACAGCGCCAGCAGCGGAAAGTACAGCTGCCGGTCGATGGTGTCGCCCAGCGCCGGAATGCTCAGGGTCGGGATGTCGCGCATGCCCATCGGGCCGCCGGTCAGCCATTCCTCGTTGAGCGCCACCATGCGGAAGATCTCGTTCAGCGCCAGCGTGACGATGGCCAGGTAGTGCCCCTTGATGCGCGTGCTCACCGCGCCCAGCAGCACCCCGACGGCGGCCGTGAGCAGCATCGCCGCCACCAGCGCGAGGTACCACGGCAGCGAGAGCCGCATCATGAACAGCGCCGTCGCGTAGGCGCCGAAGCCCACCAACGCCGCCTGCCCGAGCACGATCTGTCCGGTGACGCCGGTGGCCACCTGCAGGCCCAGCGCGGCGATCGCGAAGATCCACGCGAGGTTGAGGACGTGCAGGTAGTAGCTGTTGAGGTCCAGCACGATCGGCAGCGCAAGCGCCGCGAGCACGGCGGTCCAGGCGGCGGGGCGCATCCAGGTCTGGGTCATGGCGGGCTCCTCAGGCACGGTCCGCATTGCGCTCGGGCAAGAGGCCCTGGGGACGCACGAGCAGGAACACCAGCAGCAGGCCGAAGGCGATCGCGTCCTTGTAGGTCGAGGAGATCGTGAAGGCGCCGACGTTCTCGGCCACGCCCAGCAGCACGCCGCCAAGGATCGCGCCCGGGACGCTGCCGAAGCCGCCGATGATCATCGCGACGAAGCCCTTCAGCCCCACCAGCGTGCCCATCTCGGTCGTCACGTAGAAGAGCGGCGCAAGCAGGATGCCGGCGAGCGCGGCCAGGACCGAAGAGAAGGCGAAGGTGCCGGCAAGGACGCGGTTGACCGGTATGCCCATGAGCAGCGCGGTCTCGCGGTCGAGCGCGGTGGCGCGCATCACCTTGCCGATGGTGGTGTAGCGCAGCACCAGGTACTGGAGCGCCATCACGGCGACGACGACCGCCATGATCACGATCTGCTGCACGGGAACGCGCAGTCCGCCCAGGGCCACGACGCCGTCGCCGAAGGGGCTGGTGTACAGCAGCGGCTCGGGGCCGTAGATGATGCGGGCCATCTCCTTGAGGAAGATGCCGAATCCCACGGTCGCGATGATGGCGACCAGCGCCTTCTGGCGCTGCAGCCGTGCAAACACGAGGCGCGAGAACACCGCGCCCAGCACGGCCATGACCGCGGCGGTGAGCACCGCGGCGAGCCAGAACGGCAGCTGCAGGCTGGTGGTGAAGGTGGCGACGAAGACGAAGGCCGAGAACGTGAGGAACTCGCCGGCGGCGAAGTTGACGATCGCCATGGTGTTCCAGACGTAGGCGTAGCCGAGAGCGATCAGGGCGTAGATGCAGCCCATGGCAAGGCCGCTGACGATCACTTGTCCAAGCATTTCTTGTCTCCGGAAAAAAATTTCGCGCGGCGGGTCCCGCGCGTCAGAGGCTGTCGACCATGCGCTGCAGCGCCACCATGCCGGGGTCGTCCATGCCGATGGTCTTGTCCGCGAACATGCGCGCGCGGCCGATGCGGTTGGGCTTGTCGCGGAACGCGTCGAGCGCGGCGCGCACTGCGTCGCTGGCCAGGCGGCGTGCGTCGGCGCCTTCCGGCGACGCAGCCAGTGCGACATGAACGGCATGCAGGCCGTCGAGCACGGTCTTGTCGCCCAGGCTCGCACCGCCGCGCGCCGCGAGCGTGGCGACCACGTCGGCGAGCATGGCCGCGAGTTCCGCGCGATCGAGCGAGTCGATGCCCGCGCATCGCTTGGCACAGCTTATGAGCGCGACCGTCAGCAGCGTGCCGAAGCTCGACCCCGACGCCTTGGCGGTCGCCTGCGCGGTGCGCCTGAAGATGCCTTCCAGCGTCGCCGGCAACTCGGGCAGCGCCTGCTCCACCATCGTGGCGCACTTGTCGAGCGTCGCGCCCAGGTCGGCATCGCCCAGGCGGCCGTCGAGCGCGTTGAGTTCCGGGGCGGCGGCGTGCAGGCCCGCGCACCAGCGGGGCAGCGCGGCCGCGAGCGTGGCGGCGTCGAGCATCATCGGCGCACGCTCCAGAACGGGCAGTCCGCGGGCGCGGCCAGCAGCGCCTCCAGCTCCGGGTCGAGCTTCATCACGCTCAGCGATGCACCCGCCATTTCCATCGACGTGGCATAGCGCCCCACGAGCGGGCGCACGATCGTCACGCCGCGGCGCGCGAGCACGCCGGCCACGCGGCGGTACAGGATGTAGAGCTCCTCGGCGGGCGTCGCGCCCAGGCTGTTGACGAGCACGGCAACGCGATCGCCCTGCGCCAGCGCGAGCTCCGGCAGCACGTGCTCGAGCATCTCGTCGGCCAGCGCGTCGGCCGGCTTGAGCGGCCCGCGCCAGATGCCGGGCTCGCCATGGATGCCCATGCCGAATTCCACCTCCTGGTCGCCGATGGCGAAGGAAGCCTTGCCGGACTCCGGCACCACGCAGGGGCTGAGCGCGACGCCGATCGAGCGGCAGGCGTCGCCCGCCTTGCGCGCGAGTGCCGCCACCTCGTCCAGGGTCGCGCCGGCCGCCGCCTTGGCACCGGCGGCCTTGTAGACCAGGACCAGGCCTGCGACGCCGCGGCGCTTCTCGCGCTGCGCGGCGGGTGCACTCGCCACGTCGTCGGCGACGCGCACCGACGCCACCGGCATGCCCTCGAGCGCGAGCATTTCGGCCGCCATGTCGAAGTTCATGCGGTCGCCCCCGTAGTTGCCATAGAGCTGCAGCACGCCCGCGCCGCCATCGGCGGCGCGCATCGCGTCGATGCAGTCGTCCATGCGCGGGCCCGCGAACACGTTGCCCACGGCGCAGCTGTCGAGCAGGCCCTCGCCGACGTAGCCGAGGAACACCGGCAGGTGGCCCGAGCCGCCGCCGGTGACGATGCCGACCTTGCCGGGTACGGCGCCGCCGCGGCGCACGATCACGCGGCCGCCCTCGCCGCGGCGCTGCAGCTCGGGATGGGCCAGGCACAGGCCGTCGAGCATTTCGTCGACGTAGGCATGGGGGTCGTTGAGGATCTTTTTCACGGTGGTCTTCGTCTGTTCGGGGGCGTTGTCGTGCTGTCGCGGGCATGGCGCTGCCGACGCCGGCTTGCGCCCGGCGCCTGCATGCGCGGAGGTGCTCAGTCGGCCTTGAGGCGGCCGTCCCTGGTGGCCTGCGTGGCCAGTGCGTACTCGGCGTCGAGGATGCGGGCGAACTCCTGCGGCGTGCTGGACAGGGCGACGCTGCCGAGTTCGCGGGCGCTGTTCACCGTCTGCGGGTCCTTGACGGCCTGCGCCAGCGCCGCGGCGAGCTTGTCATGCACGTCCTTTGGCGTGCCGCTGGGCGCGAGGACCCCGACGTACGTGGTGCCATCGATCTCGCCGAAGCCGAGCTCCGCCACGGTCTGCACGCCGGGCAACGACGGGTCCTGCGCGGGGCCCAGGACCGCGAGCGCCTGGAGCGAACCGCCCCTGATGTGCTGCAGCGAGCTGGTGACCTGGTCGAAATGCACATCGACCTGCCCGCCGATCAGGTCGACCAGCGCCGGACCCGAGCCCTTGTAGCTGACGATCGTGAACTTGGTCTTGAGCAGGTTCTCCAGTTGCAGCAGCGCGAGATGATTGGGCGTTCCTGGCCCCGAGTGCGCCGCCGTCAGCTTGCCGTCGCCGGAACGCGCATAGGCCGCGAACTCCTTGAAGTTCCTGAAGCGCGTCTCGTTCTTGCGCGCGAGCAGAACCATCGAACTCTTGTTCACCAGGCCGAGCGGCGCGAAGCTCGACCGGCTGTAGCTGGTCTTGACCATCTCCGGGACCGTGACCACCACGCCGGCGCCGCAAAGCAGCAGCGTGTAGCCGTCGGGCGCGGCGCGGGCCACCTGCATGGCGCCGATCGAGCCGCCGGCACCGGCCCGGTTGTCGACCACGACCGACTGGCCCAGCACCTTGCCCAGCGCCACGGCCACGGTGCGCGCGACGATGTCCGTGTTGCCGCCCGGTGCGAAGGGAACCACGAGCGTGAGCGGCTTGCTCGGAAAGCCCTGCGCCCAGGCCGGCGCGCCGAGCACGCTGCCCGCCGCGGCTGCCGCGCCGAAATGGAGGATCTGCCGACGATGGATGTTCATTTTTCTCACCTGTCTCCGAGTGGATGGCGCCTTCAGGCGTCGAAGCGCAGCACGTCTTCCAGCGCCGTCTCGATGCGGGCGCGCTGGGCTGCGGTGGTCGGAGGCATTGGTGCGCGCGGCAGGCCGGCATCACACCCTTGCAGCGTGATGGTCGTCTTCAGGTTGGCCGGCAGGTTGTCGCCGATCACGGCGTTCCAGAACGCGAGCATCGACTTGTGCATCTCCAGCGCCTTCACGTGGTCGCCGGCCTGCACGGTGTTCCACAGGGCCACGCACACGCCCGGCAAGGCGGCCGGGGTGGCGGCGATCGTGCCGTGCGCACCCAGCGCGAACGACGAGTACAGCAGGGCATCGACGGCCGAGAAGACCTTGCAGCCCTTCGGCACGCCGAGCAGCAGGTCGGCCATCAGCTTGAGGTCGCCCTGGCTCTGCTTGATGCCCTGCACGCCGGGCAGCTCGTTCATGAGGCGGATCATCTGCGCCGGGTTCAGGTAGTTCCACGGCACCACGTTGTAGATGATCACGGGGATGTCGACCGCTTCGGTCAGCGCCTTGAAGTGGCGGTGGGTCGCCTCCTCGTCGGGCTTGAACAGGTAGTGCACCGGCGTGACCTGCAGCGCCGCGACCGGCAGGTGCGAGATCGCCTTGGCGCGGTTGATCGCGTCCCGCGTGCTGTTGGAGATGATGCCGGCCACGATCGGCACCTGGCCGGCAACCTCCGCGGCGGTGATCTCCATGAGGCGGCTGAACTCGTCGATCGTCAGCGTGTGGCCTTCGCCGCTGCTGCCGCCCGGGCAGACGCCGTGCACCTTCTTGTCGAGATTGAAGCGGATGAGCTTGCGGAAGGCCGCCTCGTCGATGCTGCCATCGGCAGTGAAAGGCGTGACGAGCGGCGGAATGACGCCAGTGAGATCGAGACCCATGAAGAAAGCTCCGGTGTGCGGGGATGACAGCGAAAAGGCGGCGGCTGCCGCGCCATGGGACAACTATACACCGACTGACATGTTAGTCATGTGTTAGTGATAACCCTAGTCGTACGACAATGACAGGCCAATGCCTGCACCACGTACCATTGCTGCAATGACTCCCCCCGCCACCACCCGTTCAGCCCGCCCCAGACAGGCGGCTCAAGCAGGCGTCGAACACGCGCCCGTGACGCAGCGCAGCCGCGCCTACCAGGGCTTCCAGCAGCAGATCATCGACGCGCGCATCAGGCCGGGCCAGTTCGTTTCGCAGCGCGAGCTCATGGAACTGCTGGAGATGCCGCTGGCCGCCGTGCGCGAGCTGGTGCCGAGGCTGGAGGCGGCCGGCCTCATCAAGGCGGTGCCGCAGCGGGGCCTGCAGATCGCCAGCGTCGACATGAAGCTGATCCGCAATGCCTGGCAGGTGCGCGCCATGGTGGAGCGCGAAGCGGTTGTTCACTTTGCGCGCGTCGCCAGCGCCGAGACGATCGCGAGGCTCATCGAAGCCCACGAGGCGATCCTGGAACGCGCGCTCAAGCCCCAGCCCGACGCGCAGCTCGAAAAAGACGCCCAGGCGGTGGACTGGGGCCTCCACGACCTGATGGTCGATTCGATCGGCAACGAGATCCTGTCGGAGATCTACCGGGTCAACAGCCTGCACGTGCGCCTGATCCGCTACGACGCCGATTCCATGCGCCCGGTCCAGGTCGTGCCGGCGATGCGGGAACACCTCCAGTTCCTGCACGCCCTCGCCGCCAAGGACGGCGAAGGCGCGCTCGCCCACATGATGGCCCACATCGAAGAGTCCAAGCACCGGGTGCTGACGGGCATGCTGCGCGTGGGCCAGTTGCCGGGATCGGTCTGACGATGCCCTGCCGCGCGCAGCGCAACCAGTGACTTTAGGCACTGTGGGAAATCCTGCCTTCCCTCTAGATTTGCGCGGGGCCGGATCTCGGCCCTTTCGCAAACAACGGGAAGATCGCATGAAGAAATCCACGGACAAGGCCTACCAGCAGCGCGCGTTTTCAAGACCGGCCATGGCCGCAGCGGCGGCAACGCTCCTGGCGCTTGCCGGCTGCCAGAACATGCCCGCGCTCGACATGCAGATGGGCAGCCAGTCCGCCAAGACCGTCGCGACGGGCAGCGCCGCGGGCTCGGCCACCTCCGGTGAGAGCAGCGCCCTCGAGCGCTGCGATTCGCCGCTGGGCACCGTCTCGCTGATCGAGAACGTCGATGCCGGCTGGTACACCATTCTCACGGGCGAATACCGCCTGCCGCCCACGGCCAACCTGCTGCGCCTGCTGGTACAGCAGTCGAACTGCTTCGTGGTGGTCGAGCGCGGCGCGGCCGGCATGAACGCGATGACGCGCGAGCGCGCGCTCATGCAGTCGGGCGAGATGCGCGGCGGCAGCAACTTCGGCCGTGGCCAGATGGTGGCGTCCGACTACGGCCTTTCGCCGGAAATCGTATTCAGCAACAACGACGCGGGCGGGCTCGGCGGTGCCATCGGCGGGCTGGTCGGCGGCGGCCGCGGCCGCGCCATCGCGAGCCTGGGCGCCAGCCTCCAGACCAAGGAAGCCGCGGCGCTGCTGACGCTCATCGACAACCGCTCGGGCGTGCAGGTCGCGGCGTCGGAAGGCAGCGCCTCCAAGACCGACTTCGCGGGCTTCGGCGAGCTCAGCGGCCTGCGCGGCGCCGGCAACGTCGGCGGCTACACGCGCACGCCGCAGGGCAAGCTGATCGCGGCGGCCTTCATGGACGCCTTCAACCAGATGGTGCGCTCGCTGCGCAGCTACAAGGCGCAGACGGTGCGCGGCCAGGGCCTGGGCGGCGGCGGCCGGCTCGGCGTGGATGGCGGCGCGGCGCCTTCGCAGACCTCGGCGCAGCCGGCGTCATCGGGCCGCAGGAGAAAGTAGCCCGGCTCGCGGCGACGTCAGCGCGCCGCGACGCGCGCAGGATCTCGGGCGCGCCGGCCGTGCGGATCACGCGGCTGCTGCTCGTCAGCACCCGCTTCTTGGCCTGCTGCGCGCCTTCGGTCAGGCTGTAGTCGATGCGGTAGTCCCATGCCGCGATCGGCACCTTGCGGTTGCCGAGGCGCTCGATGCGCACTTCCGCCGCGCTGCGTTCGCCGGGCCTGAGTTCGGTGGCCTGCGAGAAGCCCCGCCCGACGCCGATGACCGCCCCGGCGTCGTCGTACAGCGTGACCAGCACTTCGACGATGGCCAGTGCCAGGGCGTCCTGGCGCGCGTTCGCAAGGCGGCCGAACAGCCACACCTCGTCCGCCTGCTGCACCAGGCGCACGCACGTGAACTCCAGCGGCGGCCCCTCGGTCGTCCAGAACGGCGTCGACAACGCGCCGGCCTGCAGCTCGGGCGGCTGTCGCGGTCGTAGAAGATCGCATGGCCCTTCGGCCGTTCGATCGCGGTGCCGCTCTCGTTGCGCGCCGTCACCAGCAGCCGGGGCTGCGCCGAACTGCCGCTGTCCGCCAGCACCTGGCGTGCCTCGAGCCTGAGGCCCTCGCTCGGGATCGTGCGCGGCGCCATCGAGGCGCGCTCCGGCTGGTTGCGGTCCACGACATAGGCCATGACGCCGAAGACACCGGTGACCAGCACCACGACTGCCGCGATGGCAGGGCCCATCGACCGAGCCGCAATGCGCGCAGGCGTACTGGTTGAGCCCCGAGCGCTCGAGCATGCCGCTGCCGCATTCACCGCACTTGAGCGTTTGCAGGTTGATGGTCAAAGAGATGTCCTCGGTGGCGATGGCGACGCGGTCCCGCGCGCATCTTGGCGAGGAAGCTGCGCGCATCAGGTATGCCGCCGCGACATATCTCAAAGTGCCCGGGCCGGATAGCGAGCCGCCGCCCGAGTTGCGATAGTCCATCACGCCGGCACAAGGCCCCAGACATCTGCCGGCGCGCGGCACCGCTTCTGAGATGCCGTGCATGCTTGCCCCCCATCGGAGTCGAACCCCATGAACATCCTGCGCACAACCACCTGGCGTTCGGCGCTCGCGCTGGCCGCACTCTCGTTGCTCTGCGCGGGAGCGAACGCGCAACAGCAGCAGCCATCGTCGTCGACCAGGCCGATCCGCCTCGTCGTGCCCTTCGGCCCCGGCGGCGTGGCCGACCTCACGGCACGCACCGTCGCGCAGAAGATGTCGGAGGCCATGGGCCAGAGCATCATCGTGGACAACAAGCCCGGCGCCGGCGGCGTGGTCGCTTCCGATGCGGTGGCCAAGTCGGCGCCGGACGGACTCACGGTGCTGCTGATGTCCAACGGCAATGCCGTGAGCGCGGGGCTGTTCAAGCGCCTGCCGTTCGACACCGTGAAGGACTTCGCGCCGGTGTCGACGCTCGGCTATTTCGACATGGCCGTGGTGACGGCCGCCGACTCCAGGTTCAAGTCGATGCAGGAGCTACTGGCCTACGCAAAGGCGCATCCCGGCACCGTCAACATCGGCACGATCAACGTGGGCAGCACGCAGCATCTGGCGGCCGAGCTGCTCAAGCGCAGCACCGGCATCGACGCGCAGGTGGTTCCGTTCAACGGCTCGCCCGCGCTGATCACGGCGCTGCGGGGAGGACAGGTCGACGCCGGCGTCGAGATCCTCGCGCCGATCCTCGGGCAGCTCAGCGGCAAGTCGCTGCGCGCCATCGCGGTCATGGGCGCGAAGCGCTCGTTCGCGCTGCCGGAGACGCCCACGGTCGCGGAGAGTGGCGCGCCCGGTTTCAGGGTCTCGTCATGGAACGCCCTTGCCGTGCCCGCGAAGACGCCGCCCGCCGTCATCGCGAGGCTCAACAAGGAAGCCAATGCGGCGCTGGCCGCGCCCGAGATCAAGGAGCGGCTGCGGCAGCTCGGCGTGGAGGCGCAGGGAAGCACGCCGCAGCAACAGGCGGAGCTGCTGAGAGACGAGATTCAGCGCTGGTCGGAAGTCATTCGCCTGGCCGGCATTCCGAAGCAGTGAGCATCGCGGCCGGCGAAGCATTCATCGTCTGATCGACCACCTCGCGCACCAGCTTGAAAACGGCCTGCTGGGTCAGCGTGGCCGGCCGCTGCGAACTGGCGGCCAGCGCCAGCCGGCTGCGCAGCGGGGGATCCACGATCCGCCGGATGCCGAAAGCCTCCGGACGCGGCGCCGTGAGCACCGCGTTCGAGGACAGCACCGCCAAGCCCACGCCGTCGATGACGAGGTCGAGGATCGCGGCCACGCCGTCGATCTCCATCGCGATCGTCGGGCGGCTTCCGATGTTGGCCATTTCCCCCTCGACCAGCATGCGGATGGCGTTGGGCTGGGTCGGGATCACGAGCGGCTGCGACGCCACCTCGCGCAGCGACACCTGTGCACCGGGCTGCCCCGCCGGTCCGACCAGGTACAGGTCTTCCTCGAGGATGGCCACGCTGTCGATGTCGGCCGAGGGCGCGGGGTTGTAGAGCAGCGCGAGGTCGATGCGGCCCGCGATCACCGATTCCTGCAGGGCACTCGAAAGCGCCTCGGTGATGGCCAGGCGCGCATCGGGCAGCTGCTGGCGGAAGGCGCGGGTCAGCGGCACGGCAATGCGCTTGGCGATGCTGGGCGGCAAACCCACCGCGACGCGGCCGGCCAGCGCGCCGCGCATGCGGCCGAGGTCTTCCTTGGCGCGCTCGATCTGGTGCAGGATGCCCCTGGCATGCGCCAGCAGCAGCTGGCCCGCCTCGGTGAGCGTGACGCCGCGGCCGTTGCGCGTCAGCAGGTTCTGCCGCAGCTCCACTTCGAGCTGGCGCACTTGCCGGCTGAGCGCGGGCTGGGCCACGTCGATCACGATCGACGCGCGTGTGAAGCTCCCCAGCTCGGCCACGCGAACGAAGTACTCCAGCTGCTTGAGGTCCATGGGCTGGAGTCTAGGGCCGCCGCCTTTCAGGCCCAGTACAGCCGCGTCGGGTTGTCCACCAGCAGCAGCTGCTGCAGCTGCGCGGTGCGCGCGATGCGCGGAATCATGTCGACCAGCGTGCCGTCGTCGGGCATGTGGGTCTTGAGGTTGGGATGCGGCCAGTCGGTGCCCCACAGCACGCGGTCCGGGAACTGCTCGACCAGGCGCTGTGCAAACGGCACGACGTCATCGTAGGCCGGCGGGCCGGAGACCGACATGCGCTCGGGGCAGCTCACCTTCGACCACACGTTCGGATGCTCGCGCATCAGCCGCACGAAGCGCTCGAACTGCGGCCCGTCGACCGGCTGGCTCACATCGGGCCGGCCCATGTGATCGACCACCACGGTTGTCGGCAGGCGGGTGAAGAAATCCCAGAGCTCGGGCAGGTCCTGCGCCTCGAAGTACACGACCACATGCCAGCCGAGCGGCGCGATGCGCTCGGCGATGCGCATCAGCACCTCGCGCGGCGTGAAGTCCGCCAGGCGCCTGAGGAAGTTGAAGCGCACGCCGCGAATGCCGGCCTCGTGCAACCGGTGCAGTTCGGCATCGCTCACGTCCGGCGCGACAGAGGCCACGCCGCGCGCGCGTCCGTTCGAATGCGCAAGGGCATCGAGCAGCGCGCGGTTGTCGCTGCCGTGGCAGGTGGCCTGCACGATCACGTTGCGCTCGAAGCCCAGCAGGTCGCGCAGGGCGAAGAGCTGATCCTTCGAAGCGTCACAGGGCGTGTACTTGCGCTCGGGCGCGTAGGGAAACGCGGCCGCCGGGCCGAAGACGTGGCAGTGCGCGTCCACCGCGCCGGGCGGCGGCGTGAAGCGCGGCTTCGACGGGTTCGGGTGGAAGCACAGCCAGTTCTCGTCCATGGTTTGCATGGCGCTCATCTTGCGCAGATTCCCACCGGCGAGCGAGCGCCCAAGCGCGCTAGCAGCTAGCGCATTTCGGTATGGCTCTGCACCTGCGCGGCGGCCAAGTACATGGCCGTGGTCCCCACCGAGGCGTGCCCAAGGTTGTTCTGCACGACCTGGATCGGCACCGGCACTTGCCCTTCCCTGCCCCGCAGCGCGTGGGATCCATGCGAGTGTCGAAGCCAGTGAGTGCTCGCTTTCTTGAGCTGCTGTGCTTCGGCGCCACGCAAGCCGGCTGCGGCCTGGGCGACAAAGGCCTTGATCGCCTGGTACAGGCCCGAGGCCGACCACGCGGCCGGACGGCGCAGTTCGGCATCGAAGCGCGCGAGCACATGGATGCCGCGGTTGCTCACGGCGCCGACCTGCCGCTCGAAGCCGTGGCGCGCGAGTTCGTCCTCCAGTTCGGCCACCAGCGCCGGCGGCACCGGCACCCGGCGGCAGCGACCGCCCTTGCCGGCCACCGCCAGCTGCCAGCCCGTGGCCAGCGCGCCGTCGGCGCTGCGGTATTCGACCTGTTCCAGATCCTCGCACTTGGCGCTGGTGATCTCGGCCAGCCGCAGGCCGGTGGCATAGAGCCAGCGCATGCCGCGCCGCAGCCGGCGCCTGGCTTCGGTGTCGGCGTGCGCCTGAAGCAGCGCATCGACATGGTCCCACTGCGCGAAGCTCAGCGCCCGGCTGGAGTCCAGCGGCTGCTGCAGGCTCGCGGGCGGCGCCAGGGTGGCAAAGGGGTTGCCCACGAGGTAGTTCTGGTTCACCAGGAAGGCATGCAGGCTGCGCAGGATCGCGATGGCCTGGCGCAGCGCCGAGGGCGCGAGCGGCCCTTCCATCGGCCGCCACAGCGGCGACCAGCGCTGGTGATGGCGCGCGCCGCACCAGTGGGCGGGCGGATCGAGCAGGAAGTCGCGGTAGTCGATCGCATCCTCGACGGTGAGCGACGACAGCGCCTTCCCGCGCTCCAGCACGGCCCAGAGCAGCAGGCGCTCGGCCTCCTTGCGGTAGGCGCGCTGGGTGGCCGACAGGTCGGCCGTGGCCTCGCCCGCGCGCTTGGCGCTGAGCCAGGCCCCCACGGCCTCGTGGTCGTTGGCGGCCATCAGAAGGCACTGCCCGTGCGGCGCGCGGTTGGTGCCTGCGCTGCCGTCGAGCCCGGCGGGGAGCACGAACTTTTCATAAGGCACGAGCGCGGTGCCGCCCGGCACCACGGCGGCCAGCGCCAGCGGGCCGAGCTGCGCCCGGGGCGTCATCGCGTGGGCGCCGATGCGCAGTCCCAGCACCTGTTCGTTGGCGCGCAGCCAGTCGAGGATGCGCGCCGCCTTCAGTTCGCCCACGCCCGGCACATGGACCCACCAGCGCGAGCCGATGCCGTTGATGTGCTCGACCAGCGCATGGAGCGTGCGCAGGCCGGCGCGTTCCAAACGGCTCGCCACCGAGGGGTTGAGCCAGGCCGACACGCTGTCGAGCGGCCGCGGGTCCTGGGCGACCAGGTTCTCGAGCCAGCGCAGCGCCTCGAGCTGGCGCTCGACCACGCGCGCCCGCCGCGAGGGCCGGGCGCCCTGCCCTGCCTTGCCCGCGGCCGGATAGGCGGCCTCGTAGGCCTCGACCTGTTCGGATTCGGAGAAATCCTCCAGGCCGTTCGCCATCGCGAAGTCGGCCAGGCTCGGAAGCGCCGGGGCCGCGGAAAAGCGGTCGGCATCGAGCAGGATCAGGCGGGCCGTGCCTGGCTTGTGCTCGCGCCGCGCCGCCGCCGCGAATTCGTCGCGGATCCAGGCGATGGTGCGGCGCACGGTCCGCAGGTCGGTGTGCTCGCCTTCCAGCCGCAGGTAGCGGTCCCAGCTGGCCCGTTCGTCGAGCCCCTGGGCCAGCGCCCGCATGAACGCGAAGTGTCCGCGGTGCAGCTTGCGCGGAATCAGGGCCTTCATGAGGCCGATGTCGGGTTCCGCTCGCTGGCCGGCTGCCAGAACTTCCACCACGGGCGCGGCGCCGGCCCAGGATCCTCCGGCAACTGCTGCAGCTGGCTCACGCGCGTGCGCCGCCGCTGCTCGACCTCGAGCGCATGCGCGATGCCGAAGGCCTCGCGGTCGCCGCGGCCCGCAAGGGCCCGCCAGTTCGACGCCAGACGCGCGAGCTCGTCGTCATCGATGTGGGACAGTTGGGAGGGTGTGGGAACGGCAGGCATGTCTGTCGCACTCATGCGGCGGTCCATCTCGCCGGTATGGCGGGATGGACCATGGCCCTGGCGGATGCCGGCCGGCCGGCTGGTACGGTGGTCGTTGTCATGAATTGGGTGATGATAACTGAAGTAATCATCAATACACATTTTGTGTTGCAACCAAGCATCTTCGCGAGCACCTTCGCCTAAGTTCTTGATTTGATTGGATTTTATCCGGGTTGCTTGGGTCTGCCTGTCGCCACCGGAACCCGTGGAAACCTCGCAACAGTCGTCGACCCGAGATCCGCCGCCCGAGCGGGGCTGTTCCGTCGGACCTGTGGCCTGACGTCCGTGCCGACGCCTGGGGCGCGGGTCATGTTCGCTTTAGTACTACTTTTGCCGTGGGGGCTGCGAATCACCTTCGAGGTCTTCGTGCATCCCGTGCGGCGCCCTGGCCCTAGGGCCTTGCTCGCCGCCTGTGCCAATGTCCCGCCGCGGTGGACCCGTACGAAGACGAGAGCGGCCACGGCCGCAAGGGGCGGCACGGCGGCGAAGGGGGACAGGGAAAAGCGCAAGGGCAAGGACCACGCCTCGCGCGCCCCCCGTGGATGAAGCGCCGGTCCCTGCAGGCCCGCCGCGCGGCGGGGTCGTCCAGCCCTCTGCGATCGTGACCCAGCCTCCGGCGATGGAGGTTCGCCGCCAGGTGCCGACAGCCCGAGCGGGGCCGGGCCGGCTTTTGATTCCCTGCCCTGCCCCCGGTGACGCGCCATGACGCCGGCCCGGGTGCCGTTGCGGCCGCCGGATGCCTGGTAGGGTCGGCGCAGGCAAATCCCAATGGTTCTCACAATGCCCCTGCCGCCCTCCCCCGACAGACGGATTTACAAGGTCCGGGCCTTGCGCAAGGCTTCGGCGATGCCGGCTTCGAGCGCGTCCTGGCTGGCCTCGGTTGCAGCGTCGGGAACGATCGTGATCGTGATCTCTCCGCTCTTGGCGCGCACCAGCGTGCCGATCTTCTGCCCCGCGGACAGGACGTCGAGCTTTTCCGAACGTTCGAAACCCGGCTTGGCATCGAGCAGCCTCGCGACGACCATGGCCGGCGCGAGGCTGTGGCCCCGCAGCCTTTCCACGCGCTTCAGGACGCCGCGGCGGTCCTTTTCCATGGCGGCATTGATCTGCTCGGCATGGCGGAAGCTGATCTCCAGCGGACTGCGGAAGCACTCCACCACGGCCGTCGGCAGCTGCGCCACCATGAGCGCCTTGCGCACCCAGGTGTGGCTCACGCCGAGCGCTTCGGCCAATTGGCGCTGCGTCGGGAACAGCTGCTCTTCCAGCGCGCGCTGGTACATCAGGCCCTGCTCGTAGTTGGACAGGTCCGCGCGTTCGCGATTCTCCCGGTCCATGGCGGCAAAGAGCGCGGCGTCGCCCAGCTCGTCGACCCATATGGACGCCAGCACCGGAATGCCGAGTTCCAGCGCGGCCCGATGCCGGCGGTGGCCGAAGACGATCTCGAACTGGCCGGGCTCGTCCTTGAGCGGCCGCACCAGGATCGGCTGGACGTTGCCGCCGGCATGCTCGATGTCCGCCTTCAGGCCCGCGAAGGCGCTGCTCGTGAACGAGGCATCGTGGCGGTTCGCCCAGCGGCTCGGATGGATGGTCTTGGGGTCCATCTTGCGCGTCGGCAGTGAGCCTTCGTACTGGCTGAGCTTTTCGCGCAGCGCCGCCATCTCGCCTTCGACCTGCTGGATCTGGCCGCGGAAAGCCATCATCTGGCCAGGGCCGGTGCGCGGCGCGAGCGAGCCGCCGACCGCCGGTGGAAACCTGGTTTCCACGGCGTTCGATGCGGACGGAGGCACCGCGGGAGCGGATGCCGGCGCCGGCGTGTCGACCGGATCCCTTGCCGCCTCGGGAAGCATCAGGCCGGCGGTCAACGCCTCTAGCCGCTTGCGGGTGCTAGCCATGATGGACACTCCTTGGCGCGGCCTGCGCCGCGCTCGATGCCGAGAAACGGGGCCGTCTGCCGATGCGGCCTCTGGCCTTCGGCACGCACCGCGGCATTGCCGCGCCGCATCGGGCCTGCGGAATCCGCAGCGGTGGAAACCAGGTTTCCACGGCTTGCGTCATGCCGCATAGATCGGGCACAGACCGAGCGAGCCGCCCGGTGGAAACCTGGTTTCCACCCCAAGAGGCTCCGGAAAGCATGGCCGGCATTCTCATTGCTGCGCCCTCCCCTGTGCGGTCCATGCGCCGATCACCGACTGCTCGACGAGCTCGACGAACGAATCGTAGGCGTCCACCGCGCGCTTGTAGGTCTTGGCGGCGCCTTCGTATTTCTGCACATCGTAGACCGTGGCGAACTCGGCCGCCTTGTTGCTGGTCACGCTGGTCTTCGGGATCTCGACCGGGAGCGTGTACTCGCCATAGGTGGCCTGGATCCACTGGCGCACCGCGGGCATGGCCGGGTCGGCCGCGTCCACGCGGCTCAGCAGCACGTGCAGGAAGTCGAAGGCCTTGCCCTCGCGGTCCTTGCTCTGGCCGTCCAGGTTGCCGCCCAGGTCGGCGAGCAGCGACCAGAACTGCGCCGACGAGGCAAAGTCCAGGCCCGAGGGCGGCACCGGAACGACGATGCCGTTGGCCGCCCACAGCGCATTGATCGTGACGTACGAAAGGGAAGGGGGCGTGTCGATCACGATCACGTCGTACAGGTCGCGTACCGACTCCAGGCCTTCGTTCAGCACATCCCAGAACTTGGCGCCGGGCTGCTGCATCTGGCGCGCGGGGAGGGCGAATTCGGCCGAGAACAGGAAGGGCGCGGCGGCGACCAGATCGATGCCGTCCCAATAGGTGGAGCGGATGGCATAGCGGATGTCGTTCTCGGACCCGTCGCACAGCGGCCCGATCGTCATGTCCTCGGTGACCTCGGCTTCGGGCAGCAGGCCGTGCAGCGTGGTGAGCGAACCCTGGGGATCGGTGTCGATCGCGAGTACGCGGTGGCCCCGCAGGCTGAGCCCCTGCGCCAGCACCATGGCGGTGGTGGTCTTGGCCACGCCGCCCTTGAAATTGCCCACGGCGATCGTGATGGCCTTGCGTCCGGCCGGCCGCATCTTTTCCGCGCGGTAGGTCCGGGTCCAGCGGCGCAGCTCGTCCAGCTCGAAGGTGCGCTTGCCGCCCGAGGGCGTCAGCCGGCCGGCCGGCAGATCCTCCTTGGTGATGCGGTAGGCCACATGCGCCTTGTCGACGCCGCACAGCGCGGCCAACTGGGCGGTGGAGTAGGTGGGCGGAATCTTGCGGGCTTCCGGTGCCAGCAGCATGCCCCGGATCTGCTCCACCATCGACCCGGCCCGGGTCGCCAGCGCCGCGATCTTCTGCATGTTGATGGTTTGGCGGGGAGGCACCTGGACGTCGCTGGAAACCAGGTTTCCAACGATCGAGGGGACGGGAACGGACATTTTGTTTGACCTTATTCGACAGAATACGGCAATTCTATGAGAATCTGTCGAATGAACAAGTTTCGCGGAGAACTCGACTGCAGCACCGCGAAGTATTGTGAGGAAGATTGGGGACCCGGACCCCAGCCCCTCGCAAGCCAGCCGCCGCAGGACCCCAAAACCGGGGGCAGGGCGCCTCGCACGGGTCTTTTACGCCGCCGGCTGCCGCCTGGGGCCCCAAACAGGGGCGCTGCCCGTGGCCGGAACCCATATCCACTCACATTGGAACCCATCCGGCCTCACAACAGTGGCGCTTGTCTCCCAACAAGGCTCACGCCAAATCCCATCCGTTCTCACATTCAATCCCAACCGATCTCACATGAGAGGAGCTAAGTGACTGTCACGATGGAGGAAAGCGGAATCCCAATTCTTCAATTCCCCAAGTGTTTATCTGCAAACATACCAAGGCACCATCGCCGGTGTAATGTGAATTGACGGAATCACAATGCAAAGGCATGATGTGAAACCATCTGATTGCCGCAGCGGACCATGGTCGAAGAAGACAATTCACAATCCCGGTCTCCGCCGCGGCAACCGCCCACGGCGGAGGAACAGAGCGTTGCCAAGGCCAACGAAGCCATCGCCATCCGCCCCAAGCGCGGCCGGCTCACGCTGCTGTCGCGGCGCATCTACAACGCGCTGCTCTACCACTCGCAGCGCCAGGGCGTGGACGAGCCGGTCTACCGGCTGACCTTGAGCGAGCTGATCGGCGACGCCCGCTTCAACTCCAACAACACCGAGCTGCTCAAATCGCACCTGCGCGACATGCAGGCCACGACCATCGAATGGTCGACCAGCAGCAGCTCCCTGAAGCGCTGGGTGTCTTCCCAGCTGCTGGGCACGGTCACGATCGAGGAGCAGGGCAGGGGGCGCCCCTGCATGGTGACCTGGCGCTATCCGGACGAGATCAAGGAGCGTCTGGTCAAGCCGCACCAGTACACGCGCGTGCTGCTGGAAATGAGCAGCCAGATGCGCAGCTATTCCGCCGCGGTGCTGTACGAGATCGGCGCGCGCTACCTGACTTCGCCGGGGCGGCTGTCGATGCGCGAGGACGTGGTCTGGTGGGCCGCGGTGCTGACGGGTCGCAGCGACATCAAGGAGGTCGACTACCGCTTCCTCAAGCGCGACGTCATCAGCAAGGCGCTGGCCGAGATCGACGCGCTGTGCGAGGACTTCGGGCTCGAGCTGATCGAGCACAAGCGCGGCCGCAAGATCGAGGAGATCCAGTTCCGGGTCGTTCCCAAGGTCCAGCAGCGCCTGGGCGACATCAGCGCGTCCAACCGCAACGTCTTCGACCTGGCGCTGGTCGGGCGCCTGATCGCGCTGGGCCTGAAACAGGACGAGGCGCAGGATCTCTACGCCACCACCGACGAAGGGCAGATCCGCGCCACGCTCGACCATGTGGACCAGCGGCTGCGCAATGCCTCGATGCCGGAGCTCAAGTCGCCGGCCGCGTATTTCAAGGATGCGCTGAAGAAGGGCTACGCGGGCGTGACTGCGATGGAGCCGGCGCCCAGCAGCGGCCCGGCGCTGGCACCCCCCGTGGCGGTGCTGTCGGAGGCCGACCGGCTGCGGCGCATCCGCGAGCTCTGGGAGAACGACCGCATGGGGCAGGCGCGCGCCGTATTCGCCGAGATGCCGCAGCCCATGCAGGCCGAGGTGCGCACGCGCTTCGAGGCCGAACGGCTCGACCAGGTGGCGGCCCCCATCGCGCGCGCCTGGCGGCGCGACGGCCCCGCCAGCCGCGTGGCCGCGACCACCTTCTTCCGCTGGCTGGCCGAGGACACCTGGCCCGAAGAGCCCTCCGATCGCGTGCTGCTGGATTTCGCGCTTCAGCGCGGCGTGGCCGGGCTCTGACGATGTTGATTATGTGAGCCCACACTCATCATCTGAGGCGCATCACCGCGAGTGCCTCAGCCGGCCTCGCACTCGTCGATGAAGGTCTCCAGCAGCTTCTTGAGCTGGCTGGTCTTGCGCGGGCCCAGCGCTTCCTCGATCACGTGGTGGTGCGCGTCCACGCTCTTCTTGAGCCGCGACACGGTTTCCAGCCCGAGGTCGGTGATGTAGACCAGCACGCGCCGGCTGTCGGCCGCGTCGGCGGCGCGCTGCACCAGGCCGCGGCTCACGAGCTTGTCGATGTTCTTGGTGAGCGCCGGGTGGTTGAGCAGCACCAGTTCGGCCAGCTCGCCCATGGCGCGGCCCTGCTCGTCGCCCAGCACCTGGAGGATGCGCCAATGCTCCTCGGTGACCTCTTCCGCCGCGATCGACTGGGCCAGTCCGATGCGCATGCGCCGGTTGGCGGAGGCCAGCAGATACGCCAGGTATTGCGAGATGTCTTGCTCGGGCATGGGGCGAGGCAACGGTCTTTGTCGCGTGGTTGGAAGCCGCCAGTTTAGCAACGATCCTTTTCCCAGGAAAGTATTGGCGCGATTTTTGCGATAGCGTCTGCCCCTGTTGCCGTCTTGGTGCGTTGCCCGGGAGCTCCCGATGTTTTCTTCCCCTGGATCGGTCATGCCTCGCCCGCTCGCCTTCGCGCCATCCGCACGGGCCGAGCGGCCCGCGCTCGCGCGCCAGGAACTGCAGATCGCGCTGTGCGTGCCGCTGGGCGGCACGGCCGGCATCTGGGGGCCGTCCGCACTATCGTCGGCCAAGCTGGCCGTCGCCGAGCTCAACCGCGAGGCGGGCATTGGCGGGCGCGGCTGCCGGCTCCTGACCGTCAACGCCGCGGACGATGCGCCCGACATCGAGGCCACGCTGATCGAGCTGGTGCAGGCGGGCGACATCGACGCCATCATCGGCATGCACACCAGCGCCGTGCGCCAGCGCATCCTGCGGGCCGTCGGCGGCCAGATCCCGTTCGTCTACACCCCGCTCTACGAAGGCGGGGAGTCGACGCCGGGCGTCTTCGCCATCGGCGAGACGACGGCGCGCCAGCTCGGGCCCGCGATCCGCTGGCTCGGCGCGCGCAAGCGTCCGCGGCGCTGGTTCGCCATCGGCAACGACTACGTGTGGCCGCACGTGTCGCACCGCATGGCGCGCGGCTACATCGCCGAGGCCGGCGGCGAGCTGGTCGGCGAGATGTACGTGCCCTTCGGCACCACCGACTTTTCCGAGGCGCTCGACGCGCTGCGCCGGGACAGGGCGGACGCGGTCGTGCTGTCGCTGGTCGGGCAGGACGCGATCGAGTTCAACCGCGCCTTCGGCGCCGCCGGCCTGTCGCGCGCAATGTTCAGGCTGTCCTGCGCCATCGGCGAGAACGAGCTGCTGGGCATCGGCGCCGACAACGCGGAGGACCTCTACGTCGCTTGCGGCTACTTCGCCACGCTCGACACCGAAGCCAACCTGGCCTTCAAGGAGCGCTACCGCTCGCACTTCGGCGAGCGCGCGCCCACGCTCAACACCTTCGGCCAGTCGACCTACGAGGGCATGCACTTCCTCGCAGCGCTGCTCGAGCGCCAGCGGCGCCCGCCGGCCGGCCACCAGGGGCTCGACGCTTCGCCGCTGCGCTACCGCAGCGCGCGCGACGCGGCCTATGGCGCCGACGGCATCACCCACACCCCCATCTACCTGGCCCGCGCCGAGGGCAACGTGTTCCGCGTGATCACGCGGCTGTGAGCGGCTGGCGGTGTATTTTATTTTCCAAGGCAAATAAAATACTTGACTTGGAAAATATCGGATTCCAGAATCACTCCGTGTCGCGCCCATGCCCGATGGGCTGCGGACGCATCCTTCCACACGAAACACGGAGTCGTTCATGGCCATCAAGCGCCCCACCCTGGACCAGCTGCAAGATGTCGCGCTGAGTCTGGGCATCCATCTGTCCGAAGCGCAGGCGAGCAGCTACAACGCGCTGCTGCAGGCCAACTTCGATGCCTACGACGCGGTCGACGCGATGCCCGACTACCTGCCCGTGGTGAGCTACGCGCGCACGCCCGGCTACCGCCCGCTGGGCGAGGAGAACAAGTACGGCGCCTGGTACGTCAAGACCACGATCAAGGGCAAGCCCGAGGGCAAGCTCGCCGGCAAGACGGTGGTGCTGAAGGACAACGTCTGCCTTGCCGGCGTGCCGATGATGAACGGCGCCTCCACGCTCGAAGGCTATGTGCCGAACGTGGACGCCACGGTCGTCACGCGGCTGCTCGATGCCGGCGCCACGGTGGTGGGCAAGTCGGTCTGCGAGTACTTCTGCTTCTCGGGCGGCTCGCACACCAGCGCCTCGGGGCCGGTGCACAACCCGCACCGCATGGGCTATTCGGCCGGCGGCTCCTCGTCGGGCAGCGCGGCGCTGGTGGCGGCCGGCGAGGTGGACCTGGCCATCGGCGGCGACCAGGGCGGCTCCATCCGCATGCCGGCGTCCTACTGCGGCATCTACGGCATGAAGGCCACGCACGGCCTGGTGCCCTACACCGGCGTGATGCCGATCGAACTCACCATCGACCACACCGGTCCGATGACGGCCAACGTGACCGACAACGCGCTGATGCTCGAGGTGCTGGCCGGCCCCGACGGGCTCGATCCGCGCCAGCATGCGGGCCAGACCGCCAAGCCCTACAGCGAGCTCATGAAGGAGGGCGTTCGCGGCCTGCGCATCGGCATCGTCAAGGAGGGCTTCGGCTGGCCCCAGTCGGATGCCGCCGTCGGCGCCAAGGTGCGCAAGGCGGCCGAGGTGTTCACGAAACTGGGCGCCATCGTCAGCGAGGTGTCGGTGCCCATGCACGCGGTTGGCCCGGCGATCTGGCTGCCGATCGCGGCCGAGGGCGCGACCCAGCAGATGATGAAGGACAACGGCCATGGCTTCAACTGGAAGGGCCTCTACGTCACGAGCATGGTCGACTTCCATGCCGGCTGGAAGCAGCGCGCCGACGAACTCTCGGAAACGCTCAAGCTCACGATGGTGCTGGGCGAGTACTTCATCAAGCACTACCGCGGCCACTACTACGCCAAGGCGCAGAACCTCGCGCGCCAGCTGACCGCGGCCTACGACAGTGCACTGTCCGACTTCGACCTGCTGCTGATGCCCACGCTGCCGATCACGGCCACGCCGCTGCCGCCGCCCGGCGCGAGCATCGAGGAAGTGGTCACGCGCGCCTTCGAGGTGCTGCCCAACACCTGTCCCTTCGACGTCACGGGCCATCCGTCGATGAGCGTGCCCTGCGGGCTCGTCGACGGCCTGCCGGTCGGGATGATGCTCACCAGCCGCCACTGCGACGAGGCCACCATCTACCGCGCCGCCTATGCCTTCGAGCAGGCCGGCGACTGGAAGGCCATCTGAGGCTTTCGCCCGTTCTCTTTCCGTTCCTGCCTTTCCGATAAACACAGCGGCGGCTGCGTCTGCCGAACATCGAGGAGTTAGTTCCATGGATCGTCGTTCCTTCATCCAGTCGTCGGCCGCCGCCCTGGCGGGCACCGCGGTGCCGCTGTTTCCGATGGCCGCCATGGCGGCCGACGAGATCGTCGTCGGCAGCATCATCGACATGTCGGGCGGGCTGGACATCTACGGCAAGCCGATGGCCGACTGCATGACGCTCGCGGTCGAGGAGCAGAACGCGGCCGGCGGCCTGCTGGGCAGGAAGCTCAAGCTGGCCACCTACGACCCGCAGTCGAACATGCAGCTCTACGCGCAGTTCGCGCAGCAGTCGGCGCTCAAGGACAAGTCGACGGTGGTGATGGGCGGCATCACCTCGGCCTCGCGCGAAGTGATCCGGCCGGTGCTCACGCGCAACAAGACGCTGTACTTCTACAACACGCAGTACGAAGGCGGCGTGTGCGACCGCAACACCTTCTGCACCGGCGTCACGCCCGGGCAGACCGTCGCCAAGCTCATTCCCTACGCGATGAAGAAGTGGGGCAAGAAGGTCTACGTGGTGGCGGCCGACTACAACTACGGCCAGATCACCTCGCAATGGGTGAAGAAGTTCGTGCAGGACAACGGTGGCTCAGTGGCTTCCATCGACTTCTTCCCGCTCGACGTGACCAACTTCGGCCCGACCATCTCGAAGATCGAGGCGGCCAAGCCCGACATGATCGTCTCGGCGCTGGTCGGCGGTGCGCACATCTCGTTCTACCGCCAGTGGGCGGCCGCGGGCCTGACCAAGAAGATTCCGCTCGCGTCCACCACCTTCGCGGGCGGCAACGAGCACATCGTGCTGTCGCCGGCCGAGACCGACGGCTTCCTCATTTCGTACAACTATTTCCAGAACCTCGACACGCCGCAGAACAAGGCCTTCAAGGAGCGCTTCTACAAGCGCTTCGGTGCCGACTATCCCAACATCACCGAGCTCGCGATGGGCACCTACCAGGGCTTCAAGCTCTGGGCCGAGGGCGTGAAGAAGGCCGGCTCGCTGGATCGCGAGAAGATGATCGCGGCGCTGGAGACCGGCATCGCCATCGACGGCCCGAGCGGCAAGGTCACGCTCGATGCGGCCACCCACCACTGCGTGCTGAACGTGAGCATCGCGGAGGTGCGCAACAAGCAGCTCAACATCGTCGAGACCTTCCAGCAGCAGCCGCCGGTGGACACCAGCGCGGTCTGCAACCTCGTGAAGAATCCGAAGGACAACCAGCAGTACGTGATCAAGGTCTGAGGGCAGGGCGCCGACATGGATCTCGCGTTCGTCGTCCTCATCCAGGTGCTCTACGCGGTGGCGAGCCTGGTCATCGTCTCGGCCGGGCTGGCCGTCATCTTCGGGATGATGAAGGTCATCAATCTCGCGCACGGCGAGTTCATGATGCTCGGCGCCTATGCCGTGATCGCGGCGCTCAAGCTCGGCATCAACCTGTGGATCGCGATCTTCGTCGTCGCGCCCATCGCGGTGGGCATGGTCGGCGTGGTGCTGGAGCGGCTGGTCATCCGGCGCCTCTACGGCCGCATGGTCGACACCATGCTGGCCACCTGGGGGCTGTCGCTGCTGCTGGTGGGCATCGTCACCTCGGTGGCGGGCAACACCACGGCAGGCGTCTCGGCGCCGCTCGGCAGCTTCTCGGTCGGCGCCTATTCGGTCAGCGGCTACACGCTGGTGATCATCGCGGTGGCCGTGGCGCTCGCGCTCGCGATCCGCTTCGTGCTCACGCGCACGCAGCTCGGCCTCATCGCGCGCGGCACCATGCAGAAGCCCGACATGGCGAACGCGCTGGGCATCAGCCCCAGCCGCGTGTACTCGGTCACCTTCGCGGTGGGCGCCGCGCTCTCCGGCCTGGCCGGCGGGCTGCTCGCGCCGCTGACCGGCGTGGTGCCGACCATGGGCGCGGCCTTCGTGGCCAAGGCCTTCATCACCGTGATCGGCGGCGGGCCGGCCATCCTCGCGGGCCTGCTCGGCGCCTCCGGCCTGTTCGGTGCCATCAACCAGCTCGCGACCTTCGTGACCACGCCGGTGCTCGGCGAGGTGGCGCTGCTCGTCGCGGCCATCGTGATGCTGCGGCTGCTGCCGCAAGGCATCACCGGGCGTTTCTTCAAGGGGTCTTTGTGAACCGTTTTGCCAAGTCCTGGGCCAGCGCGGCGCTCAGCCTGGCCGTGGGCATCGCGCTGCTCTTCGGCCTGCCCGGCGTGATGGACGACTACACGCTGATCGAAGTCACGATCTACGCCGTCATGTCGATCCTCGGCGTGAGCCTGGCCTTCATCTGGGGCTTCGGCGGCATCCTGTGCTTCGGCCAGGCCGCCTTCTTCGGCCTCGGCTCGTACACCTACGCGATCGCGGTGATGAACATGGGCGACAGCACCGTGCCCTTCCTGCTCGCGATCGTGGTGCCCGCGCTGTTCGCCGCGCTGCTGGGCTACGTGATCTTCTACGGCCGGCTGTCGGACGTGTACATGGGCGTGATCACGCTCACCGTCACGCTGATCCTGTTCAACCTGGTCAACTCCACCGCCGGGCCCGAGTGGCGCATTGGCAGCGCGCCGCTGGGCGGCTTCAACGGCATCCCGGCGATACCGACGCTCAACTGGCCCGGTCAGCAGGACGAGGTGCTGACGCCGAAGGACCTGTTCTACGTCACCTTCACCTGCCTGCTGCTGGTCTACCTCGGATTGCGCGTGCTGATCGCCTCGAAGATCGGCCGCGTGATCGTGGCGGCCAGGGAGAACGAGCAGCGCGTGCTGCTGCTGGGCTACGACGCGCGCGTGTACAAGCTCTTCTGCTTCACGCTGGGCGGCGCGGTCGCCGGCCTCGCGGGCTGCCTGTTCGCGAACTGGGGCGCCTTCACCAGCCCGACCATCTTCGGCCTCGCGCAGTCGGCGCAGATCATCATCTGGGTGATCGTCGGCGGGCTGGGCACGCTGGTCGGGCCGATCGTCGGCTGCGTCGCAATCCAGTGGCTCAGCTCGCAGATCGGCACGCAGCAGGCCTTCAACTCGAACCTGGTGCTCGGCGCCATCCTGGTGGTCTTCGTGCTGCTGGTGCCGCGCGGCATCGTGCCGACCCTCGGCGACCTGATCGACATGGCGTGGCGGCGCTGGCGCAAGGCGCCGGCCCCTGCTGCGAAAGTGGCCGCACCCGCGACGGCCCCCATGGAACCGCCGCGCGCTTTGGCTGCGACGGAGACGGCGCCATGAGCACGCCCCTGATCGAGACGCGCAACCTCAACGTGCGCTTCGGCGGCGTGCATGCCACGCGCGACGTCAACTTCACCCTGGCCGAGGCCGAGCTGCGCTGCGTGATCGGCCCCAACGGTGCCGGCAAGAGCACCTTCTTCAAGCTGCTGACCGGCCAGGTCAAGCCGACCTCGGGCCAGATCCTGTTCCGCGGCCAGGACATCTCGAAGATGCAGCCGCACGACCCGGGCCGCCTGGGCATCGGCATCAAGACCCAGGTGCCCAGCCTGTTCAACGGCCTCAGCGTGTGGGAGAACGTGTGGCTCTCGGCGCGGCGCCTGAACAGCACCGCGCAGGCCGACCGCATCACGCGCGAGACGCTCGAGCGCGTAGGCATGCATGCGTACCGCGACGTGACGGCGGGCCTGCTGGCGCACGGCATGCGGCAGTGGGTGGAGATCGGCGTGGTGATCGCGGCCGATCCGCCGCTGATCCTGCTGGACGAGCCGGCCGCCGGCATGAGCGACGGCGAGGTGGCGCGCACGGCCGAGCTCATCCTGGAGATCAACCGCCGGCATGCGCTGGTGGTGGTGGAACACGACATGAACTTCATCCGCATGATCGCCAGGAAGGTGACGGTGCTGCACCAGGGCGCCGTGATCAAGGAGGACACGCCGGACCGCATCATGAGCGATCCGCTGATCCAGCAGATCTATCTCGGCAAGAAGCCGCACTGAACCGGAAAGGCACGCATGCTCGAAGTCACGGGTCTCCATGCCGGCTACGGTGCCATCCCGGTGCTGCACGATGTTTCGCTCACCATCACGCGGGGCGAGTCGGTGGGCATCCTGGGCCACAACGGCATGGGCAAGACCACGCTGCTGCGCACGCTGATCGGCGCGCTGCGCACCGCCGCCGGCGCGGTGCGCTTCGACGGCACCGACATCACGCGCCATGCGCCGCATGCGCGGGCGCGCCTGGGCATGGCCTATGTGCCGCAGGGGCGCGAGATCTTTCCGGCGCTCAGCGCCATGGACAACCTGCGCATGGGCCTGGTGAAGACCGGCGAGCGCACGATGGACACCATCGAGGCGCTGCTGGAAGACTTTCCGCGGCTGAAGCCGCTGCTCGAGCGGCCCGGCGGCTCGCTCTCGGGCGGCGAGCAGCAGCTGCTGGCGCTGGCCCGTGCGCTGGCCGGCAAGCCGACGCTGCTGCTGCTCGACGAGCCGACCGAAGGCATCCAGCCTTCGATCATCGAGGAGATCGCCGAGACGCTGGCTGCGCTGCGCGACCGCATGAAGCTCACGATCGTGCTGGTGGAGCAGAACCTCGAATTCATCGCGGCCGTGTCGCAGCGCGTGCTGGTCATCAAGCGCGGCCAGATCGGCGGCGAGATCCCGCGCGAGCACCTCGGTGATTTCGAAATCATGAGCCAATACACAGGAGTCCATGGATGAGCAACGAACTGCACTACCTCGAGCTGCTGGACGTCGGCCGGCGCATCCGGCGCAAGGAGCTCTCGCCGGTCGAGGTCACGCAAGCGCAGCTTGCGCGCATCGAAAAGGTCGACGGCGCGCTCAAGAGCTATGTGATCGTGATGGCCGAACAGGCGCTGGCCGACGCGCGCCGCGCCGAGGCCGAGATCGCCCGGGGCGAGATCCGCGGGCCGCTGCACGGCGTGCCGCTGGCGGTGAAGGACCTGTGCTGGACCCAGGGCGTGGCCACCGCCGCCGGCATGACGCTCTACCGCGACTTCGTGCCCACCGAGGACGGCACGGCCGTGCGCAAGCTGCGCGAGGCAGGCGCCGTGATCCTCGGCAAGCTGCAGCTCACCGAGAGCGCCTATGCCGACCACCATCCGACCGTCACGCCGCCGGTCAACCCGTGGAACGCGGCGCACTGGTCGGGCGCATCGTCGAGCGGCTCGGGCGTGGCCACGGCCGCGGGGCTTTGCTACGGGTCGCTCGGCACCGACACGGGCGGCTCGATCCGCTTTCCGTCCTCGGCCAATGGCCTCACCGGCCTGAAGCCGACCTGGGGCCGCGTGAGCCGCCATGGCGCCTTCGAGCTGGCCGCCACGCTCGACCACATCGGACCGATGACGCGCAGCGCGGCCGATGCGGGTGCGATGCTCGGCGCCATCGCGGGGGCCGATCCGAAAGACCCGACCGCAAGCCTCGCGGCCGTGCCCAACTACCTCGCGGGCATGGAGCGCGGCTTGCGCGGCCTGCGCGTGGGCATCGATGCGCGCTGGAACGGGGAAAGCGTCGACGCGGCCACCGCGAAGGTGATGGATGGTGCGCTCGCGGCCGTGCGCGAACTCGGCGCCGAGGTGCGCCACGTGACGTTCCCCGACCCGGCGCAGGTCATCGCCGACTGGTTCCCGCTCTGCGGCATCGAGGCGGCGGTGGTGCACGAATCGACCTATCCCGCGCGCAAGCAGATGTACGGCCCCGCACTCTCGGGTCTGCTCGACCTGGGCCGTGCGCAGAGCGGCATCGACTACCAGAAGATCGTGCTCAACCGCCATGCCTTCAGCGGCAGGGTGCGCGAGATGTTCGAGGGCATCGACCTGCTGCTGATGCCTTCGCAGGGCGTCGCCTCGCCCACGCTCGAGCGCATGCTGAGCTTCGGCGAGGACGCCGAGCTGATGTCCGCGATGCTGCGCTACACCTGTCCGCTGGACATGAGCGGCAGCCCGACGATCACGCTGCCCGGCGGCTTCACCGATGCGGGCACGCCGGTCGCGTTCCAGTTCGTCGCGCGCCACTTCGAGGAAGAGCTGCTGGTGCGCGCCGGCTGGGCCTTCCAGCAGGCGACCGACTGGCACCAGCGGCATCCGGCGCTGTAGCCCCTTCCTTCATGTACGAGTCCAGGCGCCGGGTCAGGGCGGCTGCTGCCGCGCATAGCGGCCCGGTGGTTGGCCCACGCAGCGCCTGAACGCCGTGCTGAACGCGCTGGCGCAGCCATAGCCGACGCGTTCGGCAACCTCTGCGATGCCGGCATCGCCGCGGAGGAGCAGATCCTTCGCGACGGCCATGCGCCAGGCAAGCAGGTACTCCATCGGCGGCGAGCCGACGGCGCGCGAGAAGCGCTCGAAGAACGCCGACCGCGACAGTGCGGCCTTTCCTGCGAGGTCGGCCACCGTCCACGAATGCGCGGGGTTGTCGTGAAGATGCCGCAATGCGATCGACAGGCGCGGGTCGGCCAGGCCGCGAAGCAGCCCCGGCGGCGCAGCTCCGCCGGGCGTGGAGCGCAGAGCCTCGATCAGCAGCAGTTCGACAAGGCGTTCGAGCACGAGATCGCGCCCCGGCTTCTGTTCGAGCGACTCCTCCCTCACGAGCTGCACCAGAACGGAAAGCCGCCCGATGTCGCGCACGTGCAGCAGCGTCGGAAGCAGCGACGCCAGCAGCGAGGCATCCGGCGAATCGAAGGCGAAGTAGCCGCCGAGCATCCGCATGTCAGGCGGACCTTCGCGCCGGCCGTGGCGGATCTCGTCCGTCGGCGCGGGTGCCAGCTTGGGATCCACGGCGACCGGCACCGCCGGCTCGAGGCCCGACATGGTGAATCCCGGTGTCGCTGGCATGAGCACGAAGTCGCCGGCGACCAGGGCGAGGGGTTGCTGCCCGTCCACCGCAAGAACGCATGCGCCCTCGAGCATCGTGCAGAAGCTGGGCTCGCCGAATGCCGAATAGCGTACCGCCCACGAACCGGCGCCGCTGATCACCTTCGCGTACACCGCACGCGGGCGAAGCAGCTGGACGACTTGTGCGAGGGGATCAGCCATGCAGGACTCCTGCAAACAAAGTATGGACTCCGGATTATAGGAAGTCCTTCGGGCCGGCGATATCGTGACGCACCTCAACCCAAGCTCAAAGGAATTCCGATGAAGACCATCCTGATCACCGGCTGCTCGTCCGGCTACGGCCTGGAAACCGCGCGCCACTTTCAGGCCCGCGGCTGGCAGGTGATCGCCACCATGCGGACGCCGCGCGCCGAGCTCTTTCCTCTTTCGGGGCGCCTGCGCGTGCTGCCCCTGGATGTGACGAAGCCCGAAAGCATCGCCGCCGCGCTCGAAGCCGCCGGACCGATCGACGTCCTCGTGAACAACGCCGGCCTCGGACTCTTCGGGGCGTTCGAGGCGACGCCGATGGCCACCGTGCGCGACATCTTCGAAACCAACACCTTCGGCACGATGGCGATGACCCAGGCCGTGCTGCCGCAGTTCCGGCGCCGCAGGTCGGGGCTGGTCGTCAACGTGACGTCGACCGTCACGCTCGCACCGATGCCGCTCGTGGCGGCGTACACCGCGAGCAAGACCGCGATCGAAGGGTTCACGCAGTCGCTGGCGCTCGAACTCGCCCCGTTCGACGTTCGAGTGAAGCTCGTCGAGCCCGGCTATGGGCCAGGCACGCGCTTCACCGCCAATGGGGCAGAGCGCATGCAAGGCCTGATTCCCGAGCCCTATGCCCCCTTCGCGCACTCCATCTTTGCGGCACTGGGGAGTCCGGCCGCAGTGACCACCGGACCGGACGTGGCCGAGGCCGTGTGGCGCGCCGCGGGCGACCCCGCCGCAACGCTCCGGTACCCGGCGGGCGCCGACGCGATCGCGCTCGCCCGGAACGCCGCTGCCTCGTGCCAGTCCGGAATGTGAAGGCTCAGCGTGCCGCCATCCGCCTCGGGCGCGCATCGGACGGGCCGGCTGCTGTCGCCATGCCCGAGCGTGCCTTGACCAGGGCCGCAAGCTCGGCGGGCGGCACGGGCCGGCTGAAGAGATAGCCCTGCATCTCGTCGCAATCGTGGGCGCGCAGGAAGTCCCGCTGTTGCTCGGTCTCGACGCCTTCGGCAATGACCCTGAGGTTGAGCTCGTGCCCCAGCGAAATGATGGCCTTGGCGATGGCCTTGTCGTCTTCGTCGCCGGGAATGTCGCGCACGAAGGCGCGATCGATCTTCAGCCGGGCAATGGGAAAGCGCTTGAGCGCGCTCAGGCTGGAATAGCCGGTGCCGAAATCGTCGATGGAGAACTGCACGCCCATCGCCTGCAGGGCCTTCATCGATTGCAGGGCCTTCTCGAGGTCTTCCATGACCATGCTTTCGGTGAGCTCCAGCTCCAGGAACCGGGCGTCGAGCCCGCTGTCCCCGAGCGCCTGTGCGACTTGCTCGATCAGGGTCCGTTCCCTGAACTGCCGTGCGGACACGTTGACCGAAACGCTGAAGGCCGGCACGCCCGCGTCCTGCCAGGCTTTGTTCTGGAAGCAGGCGGTGCGCAGCGCCCATTCGCCGATGGGAACGATGAGGCCGGTCTCCTCCGCGAGGGGAATGAATTCCACCGGGGAGACCAGGCCGCGCTCGGAATGCTGCCAGCGGATCAGTGCCTCCACGCCCGTCACCCGGCCCGATCCCATCTCCACCTGGGGCTGGTACAGCAGGTGGAACTCGCCCCGCGCGATGGCATGGCGCAGTCCTTCGCACAGGGCGAGCCTGTCGCGGATCGCACCGTTCATCTCGGCCGCATAGAACTGGAAATTGTTGCGCCCCGAATCCTTGGCGCGGGACATCGCGGCATCGGCGCTCATGAGCAAGGCGTCGGCATCGGCGCCGTCCGCAGGATAGGTGGCCACGCCCAGGCTGGCCGTGACCTGGACCCCCTGGCCGTCGATCTCGACGGGCTGCGCAATGGTCTCGAGCAGCCTTTGCAGGGCCGGCGCGACCTCCGTTCCGTCCCCGGGCTGGTCGTACAGAAGGATCACGAATTCGTCGCCGCCCGTCCGCACCACCGTGTCCACGCTGCGCAGGCACCGGGTCATGCGTCCGGCCATGACCTTCAGCAATTCGTCGCCGGCCTTGCGGCCCAGGCTGTCGTTGACCCGCTTGAAGCCGTCGAGGTTGATGAACACCACCGTCATCAGCCGGCCGTATCGATCGGCGTACGAGATGGCTTGCCGGAGACGATCCTCCAGCAGCGCGCGGTTCGGCAGCCCCGTCAGTACGTCGTGGGTGGCCTGGTGCTTCAGGGTGTCGGCGCTGCTCTCCAGCAGCGCATTGGAATTCTCGATCGACTCCGCCATCTGGTTCATCGCGTTCGCGAGGATGCCGAATTCATCCGCGCGGCCGTGCGGCGCCCTGGCACCGAGGTCTCCCGCGGCCACACGCCGGGAAAAGGCGATGAGCTGCGCGATGGAGCCCGTGATGCGTTGCGAGACGATGCTCGCGACCACCACGCCCAGAACGGTCGCCAGGACGACCATGGCGATGGCGGCCCAGCGCGACAACCTGGCGGCGCGTTCGACATCGCTGCGCGTCTGGAGCGCGCGCTTGGTCGCCGCGGTGTGCAGTGCCTCCACCGAGGACTCGATGGCGACGGCCGTGTCGACGTAGCCTTGGCGAAGCGCGTGGGCCGAGCCCGGGGAGTCCTCCTTGCCATGCTGCGCGATGAACGCGAGGAATCCGTCCTCGTACTGCCGGGTCTGGGCCTCGATCCGGTCGACCCGGTCCCTGAATTCCGGATCCGTCGAGAGGATCCGAAGGCTGGCAAGGTACTCCCGCATGTCCAGCAAATGGTTCTGCATGGCCGGCAGGGAGAGCGCGCTTGCCTGCGCCACCCCGAGCCGGTCCGCGGACAGCAGGAGTTCGTTCTCGGCGTCGCGGGCCTTGTACATCGCCAGCGAACTGCGCAGGCTCAGGTCCGCCATCCGGTTGTCGCTGTTCAGCAGCTTGTCGATGGCCGCCGCGGAACGCTGTTCGCTCAGATAGAAGGACACGCCCAGTGCGAGCATCAGCACAATGAGGACGCCGAATCCCAGTGCGATCTCCACCCGCAGGCTGCGCATTCTTCTCCCCCAGGAGAAGTCGATCGGGAATTTGATCAATTGCGGCTCGCTCCCAAGTCGCTGCTGGAGAGATGCGTCACTGCCTTCGCTCTGCGTCGACCATCTTCAGGAACGTGCGCACGTTCTCGTCGCCCGCGAAGCGCCTGATCTCCTCCCGGGCGCCCTGCGTGGCCGCGCGGAACGGCGCCGGGTCGGGGCGCGTGACCTTCACGCCGGCGGCAATCATCTTTGCGATCAGCTCCTCCTCTTCGGCAATGATCTTCCTGCGCATGCCGTCGCCCGCCGCCTTGCTCTCTTCACGCACGATCGCCTGCTCGGCCGGCGTGAGCTTCGCCCAGGTCCTGGTGCTCATGAGGTGGAGCGTGTTGTAGTACACATGGCGGGTCAGGGCGAGGTGCTTCTGCACCTCGTACAACTTGTTGTAGTAGATGACGTTGAGCGGGTTCTCCTGGCCGTCGACCAGGCCCTGCGACAGCGCCTGGGGAAGTTCCTTGAAGCCGACCTTGCTGACCTGGGCGCCCAGCGCTTCCATCGTGGCCTCGAGTTCCGCGACGGGCGGAACGCGCACCCTGAGGCCTCTCACGTCCTCGGGCACGTTGATCGGGCGCTTGTTGTTGGTGATGTTGCGGAATCCCCATTCCCAGTTGGACAGGATGACGAAGCCCTGCTTCTCGGCCAGCGGCGCGAGCCAGTTCATGGCCGGGCCATCGAGCACGCGGTGGGCGTGCGCATAGCTGTCGAAGAGATACGGCATGACGACGACGGAGAACGTCTTCTCGTACTTGATGAGGTAGTTCATCGAGGTCACGTCCATGTCGATCGCGCCCAGCCTGACTTTCTGCAGCAGTTCGTTCTCGCTGCCGAGCTGGGAAGCGGGAAAGATCTCGGTGCGGACCTGCCCGTGGGTGCGCTCCTCGACCCGCTTGGCGAACTGCAGCGCCGCCAGATGGGCCGGGTGCGTGATCGCGGCGGCGTGCACCAGCGAGAGCACGACGGGCTCGGCATGCACGGCCGGTGCCGCGAGGCCCCAGGCCGCGACAAGCAGCAGAAGTGCTTTTTTCATGCGGCGGCCCCGTGGTCCCCGCCCTTGCTGCGCTCGCTCTGCTCCATGGTGCCCGAGCGCAGCAGGTCGCCGGCCTCGGTGGCCATCACGGCCTCGCTGAAGTAGTAGCCCTGCGCCAGCGTGGTGGAGCCGGTCGATTGAAGAAAGGCGAGCTGCGTCTGCGTCTCCAGTCCCTCGACGATGATGCCGATGCGCGCTTCGCGCGCGAGATTCATGATGGCGCGAACCGTGGCCGCGCTGTCCGGATCGTCGATGGCCCGCTTGAGCATCGACTGCGCGATCTTCAGGTGGTTCACGCGGTAGGTCCGCAGGTATTCGAACGAGGAATATTCGGTGCCGAAGTCGTCGATCGCAATGCGCACGCCGAGCGCCCGCAGCCTGGGCAGCACGTCGTTGTGGGTCCATGTCATCTGGGCCAGCGTCGACTCCGTGACGTCGAACTCCAGCACGGAGGGATCGAGCTGCCACTTCGCGAGGCTCTCGGTCACGTCGCGGATCAGCTCGCCGCCTTGCCTGAGCTGCCCGAGCGACAGGTTGATGGCCACGACGGGCGGTGCCACGCCCTGTTCGCGCCACACGCTCAGTTGCCTGCAGGCCTGGTCCAGCACCCAGCGGCCGAGCGCGACGATGCCGCCGGTGCGCTCGGCGATCGGCACGAACGCGGCCGCGTCGAGCAGGCCGCGCCTGGGATGGTTCCAGCGCAGCAGCGCCTCCACGCCCACGATCTTTCCGGAGGACAGCTCGACCTGCGGCTGGTAGTAGAGCTCCAGCTCCTCGCGTTCGATGGCCTGCTTCAGGTCCTCGCCGAGCGCCACGCGGTCGCGCACTTCGAAGTCGAGTTCCTCGGAGTGGAAGTGGTACTGGTTGCGCCCCTGTTCCTTCGAGCGGTAGAGCGCCACGTCGGCCTGCGCAAGCATTTCCTCCGGGCTCTCGCTGCTGGATGCATAGGGGCAGATGCCGATGCTGGCCGAGGCATGCACCTGGTTGCCGTTGATCATGTACGGGCGCGCGAGCGCCTGCTGGATCTTCTCGGCCAGCGCGCCCGCGGCGGCCGGATCGGTCATCTCGCTTTGCAGCACGGCGAACTCGTCGCCGCCCAGCCGCGCCACCACGTCGGTCTCGCGGGTGCAGTTCTTCAGCCGCAGGGCCACCTCGCGCAGCAGCAGGTCGCCGCCCGGATGGCCGAACATGTCGTTGACCGGCTTGAAGTGGTCCAGGTCGAGGCAATGGAGCGCGAACGGCACCGAGCCGCGCCGTGCCGCGGCGTGGGCCTGGTGCAGGCGCTCGACCAGGGTGGCGCGGTTGGCCAGGCCCGTGAGCCCGTCGGTGCGCGCCAGCCTTGCGAGTTGCTCCTCCGCCGCCTTGCGCTCGGTGACGTCGATGACGATGCCCTCGACCTCGATGAGCCGGCCGTCCTTGTCGCGCACCGGAACGTAGCGGTTCTCGACCCAGCGCCGCGCGCCGTCGCCGGTGCACAGGCGGTATTCGATGGAGGCGCCTTCGGCGTCCTTTTCGAGCACGCGCGCCATCGCGGCGGCGACGCCGGGCTGGTCGGCCGGGTCGATCAGCACGTCCGCCCAGTTCGGGTTGGCCAGCAGGGCCGCCGGTTCGTGGCCGAACTTGGTGATGTTGTGCGAGATGTAGATCAGCGGGAACGCCGGCTCGCCGCGCAGGCGGTAGAGGATGGTCGGGCTGTTCTGCACGATGATGTTGGCGTCCGACAGCTCGCGCGTGCGTTCCTCCACGGCCTGCTCGAGCTGGTTCATCTTGAAGGCGGCGTCCTCCGTCATCTGCCACTTCATGGTGAGCGCGCTGGCCAGCTGGCGCACCTCGATCGGATCGAAGGGCTTCTTGAGCACCAGCAGGCGGTCGCGCGCGTCCAGCCGCTCGAACACCTCGACCCACGACTGGTCCGCGTAGGCCGTGCAGATCACGATCTGCAGGCGCGGGTCTTCGAGCCACAGCTGCTCGATGGTCTCGACGCCGTCCCACCCCGGGGGCATGCGCATGTCGATGAACGCCATGGCGTAGGGCGCCTCGGCCGCCAATGCCTCGCGCAGCTTCGCGAGCGCCTCCTGTCCCTGGTAGGCGCTGTCCAGCACGAAGTCCGCTTCGCTTTTCCTGGCCGAGGTGCCGAACAGCGCGGACTCCAGGTCGTCCAGGTTCGCATCCGCGGCCGCGGGGAGAAGGATCTTGCGGAAGTCCTCGTGGATGGCCGGCGTGTCGTCCGCCAGCAGGATGCGGCGGTTCTGCGGTTTGCTCATGGCGTTTGTCCCGCCTTTCTGATCGGAAGTTCGAGCGTGAAGGTGGCGCCGGTGCCGGGCCCGTCGCTGTGGACGGCCAGCGTGCCGCCCATCTCGCGCGCCGCGATCGCGGCGCTGTGCAGGCCGAAGCCGTGGCCGTCCTTCTTGGTCGTGAACCCGTGCACGAACACCCGCGTCAGGTTTTCCGGGGCGATGCCGACCCCCGTGTCCGCCACGCGGATGCGCAGCGTCTCGTCCTCCACGATCTCCGCATCCAGCATGAGCTTCGCGCTGTCGTCCGCCGCCGCCTCCATCGCTTGCCTGGCATTGCGCACCAGGTTCGTCAGCACCTGCAGCACGCGGCCCCTGTCCAGCGGGAGCTCGGGGATCCGTGCGAGGTCGCTCTGCATCACCACCTGGTGGCGCGCCGGGCCACCAGCGTTCATGCGCAATGCATCCTCGACCACCTCGTGGATCCGTATCGCCTCGACCAGGCTGGAGGCGCCGGCATGGGCCTGCTGCGCGGCGATGATCTCCTTGATGTGGTCGACGCTCTTGGTCAGGGCCACCAGTTCGTCGACGACGGCGCGCTGCTCCGCCACCAGGAGCGGTGTCAGCTGCATCAGGTAGCCCGGGAGCATCTTGCCCTTGGCGTCGGAGGCGAGGAAGGTGCCCAGGTCGTCCGCATGCGCGTTCATCAATTGCACCGCGCGCGCGAGCCCTTCCACCTTGGACGCGCGAACCTTGGAGAGGATCAGCCCGGCGGATACGTTGACGCTGTTGAGCACGTTGCCCACGTTGTGCAGCACGTTGGTGGCGATCTCGGCCATGCCGGCCGAGCGCGCCGCGGCCACCAGGTCGGCCTGCGTCTTGCGCAGCACCCGGTTGACCTCCTCGTTCTCGCGCAGCGCCGCTTCCAGCTCGGCGGTGCGGCTGAGCACCTGCTCCTCCAGCATGATGGTGGTCTGGAAGAGGTTGAAGTCGGAGCCCTGCGCATTGGCGCTGCGCTCGGCACGGTCCATCAGGGCCTGGATGATCTTGTTGAGCCGTGCGATCTCGTCCGTCGGGGACAGCGCCTGCGCGCCGGGGCGCTGCTGCGTTGCAGTCTCAGACATGGCTGGCCTCCCCGCCGTTAGTGCCGAATGCGATGCCGACCAGCGTCTGGTTGACGTGCACGCCGCGGAACTGCTCGCCATAGGTGTGGAAGCCGACCGTGTTGTTCTCCTGCAGGAGTTCGCCGATGCGGTCCTTCGCGCTGCTCTGTGCGATCTCCAGCTTGCGCAGGATGCAGTCGTAGCCCAGCACCAGCTGCGGCGGTCCGATCTCGGCGCGGATGCCGGCGAAGGCCTGCTGCAGGTTCTCCAGCAGGTCCACGCCCTTGGCCACCCGCAGCACCAGGCCGTTCTCGATCGCACAGAAAAAAGTCAGGCTGCCATCCGGATTGGCCTTCTGGATCGAGCGCACATAGGTGGTGCCGCCGATCGTCAGCACCACCGGCCAGGCCGCGAAGCGCGAAGGGTCCAGGTCGGAGGCATCGATGCCGAGCATTCGCGCGTACTCCTGGCTGGCCGGAAGGCCGTTGATTTCCTTGACGGTGCGCGAGGCGGCGTCCGCCTCGGTCACGACCAGCCTGTCGTCGGTGGCGACGATGTGCTGCGTCTTGAAAATGCGAAACGGCATGCGCGACGCCACCAGCACCAGCACCGCGCAGTCGGAGCAGAACCGGCCGTTCCAGTAGACCTGGGTCTGGTCGAACTTCATGCCGTCGCCGGCCGAACCGCCGAGCAGGGGAAGCCTGCCCAGTGCGGTCTGGAAGGCGCGTGTGACGGGTTCCTCGCGCAGCGACAGGCCGTCGATCAGCAGCAGCGCGAAGCTGTGGTCCGCATCGCCGGGCGGGCCCGCGGCCAGCAGCTCATGCAGCAGCGCCTGGGCGAAGTCCTGGCCGGCTTCCACCTTGAACTGCTGCAGCTGTTCGACCTGGCCTGCCGCCACCCTGAAGTGGCTGGCCGGAAAGCTCGCACCCGCAAGGCTGTGGTCGCGCAATCCGGCGGGGCCGATTTCCCCGGCCGTGGTGCAGCCCGCGACCGGCACGTCGCCGAACAGGCGCTTCATCTCGTCGGCAAGCGCATCGAGGTCGTATTCGCTGGAGCAGTAGAAGATCACCAGCGCCATGCCGGGCTGCGCCACCATGGCATGGAATTCCTGCGCGGCCTTGCGGGGGTCCGCCGCGCAGGAGTGGGCTTTGCGTATGCAGTCCGTCTCCGTCATGTGGCGACTCCTTGCGTGAGGGTGCATTAGACGCTTGATGCATCGCCGTGGCGGACTCAATCCATGCGGGACATCCCTGCTGCGGACCGCGATCTCTCGATGTCGCGGCAAGTGCCTACATGAAAAGTTCTAACGCAGGACCCCAACTGCGCGACATACGACGATCAGGTTACCGGCTTCGCGTTGTGCCTCGGCCGCTCACAGGCACTGCCATGTCTTCAACGCACGCTGCAGTTGAGCGCCCGCGTCGGCGAGCGCAGCATCGTTGCGGACCTCGATGGCCGCGATGCCCGGCGGCAGCTGGAAGTCGAGTGCTCTTCGCACGCGCGCATCCACCATCTGCGCGGTTTCGCGCCGGCGTGCGAGCAGGCGGCTGCGCAGCGTCTGGGCGTCGGCCGTGATGTGGGCGATGACCAGTTCGGGAAAGAGACGCACGGCTTCGGGCAGGTAGGCGCGTGAGCCGTTCACGATCACGGTCCGGCCGTCGCTGCGCCCGGCGAGTTCGGCGCGCGCAATGCCGTAGAGCAGGGCATTGGCCTCCCAGTGCATCGCGAACGCGCCGGCATCGCGCAGCCGCATGAACGCGGCCACGTCGACGCTGTCATGCTGCTCGCCCCCGGGCTGCACCGCGCGCGTGATCGTGCGCCGCGCGAAGTGCACGCGGGCGTCCTGCGGCAGCTGCTGCCGCAGCCAGTCGATGACGCTGTCCTTGCCTGCGCCCGAGGGGCCGACCACATAGACCAGGCGGCCGGTCGCTGCGGCGTTCATTGGTGCACGGCTTGGCGCTGCGCTCATGCACCGAACGCCATCTGTTCGATGCACATGAAGTCGGCTTGCGGCACGGGCTCCGCGAACAGGCTGATCGCATCGAAGCGTTGCGCAGGCAGCGCGCCGAAGTGCCGTTGCGCCGCGTCGTGCAGCGCCTGCACCTCGGCCTCGTCGGCCTCGCGCAGCGATCCGGTCAGCGAGAGGTGGAAGCGGAAGCGGTCGAGCACGAACGGGTAGCCCCACCGCTGCAGCAATGCGTCTTCCTCGGGCGTGAGCCCGCTCGCGCGGCGGCGCTGCAGTTCGGCCGGCGGCAGCGGCGCGGCGAAGGCGTGCAGGCCGGTCACACAGGCGCTGGCCATCGCATTCAGCGCGCGGCTGGGCGCTGCGGGCACGAGCGCCAAAAAATCGTCGAGCCGCACCACCCGCAGTGCCGGCATGTCGAAAGGTTCCCAGGCCTTGCAGATGTGGCGGATGCCCGTGCGCAGCGAGGCCGCGTCCAGGTGCGAGGGCAGGGCGAAGGGCGCCTTCAGCGTGGCATGCCAGCCATAGCGCCGCGGCGCGGCCGTCAGTGCCTGCTGCCGCGCGGGCGGCAGGCCGTCGATGGCCGGTTGCGGCAGCGGCTGCCCGCGCGCCGCACAGCGTCCGAGCCAGTGGCTGCCGGCCTCCCACCACGCGCTGCCAGTGGCCGGCGCGAAATAGGCTGCATAGCGATGCGCTGCGCCGCGCCTGCGGGACACGGCCTCAGTCATCGTGCGCCACCGTCAGCGAGGTGCGGTCGCCCGGGAACCAGGCCCTGGCGTATTCGATCGGCACGCCTGCGGTGTCGACGTTCACGCTCTCCACGAACAGCACCGGCCGGCTGACCGGCTGATGCAACTGCGCGGCAATCGCGGCCTCGGGCATCTGTGCCGTGATGCGGCTGTGATGGCGCGTGTAGTCGGCCACGCCATGGGCCTCGAAGCCGGCGGTGATGGAGCCGGTCTCGCGCACCACGGCCTCCAGTCCCGCGAAGCGCGGCAGGGGAAAGAAGCGTTCGCTGCAATGCAGCGGCTGGCCCTCGGCTTCGCCGATCACCTGCAGGCAGAGCAGCGAGCTGCGCGCCGGCACCGCGAGCGAGCGCGCCTGCGCCGCGGTGGCGCGCACGGTGCTCGCGCCGGTCACGCGCAGCGCGCCGCGCAAACCTGCCAGCGCCATGCTGCGCTGGAAGCGCGGGCGCTTGACCAGGGCGAGGTCGACCGCGAACTCTTCCACGTAGGTGCCGCTGCCCTGCGTCACGCGCAGCAGCCCCTGGCTGCAAAGGTTGGCGAGCGAACGCCGGATGGTGTGGCGGTTCACGCCGAACTGCTCGGCCAGCGCGTGCTCGGAGGGCAGGCGCTGGCCCGGCAAATACACGCCGCGCGCAATGGCCTCGGCCAGGTCGGCTGCAATGCGGATCCAGAAGCTGTCGCGTGCGGTGCGTTCGGTGGTGGTGGCGGCGGGGCGCGGAGCCAGCGCGGAGGCAGGGGTCGTCATCGTGCTTGTCATTAAACCTACTTGCGCGCTCTTTAAGCTCGCGTCAGTTGCCGAATTTGTCTATACAACTTCAAGCGTATCACTCTCATGTTTCATGGCTTTGACACAGAACCCGCCGCGCGTCCGCTGCGCCGCGCGCAGTGGCTCGCGATGCTGGCGCGCGCGCCCGTCTCGCTGCTCGAGCCCGCGCTCGCGCAGCACGCCGAGACCCCGCCGCAGTGGCTGCGCGCACCGGAGACCGGCCTGGTGATGGTGCAGGGCCGTGCCGGCGGCACGGGCGAGCGCTTCAACCTGGGCGAGGTGACGGTCACGCGCTGCGCGCTGCGTCTCGGTGGCGATGCGCCGCAGCCGGGCGCCGCGGTAGGCGTGGCCTATGTGCTCGGCCGCTCGCACCGCCATGCGCAACTCGCGGCCGTGGCCGACGCGCTGCTGCAGGACCCGGCGCAGCAGGCCGCGCTCGATGCCCGGCTGCTGGCGCCGGTGCGTGCGCATCTCTCGGCGCTGCGCGCGCAGCGCCATGCCCGCGCGCAGGCCAGCAAGGTCGAGTTCTTCACGGTGGCGCGCGAAGCCGGCGGCGCCGACATGGACGAGGACGATTCCGAATGAACGCGAACATGCTTTCCACCCTGGGCGCGGGATTCACCGATGCCGCGCTCGGCAGCCAGGCGGTGTTCCGTTCGGCGCTGCAGGCACTCTCGCATCCGGGCCGCATCGTCGAGCTGTCGCACGATGCGCAGGCGCCGTCGCAGGGGCACGGCGCCTCGGCCGCGCTGCTGCTGGCGCTGCTCGATCCCGACTGCCGCCTCTGGCTGTCGCCGTCGCTCGCGGGCAGCGACGCGGCCGCATGGCTGCGCTTTCACACCGGCTGCGTGCTGGTCGAGGAGCCTGCGCAGGCGCAGTTCGCGTGGATCGGCCAGGGCGATGCATGCCCGCCGCTCGATGCATTCGCGCAGGGCAGCGACGCCTATCCCGACCAGTCGGCCACCTGCGTGATCGATGTGATGGAGGTGTCCGCACCGGCCGAAGGAAACCTGCCGCGCTGGACGCTGCGCGGCCCCGGCATCCAGGACCGCACCGTGCTCGCCGTCGAGGGCCTGGCACCGGCCTTCGCCGCCCAATGGTCCGCGAACCACGCGCTGTTTCCGCGCGGCGTGGACGTGTTCCTGGCCGCGCCGCGCCGCATCGCGGGGCTGCCGCGCACCACCCGCATCGAACAGGAGGCTTGAGATGTACGTTGCCGTCAAGGGCGGGGAAGCCGCCATCCTTGCAAGCTACCGCCTGCTGGCCGAACAGCGCCGCGGCGACACCGGCACGCCGGAGCTGTCGGTGCGCCAGATCCGCGAACAGCTGAAGCTCGCGGTCGACCGCGTGATGACCGAGGGCTCGGTCTACGACCCTGAACTGGCCGCGCTCGCGATCAAGCAAGCCTCGGGCGACATGGTGGAGGCCATCTTCCTGCTGCGCGCCTACCGCGCGACGCTGCCGCGCCTCGGCGACAGCGTGGCGCTCGACACCGCGCGCATGGCGCTGGGCCGCCGCATCTCCGCCACCTTCAAGGACCTGCCCGGCGGCCAGGTGCTGGGTGCGACGCACGACTACACGCAGCGCCTGCTCGACTTCACGCTGCTGGCCGAAGGGCGGCAGGAGGCCGCGCAGGCGCCCGCAACCGATGCGCTCACGCCGCCTGCCGCAGCCACGCCGCGCGTGGTCGATCTGCTGAACCAGGAAGGGCTGATCGAGACCCGTCCCGTGCCGCCCGGCGACCCCGCGCCGGTGGACCTCACGCGTGCGCCGCTGCGCTTTCCGGCCGACCGCGCCACGCGGCTGCAGAACCTGGCGCGCGGCGACGAGGGCTTCCTGCTGGCCATGGCCTATTCCACGCAGCGCGGCTACGCGCACAGCCACCCTTTCGTGGGCGAGATCCGCTTCGGCAGCGTGGAGCTGGAGCTCGCGCCCGAGGAGCTCGACTTCACCATCTCCATCGGCGACCTGGAGATCACCGAATGCGAGATGGTCAACCAGTTCGCGGGCAGCAAGAGCGAACCGCCGCAGTTCACGCGCGGCTACGGCCTGGCCTTCGGCCACTGCGAGCGCAAGGCGATGGCGATGAGCCTGGTCGACCGCGCGCTGCGCGCCGACGAGCTCGGCGAGCCCGTCGAGGCGCCCGCGCAGATGCAGGAGTTCGTGCTCTCGCACAGCGACAGCCTGGAGGCCTCGGGTTTCGTGCAGCACCTGAAGCTGCCGCACTACGTCGACTTCCAGTCCGAGCTCGAGCTCGTGCGGAAGATGCGCGCCGCCGCCGGCGGCGCGGGAGACCACGAATGACGACCACCGAATACAACTTCGCCTACCTCGACGAGCGCACCAAGCGCATGATCCGCCGCGCCATCCTCAAGGCCGTGGCCATTCCGGGCTACCAGGTGCCCTTCGGCTCGCGCGAGATGCCGCTGCCCTACGGCTGGGGCACCGGCGGCATCCAGGTGACCGCGGCGGTCATCGGCCCGCGCGATGTGCTCAAGGTGATCGACCAGGGCTCCGACGACACCGTCAATGCCGTCAACATCCGCCGCTTCTTCGAGCGCACCACGGGCGTGGACACCACCACGCGCACGGCCGAGGCCACGCTGATCCAGACGCGCCACCGCATCCCCGAGGCATCGCTCGCCGAAGGGCAGGTGCTGGTCTACCAGGTGCCGGTGCCCGAGCCGATGCAGCGGCTGGAGCCGCGCGAGACCGCCACGCGCACGCTGCACGCGCTGGCCGAGTACGGGCTGATGCACGTGAAGCTCTACGAGGACATCGCGCGCTACGGCCACATCGCCACCACCTACGACTATCCGGTGCTCGTGAACGGCCGCTACGTGATGTCGCCGTCGCCGATCCCCAAGTTCGACAACCCGAAGATGCACATGAACCCCGCGCTGCAGCTGTTCGGCGCCGGCCGCGAGAAGCGCATCTACGCCGTGCCGCCCTACACGCCGGTCGAAAGCCTGAGCTTCGAGGACCATCCCTTCGAGATCCAGCGCTGGGACACGCCCTGCGCGCTCTGCGGCGCGACCGACAGCTTCCTCGACGAGGTGATCACCGACGATCAGGGCACGCGCATGCATGTGTGCTCCGATTCCGACTACTGCCAGTCGCGGCAGCAGGCAGACAGCGTTGCCGCTGCGCCCGACCCGGCGACCGATGCGGCCGCCGTGGACGGAGTTCTCGCATGAACGCCGCGCAAGATTCTCTCCTTCCGCTGCTGCGCGTGCGCGGCGTCGGCAAGCGCTACGGCGACCGCGTGGCGCTGCACGACGCCTCCTTCGACCTCTGGCCCGGCGAGGTGCTGGCGGTGGTCGGTGAATCGGGCTCGGGCAAGTCGACCCTGCTCGACGCCATTGCCGCGCGCAGCCGCCCCGATGCCGGCAGCGTGCAGTTCCATGTGCGCGGCGGCGGCCTGCAGGACGTGTTCGCGATGACCGAGGCCCAGCAGCGGTTGCTTTCGCGCACCGACTGGGGCTTCGTGCACCAGAACCCGGCCGACGGCCTGCGCATGGACGTCTCGGCTGGCGCCAATGTGGGCGAGCGCCTCATGGGCCTGGGCGAGCGGCACTACGGCCGCGTGCGCGCCACCGCGGCCGACTGGCTGCAGCGCGTGGAGATCGACCCGGCGCGCATCGACGACACGCCGCGCACTTTTTCGGGCGGCATGCGCCAGCGCCTGCAGATCGCGCGCAACCTGGTCACGCAGCCGCGGCTGGTGTTCATGGACGAGCCGACCTCGGGCCTGGACGTGTCGGTGCAGGCGCGCCTGCTCGATCTGCTGCGCCAGCTCACGCGCCAGATGCAGCTTGCGGCCATCGTCGTCACGCACGACCTGGCGGTGGCGCGGCTGCTCGCGCACCGCATGGTCGTGATGCAGCAGGGCCGCGTGGTCGAGACCGGCCTCACGGACCAGGTGCTGGACGACCCGCAGCACGCCTACACCCAACTCCTCGTTTCCTCGGTGCTCCAGCCATGACGACCCCCTTGCTTCTTCTCCAGGGCGTGGCCAAGCGCTTCACGCTGCACCACCAGAACCAGCTGGAGCTGCCGGTGTTCGACGCGGTCGACCTCAGCGTGAGCGCGGGCGAATGCGTGGTGCTCGACGGCGCCTCGGGCCTGGGCAAGAGCACGCTGCTCAAGCTCATCTATGCCAACTACCGCGCCAGCGCGGGCCGCATCACGGTGCAGGCGCCGGCCGGCCCGGTGGACCTGACCGAAGTGGCGCCGCGCGAGCTGGTGCGGCTGCGGCGCGAGACCATCGGCTACGTGAGCCAGTTCCTGCGCGTGATCCCGCGCGTGCCCGCGCTCGACGTGGTGGCCGAGCCGCTCGCCGAGGACGCCGGCGACGACCCCGCGGGCATCGAGGCCGCGCGCGCCGAGGCGCGCCGCTGGCTCGCGCGGCTGCGCATCCCCGAGCGCCTGTGGCACTTGCCGCCGGCCACCTTCTCGGGCGGCGAGCAGCAGCGCATCAACATCGCGCGCAACATGATCAAGCCCAAGCCGCTGTTGCTGCTGGACGAGCCCACCGCCTCGCTCGATGCCGCCAACACGGCCACCGTGATCGAGCTGATTCGCGAGGCCACGGCCCGCGGCGCGGCCATCGTCGGCATCTTCCACGACGCCGAGGTGGGTGCGGCCGTGGCCACCCGCCGCGTCAACGTGGGCGACTTCAGGAGCACCCGGCCATGAGCGCAGCACCCATCGTCTTTTCCAACGCGCGCATGGTGCTGGCCGGCGAGGTGGTGCACGGCGCGCTCTCGGTGGCGAACGGGCGCATCGAGGCGCTGGACAGCGGCGCCATCGCGGCGGGCACGCTCGACCTCGAGGGCGACTACCTGTTTCCCGGGCTGGTCGAGGTGCACACCGACAACCTGGAGCGGCACCTGATGCCGCGCCCCAAGGTGCAGTGGGCCGAGATGCCCGCGCTGCTCGCGCACGATGCCGAGGTGGCGGCCGCCGGCATCACCACGGTGTTCGACGCGCTGGGCGTGGGCGAGTCCGACCCCGAGAGCCTGCGCGGCAGCACCTGGGACACGCTGCTCGACGTGCTCGACGGCTGCATCGAGAGCGACCTGCTGCGCGCCGACCACCACCTGCACGTGCGCTGCGAGCTGCCGGCACCCAACACCATCGAGCTGTTCGAGCCGTTCCGCAACCACCCGCGCCTGTCGATGATCTCGCTCATGGACCACACGCCGGGCCAGCGCCAGTGGGAGAACATCGAGGTCGCGCGCATCTACTACACCGGCAAGAAGGGCTGGAGCGACGACAAGTTCGACCGCCGCGTGTCCGAGGCCGTGTCGCTGCAGACGCGCTATGCGGAACCCCACCGCCGGCACTTCGTCGCGCATTGCCGCCTGCACGGCATTGCGCTGGCGAGCCATGACGACACCACCGTGGCGCATGTGGCGCAGGCGCATGCGGAGGGCGCCAGCATGTCGGAATTCCCGACCACGCTGGCGGCCGCGCGCGCGGCGCGCGAACGCGGGCTCGCCAACATCATGGGCGGGCCGAACGTGGTGCGGGGCGGCTCGCACTCGGGCAACGTGGCCGCGGCCGAGCTGGCGCGCCAGGGGCTGCTCGACATCCTTTCTTCCGACTACGTGCCCGGCAGCCTCATGAGTGCCGTGATGCGGCTGGTGGACGAGGGCATCTGCACGCTGCCCGAGGCGGTGGCGATGGTGAGCCGCGCACCCGCGCGCGCGGCCGGCCTGCACGACCGCGGCAGCCTGGAGCCGGGGCTGCGCGCCGACTTGGTGCAGGTGCGCATCACCACGCTGGCGGACGGCGCCCGGCACCCGGTGGTGCGCGGCGTGTGGCGCCAGGGCCGGCGCGTGATCTGAACCGAAGGCGCGGTTCGGGGCTGTCGCCGCAATGTCGCACAGCTGTCGCGCGCATGTCACGACGTCTCGCGAGACTTCACTTGTCTAGACGACTTTGGAATCCAAGATGACCGGTGTCCTGCGCATCCACCAACTGAACAAGCACTTCGCCAACGGCCGGCATGCGCTGCGCGACGTCAACCTGGCCGTGAACCGCGGCGAGATGGTGGCGTTGATCGGCGCCTCGGGCTCCGGCAAATCCACCCTGCTGCGGCACGTGGCCGGCCTGGTGGCGGCCGATGGCGGCACCGATTCGATGATCGAGATCGACGGCTGCTGCGTGCAGAAGGGCGGCCGCATCCACCGCGACATCCGCAAGCTGCGCTCGCAGGTCGGCTTCGTGTTCCAGCAGTTCAACCTGGTGGCGCGGCTGCCGGTGCTGGTGAACGTGCTCGTCGGCTCGCTGCACCGCATGCCCTGGTGGCGCAGCTGGCTGCGCATGTTCACGGCGCAGGAGCGCGCGCTGGCGCTCGAGGCCCTCGGGCGCGTGGGTATTGCCGACTGCCATGCGCAGCGCGCCTCCACGCTGTCGGGTGGCCAGCAGCAGCGCGCGGCCATTGCGCGCACGCTGGTGCAGGGCGCCAAGGTGGTGCTGGCCGATGAACCCATTGCATCGCTGGACCCCGAGTCCTCGCGCAAGGTGATGGAGATCCTCGCGCGCATCAACCGCGAGGACGGCTGCACCGTGATCGTGTCGCTGCACCAGGTCGACATCGCGATGAAGTACTGCCCGCGCGTGGTGGCGCTGAACCAGGGGCAGGTGGTGTTCGACGGCCCGTCCTCGGCGCTCACGCCCGCGCTGCTGCGCGAGCTGTACGGCGTGCAGGCCGACGAGCTGCTGCGGCCCGTCGCGCCGATCCCGGCACCCGAAGGCACCAACGTGCACGTGCTGAACCCGACTGCTCCCGTGTCGTGGGCTGCGCAAGCCGCATAGCCCGCGAAGAACGCGTCTTTCCATCCTTTCCATCCTCCTGGAGCCATCCATGATCAAGAAAATCGTTGCCGCCGCCGTGCTGGGCCTCGGCCTTGCGGGCGCATCGCTCGCGCAGGACATCAACTTCGGCATCATCTCGACCGAGGCGACGCAGAACCTCAAGGGCGACTGGCAGCCGCTGATCGACGACATGAGCCGCCAGACCGGCCTCAAGGTCACGGCCTTCTTCGCACCCGACTACGCCGGCATCATCGAAGGCATGCGCTTCAACAAGGTGCACCTCGGCTGGTTCGGCAACAAGTCGGCCATGGAAGCGGTGGACCGCGCGGGCGGCGAGGTGTTCGCGCAGATGGTCAACGCCGACGGCACGCAGGGTTACTACTCGCACCTGATCGTGAACCGAGAGAGCCCGCTCAACACGCTCGACGACGTGCTCAAGAACGCGAAGAACCTGAGCTTCGGCAACGGCGATCCCAACTCGACCTCGGGCTACCTGGTGCCGGGCTTCTACGTCTTCGCGCAGAACAAGCTCGATGCCAAGTCGATCTTCAAGGTGACGCGCAGCGCCAACCACGAGACCAACGCGCTGGCCGTGGCCAACAAGCAGGTCGACGTGGCCACCAACAACAGCGAAAACCTCGAGAAGGTGAAGGAACGCTTCCCCGAGAAGTTCAAGGACATCAAGATCGTCTGGACCTCGCCGCTGATTCCGCTCGATCCGCTCGTCATGCGCAAGGACCTGCCCGAGGCGACCAAGGCCAAGCTGCGCAATTTCTTCTACAACTACGCCAAGACCGATCCGCGCGAGAAGGAGATCGTCATGAAGATCTCGAAGCTCTCGGGCTTCAAGGAATCGAGCGACAAGCAGCTGCTGCCGATCCGCCAGCTCGACCTGTTCGGCCAGCGCACCAAGATCGAGGCCGACACCGTGCTCGGCGACGCCGACAAGAAAGCCAGGCTGGCCGACATCGACAAGAAGCTGGCCGCGCTGAACTGAGCGCGCGCCGCCTGCCGCTCTCCTTTCCTGCTGCACTGTGTCCGCCATGCAACCCACGGTCCCTCTCGTCCGCCCGAGCCTGGCGCCTGCGGCGTCCGCCGCTCCCAGGCGCAGCCTCGCCTGGCAGCTCGCGTGGGCGGGCCTGCTGATCCTGCTGGCCGCGTCCTGGAAGGGCGCCGACATGCGCCCGTTCGAACTCTGGCGCGATTCCGGCAACATGGCCACCTACGCGGCCGAGTTCTTTCCGCCGAACTTCACGCAGTGGCGCATGTACCTGCAGGAGATGGTCGTCACCTTGCAGATCGCGCTGTGGGGCACGGCGCTGGCGGTGGTGAGCGCCGTGCCGCTGGCGCTGCTGGCTTCCGCCAACATCGTGCCCTGGTGGATCTACCAGCCGGTGCGCCGCCTCATGGACAGCTGCCGCGCCATCAACGAAATGGTGTTCGCGATGCTGTTCGTGGTGGCCGTGGGCCTGGGCCCCTTCGCCGGCGTGCTGGCGCTGTGGGTGCACACCACCGGCGTGCTGGCCAAGCTGTTCGCCGAAGCCGTGGAAGCCATCGATCCGCAGCCGGTGGAAGGCATCCGCTCCACGGGCGCCAGCGCGCTGCACGAGATCGTCTACGGCGTGCTGCCGCAGGTGATGCCGCTGTGGATCTCGTATGCGCTCTATCGCTTCGAATCGAACGTGCGTTCGGCCTCGGTGGTGGGCATGGTGGGCGCGGGCGGCATCGGCGTGGTGCTGTGGGAAATCATCCGTGGTTTCCAGTACGCCGAGACCTGCGCGGTGATGCTGATCATCGTGGTGAGCGTGAGTGCCATCGACCTGGCGTCGGCCCGCATCCGCAAGTTCCTGATCTGATCCGAGCTGAGGACGGGAGGGCGTCCGCGGGCGAGGCAGAATCCGGCGAGGACTTCCGCACGCCCATGAACGCCCCGACATCACCCGCCATCCTCCAGGTCCACGACCTGGGCTTTTCCTATCCGGGCCAGCCCGCGCTCGCATCCGGCTGGTGCGCTTCGGTGGGCGAGGGCGTCACGCTGCTGTATGGCGACACGGGCAGCGGAAAGTCGACCCTGCTGCGCGTGATTGCGGGCATGCTTCCCGCGTCCGGAAGGCTGACGCTCGCAGGCGCGCGCCTCGACACGCAGCCCGAGGCCTACAGGCGCAACGTGTTCTTCTGCGACCCGGCCACCGAAGCCTTCGACCAGGTCACCGCGCGTGCATGCACCGCCACCCTGGGCGAAGGCGATGCGGGTTTCGATGCGGCGCAGTGGCAGGCGCTGGTCGAGGGGTTTTCGCTGGCACCGCACATCGAGAAGCCGATGTACATGCTCTCGACCGGATCGAAGCGCAAGGTCTGGCTGGCGGCGGCGCTGGCCTCGGGACGTCCGCTGGTGCTGCTCGACGAACCCGAAGGCGCGCTCGATGCGCGATCGATCGGCTGCCTGTGGAAGGCCGTCGCGGCGCGGGCCGGACGCGCGGGCCACGCGATCGTCATTGCGAGCAGCGCACGGCTCGATCACGTTCCGCAGATTCCGCTCGCGGGCTGCATCGCGCTGCCGCTGCGCTGAGCCGCACCGGCGGTACGAGGACGGGGGCCTTCAAGGCGGCATGGCCTCCAGCGCCCTGGCGGAACGGGCGAGCCCTTCGAGAATGCGGCCCGACACCGCGGCCGGAAAGTGCTCGGGCAGGCGCGCGGCGATCCGGTCGATCACGCCGGGTGTTGATGCGAGCACGCGCTGGATGAGGTCCTCCGCGTCCGGCCCGTAGTGGCACTTCTGTGCCATGGCATTGAAATGGCGTCGCTGTATGGCCTTGAATTGGTAGTGCTTGCTCTTGCCGATCAGGGCCATGGCCAGTTTGGCCTCGTGCTTGGAGAACTGGTTCGGCCCGTTGCCCTCCACGGGCCAGATGGACATCACGTCGTAGACAGGTGTCAGTCTGTAGCGGCCCATCGGCAACCATGCGATGCTGAAATTCTTCGCATGCCCATCGGGCGCGCCGAGCATCCAGAAGAGCAATTGCACGGTGATGAGCGTAGCCAGGTCCTGCTGGGCATCGACCGAGCTTCGAAGCACCCCCGCCAGGTCGATCATGCCGGGACCACCGTCGGCCTCGTACTTCAGGTGCGACGGCCTGCCCAGGGCCTGGCAGAAGTCTTCCTGCGGCAGGCGCAGCCACCAGTTGCCGGACGAGTGCAGCCTGCGATCGAAGCGTTCGACGGCCAGCACCTTCTGCGAGCCGAAGCGCAGGACGGCCGTGCGGGGCACGGGTATGCCGTACTCCTGCAGGATGTTCAGGCAGAGCCACTCGTTTTCCACCGAGGTGCTGAAGTCGGCTTTGCGGTGGCCGACCAGGCCCAGCGGCAACTTCAGGATGTGCGTGGTGGGCGTCGAGCCGTGCGGGCGAAGCCATTGGCCCTCGTGCCACAGCAGCGCGGTCTTCTCCTGGGCGCCGGCCAGGGAGATGCGCAACGCGTCTTCGGGTGCGGATTGCGCAGCGAACCTGCCGGGATCGACGGTCTGCTGCAGCAGCTTCTCGACGTCGGCCTCGCTCATTGCCTCGCCCTCGATGCCATCGACATCCGCCGGACTGTCGTCTTCGCCCAGCAACTGGATGGCGCCCACGCAATCGCGGCCGATGGCCTGCAGGAGGTCGAAGGGCTGCGCCGTGCGCGTCCTGAAGCGGCTCGCGATGCGCTCGCGAATGGGCCTGCTGTCGGGCAGCAGGTTGTCGAAGTAGTTCTGGACGACCAGGCCCTTGTGGATGAAGCTGCCAACCAGCGGCAAGGAGAGCGAGAGCGGGCGCCCTGTCGGCGAGCCGACCCAGGCGTCGTCGTAGCGCAACTCGTCCGCCCCGCGCGCAGGAATGCGCCAGGTGCCGACGCGCTCGCCGTTGGCCCAGATGGAAAGCGCCGGCATGTTCGATGTACGCGTCATGCTCACCACTCCGGAGCGGGCGGCTCGCTGGCGACATGTCTTGGGCTCGGATAGCCGGCATCTGGTGCTTGCGCAGTCGAGCGCTTCGCTGGATTTTTCGAGCCGACCATGATCTCGAGGCCCAGCACACCGAAGAGCGCAAGCAGCTGCTCCAGGCTCACCGAGCCGGGGTTGAGCTCCATATGGGACATGCGGCTCTGGCTGATGCCGAGCCGCTCGGCCAGCTTCACCTGAGAGATGCCTGCTTCCTTGCGGGCCGCCTTGAGAAGCACGCCGAGCTGCGATGGAACCGAGAGGACTTGCTGCATGGCAACACCAACGTAATGGGTAACCTGCAGTTTACCAATATGGTGGGTATTGGTCAAAATACCCGCCAAATAGGTAATTCTAAAGATACCCATGCCATGGGTATCTTGTCTGCCAGAGCGCCTACCGGCCCAGGAATTCGATCGCCCTGGGTACGAAGTCGGCATGGAACTGGAACACGCTGCCATGGCCGGCATCGGGATAGATGAAGAGCGTGCTGTTCGGAAGCCGCCGAGCCAGTTCGTGCGAATTCGACGTCGGGACCATCCGGTCGTCGTCGCCGTTGACGATGAGCACCGGCTGCCTGACTGCCGAAAGATCGACGGGCCTCTTGCGGCCCCAGGCCTTCAGTGCCCGCAGCTGCGCCAGGTATGCGGCGATCGTGATCTTCTTGTCGCGGTGGTCCGAGCGTTCCTTCAATCGCGCGAGAAAGGCCTTGCCGGCCTCGATGGCGCCCGGCGTGCGCGTGAAGAACAGGAACTGCTTGGGGTCCTGGCCGGTGACGAGGCCCCGCAGCAGGTCCCAGTGCGACACCCTGGCCACCGTGCTGATGCCCTTGCCGCCCGCGGGGCCGGTGCCCGCGAGGATCATCTTGCGCACGAGCTGCGGCTCCTTAAGCACGATTTCCTGGGCGATCATGCCGCCCATCGAAAAGCCGAAGAGGTCGACCTGCGCGAACCCCAGCGCCTTGATGAACGCGATGGCGTCGTCCGCCATCTGTTCCATCGAATCGGATGGCGAGCCGCTCGACGCGCCGACGCCGCGGCTGTCGAAGGCGATCACGTGGTGCTTCGCGGCGAGGCCGTCCATGATGCGAGGGTCCCAGTTGTCCAGGACGGCCGCGAGGTGAACGAGGCACACCACCGGGGTTGCACCATTGCGCGCTCCCAGTTCGCGGTAGGCGAAGTCCACGCCACCGGCCGAGATGGACTTCGTGGGAACGTCCGTCCAGCGGTGCACTCAGGCCACCTGCGGAAGGTAGCTGGGCCTCGGCGCCGTCATCCCAAGCTTGACTTGCTGGGTGAGCTCATCGGCCAGCACCTCGTCGAGATTCGATTCGAGCCCGTCGAGCGCACGCTTCACGATCAATTCGGGGCTCGTCTTCGGCACATCGAACCCGCGCGTGAGGTCGGTATCGACATACGCCATGTGCAGCGCGAGCACCTGCGTCTTCTGCGCCGCCAGTTCGCTGCGCAAAGCATTGGTGAGCGACCACGCGGCCGACTTGCTTGCCGAATAGGCCGCCAGCTCGCCGCCGTTCACCCAAGAGGCGATCGACAGGACGTTGAGCAGCGCGCCGCCGCCGTTGGCCTTGAGAATCGGCGCGAAGGTCTTGCTCATGCGCAGCACCGCAAAGAAGTTGGTCTCGAAAATGCGGCGTGCCGTGTCTTCGCTATCGTCCGCGAGAAAGCCTCCGGGCTGGGCGATGCCGGCGTTGTTGACGACCAGCGTCACATCGGGCGCTGCCGCCGCGGCGGCCGCCACGTCGTCCGGATTGTTGACGTCCAGGCGCAGCGCCTGGACGCCGGGTTGCGTCACCGCCGCAGTGTCGCGTGCGCCCACGTAGACCTTGCGGGCGCCGCGGGCGAGCAACTCGCGCGCGAACGCCAGGCCGATGCCGCGGTTGGCGCCCGTGACAAGGGCGACGGAATTTTCGATCTTCATGAGGAGTCTCCAAAAAAAGAAAGGGACAGGAAATGAACGGGGCTCACTTGAGCTTGACGACGACCTTGCCCTTGGCGCGGCCCGCTTCGACATAGGCCAGGGCTTCATTGGTGGCGTCGAACGGGAACACCCGGTCCATCACGGGCCGGATGGCACCGGCCTCGATGAGGCGCGTGATCTCGCGCAGCTGGCTCCCGTTCGCCTTCATGAAGAGAAACGAGAAATCGACGCCGCGGCTTCGGGCCCTGCGCCGGACGCCTGCGCTCAACAGCCGCATGACCAGCTTCACGAAACCGGGCGCGCCGATCTGCTTGCCGAACTCGGGATCGGGTGGGCCGGAGATGGTGATGAGCTTGCCGCCGCGCCTGAGCACGCGCAGGGATTTCTCGAGCGTCTTGCCGTCCTGGCTGTTCAGGACCACGTCGTAGTCGCGCAGCACATCCTCGAAATCCTGCGTCCTGTAGTCGATGGCGACATCCGCGCCCAGGCGCTTCACGAGCGCGACATTGGTCGGGCCTGTGGTCGTGGCGACGGTGGCGCCCAGGTGCTTGGCCAGCTGGATCGCCAAGGTGCCGACGCCGCCGGAGCCCGCCTGGATGAAGACCTTCTGTCCCTTCTTGAGCCCGGCCTTCTCGACCAGCGCCTGCCAGGCCGTCAAGGCCACCAGCGGAATGGACGCGGCTTCTTCCATCGTCAGGCCCTGCGGCTTGGGCGCGAGCGATGCCTCCTTGACTGCGACGAACTCGGCGAAGGTGCCGATCCGGAAATCGTCCGCCCGCGCATAGACCTCGTCGCCCGGCTTGAACTGCTGCACGCGCGGGCCGACCTTGGCCACGACGCCAGCCACGTCATGGCCCAGCACGAGGGGCAGGCGGTACGGCAGGATGAGCTTGAACTCCCCATCCCGGATCTTGGCGTCCAGCACGTTCAGGCCGGCGGCATGCACCTCGACCAGGACTTCGTCGTCGCGCAGTTCCGGCATCGGCACGTCTGCCGATCGCAGCGCCCCCTTTTTGGCGTATCGATCGAGAACAAATGCTTTCATGATCTTCCTTGTTCCTGGCGTATCCAGGTCTGTGAACGGCCCAGCATGGGCACACCGATGTAGCCGCGCACGCTGAGCTTCTTGCCGTTGTCGGTCAGGCGCACGGTGCTGCGATAGACCTTGCCGTTGTCGGGATCGAGGATCTGGCCGCCGGCATATTCGTCGCCGTCCTTGCTCAGGCCGCTGAGGATCACCAGCCCGACGACCGGTGCGTTTCTGTTGGCGCCTTCGCACTTGTCGCAGGTCGGATTCGGGTCTTCGTCCGGGGCCGGGAACACCTTCTCAATCTTTCCCTGGAGAACGCCATTCGATTCGGTGAGGCGGATCAGCGCGCGCGGCTTGCCGCTGACGTCGTCGACGTTCTTCCACAGGCCAACGGGCGATGTCTGGTCCGCCCGGGCCGGCATCGCCGTGAGCGCTGCGGCCACGGCGAGGCCCTGGAAGGCGAGCGAGACAAGGAGCGGGAGCGCGCGGGGGCCGCCGGCCGGGCGTCGTTCATGTCGCATGATAGTCATCATATTTGTGGGCGAAAGAAGGGATGCGTGTCGCGGTGGCGGATTCAGGCCGGAGCCAGGTGCTTCAGCGCGGCCTCGCACAGGCCGTCCGACAGCGCCGGATCGTCGACCGCACGCGCCAGCAGCAAGGTGCCCACCATGGTGGCGACGGTCACGAGTGCGCGTTCATGTGCGGCGGGCTGCCCCCAGTCGGGCGACTGGCGCGCGGCGAGATCGATCATTTCCTTGACGTGCCGGGTGGTCACCCGGCGGACTTCGGCGGCCTGGCGCGGCGTTTCCGAGCCCAGCGCGGCCAGTGGGCATCCCATTTCCGCGTGTGCCACGTGTTCCGGCGAGAGATAGGCGCCCAGCATGGCGGCCAGGGCCTGCCCGGGGGGGGCCTCGGAGGCGACCTTCGCCACCGCGGCCGCCGATTCCGCGCAGGCCCGGCCCGCGGCTTCGGCCAGCATGGCCTCGCGCGACGGGAAGTGGGCGTAGAAGGCGCCATGGGTCAAGCCGGCTTCCTTCATGATGTCGGCCACGCCGGTGCCGTCGTAGCCGCTGCGCCGGATCGCCCGGGCAGCCACGGACACGATGCGCTCGTGCGAGGCCTCCTTGGCCGCTGCCCTGACGCTGTGCTTTGTATTTCGCATGATGCGTATCATACATTTTATTAGGCAAGACGCAAGCGCGCAGGGTCGATCCGGCCATGGCCGCAGCAGGGGTGCTGCGGCAGAACGTTCGTGCGCGCCGCTCGGTCATGCGCCCGGCCCGAGCGGCGCAGCCGGAATCGCCAGGCGGAATGTGGACCCGCCGGTGCCCGTTTCGTGCAGCACCACGTCGCCGCCATGGCGGATCGCGATCTCGCGCGACAGGTGAAGCCCCAGTCCGGTGCCGGCCACTGCGCTCGCGGTTTCGGCACGGAAGTATTTCTCGAAGATGCGGGCCGCATCGGCCGGTGCGACCCCGGGCCCCCGGTCGATCACGTCGACCTGCACGGTGTTGTCCGTCTGCCGCAGCACGACATGCACCGGTTGCTCCGGCGGCGAGTACTTCAATGCGTTCTGCATCAGGTTCTGCAGCGCGATCTCGAGCAGCGCCCGATCGCCGCGCACCCTGGACAGGGGCTCGTGCACGTCGAGCACCAGGCGCGAAGCGCCGGGAAAGTGGAAGCTCTCGCACAGGCCGCGCGCGAGCGCCGCCATGTCGAGGGCTTCGATGCGAAGCGTCCGGTTCTCGGGCTGGAGGCGGTCGGCCAGCAGGATGTTCTCGATCAGCATGGTCAGGCGCTGCACGGCGCGCCGGATCCGCTCGGTGCGCTGCTTCACTACGGGCTCCGTGCCGAGCTTCGAGATGTCGAGCGATTGCGCCGCGCCGTCGATCACTGTCAACGGCGTGCGGAACTCGTGCGACACCATGGAGACGAACTCGCGCTGCTGCGCGATCGCCTGGCGCTCGACCTCGAGCGACTCGCGCAGCCGGGCTTCGAGGCGGGCACGGGCCGCGATCTCCTCATGCAGCGCGGCATTGGTCTGCTGCAGTTCGGCGGTGCGCCGCGCGACCGTGCCTTCGAGCGCCTGTTCGGCTTCCAGCCGCACCGCGAGCACACGCTCGCGCTCGGCGCGGAAGTCGCGCTCGGCGCGACGCGTCCGGTCGGCCACGGCCACGTTCAGCAGGATGAGGTGGAACATGCTGCCGAGCCAATAGATGCGGTCGGGCGCCACGCCGGGCACGCGGTCGCCGAACCAGAGCTTCAACAGCCCGTAGAGTCCCAGCACCGTTCCCACCGCGAAGGCCGAGGCCGGAAGCAGGTACTGGAACTGGCGCCGCACGAAGAGCAGGTAGCAGACGAAGACCGCGCCGAACAGCGTGGATGCGGTGCTGCCCGCGCTGACCCAGGTCGCGATGGCGGCGTGATGGCCAGCCAGGGCCAGCACGAATGCAGCGAAGTTGAACACCACGACCGCACTGAAGAAATATGCCGCGGGCGGCCAGTGGCGCCGGAACTGGAAGATGCGCGACATGAACGCGGTACCCACCATGTTGAAGAAGCAGTTGACGGCCAGCAGCGTCTGCGCAACGCGCTCGGGGCGATCGTCGAGGAACCACTGCGCGGCGAACCCCTGGCGGTTGACCGACAGGGCCGCGATGCAGAGCACGTAGAGCGCGTAGTGGGCGTAGAGCCCGTCCCGCAGCCAGGCCCCGAAGATCAGGTTCATGCAGACGGCGAGCAGGGCGGCGCCGAGCAGCACGCCCATGGTGGCGTAGTCGGCCGTGCGGTCGCGCTCGAAGCCGAGGGGCTGCCACAGGTCCAGTTCGGCCCGCAGCGACGGCCCGTCGTTGCGCAGCCGCAGGAAATAGACGGCCGGCTCGGTCGGCAGGTCGAGCGGGAACGCGAAGTTGTGGTCGGGGATCTCGCGCGCCGCGAACGGGCGTGCGTCGCCGAGCGGCGTCTCGACGAATCCGCCGCGCCCGTCCGGCGCATACAGGGTGGCTTCGTGGATGCGCGGCGGTCGCACGCGCAGCAGCCATCGCGCGGGCGCGTCGGCCGTGCGCGCGAGCGAGAAGCGCAGCCACACCGCGTCGCGGCCGAAGCCTTCCTGCACCGGCCCTTCGAGCGGCGCGAAGCCGCTTCGCTGCGCACCGCGCGCGACGTCGGCAATGCGCCACCGGCCCGAGGGATCGCGCTGGATCTCGAGGGCTCCGGAGAGTTGCACGCCGCGGCCGAGGCCGTCGGATGCCGACAGGACCAGCGCCCTGGCGGGCATCGCAAGGCACCCCAGCAGCAGGCACAGAAGAACGAGCAGGCAGCCTGGGCCTGCCCGGGTGGTTTCGACGTCGAGGCGCATTGGGGCGCGACTTTATACTTTCCGCGCCATGCCATCCCCGAGCCCGCGCACCGGTCTTCGCATCCATGTGATCGAAGACGACGAAGACATCCGCACAGAAACCGTCTTCGCACTCGGAGAGCTCGGCTTCGACGCGGAGGGCTTCGGCGATGCCCCGTCGTTCTACAAGGCGTTCGCGGTCCAGCCCTGCGACATCGCGGTCGTGGACATCGGACTGCCGGGCGAGAGCGGCCTCGCGGTCGTTTCACACTTGCGCGCGGTGCAGCGACGGCTCGGGTTGGTGCTGGTCACCGCGCGGGGCAAGCTCGAAGACCGGCTGCTGGGCCTGCGCGAAGGTGCCGACGCCTACATGGTGAAGCCGGTGAACATGCTGGAACTGGCCGAGACGCTGAATGCGGTCGGCCGCCGGCTCACGGCCGCACCGCAGGGGAACGCAGTGCCTGCGCCGTCCGAACCCGCCGCCTGGCGCCTGCTCGAAGGCGACTGGATTCTCGGCGATCCCGAAGGCCGGCAGATGGCGCTCACGACCAGCGAGCGCGCCTTCCTCGGCTGCCTGTTCGGGCAGCGCGGCACAGCGGTGAGCCGCGACGACCTGATCCGCGCGCTCGGTGGCGACGTGTTCGATTTCGACGAGCACCGCATCGACGCGATCGCCAGCCGGCTGCGGCGAAAGGCCGCGAAGCTCGGCATGCGCCTGCCGTTGCATTCGGTGCGCGGCAAAGGCTACGTGCTCGCGAGCTGACGCCCCTTGGGTGCCGGGCGCACGGGCCAGGCGCATGGTGAGGAACCGTCAGAAAAGGTCAGGAAGGGCACATGAAACAAATGGTCGGGACTTGCACCATGCGGCACGCGCCATGTGCCGCATCTTCATGTCCTACTGGCTCCAATCTTCCACCGAGCGTGCGCACATCCTGGTCATCGACGACAGCGTCGAGGAGCTCCAGGTGTTGCTTGCCGCGCTGCGCCGCGTCGGCCACCGCATCAGCCTTGCCTTCGACGCGCTCGAGGGCTACCGCCGCGCCGGGGTGCTGCAGCCTGACCTGATCCTGCTCGACGTACACCTGGGTGCCACCAGCGGCTTCGAGGTGTGCCGGCTGCTGAAGGCGGACCACGCCACCGCGCACATCCCGGTGATTTTTCTCACCGCCGGTGCCACGCTCGAGGAGCGGCTGACCGGTCTGCGAGAGGGCGGCGTCGACTACATCCTCAAGCCCTTCGAACCCGAAGAGGTGCTGGTTCGCGTCGCGGTCCACCTCACGCTCGCACGCCGCGGCACGCAACCGCCGGCGTCCGAAGACGACGAACCCCACGACCTGGACCGCGTGATCGTCACGGCCGCGCAGCGGCTCATCGAGGGCGACCTTGCGAACGTGCCACCGCTGCCGGCGCTCGCCGCGCGCGTGGGCACGCACGAGAAGCGGCTGACGCGGGCATTCCGTGCGCACACGGGGCGGACCGTGCTCGAGTTCGCGCGCGAGGCGCGGCTGCTGCGCGCGCAGCATCTGCTCGCCCAGACGCCGCTCGGCATCGAGGAGTTGGCACATGCGATCGGGTTCTCGAGTGCCGCGAATTTCACGACGGCATTCAGGGAACGCTTCGGCAGCACGCCCGCGGCGTATCGGCGGCTGTATCGCGGCTCCGTGTGCGACGCCTGAAGCGCTGCGTTCCGCTCAGCCAGCGCAGCGCTTAGGCGGAGCAGGCCGGGGCTTCGGGGACCTGCACATTCAAGAGCAGGGCGACGGTGCCGGCCAGCCCGCAGAATGCAACCAGTTCGGCCATGCCGTGTTCTCCGAAATGCCGCTGTACTTGCCCGAACACTTCGTCCGCGACGCGGTGGTGTTCGGTGAGCGCCAGGAAGAACCGGCCTGCGGCCTCCACGGGTCCGCCATCCTCTGGAATCCTGCCGGCCGCAATCGCCTCGACCATCTCCGGCGAAAGTCCGGCCGACAAGGCCTTGGCTGCGTGGGTCTCCCATTGGTGGCGGCACTGCTGCCTGTGCGCGGTCATGAGAAAGACCGCTTCCCGCACCCGCTGCGGCAGCGTGCCGGTCCAAAGCTCGGTCGAGAGTTGCTCCAGAAGATCGGCAATTCGGGGGCTCCCCAGCAGCGGCAGGTAGGGGGCCGGCACGCGACCGCGCCGCCGTTCGATCAGGTCATAGGCCGCGCGCTGTTCCGCGGAGCGCGAGGCCTCGGCCGGCGCAGGGAAACGAGGGGCTGCATGCGGGCCTGCGGGCGTCGTCTCAGGCATTGGGCTTGATGTTGCCGGCCTTGACCACGGCGGCCCATTTCTCGATCTCCTGGCGGATGCGGGTCCTGAACTCCTCGGCGCTGCTGCCGACCGGCACGAAGCCGAACTCGACGAGCTTCTGATGCAGCGGGCCCGCGCGCACGGCCTGGGCCGCGGCGGACGACAGCCGGGACACGGTGTCCGGCGCCAATCTGGCCGGACCGATCAAGCCGAAGATCGGCGTGGCGTCGACGCCGGGCAGCCCGGCTTCCTGCATCGTCGGCGTGTCGGGCAGTTGCGCGGCCCGGCGCATTCCGGTGACTGCCAGGGCGCGGACGGTGCCCGCGCGGATGTGGTCGATCATCGTGGGGACCGTGGTGAACCCGAACTGGACGTGGCCCGCAAGCAGGTCGTTCAGCACGGTGCTGCCGCCCCGGTACGGCACGTGGTTGATGTCGATCGCGGCGGCCTTGCGCAACTGCTCGCCGGCCAGATGCGGCGCACTGCCGACGCCGGCCGATCCGTAGTTGAGACTGCCCGGCTTTGCCTTGGACAGGGCCACGAACTCCTTCAGCGTCGCTGCGGGAACCGCGCTGTGCACGATCAGCACCAGCGGCGCCGATGCCATGAGCGAAATCGGCGCGAAGTCCTTCTCGGTGTCGTACGGCAGCGCGCTGCCGAAAAGCCCGGGGTTGATCACGAACGCCGTGTCGACGAAGCCGAGCGTGCGGCCGTCCGGTGCCGCGGTGGCGACGGCACGCGTGCCGATCTGCGTGCCGGCACCTCCCCGGTTGTCGACGATCACCGGCGCCGCGACGGCGGGCTCCAGGGCCTGCGCCATCAGGCGGCCGAGCGTGTCCGTGGCGGCACCCGGAGGGTAGGGCACGATGAGGCGGACCGGCGTCTTCGTGTCGGCGAGCGCGAGGCGGCCCGCGCCGAGCGACCCCACCAAGGAAAGCGCGGCGCCACCGAGGATCAGTGATCGCCTTTTGTGCATGGGCATTTCAGTCTCCAGAGAACAAGGTCTAGATGCGGCGCACGAAGCCGCTGTCGAGCAGCGCTGCTTCCGGGTCGGCGCCCAGCCCGGGCCGGTCCGTCAGCTGGAAGGCGCCGTCGATGCAGGGCACGGTGTCGCCGTAGGGCGTGAAGCCGAGATCGCAGAAGAGTCGCTCCACATGCACTTCGTCTTCCTGCGCTGCCAGCACGTGCAGCGTGGCCAGCAACCCGGGGCCGAAGAAGGCCGACTGCGGCGCGCAATGCACGGCGCTGCCGGCACACTCGCGCGAGAGCCGCAGCAGCGTGGTGACGCCGCCCGATTTGATCGCGCAGGGCTGCAGGTAATCGACGGCCCGGGCTTTCGCCATGACGCTCAGTTCATGCACGCTGCTGGCGTTCTCGCCGGCGGCGGTCGGCACGCCGGTTCGAACGCGCAGTGCACGAAGCGCTTCGAAGTCCTCCGGCGGCCAGAGCGGCTCCTCGATCCAGTGCAGGCCGAAGGCCGACATCCTGGCCACCACCTCGTCGGCCTGGTCGACCGTCCAGGCGCAGTTCGCGTCGACCATCAGCGGCATGTCCGGGCCCATCACGCCGCGCGCAGCGGCCACGGCCTCGGGTGTCTTCTCGTGCAGCTTCACCTGTTCGAAGCCGGCCGCCAGCGCACGCTCCACATTCCTGGCCACCAGCGCCGTGTCGCCGTAGTACTGAAGCAGCGACGCGTACGCGGGCAGGCGGGTGCGTCGCGCGCCGCCGAGCAGCTCGTGCAGCGGCACGCCGGCGATCTTCGCCCTCAGGTCCCAGATCGCGATGTCGAGGCCGCTCAGCGCATGCAGTACCGGCCCCGAGCGGCCCATGTTGTGCAGCGTGCGTTCGAGCGAAGCCATGAGCCCGGGGTCCGCCGCGTCCCGGCCTGTCGCAAGGGGGGCGACCCGGCCGCGAAAGATCGCCGAGAGCGCGTCGAGTTCGGCGCCATACGATTCGCCCCAGCCGACCAGGCCGTTGTCGAGTTCGACGCGCACAAGGCCGCTGTCCAACGTGGTTCTCGGCCGCCCGGCGAACAGCGGTGCCGGTGCGCCGTGGTCGAAGGGCAATCGAAGCTGGAGGCAGTCGATCGATCGAATGGTGGTGGACATCAGGCTTTCTTTGATCAATTGGTAGCGCTACCAAAAAGCCAATGGTACGGCCGTATACGGTCCCACGTGTGCGGGTTTCTATCTAGGCGCTCTCGCGCGTCACGATGGAGAAGCCCACGTCGACCTTGGTTTCTCCGACCTCGAGGCCTTCGCTGCGGCTCACGATGAACCGAGCCGCGAGCTGGCCGATGCGCGTGCTGTCGATGCGCACGGTGGTGAGCGAGGGCGACACGTCCGCCGCGAAATCGAGGTCGCCGAAGCCGACCACGGCGAGGTCCTGCGGCACGCGCAGGCCGCGCGCCGCGGCCTCGGTGACGACGCCGAGCGCCAGCACGTCCGAGCTGCAGAAGATGGCGTCGGTCCCGGGCTGATGCCGCAGCATCTCGCCCAGCGCCTGGCGGCCGCTGCGCACGGTGGCCGGCGCCACCACGGTCTCGATCTGTACAGCGACCGCGCGCCTGCGCGCCGGGCCGCGCAGCGCCGAGTCGACGAAAGCACCGGCCCGCCGGGCCGCGCGCTCGTGATTGCCGCCGATGAACCCCAGGCGACGACGGCCGCGCTCGATCAGGAACGTGGCCACGGCGGTCGCGATGGCCTCGTGCGAGAAGCCGACCAGCATGTCGATCGGATCCTGCACCATGTCCCAGGTCTCCACCACGGGAATGCCCGAGGCCACCAGGCGCCGCCGGCCGGCCGCAGAGGGCACGACGCCGCCCAGCACGATGCCGTCGGGCCGGCGTCCGATGATGGCGTCGAGCAGGGCGTCCTCCTCCTGCGTGCCATAGCCGCTCTGGCCCAGCATCAACTGGTGGTCGCGGGCCGCGAGTTCGGCGATGAGGGACTGCACCATTTCCTGGAACACCGGCCCGGCAATCGAAGGAACGACAGCCGCGACCAGGCGGCTCCGCTGGGAGGCCAGGCTTCCGGCCACCCGGTTGGCGACGTAGCCTGTCGACTCGACTGCCGCGCGAACCTTCGCGAGGATGGCGGCCGAAACCTGCTCGGGCGCGTTCAGCGCGCGCGACACGCTCATCGCGGAGACGCCCGCCAGGCGCGCGACTTCGAGCAGGGTGATGCCGCCGGCGACTCTTCCGCGGCGCGGCGGCAGAGGCGAGGGCGCGGAGCGTCCTGCTGCGGCAGGTTGTTTGTTCGAAGGGGGCGGCATGGACAGTGGCAAGGGCGCGAAAAGCTTAACCTGATTCCCGGTGCGGGCCCCGGAAGGCGCCAGCCCCGGCCGTTATAGTCCGCTTCCAACCATGACCGATCGTCCTTTGCAGCCTCGCCATCTGAGCGTCACCGTGATGGACGTCGCCAAGCTCGCGGGCGTGTCGGCGATGACGGTGTCGAGGGTCTTCAATGCGCCCCACTCGGTCAACGCCAAGACGCTCGCCAGGGTGCAGGCAGCCGTGGCGTCCACGGGCTACGTGCCGAACCGCGGCGCGGGCGGGCTGCGCTCCGCCAGGACACGCCTGGTATCGGCGGTGGTGCCGACCCTGTCGGGGCCTGTCTTCCTCGACACCATCGAGGCGCTGAATTCCCGGCTCCAGCAGCACGGCTACCAGCTCATGGTGGGGCAGAGCGGCTACAGCACTTCGACGGAGGACGACCTCGTGCGCGACATCATCGGGCGCCGGCCCGACGGCATCGTGCTCACCGGCGTCGTGCACAGCGAGCCCGGGCGCCAGCGGCTCCTCGCGGCGGGCATTCCGATCGTCGAGACCTGGGATGTGGCGCTCGATCCGATCGACATGCTGGTCGGCTTCTCGCACGAGGCCGTCGGCCGCAGCGTCGCGGAATACCTGCTGCAGAAGGGTCGCCGGCGGCTCGCCCTGATCGGCGGCGACGACCCCCGGTCGGTGCGCCGAGCGGAAGCGTTCACGGCGATGGCGCAGGCCCAGGGCGCCGTGGCCCCGATCGTGCATCTCGTCCCCGCGCCGACCAAGCTCAGCGACGGCCGGCGCGCCCTGCGCTCGATCCTGCAGTCCAACCTGCCGGTCGACGGGGTCTTCTGCAGTTCCGACATGCTGGCGCTGGGCGTGCTGACCGAAGCGCGTGCCGCCGGCCTCGGCGTTCCCGCCGATCTTTCGGTCGTCGGCTTCGGCGACCTGAACTTTGCGGCAGACCTGGATCCGGCGCTGACCACCGTGCGGATCGACGGGCGGCGCATCGGCCAGATCGCGGCCGACTGCATCGTCGAGCGGGCCGCGGGACGGCGTCCGCCGGAGCTGATCGTCGACGTGGGCTTCACGATCGTTCGTCGGGCGAGCGCCTAGCGTCCCGGGCCTTGCTGGCGCACCTCAGTGGGCGTGCCCCGGGGCGGGGACGCGCCCCGGCTTCGGTTCGTCCTCGTGCGCATGGTCATCGTGCGGTGCGACCCCTTCGCGGGATCTCTTGAGCCACGTGCGCGCGAGCACCGGGTTGCGCTCGACGCCAGCACCGTTCTCGTAAGCCAGGCCCAGGGCACGTTGAGCCTGGGGGTTGCCGGCTTCCGCTGCGCGCTTCAACCAAGCCATGGCCGCGGGCAGGTTCTTGCGGACGCCACTGCCCGAGGCATAGCTTGCGTACAGCTCATACTGAGACTTGGCGGCGCATCGGTCGGCGCGGGTCGCGGTCAGCCGGTACCACCTGAATGCCTCGCGAGGGTTTCGCTCGACGCCGCCCAGCCCCTGCTTGTAGAAGTCGGCCACCATGCATTGCGCGATCACGGCGCCGCCGTCCGCGGCGCGCTTGAACCAGTGGAATGATTTCGCGAGGTCCCTGGGCGTGCTGCCGTTTCCGTTGAAGTAGACGAAGCCCAGGTCGGCCTGGGCCGGTGCGTACCCGTGCCGCGCCGACCGTTCGAGATAGCCGGATGCCATGGCCAGGTCCAGTGCCCGGCCCGTTTGGCCGCGGTAGTGGTTGGCGAGCTCATACTCCGCCTTCGCAAAGCCCTGGGCGGCGGAGGCCGCGTAGAGCTTGAACGCCTGTTCCCTGTCCATCGGCACCCCCGCGCCGTTGCCGTATCGCCGTGCCAGCTCGTATTGCGCTTCGGGATCATCCGGTTGCGCCGCCGCGGCACAACCAGGAACGGCGAGGCAGAGCGCGAGGAGGGCAGGAAGGAGGCGGGCCGCCTTCCTCGCACAGCGGCCCCGCTTCATTGGAAGGTCTGGGTGACGATGGCCGGCACGACGATCTCGCTCGCCCGGGTGAGCGAGATGGTCTTCGTCTGTCCCTTGGCGATGGTGGCGAGCACGGCCTGCGCGTCGGCCAGCGAGCCCAGGCGCTGCGTGCGCAGGTACTCCGGCGGATGGAAGCTGCCTTTGTCCGCATGAACGGACTCGACCGGGCCGCCCTTGTAGGTGATGGTGGTCCCCAGGCCCGGACTGAACTGCGTGAAGCCCTCGGGGATGTAGCCCTTGTAGACCGTGTCCTGCACGTCGATGGCGACCTGCACGTAGTAGCCGCCCGGATCGTTCACGTACTGGTCCGTCGAGGTCGTGATGCCGTTCGCCAGCAGGGGGAGCTTCGGGTTCTTGTTCTGCGGACCCACGAAGCCCTGGATGATTTTCCCGTCGTCCAGGATCCTGGCCGACACGGAGGTCAGGCCGGCTTCGCGGCCGGGCTTGAAGGGACCGGAGGTCTCGATGCTCTTGTACGTCGCATTCGCGGCGTCGCTCGCCGCGTAGGACGCCACCGAGCGGCGCTTCTCCAACTGGTTGGAGAACTCGCCGGTGATGTTCACGCCGCCGACGGCGGGCGAATCGAACACCTTCGAGCGCATCGCATCGAGCATGGTCAGCGGGGCGCCCGCGTTCGCCGGGTCGCGGTTGTAGGCCTTCAGCGCCTGGTAGACCTCGACGATGGGGAACTGGTTGGTGTGCTGCGGCGCCACGAAGTCCACATCGAGCGTGTTCTGCAGGTAGCTGAAGCCATGCTGGAACGACAGGCGCAGCCAGCCATTGGCGGCGGTCGGGCTGTTGAGGCCATTGAAGCCGTAGCCCCCGTGGTAGCCGAAGGTGTAGAACTTGCCGTCGCCGGGGTTCTTCACCTTGAACAGCATGTTGGTGCTGCCCGGTGTGTGGCCCGGCGACCAGATCACCATGATCTTCACGTTGCCGTAGTCGTACCACTTGTCGTATTCGTACGAATGGGAGATGCGCTCGCGGATCACGGTCTCGCTGGCCGGCAGCGCCCCCGTGATGTTCCAGGCGTTGCCCTGCAGGTCGGACGTGACGCCCACGGCATCTTCCTTCGACGCCCAGAGCGCGATCGGCTTGCCGGCGTTGTCCATCATCCTGAGCTGCTCGACGACCGTGCCGTAATGGTCGCTGTGGCCATGCGTCAGCCAGATGTCGGTGACCGATCGCGGATCGACGCCGACGAGCTCCATGTTCTTCCAGTACTGGTAGCCGCTGTTGGGCCATCCGGCATCGACCTTGATCACCTTGTCGTCCGACGGATCGTTGGGCGTGCCCATGTCGGCCTTGAGCAGGTACGAGGCGACTTCGTTGTCCCCCACGTAGTACATCGTGTTCTTCACCATCTCGAACGGCTCGGTGCTGCGGGAGTACGGCGCCGACGACGGCGAGGTCGCGTTGATCTTGCTGTAGGGCTGACCGGAGACAGGATCGCTGCCCTTGTCGTCCAGCATGGTGCTGAGCGTGGGCACGTCCCACACCGGCTTGCCGTCCGTGGTCGATGGCGGCGTGAAGTACCAGATCGCGACCACCTTGGCCGTATCGGCCGCGAGGTAGTTGTTGTCGAAAAGCAGATAGGCGCTCTGGCGCGACGTGGTGCCGTAGTCGTAGCTGGCAGTGACCGGAATCGAAGCGAAGTCGGAAACGGCGCTCTTCGCATAGTCGGCGGTGTTGACGTTGAACACCTTCACATCGGGCGAGACCGCATAGGTCTCCTCGTAGCGCCTGATCGGCTGCGCATAGGGCCGGCCGGCCTGGTCCGCCGTCAGGGTGTGGCCGTCGCCCACGGTGATGGTGGCTCCCGTCTTGTCGTAGACCCAGCCCGCCGCGACCATCGGTCCGGGCGCGTTGTCGTTCCGGCTGACTGCGGCGCCGTATTTCTTCAGGTTGAACTGGGCGGCGGTCGATTTGCCCTTCGCGAGGATGACGTTGAAGACCGGCGTGGTGCCGGCCGGAACGGCCACCGTGCCGGCATCGCTGCCGGGTATCCAGTCCACCAGGTTGCCGGGCGCGAGGCTGGCGAGGAGGGCGGCCGTCTTCGCAGTGGGAACGGCAACCGACAGGCTTCTGGCGCCGCTCTGGGTGAGCACCGGGATGCTGATGGTGTCGTTGCCCTTGTCGTCCGAGGTTGCGGCGGGTGTGCCGTACACCAGGCCGGCGGCCCTGAAGACCGGCGCAGCAGGTGGCTCCGGCGGGTTCTCAGGTCCTGCGCCCGGGATCTGGCCCGGGAGCTGGCCAGGGATCGAAATACCACCGTTGCCGCGCGAGTCGCTTCCGCCGCAGCCGAGCACCAGCAAGGATGCGAGGAGCGCAGGAAAGATGCGCCGTTGGTTCAGGACTGTTTTCATGATGGGTCTCAGGTGGGCTTCAGAGGCGTTCCAGGGAGCCGTCGGGGTTGCGCCGATAGCGCTTCAGCATCTCGTTCCACATCTTTCGGGCCTGGCCCGGATGCCACGCATGGCCGATGTCCGAGGTGATCTGCCAGCGGTACTCCGCGCGTCCGCTGTTCCAGATCTCGGTCGTGCGCCGCCCGTCGATCGCGATGGCCGGCGAGGAGAAGTTCTGGTTGACGGTTTCGCGCCAGAACGTCCTCGCGGCGGTCTCGCCCGCGGTGCCCCCGGGGAATTCGCTCGGCAGTTCCTGCTCCCCCCGGCATTGCCACACCGGCAGTGCGATATCGGTCCGCACAATGGGATTCGCATAGCTGGCGGCCGAGAGGTGCCCCGAGTAGCAAGGCGCGATCGCCGCGAACAGCTGCGGGTATTGCACGGCGATGCGGTTCGTGAGCGCGGTGCCCTGCGACGATCCGTTCAGGAAGACACGGCCATCGTCGATCTGGTAGGTCCTCTTCATCTCATCGAGCAGGTCGAGGAAGAACTGGACGTCGGGATTGTCTGCATCGATCGATGTCGTCCAGGTCGCCTTGAGACCATGCGGATACACGACGATGAAGCCCTCGTCGCGCGCCACGTCGTGCCATTCCGAAATCTCCGCCTGGAAGCGTGCCGACCCATTGCGGCCGTGAAAAGAGAACAGGAGCGGAAGCTTCTTTCCTTCCGCCACCAGCTTCTGGTATTGCGGAGGGACGTAGGTCAACCAGCGCCGCGGCTCGCCGGGGCGCAGGCTCTTGATCGTTTCCGTGAGCCCCATGTCCGCAATGCTCTTTTCCGCATGCAGCGTTCCGTTGTAGGACTTGTTGTCCGGGAAGCGCACCACCTTGCCGAACAGCTCTTCCCACACCAGCCTCGAGATCGCGGGCGATTCCGCCGGTCGGTCGAGCCGTGACAGCCTGACTTGCTGGACCGGGTTGTCCTTCACGAAATCCGTCACCGTCGGAAGGTCGCCAACTGCCTGCTGGTTTTGCGCATCCGTTGCGTTCGCCTGCCGCCAGAAGCCCGTCTGCTTGGCAAATGGATCGGCGCCGCACTGGAATTGCCAGACCGCCATCGCGGTCCTGGGCAGACTTTCCGCGGGGAGATTGAGCGTTGCCGGTTCGGCGGCGGCGCCGAACGACGCGACGCCGGTGGCCATGACGCCGAGTTCGCGCATGGCGAGCTCCTGCGCCATGACGCCGCCGGATCCTGCGCCGGTCAGGAAAGTGGACATCGTCGATGGAAGCCCGTAGCGCGTGCGCACGGCTGCGGCCGCTGCGACGATGAACGCGTGATCGTCGGAGCGGGCCGTGTCCTTGGCCGTGTTCCAGCCCGTCGGCTTGGCCACCGGAAAGATCGCGACGAAGCCCTTCTCTTCCGCGAGCGTGGGCCAGCCCGTGAGACGGGCGTTGTCCTCCGCGGACTGCCCCGCCCGGTGCAATGAGACGACCACTTCCACGCCCCTGGCATCCTGGTCGCGAAGGGCAGCGACGTCGCGCGGCGCGTACTCGTAATACTGGCGGTCCTCGCCGTTGACCTTGATCGTCTGCAGGACGAGGGGAAGTGCTGCCGAAGAGGGAGCCGCTGCTGCCGCGCCCGGCACGGCGGCGCAGTCGTCGGTCACCGTCGCCTGGGCTGGCGGAGGTGCCGCGGGGGCTGGAATGAAGGCGTATCCGTTCGACCCGCCGCCACCGCATCCTGCGGCCACGACCGATGCAGCCGCCAGCATCGTGAATTTCTTCATGCCTTGTCTCCTGTGGATTGCCCGCCCTCGGTGCGGGATAGTTATCGTTAACAAATTGAATTGTTAGCGCAACCAAATTGATCGTTCATTCGGATAAACCCGGCAGGGAGGGTTTGTTTTCCCAGCGGAAGCGAGGGCAGAGGTGCGCACTTGGCGCTCGCCAGGCAGGTTGGGGTTAGTCCCAAGAGGCAAATTGACTGTTAACGTTAACATTCGCTGCGCAGATCGCACGGCCCGTCGCCGCGCGAGCATCTCTTGTCAGGCACATCCCCGCTCCGCCTGGGGCGCTTTCCTCATGAACCCTCAAGAACTCAAATCCATCATGGGCTCCGGCCTGCTCTCGTTCCCGTTGACCGACTTCGACGCGAACGGCGACTTCAACAAGAAGGGCTACGAGCAGCGTCTCGAATGGCTCGCTCCCTACGGCGCGAGCGCGCTGTTCGCGGCCGGCGGCACCGGCGAGTTCTTCTCGCTGACCGGCGACGAGTACCCCGGCATCATCCAGACCGCGGTCGACACCTGCCGCGGCGTGGTGCCCATCATTGCGGGCGCCGGCGGCCCCACGCGCTTTGCGATCCAGTGCGCGCAGGCGGCCGAGAAGGCCGGCGCGCACGGCATCCTGCTGCTGCCGCACTACCTGACCGAAGCCGGCCAGGAAGGCCTGGCCGCGCACGTGGAAGCCGTGTGCAAGAGCGTGAAGTTCGGCGTGATCGTCTACAACCGCGCCACCAGCCGCCTCAAGCCCGAGACGCTGGCCGCGCTGGCCGAGCGCAACCCGAACCTCGTGGGCTTCAAGGACGGCGTGGGCGACATCGAGGCCATGGTGGCCATCTACCAGAAGATGGGCGATCGCTTCGCCTACCTGGGCGGGCTGCCCACGGCCGAGGTCTATGCCGCGGCCTACAAGGCGCTGGGCACGCCGGTGTATTCGTCGGCCGTCTTCAACTTCATCCCGAAGACCGCGATGGATTTCTACCAGGCCGTTGCCGCCGACGACCTGCCCACGCAGCACCGCCTGCTGAAGAACTTCTTCATGCCCTACCTGGAACTGCGCAACCGCGTGCCGGGCTATGCGGTGAGCATCGTCAAGGCCGGCGCGAAGATCGTCGGCCACGACGCCGGCCCGGTGCGCGCACCGCTCACCGACCTCAAGCCCGCCGAGATGGAACAGCTCAAGGTGCTGATCGACGCGCTCGGCCCGCAGTAACGCCCTTCCATTCGTCCAACGGAGACCTCATGAAAAAACTCTTGATTGCATTGGCCTGCTCGGTTTCGATGGCCGCTTTCGCGCAAGCGACGAACTGGCCCGAAAAGCCCGTGACCATCGTCGTGCCATTCCCGGCGGGCGGATCGACCGACATGGTGGCGCGCGCGATGGCCTTGCAGATGCAGACCAAGTTGGGACAGACCTTCCTCGTCGACAACAAGCCGGGCGCCACGGGCACGATCGGCGCCGGTTTCGTGAAGCGCGCGGCGCCGGATGGCTATACCCTGCTGGTCTCCTCGCTCGGTGCCTTCGTCGTGACGCCGCACCTGCAGAAGAGCGTGCCCTACGACGCGACCAAGGATTTCGACTACATCAGCGTCCCGGTCCAGGCGCCGAACGTGCTGGTCGCCAGCCCCGGCCAGAAGGCACGCACCGTGGCCGAAGTGATTGCCGAGCTGAAGGCGAACCCGGGCAAGGTGAGCTTCGCGAGCTCGGGCAACGGTTCGTCGGACCACCTGTCTGCCGAGGTCTTCTGGCAGCAGACCCAGACCGAGGGACTCCACATTCCCTACAAGGGCGGCGCACCTGCGATCAACGACCTGCTGGGCAACCAGGTGAACTTCTCGTTCCAGAACGTCAATGCCGTGCTCCAGCACATCAAGGCCGGCAAGCTCCACGCCATCGCCGTGACGGGCGACAAGCGCTCCCCCGTTCTGCCCAATGTGCCGACGCTGGCCGAGGCCGGTGTGAAGGGGGCCGAGGTCTATTCCTGGCAAGGTCTCGCGGCGCCGAAGGGCCTGCCGCCGGCCGTCAAGGAGAAGCTGGCCGCGGCCGCCATTGCCGCCATCAACGACCCGGAGGTGAAGAAGCGCATGGTGGAGCAGGGCCTCGAGATCGTCGCCAGCACGCCCGCCGAGTTCACCGCCTTCCAGGCCCGCGAGTGGACCCGCTGGAAGACGCTCATCGAGACACGCAAGATCACCGCCGATTGACAGCCACGGGTCCGCGCCGCGGACCCTTCTCCTTCACTGAGCCCATGACGACACTTCAGTCCTCCTCTCTTTCATTCTCCAGCCCCGTCGTCACCGCCATGCGCGTGGTGCCCGTCGCAGGCCACGACAGCATGCTCATGAACCTGAGCGGCGCGCACGGCCCGTTCTTCACGCGCAACCTGCTGATCCTGACCGACAGCGCGGGCCACACCGGCGTCGGCGAAGTGCCCGGCGGCGAGAAGATCCGCCAGACCCTCGAGGATGCGCGCGGCCTCATCGTGGGCCAGCCCCTCGGCCGCCACAACGCCGTGCTCAACGCCATGCGCAGCGCTTTCGCCAACCGCGACAGCGCAGGCCGCGGCCAGCAGACCTTCGACCTGCGCGTGACCATCCATGCGGTCACGGCGGTGGAGGCGGCCTTGCTCGACCTGCTGGGCCAGCACCTCGAAGTGCCGGTGGCCGCACTGCTCGGCGAAGGCCAGCAGCGCGACGCCGTGCAGATGCTCGGCTACCTGTTCTACGTGGGCGACCGCACCAGGACCGACCTGCCCTACGAGAGCGACCCCGGCGCCGCCGACGACTGGTTCCGCCTGCGCCACGAAGAAGCCATGACGCCCGAAGCCATCGTGCGCCTGGCCGAGGCCACGCATGCGCGCTACGGCTTCACCGACTTCAAGCTCAAGGGCGGTGTGCTGCGCGGCGAGGAAGAAGTCGAAGCCATCCGCGCGCTGCACGAGCGCTTTCCCAAGGCGCGCGTCACGCTCGACCCGAACGGCGGCTGGCTGCTGGCCGATGCGATCCGTTTGTGCCGCGACCTGCACGGCGTCATGGCCTATGCCGAAGACCCCTGCGGCGCCGAAGGCGTGTTCTCCGGCCGCGAGGTGATGGCCGAGTTCCGCCGCGCCACGGGCCTGCCGACCGCCACCAACATGGTCGCCACCGACTGGCGCGAGATGGTGCACAGCCTCTCGCTGCAGTCGGTCGACATCCCGCTGGCCGACCCGCACTTCTGGACGATGCAGGGCTCGGTGCGCGTGGCCCAGCTGTGCCAGGCCTGGGGCCTGACCTGGGGCTCGCATTCGAACAACCACTTCGATGTGTCCTTGGCCATGTTCACGCACGTGGCGGCGGCCGCGCCGGGCAAGGTCACGGCCATCGACACGCACTGGATCTGGCAGGACGGCCAGCGCCTGACCAAGGCGCCGCTGCAGATCGAGGGCGGGTTCGTGAAGGTGCCCACGCGCGGCGGGCTGGGCGTGGAGCTCGACATGGACGAGGTCGAGAAGGCGCACCAGCTGTACCTGAAGCACGGCCTGGGTGCGCGCAACGATGCGCAGGCGATGCAATACCTGATCCCCAATTGGAGCTTTGACAACAAGCGGCCCTGCATGGTGCGCTGAGCCTGTTCGCCGCGGCAGACCCCGCCGTGGGGACCGCCGCGCTGGGCTTCGGCACCGGTTCGACCTGTGTTCTTGTCGACCCGCGATTCGATCCGGCCCGCGGATTCACCAGAGCAGTCAACACGGTGATCGCTCACCTGGATGGTCGCGCGTGTCTCTCGCGTCCTTCGGTCATCTTCCAATGACGCCTCCAGCAAGCAACTGCTCAAGGCAAGTAAATCTCCGAGGCGTCCACTTCGCCAGCGGTGTTCGAAAATCCGCCGACAGCCAGCACGCGACCGTCATCCAGCAAGACCGCCGACGCAGCCCGGCGTACATTTGCCATCGGTCCCGCTGTTGTCCAGACGTCGAAGCCGGGGTTGAACACTTCTGCTGTATTCAGGTTGCTGCCGCCGGCCAGCAGCACGCGGCCGTCTGCCAGGACTGTGAGGCCGAGCAGCGCGCGTGTTGCCCTGAAGGTGCTCGTCGTCCATGTCGACGTCGCCGGGTGGAAACGCAACGCGGTGGTGCTGCCGTCCGCCAGCGCCAAGACACTGCCGTCGGCGAGCAATGCCGATCGGAAGAGGTTGCCGATGATGCTGATCGGCATCGACGTTGTTGAACTGCCATCGACCGCAAACACTTCGGCGGTGGTCAATTTCGACGTCTCTGCCGATTCGAATGGCCCAGGATCCGCAAAATCGCCGGACCATTCTGCATTCGGACTAGACCAAGTTCTCCGGATAAAAGCTCACGGCTCTCTTGGTTCCCAACCAGAACTTGGCGTCCATGCAGGCGGTCCAGTACAACTGGATCACGTCTTCAGGTCCCTGAAGCAAATTTTGATCCCAACACGGGCCAAGGTTTCATGAGTTGCAAATGGGGGGTCGGCTTGGGCGGCGGTGCTTCATACGATCCGCTCGCCGGGCGCCCAGGAGGCGCGAAAGCTGCTCCTGGGCCAGGCGGTGCGACGCTTGGAATATCGGCCACAGTTGGTGGCTCCTTGGGCATCGCAGGAGCAGGCATCAGCGGGCAGGCCGATGGCAGCCGTGGGTATGATTTTGGCAGAGGGTCGCAGTACAACGATCCGAGCCTGAAGGGCAACATTGGCTACGAGCCGGGCGGACGCACAGGAGCTTCGATCGGGGGCTCTATCGGCATTCAAGGTTCTATCTATCAATCGAGCGGACGCAGATGAAAAGACGGATGAAATGGCCAATCCTCGCAATGGTCCTATTGGGCGTTGGCGGCTTTGCATTCACCTGGTACGCAGCGGCGACTTCGCGTGAGGCGGAACTGGCGCGGGAGTACCTGATTGCCACCCCTGCCATGCAAACCAAGTACAAGACGATTGACACAGCGATGCTCACCGGCTTTCGAATGGCAGGTTCAAGGTCGTATTTCACCTACTGGGCCAAGACCGGTGACGGGCGCAAGTTCATCAAGGTGGTGGTTGATACGAATGTAGAGCCGTGGACGGTATCGGAGCTGCAGTAAGGACGCCGCTAGCCTGACCAGCCAGAATGGTCAAGCGGTCTGGCAGTGGTGCTATAGCGTGCTCGGGGAAGACAAGCGGACGACGGCGAAGACCGATTCGCCAACCTGGAGACAACACCGAACCCAGGCACCACCAGCGTCTCGGAGGTGAAGTTCAACCTGCGCTATCCGGGCCGTCGCGATAGGGGGTCGGGCGTTGGATGCTGGCAGGTGGCGTGAAGATTTTTATGCCCAATTGCCGATAACCGGGCGTCTACGTGCCTGTGGTTATCGGTGGTTGGCGCAGGCGATGCAAGTGACTCGAACTTGCACGGCGAAGCGCGGCTGATAGGCAGTGCGAATCAAATCGGTTTGGTGCCGATCTGCCAGTGCAATTGCCATAGGGTCAGAGATCGGCGGAATTCAACGATCAAGTCGCGTGATTCCCGCTTCCCGCTTCCCGCGCGCATGCGGCGGCACGCGCGATCCGAGAAAAAAAGGAACCTGACCGCCTGCATGGCCAGTCGTACCGAGGACGGCGAGTTACGGCTCCGTCCCACGCAATTCGTCGTGCAGCCAGTCAACCAGCTTGACCACATCCGGTCGGCGGCTGAGGTGAGGCGCAACCCAGATCGACAGCCGGTTCGGACCGCGCACAAATGCAAGCGGCGCCACCAACGTGCCGCTCGTCAGATGTCACGGACAAGCATGCGCGGCACGTTGGCCAGGCCCAAGCCACAGCGGGCGCCCTGGATGAGCAGATAGAAATGGTCGAAAGACTCGTCGACGTGCAACGCCAGTTTCGAATGGCCGCTGCAACTGGCCCAGTCGGCCCAGGCCGTCGGGCGGGTGCGCGAGACCATCAGCCGTGCACGAGCGAGATCTTCGACCGACTCAATCCGCTTGACGCTGTCGCGGGCGAGTCTGCGAACCATCTTGTACTGCACCTCGATCCACTGCAAGCTGCGCCTTGAATCGAGCAAATCAGCCTGGCTGGCAGCCTCGCATTGAAGTTGCCATCCCACACGAGGAGAAGGAAGGCGATGTACCAGGAAACTTTCATGAGGCGGGCGCTGGCGCTTTCGGCCAAGGCCCTCGAAACGCCGGGCACCGAGCCGTTCGGGGCCGTGGTCGTGAAGGACGGGCAGGTCGTTGGCGAGGGGCTCAACCACTCGGTGGCGAACTTCGATCCGACCTCGCACGGCGAAGTCGAGGCGATCCGCGATGCCTGCAGGCGGCTGCGCAGCGTCGACCTTGCCGGCTGTGACCTGTACACCTCGTGCGAGCCATGCGCCTTGTGCGTGGCGGCGATGCGCATCGCCGGCATCCGCGAACTCTTCTACGCCGCCTCCATGGAACAGGCGGGCCAGGCCTTCGACGGGCTGCCGGCCGCGGCTCGCCACCCGATCGACGTGGACGATCTCCGGGCGGAAGCGGGCGCGCCGCTGGCCCTGCGCAAGATGCCGGCGCAGCAGCACCTGGCCGATGAAGCCACCGAGGTGCTGGCCGCCTGGGCGGCGCCGCGCAAGCGCTGAGGGCCTGCCTGGCTAGAGCTTGATCCCCGCGCCCTTGACCGTCGGGCCCAGCACGTTCACCTGCTCCTTCACGAAGCCGTTGAATGCGGCGACGGTCTCGGGCTTGGCCACGATGCCCAGTTCGGTGAGCTTCTTCTGGATCTCGGGCATCACGAGCACCTCGTTGCAGGCCGCGTTGAGCCGCGCCACCACGTCCTCCGGCAGCCTGGCCGGTCCGGACAGGCCGAAGAAGTTCTCGAGCACCAGCTTCGGCTGCTTGAGTTCAGCGATGCTTGGCACGTCCGGCATCAGCGGCGAGCGCTGGGCGCCGGTCACGGCCAGCGGCACCAGCTGTCCGCTCTTGAAGAAGGGCACGTACGCGGTGATGACGTCGATGCCCACCGGAATGGTGTTGGCGATCAGGTCGGTGGTCATCGGTGCGCCTCCGCGATAGGGCACGTGCACCATGTTGATTCCGGTGATCTTCTTGAGCAGCTCGCCGTGGATGTGGCCGATCGAACCGGGGCCGCCCGAGCCGAAGTCCATGCGGCCGTCCTTGCGTCCGGCCGCCTCGAAATCCGCGTAGCTCTTGAACCCCGACGGCTTGCTGGCCATGATGACCAGCGGCGCGGCGCCCAGGTAGGCGATGTGGCTGAAGGCCGCCACCGGATCGTAGGGCTGCTTGTCGAGCGTGAAGGGGCCGAGCGCGATCGGCGTGGTGTTCGAGAGCATCAGCGTGTAGCCGTCGGGTGCGGCCGCGGCCACCTGCGCGCCGCCGATGGTGCCGCCCGCGCCGGGCTTGTTGTCCACGACCACGGGCTGCCCCAGCTTCTTCGACAGCTGTTCCGCCAGCAGGCGCGCCAGCACGTCGCTGGAGCCGCCCGGCGGAAAGGTCACGATGATCTTGATCGGCTTGTCGGGCCATTGCGCGAAGGCGGGGAGGGCGAGCGAGGCGGCGCCTGCCGCGAGCATGTGCAGCGCAGTGCGGCGGGTGGAGCGAAAGCTGGTGGTCATGGCGTTGTCCTCTGCTGGCGATGGGGAAACCACCGGATAGCAGGAACCGGGCCCGACGCGGAAAGCAGCAATCCCGCCAAACTTGTTACTCCCGCCGCTCGACGCCCGGTGCCAGACTTTTCTTCTCGCCCAACCAGGAGATTCAAGCCATGACGACTTCCACCGAGAACGCACAGAAGGGCGGCCAGCCCGCCATGCACACGCCACCGGTCGTTTCGCCCCACGCGTGGGAAGCGGCCCGCCAGCAGCTGCTCGTGAAGGAAAAGGCCCAGACCCGCGCGCGCGACGCGCTGGCCGCCGAGCGGCGGCGCATGCCGTGGATGGCCGTGGACAAGGCCTACGCCTTCGAAGGACCCGCAGGCAAGGTCAGCCTGCCCGGGCTGTTCGACGGCCGGCGCCAGCTGATCGTCTATCGCGCCTTCTTCGAGCCCGGCGTGTTCGGCTGGCCCGACCACGCCTGCCGCGGCTGCTCCATGGTGGCCGACCAGGTCGCCCATGTCGCCCACCTGAACGCCCGCGACACCACCCTCGTCTTCGTCTCGCGTGCGCCGCAGGCGGACATTGCGCGGCTGAAGGCGCGCATGGGCTGGGAGATCCCGTGGTTCACGCTCACCGACAGCTTCGACGCCGACTTCGGCGTGCACGAATGGCACGGCACCAACGTGTTCTACCGCGACGCCGGCGACCGCGTGTTCCGCACCTACTTCCTCAACAACCGCGGCGACGAGCAGATGGGCAACACCTGGAACTACCTCGACATCACGCCGCTGGGCCGGCAGGAGGTGTGGGAAGACTCGCCCGAGGGCTATCCCCAGACGCCCACCTACAAGTGGTGGAACTGGCACGACAACTACGCCGAAGAGGCCGTGCCCGACAAGAAGTGGGTCGAGATCTCCACCGCCGGCGAAGCGGCGTTCCGCGAGCAGAGCCTGAACGCGAAGCGATGAGCCGCAGCGGTGGCTTCGCCGGGCGGCGGACGCTCACACCGCCGCCGGCGGTGCCGGTCATGGTGCCGATCAGAATGGCCATGAGTGCCGGCAGTCGCCGCTCCTCGGCAACTAACTGTCGATCTCCCGCTTGAACCTGTATCGCCGATCCTTGCGAATCAACGACTTAGACTGTTTCTGGTCACAGAGTCTGGAACTCGCTTCTTCTCATCCGGATGCATGGCCGTGAAGGCGATGCGTGCGTGATCGGCGATGGCCACGAACAGCCAAAGTCATCTGCTTGACCGTCTCGATTCGGCGGGCAAAGGCAAGGCGGGCATGCTGATGGGTGTTCATGCGGTTGGGCGTCCTGGGTGGATTGGGTGTTTGGCGACTTCCAGTCTCTCAAACCCCATCCGGATGAACACCGGATACAAGCTATTGGAGCTTCACACCTCGCCGGGCTCATGAAGCAGGCGGCGCATGTCCTCCGCCCAGCGGGGGTTGCATCGCCACAGCGGCTGCAGCGCATCGGCGGTCGTCGTCGGTGCTTGCGACCAGTGCCGGGTCCACGCGGCTGCCGCTTCGTCAAGGCCCAATGCGGCGTTGGCCGCGGCCAGGGTGCGCATCGCCGGACGCCAGGCGGGCCGGACTTGAAGCGCGGCCAGTGCGCGCTGCAGTGCGTCCTCGGGCTTGTTGTCGAACAGGAAGGCGAGCGCCAGCACGTTGTACCAGACGAAGTTCTGCGGGTCGTAGCGGTTCAGCCGCAGGCCATGCGCCAGGGACTGCACCGCAAGCCCGGCATGGCCCGAATACAGGGCTGCCATGCCGTGCACGAGGTGGCCCAGTGCAAAGCTGGGGCTCAGCTCGACGGCTTTCTGCGCACTGCGCAGGGCGAGCGCAAAGTCGTCCGCGTAGACGGCGACGATCGCCAGCGCGTAGTGCGCGTAGGGGTTCTTCTCGTCGAGCTGCACGGCCTCGAGTGCGGCGGCGTGGCCCTCGCGCAGGTCCGCCGCCGGATCGTCGCTCCAGCCATAGGCGACGAGGCCGGCGTTGACGCGCCCGAGCCACAGGCGCGCCTCGGTGAGCTCGGCGTCGATCTGGCTGGCCTGCCGGAACAGCTCTCTCGCTTTCAGGTGGGTGGGCTTCGTGACGTGGTGGAACAGCCAGGAGCCCCGGGCCACGAGGTCCCAGCCGCTGACGCTGCCGCTGCGCCGGCGCGCCGCCAGTGCGCCGGCGTTCCTGAGCAGCTCGGGCTCGATGGCGCCGGCCACCTGCAGTGCGATGGCGTCCTGCACCTCGAACATGTCGGCGTCGGCGAAGTCCTGCCGGTCCGCCCAGAGACAGCCGCCGCTCGGCGCGTCGACCAACTGCGTCGAGATGCGCACGCGCGCACCCGACTTGCGCACCGATCCCTCCACCAGGTAGCGCACGGCCAGCTCGGCGGCGGCCGTGCGGCTGTCGACCCGCTTGAGCTTGTAGACCTGGCTCGCATTGCGGCCGGTCACCGAGAACCAGCGAAAACGCGTGAGCGCGGTGATGAGCGCCTCGGTCACTCCGTCGGCAAGATATTCCTGCGCGGGGTCGTCGCCCAGATGGGTGAATGGCAGCACCGCGATGCCGGGCCGGCCGCCGCGGTCGGGCTCGCCATGCTCGAGGGGCGCGAGCTGCGTGTCCTCGACCGCCGAGACGGCGGGCAGCCGGTACCCCAGGCGCGGCACGGTGACGATCCATTCCGCCTCGCCGGCCGGCGGCGTGCCGAGCAGCTTTCGCAAGGCAGTGACCTGCACCGAAAGGTTGCTGTCCTCCACCACCAGCCCGGGCCACGCCAGGCGCATCAGCTCGGCCTTGGACACCGGCTCGCCGCCCGCTTCGAGCAACGCCAGCAGGATGTGCAGCCCGCGCTGGCCCACGGCGAGTGCCGCGCCGTCGCGCGTGAGCGTGCCGCGCGCGCTGTCGAGCAGGAAGGGGCCGAACGAGAAGCGCTTCGTCATGGTGGATGGATGGCTCGTTTCGCAGGATTTCGCAAGATTTCGCCGCGGCTTCAGTGACATGCCGGCCCCGAGGCTTCATTGTCCCGCTATGGACGAGTTGCCCGCAAATGACAAGGAGACACGCCATGGACGCCCACACTTCCACCGAAGCCCGATTCGTCGTGCGTGGCTCGGCTCCCTACACGAGCACCCAGGGTTCGCGCTACGCGCCCGGCGTGAGCGCCGAGGCCACCGGCGCCACCTCGCTGTTCCTCGGCATGGTCACCCTGCCGGCGGGCGAGCGCACGAAGGCGCATGCGCATGAGCGGCACGAGTCGGCCCACTACATGGTCAGCGGCGAGGAGGTCGAGCTGTGGACCGGCCCGCGGCTGGAGCGGCGCGACGTGGCGCGGCCGGGGGACTATCTGTACATCCCGGCCGGCATGCCCCACGTGGCGGTGAATCGAGGCAGCACGCCGGCCGTGTTCGTCGGCGCGCGCAACGAAGCGGCGGCGCAGGAGAGCGTGCTCCTGCTTCCGGAACTCGACGCGCTGGTGCCTTGAGGAGCTCGGTCGAACTTCGAGGAGATGGACATGGCAATCATCGAAACCAGGATCGCCGCGATGGGCCTGCAGCTGCCTCGGCCGCTGCAGGCGCCGCCCGGGCTGAGGCTGCCTTTCGAATGGGTGCGGGTGCGCGGCCGAAGGGCCTTCGTGTCCGGGCAGGTGCCGCTGCAGGCGGACGGCCGCCTGGCCGGCCCGCTGGGCAAGGTGGGCGCCGAGGTTTCGCCCGAGCAGGGCTATGCCGCGGCACGCCTGGTCGCGCTGGCGCATCTGGCCAGCCTGCAGCGCGCCCTGGGCGACCTGGATCGCATCACCGCCTGGCTGCGGGTGTTCGCGATGGTCAACGTAGCGCCCGGCTTCTACGAGACGCCGCGCGTCACCAACGGCTACTCCGACCTGATCCTCGAACTCTTCGGCCCGGAGGTCGGCGCCCATGCGCGCTCGTCGATCGGAATGGTCATTCCGCTGAACGCGCCGGTGAACTGCGAGGCCGAGGTCGAGATCGACGGAGGCGACTGCTGAAAGCCCAGGAAGCGGCCTTTCCAAGTTATTGCAAGGGCGGGTTACTTGCTGGAAGCCCCACCATCACGCCCAGCCAGTCGAGGCCCGCGTGGCCCGCCGCCAGCACGCCGCTGATGGCAAACACCGCGATGCCGGCGAGATCGAGCAGGTACAGCAGCATGGCCATCCCGTCAGCGCAGCCGCTGGGCGGCGCGTTCGACGAGGACCGCCATCGCCGCCGCGTTGTCGGTTCCTTCGGCGGCCAGCCCGCTCGCGGTGCCCAGCCTGTCTTGCAGCGCCTCGTCCTGGCTCGCCTTGAGCTTGCCGACCAGGCGCTCGTTGGCGACCAGGCCTCCGCCCTGTTGCCGCAGCTATTGTGTCGTCTGCAGCTCGTACCGCGCGAACGAGACGGCGCCCTTCTGGATGATGCTGTGCAGCGCGAAGCCGAAGTGCTCATAGAGATTTCGCAGCCCGGGCCGGTCCGCGACGCAGTCCAGGCGAAGGTATGGCCGGCCGAGAGCCCGGGCGCGTGCACTGGCAAACGTCAGCAGCTCGGTCGACACGCCCTTCTTCGCCCACGCCCGGCGGACGGCCAGCTTGTGAACGAAGGCCGAGGTGCCAGGCGCGATCTCGGGCCAGAAGACGGGATCCTCCAGTTCGAACTTCATCACGCCGGCCAACTGCCCGCCTTCGCGTGCGACATGGAACAACCCCGAGCTCGCGTCTCGCAGAACGCGCTCGTGGCCGATCTCCGCACCTGACCACAGTGCTCTGCCGCCGTCGGAGAGCCATTGCGCGGCCTCCTGCAGGACGGAGGCGATCTCGTGCGCGTCCGAGGCGCGTGCTTGCTCGATGTTCATGGATGGTGAATGCGTCGTCCTTACGCGCCCTGAATGAAATCCACGAATGCCCGCAGCGGCGCCGGCAGCAGCCGGCGGCCGGGGTAGTAGAGGAACGGGCCCGAGAAGCGCGGCCACCACGGTTCGAGGATCGGCTCGAGCGCGCCGCTGTCGAAGTGGGGCCGCAGCCAGTCTTCGAACAGGTAGATCACGCCGGTGCCGGCGATCGCCGCGTCCACCGCCAGATCGGCCGACGAGCCGATGCGCACGATCAGCCGCCCGGTCACGTCGACGCGCAAGGTTTCGCCGTCGCGCTCGAACTCCCACAGCGGCATCGACCCGCTGGCAAAGCGCCCGCGCAGGCAGGCGTGGCCGAGCAGGTCGCGCGGATGCTCCGGCCGGCCGTGGCGATCGAGATAGGAGGGCGCGGCGGCCACGGCGAAGCGCTGGAAGCGCGGGCCGATCGGCACGGCGACCATGTCCTGCTCGAGCCGTTCGTCGTAGCGGATGCCGGCATCGCAGCCGGCTGCCAGCACATCGACAAATCCGTCCTCGGCAATCACTTCGAGCGAGATGTCGGGATAGGCGGCCAGGAAGCGCGGCACGATCGACGGCAGCACGAGCCGCGCGGCGCTGATCGGCACGTTGAGCTTGAGCGTGCCGGCCGGCCGGTCGCGAAAGCCGTTCACCACGTCGAGCGCCGCCTCGACTTCATTGAGCGCGGGCCTCAGCCGCTCGAGCAGGCGTTCTCCCGCTTCCGTGGGCCGAACGCTGCGCGTCGTACGGTGAAGCAGCCGCACGCCGAGCTCGGCCTCCAGCCGGCGCACCGCCTCGCTCAGGCCCGATGCGCTGGTGCCGCTCAGGCGCGCGCCCTCGCGAAAGCCCTTGGCCCCCGCCACCGCCACGAAGGCGTTCAGATCCCCGAGGTCGACGTTCATTGTTTGGAATTCCGCACAGCCCGTGCCGATTATGGTGGGTTATCAAGCAGCGAAGCGCTGCCTAGACTGCGCTTCACGACCCCGCTCCATCACTCCAGCGCTTCAGGAAAGACACCATGTCCAGCACGCAAACCGCCAGCACCTACATCCTCGGCGACCGCACCGTCCATCGGCTCGGCTACGGCGCCATGCAGATCGCCGGCCCCGGCGTGTTCGGCCCGCCCAGGGACCGCGAGGCCGCCGTGGCCGTGCTGCGCGAAGCGGTCGCGAATGGCGTCGACCACATCGACACCAGCGACTTCTACGGCCCGCACGTCACCAACCAGATCATCCGCGAAGCGCTCGCGCCGTACCCGAAGGACCTCGCCATCGTCACCAAGATTGGCGCGCGGCGCAGCGACACCGGCGCCTGGCTGCCGGCGTTCTCGCCCGAGGAACTGAGGCAGGCGGTGCACGACAACCTGCGCAACCTCGGCCTCGACGTCCTGGAGGTCGTCAACCTGCGTGTCATGTTCGACGTGCACGGCCCGGCCGAGGGATCGATCGAGGCACCGCTCACGGCGCTGGCCGAGCTGCAGCGCCAGGGGCTCGTGCGCCATGTCGGCCTGAGCAACGCGACGCCCGCGCAGGTGGCCGAAGGCCGCCGCATCTGCCGCATCGCCTGTGTCCAGAACCAGTACAACCTCGTGCACCGCGGCGACGACGCGCTGATCGACGAGCTGGCACGCGACGGCATTCCCTACGTTCCGTTCTTCCCGCTCGGCGGCTTCACCCCGCTGCAGTCTTCCGGGCTCTCCGGCGTGGCGCAGCGCCTCGGTGCCACGCCGATGCAGGTGGCGCTCGCCTGGCTGCTGCGCCGCTCGCCCAACATCCTGCTGATTCCGGGCACCTCCTCGGTCGGGCACCTGCGCGAGAACCTGGCCGCGGTGAAGCTGGAGCTGCCGGACGATGCGATGGACGCGCTGGACCGCGTGGCGGCTTCCGCGGCCGGGTGAGGGCACCGGGCGTCAGTCCGACGGCGCCAGGTGCTGCGCATTCCCGTCGGCGCGCCGGTGGATCCGCTCGGTCACTTCCACTCGGGCGCCCAGCGCCTCGAAGCGGTGGACAAGGTTGTCCTTCAGGGCCAGGCTGACGCTGTCGTCGAGCAGCTTCAGCGGCAGCTGATGCTTGAGCTTCAGCAGGCTTGCACCCGCGAGATGCCTGTAGTGCGGATGCGACTTGAGCGCCGTCAGGACCCGCAAGGGCTCGCTGCCCAGGTCCGTCAGATGCACCGTGCGGAAGACCGTCGGCGAATCGTCGCTCGGCAGCGAAGGCGGCGCATGCACCTCGATGCGCTCCATCAGCATCTGGAGATTCGGGAACAGCGGCTGCGGCGACCAGCGCCCGCTCCCGTGCCAGTCCCACAGCACCGGCACTTCGGGCTGGCTGATGTCGCCGATCAAGGGATCGCCATCCGCGTTCTGCAGGACCACCCAGTGCGCCTGCCACTGGCCCGCATCCACGGCGTCGCTCCACACCAGATGTTCGGGCGTGCTGGCTTTCTGGTTCAGGATGAAACGGTAGCCTTCCATTTCTGCCATGAGGCTGGGCACGTCGACAGCGCCCGAACCGGTGAGCACGCCCTCCGAATCCTCGCGCCAGCCCGGTTGCTTCAGCACGAGAGATTGGGTCCCCATGCGGCGGCACCACGCGAACCAGTCCTGGACCGGCGCGGGCAGGGGTGGCAGCGTGAAGCGGGCTGCCAGCGAGGCCTGGACGGCTGCCCGGTCGGGCCAGTTGTCGCGTGTGAGAGCCACTGGATCTCAGGACGCCTGCGCCGTCGGCACCGGGATGTCGAAATGCAGCACGTCTTCGCGCACGCCGAGCTTCGCGTACAGGGCGACCGCCGGCGCATCGGGTGGATCGGCCTGGACGAAGATCACGCAGGCCCCGCGCTCGGCGCCGATGCGCTGGAGCTCGCGGATCAGCGCCGTCGCCACGCCTGTGCGCCGGTGCTCGGCGGCCACGGCCAGGTCGTAGATGTAGATCTCGCTGCGCTCCTGCTCGAACTTCTTCAGCTCGTAGGCCGCGAGGCCGCCGATGACCTGCGATCCCTCGCGCGCCACCAGCGCAATGAAATAGCCGCTGCCCAGCAACTGCCGGAGGTAGGCGGGGCGAGGGCGGCGGGTGCCGTAGGTATCCGGATCGCCGAAGGCCTCGCCGAAAACGCCGAGAAGCGCATTCATCAGTGCCCCGTCGTCAGCCGAGAGCTGCTGGACTGTGTAGCTGGACATGGCGCAATCCTAGCAACGAAGAAGCGGCAGCCAGAGCGTGAAGCGCGTTCCGTCACTGCCGGACTCCCAGCGCACCGTGCCACCGATGGCCCCTGCGCGCCGCTGCTGGTTGCGCAGGCCGCGGCCGCTTTGGCGCAGGGCCTCCTCCACGGCAAAGCCCGAGCCGTTGTCCTCGATCATCACGCAGACGCCCTGGCCCTCGGTCGCGGTGCTGAAGCGGATGATGGTGGCCCGCGTGTGGCGCAGCACATTGGCCACGCACTCCTGCATGATGCGCAGGATGTGCAGCGCGCTGCCCGGGTCCAGCCAGGGCAGCGCGGGCACGGACTGCACGTCCCAGCGCAGCGCGAGGCCGGCGCTCTCGATGCGCGGCGCCAGGCGAAAGCGCAGGGTCGCCAGCAGCAGCAGCAGGTCGGCATCCACGCTCTCCATGGAATCGATGGCCAGCTTGAGGTCGTCCATGCAGCCCTTGAGCACGCCGGAGATCTCGGTGTCGGTCATGGCGCCTTGCTCCACCGAACGGATCGCACTGATCAGCGACGAACCGAGCCCGTCGTGCATGTCCTGCATCAGGCGCCGGCGCTCGGCACCGAGCATCTGCTCGTTCTCGATCACGCGCAGCCGCTGGTAGCTTTGCTCCAGCTCGGCTTCGCGCGCCCGCAGGCGCTCGGCCAGGCCCTTGTTCAGGCGGGCTACTTCGGCGAACGCGCCGGTGTACCGCTGGAACATGATGTACGAGAAGATGAAGAACAGGCTGATGATGGCGTAGGGCGAGGTGTAGACGCTCTCCGGGCTCACCAGGTTGTTCTGCAGCAGCCCGTCATAGGAGGTGAAGGCCAGCGCCAGCACGGCCCAGCCCGCCACCAGTCGCCCCTCGGGGAATTTGGAGCGCAGCGCCTTGCGCAGGTTCACCGCGAAGATCAGCATCGCAATGGGCAGCACGGCCAGGTTGAGCAGCGGCGTGAACAGGTAGAGACTGGGTACCGCCGCGGACGCATGGGGCAGCGTCGCAATGCTCGACGCCAGTGCCAGGCCCACCGACGAACGGGTCAGCCAGGGCGAGGGCTGTTGATGCAGGCGCTGCAGGAACAGGTGGATGAAGATGATCAGCCAGAGCAGGGAAGCCACGGTGATCCATTCGAACCACTCGTCCGACATCAGCAGGTGGTCGCCGGTCACGAAGTAGTGCAGCGTGCGCAGGAAGGCGGCCGCCGAGATGGCAAAGAACAGCAGGTAGAGCGATTCGCGCCGCTTGACCAGCCACACCGCGAACGCGAAGGCGCCCACCGCGAGGAACGCGGCGCTGCCCATGAACGGCAGCAGCACCTGCAGCAATTGGCGGCCCTGGTAGCGCCAGCGCAGCGAATCCTGGTCGCCCACCCACACCGTCGAAAACCCGCTTCCGCTGCTGCGCAGGCGGTCGACGCGGATCAGCACGGTCGAAGGTGAAGGCGTGTGGGCGGCCGCGTTCAGCGGCAGCAGCAGCGGATGGTTGTAGCCGTTGTGCACGGCGCTGCCTTGCGATTGATACAGCAGCACGCCGTCACCGTACACCGCAATGCGGCCCAGGGTCTTCCAGCGCGGAAGGTAGAGAAGGCGCGGCTGCGCCGAGGGCGCCGACCCGGACAGATCGATGCGGTACCAGTCGGTGACCGTGCGCACGCCGCCCGCGGATGTGGGCACCAGTTCCCGTCCGGCCGTACGCGGGAGGCTGACTGCTTGCCACCCGTCGCTTGGCAGCGCGGCATCCTCGCTGCGCCGCGGCGGGGCGGAATAGCCCATGCCTGGAATGGACAGCAGTTCGGCGCGCGTGATGTGCACAGCGCCATGGCTCTGCGGCGCTGCTGCATCCGCTGCCAAGGGCTCGGTGGCGCCCGCACCAGGCAGGACGGCGAGGAGCAGGGCCAGCCACAGCGTTGCGATCCACCGGCCAAGGGCAACGCGGGATGGTTTCATCAGGACACAATTATGTGCCCGACGAAGTTTTCCATTAAATGGAAAAGATAGACAAACTTCCCGCGCGCCGCGGGAACATCGGGAGGCAGTGCGCGTCCCCAGACCGGCGCTGCGTAGGGGTTAGTACCCAATTGCATTGAAGGCTGTCAGAAAGATAATTTCCATTCATTGGAACTAACTGCAGAACTTTCATGGCCGTGCGTCCTTCTTTGACTGGTGTATTTCCTGTGCTTCCCACCCCCTTCGATGCCCAGGGGCGGCCTGATGCGGCTTCGCTGCGCAGGCTGGTCGACTATCTGATCCGGTGCGGCGTCGATGGCATGACCTACCCGGGTGTCGCAAGCGAAGTGGGTCAGCTCGCGCCCGACGAGCGGCAATCGCTCCTGGACGCCGTGCTGTCCGAGGTGGCGGGCCGCGTGCCGGTGATTGCGGGCGTTTCGAGCAGCGACACCGCGACGACCGTGCGCCTCGCGGCCCAGGCAAGCGCACGCGGCGCGGCGGCGCTGATGGTGGCGGTGCCGCCGGATCGGAAGGGTGCGGCCGAACAGATCGCCTACTTCAGCGAGGTCGCGCAGGCGGCCGAGGGGGTCGCGCTCATGCTGCAGAACGTGCCGCCCCCGGTGGGCGCGGGGCTGGACCCGGAGGTGGTGCTCGAGGTCCTGGCGGCCGTTCCGTCGATCCGCTATGTCAAGGAGGAAACGCTGCCGAGCGGGCAGCGTCTCTCGGTATTGCGCGACAAGGCGCCGCCGAATCTGCTGGGTGTCTTCGGTGGCGCGGGCGGGCGCTACATCACGGATGAACTGCGCCGCGGCGCGGCCGGCACCATGCCCGCGATCGAGCTGGCGGAGGTGCACACCGCGCTCTTCAAGGCGCATCGCGAGGGCGACGCCGATCGGGTCCGCACGCTTTTCACGCGCATGCTGCCGGTGCTGAACGTGCAGGCGGTGTTTCGCTGGTCGCTGACGAAATACGTGCTCAAGAAGCGCGGCCTCGTCGCCGACACGCGCCAGCGCATGCCGGGGCCCCTGCTCGACGCGTTCGACATGGCGGATGTCGATGCGTTCCTGGCGGACATCGAGGACCTGCTGCTGCCGCAGGACCAGCTGCCATGACCGGCTTCGCGAAGATCGCGCAGGTCGAGAGCTTCATCATCTCGCTGCCGCGCGACACGCCCTACCTCGGGCCTCTGGGGCCCGGCGAGAAGATCAACGCGCGCGGCTACCTCGTGCGCAGCGGCAATCGCGCGATCTATCCGTCGGCCGACATGTCGGTGCTGATCAAGATCACCGCCGACGACGGCACCGTCGGCTGGGGCGAGACCTACGGCATCGTGGCACCCGACGCCGTCACGAGCATCATCGACGACGTGATCGGGCCGGTGGTCGTGGGTCGTGATCCGCGCGACGCGGTGGTGATCCAGGAAGACCTGTACGACCTGATGCGCGTGCGCGGCTTCTTCGGGGGCTTCTACGTCGACGCCATCGCAGGGGTCGACATCGCGGTGTGGGACCTGTTCGGAAAGCTGCTGGGCCAGCCCGTGGTCAAGCTGCTCGGCGGCCAGCGGCTCGAGACCGTGCCGGCCTACGTGTCCGGCCTTCCGGGAGCAACCCTTGCGGCCCGGCTCGAACTCGCGCGCGGCTTCGTCGCCAGGGGCTTCGATGCCTTCAAGTACCACGCGGCCGTCTCCTTCGACGGCATCGTGGCCGAGATGCGAATGCTGCGCGAGGGCCTGGGCGATGGCGTCCGGCTGATGGTCGACCTGCACTGGAAGTTCACCGCGCAGGAAGCGGTGCAGCTCATCGACCAGCTCGCGCCCTACAGGCCCTACTTCGTCGAGGCACCCTGCCAACCCGAGGACATCGAGGGCCAGGCCCATGTGGGTGCGAGCGTGCGCGTGCCGCTCGCGCTGGGGGAGGAATGGCGCACGGTCTTCGAATACCGCCCTCGCCTGGAGCGGCGCGCGATGTCGATCGTGCAGCCCGAGATGGGGCACACCGGCATCAGCCAGTTCATGCAGATCGGCCGCATGGCCAATGCCTTTCACATGAAAGTGATCCCGCACGCCAGCATCGGCCTGGGCATCTACCAGGCCGCCAGCCTGCACGCCACGGCAGCGCTGCCCAATGCGCCGATGCACGAATACCAGCACTCGGTCTTCGACCGCAACCTGAAGTACGTCCAGACCGCGATGCGCTGCGACGCTGGAGCCTTCCATCTGCCCGAGGGCCCGGGCCTGGGCATCGAGCCCGCCCCGGAAGTCTGGCAGTTCCTGAGAAAGAAAGGCGCTTCGCAATGAAGGCGTCGCTGATCGCCATCGACTGGGGCACTTCCAACCTGCGCGCGAGCCTGCTCGATGCGCATGGCGGCCTCCTCGAAGCCCGCAGCGCACCCGGCGGTGTGATGGCCGTGCCCGACCGGCGTTTTGCCGAAGCACTGCTGGCGCTGTGCGGCGACTGGATCGACACGCATGCGGTGCCCCTGATTGCCAGCGGCATGATCGGCAGCCGCCAAGGCTGGCAGGAGGCGCCCTACGTCGCCTGTCCGGCAGGGCTGCCGGCCGCCGCGTCGCAGCTGGTGCGGGTCGAGGTCAGGCCCGGCGCGGTGCTGCACATCGTGCCCGGCATCCGTTGCGTCGGTATCGACGGTGTGCACGACGTGATGCGCGGCGAGGAAACCCAGCTCTGGGGCGCAGGCCTTGCGGCCGGCGACTGCTGCGTGCTGCCGGGCACGCACAGCAAATGGGCCTGGCTGGGCGAGCAGGGCAAGGTCGACCGCTTCGAGACCTTCATGACCGGCGAGTTCTACGGCCTGCTGACGAAGCACGGCATCCTCGGCCGGCTCATGGCGTTCGGCACGGCGCGGCCCGAGGCCTTCGATGCCGGCGTCAGGCTGGGCCTGGCGCAACATGGCAACGCGTTGCACGTGGTGTTCGCAGCGCGCACCGCGGGGCTCATGGGCGACATCGAGCCGGAGGGCCTGCCCGACTATCTCTCGGGCATCCTGATCGGCCTGGAGATCGCGGGCGCGACCGCGCGGCAGCCGCAGCGCAGCGTCACCTTGCTGGGTGACGACGACCTGTGCAGCCGCTACGAAACCGCGCTCGGCATCGCCGGGGTGGACACGCGCCGCGCGAGCGAGGGGTCGACCACGCGAGGGCAGTGGCGTGTCGCCATCGAGGCCGGGCTTGCCAGGGACATGGCATGAACGGGGTCATTGCCATCTTGCGCGGCATCGCGCCCGACGAGGTGCTCCAGGTGGGGCATGCACTGGAAGCCTGCGGGGTTCGCTGCATCGAAGTGCCGCTGAATTCGCCGCAGGCGTTCGCCGGCATCGCGTCTCTCGCGCGCGAATTCGGTGACCGCCTGCAGATCGGCGCAGGCACCGTCCTGACGGCCGCGCAGGTCGATCGCGCCGTCGACGCCGGCGCGCAGCTGGTGCTGTCGCCCCACTTCGACGCCGACGTCGTGCGCCGGACCAAGGCACGCGGGGTGTATTCGATGCCCGGCGTGGCCACCCCCACCGAGGGCTTTGCAGCCCTTCTGGCGGGCGCCGACGCGCTCAAGCTCTTTCCCTCCGAGCTGCTGGGTACCGCGGCACTGAAGGCATGGACCGCGGTGTTCCCTGCGGGGACGCCGATGTTCAGCGTCGGCGGCGTCAACGTCGACAACATCGGGTCCTTCAAGGCGGCCGGTGCATCGGGGGTCGGCATCGGGTCCGGCCTCTACACGCCGGGCATTTCGATCGGCGAACTGGCCCGCCGCGCAAGGGCGCTGATCGCGCGCTGGTCGGCGGCCTGAAGGAAATCCAAGGAGACAAAGATCATGTTCCACAAAGACAAGAGAACCGTGCTGCGCCTCGCACTCGCCTGCGCGCTGCTTCCCGCTTTCGGCAGCGCGCAGGCGCAGCCTGCCCCGGCGGCGTATCCGTCCAGGCCGATCAAGTTCATCGTGCCGGTGCCGGCCGGCGGCGCCGCCGACGCCATGGCGCGCATGATCGCCACGCACCTGCAGACCCGATGGGGCCAGCCCGTGGTGGTCGACAACAAGCCCGGCGCCGGTTCGAGCGTGGGGATGGCGGTGGTCGCCAAGGCCGCGCCGGACGGCTACACCATCGGCATGGGCAATGTCGCGGCCAACGCCATCAATCCCGCCGTGCGGCCCGAGGCCTTCCCCTACGATCCGGTGAAGGACTTCGCGGCGGTCACGATGGTGGGCATCACGCCGCTGATCCTGGTGGTGAATCCGCAGAAGGTGCCGGCGCGTACGCTGCCCGAGTTCCTCGCGTACCTCAAGGCGCACCCGGGACAGCTCAGCTACGGCTCTTCCGGCGCAGGCTCGGCGCTGCACGTGGGCATGGAACTCTTCATGCAGAAAACCGGCACCTCGATGGTCCATGTCGGCTACAAGGGCTCTGCGCCCATGCTGACCGACCTGCTCGGCGGACAGATCGATGCCGCCATGGATGCGGCCGCCACCTCCTGGCCGCAGGTGCAATCGGGCAAGCTGCGTGCGCTTGGCGTCTCGACCGCACAACGGGTGTTCTTCGCGCCCGAGCTGCCGCCCATCGCCGAGTTCGTGAAGGGCTTCGAGATGAATCCCTGGCATGGCGTCATGGCACCGGCCGGCACGCCGCCGGCCATCGTCGACAAGCTCGCGGCCGAGATCCAGGCGTTCCTGCGCCTGCCCGGCACCGAGGCCCAGCTGCGCGAGCGCGGCGTGGTGCGCGTGGGCTCGAGTCCCGCGGAGTTCGCGAAGAGCCTGCGCGATGAAGCCGCCTTCTACAGGAAGCTCGCGGCCGACGCGGGCATCAAGGCCGAATGAGCCGCCGGAACCGGGACCAGGCCATGCGAGCTTCGGCAACTGCTTTTGCGCTTTCGCGCCGCGCCCTGCTCGGCCTGCTGGCCGCATCGGCGGCGCCGTCGCTCTGGCCCGTGCCCGCCCGCGCGCAGGCGCCGTGGCCCACGCGGCCCGTCACCGTGATCGTTCCGTTTGCGCCGGGCGGCGCGGGCAACGGCTCCGTGCGCATCCTGGCCGAACTGATCGCACCGCGCATCGGCCAGCCGCTGGTGGTCGACAACCGCCCGGGCGCGGGCGGCATCACCGGCACCGCGATGGTGGCCGCGAGCAGCGACGACCACATGCTGCTGATGGGCAGCACCACCATGACCATCCTGCCGGCACTGCGCAGCGACCTGGGCTACGACGTGCAGCGGGACCTGCAGCCGGTGGGCATGATTTCGACGCAGCCGCTGGTGCTGGCCGTGGGCGCCGGCTCGCCCGTGCGCAGCCTCGACGACCTTGTGGCCCGCGGCCGCGCGGGCGAGCTGAGCGCCGGCAACAGCGGCGTCGGCACGCTCTCGCACCTGGCCACCGAGCTGCTCAACCGCAAGCTCGGCACGCGCCTGCTGCCGGTGCCCTACAAGGGCGACAGCGTGCTGATCCCCGATGTCGCGGCGGGCACCGTCTCCGTGGGCGTGATGAATCTGCCGGTCGCGCTGCCGCTGGTCCAGGCCGGCCGCCTGCGCGCGGTGGCCGTCACCTCGGCGCAGCCCCTGCCGAACCTGCCCGGCGTGCCGGTGCTGCGCTCGCTCGGCGAGGAGTTCGTCATCGCCGGCTGGGCCGCACTCTTTGCGGGCCGCAACGTGCCCGCGGCGGGCGTGGAGCGGCTCGAAAAGCTGCTGCGCGAAGCCATGGACACGCCGGCGGTGCGCGAGCGCTTCGCCGGCTTCGGCGTCACGCCGGCAGCGTCGACGCCCGCACAGCTGCGCGCGTATGTGCGCAGCGAAACGGCGCGCTGGGCGGACGTGGTGCGCAGCCGCGGCATCAGGCTCGAATGAGCCGGGCCGGCGGCTGGCGCGCAGCAGGCCCGAACTAGAATCCGGCGCACGTTCCGCCTCTGGAACCCTTCTCCACGCATTCATGACACGTCGCACCACCGGAGCCGTCTCCCGGCGAGACAGCGCAGCCCACCCTCCGGCAACCGAAACGAAGCACCAGGCCTCCGACGCCGCCAAGCCTTCGGCTTCGGGCCTGGGCGTGCTGGAGAAGGCGATGCATCTGCTGAACATCGTCTCGGCGCGCCGCAGCCCGATGACCTTCACCGAACTGCTGCGCGCCTGCGACCTGCCCAAGGCCACGCTGCACCGCATCCTGGCGACGCTGGTGCGCGAAGGGCTGCTGCGGCACAACGCCTACGACAAGACCTTCCAGCTCGGGCTGCGCCTGCTCGAGCTGGCGCACGACGTATGGAGCGAGTTCGACCTGCGCGTGGCGGCGCAGGACGAACTCGCGCGGCTGCGCGACGCGCTGGGCGAGACCGTGGAGCTCACGGTGCTCGACGGCACCTGCGTGGTCATCCTTGCCAGCGAACCCGGGGCCGAGGCCCCGGGCGCGCGCTCCGCCGTCGGGCAGCGCCTGCCGGTGCATGCGTCGGCGGCGGGCAAGGCGATTGCGGCGAACCTCGATCCCTCGGGCCAGCGGCGGCTGGTCCAGGCGCTCGATCTCGAGCGCTTCACGCCGCGCACGATCGTGGCGCCGGCCGAACTGCATGCCGAATTCGACCTGGTGCGCGCGCGCGGCTATGCCATCGAGCAGGGCGAGCGCGCATCCGATCGCGCGGCGGTGGCCGCGCCGATCTTCGACTACGAAGGCCGCCCGATCGGCGCCGTCGCCATCGCCACCGATGCGAGCCGGCTGGACGCCGCGCGCGCCCATGCCCTGTCGTCCGCGCTGATGGGCGCCTCGCGCAGCATCACCCACAGCGCCGCGGGCAAGGCCGTGTCCCTTGCAACCCAGGCGCCGCCCGAAACCACCTTGCCCGTCGAGGTGCGCTGCGTGAGCGAAGTGCGTTCGCTGCTGGGCGAAGGACCGGTGTGGTCGCCTCGCGACAATGCGCTCTACTGGGTCGACATCCTCACGCCCTCGGTGCACCGCTACGACGCCGCGACGGGCGCGGACACCGAGACGCCGCTCGGAACCATGGCAAGCCTGGTCGTGCCCAAGGCCAGCGGTGGTCTGCTGGTGGCAACGCCAGGAGGGGTCATGGCCCTCGATCTCTCCACGCGGCGGCTGACGGCCTTCTGCCACCCTGAGGCGGGCCGCACCAATGTGCGCTACAACGACGGCAAGTGCGATCGGCGCGGCCGCCTGTGGGTCGGTTCGATGGACATGGCCGCGGCGGCCAACCGGGGCCACCTGTTCTGCATCGAGGCGAACGGCAGCTGGAAGCAGGTCGACACCGGTTTCACGGTGCCCAACGGCATTGGCTGGAGCCCCGACAACAAGACCATGTACGTCACCGACACGTACCGCCAGACCATCTACCGCTACGACTTCGACCTCGCTGGCGGTACCGTTGGCAACCGGCGCCCGCTGATCACCATCGCAGCCTCCGACGGCAAGCCCGACGGCCTGACGGTCGACGACCAGGGCTGCCTGTGGGTCGCTCTCTGGGACGCCTGGCAGATCGCGCGCTTCTCGCCGGAAGGCCAGCTCATGCAGCGCCTGCGCGTGCCGGTTCCGCGTCCCACCAGCTGCTGCTTCGGCGGCGACAACCTGGACACGCTGTTTGTCACGAGCGCGTCGCTGCGGCTCAGCGAGGAGCAGCTGGCAACGGCGCCGCTGTCCGGCTCGCTGTTCGCCATTCAGCTGCCGGATGCGCGGGGCTTGCCCGAGGCGGCCTTCGCCGGCTGAGGCGCGCGCCTTGCGCGCCGTGGCGCCGAAGCCATGTAGATCGCCACCGCAATGCCGACCGCACTGACGCACAGCGGTGCGGCGACCGCAAGCCACCCGTTGCGCTGCACCGGCGCCGCGGCTGCTTCCGGTCGGTGGGCGGGCGGATCCGCGCGATCGAACTTCACGGGCAGGACTTCGGCGTCGAACATGTAGCCACGCCGCGGAGATGTCGCAATCAGTGTCGCGCCGTGATCGCCCAGGCGGCTGCGCAGTTCGCCGATGCAATGCACGAGCGAGTCGTGCGTGACCACCACGTCCGGCCACAGGCTGTCCATCAGCTCCGTCTTGCTGATGAGGCGCTGGGGATGGGCGAGGAAGAAGCGCAGCAGCGCATCGGGCTTGGGGCTGAGCGGTATCAGCGTGCCACCCTGCCGCAGCTGGCCGCGTTCGAAATCGAACTGGAAGTCCGCGAACTGAACGGCTGCCGCGACTCCGGCGCGGTCCCGCGAGCTTGCAGGTGCGGGCAGATCTTGCTCATTGGCTGGTGGTTGCCGCTCGTACATAAACGCATCTCTCGAGATTGCCGGCAGTGGCATTGAACACAGCGAACCGCTCGGAGATTTTGTTCCTGTTTGCTTCGCTCCGGAAGGTCATGAAGACTTTTCTCTTCGCGAAATCATCGCCACATCTTCGCAGTTCGATCATGAAGAATCCGCTGGCTTCGCCTATCGTGGATGGGTGGCATTCGCCACAGGCCAGGGAGTTCGCCGCATGGGTACCTATGCGCTCGATGGAGCGAATCATGCAAGTCCGAATCTTCTGCTCGATGTTCTTCAGCGCGATGGCGCTCTTCCCGCCGATCGCTCACGTGACTGCAGCCGAGGAGCGCGTCTATCTGGGCAAGGCCGAGATCGAGAGCGTGCTCATCGACAAGAGCATCGAGTCGAGGAACCTGTCGACGGGCATGGTGTCGCACTGGATCTTCCGGCCTGACGGCCGTGTCGAGTTCGTCAACAGGAGCGGTCCGGGCAGGGCCTCGGGAACATGGGTGATCCAGTCCGACGGCTTGATGTGCGTCACGATGCTCACTCGAACCGGCTGCCGCTATTGGTTCCGCCAGGGCAGCACGCTCGCCAATGCGCTGGGCAAGGAGCCCGACTCGCCACTTGTTGCAGAGATTGCGTTCGAGTAGCCGAAGGTATCCGGCGCCGCACGCAAAGCCTTCAGGGGCAAGTATTCTTGCGCCGTCGCAGATGCGACGGAGGCAATGAACATGTACATCGAACAAGGCGGCGAGGGCCCGGACCTGCTCCTGATGCTGCACGGCATGGGCGCCACGGGCGCGGTGTGGTCGCCCATGTGCGCCGAGGCCGGTGCCCGCTGGCGCGGCCGCTGGCTCGTGCTCGACCTGCCTGGCCACGGCCGGTCCGACCGGCAGGACGCCTATGCCATGGGCCAGTACGCCGCCGGCGTGGCGCGCGCCGCGTTGCCGCACCTCCATCCCGAGGGCCGTCTCATGGTGCTCGGGCATTCACTCGGCGGGGTGATTGCGCTCGCGCTGGCCACGGGCTGGTTCGGCGTCGCGCCGCACCGGGTGTTCGCAGCCGGCATCAAGCTCGCGTGGAGCGACGAAGAGCTGCGCCGCATGGAGGCGCTGGCGTCGCAGCCGGCCAGGAAATTCGCCACGGAAGAAGAAGCGTGGGACAGGTACCTCAAGGTCTGCGGCCTTGCCGGAATCGCGGATGCGGCGGCAGCCGTCGCTGCGCGGGGCATCGCGCGCGACGACGACGGCTGGCGTCTTGCGATGGATCCCCGGGCCCATGCCGTGGGCAAGCCGCCGGTGCCCGAACTGGCGGCGCTCGCGCGCTGCCCTGTCCATCTCGCCCGAGGGCAGCACGACGCGCTGGTCACGATGGCGCAGACCCGCGAGATCGACCCCGATGCGCGCGAGCTCGGGCCGCACGGCCACAACGTGATGGTCGAAGCGCCCGCTCAGGTTTGGAATTGGGTGGCCTCGCTCAGCTGAGCGAACCGAATTGGCACCACCCTTGCCTCGGCTGCGCGCGCCCGCAGCTGGCCGCACCCGCCGTCGACATCCTGGCCGGCCGAATGGCGCAGCTTCGTCAGGACGCCGCGCTGGTGCAGCGTGCGCGCCATCTGCTCGCAGCGCTCCAGCGAGGGGCGGCTGAAGGCCACGCCTTCCACGGCGTTGAAGGGAATCATGTTCAGCACGCTGAACTTGCCGCAGAGCAGCCTCACGATGCCCTCGATTTCCTCCGGCCCGTCGTTGACGCCTTCCAGCAGCGTCCACTGGTACTGGATCGGGTAGCCGCTGGCCCGGGCGTAGCGCTCGCCCGCGCCGACCAGTTCCTCGGGCGTCATGTTCGGCGCGCGCGGAAGGAGCTTCTTGCGCAGGTCGGCCTTGGTGGTGTGCAAGGAGAGCGCCAGCGCGGGCTTGACGCGCGCCTGCTGCAGCCGCTCGAACGCGCGCGGATCGCCCACCGTGGAGAACACGAGGTTCTTGTGGCCGATGTTGCCCACCGTGCCGAGCAGCTCGATCGCCTCCATCACGTTGTCCAGGTTGTGGGCCGGCTCGCCCATGCCCATGAACACCACCTTGCGCACCGGCCGGCGCATGCGCGCGAGGGCGACCTGGGCAATGATCTCGGCGCTGCCCACCTGGCGCAGCAACCCGTCGCGTCCCGTCATGCAGAACCGGCATCCGACCGCGCAGCCCACCTGCGACGAGACGCACAGCCCGTCGCGCGGCAGCAGCACGCTCTCCACCGTCTGGCCGTCGGCCAGCGCGACGAGCAGCCGCTCGGACCCATCGGCGCCGGGATGCACCGCGTGGATGCGCGCCAGCCCCGCAAGCTCCGCTTCGATCGATGGCAGGGCCGCCAGCAGCGACGAAGGAAAGAAGCTCGCCGGCAGGCGCCTGCCGCTGTTGCGCGGCAGCGCATGGGACCACAGCCGCAGGATGCGCTGCTCGTGGCTGGGGCCCGCGCCGGCTTCCCGCAGTCGTTGTTTCAGTTCGTGGATTCGCATGCTGCGGCAGATTGTGCACGGCAGTCGCGGCGTGCGCACCCGCTGCCTCGCGCGCCTCCCGGCTCGGACCTCAGAACGTCAAGGTCTCGCCCGCCACGTTGCGAATCCGGGTTGCCGATCGATGAGCGCGCCGAAGGATATCCGGGACGTCATAGGCGAGGAGGCGGCCGTTTCTTTTCAGGATGCGCCCGTCGACCAGCACGGTATCGACATTGCTGGCGCTGCCGCCTTGCACGACCGCCGTCTCGATATTGCCGATCGGCCACATGTTGAGATCCCTGGTCCGCACCAGGATGATGTCGGCACGCTTGCCTTCGGTGATCGACCCGGTGACATCGCCCAGCCCCATGGCAACGGCTCCGTTGATCGTCGCCATCTCGATCACCTCCTGCACGCCGACAGCCTTCGCCTTTTCGCTCGGCGTCCCCGTCCATGGCACCCCGAGGTTCCAGGTGAAGCGCATCATTTCGAACATGTCCGGCGGCGCGATGGACGTGGCGTCGCTCGATAGCGAAAGCGTCAGGCCCGCTTCGCGCATCGCGAACAGTGCGGCGCGTGCATCGCCGGTGCTGCTGAGCCGAAGCTCCGAGTGCGTCGCGAAGGACAGCGGCGTCTTCGTGCGCGCCATCGCGGCCAGGTCGGCCGCGGTGGCGGGCACGTAGTGGGCGATCATGAAATCCGGGCCCAGGTAGTCGCGCCGTTCGTAGTCGACCGCATCGACGTTGTTCGGTGCCTCCTGCGGCGCGTGGATCGCGACGGGCAGCCCGCTGGCCTTGGCGAACTTCATCTCTTCGTGGAAGACAGCGTCGGTGCTTTGCTGTGGGCCGCGCAGATTCAGCCCCAGGTGCACCAGTCCATCGAAATGCGGGCGCTCGCCGAACCACTCGCGCCGTATGCGGGCCAGATCGCCGTAGCGGTTGACCTCGTCGGCGGGCATCTTGTCGATGTGGCCATAGGCGTAGCGGGCCCGCACCAGCGAGCGCTGGTGCGCACGCAGTTCGGCATCGGCGTGGGCCGGGGAACGTGTGTTGTGCGACCAGTTGTGCACGGTGGTGGTGCCGCCGTTCGCCAGTTCGGCGCAGCCCAGCATCACGCTGTTGTAGAAGTCGTCGGGCGTATACAGGATCGAGGTCGCGTTCTTGGCGGGGTAATACGAGAAGCCGCCATCGCTTGCGGTGAAGCTGCGGCCGATGGCGCTCCACATGTGATAGTGGGAATTGACGAAGCCCGGCATGACGATCATGTCGGTGGCATCGATGGTCTCCGCCCCGGGCGCGCTCAGTCCCCGCCCGATCTTCTCGATCACGCCATCGCGCACCAGCACGTCGGCGCGCGGCAGCACGCCCCGGGCCCGGTCGACCGTGATGACGGCGCCGTTCCTGATCAGGTAGCTGCCGCGCCGGATGCGGGGCGGCCCGCCGGTTCCCGCAGGCCGGGCCGAGGCCGAGCGGATCAGCGCAGGCGCGCCGGTTGCGGCCAGCGCCATGGCGCCGACGATCCGGGTGAAATCTCTCTTGGTTGCTTTCATGCCTTGGCCCTTGGAAGTGAAGAATTGAAGCCCGCTCAGTACGTGCTGCGAAGGAAGGCGGCGGTCATGGCCAGCCCTGTCAGCACGATGAAACCGCGCACGACGGTCGGCTTCAGCCGCCGCACCGTGGCGCCTCCGGCGTACCCGCCGACCGCGGCGCCGACGGCCATCCACAGCGCGTGCGTCCACACGATCGCGCCGCTGGCCGCGTAGATGGCAACGGCGATCAGCGTCAGGACGGCGGAGACGAAGTTCTTGATGCCGTTCATGCGGTTCATGTCCGTCTGTCCCAGCGCACCGAGGACCGCCAGCAGCAGGATGCCGAGGCCGCCGTTGAAGTAGCCGCCGTAGATGCCGACCGAGACGATGGCTGCGTCCACGATCCACTGTTGCCGGAACGCCGGCGCATCGGCCTTCCGGCGCAGCAGCCCGGGTCCAAGGGCAAAGAGCAGCGTCGCGGCCAGCAGCAGCCACGGAACGATGCGGCCGAAGGCGCGGTTCGAGGTCGACAGCAGCAGTGCGGCGCCGGCCGCGCCTCCCAGCACCGACAGCACACCCAGCCGGGGAAGCGAGGGCGCAATCGGCCCGGACAGCTCCCTTCGCAGCGCCCAGGCGCCGGCCAGGTAGCCAGGCAGCAGCGCCGCGGTCCCGGTTGCGTTGGCCGACACCAGCGGCACACCCACCATCGCCAGCGCAGGCAAGGTCAGGAAGCTGCCGCCGCCCGCCACGGCGTTGAGCGCGCCGGCCAACGTCGCCGCGCCGCCGAGCAGCACCCACTCCAGCGCCGTCACGGCTTGCGCACGGGCAGCGACATGCGATCGGTGCGCAACAGCGTCGTGAGCACCACCCCGACGGCCGCCAGCAGCGTGATCTGCACGAGCCCGGCAACGCTCCAGCCGAATCGCGCAGCAATGCCACCGATGATGAAGCCTGCGAAAGCGCCCGCGCCGTACAGCGTGGTGACGAACACTCCGGTGGCACGGTTCGTGAGAGAGGCGCGAACGGACTTGATGTGGTAGCCCGCCAGGTTCACGTACAGCACGCCGCTCACCACGAAGCCCCACGCGAAGGACAACGCCGACTGGACCAGCATGCCCGCCGGTCCGGAGAACAGCAAGAAGCCCAGCAGGCCGGTGCCCGCGAAACTCAGCGACAGCACGAGCTTGGGGTGGAAGCGGTCCCCGAGCCAGCCGCCAAAGATCGAAGCGAACACGCCGAACCCGAAGATGCTCATCACGCGGCCGGTGTCCGAGGGCGTGTAGTGCAGATGTTCCCGCAGGAAGGTCGGATACATGCCGAGGTAGCCGTAGATGCACAGCCCCCCGATGACACTCATGGCGGTCAGCAGGATCGTGTTGCGGTTCCACATCGTCGCGGCGCCGCTCAGGCCGCCACGCGCATCCGCGGCCGAGGCGTTCTCTGTCATGCGCTTGCTCACGGCCACCGCGATCAGTGCCATGGCACCGAAGCCTGCCACGCCGAACACCACGAGCGGCAGGCGCCAATCGCGCTCGATGCCGATCAGGTGGCCGCCGAGCAGCGGCCCCACGATCGCCCCGATGCCGAAGGAGAAGTTGATCGCCCCCACTGCCGTCGAGCGGAACCGCGCGAAATAGCTCGCCGCGATGGCGATCACCACCGTCAGCTGCATCGCCTCGCCGATGCCGGTGGTGGCCCGGTAGACGATCATGTCGGCAAAGCCCTGCGAGTAGGCGGTCAGCAAGGTGCCGAGCGAGAAGATCGCGATGCCCACCTGCAGCACGGTCTTGCGCGACAGGCGGGCCAGCAGGTAGCCGGTCGGCACGCCGGCCACGGCCATGCCGAGCGTGAAGATGGTCGACAGCAGGCCGGTGTCGGCCAGGCCGAAGCCGAACTCCTTGCGGACATCCGCGGCGATGAGCGGAAAGATCTGCCGGTCCATCGCGTTGAGCGCATACGAGGCGAGCAGCAGCAGGAACATGCCGATCTCCAGCGCGGTGACGGGCGCTTCGCTGCGCGCATCGCCGGCCAGCGGGATGGCCGAGGTTGAGGTATGCACGGTTTGTCTCCTTCTCGTCGAGCGAGAAATTTGTTCGGGTGCGCCGGCGGTGCGGCGGGTGATTTACGCCGCGGTGCGTGCCGCGCTGTACCAGTCGAGGATCTGCTCGCCCGTGAGGAAAGCGACGTCGTCGTGCGCCCGGATGTGTGCCAGCGCCTCGCGGAAGTAGCGCAGGCGGTGCGGCGCGCCCATGATGTACGGGTGCACCACCAGTGCCATCACGCGGGCCGAGTTCTTCGCGTCGGCATGGAGCTGCTCGAACTGGTCGATGGCACGGTCGCGATATTCGCTGGCCTTGTGGTGCTGGATCAGCATCATCGCCACGTCGTTGCACTCCTGCGTGTAGGGCACGTTCACGATGGCACCGCCATTGCGTGTCTTCAGCTGCACGGGCTGGTCGTCCAGCACCCAGTCGCACACGTATTCGTAGCCCTGTTCCGCCAGGATGTCGGGCGTGTTCCACGTCTCGGTCAGCCCCGGGCCCAGCCAGCCGCGCGGCCGCTTGCCGGTGTATGCGCGGATGGCCTCGGTCGTCTTCGCGATATCCTCGACCTCGTCGGGCACCTTCTGCATATTCCGCTGCCCGAAGCCGTGGCCGATGAACTCCCACTGGCGCGCCATTGCCGCCTTGGCGATGGGCTCGTAGGCTGCGATCGCCGAACCGTTGATGGCGAGCGTCGCGCCGATTCCCAGTCCGTCGATCACCTCCAGCATGCGCCAGAAGCCGACGCGGTTGCCGTACTCGTGCCAGGCCCAGTTCGGGATGTCGGGCATCGGCGAACCGCCGGCCGGGGGCGTGAGCACGGTGCGAGGCATGGCCTCGTTGATGTCCCATTCCTCGACGTTGACGATGAGCCAGACGGCCAGGCGCTTGCCGTCCGGCAGCTTGAGCGCGGGACGCTCCGAAATGGGCGAGTACGAGATGCGTTCGAGTGGCTTCATGGTGTCTCCTGCGGCTTTCGGGTGTTCAGACAATCTCGACCTGCAAGGCGTCGAGTCCTTCGATGCGGCCTGTGAGCCGGTCGCCGCGCTGAACCGGGCCGACGCCTTCGGGGGTGCCCGTGAAGATCAGATCGCCGGGCAGCAGCCGGTACTGCTTCGACAGCTCGCTGACGATCTCGTGAACGTTCCAGATCATCTTCTCGAGCACCGAGTCCTGCCGCACGGTGCCGTTCACCGCGAGGCTCAGCGCCCCCGAACGGACGTGGCCGACCTGCGCCACGGGATGGATGGGCCCGCAGGGCGCCGAATGGTCGAACGACTTGCCCTGCTCCCACGGCAGGCCGCGCTTGTTGCACTCGCGCTGGCGGTCGCGCCGCGTCATGTCGAGTCCGGCGGCATAGCCGAAGACATGGTCCAGCGCGGTCTCGGGCGCCACGTTCGAAGCCTCGCTGCCCATGGCGACGACAAGCTCGAATTCGAACTGGAAGTCGTCCGTGAGCGTCGGATAGGGCACGCGCCCGTCCGTCACCACGGCGTCGGCGGGCTTCTGGAAGAAGAACGGCGGGTCGCGCTCGTCGCCCTCCTTCATCTCCCGGATGTGGGCCAGGTAGTTGCGTCCCACGCAATACACGCGCCGCACGGGAAAGCGCCGATCGCTGCCGACGATGCCGATGGAGATGGGGGAGACCTGCAGGGCTTCGGCCGCTTGCGCGACGTCGATCGTGGTGTTGAGTGGCATGAGGTTCTTCTCTATGGAAGGTTGGAATGGGAGGAACTAGAGTCTAGAAACTACCTTCACCCGCCTCAATGCACAGGCTTGCGCAAAGATGTGCAATCCTTGCGATCCTGCATCCGGCCCCTCTCATGCAAACAGCCACCCTTTCCGACGATCCGCTGCCCACTCGCTGTGCCCCTGCCATCCGCAACTACACGATGGCCGCGCGGGCACAGCGCGCCTACTTCGGCATCCACGACCAGAGCAACTGCCTGCCGAACCCGGTTCCGCACCGGCACGAGTATTTCCAGATCTACGTCAACACCCGGGGCGAGACACTGCACTACATCGGCGGCAGCCAGCGGCCCATCAGACCCGGCACGGTGAGCTTCGTGCTGCCGTTCCTGGCCCACTACATCCCCAACGCGGCCGATGGCGTGTTCCACGTCATCAACATCAGCAAGGACTATCTGCTGCCGTCGCTGGACCTCGACGTCTTCGAGCTGTCGGAAGTGCCGCTTTCGCGTGCGCCCGAACTCGCGCCATTCCGCTTCCAGCATTGCCTGGATTTCCGTTTCGACGCCGCCGATACCCAGCACCTGCAAGACCTGTGCGAACGCATGGCGCAGGAGGCGCAGCGGCCCCCAGGCGAAGCAACCGCAAGCCACTTGCTGATCCGCAGCCATCTTCTCAACCTGATCGGCATGGTGTGGCGGCGCTACGGGGAAGAGTTTCGGCTCTGCGAAGCCCAGGGGATGGCGCTGCAGTCGTACAAGCAGGCCGTGCTGCGCTGCATCCGCCACATCACACAGAACCTCGCGCAGGAACTGACCCTGGCCGATGCGGCGCGGGCCAGCCATGTGTCGGCAACCCACCTGTCCCATCTCCTGAAGAGCGAAACCGGCAAGACTTTCCTGGAGCTCGTGACCGAACGGCGGATCGAGCGGGCGAAGACGCTGCTGGCCTTTACCTCGGCCTCGGCCGCTGAAATCGGGGAAAGCACCGGCTTCGGCGAGCCCACGCACTTTGCGCGGCGTTTCCGGCAGATCACGGGCTCCACGCCTTCAGCCTACAGGCGCCGCTTCCAGCGGGAGGGAGCCCGGACTTGGGATGCGTGATCGCGACCTCTGTCGCGGCAGTGGCGCGCCTCTTGCCGGGCACGGCCCTCGAGCTGGTCACCTCGGTACGGTCCAGGAGGTCCGCGAGTCCGGGCGGCAGGTTGAGCCCGGGCAGCTCAGGCGGGCGAAGCCAAGGCCGATGAGCGCGCGCTCGCAGTGGATCGTTGCTGCATGCATGGATGCACTCCATTCGCGCGGCCCCGTCGATGGAGGACCGGATGGCCGCGTCTTTGGTTGCTACTCTTGCGGCTCCAGCGCCATGGGCGGCGCAACGGCGACCTTCTTTCGGGCCTGCAGCACGAACGAAACCACCTGCCACACGACGAAGACGCCGATCAGGCTCAGCAAGGTGCCGCTGATGGGACGCGACACGAAAGTGCCGAAGCTTCCGCGGCTCAGCAGCATCGCGCGGCGGAAGTTCTCCTCGAGCATCGGCCCGAGGATGAAGCCGAGCATCAGCGGCGCGGCGTCGAGCTCGAGCCGCATGAACATGTAGCCCATGAAGCCGAACGCGGCGGTGATGAACACATCGTCCAGGTTGTTGTTGACGCTGTAGGTGCCGATGCAGCAGAAGAACAGGATCGACGGGAACAGCACGCTGTACGGAATCTTGAACACCGACAGCCAGTAGCGCACCAGCGGCACGTTCAGCACCAGCAGGAACACGTTGCCGATCCACATGCTGGCCACCAGGCCCCAGAACAGCTCCGGATGGCTCGCGATCATGTTCGGCCCGGGCTGGATGCCCTTGATGATGAAGGCCGCCAGCATCAGCGCCATCACGGCGTTCTCGGGAATGCCGATGCTCATCAGCGGGATGAAGCTCGTGCGCGCCGCCGCTTCGTCGGCTGCGGCCTGGCCGGCCACGCCCTCGATGCAGCCGGTGCCGATCTCGTGCTTGTACTTGCTGACCTTCTTGTCCAGCGCGTAGGCCGCGAACTGCGCGATGGTGGGGCCGCCGCCGGGCAGGATGCCCAGGAACGAGCCGACCACGCTGCCGCGCAGCGCGCTGGGGATGATCCGCTTGAACTCGGCCCAGGTCGGAATGAGGTTGATCTTGCCGTTGAAGGGCGAGCGTTCCTCGCGGGAGTCGAGGTTCTTGGTGATCTCGGCAATGCCGAAGCAGCCGAGCGCGATGCTCACGATGCCCACGCCGTCGGTCAGGAAGGGCATGTCCATGGTGAAGCGCGCCATGCCGCTGTTCACGTCGGTGCCGATGGTGCCGAGCAGCACGCCGATCATGCACATCGCCAGGCCGTTCAGCAGGCTGCCGGTGGTGACGAAGCTCACGCACACGAAGCCCACCAGCATCATCGCGACGTAGTCCGCCGGGCCGAACAGGAAGGCGACCTCGCCCAGCACGGGCGCAAGGAACGACAGCACCAGGATCGAGACCGTGCCGCCGATGAAGCTGGAGAAGCCGGCCGTGAACAGCGCCAGGCCGGTCTTGCCCTTGAGCGTCATCGCGTAGCCGTCGATGCAGGCCACGATGCTGCTCGCATGCGGGATCTTCATCGTGATCGCGCTCACGCTGTCGCCGTACTGCGCACCGTAGTAGATGCCCGCCAGCATGATCAGCGCACCGGTGGTGGGAATGGAATAGGTCAGCGGCAGCAGCAGGCTGATGGTGGCCAGCGGCCCCAGGCCGGGCAGCAGGCCGACCAGTGTTCCCACCGTGCAGCCGATGGCGCAGTACATCAGGTTGTGCCAGGTCAGGGCGTGCGAAAAGCCGAACGCCAGGTTGTTCAGGACTTCCATCGTCGTCTCCTCAGAACAGCGGCAGGTTGAGGCCGAGGAGCTTCTGAAGCGCCAGCGCCATGGCGATCAGTCCGGCCGAGATCTTGAGGTTGCGCACCCAGGAGTTCGAGCTGCCGGCAAAGGCCGAGCAGAACACCATGAAGACGATGCCCGCGATCATGTTCAGGTACATCGAGATCAGCGCGAAGCCGCACAGGCTCGTGAGGATGAGCGCGATGTTCTTGAAGTGCAGGTCCAGCTTCACCGGCTCCACCAAGAACGAGCGCACGACGGTCGACACGCCGATCAGCAGCAGCAGGCCGCTCACCATGGCGGGGAAAAGACCCGCGCCGGCGCGGCTCAGGTCTCCGATGGGGTAGCGAAGCGCCGTGAGGCCGAAGGCCAGCGCGATTGCCATGAGGAAGAGTCCCCTGACAAGATTTCTGTTTCTCATACGTTCCCGATGTATTGAGGGTTGTCGAACGCAACCGGCGCAGGTGGACTCCGCCCGGGCTTGTCTCCATCCGGATGGAACTCCGGACGGTCACATGGTCTTGCGCCGAGCTGATCGCAATCTGACGAGAAGCTGAGGGGAACTACGTACCGCGATGGGGTCTCTGCTAGCATGCCCTTGCCGGGAAAACAGCCTCCCGGCCTGCACAACCAGACGGTGTCCCGTCCAAGCGCTGGCAACCCGTGATGGAGCCATCCGTGGACACCGCCCTGCCTGATACACCCCCCGCACACGCCATGGAGCCCCGCCCATGAGCGCGGCGCCATCGCCTTCGCCGCGCACCGGACTTGCGCGCCTGCTGCCCGCAGGCGTCAGCGCCGATGCACTGCCCTTGCTCGCCGCGCGGGGGCTGCGCGCCTTCGGCGACGGCTACATGGCGGTGCTGCTGCCGGCCTACCTGCTGTCGATCGGCCTGGGCACGCTGGAAGTCGGCATCGTCAGCACGGCGACCATGCTGGGCTCGGCCCTTGCCACGCTCGCGGTGGGCGCCTGGGGCTACCGCTTCGCGGGCGGGCGGCTGCTGCGCGGCGCTGCCTTGCTGATGGCCGCCACCGGGCTGGGCTTTGCGGGCCTGTCCTCGTTCTGGCCGCTGCTGGTGGTCGCGCTGGTCGGCACGCTCAATCCGAGTTCCGGCGACGTCAGCGTGTTCCTTCCGCTCGAGCACGCGCGCCTTGCGGCGGCGGCGCAAGGCCATGCCCGCACCGCGCTGTTCGCGCGCTACAGCCTGCTGGGTGCCTTGTGTGCGGCCATGGGTGCGCTCGCGGCCGCCGTGCCGGACTGGCTGGTTCGGCACAGCCACTTCGCGCGGCCCGACGCGCTGCGCGGCATGTTCGCGGTCTACGCCGCGATCGGGCTCGCCGTCTTCTGGCTCTACCGCAAGCTGCCCGACCACGCCGGCGTCCACGAGGCGGGCAGCGCACCCGTGGCACCGGCACCCCTCGGGCCGTCGCGCCGCGTGGTGGTGCGGCTGGCGGCGCTCTTCAGCGTCGATGCCTTTGCCGGCGGACTGATGGTCAATGCGCTGATGTCGCTGTGGCTGCTGGAGCGCTTCGGCTTCTCGCTGACCCAGGCCGGCGTGTTCTTCTTCTGGACCGGCCTGCTCGGCGCTGCGTCGCAGCTTGCCGCCCCCGTGGTGGCCCGGCGCATCGGCCTGCTCAACACCATGGTCTTCACGCACCTGCCCGCCAATGTCTGCCTGGTGCTGGCCGCGCTGGCGCCGAGCCTGCCGATCGCGCTCGGCCTGCTGATGGTGCGCAGTGCGCTGTCGTCGATGGACGTGCCCACGCGCACGGCCTACGTGATGGCGGTCGTGACGCCGCCCGAACGCAGCGCCGCGGCGAGCTTCACCGCCGTGCCGCGCAGCCTGGCCGCGGCCATCAGCCCGACGCTCAGCGGCGCGCTGTTCGCGGCCGGATGGATCTCGCTGCCGCTCGTCGCCTGCGGGCTGCTCAAGATCTGCTACGACCTCGCGCTCTGGCGCGCCATGCGGCGGGACCGGCTCGACGCGGAGTGAAAACCGGCATCGCCGGCGACGCGCCCTAGTCGCGCCGGCGCTCGGCCCCGCTGTCGCGGTAGTGGCGCGCCTTTTCCTCGTACATCGCGCGGTCTGCGCGCTGCAGCGCCGCATCGAGCAGGTCGCCGGCCTCGCAGGTCGCCACGCCGACCGCGAGGCTCAGCAAGCGGCCGCTCTGGCCCGCATAGAACTGGTTGTTCAGATCGAGCATGGAGGCAATGCGGTCGCGGATCGCCTCCGCCCCGCGCTCGTCCGTCTTCGGCAGCACGACCGCGAATTCGTCGCCGCCGATGCGCGCGGGCCAGCCGGGCTCGTCGACCGCCTTGCTCAGCACCTCGCCCACGCGCCGCAGCAGCGCGTCGCCGGCGGCGTGTCCTTCCTCGTCGTTGACGGGCTTCAGGCCGTTCATGTCGATCACCAGCACCGACACCGGCCACGGCCCCTTGCGCGACAGCCGGTTCAGCTCTTCCGAGAAGAAGGCGCGGTTGCGCAGCTGCGTCAGCACGTCGTGCTTGCCCAGGTATTCGAGGTAGGCCTCGGCCTTCTTCCTGGCCGTGATGTCGATCAGCGACACCAGCACGAGGTCCCAGGTGGCGAGCCGGTCCTCGAGCACGGCGAACTGCATGTGGATGTTGAGCAGGTCGCCCGTCAGCGCGTAGTTGATGACCTCCCGCTGCTGCAGCATCTTGCCGTTCCAGAGGTCCTGCAGCTGCTCGGCGAAGGAGTCGTGCATCTCGTCGCGGAAGATGTCCGAGATGTTCTCCAGCAGCTCGTCCTTGTCGGCCGCGCCGAACATGCGCAGGGTCTCCCGGTTGACGTCGATCACGCGGATCTCGCGCATGCAGCGCGTGATGAACTCCGGGTGCACCTTGATGAAGGTCGTGAAGTCGCTGATGCCGCGCCTGCGCACGTCATCGAGCAGGATCTTGACCGCGCTGAAGTCCTCCACCCACAACGACACCGGCGAACGTTCGAACAGCTCGCGCGCATAGCGCTCGCTCTCCAGGCGCAGCCGCTCGGCCTGCACGCGCTCGGTGATGTCGTCCAGCGACACCAGCACGCGGTCCCACGTCGCCTCGTGTCCGGGCAGCACCTGCACGCGCACATGCACGTCGAGCCGGCGGCCGTCCAGCGCATAGTTGACCGTCTGGTTGCCGAAGCCGAGATTGCCGCGCCAGAGCTGGTCCAGCTCGTGGATCACGGGAGCGGTCATGTCGTCACGGAAGATGCTGTCGAGCCGGGACAGCAGCTCGGCCTGGCTCTGGGCACCGAAGAGAGTGAGCGTGCTCTGGTTGACGCTCAGCACCTTCAGCTGCGCCATGCAATCGCGCACGCGCTGCGGTTCGGCATTCAGGTGGGCCACCAGATCCACGACGCCGGCGCTGCGCCAGGCGTCGAACAGCTGGCGCAGCCCGCTGTAGTCCTCGAGCCAGAGCGACATCGGCGCAAACTCGAACAGCGATTCGTAGTCGGTGGAGGAGGGCATGGGTTTTCCTTCGTGCGCGGGATTGTGCCCGCAATGATGCACTCCCCGGCCGGCTGAAGCCTCAGCCGCATTCCTGGAAGCGCTTGCATTCGGCGGTGATGCGGATGGACGTCAACGTGTTCTCGCCGTCGATGTACCTTGCGGTGAACCTCACCCATGAACCCTCCGCAACGCCAGCCAACAGCGTCCGGTCCCTCACCCTGAATCTCTGGACCGTGAAAGGAAGCTTGGCCCTTGGTAGCAGCTTCAGCCGGACATACAGCTTGCCGTCGGCCTCCTGGCTGGCGGAGACGAAGCGCGCATACGTGGTCACCGGCACTGCTTCTGCAGCGGCTTCGGCCGGCCGCGGCTCCGCCGATTGAGCGGCCGCTCCATCCACGGTGGCGAGGCCCAACGCAGTCATGAGGACGAAGCGCAGCATGTTCGTGGAGGAAGTGAAGTTGCCGGGATTCTGCCAAACCCGTCCCACTGCCGGGCGAAAATCGCCTGTGCCCCAGTCCGTCCTCCCGCCTTGCCCGAACCTTCAAGCTCTCTCGTGACATTCACCGAACTCCAGGGCTTCATCCTCACGCGCCACTGGCGTGACGCGCCCGCCGGCACGGAGATCGAGTACTGGCTGGCCACCGATGCGGGACCGAGGAAGGTGGTCCTGACCTCACGGCGCAGCGTCGCGTTCGTCGCCACCCGGCACAGGGCGGCGGTCCAGGCCCACCTCGCGGCCATGCCGGGCGTGCAGCTGCGCGAGCTCGCGCTCAAGACCTTCCAGCAGGAAACGGTGCTCGGTGTCTATGCGACGCACTTCCGCCAGCTCGGCCGGTTGGCACGCACCCTCCAGGCCCAGGGCATTCCCCTGCTCGAAGCCGACGTGCGCCCGCACGACCGCTACCTGATGGAACGCTTCATCACCGCCGGCGTGCGGGTGGAAGGAGGGCGGGCAGCGCACGCCACCATCGTCGACTGCAAGCTCAGGCCCGCGCCCGAATACCGCCCCGTGTTGAAGGTCGTGTCGCTGGACATCGAGACGAGCCAGCACGAAGCGCTCTATTCCATTGCGCTGGACGGCACGCCGGAGCGTGTCGTCTTCATGCTGGGCGAACCGCCGCCGGAGCCGGGCGGGCCCATGGATTTTTCGCTCGTCTACTGCCCGTCCCGCAAAGCCATGCTCGATCAGCTCAACGATTGGTTCGAGCGCAACGACCCCGACGTCATCATCGGCTGGAACGTCATCCAGTTCGACCTGCGGGTGCTGCAGAAGACCGCCGACGACTGCGGCGTGCAGCTCCTGCTCGGGCGGGAGCGCCGCCCCATCGAGTGGCGCACCCATCCGGGCAAGCAGGGCTACCTGTTCGCGCCGACACCGGGCCGGGTCGTCATCGACGGCATCGACGCACTCAAGGCCGCGGTGTGGAGCTTCCCGTCCTTCAGCCTCGAGACCGTCTCGCAAGCGCTGCTCGGTGAAGGCAAGTCCATCGGCGACGCGTACGACAAGATGGCCGAGATCGAGCGGCGCTACCAGGAAGACAAGCCCGCGCTCGCGCGCTACAACATCCGCGACTGCGAGCTGGTCCTGCGCATCTTCGACAAGGCGAAGCTGCTGCAGTTCATGATGGAGCGGGCCCAGACCACCGGCCTGCAGGCCGACCACTTCGGCGGCTCCATTGCCGCGTTCAGCCACCACTACCTGCCGCGGATGCATCGGCTGGGCTACGTGGCGCCGAACGTGGGCGAGATTGCGAGCAAGGCCTATCCCGGCGGCTACGTGATGGACTCGAAGCCGGGGTTCTACGACTCCGTCGTGGTGCTGGACTACAAGAGCCTCTACCCTTCGATCATCCGGACCTTCCTGGTCGATCCGGTGGGCCTCGTCGAGGGCTCGAACGCCGGCGAGCCGGCCGGGCTCGTCAAGGGCCCGCAGGGCACCGTCTTCTCGCGCGACAGGCACTGCCTGCCCGCGATCGTGACCACCCTCTGGCGCGCCCGGGACGAGGCCAAGCGGGCGAAGAACGAGCCGCTGTCGCAGGCGCTGAAGCTGCTCATGAACTCCTTCGCCGGCGTGCTGGGTGCGTCCGAGTGCCGGTTCTTCAACCCCAAGCTGGTGTCCGCCGTCACGCTTCGCGGGCACGAGATGATGAAGCTCACGCGCGAATTCGTGGAGCAGCGGGGCTACGAAGCCATCTATGGCGACACCGACTCCATCTTCGTCTGGCTCAGGCGCGCCCACACCAACGAGGAGGCGCACGCCGTCGCGGCCAGCCTGGCGGCCGACATCAACGGCTGGTGGACGCGCACGCTGCGCGAGGAACAGGGCCTGGAGAGCTTTCTCGAAATCGAGGTCGACACCCACTACAAGAAGTTCTTCATGCCCACCATCCGCGGCTCGGAGATCGGCAGCAAGAAGCGCTACGCAGGCCTCAGTGTGGATGCCGCGGGCCAGGAGGAGATGGTGTACCGCGGCCTCGAGATGGCGCGCAGCGACTGGACCCCGCTCGCGCGGCAGTTCCAGCAGGGCCTGCTGTCACGCATCTTCCAGGGCGAGCCCTACAAGGCGTTCGTCACCGACTATGCGCGGTCGACGCTGGCCGGCGCCAAGGACGACCTGCTCATCTACCGCAAGCGTCTGCGCCATCGGCTCGACGCCTACCTGGTCAACGTGCCGCCGCAGGTCCGGGCCGCGCGCATCGCGGACGAACACAATGCCCGGATCGGCCGGCCCATGCAATACCAGACGGGCGGCTGGATCGAATACGTCATGACCCGAAACGGGCCGGAGCCGCTGGAAACCCGCCACTCGCGCATCGACTACGAACACTACCTCACCCGGCAGCTCCAGCCGATTGCCGACGCCATTCTTCAGCCCATGGGAGAAAGCTTCATGGCCTTGACGACTTCGCAACGCGGGCTCTTCTAGACCGCCATGGCCGACGATATTCATCCCGATAATGCGATCCTTTGTCCGGATCCAGAAAAAGATGAGTGCCGCAGATTTCCTTTTCTCCCCCGAGGTGCAGAAGCTCTTGAAGCTCGTCTACGCGGCGCCCGACCAACCGTTTGCGCCGGACGAGCTCGCCCGGCGTTCGAAGCTCGATCCCGCCGATGCGGCGCGCACCCTGGAACACCTTGTCGGCAGCGGCATCCTGAAGAGGCAGAAGCCGAAGGCGGACGGGTCCGACATTCTCACGCTCGACCGCTCGTTCGTCTTCCACGATGAACTGCGCAGCATCGCGCTGAAGTCGTTCGCCGCCGCCGAACCGCTGCGCTCGATGCTGCGCAGCAAGTTCAAGGATTCGGTCCTGCGTGCCTTCCTGCTGGGAGAGGACAAGGACGGCACCGTGGAGCTCCTGGTCGTGCACGGCCAGTCGATACCCGATGAAGCCGCCATGGCAGCCGCCTGCCAGAAGCTGTCGAAGACCATCCACCGTCACCTGAAGGTGCACGTCATATCGAACCACAGGTTCAACAGCCTGGCGGTGCGCGACCCGCTCGCGTCCAAGCTGGCAGCGGCTGGCGCGCTCGAGATCATCGCGCTCGGAGACACCAAGGCCCAACCGCCCGTCGAGCGGGTCGGCCTCCTGCAAAGCGCGAAGAAGAAGCTGGCAACGCTGTCCCGCCCGTCCTCCTGAGCCGGGATCGATTCAGGCATGGACGCCGGCGCTCGACGGCCCGCCTACGTGGTGTAGTCGCCGGTCGCCTCGGGCTGAAAGAGGATCGCCGCGACTTCCGCGGCGCATGCCTCTCCGTTCGGGGCTTGCCACCTGGCGGTGTCTCCCACCTTCAGGCCGAGCAGGCCGGTTCCCACCGGCGACAGCACCGAGATGAGGCCGGCCGCGGGCCTGGCCTCTTCGGGATAGCTGATGGTCAGCGTCTGCCGCCGACGCGTGTGCGTGTCGACGATCTCGACGCGCGAGCACATCGTCACGATGTTGCCGGGCACGGCCCTCGAGCTGGTCACCTCGGCACAGTCCAGAAGATCCGCAAGGCTGGGCGGCAGGTTGAGCCTGGGCAGCTTGTTCAGGCGGGCGAAATCAAGTTCGGTGAGCGTGCGCTCGCCGTGGATCGTTGCATGCATTGACGCACTCCATTCGTGCGGACCCGTCGATCAACGACGGTGGCCGCGGACGCGCGGAACTTGTGCCCGGCGGTGGATGGTTGCGCTGAAAAGAAAGGAAGAAAGGAAGCGACCGCCGGGCCTAGAAATGTGCGGGCGGTGGCCTGCGGCCCGCCTTCAAGGTCGCGCGTGCACGCGCACACGCCGCTGCGGCAAGCAGCGCCGCGCCGGTGCGGGCGAGGACGAGGGGAGTCGACATGCTGCGTAGTCTATTCAGCGTGTTGTGGCGGGGCAAGCAATGCCCTCAGGGTTCTTGCCGGATTGCCCTTGGTCCTGGTTCGAGGAGGTCGCTAACGCCGCACCCCGCTCAGACCATGGCGGTCTCGCCCGAAGCCGCCTGCACCGGAATGTGCGCGCGCTCTTCCTTGATGCGGTTGGCCCCGTCCACGAAAACCAGCTTGGGCTTGTAGCCCGCCACCTGGTCCTCGGGCACCAGGCCGAACGCCGCGATGATGATCAGGTCGCCTACCGAGGCCCGGCGTGCGGCCGAACCGTTGACCGAGATGATGCCGGTGCCGCGCTCGCCGCGGATCGCGTAGGTGACGAAGCGCTCGCCGTTGTTGATGTTCCAGATGTGGACCTGCTCGTTCTCGGCCAGGTTGGCGGCGTCGAGCAGGTCTTCGTCGATGGCGCAGGAGCCTTCGTAGTGCAGTTCGCAGTCGGTGACGGCAACGCGGTGGATCTTGGACTTGAGCAGGGTACGGAACATGAGCGGACTCTTTCTCTTTGCGAAAAGGTGGTCGGACCGGCGTCCCTCGGCGAGCACGGCGGAACGAAGGGTGCCGCACGCGCGGCGGCCGTAGGATAGCCCGATCCTCACCGAGCGATTTTCGCGGTCCTTGCCTCGCCCGATATGTGGGCGAGCTGGTAGCCCTGCCGGTAGATGCCGCGCAGCACGAATCCGTTCTCTTCACGCAAGTCCAGCTTCTTTCGCACTTTGGTCGCGCAGACATCCACGGTTCGCGTGCCGAGCCTTGGCTTGCTTTTCCAGACCCTCGTCAGCAGCCACTCGCGGGGCAACACTCGGCCAATGTTGCGAAACAGTTCCAGCGCAAAAGTCCACTCGAGCTGCGTGAGATGGATTTTGCGGCCGCGGAACTCGACCGAAATGGATTCAGGGCAGAACTTGTAGTCCTCCCAGGTCATCTCGCCCTCCAGCCAGCCTATCTGGCCCGGAGCATCCTGCTTTTTCAGGAGCGCCTGGATGCGCCACTCCAGTTCCTGGACCCTCGTCTGCAGGACGGCGAAATCCATGATGTCGTCCCAGGAGGCTTCCAGGGTCTGGGACGAGAGGAGCTTCCACTGCGCTTCTTCCACGACCAGGAGCGTAGGTATGCGGAATTTCCTGCATACCTCGGGAAGCCCCTTGTACTGCGACGGATCATGCAGCGTAAGGAGTAGCAGGTTGAATCGCTGCCCCATGCAGAACGCAATCAGGAAATCGGCAGCGTTGGTGAAAAGGATGGGTTGATATCCCAGCGCTACCAGTTCGTCGTGCAGGGCATTGATGCGTTCGTTCGTTGTGCCCAGGAGCGCGACCGACAAAGGGCATTCAGCTGGTGTCGTCATTGCTCCTCTACTCTCACTGGCTTGTTCACGATTTCTATCGGAGCGGTAGCTCTAACTATTAAAAAGAAGACACAAAGGCTATTCAACAAAAACAAGGTGGCAAAGGTACAAACGCACGGAACCGCTCTGCATTGACTGGAAGATGACTCGCAGTGCGGCGCGAATGATGGACAGTGCAATCTCGTGGCCTTTGTAAACAAGGATGGGTTGTTTCACTGTGCAATACCTTCTCGAAGAAAACGGCAAATAAGCAGACTAGCCATGCATGCAGTCCGCTCCAAGGAAATGCCTGCCCAGTAGCGCATCGTCCATGACTAAACGTGCGTACTTGATTGCGACAAGCGCTGTTGATAACCATTCCATGCCGAGCAACAAGCGTACTTGCGCTAGTGGTCAATCTGGCTGCACTGAGAGGCTTCCGTCGCCTATGAATGCACCACACATCTGAATACGCTCGTTACAGGATTCGTGTCCATGCAGGGAGGGCCGGCAAAGCCGGCCGATGGGTGCTTCGGAAATCCGCTTCGTCGCATCACCGCTCCAAGAGAGTGGTTGGTGGGTGACGGCGCGCACAACCGTTTTCTTCTTTGGCGCAGTTCGCGCCGCTCCCTGTGTTCATTTCGATCCCCGAGGTCGCCGCTGCGTTTATCGAGCGCAGGCATGAGGCCTCGGTTTTCCCGCGCCTGCAAGGCATCGAGATCAACAGGGAGTTTCATGACCATGGCTGCAAGAACCACGAACGGGAAGGTGCGGGAAAGCGTCGCCGTGTCGGAGGACGGGATCCCCGCGTCCGAGACATTTGGCGTGCGAACGCACCTGTCAATTCCGATCGTCGCCTAGGGCGGATTCGCCGGCCGCTCATAGCTGCGATCGGCGCCGCGCGCGCGACATCCGCTTCCCCAATCCCCACCCTGGCATGTCACGCCAGCGATCACCTCTCAAGTCCTCTTTTCATGAACAAGTCATATCGGTCAATCTGGAATGAATCGCTCGGTGCCTGGGTTGCGGCATCCGAGACCACCAAGGCACGGGGGAAGAAGTCGAGCAACCGCAAGGCGGCATCTGCAGTCATCGGGCGGGCCTCGAAGAAGGTGGCGACAGCCATCATGCTGATGCTTGGCGCCGCTCTGCCCGCTGCCGCCGTGACGTCCCTCGGAGGCGGTGTCGCCAACGGCGTACGCTCCATCGCGATAGGGGGAACTACCGCGAACTGCTCGCCGCAGGCTGACAGCAACTACAGGCTGTATGGCGGCGGGACCACGGCCAACCAAGGTGCGATTGCAGCTGGCCAAGAAAGTATTGCCATCGGCACAAATTGCAACTATCCGACGTGGGCCTATGGCGAAAGCTCGTTTGCGCTTGGCGTGAACGCGATGGCCTACGGCAATTACTCCTTTGCCATGGGGCGCGACTCCAAGGCGACGGCCGAGCGTGCGCAAGCATGGGGCTACGGTGCCTACGCCGGGGGCACGGGCGCTATCGCGCTCGGTAGCGCTACGGTCATCAACAATGCGTCGCAAGGCGATGGACCCAGCGCGCTGGCTGCGGACGCCGTGGCAATCGGACGGGCTTCCAGCGTTGCAGCGACGGCCACCTCGGGCATGGCGATCGGGCGTGGCGCCGCTGTCAGCGGTGCCTACGGCATTGCGCAGGGCGATGGAGCCACCGTGAGCAACACCAATGCGGTTTCGATCGGCAAATCGACGACGGCTTCGGGCGCCAATTCCGCCATCGTCGGCGGCCAGGCCGAAGCTAGGGGCAAGCAGTCGCTGGTCTTCCAGAACAACGCAGATGCCGACATCGTGGCGGCGGGCCTGCCCTCGGGTTCGCGATGGGTGGCAGTGGACGGGACCTCCGACTATTCCGTCGCCATCGGCGGCATGGCCCGGGTCGTCAATTCCACCAATGCCATTGCTCTCGGGCACAACGCGCGCGTGAGCTCCGGCGCCAATGGGGCCATCGCGTTCGGCTATGGCGCCGTGGCATCGGGTGCCAATTCGATCGCTGAAGGCACCAATGCCCAGGCGCTGGGCCTCACGACGATCTCCATCGGCAACGCTGCGGTGGCATCCAAGGACCGCACCATCGCCATCGGCACCGGCGCGCAGGCCAGCGGCGTGCAGTCGATCAGCATTGGCACCGGCAATGTCGTGTCCGGCAACAACTCGGGCGCGCTGGGCGATCCCAGCTATGTGACCGGCGCGGGCACCTACACTCTCGGCAACGACAACGGCACGCTCGCCAATCCGATCGCGGCAGACAACGCGGGCGCATTCGGCAACAACAACCTGATGAGCGCGGCGGCGGACAACAGCCGCATTGTCGGTAACGGCAACAGCACCGGCTCGGCCAACACGATGATCGTGGGCAACAACGTGAGCATCGGCACGGGGCTCGATGGCGCTGTCGTGCTGGGCAACAACAGCACCGTGTCTGCGGCCGTCGATACGCCGAGCACCACCATCAACGGCATCACCTACAGCTTCGCCGGCGGCGCGCCGGCCGATGGCGATGTGGTGAGCGTCGGTTCGGCCACCGCGCCGCGCCAGATCCAGAACGTGGCCGCCGGCCGCATCAGCAGCACCAGCACCGATGCGATCAATGGCAGCCAGCTTTATGCGACGAACCAGGCCATCGGAACCCTGGGCGGTACGCCGATGACCTTCACCGGCAACACCGGCACGGTGGACCGGAAGCTGGGGGAGACGCTGCGGATCAACGGTGGGGCGACCACCTCAGGCAGCTACTCGGGCGCCAATCTCAAGACCGAGGTTGTGGGCAACGAGGTGCAGATCAAGATGGCTGACGCACCGGTGTTCGCGAGCCTGAGCACCACCGGCGGCGCCAGCATCGGCGGCGACCTGAGCGTGGCGGGCACGACCACCACCAACAATCTCACGGCCACCGGCACGACCAGTCTCGGCGGCCCCACCACCCTCAGCGGCGGCACCACGATTAGCAACAGCCTGACGGTGACCGGCGGCACCGCCGTGGACATGGGCGGCAATGTCATCACCAACGTGGGCGCGGGCACGGCCCCGACCGACGCGGCCAACGTGGGCCAGGTGAACAACGCGGTGTCCGGCGTGACCACGAGCGGCCTGAACTTCACCGGCAACGACGCCACGGCCGGCAACGTCCATCGCGACCTGGGCCAGACACTGGCGATCAATGGCGGCGCGACCACGGCCGGCAGCTACTCGGGCGCCAACCTCAGGACGGTGACCGACCCGGCGACGGGCGCGATCAACCTGCAGATGGCTGACGCACCAGCGTTCGCGAGCCTGAGCACCACGGGCGGCGCCAGCATCGGCGGCGACCTGAGCGTGGCGGGCACGACCACCACCAGCAATCTCACGGCCACCGGCACAACCACCCTGAGCGGCGGCACCACGATCAGCAACAGCTTGACCGTGGCCGGCGGCACCACGGTGAACATGGGTGGCAATGTCATCGCCAACGTGGGCGCCGGCCAGCTCAGCAGCAGCAGCACCGATGCGATCAACGGCAGCCAGCTTTATGCGACGAACCAGGCCATCGGAACCCTGGGCGGTACGCCGATGACTTTCACCGGCAACACCGGCACGGTGGACCGCAAGCTGGGCGAGACGCTGCAGATCACCGGCGGCGCAACCACGGCAGGCAGCTACTCGGGCGCCAACCTCAAGACCGAGGTTGTGGGCAACGAAGTGCAGATCAAGATGGCGGACGCGCCGGTGTTCAGCAGCCTGAGCACCACCGGTGGTGCCAGCATCGGCGGTGATCTGAACGTGGCGGGAACGACCTCCACCAACAACCTGGTAGCCGTCGGAGCGACAACGCTCAGCGGCCCGACCACCATCAGCGGTCCCGCCACCCTCAGCGGCGGCACCACGATCAGCAACAGCCTGACGGTGACTGGCGGCACCGCCGTGGACATGGGCGGCAATGTCATCACCAACGTGGGCGCGGGCACGGCCCCGACCGACGCGGCCAACGTGGGCCAGGTGAACAACGCGGTGTCCGGCCTGACCACGAGCGGCCTGAACTTCACCGGCAACGACGCCACGGCCGGCAACGTCCATCGCGACCTGGGCCAGACACTGGCGATCAATGGCGGCGCGACCACGGCCGGCAGCTACTCGGGTGCCAACCTCAAGACCGTGACCGACCCGGCGACGGGTGCGATCAACCTGCAGATGGCTGACGCACCAGCGTTCGCAAGCCTGAGCACGGCGGGCGGTGCCAGCATCGGCGGGAACCTGGGTGTGGCGGGAACGGCCACCACCAACAATCTCACGGCTACGGGAACGACCAACCTGAACACGCTCAACGTCTCGGGCGCGAGCACCCTCGGTGGTGGCTTGAACATGGCAGGCAGCACCATCTCCAACGTCAGGGCGGGCGTGAGCGCGACGGATGCAGCGAACGTGGGTCAACTCACCGCCTTGGGCGACACGCCCCTGACTTTCACCGGAAATACGGGAACGGTGGACCGCAAGCTGGGGGAAACGCTGAGCATCAGCGGTGGCGCGACCACGGCGGGCACCTACTCGGGTGCCAACCTGAAGACCGAAGTGGTGGGCAACGAGGTGCAGATCAAGATGGCTGACGCACCGGTGTTCAGCAGTCTGACCGCCACCGGCGGCGCCAACATCGGTGGTGACTTGGGTGTGGCAGGCACGACCACCACCAACAATCTCACGGCCACCGGCACGACGAGCCTGAACACGCTCAACGTCTCGGGCGGGACCACCCTTGGGGGCGGCCTGAACATGGCAGGCAGCACCATCACCAATGTGGGCAATGCGGTCAACGGCACCGATGCCGTGAACCTGAACCAGGTGAACACAGCGGTGTCGGTCGCAACGACGAGTGGCCTGAACTTCACCGGCAACGATGCCACGGCCGGTGACGTCCATCGCAACCTGGGCCAGACACTGGCGATCAATGGCGGCGCGACCACGGCAGGCACCTACTCGGGTGCCAACCTCAAGACCGTGACCGACCCGGCGACAGGTGCGATCAACCTGCGGATGGCCGACGCACCGGCGTTCGCAAGCCTGAGCACGACGGGCGGCGCCAGCATCGGCAGCGACCTGAACGTGGTGGGCGCGACCACCCTCAGCGGAGGCACCACCATCAGCAGCAGCCTGACTGTTAGCCCTGGCACGACGGTGGACATGGGTGGCAACATCATCACCAACGTGGCGGCCGGGGTGAACGGCACCGATGCGGCCAACGTAGGCCAGGTGAACACTGCGGTTTCCGGCGTGACCACGAGCGGCCTGAACTTCACCGGCAACGACGCCACGGCCGGCAACGTCCATCGCGACCTGGGCCAGACGCTGGCGATCAATGGCGGCGCGACCACGGCTGGCAGCTACTCGGGCGCCAACCTCAAGACCGTGACCGACCCGGCGACGGGCGCGATCAACCTGCAGATGGCTGACGCACCAGCATTCACGAGCCTGAGCACCACCGGCGGTGCCACCATTGGCGGCAATTTGAGCGTGGCGGGCGCGACCTCCACCAACCATCTCACGGCCACCGGCACGACCAATCTCAGCGGACCCACCAACCTCAGCGGCGGCACCACCATCAGCAACAGTCTGACGGTGACCGGTGGCACAGCAGTGGACATGGGCGGCAACGTCATGACCAACGTAGGCGCGGGCACCGCGTCCACCGATGCGGCCAACGTGGGCCAGGTGAACAACGCGGTCTCCAGTGTGACCACGAGCGGCTTGAACTTCACCGCTAACGACGCTACGGCCGGCGATGTTCACCGCAACCTGGGTCAGACACTCGCGATCAATGGCGGCGCAACCACAGGAGGCACCTACTCCGGTAGCAACCTCAAGACCGTGACCGACCCGATTTCGGGCGCGATCCATCTGCAGATGGCTGATGCGCCGGTGTTCAGCAGTCTGAGCACTACGGGTGGCGCAAGCATCGGCGGCAGCTTGAGTGTGGCGGGCACGACCACCACCAGCAATCTCACGGCCACCGGAACGACCAATCTCAGCGGACCCACCAACCTCAGCGGCGGTACCACCATCAGCAACAGTCTGACGGTGGCCGGCGGCACCACGGTGAACATGGGCGGAAACACCATCACCAACATGGCTGCCGGGGTGAACGGCACCGATGCGGCCAATGTGAATCAGGTGAACACCGCCGTATCCGGCCTGACCACGAGCGGCCTGAACTTCACCGGCAACGACGCCACGGCCGGCAACGTCCATCGCGACCTGGGCCAGACGCTGGCAATCAATGGCGGCGCGACCACGGCCGGCAGCTACTCGGGTGCCAACCTCAAGACCGTGACCGACCCGACGACCGGTGCGATCAATCTGCAGATGGCTGATGCGCCGGTGTTCAGCAGTCTGAGCACCAGCGGTGGTGCCAGCATCGGCGGCAGCTTGAGTGTGGCGGGAACGACCACCACCAACAACCTCAGTGTGACCGGCACGACCAGTCTCAGCGGCCCTGCCAACATCAGCGGACCCACCTCCCTCAGCGGTGGCACCACCGTCAGCAACAGCTTGACGCTCGCCGGCGGAACGACCGTGGATATGGGCGGCAATGCGATCGCCAACGTGGGCAATGCAGTCAACGGTACCGACGCCGTGAACCTGAACCAGGTGAACACAGCGGTGTCGGGTGCAACGACGAGTGGCCTGAACTTCACCGGCAACGATTCGACCGCCGGCGACGTCCACCGCAATTTGGGCGAGACGCTGGCCATCAGCGGCGGCGCAAGCACGGCCGGCACCTATTCGGGATCCAACCTCAAGACCGTGACCGATCCGACGACCGGCGCGATCAACCTGCAGATGGCCGACGCACCAGCGTTCACGAGCCTGAGCACTACGGGTGGCGCCAGCATCGGCGGCGACCTGAACGTGGCGGGGACGATCACCACCAACAATCTCACGGCCACCGGCACGACCAGCCTGAACACACTCAACGTGACGGGGGCGAGCGTCCTCGGCGGCGGCACGACCATCAGCAACACCTTGACGGTGAGCCCGGGCACGACCGTGAACATGGGCGGCAACGTCATCACCAATGTAGGCGCAGGCACCGCTGTTACCGATGCGGCCAACGTGGGCCAGGTGAACAACGCGGTCTCCGGCCTGACCACGAGCGGTCTGAACTTCACCGGCAACGACAACAGTGCCGGTGACGTCCACCGCGACCTGGGGCAGACGCTGGCGATCAATGGGGGTGCGACCACGGCTGGGAGTTATTCGGGCGCCAACCTCAAGACCGTGACCGACCCGACGACGGGTGCGATCAATCTGCAGATGGCCGACGCACCGGTGTTCGGCAGCCTGAGCACCACCGGCGGCGCCAGCATCGGAGGCGACCTGAGTGTGGCAGGAACGACTGCCACCAACAATCTCACGGCCACTGGCGCGACCAGCCTGAATACCCTCAACGTGAGTGGTGCAACCATCCTCAGCGGCGGCGCCACCATCAGCAACAGCTTGATGGTGAGTCCCGGCGCCACGGTGGACATGGGTGGCAACACCATCGCCAACGTGGCTGCCGGCGTGAGCGGCACCGATGCGGCCAACGTGAACCAAGTGAACACTGCAGTGTCCGGCGCGACCACCAGTGGCTTGAACTTTACCGCCAACGATGCCACCGCCGGCGACGTCCACCGCAACCTGGGTCAGACACTCGCGATCAACGGCGCGGCAACCACAGGAGGCACCTACTCCGGCGCCAACCTCAAGACCGTGACCGACCCGATCTCGGGTGCGATCAACCTGCAGATGGCTGAAGCGCCGGTGTTCAGCAGCCTGAGCACCACCGGCGGCGCCAGCATCGGCGGCGACCTGAGCGTGGCGGGCACGACCACCACCAACAATCTCACGGCCACCGGCACGACCAGTCTCGGCGGCCCCACCACCCTCAGCGGCGGCACCACGATTAGCAACAGCCTGACGGTGACCGGCGGCACCGCCGTGGACATGGGCGGCAATGTCATCACCAACGTGGGCGCGGGCACAGCCCCGACCGACGCGGCTAATGTGGGCCAGGTGAACAACGCGGTGTCCGGCCTGACCGCGAGCGGCCTGAACTTCACCGGCAACGACGCCACGGCCGGCAACGTCCATCGCGACCTGGGCCAGACACTGGCAATCAATGGCGGCGCGACCACGGCCGGCAGCTACTCGGGCGCCAACCTCAAGACGGCGACCGACCCGGCGACGGGCGCGATCAACCTGCAGATGGCTGACGCACCAGCGTTCGCGAGCCTGAGCACCACAGGCGGCGCCAGCATCGGCGGTGATCTGAACGTGGCGGGAACGACCACCACCAACAACCTCATAGCCGTCGGAGCGACAACGCTCAGCGGCCCGACCACCATCAGCGGTCCCGCCACCCTCAGCGGCGGCACCACCATCAGCAACAGCTTGACGCTGGCCGCTGGCACCACGGTGAACATGGGCGGCAACGTGGTCAGCAACGTAGGTGATGCGGTCAATGGCACCGACGCCGTGAACCTGAACCAGCTCAATCAGATCGGCACAGTTGCCGGAAGGGGCTGGAACGTACAGGCCAATGGCGGCGCGCCGGACAACATCGCGCCTGGCGACACGATGAACGTGGTCAATGGAAGCAACACCACCGTCGAATACGACCCGCTGACCAACCGGCTCAAGGTGGGCGTCGTAGATGCTCCGACGTTCAGCAGCCTCAGCACCACGGGCGGTGCCAGCATCGGCGGCGACCTGAGCGTGGCGGGCACGACCTCCACCAACAACCTGACCGCCACTGGCACGACCACCCTCAGCGGCGGCACCACCATCAGCAGCAGCTTGACAGTGAGCCCGGGCACCACGGTGAACATGGGCGGCAACGTCATCACCAACGTGGGTACGGGCACCGCGGCCACCGACGCGGCCAACGTGGGCCAGTTGAACACTGCGGTTTCTGGCGCGACCACGAGCGGCCTGAACTTCACCGGCAATGACGCCACGGCTGGAAATGTTCATCGCGACCTGGGCCAGACACTGGCGATCAATGGCGGAGCGACCACGGCAGGCAGCTACTCCGGCGCCAACCTCAAGACCGTGACCGATCCCACGACGGGTGCAATCAATCTGCAGATGGCTGATGCGCCGGTGTTCAACAGCCTGAGCACAACGGGCGGCGCCAGCATCGGCGGCGACCTCAGCGTGGCGGGCACGACCACCACCAACAACCTGACGGCTACCGGCGCGACCCACCTGAATACGCTCAACGTGGCGGGCGCGAGCACTCTCGGCGGCCCCACGACGCTCAGCGGCGGCACCACCATCAGCAACAGCCTGACGGTGGCTGGCGGTACCACGGTGAACATGGGCGGCAATGTCATCACCAACGTGGGCACGGGCACCGCGGCCACCGACGCGGCCAACGTGGGCCAGGTGAACGCGGCGCTCTCTGGCGTGACCACGAGCGGCCTGAACTTCAGCGGCAACGACAACAGCGCCGGCAACGTTCATCGTGACCTGGGCCAAGTACTGGCCATCAACGGTGGTGCGACCACGGCTGGCAGCTACTCGGGCGCCAACCTCAAGACCGTGACCGACCCGGCGACGGGCGCGATCAACCTGCAGATGGCCGATGCGCCGGTGTTCGGCAGCCTGAGCACCACCGGTGGTGCCAGCATCGGCGGTGACCTGAACGTGGCGGGTACGACCACCACCAACAATCTCACCGCCACGGGTGCAACCAGCCTCAACACGCTCAACGTCTCGGGCCCGGCCACCCTCAGCGGCGGCACCACCATCGGCAACAGCCTGACGGTAGCCAGCGGCACCACGGTGAACATGGGCGGCAACACCATCACCAATGTAGGCAATGCGGTCAACGGCACCGATGCCATCAACCTGAACCAGCTCAACCAGGTCGGTACGGTGGCCGGCAAGGGCTGGAACGTTCAGGCCAACGGCGGCGCGACGGACAACATCGCACCCGGCGACACGGTGAATGTGGTGAACGGCAGCAACACCACGGTCGAGTACGACCCGGCGACCAACCGGCTCAAGGTGGGCGTGGTGGATGCACCGACATTCAGCAGCGTGACCACCGGCGACCTGACGGTGAGCAACAACGCCACCATCGGCGGCACCCTGAACGTGACGGGACCGACCGTGCTCAGCGGCGGCACCACCATCAGCGGCGGCCTGACCCTCACCGCCAACACGACGGTGAACATGGGCGGCAACGTTATCACCAACGTTGGGACGGGCACCAACCCCGGCGACGCGGTGAACATGGGCCAGCTGAACACGACCAACCAGAACGTAGCGAGCCTGGGCGGCCGAGTGAACGAAGTCGAAAGCAGCGTGACGGCGATGCAGGGCGACATCACATCGATCCGGGGCGACGTGTCGGCGCTCGACGGCCGGGTAACCAACGTCGAGAACACCGTCAACACCATCAACAACGGCGGCGGCATCCGCTACTTCCGCCACAACGTGGGCGATGCGTCCATGCCCGATGCCACGGCCGATGGCAGGGCATCCGTGGCGGTGGGTTCCGGCGCCAGGACGACGGCTGCCGCCACGCAGGGTGTCGCCATGGGCATCAACGCCGAAGTGGCGGCCGCCAACGGCACGGCGCTGGGCTCCAACACCAGTGTCAGGGTCGAGGGCGGCGTCGCACTGGGCGAGGGCTCCGTGGCTTCCACTGCGGCGGGCATCAAGGGCTATGTGCCAGGTTCGGCCACCGCCGAGCAGGCACGGGCGATCGAGGCGACCACCAGCACCAGCGGGGCAGTGAGCGTGGGCGATGCCGCCAATGGCCAGTTCCGCCAGATCACGGGCGTGGCCGCGGGCACGCAGGACAGCGACGCCGTGAACGTGGCCCAGCTCCAGGGGGTTGCGGCGGCGGCGTCGAACAGGTGGACGACGGGCAACACCGCCCACTACGTGGCGCCCCAGGCCTCGGGCAGCGAGTCGCTGGCCACCGGCTCGGGCGCCCGTGCATCGGGCGCGAATTCAATGGCCAGCGGCAACGAAGCCATCGCCAGCGGTGCCAACGCGGTGGCGGTGGGCAACGGCGCCGTGTCCAGCGGCATGTCGTCCACGGCGCTGGGGCAGGGCGCGAGCGCGAGCATGTCCAACAGCGTGGCGCTGGGTGCGGGTTCCGTGGCCGTGCGCGGCGCCCAGACGGGCTACGCCGCCGCGGGGCTGAGCGTGCCGCAGAACTCCGCCGGTGAAGTGTCGGTGGGCAGCGAAGGCAATGAACGCCAGCTCACCAACGTGGCTGCGGGCAGTGCCGGCACGGATGCCGTCAACGTCAACCAGTTGAATGGCGCGATGGCGAATGTCAACAAGGCGTTCAACGCAGTCAACCAGCGTATCGACAACGTCGAGAAGGATGCGAATGCAGGCTCCGCAGGGGCGATGGCCATGGCCAGCATGCCGCAGGCTTCCATTCCGGGCAAAAGCATGATGTCCGCCGGCGTTGCGAGCTACCAGGGGCAGACGGCCATTGCCATCGGCGTCTCCAAGCTCTCGGACAACGGCCGCTGGGTGGTCAAGTTCAACGGTTCGGCCAACACGCGCGGCAAGGTTGGTGTGGCGGTGGGCGCAGGATTCCACTGGTAAGCAGCAACAACAAAAAGAGAACCATGAAAAAAATGCGAAAACAGGTGCTGGCTTTTGCTGTCGCGGGCGCGCTGATGGGGCTTCAGGGTTGCGGTACCGCCTGGGTGAGCAAGGGATTGACGGATGACGGCCGCGTGAGCGAGCCGGTCTTCCCGGACATCCAGAAAGACGCCTGGCAAAAGGAGGGCACGTTTCCCAATGTGTCCAATCTGCATCAGGTGGCACCGGGCATGAGCAAGGACCAGTTGCAAGACCTGCTCGGCAAGCCGCATTTCAGCGAAGGCCTGGTGGATGTGCGCGAGTGGGACTACGTCTTCAATCTGCGTACCGGGCAGGGCCCCGCTTTCATCACCTGCCAGTACAAGGTGATCTTCGACAGCAGGCACAAGGCGCAGTCGTTCCACTGGCAGCCGGCAAGCTGCCCCGGGCAGTAAGAAGAAAGCGCCTCAGTCGTGCAAGCGTTCAGCCACGAACTCGCGAAACAAGGCCATCGACGGCGCCTCGGTGCGGCCGACAAGGGTCACGATGGCAAAGCGCGTGCCACTCAGGAGCGGCGGCGTCGTCACCAGCTCGACCAGCTCGCCGGTCTGGAGGCCGCTGCGCGCTGCCGTCACGATGCCAAGAAAAATCGCGTCCGACACCCGGACCGTTTCGATCAGGCTCGCGATCTCTTCGCAGCGCAGGCTCACGGCCTGTTGCGGATTGGCCCGAGGGCCGAAATGCTGAATGAGGATCTGCGTCACTTCCTCGACCAGCGGCGTCGACGCCAAGGGGTAACGAAGCACGTCGTCGAACGACACACCTTTCTTGTTTTTCTTCTTCGCGGCCGCCAGCAGCGGGTGGCCGCGCCTGCAGACAAAGCCGGCCCGCATTTCGCTCACTCGCTCGATGCGCAGATCGGGCGCGGGCACCAGGCCGCGCGTGTCGATCACCAATGCATCGAGCGTGCGCTGGCGCAGCTGAAGCAGCTGCACTTCGATGGAGCCGCGCGCAACATGCACGCGTACCTCTGGATGCTTCTGCGCGATGTGAATCAGGAACGGCGTCATGAGCATGGCGCCAGGGCCGGAACCCAGGCCGACGCGGATCTCGCCGGCATTGCCCTTCTTGAGCAGTTCCGCGTTGCGTCGAAGTTCAGCGGCCTCGAACACCAGGCGCCTGGCGCGCGCTGCCACGGCCTCGCCCAAGGGCGTGAGTTCATTGCGCTTGCCCATGCGATCGATCAGGCGCGCATCCAGATCGTCTTCGAGCATGCGGATGCTGCGGCTCAGGGCCGACTGCGTGAGATGCAGTTGCTCCGCGGCGCGGCTGAACGAGCCGGTTTCGGCAACGGCCAGCAAGTGCTCCAACTGTCTGAGGTTCATGGCCTCTGCTCCCTTGCATGAGTCTTTCTTCTTATATCAAGAAAAATTATGCATTAGACAAATAGTAGGCGCATTCCTACATTTGCGCCCAGCCATCGTCCCCATCCAATGTCCCCACGAGAAGCGCCGTGATCCCCTCTGAATTGCTGAAGAAAGCCGCGATCCTGCTGGCTGGCCTGTTGCTGCTGGCGGGCGGCGCCGTGGCGGCGGACCCTCCCTTCCCGTCGAAGCCGGTCGTGATGATGGTTCCCTATCCGGCGGGCGGTCTCTCCGACACCATTGCGCGCCTCGTGAACAACTCGCTTTCGAAGCAGCTGGGCCAGCCGGTACCGGTCGAAAACCTGGGCGGTGTGAGCGGCGCGATCGCGGCGCAGAAAGTGGCGGGGGCACCGGCGGACGGCTACTACCTGTTCCAGGGCTCGCCCAACGAGTTGATTCTTTCGCCGCTGGCCAATGCCGCTGTCAGGTTCAAGAGCGAGGAGTTCCGGCTGGTGCAGATGATTGGGGTGGCGCCGATGGTGATCCTGGCCCGCAAGGATCTTCCCGCCAACACGGCCGACGAGCTGGCCACGCTCGCGCGCAGCGTCTCCAGGACCCGGCCGCTGACCTATGGCAGCGTGGGCGTCGGTTCGCTCTACCACGTGCTGGGCGAGCACATGGCGCAGACCCTCGGCGCGACGATGGTCCACGTGCCCTACAAGGGCGGGGCGCCGCTGCTGCAGGACCTCGGTGGCGGCCAGCTCGACTTCGTCATGCTGCCGGTGTCCCTGCAGCAGATCGCGCTGGCCGAGCAGGGGCGTATCAAGATCATCGCCAGCATCAACGCCACGCGCACCGAGTTGCCGGCGCTCAGGAACATTCCCACGGTCAATGAAGGCCAGCTGCTGAAAGGCTTCAACTTCTCGACCTGGACCGGCTACTTCGTTCGCAAGGACACCCCCGACGAGGTGGTGCTGCAGCTGAACAAGGCGTTGGGCGCGGTGCTGTCGGAGCCGGCGGTGCGCACCCAGTTGGAGGCGCAGAACACGCTGCTGGCGCAGCCGATGAGCCTCTGGGCGGCCGACAAGGCTTATGCGGCCGAGACCGCGCGCTTCCGCGCGATTGCCAAGGCCATCAACCTGCAGCCCCAGTAGGCAAGAAGAGCCGATCCATGAGCGCCATGTTGGAGACCCTGCAGGCCCATGCTGATGAATTCGTGGCCGTGCGCCGCGACATCCATCGCCACCCAGAACTCGCATTCGAGGAATTTCGCACCAGCGACCTGGTGGCCGAGCGTCTCGCGTGCTGGGGCTATGCCGTGGAGCGCGGCCTTGGCGGCACCGGCGTGGTCGGCCAGCTCAGGCGTGGCACGGGCAGCAAGCGCCTGGGCCTGCGTGCCGACATGGATGCGCTGCCCATTGCCGAGGCCACGGGCCTCGCGCACGCCAGCACGCGCCCCGGTGTCATGCACGCCTGCGGGCACGACGGCCACACCGCCATGCTGCTCGCGGCGGCGCATCACCTGGCCACGCAAGGGCAGTTCGACGGCACCCTCAACCTGATCTTCCAGCCCGCCGAGGAAGGGCAGGGCGGCGCCAAAAGGATGATGGAAGACGGGCTGTTCGCCAAGTACCCGTGCGACGCGATCTTTGCCATGCACAACATGCCCGGCCACCCGCAAGGCAAGCTGCTGCTGCGCGACGGCGCGGCCATGGCCTCGTCGGACCACGTGACGATCACGCTCGAAGGCACGGGCGGCCACGGCGCCATGCCGCACCGCGCGGCGGACCCGGTGGTGGCCGGATCGGCCATCGTCATGGGGCTGCAAAGCATCGTCGCGCGCAACATCGATCCGCTGCACATGGCAGTGATCACGGTCGGCGCATTCCATGCCGGCGCGGCCAACAACGTGATTGCGCAGAGCGCCACGCTCAAGCTCAGCGTGCGGGCGCTGGACGGCGGTGTGCGAGACACCCTGGAGCGCCGCATCACCGAGCTTGCGCATGGGCAGGCGCAGAGCTTGGGCGTGACGGCGCGGGTCGACTACCAGCGCAGCTATCCGGTGCTGGTCAATACACCCGCGGAGACGGAGTTTGCGCGGCAGGTGGCATTGGAACTGGTGGGCGCGGACCGTGTCGAGCTGCAGGCCCGCGCGCTCACCGGCAGCGAGGATTTCGCCTTCATGCTGGAGCAGGTGCCGGGCAGCTACCTGCTGATCGGCAATGGGGACGGCTCGGCCGACGGCATCAACGATGGCCATGGCGCCTGCATGGTGCACAACCCCGGCTACGACTTCAACGACCGCAACCTGCCGATCGGTGCAGCCTACTGGGCTCTGCTGGCGCAGCGCTTCCTGGCCTGAGCACCTGGCACGCGCGACGGGCTGAACGCCGATGTACAACCGCTGGTCCACGTCCCATATTGCGGTGCCCCAGCGCGCCGAGTTCTGGCGCGCGGCGAGCCAGGATGCGCTGACGCCGATCACGCCGCACATTCCCAGGATCGAGAGCTTCGATGCCACGCTGACGACCCGCAGCATGGACAACCTGATACTCAACGAGGTGCAGGTGGCAACCAGCCACGACGTCGAGTGCACCGACCTCGACCTGTCGCGCAGCGAGATGCCCTTCGTGTTCGTGGACCTGTACTTGTCGGGCCACGTTCAGGCATCGCAGCAGGGCCGCGAGATCATCGCGAGGCCGGGCGAGCCGTTCCTGATCGACGGGCGCCGGAACTACAGGCTCGACCATCCCGATCCGGTGAGCATGCTCGCCCTGGCCGTGCCCTACACGGCGCTGGGCAGCCGTGCGCCAGCGGTGGAGGGCCTGATTGCGCAGCACCTTCCCCATCGGGCGTCGCTTCAGCTGCTGGCCGGCCAGATGCGCACGCTCAGCGCATGGCCCCATGACCTGGAGCCTGACGAAGCCAGCCATGTGGCGGACGTCCTCGTGGGCACATTGCAGGCCGTGCTGCAGGGCACCGGCGACGAGTCGCTGGCTGCCACGAAGCACAGGTGCTTCTTTCGGCGCAGGGTGCAGCAGATCATCGACCAGCAGTACGCCGATCCGGCGCTGTGCCCCGCCAGCGTCGCGCACCAGATGGGGATCTCGGTGCGCACCTTGCACGCGCGGCTCGCGCAGGATGGCACGAGCTTTGGTGCCGAGCTGATGGCGCGCAGGCTCCAGCGCGCCCACGCCATGCTGCGCGGCGGCCCGCACGGCACCGCGACCGTCATCGAGATTTCGGCGCGCTGCGGCTTCAGTTCTCCCGCTCATTTTTCCAGGCGCTTTCGCGCCCGCTATGGGGTTTCGCCCGGAGCGGTGCGGCGAAAGGACTGAACAACAACAGGAACAGGACACAGGAACATCATGAAACACATCTCTCGCATCGCGGCGGCCGCGGCATTCTCGGGCTGGCTCACGCTGGCTTCGGCCCAGCCTGCCCAGGAACAGCTGGACCTCAACGCCCTGCAGGCGGCTGGCGTGCAGATCGCGCAGGCCGTGGACCGCAACCAGGCCGCAGTGCTGTGGGACGGCGCTTCGCCGGCCGCCAAGAGGGTGGTCACGCGCGAAGCCTTCGTCACAAGCCTGCAGCGAAGCCGCGCGGCGCTCGGTGCCGTGGCCTCGCGCACCTGGCTCGGCCTGTCGCGCCAGTTCGTCGGCGCCGGCGACAAGCTGCCGGCCGGCGCCTACATCAACATCGATTTCGTGACCACCTTCGCCGAAGGCAAGACGCAGCGCGAACTCGTCTCGCTGCGGCAGGACGAGGACAAGGTCTGGCGCTTCGTGGGCTATGTCGTGCGCTGAACCGCTAGAGCGTCTCGTTTTCCTTGAGCACGCCCGCGCTGCGCAGTGCGGCGTCCAGCCACTTGGCGGCCGTGTTGCCTTTCTTGATCGCCTCGATCCGCGCGGCTTCGTCCTCGACCTTCTTGCCTGCGGCCTGAAGGAGCGCTTCCACTCTTTCGCGCTCGATGACAACCACGCCGTCGGCATCGCCGACCACGAGGTCACCGGAACGAACGGTCACACCGCCGACCGAGACCGGGTGCCCGATCCGCCCTGAAGCCAGCTTGGTCGGGCCATTGGGATTGGTCCCGACCGAAAAGACGGGAAAGTCCATCTCGTCGATCTCGAGGCTGTCGCGCACCGCGCCGTCGACCACCACGCCGGCGATGCCGACCTGCCGGCAGGCGTTCATCATGATGGTGCCCATGAGGGCAGCGGTCTGGTCGGCCTTGCCGTCGATCACCAGCACGTCGCCCGGCCTGGCCAGCGCAATGGCGGCGTGGATCATCAGGTTGTCGCCCGGCCGCACTTCCACCGTGAGCGCGCTGCCGGCCAGCTTCATGCGGTGGCGCAGGGCCGCGATGCGGCCGTGCAGGGCGCCGCGGCGGCCCGCGACGTCGGCCAGGATGGCGGGCTGGAACGCGGAGGCCTGTGCGACCAGCTCAGGCGAAATGCGCGGGAAGTCGCGCACGATATCGGGGGATTGGCTCTTCATGTCGTTGTTCTCACTCGGCCTTGACGTCGGCGTCTTTCACCACGCGGCCCCACTTGCGCTTGTCGGCGGCCAGGAACGCGCGGAACTGCTCGGGCGTGCTGCCCACGGGCTCCAGGCCATCGGCGGCGAGCCGCTTGGCGATGTCGGGCATCGCGAGCACCTTGGCGACTTCGCGCTGGATCCGCTCGACGACGGCCGGCGGCGTATTCCTGGCCGCGCAGATGCCCGCCCAGGTCACGGGTTCGAAGTCGGGAATGCCGGCCTCCGTCACGGTCGGAATGTCGGGGAACGCCGCCAGCCGGCGCGGGCTGGCCACCGCCAGCGCGCGCAGCTTGCCCGAGCGCGCGTACTGCACCGAACTCACGGGCTGGTCGAAGATCATGGAGACCTGGCCCGCCAGCAGATCCGTCATGGCCTGGCCGGTTCCCTTGTAGGCCACGTGGACGATGTCGATGCCTGCGCGTGTCTTCAGCATCTCGCCCGCCAGGTGGCCGCCCGTCGCGGTTCCGGAAGAGGCGAAGTTGAGCTCGCCCGGCTTCTGCCTGGCGTAGGCAACGAGTTCCTTGACGCTGGTCACCGGCAGCGTCGAGTTGACCATCAGCATGTAGGGCGCGTTGGTGACCTGTGTGACCGGCACGATGTCCTTTTCGGGGTCGAAGGGCATGCTTTTCAAAACGTGCGGCTGGATCGAAAGGGTTCCGGTGGTGCACATCAGCAGCGTGTGCCCATCCGCGGGCGCGGTGAGCATGGCCGAGACCGCGATGTTGCCGCCGGCGCCGGGCCTGTTGTCGACCAGCACTTGCGCGCCAAGTCCCTCGGCCAGCTTCGGTGCGATCAGGCGCGCCACGACGTCGTTGGAGCCGCCGGGTGAAAAGCCGACCAGGATCTTCACCGGCTTCGACGGAAAGGGATCGGCCGCGAACGCATGGGCGGCGCACAGCCATGCGGTGCCGGCGACGAGCCACGGCAGGAGTTTGGGAGAAAGCGATCGGACGTTCATGGCTGTTCCTGGTTCATTCAGACGACAAGTTCGTTGCGCGCCCGCGCAATGCGGCGGCAGCCCTCCAGCAGCTGTTCGGTGCTGGCGGCAAAAGAGAGCCGGAAGTGCGTCGGCACGCCGTAGGCACTGCCTTGCAACGCGGCCAGATCCTGTGCATCGAGCAAATGCATGATCCAGTCGTCGCTGCTGCCGATCTTCACCCCCTTGGGCGTGCAGAGGCCGAACAGCGCGCTGCACGAAGCAAAGATGTAGAAGGCGCCATCGGGCACCTGGCAGTGGATGCCGTCGATGGCGTTGAGCGCCGCAACCACCGTGTCGCGGCGCTGCTGATATTCGCGCCGGTTCGCGGCCACGATGTCCTGCGGGCCTGCGAGCGCCGCGATGGCCGCGGCCTGGGCGATCGAGTTGGGGCCGGACGTGCTTTGCGACTGGAGCTTGACCATCGCCTTGATCAGCTCCGCAGGACCCGCGCCGTAGCCGATGCGCCAGCCCGTCATCGCATAGGCCTTGGAGACGCCGTTGACCGTGAGGGTGCGGTCCTTCAGGTCGGGCGCCGCCTGGGCCATGGTGGCGAATTCGACATCGCCATAGATGAGATGTTCGTAGATGTCGTCGGTCAGTATCCAGACGTGGGGGTGGCGCCTCAGCACTTCGGCCAGCGCCTGGAGCTCGGCGCGCGTGTAGGTGGCGCCGCTCGGATTGTTCGGCGAGTTGAGCATCAGCCAGCGCGTCTTGCCGGTGATGGCGCGCTCGAGATCCGCGGGCTGGAGCTTGAACCCGTGGGCGGCCGGGCAGTCGACAAACACCGGCACGCCGCCGGCCAGCAGGGCGATGTCCGGGTACGACACCCAATAGGGCGCGGGCACGATGACCTCGTCGCCCGCCGCCACCGTGCACATGAGGGCGTTGAAGATCACCTGCTTGGCGCCGGTGCCGACGATGATTTCGCCCGGCGCGTAGTCCAGGCCGTTCTCGTTGCGGAACTTGGCGGCAATGGCTTCCTTCAGCGCCGGCGTGCCGCCGACGTCGGTGTAGCGGGTCTGGCCGGCCGCCATGGCGCGGGTTGCCGCCTCCTTGATGTGCCCGGGCGTCTCGAAGTCGGGCTCGCCGGCGGTCAGGCTCAGGATGTCCCGGCCCATGGCGCGCAGTTCGCGCGCGCGTTGGCCGGCCATGGAACTGGGGGAAGGTTTGATGCGATGGAGCCGGGGAGCGATATGGAGCATGGGCGCAGTATCAAAGGCCATGCGCCGCGGGACAAACGAGAAATCGGAGCATCGAGGTATTCCTTTTTTTCCTGCGGAGCATTGGGCTTACATTCCATTGGAATGAACTTCACCTTCAAGCAGCTGGAGGCCTTTCTCTTCAGCACCAAGCTCCAGAGCTTCAGCGCGGCGGCGGTGAAGCTGCACACCACGCAGTCGGCCATCTCCAAGCGCCTGGCCGAACTCGAGGAGTCGCTGGGCGGGACCCTGCTGCACCGCACTTCCCACGGGCTGGAGCTGGCCCAGGTCGGCCGCGAGCTGCTGCCGCTGGCCGAGGAAGCCCATCGCCTGTGGCAGCGCATCCAGCACGACATCAGCGTGGACAAGACGCTGCGCGGCACATTCCGCGTGGGCGTGACGGAACTGATTGCGATGACGTGGCTCACGCGCCTGATCCAGCTGCTTCAGAAGCTGCACCCCCAGGTGACGCTCGAGCCGGTGGTGGACGCGGGGCTGACGCTCTTCGAGCGCCTCGAAGCCAACAAGCTCGACCTGTCCATCATGCCGGGCACCTACTGGGGCCAGGCGTTCGAATCGATCAAGGTCGGGCAGGTCGACCAGGCCTGGATCGCGAGCCCGCGGCTCGGCATTCCGCAACGGGCCCTGGCGCCGCACGAGTTCGCCGACTATCCGGTGATCGAGCAGCCTGCGGGCGCTTCGAAGAACAAGTTCTACGAGGCCTGGCGCGCGGAGCACGGTTTCCGCTTCGGCAAGGTCCTGCTCACCAACAGCACGACGGTCCTGCGCGAGTTGACGATCAGCGGCTTCGGCATCAGCCAGCTTGCGCTCGACTATGTCCGCCCGGACATCAAGAATGGTGTGCTGCGCGTCGTGAAGAGCGATCCGATGCCGCCGCCGCTGGTCTACAGCGCGGTCTATCGAAGCGACAGTTCCAGCCCCGCACTGGCGCGCATCGTCGAGCTGGCCGTCAAGACCTGCGATTTCAGGTTGCGGGCAAGCCAGCACGACGTGGCCCCGGCCCGGCCGCTGCGGGGCACGAGTTCGGGCCTGCGGCAGCGGCCTGCACGCAAGGGCGTGAAAAAGAAGCCGGCAAGAAGCTAGCGGCATGGCCTTGACCGCCGCGCGTGCCGGCCCGCATCCGATGCGGCATACTTCCCACCCCCCGAACTCGCCAGAGACCCCGCTGAATGGACAAGGAAGTCGACCCCCAAGTGCTCGCCGTCATCGATGAGATGCGGCTGTCAGGACCGCGGCTCACGCCGGTCGAGATCGTCGCGAAGATGGGTGTCTTCGATGCGCGGGAAAAGCCGTTCGATCACGCCTGGCTCGCGACGGGCGACAACGTCATTGCCACCATCTGGGCCGAATTCGTGAACATCGGCGCCGATGGGCGCTGGTTCTGCCTCGAGTCGCTGGACACGCAGCACCGCGTCGGCGGCGGCGTGCGCAGCCCCCAGCAGATCCAGCGCGCCAAGGACCGCCGTGCGCTGCTCAAGCGCACCGTCGATGCAGGCCAGGGCTTTCGCGCCGTGCTGCAGACCAACCGGGTTGCCATTGCCGAGCTCGAGAGCAACAAGAGCGCGAAGGTCTCCACGCGGGTGCGCGACGACGCCGAATGGCATGTCGCCTCCTGGGATTCCGACCAGCAACTCGCGGTCCTGGTGCGCGGTGCGCGCGGCTGGGTGCCCGGCGAAGCCGACATACAGGCAGCCAAGGCGCGGGGCAGCGTGCCGGTCGCTGCGGCCGGCGACGCGGGCGCAGCGGCTGCCGAGCGGTCGGCCTCGCGGGAAGAGGTCCAGGCCGCCGCCATGGACTACGTGATGCGCCACTTCAAGGGCTACGGTTACAAGGCCGAGGACGTCACCAGCCGGAAGCTCGGCTACGACCTCGAGGTGTCGAACGCGAAGGGCGCCACGCTTCTCAGGGTGGTGGTGAAGGGCACGTCCACGGGCGTGCCCAGTTTCCGGCTCACGAGCGAAGAGCGTGCAAGCTCGGCGCGCGAGCCGCTCTGGCGGCTGCTGGTGGTTGCCGATGCCATCGGCACCGCGGCGCAGCACAAGATCTACAAGCCTTCCGAAATGGAACAGGCGCCGGGATTCGAGCCGCTGGATTAGCGGGAAGCCGCTGCTTTCGTGGCGGCAGCGCGCCGGGAAAGCCCTGGCTCACATGAACAGCTTGCCGTTGAATGCGATGCGCAGGGTGCGCACGGTGAGCACCGCCAGCGCCACGCTCAGCAGCCCCAGCAGCAGGAGCGCAATGGCCCACAGTGGCGCGGTCCCCCGCAGCTGTGCGTACTTCAGCGCCGCGTTGGCCAGCGCGGCCATCGGAAAGCCGATCGCCCACCATCCCGCGGAAAAACTGATGCTCGGCCGGAACACCTTCGGCGCCAGCACCGCGAACAGGAAGAGCGCGAAGTAGAAAAGCAGCGCGGCAAAGCGGTCGATGCTGCCCGTGATGTTCGTATAGGCAAGAAAGCCGACCGCGAACGGCCCCACAAGGATCATCAGCGAGGGCGTCATTGCCGGCGCGAGCGGGGCCTGGTGCACCAGCCGGCCGACGATGAGCACCAGCAGCACCAGCGCGAGCACCGCGCCCACGGCCATCGCCAGCAAGTTGAGCTCCGCGGCCCAGGCCATGGAGGGGTCATGGCCCGCGGTGACAGCGATGTCCAGCGTGGCGACGCCCGGAATCAGCCAGGCCGGCACTGCATGCGCGGCGTCCAGCCGGCCCTTGAGCAGGCGCGAGACGACCACCAGGCTGAGCGCGAAGGTCGCAATGGCGCCCAGCGTCCACAGCGCATGCGCGGCAGGCGCGCTGTAGGGCGCGATGACGGCCGACAGCAGCAGCATCGAGATGACGATGGTGCCGAAGAAGTTGCCGGTCACCGGGTGGTGGAATTCCGCGTGCACGGTTTGTGGATGCCTGGCCAGCTTCGCGGCGTAGCCCAGCGCCAGCAGCACGAAGACGCCGAGCGCAAAGGCGCCGATGGCCTCGCCGATGAAGGCGGGCGCACCCAGGCTGCCGTGTGCGAGCCGCCAGGCCAGCGCCAGCCCCGAAAGGCCCATGACCGAGCCGAACAGGTTGACGGGCAGGTGGCGCAGCGAAGCTTCGCTGGTGGGGGAGAAAACCGGAAAGGGCGGATTCAATGACTCGTTCTGCATGATGGGCTCGTTGGCTGAATTTGCTGGTATGGATAGTTTCTGCCAAACTGCCTGCGCTGCGGATGCCGCGGCACGGCGTTTTCTGCCAATTACAGAGCCTTCACTGCCATGCGCGTCGCCATCCTTGCCCTTTCCCGTGTCCAGCTGCTCGACGTGGCTGGGCCGGCCGATGTGTTCGCCGAAGCGGCCCGCCAGCTCGGCCGGCCGCGTGCCTACCAGGTGCAGGTGATCGGCACCGAGGGGGGATTGCTCAAGAGCAGCAGCGGCGTGCGCCTGGCCGTCGACGCCACGGTTGCCACGCAGCGCGGGCCGATCGACACCCTGCTGGTGGCCGGCAGTCCCGGCATCGGCACCGCGGCCGGCGATGCGGCGCTGCATGGCTGGCTCAGGCGCCAGTCGCGCACGGTGCGCCGCTACGGCTCGGTGTGCAGCGGCGCCTTCGTGCTCGCGGCCGCGGGGCTGCTGGACGGCAAGCGCGTGGCCACGCACTGGAACTCCACCGCGCGGCTGGCCACCGCCTATCCGCTGGCCACCGTCGAGCCGGACGCGATCTACGTGAAGGACGGCAAGCTCTTCACCTCGGCCGGGGTGACCGCGGGCATGGACCTGGCGCTCGCCATGGTGGAGGAGGACCACGGCCGCGAACTCGCGCTGCGCGTGGCGCGCGAGCTGGTGATGTTCCTCAAGCGCCCGGGCGGCCAGAGCCAGTTCAGCGCCCACCTGGCGGCCCAGACCTCCGAGCGCTCAAGCGTGCGGCAGGTGCAGGACCATGTGCTTTCGCATCTGAAGGACGACCTGTCCGTGCCGGCGCTGGCCGCGCTGGCGGGCATGAGCGAACGCAGCTTCGCGCGGATCTTTCGAAGCGAGACCGGCACCACGCCGGCCGAGTTCGTCGAGAACGCCCGCATCGATGCCGCCCGCCGCCTGGCCGAGGAGTCGCAGTTGCCGGCCAAGCGCCTGGCCGACGAGGTGGGCTATGCCAACGTGGACGGCTTCAGGCGCGCATTCGGCCGGCGCCTTGGCGTGAGCCTCGTGGAGTATCGAAGGCGATTCGCGAAATGAAGGCGGAGTGCGGCGCCGTCATGCCTGCCGCGGATGCGCTGCACTTGATCCCCGCTAGGATCGGAAATGCAGCGTGTGGCTGCGGATCCAGATCAGGCTTACGAAACCTCATGGAACATCTGTGTGTGGACTGATAAATTCTCAGGGTGTGACCTTCCGGCTCGTTTTCCGAGCTCGCCGGCATGAACCATTTCTTAACTGCACACCCGGCGTCGGCGCCCTTGGCTACCGGCAGTGTTGCTGCAGTGCCGGATTTTTTCGCGCGCACACCCGTTTCCCCTCGCAAAGGGCCGGTGGTGCTATGGGGTGGCGACGTGAATCTGGGTCGCCGTCAGCACTACATCGCAGCGCGTCTGGGCATGTCGCGAGCGCTGGCTTCAGTGAGCGCGATATCACAGGCCGACCTCAGCATTGTGAATCTGGAATGCGTGGTGGCGACCGGCGGTCACCGCGCCGTGGCCAAGGGCGAAGGGGGTCCGTATTACTTTCGCGCCCGGCCGGCCATGCTGGAGGTGCTTACCGCAGCGGGTGTGCGCATGGTCAGCACTGCCAACAATCATTCCGGGGACTATGGCCCGCAGGCCGTGCTGGAACAGCTGCAGTGGCTTGAGCGCACGGGCATCGCTCAATGCGGCAGTGGTCGCAATGCGGACGAGGCGCTGCGTCCGGCCTTGGCGTCGGCCGGGCCGTTCACGGTGGCGGTGTTCTCTGTCGACAGCACGCAGCCGCGCTTTGCGGCCGGACCCACTTCGCCGGGCTGCGCGCACCTGCCTCTGGCCGATCCTGAAGCTTGGCGGGCCATGCTCGGGCCCCGCATCGCTGAGGCCCGTGAACAAGCAGACGTAGTGCTGGTGGCGGTGCATTGGGGCGACAACCGTCGAGACGAACCTGCGGCCGCGCAGGTCGCGCTGGGAAAGACACTGATCGAAATCGGTGCCGACGCGGTACTGGGCGCCTCTGCGCACAGATTGCAAGGCATCGGCACGCATCAGGGCCGCCCGATCATCTTCGATGCTGGCGATCTGCTTTTCGACGCCAAGCGCAACGACGGCGGCGTCGGCGGCGTGTTCGAGCTCGAGATCGGCGCCGGCGGTGTTGAGCGCGTCGTCTTCGTGCCGGTGAAGGTTGGCTTCGGCCAAAGCACCGAGTTGGCCGGCGAGGCCCGCAGCGCGGCGGCGGAACGCTACGCCAGGTTGTGCGACGCCATGGGCACCTCATTGCTGCTGCGCGAGGACGGCACCGCGTCACTTGAACTGGCGCCGCCCGCGCGCCCGGCGCGCGCCAAGCGCTCATTGCCGCCTCCCGCGGGCTACGACCTGCGCGCCATCCGCGCACCGCAGCCGATGCCGGACGATGCATCAGTGCAGGAGGTACCCACCGAAGCGCGCCTGACCCAGCCACTGCAGCTTGGCCCGCTGCGCCTGCTGGGCCTGAGTGTCGAGTCCAAAACGCCGCTCACCAAGCGGCAAAGCCTTTGGCTGCGCAGCTACTGGTGCTGCGATGCGCCGGTGGAGCATGACTTGCGGCTGGACTTGCGCGCGGTGCCGATGGGGCCGCACAAGCGCGAGCACTGGGGCCTGGGCATGGACCACGATCCCTGTGACTGGCTCTGGCCGACAAGTCGCTGGCAGCCGGGGCAGATCTATGTGGACCTGTGTCCGCTTCGCCCGCCACCGTTGAGCGAGCTGTTTAACGGCCGCCTGCAGCTGCAGGCGGCCCTCGTGCAGGGGCTTGAGCGGATGTATGTACACGACCTGGACCATTTCATCGATGTGGCGATCCCCGGCCGGCCCGATGCCGCGCCGCCAGCGCATCTTCCGCCCGCAGAGATTTCTGCACCGCAGGTATACCGCACGGCGTTCGACGAGGCGCTGCTGCGCAGCGTGCCCGGGCAGACTTGGGACGCGGCCCAACTCGCTGGCATCACGGGCGGACGATGGCTTGTCGAACCGCCGCGAGGCTGGTTTGTGCGATCGGTGGTCTCGGGTGCCAACCATGTGGCGCTCCGGCAGCAGCCGGTGCTTTTCGTGGCCAACACCACGGCGCAGCGCATGCGCCATGAGCAGCACACCAACCCGCCCGCCCGTTCGCAGGACAGACACCTGTTGCTGCCCGGCCTGCAAGAACGCATTGCCGGCGCCATCGTGTCGCGGCCCGTGCCAGGGCTGTCGCCGGACCTGCCGCTGCTGCTCGTCGATGACCCGATCCGCGCGGTGATGGAGCTGGGGTTCGCGGCCCGCGCGCGCTACCGCGGCGAGGTCGTTGCCGTCACAGGCACAGTGGGTAAGTCCAGCACGCTGGGCATGTTGGTGCAGGCCCTCGGGGGCCCCGAACGTGTGCTGGGCAGCATCGACAACTACAACTCGCGCGTGGGCGCGCCCACCACCTTGGCCAGCCTTGCGCCAGACCATGAGGCCGCCGTCGTCGAGGTGGCGCAGAGCGCACTTTGGATGAACCGCGGCCCCGTCACGCGCCAAGTGCGCCCAACGATCGCGCTGATCACGGCCATCGCCCATTCGCAGACCCAACGGCTTGTGCGCTCGACCGAGGACGTGGTGAAGTGGAAAACACGCGTGTTCGACGGTCTCGAGGGTGCGGCAGTCGCGGTATTCGGTGATCACCTGCCGCACCTGGAGAAAGTCCGGGCCCAGGCGCGGCGACACGCGAGCCGCAGCATCGTCTACGGACGCGGCGTCGACTGCGAGGTGCGGTTGACAGATGTAGAGGCCAGCCCCGATGGCTCCTGGGCCACCATTCGGATTGGCGCCGGGATCTTCCGCTTCTATGTGCCCATACCTGGCGAGGGCATGGTGTCCAACGCCCTGGCCGTGGCATCGGTGCTGCATGCGATGGGCCGTGACGTGGAAGCCGGCATGGCGCGCCTGGGTGCCATGGCCTCCTCGCAGGGCCGGCTGCAATGGCACAGCCTGGCCTGGGACGGTCGGCGTGCCGACGTACTTGATGACAGCTGGAACGCAGAGGTCGCTTCCATGGTCCACGCGTTCGGCGTGCTGGCGCTCAAGCGCAACAGCCGCAAGTGGGCCGCGCTGGGACGCATCGTGCATTTGGGCGACATGACTGCGGAGCTCCATCGCAGCCTGGCCAAGCCTCTTCTGCAGAACGGCGTCGAGCTGGTACTGACCCATGGCGAAGAAATGTTGCACATGCGCGACGAGCTACCGCCTGAACGCCTGGGACCGCATTTCGAAACCGCTGACGCGATGGCGCGATGGCTGCATGCGCATCTGCAAGACGGCGATGCGCTATTGATCAAGGGTTCGCGCCGCGACTCGGACTTTGGCGAAGTCTTTCCGAGACTTCAGGCGCTGTGCCAGACGACGCCACGGTGAGTTTTGCTATGGGTCAACCCTCATCTCTTCTTCCCGTCCTGCTGCGCCTGGCATGCGCCGCTCTTTCAACCTGGTTGGCCCCCGGCCCCGCATGGGCTTTGCTGGCACCCGATGCACCATTGCCCTGGAGCCAGAGAGCGAGCCGTGACGCGTGCCCGGACGAGGAGAGTTATCTGTGGTTGCCGCTTGCCAGCGGCAATGTGTGTCTTCGCTACTTTGCATCGGCGGGCCTGCAGGGCGCGGGCACAGCCATCGTGTACCTCACGGGCGATCGCGACAAGCTGCTGCGCGTGCCACCCGACCAGATTCCGGCAAACACGGCGCAGGCGCAGATAGCGGCCATGCAGCGGCTGTCGCGCCAAGCCGCGGTGCCCGTGGTGATGTTGGCCCGTCCTGGCACGTATGGGTCTTCGGGTGACCACCGGCTGCGCCGCCGGATGACCGAGGAGTTTGAACCTCTGTACGCGGGGCTGGATCTGCTGCGCCGCCGCCATGGTATCGGGCGCCTGGTGCTGTGGGGCCATAGCGGGGGGGCGACAGCGGCGGCGGCCATGCTCACGATGGGCCGGACCGACCTGCGGTGCGCCGTCATCACCTCTGCGGCCTTCGACTACCTGGAGCGCTGGCGCATCAACCGCATCCAGGGCGGTCCAGCACCCTCGGTCGAGCGAGGACAGGTTCTCGCGCGTGCGATGTACGACCCCCTTGCGCATGTGGCCGGCGTGGTGCACGACCCGCGTCGGACGGTATATGTGCTTGGTGACCCGCGTGACACCGTCACGCCCTTCGTGCTGCAGGCTGAGTTCGCCAATGCGCTGCAGCGAGCCGGGCACCAGGCTGAAGTGCGACAAGCCGAGGGCAGGCCGCCGGAATATCACGACATGCGCGAGGAGTCAGGGTTTCGCCAGGCTGCGGCTTGCGCGCGAGGCGACTAGAGCGAACGAAGGCGGCCGGAGCTCAAGGGGCCCTGCACCAATGCCACTCTGCGGGAGCATCGCGGGGCGCAGCAATGAATTCTGCTTGATCGTTCAGATAAAAGCCCAGTCGGCGCGCGAGTCGCGAATACTTGAAGCCGGCCCGTATTTTGTAAGCACAAAGCTTTATTCAATTAATTATTGAAAACAAACTCATTAAATGCTTTTTGTTTCAAATTGATTGCACATTTCAATGAGTTACTGTCATGATGTTTGGGTTACTGAATGCAAGAATAAGTGAGGCTTGCGTATGTTGCACGCAAAACATCTCGTCATATATTTGGCCGTTTTAGTTTCTGCCCAGCTCGGCACAACGTCAGCCACTGCCCAAGAAGCAGTTGTGCCATGCGCCGTAGAAACTTCCTCAAGCGGATTTTATGCGGAGCCTCTTCTCAAATTCGAACTCCCTCCGTTTAGGATTTTATATGCCGTGGCAGGCACCCATGCGGTCATAGATACAACGGATTTGAACTCAAATGGAATTCCTGATTATGTCGAGAACGTAGCACGTCAAGCTGATTTCATGCGTCGGGCACTCAACAGCTTAGGATTTCGTGATCCACTTGAGAGTTCACGTTACCGTGCAGCCAAGTACATCGATATTTCGGTGAGAGATATCGGAGCAAGCAACGGCATCGCCTATGACGAACCAGCGGTTTATCCTAATGTTCCCATAAAAACCAATAACTGTGCGCTCTTGATTTCGATATCGCGGAGTTTGGCTGTATTTCCGGGGACGTGGGCTGTCGTTGGACATGAGTTATTTCATCTCTATCAAAACTCATATTCAATGTTCAAAGCATCATGGTTTATGGAGGGAACAGCGAGATGGTCTGAGTATGCGATTCGTAGCGGCTTCGCCAACACTGTGAGTACCACGCCACTCCCCAGCTCTGCTCAAGCCATGCAAACAAACGTCTACTCCCAGTCCTATCCTATGGCCTTCTGGGATCGCCTGATTCAGCAGGTAGATGCCTCGCCGGATAATGTGATTGATCTACCAGCTTCCTTGACTAGCGCGACGTATGTTGACGGAACGCTAATAATGAAGGATATCTATTTGAAGGGCGCTCCTTTCATTCAATCCTTACTTCAAGGACTTGAATCCGAAAGCAATGTGCTTACCGCATTGAACTCATGGCCCACATATGGATGGCAAGAAACAGATCAGAAGGACGTAATACACGATCCTCGCATATTAAAAGTGATCCAGCGTGCGGTCCGAAATACGGGTGTCAGCAATGTGGAAATCAATGGATTTTTGGCTATCCCGTAAAGTTTTCTTAGGATGAATTCGAGTGAACATGCTTTGAAGAAGTAGCGCCCAACCGGCTCTTTTCTACTCCGCTTCCCTTCGACCAATCGGATGTCGCGCTCAAAACTGCATCACCAGCGCTGAGTCCACGGTGAGACTGACCACGAACGGCTGCTTCAGGCCTCGATTTTTCGGGACACCGACTGTCAGGTTGGTCGAATCAATCAGCGGTTGCCCGTCTCTCGAAACACGAACTTTAGAACGTACGTGCGTTCTCCCAGTCGTCCTCGAAGGCGTCAAGGTACTTGCAGAGTCAGCGATGGCTGATCAGCCGTTTCGCTCGATTGCTAGACGGTCCAGAAAGTGGGCCTGGAGCCTTTCTGGATCGACCTTGAAATCAGCCAATCTCGGAAGCGAACCGGGTTCGGGCTTTTCGGCATCGTCTCGCCGCTCCGTTCGGCAGGTTCAAAATGGGCGGAGTTCCACCCTTACGAAACACATGAAAACCGCTACGTCCGTCGCGGCCCTTGTCCTGGCCACCTGCTTCGCCGTGGCGCCCCACGCCCAGGCTGCGGAGAACCCGTCGCCCTACGCCGGCCCGCTGTTCGACACGCACCTGCACTACAACCAGGAAGCCTGGGACGGCAACACCGGCCCCTATCCGCCCCCCGAGGCGCTCGCGCGCATGCAGCGCAACAACGTGACGGCCATCATTGCCAATTCGCGGCCCAACGCAGGCACGCAAACGCTGGCCGCCGCGCGCGAAACCCGCGACGCGGGCGTGACCGTGGTGCCTTTCGTGCGGCTGTACCGCAACCGCGACGACTACAGCAACTGGTTCCGCGACGAGACCATCCACGACATGGTGCAGGCCGAGCTGGCGCGCGGCACCGCGAGCGGACCCTACCGCGGGCTCGGCGAGTTCCACCTGTACGACAGCGCCAATGCGAATGGCCCAGTGGCGAAGAAGCTGATCGCGCTGGCGGAGCGCCAGAAGCTCGCGGTGCTCGCGCATGTCGACGACGTGGCGATCGACCTCCTGATGGCCAACGCGCCGTCGAAGGGCCGGGACCTTCGCCTGATCTGGGCCCACACCGGCATCGGCGGCGCGCCCATCGAGCGGGTGCAGGCACTGCTGGAACGCTATCCGCTGCTGATGGGTGAACTCTCGTACCGGCCCGGGCTGACCTGCGAGGGCGGCAGGCTGTGCCCCGAGTGGCGTGCGCTGATCCTCAAGTACCCGGGGCGCTTCATGATCGGCTCCGACACCTGGGTGAACCAGCGCTGGAGCGCCTACGACGAGATCATGCGCGGCTACCGCACCTGGCTCGGCGACCTGCCCCCCGATGTGGCGCGGCGCATTGCCTGGGGCAACGCGGCCGCGCTGTTCGACCTGCGCTGAGCGCTTCGGTCGCTCAGTTGCGGGGCGCGCCGTCCGGCTGCGGCTGCAGCCATCGGCCGGCCTGCTCGCGCAGCGCCTCGATCTGCTGCCGGACCAGCGCCAGCTCGGTGCGGAAAAGCTTCGCCGCGTGATCGCTGGCATCGCTTTCCTGGGGCACTGTTTCCGGCGGCGCAGGATCCACCGGCTCGGCGCTCGCTTCGCCGGCATCCGGCGAGCCGCCTTCCATGTACGACGCCAGCGCATCGAGCGCCGCCGCGGCGCCTTCGGCTTCCGCGCGCAGCGCTTCCAGCTGCTGCGGCGCAGGCAGCGCCACGCGGTGCGCGCCGAGCGCCGAGAGGTAGCTCAGCAGCGTGTGCGACTGGATCAGGAAGCGCAGCGCCGTGCCCGCGCGCGGCCGCACGAAGCCGGGTTCGCGGAACATCTCGAACACGGCGGTGGACAGCGTCGCATCGGCGTTGTGGGCGTTGCGCCTCGCGAGCCGGTAGGCCAGGTCGTCGCGCGCGCCCGAGCGGTACTGGCCCGCGATCTGCCGCAGGTAGTGCGCATGGTTGCGCAGCGCCGCGGCCGCCAGGTCGCTGAAGCGCCGCGCCTGCCAGTGCGGCAGCACCAGCAGCATCGCGAGCGCGGCGATCAGGCTGCCGATGGCGGTGTCGATCAGGCGCGGCACCATCAGCGCGTCGCTGTCGCCCACCTGGTTGAAGCACATCAGCACCAGCACCGTGACGGCGGCCGTCGCCAGCAGGTAGCGGGTCGCGCGCGTGGCGAAGAAGAACACGCCCGCGGCCACCGCGAGGAGCGACTGCGCCCAGGGCTGCGGGAAGAGCACCAGCAGCGCCCAGCCGGCCACCACGCCGAGCGCCGTCCCGGCGATGCGCTGGCCGACGCGCGACACCGTGTCGCCCCAGGCCTGCTGGCAGACGAACAGCGTGGTCAGCAGGATCCAGTAGCCGCGCACCGGGTGGATCAGCAGCATGACGCCGTAGCCGGCCACCAGCGCCACCGCCAGCCGCAGCGCATGGCGGAACAGCGCCGAGCGCGGCGTCAACTGGCGCCGCACGCGTTCCGCCATCTCGCGTCCGGAGCGTGGCGAGCGGTCGAACAACCCCATGTCGGCGCGTCCGGCCCGGGCCGACGGTTCGGTGGCGCCGGCGAGCTGCCGCTCGAGCTGCGCCAGGTTCCACGCCAAGGCCTCGACGGACGCGAGCAGCGCCACCCGGCGCGGTTCGCGCAGCTGCGCGCGCTCGTGATCGATGGCGCTTTGCAGTTCAGCGAGCGCGTGGCCGGTGGTCGGATCGGCGGCAAAAGGCTCGCGCCGCTCGATGGACAGGGCGAGCCGCCGGCAGGCCTCGCCCTGCAGGGTCAGCACGCGCTGGCAGCGATAGAGCAGGTCGCTGTGGAAGAAGGCATCGGCCAGCGCGTTGTAGTCCTCGTGCGAGGAGGTCGCGCGTTCGTGCACGTCCTGCGCGATCAGGTAGAGGCCGCGGTAGCGCACGATGCGGCCCGTGGGCGCGCGCGTGCTGCCGATGCGCCGGAAGATGCCTTCCTTGGCGGCGTTGAGTTCACCCACCACTTGCGTGTTGAGCTGCGCGAGCGACAGCCGCTTGCGCTCCATGTCGATGCCGCGCAGCGGCTCGAAGAGCGAGGCCTTGAAGCACACGTAGTCGCCCAGCACGCGGAACAGCCCCGCCAGCTGCGCCTGCACCGGCTGCGCCGGAAAGAGCGTGCACCACGCCACCGAGAACACGCCATACCAGGCCGCGCCCGCCAGCAGCCACAGCGCCTCGCCGAGCCGGCCGGTGCCGCCAGGGGCGGCCGCGCTGCCGTCGATGCCCAGCATGGCGTAGATCGCCAGCGCGAGCGTCGCAAAGCCGACGGCCTTGTAGCGAGGCTCGATCGCGCCCAGCATCGTCAGCGAGAACGCGGCCAGCGCCAGCCCCGGGACGAAGAGCAGAGGGTGGTCGATCCACGAAACCACCGCAAACGCCGCCGCCGCGAAGCATGCCAGCGTGACGGCCTGCGCGCGCAGCCGGCCCTGGCCGCTGTCGTCGGTTTCGGCCAGTGCGCTGGCAATGGCGCCCAGGAACAGCGGCATCATGGCTTCCGCATGCCCGCTGAGGCTGCCGATGGCCATCAGGCTGCCGAGCGTGAGCAACACCCGCAGCGGCTGGGCGTGGCCGGCCATCCGGCGAAGCCGCTGGTGAAAAAGATCGAGGGAGATAGAAGACATTGCCATCGTTTTGCACGATGCGTGCCAGCGCGCGGCCTGTTCTGCGGCCGCCTCCGCAGCATTCAGCCCGCCTCCGGCCACCGGTGCCGCGTGCCGCCCGCGCGCCGGTCGGCCTTCTCCGCCACCACGCCCTGTGCGCTCAGCGCGCTCGCGCGCTGTTCGAGATGCTGCAGGCACTGCAGGAAGATGTCGATCTGCGCGGGCTCGATGCCGGCGAGCAGATCGGTGTTGAGGGCCGCAATGCGCGGAAACACCCGCTCGAAGAGCTGCCGGCCCGAGGGGCTCAGCCGCACATGCACGCCGCGCCGGTCTTCCTCGTCCTGTCGGCGCGAGACCAGCTTCTTCTCGACCAGGCTGCGCAGGCCGCGCGAGGTGCGCACGCGGTCCAGCTGCAGGTGCGCGGCCAGCGCCGAGGAGCTCATCTCGCCGTGCTGCGCGAGCATGCCGATCATTCCCCACTCGCGCCGCGTGATGCCGAAGCCGCCCTCGACCAGGCGCGTGGCCATGCCGCTCGCGTTGCGCACGGCGCGCGACAGCCGGTACAGCAGCAGCTCGTCCAGGGAGCGGGGCGCGCGCAGGGCGCTGGCGTCGGGGAGGGCTGGCATGCCTTGCGTGTCGTGCATCAGGTCGGGGCCGTCAAGGCGGTGTCGTTCGCGCGCCTCGCGCGGAAATGATGGATTAGATCAACTGTTTGTTGCGTGCGTATAACCATGTAACAAATGACACGGGAAGAAACGAGTGTGGACCGGCGATTGTCGCCGTGAAGTCCTGCGCGTGCCCGGTCGCCACCACTGCAAGCAGGAAGAAGATCCGATGACCGCATTCCTTTCCCGGCGCAAGCTCACGGCATGGTGCCTGGCGCTCGCCGCCGGTGCCGCTCCCCTGGCCCACGCTCAGGCGCCCGCGCTCGATGGCGCGCTCACGCTCGTGGTCGGCTACACCGCCGGCGGCAGCACCGACCGCATCGCGCGCCTGGTCGCCGAGCGGCTGGGCCCGAAGCTCGGCGTGGCCGTCACGGTGGAGAACCGCCCCGGCGAAGGCGGCCGGCTCGCGGCCAAGGAGCTCAGGCGCGCGCCCGCGTCGCAGAACGTGCTGATGCTCGGCAACCCCGCGGTGATGGTGGTGGCGCCGCTGGTCTTCAAGGATGCGGGCTACGACGCCGAGAAAGACTTCGTGCCCGTGTCGCAGGTCAGCAGCTACGACTTCGCGCTGGCCGTGGGCAACAAGCTGCAGCTCGACCGCGCGATGTTCTTGGTCGGCCGGCTCTGGGCGCATCCGGAAGAGGCCGTCTTCGGCGTGCCGGCCACCGGCAGCCTGCCGCACTTCTTCGGCCTGATGGTGGGCGACGCGCTGAGCGTGCAGCCGCAGATCAAGGGCTACGGCGGCTCGGCGCCGCTGTCGGCCGACTTGAGCGGCGGCAGCCTGCCGATCGCCATCGACACGCTCGACTCGCTCTACGGCCAGCACGTGGCCGGCAAGATCCGCATCCTGGCCGTGTCGGGCAAGAAGCGCGTGAGCTTCGCGCCGACCATCCCCACTTTCCGCGAGGCCGGCATGAAGATCGATGCCGACGGCTGGAACACCTTCTTTGCCCCGGCCTCGATGCCGCCGGCCAAGGTGCAGCTGCTGGCCACCAGGATCCGCGAGGTCATGGAGGACCCGGCGCTGCAGAAGGCCGCCAACGCCGCCTACATCACGCCCGTCGTCAGCACGCAGGCCGAGACCGTGCAGATGCTCAAGGCCTTCCGCCAGCAATGGGAGCCGGTGGTGCGCCGCTCGGGCTTCCAGCCCTGAACGGTCCCGCGGCGCCGTTGCTTCGGGCCGGCGGCAAGCCCGGGTATCGGCCTCGCCCATTGGCGCCATGCGGAGGCATCTACGCTGCTTCAGCGAACCATGCCTTGGGCACCTTCACCGGCATCGCCAGAAGGATCTGCCCCATGCCCTTGCCCAGCGGGTCGTTGCGCAGCGACGCCATGCCGCCGCCCCCCAGCGCCTGCTCGCAGACAAAGTTGAAGGCCGCGATGCCTGGCAGCTCGTAGCGCACGACCTTTCCCTCGATCAAGTGCGACAGGTGCTCGGCCACGCGCGCTTCGCTCAGTTGCTGACGCAGCACGGGCAGCCAGTCGGGCTTGCGCGCGATCACGCCGATGTTGGAGATGTCTCCCTTGTCTCCCGACCGCGCCCAGGCGACCGCGATCAGCGGAACTTCGACCGTCTCGCTGGCGGCAAGCGCAGCCGGCTCCACGACCGCTTGTGCGACTGGTTCGCCAGCTACCCGCGATGGAATGTCGCGCTCTGATGAGTCCTCGGGTATTGAAATCGCTGTGCCGTTCAGAACCACGGCGGGCTTCAATTTGCGCTTGTCCAGCAGGAAGGCGTATTGCCGGATCAATGGTGAAACCCCCGGCCGCCCACCGATGCCCGTCGTACCGGGCGCCCAGGACGTGCCGGCGGACGCCACCTCGGATGCGAGAAGTTGCAGGGCCGCCTTGTCGGTGTGGCGCGCCGTCAGGCGCAAGATCGCTTCACGGGTCTGCGCCACCGCGGGGTTGGCGAGTGGGCCGTAGCAGGACTCGGCGCCGAGCACCTCGATGTGGGTCGCGCTGAAGGGCGGTAGTCCTTGTGCTTTCAGCAGCTCACCCGCACGCGTGAGGATTGCCTCGCCCGTGCGCCGCGCCTTGGCCACGGCGTCGAAGCCGACGATGGTCAGTTGCGCCGAGGTTTTGTAGCCGTCCAGGTAGGTGGCGCAGACCTTGTAGCTGTCGGTGGGTGGGCGGCCGCGCGCACCCGTCACCCGCACATGCTCCGGGCCTGTCCGAGTGATCTGCACCTGCGTGAAGTCGCACACCACGTCGGGCAGCAAGTAGCTGGCCGGGTCGTGAACTTCGTACAGCAATTGCTCGGCCACGCATTGCGGCGCAATCAGTCCCCCGGTGCCCTTGGGCTTGGTGACGCTGAAGCTTCCGTCCGCCGAACATTCGACGATGGGGTAGCCGATGTGGGGCCAGTCGGGCACCGACTGCCAATCGGTGTGAAGCCCGCCGGTGCCCTGGCAGCCGCATTCGATGATGTGGCCGGCCAAGCTGGCGCCGGCGAGTTCGTCGTATTGGTGCGGCGTCCAGGCGAACTCGTGCATCAGCACGCCCAGTGTCACGGCCGAATCGACACAGCGGCCGGTGATGACGATTTGCGCGCCAGCATCCAGCGCTGCCTTGATGGGAACGGCGCCCAGATAGGCATTGGCGGTGACGACCTGGGCGGGTAGCGGCGCGCCGCTTTGCAGCTCGGCGACGGGTGGCTGGGCGTTGCGCAGCTCGGGCAGCAAAGGCATCGCGTCATCGCCAGTGACCACGGCGATTCGCACATCAACCCCGAGCGCCTTGGCCAGTGTGGCCACAGCATCCGCGCAGCCCTGCGGATTCACGCCACCGGCGTTGCTGACCACGCGGATGTTCCTGGTCACCACGTCCTTGAGAACGCTTTTCATGGCAACGGACACGAAGTCCGTGGCATAGCCGAGCTCTGGCTTCTTGATGCGCGCGGCGGCCAGAATGGACATGGTGAGTTCGGCCAGGTAGTCGAACACCAGGTAGTCGATCTGGCCGCTTTGCACGAGTTGCGTGGCGCCCACGCCGCTGTCGCCCCAGAAGCCGGAGGCGCCCCCGATGCGGATGGTCTTGTTCACGATCTGACTCTCCAACGGTCGGCGGATGCGGTTCGGTTCATTCGGGCTGAATGCCTGCGGCCTTGATGACGCGACCCCATTTGCCGGACTCGTTCGCCTGGAACTGCGCCAGCTGCTCGGGTGTGCTCAAGGCCTCCTCCCCGCTGGTCTTGACCAGAAACTCTTTGGCAAGCGGCGTGGCCGAAGCCTTCGCCAGCCAGCCATTGAATTTCTGCACGATGGCCTGCGGGGTGCGGGCCGGCAGGTAGACCGCCGTCCAATACGACATGTCGTAGTCTTTCACGCCGGCTTCGTCCACCGTCGGGATGTTGGGGGCGGCGGCGATGCGCCTGGGGCCGCTCACGGCCAGCGCACGCAGCTTGCCGCCTTCCACCTGGGGCAGCGCCGTGGGGGCATCGGCGAACATGAAGTCCACCTGTCCGCCCATGAGGTCGGTGATGGCCATCGGGTTGCTCTTGTACGGCACGTTGACCATGTCCACGCCCGCCATCTGCTTGAGCAGCTCGCTGGCCACGCGGCTGGACGACGAGCCGCTGCCGAAGTTCAGCTTGCCCGGCGACTTCCTGGCAGCGGCGATGAGGTCGCCCACCGACCTGTACGGCGAATCCGGGCGCACCAGCAGCAGCATGTAGCCCTTGGACAGCAGGCTCACCGGCGCAAAGTCCTTCACCGGGTCGTAGGGCAGCTTCTTGAAGAGGTGCTCGTTGGCCGACTGGGTGGTGTTGGTCGTGATCAGCACCGTGTAGCCGTCCGGCGGCGCCTTGGCCACGTACTGGGCCGCAAGGAAGCCGCTGGCACCGGCGCGGTTGTCCACCACGATGGGCACCTTGACTTCGTCACCCATCGCCTGGGCGAACACGCGGGCCATCTGGTCGGTGCCGCTGCCGGCCGCGAAAGGCACCACCAGCGTGATCGGCTTGCTCGGAAAGGTGTCCGCCTGCGCGGCTGGCAGGCCCAGGGCGCAGGTGGCCGCTGCAAGCAGCAGCCCGATTCGGTGGCGGGGATGAATCATGTGGTCTCCTTTTGTTCGATGGGGCCGGCGATCAGACAGGTACGAATTCCGGCAGGCCGTAGTGGGCGTTGTGTTCGCCCAGGCGCGGCGCGGATGCGGTGATGGCGGGACGCTGCCCGTCGAAGGACAGCGGAGATGCCGTGAGGCGGAAGTCCTCGCCGGGCACACGTGCCAACAGGTCCAGCGCTTGCACCTGCGGATCGTCCAGCGCTTGCGGAACGCTGTTGATGGGCGCGCAGGGCACGCCCGCGGCCTCGAGGCGCTCGACCCATTCCGCAAGCGGACGCATCTTCAGCAGGGGCGCCAGTTCCGCCAGCATTTCCGCCTTGTGCGCCAGGCGCGCCCTGTTCGTTGCGAATCGCTCGTCGTCCAGCCATTGACGCTGGTCCAGGACCTCGGCCAGCTTGGCGAAGAGCCGGTCGTTGCCACAGCAGATGAGCAGCGGCCCGTCGGCCGTGTCGAAGGCCTCGTAGGGGACGAAGCCGGGATGGCCCGACCGGTGGCGCTCGGGCAGGCGTCCTTCGTTCAGGTAGGCATCGCTCTTCTGGCCGTTCCAGACCAGGGCCGTTTCGAGCAGCGACGTCTGCAGCATGCCGCCGCGTCCGGTCTGCGCGCGCCGGTGCAGCATGGCCAGCACGCCGATCACGAGCCACATGCCGCTGCCCTGGTCGCACACCGAGGCGCCGGAGCGAAGCGGCGGATCATCCGGTCCGCCATTGGTACTCGAGAGACCGCTGAACGCCTGGATCAAGGGTTCGTAGCCGGGTTGCATTGCCATGGGCCCCCGGTGGCCGAAGGCGGAAATTTCGCCGTAGATCAAGCGCGGATGGCGCGCGCACAACGACGGGCCGTCGATGCCCAGCGCCTTGGGCACGTCCGGCCGCAGGTTGTGGATGCAGACATCGGCCTGCGCGAGCAGTTGTTCGAGGCTGGCGCGACCTGCCTCCGACCGCAGGTCCAGTGCAACGGAGCGCTTGCCGCGATTGAAGATGTGGAAGATCAGTGCGTCGCCGTGGCGATAGGCCGGGCCCATGCGGCGTGCATCGTCGCCACCTTCGACGCGCTCGACCTTCGCGACCTCCGCCCCCAGGTCCGCCAGGATGGCGCCGGCAAACGGGCCCGCCAGCACTTGGCCGAGTTCGACCACACGCACGCCCGCAAGGGGGGCCGCTGCCGCAGTGTTCATTTCTGTCTCCTTGTGGGGCCAGTCTAGGCAGCCGGCACTGATATGGGAATGCTCAAGAGAGGTTTTCTGTGATAACTTAATTGGATCACTGGGACCCCGCATGCGCCTGAACCTGAGTCTTCGCCAACTGGAAGTCATCGTCGAAGTCGACGAGGCGGGGAGCTTCCGGGCGGCGGCGCGCAAGCTGGGCGTTTCCCAGCCTGCACTCAGCCGCACGCTGCGGCTGGCGGAAGAGGCGCTTGGCACACGGCTGTTCGACCGTGACACCCGGCGCGTGACGATCACCCCGGCCGGGCAGGAGTTGCTGCACATTGCCCGCCGCGTGCTGGGTGACTTCGACAGCGCGCTGAGTGAACTCGGTCACTTCATGAAGGGGTACCGCGGGCAAGTCAACGTGGCCGCGCTGCCGTCCATGAGCGTTGCGCTCTTGCCCTCGGCCATCGCCACCTTCAGGCAGCAGCACCCGCAGGTGGAGTTCAAGCTGCAGGAACTGACGGCCGAGCCGTTGCTGGCCGCGGTGGAAGGGGGCAGGGCCGATTTCGGCCTGTGCGCGAAGCCGGCGCCGGATCAGCGGCTGCGCTACCAGCCGCTGCAGGACGATCCGATGATGCTGGTGTGCCGTGAAGACGACCCGGTCGCAGCCCGCGCCAATGCGCCGTGGTCCATCCTGGCCGACAGGCCTTACATCGGCGTTCAATCTGGCAGCAGCATTCGCCCGATCATCGACAGTGTCTTCGTCCGGAAAAGGCTCGCGGTGCGCGCGGCATTCGACGCGCCGAGTGTGGCCGCGTGCTGCGCGTTGGTGAAGGAAGGTCTCGGCATCGCTGCGCTGCCGCGGCTTTCGCTCGGATTGGCCGATATGCGCGATCTGGCGGCCATCCCGCTCGTACAGCCGGCGACCTTCCGGTCGGTGGGCATCGTCACCCGGATCGGCCGCACCCTGGCCCCGGCCAGCCTGGCGTTCATGAGAACCTTGATCCAGCAGAGGCCCTAGGGCGAGCAGGCGGAGAAGGCAAAGCATCTGCAACCGCATCGCAGGCGGAGGAGGCGTGCACTGAAATGACCGACCGACTTGGCGCCGCACAGCTGCCGGTGGAACTCGGCGGGTCAAGGAGTCAACGTCCAGTCCATTTCGATCGACGGTTTGATGCGCCCGCAAGCCGCGCGCCGACGCACCCAGCTGCGGCTGGGAACGCGCTGGCGTGGGCACAGGTGCAACGCTTCTTGGCGTCGTCAAGCATCCGCATGCTGTCTGCCCCATGATGCAACCGGGCTTGCGGCGTTTGGCGGACGCGGGCCATCGACATCGCCCTTGACCTCAGCATCGGAGCCCCTATGAACGACAAACACCCCACCCAGATTGCGACGACCCTGGCAGCCGAAGATCGGCTTCGGCTGGAGTCGCTTCGCATGCGCCGGCGCGCCCACCGGCAAGCCAGATCGGCCAAACCGCCGACGGCTCCCGAGCATCTCTTGCCACCCGAGCCGACCCGCGGTCAACGCCTGGCCGACGCGGTGGCCGCAACCGTCGGGTCGTGGCGCTTCATCATCTTCCAGAGCACGGCCATCGTGCTGTGGATCGTCGGCAACGCGATGACCGGGAAGGGCGCTTGGGACCCGTATCCGTTCATCCTCCTGAACCTGCTCCTGTCGTTCCAGGCGGCCTACACCGCGCCGGCAATCATGATGAGCCAGAACCGGCAGTCCGAGCAGGACCGGCGCCACGCCGAAACCGACTACGAGATCAATGTCAAGGCGGAGTTGGAGATCGAACTTCTGCACGAGAAGATCGACCTCCTGAAGGAACGCGAACTGCTGGCGCTGACCGACGCGGTGCGCGCCCTGACCCGGCGGATCGAAGGGTTGTCGGAACGCCCGACCTGAGTCCTTCTCCACCAAGCCGCAGCGCAAGGCACAGGCGCGGCCCCGGCGCGAACCCGTCCCCCGAATGCGGGGGCGCTGGGTTGAATGGGGGTATCACATGGCAGCCTCATTGGGCGAATCGGAATCCGGTCGGGCCGAAGCTCATTCGCAGAGCTTGATCCAGCGTTCGAGTCGACTCACCACGCGAGAAGTATTGAGTCGGCCGATCGAGCCTTCCATGTCCTCGGTGCCTTCGCTTTGGCACAGCAGCACAACCTCTTCACGCGCCTCGCCGGTGCCGAAGAAACCTTCACGGTCGAGCTGTTCCATCGCGGCAATGCAAGCCTCGAAGAGGCCTGCGTGCAGGACGTCGAACTCAACGTCGCAAGGCAAGTCGCTGCGGTGGCATGCCAGGATCATGCGGTAAGCGATATCGAGGAACTCACCGCCCTCCTCGTAGGGCCACTCGGCGAAGTGCCAGACCTCGCTTTCATCGTCCATGTCACCCAGAGCGCTCAAGGCGAGATTGCCGGCAGCGTGGACGATGGTCATTGCACCGTCATCGCTGCCAAGCGCGAAAAGGCGGATGGTCTCGTCAGGATGGGCCGCGCGGATGGCCTGGAAGGCGCGGCGAGCACCTTCGCGGATCTCAGTGGTGAGCAAAGGAAAGTCGATGCGAGCGGGATCGTGTATGCCTTGGCGCACCCGTTTGTAGCCCTGCGCCTCGATTTCTTTGCCGCGCTGCACGAGGGCATCCTTTGCGGCTTGGGGACTTGCGAACTCGGTGACCATGGAGTGCCCCATGGTTATCACCTTTCCGTTTGCACTCCACAGCGAACTGCCGAATTGGCGCAGTTCGTGAAAGTCCGTGGGCACGTCGTTGTCGAAGCGGTAGAACAGTGACCAGGTCATGGGCGGGGAACTCCTTCAGGGGGCGCAATGCCGCCATGAGCCTTTTTGTCGATGGCTTTTCAAGCGGCTTCTTTCAGCCGAATTTTGCCGGAGCGGCGATCCGTATCGACGCGGTGTGGCAGGCGGCCGAACCGCCGGACGTGGGCGCAGGCGCTGAAACGACCGGTCGTGCGTAGCCTGCTTTCAGGTGGTCTAACCAGATCCAAACGTCATCATCTATCTGATCTGCCGATGCTTTCCATCGAAATTTAGAGGCTATTTTGATGGATCCAGCGAAGCTATTCTTTGTGCACTGCAACTCGCCGAGTTGCCAAAAACCCAAAGGAGCTTCATCAAATGACCAAGGTTCTTGTTCTTTATTACTCGTCCTACGGACACGTCGAGACGCTCGCGCAAGCCATTGCCGAAGGTGCCCGCAGCACCGGTGCGCAAGTCGACGTCAAGCGCGTTCCGGAAACCGTGCCGGAAGCGATCGCGCGAAACGCTCATTTCAAGCTGGACCAGGCCGCGCCCGTGGCAACGGTGGCCGAGCTCGAAAACTACGACGCTATCGTGATTGGCACGGGTACCCGGTTCGGACGTATGTCCTCGCAAATGGCAGCATTCCTGGACCAGGCGGGCGGGCTCTGGGCGCGCGGCGCGTTGAACGGGAAGGTAGGTGCGGCATTCACGTCGAGCGCCACGCAGCATGGCGGCCAGGAGACAACGCTGTTTTCGATCATCACCAACCTGCTGCACTTCGGCATGACTATCGTCGGGCTGCCTTATAGCCATGCGGGCCAGATGAGCGTCGACGAGATCGTTGGCGGCGCGCCTTATGGGGCGACCACCGTCGCGGGTGGCGACGGCTCGCGGCAGCCTACGGCCATCGACCTGGCTGGTGCCCAGCACCAGGGCGAGTTGGTGGCACGTACGGCGGCCAGGCTGCACGGGTGAGACCGGAGGAGGCGCGTCGCTGGCCGAGCGGGATCAGCTGCGGCGGCCCAGCTGGCCGGCATCTCTCAGCTGCTCCAGGAACCATCGCCCAGCTGGCCCTGGAGGCATGTCCTTTCTGTAGGCCGCGAGCATGGCGATGGGCGGCGTTTTCGGGTGGAACATCTCCAGCGTGATCGGCACCAGGGCGTCAGCTTCCAGGTCGGCGCGCACCATCGCGGCGGGCATGTGCCCCCAGCCGAACCCGGCACGCAGAAAAGCATGCTTCGCACCCAGATCGGCCAGCTTCCAGGTGAGCGCGGAAAACACCCCAAAGCTCTTTCCTTCCGTCATGGCCGTGCGATCAGTGAGCACCAGCTGCACATGCTGCGACAGTTCGGCCGAAGAGATGACCCCCTTGCTCTTGGCCAACGGGTGGAACGGCGCCACAACAGTGATCATGGGGACGTCCAGCAGTTTCTCGGTATCCAGGCCTTCGGGTACCGTTGGCATCGAACCCATGATGCCGATGCGGCAACTGCCATTCAGCACTGGCTGAACAACAGCGCCAAGCGCCTCCACGTACAGCCTGAGTGGGGTGTGCGGGAAAGCCGCATGAAAGAGGCCCACCGCCGTCGTCAGCGACTCCATCGGATACATGACGTCGACGACCACTGAAAGCTCCGGCTCCAGCCCCTCGGCCATGGTGCGAGCCTTTGCCTTGAAACCGTCCATGCCAGACACCACCCGGCGTGCCTCTGCCAGAAGGGCAATGCCGGCTTCGGTCAGTTGTGGATACCGGGCGCTCCGGTCGAACAGCTGAACATCGATCTGGCCTTCGAGGTTTGCCAGGGTCTGGCTCACGACGGACTGGGCGCGCCGCAAGCGGCGACCTGCGGCCGAGAAGCTGCCTTCGTCCGCCGCGGCGATGAAAGTGCGCAGCTGATCCATTGAGACGCCGTCGAGCATGTATCTCCTCTATAGATGGTTCACATCGAAAGATATAGGCTTCGCAGAGAGAAGTCCAGCCTTTAACCTTTGGTTCGTTCTATGAATCCAAAGGAAATCCCAATGACCTCGACGACTTCCGTTCCGCCCGGGCTGCAGCGCTCGCCTGCAAGCCGCAACCGCGGCGTGGTGGCTCGCACCAGCGGGCGCACGCATGGACCCGTGGCACGCCTCGTCAGCCCTTCCGACATTGGAGAGCTGACCAAGCCTCTTGTGTTTGTCGACCATTTCGACATGGTGCCGAAGCGGGGATCGCTGTTTCCGTTGCATCCGCATTCGGGCATCGCGACCCCCGCCGTGCTGCTCTCCGGCGATCTGCGCTACGAGGACACCACGGGTGCGGCCGGAACCTTGTCCGGCGGAAGCATCGAGCGGATGCGCGCGGGAGGCGGGGTATGGCACGACGCCAGCCCGTCGAGCGACCGCCGTCTTCGGCACGAAGGGCGCATACCGCCGGCGGCGGGTGACCATCTTGTCAGGAGCTTTTTAATGAAGATCTGGAAGTACATCGAAGCGCACCACGAAGAGTTGGGAGCCGGCCTGTTCATCCTTCCGTGTCTCGTGGTGACCATGGCCGCAGCGGTGCTGGCGTTCTGGCTCGGACAACTGCTGCACTAAGAAAAAAGAGATGCCTGCCTGGGCATCTCTTCTTCATGGGCTGGCGCCCGTCTCAAGGTACCAGCACGAGCGCTCCATTCTTGGTGCGCGCCGCAATGGCTGCATGCGCCTCGGATGCATTGCGCAGGGCATACTCCGTGAACGGAACTTCTCCCAATACGCCCGTCCTGAAAGCATCGAAAACATCATTCACGGCCTGCGACACCCGGCCTGTCAGATAAGGCGCCATCGGACCGCCGACCATCTTGAGCTCCCGCTTTGCGGCCGCTTCCTTGTCGAAGGCCGGAGCGCCAGATGCGGCGCCGATGGAAACGACCACGCCGCCATCCTTTACCGAAGCAAGCGTTGCATCGAACGTCGACTTTCCGACGAACTCATACACCACGTCGACGCCGCCGGGCGCGATCTCCCGCACCCGTTGCGCCAGGTCTTGCGCATCCGATGGCAGCACATGGTCGATGGTGCCTTCCAGCGTCCGGCGTTTCTCGGGGCTTCCCGCGGTGCCGATGACTGTGGCGCCGCGCGCTTTTGCCCAGCGCGCGAGCAGGCTGCCAACGCTGCTCGAGGCGCCCTGGACGAGGATCGTCTCGCCGGGCTGCATCTGGTGGTAGCCGTTCAGCCCGGCCCAGGCGGTCAAGCCCTTGGTCAGGACGGCCGCAATCTGCCCTGCGCCGAGATCGTCGGGCACCGGCACCAATGCACTTGCGTCGATCAGGCGCACCTGGGTGTAGCTGCCCGGAGCGAGATAGTAGGCAACGCGCTGGCCTACCTTCAAGGCGCCGACGCCTGCTCCGAGAGCCTCGACGATGCCGACGCCCTCGACGCCAGGAACTGCAGGCAGCGGAACGGGGACGATGCCCCGGCGGAACATCGTATCGATGAAGTTCACGCCAATGGCCAGGTGGCGCAGGCGCACCTGTCCTTCGGACGGCGCCCCGACATCGGCCTGGTGCTCGGCCTGGAGAACTTCGGGGCCTCCGTAGGAATGAAAGCGAATGGTGGTGTTCATGATGGGTTTCAGAGTTCGAGAAGAAAAAAGCTTGTATTTCAGATGACGGCCAGCAAGCCCCCATCGACCAGCAAGGCGGTTCCGGTGATGTAGCTGGATAGATCGGAGCCGAGGAAAGCCACCGCATCGCCGATCTCCGAAGGCTGGCCCAGCCGCCGCAGCGGAGTGCGTTGGCGAAAGCCCTCGGCCGCTTCAGCAATGCCCGGACTGGTTCGTAGAAGATGGGTGTCGATGGTTCCTGGCGCTACCGCGTTCACGCGGATACCGTCGGGCCCGAGCGCGTCGGCAAGCGATTTGGCCATCAGGACGACGCCGCCCTTGCTTGTCGAGTACGCCACCGTGATGCCGGCCCCCGCCAGCCCACCCATGCTGGCCATGAGAACGATGCTTCCCTGCTTGCCATTGGCCTTCATCTGGCGGGCTGCGGCCTGGGCGCTGAACAGCGTACCGTCCAGGTTGACGGCCATCAGCTTGCGCAAGTCGTCCGAAGAGACGTCGAAACCATCGGAGCGAAGGGTAATGCCCGCATTGGCGACCATCACATCCACGCCGCCAAACGGGGCCGATGCGTCTACCAGCGCGTCGACTTCTTCCTTCTTGCTCACGTCCGCCTTGACGAAAGCGGTGGCAACGCCCAGGGCTTCGATCTCGTCGGTTGTCGGGGTTCCGCCTTCGCGCGGTTCGCGGCTGATGTCCGAGACGATGACCGCTTTGGCGCCATGCCTGGCGGCATTGACCGCAATGGCCCGACCGATGCCGCTTGCGGCACCCGTTACCACGAGGACTTTGTTCTGCAGGATGTTCGTGTTCATGTGAATCTCCTTACTGAGAAAGTGCATTCAGCTGTTCCAGGACCGAGTACAGGTTGGCAACGCCCCAGTGCTCGGTAATCTTTCCGTCTTGCACGCGCATGGCGTCGACGGTCTCGAACTGGATGGCTTTGCCGGTCGCGTGAACCCCCAGGAAGTCACCACGGTGTGTGCCGTGGTACGTCTTGTAGGTAGTCACCACGTCGCCGTCCGCACGCTGCCAATGGATGACGGCGTGGAAATCAGGAAAAGCTTCCCGGAGTTTCTTGTAGAGGCCTAGCGCGCCGGCCTTGTCCGGGGTGCAATTCGGCTGCGGGGTGTGGTCCAGAAATGCGTCGTAGAAAAGCTCATCGAACAGGGCCCAGTTGCCCTGGCCTTGAACTTCGTCCGTATTGCGGCGAATGACGGCCTTTGCTGCTTCGCCAATATCGATGTTGATGTCAGCCATGATGTTCTTTCGTGATGTGTTTCAGAGTTCGAATCCGCCGATGGTCATTCCGCCGTCCACGACAAGCATCTGACCCATGACGTAGGAGGACGCTTCAGAAGCGAGCCATACCGCAGCCGCAGCAATCTCGGACGGCTGGGCACCTCGTTTCGCCGGAATGGCCGAAGTGGCCAGTTGGGCGAAGCCGGGGTTCTGTGCGCTCGCCGTGGCGACCATGGGGGTTTCGGTCCAGCCTGGCGCCAATGCGTTGATGCGCAGGCCGTGGGCGGCGTTTTCCATTGCTGCAACGCGGGTCAGCCCGTGTACCCCGTGCTTCGATGCCGCGTACGCGCTCATGCCCCCCGGCCCGGTCAAGGCCGCCACGGAGGCCGTATTCACGATGGCGCCCCGCCCGGCACGGCGCAAGAGTGGGATCTGGTGCTTCATGCCGAGGAAAACGCTCCTGAGGTTCACCGCAATCACGCGGTCGAAGTCGTCTGTCGGGTAGTCCTCAATGCGATGCGCCTGGCCGGTGACTCCCGCGTTGTTGAAGGCAACGTCCAATCGGCCGAAATCCTTCTTCAAACGTGCCATCAGGTTGCGCACCTGCGACTCGTCGGAGACGTCTGTCGTGACGGCAAGCGCTCGCCCGCCGAGACCGGCAATCAGGCGCGTGGTTTCGGCCAGTCCACCTTCGTTCAGGTCCGCAGCGACAACGATTGCACCGCGCCCGGCAAATGCCCGGGCGGCCTCGCGGCCTATCCCGGAGCCTGCGCCGGTGACCAGCACCACTTTGTTGTCAAAGTCCTTAAGTTCCAATTGCTACTCCTTGGTGTTGTTCAGCTCATTGCTGCATGACCTGAAGAGTAGGGAAACGCCATCGATTGCGATAGCCTATTTGTTTAGATGGAAAGCATCGGCCAGGACGATATACAGGCAACGATGAAAGGAGTTTTGCGGGCGCCGGTGCCCTATCGTTGAATAAGATGGATTGCATCTAAAAATATTGGCTTTTCAGCTACACAGGAAGTTCCTAAAGTTCGTCCCAGCGGTTGGATGCGCACGGGCTTGCCCGGCTTGCCCACCGTTCTTTCCACCCTGTCTCAAACTTTTAGGAGTACCTCGTCATGCAATCCGCAAACACCTCTTCCATCCTCTCGTCGACCTCCGCGGCGCCATTTATCGGGCGACTGCTCATGGCTGCCATCTTCCTGATCAGCGGCGTGGGCAAGCTCATGGCCCCGGGCGGCACCATCGGCTATATCGCATCGGTGGGCATTCCGCTGCCGGAGCTGGCGTACGCCGGCGCTCTTGCCATGGAGCTCGGTGGCGCCCTGCTGCTCGTGGCGGGGTACCGCACCCGCTGGGTGGCTGCCGCGCTGGCGCTGTTCTCGGTGGTTTCCGCGGTGATCTTCCACAGCGCGCTGGGCGACCAGAACCAGTTGTTCCATTTCCTGAAGAACCTGGCAATGGCCGGCGGCCTGCTGCAGGTGGTTGCCTTCGGCGCCGGCAGCTTCAGTCTGGATGAGCGTCACGCCGAGCTCCCGGTCGCGCTGAGCGCTGTTCGATGAAGCGTCGGCATGCGGCTGGCGGGGCCTGTCTGGTTGTTAGGATTTCGGGTCTTCAATCGACCGATGCAATGCCCCGCATGGATTCCTTGAACCTGAATTCCACAGCCGCAGTCCCCGGTTCTTCGGCCGTGCCCCATTTTTCGCCGCCCGACGCCGCACGGGTTCGGGAGTTGGCTTCGCTCGTCGCACGGCATGCCCCAAGAGAGGGAATTTGCCCGACATCGATTCCGCGCGTCTCGGCCATCAAGCTTTCGGCACCCAGCGACGAACTGGTCCACGCCCTTCATCAACCGGCTGTCTGCATCATTGCGCAAGGCGCGAAGCGGGTCATGCTGAGGGATGAGATTTATGACTACGACGCCTCGCGGTTCCTGGTCTTTTCCACCGACCTGCCCATCAGCGCGCAGGTCACTCATGCGAAATCCAGCGAGCCGTACTTGTGCTTCAGGTTGGATCTGGACCCTGCGGAGATCTCCGAGCTGGTTCTCCAGGCAGGGCCTCCCCCGGCACGGCGCGCGGCCACGCAACGCGGCCTGTTCCTGAGCAGCGTTTCGAACGGCATGCTGGACGCCGCAATCAGGCTCATGCATTTGCTGGACTCGCCTGAAGATGCAGCGGCCCTCGCACCGCTGGCTACCCGCGAGCTTGTCTACAGGCTTTTGCGCAGTGAGCAAGGGGAGCGGCTTTCCCAGGTGGCAAGGGCCGACAGCCATGCAAACCGCGTGATGCGAGCGGTCTCCCGGCTCAAGTCGAACTTTGCAGAGCCCCTGAAGCTGGACGAACTGGCGCGCGAATGCTGCATGAGCACGTCTTCCTTGCACCATCACTTCCGGGCCGTTACCGCCATGAGCCCACTGCAATACCAGAAGCAACTTCGCCTGCAGGAGGCCCGGCGCTTGCTGCTGAGCGAGGGTATGGAGGTCTCGAAGGCGGGCTATTCAGTGGGCTACGAGAGTGCCTCCCAGTTCAGCCGCGAATACAGCCGGCTGTTCGGCGTACCTCCATCCAAGGATGTCTCCCGCTTCGAGATGATGGCCGGCTAGCAAGGGGTAGGGCGCCACCCGCCGGCACCCATGGCATCAGAAATCCCCGTCCGTCGTGACCGACAGCCCGGCGTAGGTGTCGATCTCGGCACGCCGGCGTTCGAAAGTCTTCGCCGCAAAGTCGACGGCGTCGGTGCCGGCTAGAAAGTGAAGCGGAGGCTGCGGCATTTCAGCCAGTTCCACGATGGCGCGGCCCAGCTTTGCCGGATCACCGGGCTGCTTGTGGTTGTAGCTTTCGTAGGCGGAACGCGAGTTGCTCGAGAACTCCGCATAGTCGGCAACCCTGCGAGAGCCGTACTGGACCGACTTCTTGTCCAGGAAGTCGGTACGGAAGAATCCCGGCTCGACGATGGTGACCTTGATTCCGAAGGGTGCAACTTCGAGAGCGAGAGATTCGGAAAAGCCTTCCACGGCAAACTTGGCGGCACAGTAGATGGAAGCCCCGTCGAAGCCCATGAAGCCTCCCACCGACGCCAGGTTCAGGATGTGGCCCCGGCGCTGCTTGCGCATTGCCGGCAACACGGCACGGGTCACGTGCATCATGCCGAAGACGTTCGTGTGAAACTGGCGCTCGACGTCCTCGCCGGAGACTTCTTCGAACAAACCAAGCTGGCCGTAGCCCGCGTTGTTCACGAGCACGTCAATGCTGCCGAAGCGGGAAACGGCCGCCTGGGTAGCTGCAATGGCATCTTGTTCGCGCGTGGCATCGAGTGGAAGGCACATGGCGCGGCTGCCGAATTCGCCATACAGCTCTTCAAGCTGCGCGGGGTTCCGGCCAGTTGCCACGACCTTGTCGCCAGCTGCCAGTACCGCCGTGGCGATTTGTGCACCAATTCCGCGGCCAGCACCCGTGATGAACCAGACCTTGCTCATTTGATTACTCTCCAAGTTGCTGCGTGATTCACACGCCGGTTGAACATGGAGCGATCGTAGGAACCAGGGCCCCGCGTCACATGCCTGTTTCTGGCGAGGTCTTGCACAAACCGACAGACTGGAGAATCTTGGAGTATTGATACGCTGAACCATGGACCTTCAACTCAGTACCGCCGAAGCGCTCGACGAGCGTGTGCCCGGGGACCTCGTTGCGACAAGCAAGGGCAAGCCGTGGCGAGACCTTCTGGTCCAGATTTTCACGAGGCGGCCGGTCCAGGAAAGCTTGCTCATTCCGGCTGTTCCGGAGCCGCTCATCGTATGGGTCGTCTCCGGTTCGGCGCTGGTGGAGGAGCGGCAGCTTGAAGGCGAATGGATGGCCAACAAGGTGCGCGCAGGAGAGTTCTTTCTGCAGACCTCGCCGCGCCCATGCGAGCTGCGGTGGCGCACGCTGACAAGCGAGCCGTTTCGGGTGATGCACGTCTATCTGGGGCTTCCGTTGATGAAAAGGGCGGCCACCGATGTCCAAGGACCGGAGAGCCCGCTCGTCCCGCTCAGAGAGGTCTCCGGCGCCGCGGACGAGGTCATCGCCAACCAGCTGGGCATCCTTTGCTGCGAGCTGCTGGAGCGCCGTACGCCGAGCACCATGCTTGTGCAAGGCCTCGCGAGCAGCCTTGCCGTTCATCTGGTGAGAACCTACGCAAGCGACACGCAGCATCCGGCAACCCCGCACGGGGGACTGCCGGCTTTCAAGATCCACCGGGTGCTCGCAGCGATGCAGGAGCGCATCGATCAGGAACTCGATCTCAAGCACCTTGCAAAGGCGGTGCAGCTCAGCGAGTCCCATTTTTCGCGATCTTTCAAGAAGAGCACCGGCTTCTCCCCCTCTCAATACCTGACACGGCTGCGCATGGAGCGTGCACGGCGTCTTCTGAGGGAGACACAGACGCCCATTGTGGAGATCGGGCTGGAGGTCGGGTACGCGAGCCCCAGCCACTTTGCGCAGGTGTTTCGCAAGGAGGTAGGCGTGCTCCCAAGCGACTACCGGCATGGGCGCTGACCGGCACCTGGCCTTCGCAGCAAATCTTCGATATCGGCAGCAATTCGACGAGCGACCGCTCGGACCCCGCTCGGCACCATGACAACCGTGGCAGCTGCACAGACAACCCGAGTCTGCAGCCGCCGCGCCTTCAACTTAACTACCGTAAGGAGCTGTCATGGAACTCAATGGAAAAATCGCTTTGGTCACTGGTGCATCGAGCGGCATCGGCGCCGCTACGGCGCTCAAGCTGGCGGCAGCGGGAGCGAAGGTCGGACTCGCCGCTCGCCGCGTCGTCCGCCTCGACAAGCTGGCCGACCAGATCAGGACGAACGGGGGCGAAGCCATCGCCATCGAGATGGATGTCGTCGACCGTGCATCCGTGGAAGCGGGCGTGGCAAAGCTGGTGCAAGCCTACGGCGGACTGGACATCGTGTTCAACAATGCCGGCCTCATGCCGATCTCGGACGTCGAAGCCTTGAAGGTCGGCGAATGGCATCGCATGGTGGACGTCAACGTGAAGGGCCTGATGAACAGCACGGCTGCAGCGCTACCTCATCTGATCGAGCGGGGATCCGGCCACATCGTCAATACGTCGTCGATTGCCGGCCGCAAGGTATTTGCCGGCCTTGCCGTCTATTGCGCGACCAAGCATGCCGTCTCCGCATTCACCGAAGGCCTGCGCCTGGAAGTCGGCAAGAAGCACAACATCCGGGTCACCAGCATCCAGCCAGGCGCGGTCGACACGGAGCTGTTCAATCACATCTCCGACGAGGGCTACCGCCATCAGATGGAGGGGCTGCGCGACCAGATGTCATTCCTGAGCTGCGACAACATCGCCGACACCGTGATGTTCGCGCTGCAAGCGCCGGCCCACGTCAATGTGGCCGAACTGTTCGTGCTGCCGACAGACCAGCCCTGGTGAAGCCGTTTTTTCCTCGGAAAGATCTTCCTCATCAAAGACTGGAGGAGAGCCGGAGTGAGCGACTCGGCGGCGCATGCCTTGCCGCACCCTAGGGTCCCGCAGACCGCACCGCTTCCTTCGCAAGATCGATGAACGCGCGCGTCTTCGCGGGAGGTGCGATGTTGCCCGGATACGCCGCGTAGAGAAACATGCGCCCCGACGCCCAGCCGGGAAAGAGGCGAACGAGGCGCCCGGCTTCCACCTCAGCACGCAGGTCTGCCGTACTGGGGAAAAAGGAGATACCTGCGCCTTGGCTCACCAGTTGCAGCACGGCGTCCGTGCTCGCCGCTGATATCGAGCCGCGCAGCTTCACACGCAGCTTGCGGCCGCCGCGCTCGAAATCGATCGACCACGGCGCGGGCAGCAGCGACAGCGCGATCCACTCATGGCCCGCAAGCTCCGTGGGCTTGCGCGGCGTGCCATGCCGGGCAAGGTAGCTGGCCGCCGCGACCGTCCAGAGCCCGAGTTCCTCGAGCACCACCGCGCGAAGGCCGGAATCAGCCATCGGTCCGACGCGGATCGCGAGATCGAAGTGCTCGGCGATCAGGTCGAGCCTGCGGTCCGTGGGCACATAGTCCACGCGCATGGCGGGATAGCGTTCGCTGTAAGTCGCGATCCAGCGGGCCACCATGCCGGCCGATCCCTGGGGGCTGGTGAGCCGCAAGGTCCCCGAAGGTTGCGCGTGCCCGGTGCGTGCCCGCTCCATTGCGGCCTCGGCGCCGGCCAGCAGCTGACGGCAGTCGGAGAGAAATGCTTCCCCAGCTTCGGTGATCGCGAGCTTGCGCGTGGATCGCTGCAGCAGCTGCGTGCCCAACTCCCGCTCGAGCACCGCCACCGCCTGGCTGACTGCGGACTTGGCCGTGTTCAGACGTTCGGCAGCCGCAGTGAAGCTTCCAGCCTCGGCAACTGCAACGAAGGCCGCCAGGCGGGCAAAGGAGATGGCAGGAGCCTTCATGCAATTGTTCTCCAGAACTGGACAATGAATTCTCTTGCAGGCGCTTTCTGAAAACAACCGCGACGCGCACCATGGCACCCATCGCAACATCACCCATGAAGGGAACTGCCATGTACGTGCTCCTCGGCTCCAACGGCAACATCACGTCCAAGGTCGCGGCACTGCTGCTTGGACAGGGGACACCGGTACGCGTCGTCGGTCGCAATGCGGGATCGCTCGCTTCTGTCAAGGCTGCGGGTGCGGATATCGCGGCCGGCGACATCGGCGATGCGGGCTTCCTGGCCCAGGCATTCGCCGGCGCGACGGCTGCCTACACGATGATCCCTACCGACTACGCAGCGCACGACATGGCGGCCGAGCAGGATCGGCTGGGCCATGCAATCACGCGCGCCATCGCTGCGGCTGGCCTGACACGCGTTGTGAATCTGAGCAGCGTCGGTGCGCACCTGGGCTCGGGGACGGGCCCGATTGCGGGGCTGCATCGGCAGGAGCGGCGGCTGGATGAACTCGCCGGTGTGGACGTGCTGCACCTGCGGCCGGGTTACTTCTTCGAGAACCACCTGATCGCGATAGAGATGATCCGGACCATCGGTGTGTATGCGGACATGACTGCGCCCGATGCACCGCTGCCGATGGTGGCCACCGGGGACATCGCACGAGTCGTGGCGCGAGAGCTGCGTACGCCGTCAGGCAAGGGCAAGCGCGTGCTCCATCTGCGCGCGCCAAGCCTTTACACGATGAAAGAAGCCACGGGGCTGCTCGGCGCGGCCATCGGCAAGCCGGATCTCGCGTATGTCCAGTCCGAGCCGGAAGAGGGCAGGGCAGCGCTGATGCAGCAGGGCTTCTCTGCGGACGCCGCCGCGCAGCTCGCAGAAATGAGCACGGCCTTCTCCACGGGACGCCTCGATGGCGAGTACGACAAAGGCCCGACCGAGATCACCCCGACGACGCTCGCGGATTTCGCGGCCACGGTTTTCGGGCCTGCTTTCGAGAAGACCTGAGGGGATTCTTCGCCCGCCGCTGCGAACCGCGTTGCATGATGATCAGCCGGGGAACTGCACCACCGGGCCGCCAGGCTTGGTACCCGGCGGTACAAAAGCGGGCGCCGGGTCACCGCCGCGACCCAGCGAGCGGGTGTAGGCGTAGATGGCCTTCAGGTCCGCCTCGGTCATCGGGCGCACGTTGAACCATGGCATGGGCGGGCGGGGTGTCATGGTGCGCGCATGCTTCACCCACTGCTGCTTGCTCATGTCAGCCATGAGCAAGCGCAGATTGACCGCATACGTAGTGCCCCACGGGCCGGACCAGCCCAGGGCGTCGCCAGTCAACCACAGCTTCTCATCGACCTCACCGTTCTTCGCGGCGTAGCCGGGCGTGTGGCAATCATTGCAGCCCGCGATCATCACCAGGTAGCGGCCGCGCTGAATCTCGTCCTTGTTCGCCTTCTGGCTGCTGCCTGTTTGCGCCCCTGCCAGGGCGGAGGACAGAAGGACGGTCAACACGGCGCTGGTGCGCGCGACGCGGCGAAGCAGGTGAGCCGTCAGAGCGGCATGTGAGTTCATGCGATTCTTCATTGGCTGGCTCCCGGGCTTGGCGTTCATGTCGAAGTAGACATGGCACCACGGTAGCGATCGGCTCTGAACCGCGCATGGGCGCTTTGTCCCATTTCTGCCTGGGCGCTTTGTCATGGGTAGTGCAGCGGCGAATACAGACACAGACGTTCGGTGGCGTGGGCCGCGGGGCGAAAACTGCTGTCCCCATGCGAAGCGCTCATCCACGCGGTCTCCGGGAATGTCTGCTATGGAGCGGGAGCGGCGTTGATCGCCAGCTGAGCGGCAAACGCCCGCTGGTAGGCCGGCCGCGCTTCACCGCGCGCGACATAGGCGGCCAGGCTGGGAAACTCGTCCAGCAGGCCGGAGGGCCGAAGCCGCAGCAGCACCGACACCATCAGCAGGTCGCCCGCACTGAAGCCGCCGTCCAGCCAGTCGGCCTCGCCGAGGCGGGCGGCCAGTTGGTTCAGCCGGGCGCGCACCCGGTCCTCCACGAGGGGCATGCGCTCGGCCTTCCAGGGCTTGTCGCCTTCCGTCAGCTTGACCGTGACGAGTTCGAGGATGGGCGGCTCGATCGTATTGACCGCCGCGAACATCCACGCGATGGCGCGCGCCCTTGCGTTGGCATCGGCCGGGAACAGGCCCGGGCGGCGCTCGGCAATGTGCAGCACGATGGCACCGGTCTCGAACAGCGCGAGCTCGCCCTCCTCGTAGGTGGGGATCTGGCCGAAGGGATTCAGCGCCAGATGCGCGGCCTCCTTCATCGCGCGGAAGGACACCAGGCGCACCTCGTAGGGCAGGCCGGCTTCCTCCAATGCCCAGCGCACGCGCGTGTCGCGCGCCAGGCCCTTGCCGCCGTCGGGCGAGCGTTCAAAAGCGGTGATGGTGATGGTCATGGTGAGTGTCCAGAAGAGAGTCCATGGTGCGGCAAATGTGGCATTCGCGGTAAATTGTGCTCAAACCATAGGAGACTGCATGCCCGCTGTTCCACACTTCAACCGGTTCGCTTTGCGAGCCGCTTTGTACTCCTGCCTGGCGATGCTCGCCTTGACGAGCCGGGCCGCCGATTACCCGGCGCCCAAGGAGGGCAGCTGGATCGCCAAGGACTTTCGCTTTCATACCGGCCAGGTCATGCCGGAACTGCGCCTGAACTACGTGACCATTGGCGCGCCCGGTGGCGAGCCGGTGTTGATCCTGCATGGAACCGCCGGCTCGGCGGCAAGCATGCTGACGCCCGCCTTTGCCGGCGAGCTGTTCGGCGTGGGCCAGCCGCTGGATGCCACCCGCTACTACATCATCATTCCCGACGGTCTGGGAACAGGCAAGTCGGCCCGCCCCTCCGATGGCCTGCGCGCCAACTTTCCCCGCTACAACTACGACGACATGGTGGACGCGCAGTACCGGCTCGTCACCGAACACCTCGGCGTCAAGCACCTGCGCGCGATCATCGGCAACTCCATGGGGGGCATGCACGCCTGGATGTGGGGCGTGAAGCACCCTGGCGCCATGGACGCGCTGGTGCCGATGGCGTGCCAGCCCACCGAGATGGCCAGCCGCAACTGGATGATGCGCCGGCTGCTGACCGAGTCCATCCGCAGGGATCCGGAGTGGAACAACGGCAACTACGCCACCCAGCCCCGCAGCGCCCAGCTGGCCTCCGTGTTCTTCGCCACCGCCACCAACGGCGGCAACCTGGCGATGTACAAGGCCGCGCCGACGCGCGCCCAGGCCGACAAGCTGCTGGAGGCGCGACTGGGTGCGCCCTTCACCGCGGATGCAAACGACATCCTCTACCAATGGGAGGCGTCCGCCGACTACAACCCGTCCCCCGGGCTGGAGCGCATTCAGGCTGCCGTGCTCGCCATCAACGCGGCTGACGACGAGCGCAACCCGCCCGAGACCGGCATCATGGAACGTGAAATGAAGCGCGTGAAAAATGGCCGCTACTACCTGATTCCGGCCAGCGACCGGACCACCGGGCACGGAACCACAGGTCAGGCAGCGTGGTGGAAGGCGCAGCTTGCGGAACTGCTGCAAAAAGCGCCACGACAAGGGTTGTAGCCGACGCGCTCCCAGGAAGCATGAACTCCGGCCGGCCCGAAAACCGGCAGGCGCGCCGGCGTTGACGCCGCCATCGGCCGAGGCATAGCATGTGCCTGCGCGGCACCCTTCCATGCGCCCGGCCGTGCGGAGGAATTGCCATGAGCACCACGTCCTCGACCTTCGTCGCCGCCGACGGCGATGGCTATGAACGGCTGATGGGCCGCTGGAGCCGACTCCTCGCGCTGCCTTTTCTCGACTTCGTCGGCACAGCGGACGGCGACCGCATCCTCGATGTCGGCTGCGGCACCGGCCACCTGACTTTCGCCGTGGCCCGACGCACCGGCGCCGGCGAAATGCGGGGCGTGGACATCGCGCTGCCCTACGTCGAACAGGCCCGGCGCCACAACGAGGATGCGCGCATCGTCTTCGAGGTGGCCGACGCCTGCGCGCTGCCGTACCCGGCGCAAAGCTTCGACCGCGTGCTCTCGCTGCTGGTGCTGCACTTCGTGCCGGAGCCGGGCAAGGCCATTGCCGAGATGCGCCGCGTCGCCAGGCCCGGCGCGGTGATCGGTGCGGCGGTGTGGGACGCGCGCGGCGGCTGGATCGCCAACCGCATGTTCTTCGACACTGCCGCCGTGCTCGACCCGGAGGCCGGGGCGCGCCGCGCCCGCAACTACACGCGGCCCCTGACGCGGCCCGGCGAACTGGCGCGGGCCTGGCGCGACGCCGGGTTCAAGGGCGTGGAAGAAACGACGCTCGCCATCCGGATGGAGTTCGCCTCGTTCGCGGATTACTGGGCACCCTTCGAGGGCAAAGACGGTCCCGGCGCGGAGTACGTCGCCACGCTCGACGCGGCCGCGCGCTCACGGCTGCGCGATGCCGTCGAGGCGGCCTATCTCGACGGCGAAGCCGATGGCCCTCGCTCCTACGCGGCGCTGGCCTGGGCCGTCAAGGGCACGGCATCGGCGTAGCCGCAGCGGCTGCATTCACGCGTCGTTGACCGTCTCGTGTTCCGCAGGCGGCACGATCTCGATCAGCTCGCAGTGGTCCGGCCAGGCCATGACGGTATGTCGGATGCCGGGCGGCTGCACGCCATTGTTGGGCGCCGCCTATTTCCTTGCGACAACTTGTCCAAGAACAATCCGCCCTTCCTGGAGATTTCGCCCTTGGTTTTGTGCCATCGCCTGAAAGTCAGCCCCCAGAAGCAGATGGAATCCAAGGGGCGGAAAGCCTTCCTTGCGGATCTTCTCGACCAGGGAGACAAACCACGTGCGCGCGGCCTCGGTCGTGTCCATCCAGTCAGAAATCGTGAATCCCGCGTTCTCGAGAAGCCTGCGCAACTCGTCCGGCTGCACGAGGAAGCTCGTATCCGGCGTGCGCGCCCAAGGGACGGGAAACAGGACCGGTCCAGAAGGGCCGGCCAACACGTCGTAGATGGCGAGCGTGCCGCCCGGCTTCAGAACCCGGTGCATCTCCTCGTACAGCCGGAGCTTGTCTGGAATGTTCATGGCCACGTGCTCCGTCCAGACGACGTCGAACACGCCGTCGTCGAACGGCAGGTTGGTGGCATCACCCTGGCGATAGTCGACCAGGTCCGCGAGGCCGACCCTGGCAGAGAGCATTGCAGCGGCACGGCAGTATTCGTCCGTGAGGTCAATGCCAGTGACGTGGCAACCGAATTCCCTTGCAAGACAGCGCGAAGTGCCGCCAACACCGCTGCCGACATCGAGCACACGCTTGTTCGCATCGAGACCCGCGGCCCGGGCAAGCTCAAGCGTCGCTGCCCGGCCCCGGATATGAAACTCGTCGACAGGTGCCAAGTCTTCCGGCGTGAGGCGGTCCAGGTCTTTGCCCGCCTTTTCCAGGGCCGCCAGGATGACGCTTCCCACATCCGGGCGGCCGTAATGCGTCTGGATGGCTTCGTTGATCCGATTCGGCATAGAAATCCTCCAGTACCTGTTGGCGTTGCCCAGCGAACGAAAGGGACCTCGCCGTCCCGAACCAGCCGCATGGCGGCGAACGGCGACGAGCGCCACGACGGAGCGGCGAATCTCAAGCCTGCGTCGAGGCTGCCATGTGGCATCTTGCGCCACCTCGCGCCGCGCTGCAACGGCTCGCGCTCACTGCGCCAGGCGGATGTTCGCGTCCTTGATGATCCTGGCGTAGATGGCGGCATCCGCGCGCACCAGCTTCTGGAATGCTTCGGGCTTGCCGCCGCCCACCTGCAGGCCCAGCGCCTCGATCTTGGCGCTGACCTCGGGCAGGTGCACGATGCGGTCGATCTCGTCGGAGAGCTTCTGCACCAGCGGCGCGGGCGTGGCGGCGGGCAGGAACACGCCGAACCAGCCGTACGGGTCGAAGGAGTGGTAGCCCAGCTCGGCGAAGGTGGGTACCTCGGGCAGGCCGGGCATGCGCTGCGTGCCGGTCACCGCTAGCGGGCGCATCGACTTGAGATGCGGCCGCGCGGTGGCGCTGTCGATGAAGGCCGAGGCGAGCTGGCCGCCCACCAGGTTGGTGACCAGCGGCGCAGCGCCCTGGAAGGGCACGTGCACCAGGTCGATGCCGGCCTGCATGTTCAGGAGCGCGCCCTGGATGTGCGACGAGGTGCCGGCGCCGTAGCTGCCGAAGTTGTACTTGCCGGGGCTCTGCTTCACCATCGCGATGAAGTCCTTGAGGTTCTTCGCGGGCGAGTCCAGCGGCACGGCCAGCATGCTGGGGCTGCGCGCGATCATCGTGACGGGTGCGAGGTCCTTCAGCGGATCGTAGGCGAGCTTGTCCATGAGCGGCGGCTGCTGGATCAGCGCGGTGATGGCGATCAGCACGGTGTGGCCGTCGGCCGGTGCCTTGGCGACGAAACCGTTGCCGATGGTGCCGCCGGCGCCGGGGCGGTTCTCCACCATCGCAGGCTGTCCCCAGGCTTCCTGCAGCTTCTGGCCGATGGTGCGCGCCAGCGTGTCGGTGGCGCCGCCGGCGGGGTAGGGCACGATCAGCTTGAGCGGCTGGCTCGGATAGGCGGGCTGCGCGGGCGTTTGCGCCAGCGCCGGCGTGGCGAGCAGAAGCGCGAGGCCTGTGGCCATGCAGAGCCTGCGTAGCGGCATCGACGATGTCTTCATGGGCTTGTCTCCTCTTCGGGGTTGGAATAACTCGACTCGGCTCAACGCAGCGCTTCGGCCGTACCCAGGATCGCGGTGGCCTGGCTCGACAGCGTGCCGCCATTGCCATGCGCGAGCGCGGTGTGCGCGTTCTTCACCTGCCGCTCGCCGCATTCGCCGCGCAGCTGCCGCACGGCCTCGATGAGCGCGAAGATGCCGTACATGCCGGGATGCACGCACGACAGCCCGCCGCCGTTGGTGTTGACCGCAAGCCGCCCGCCCGGCGCGATGGCGCCGTCGGCCACGAAGCGGCCGCCCTCGCCCTTGGGACAGAAGCCCAGGTCTTCGAGAAACAGCAGCGTGTTGATGGTGAAGGCGTCGTAGAGCTGCACCACATCCATGTCCTTGGGCGCAAGCCCGGCCATCGCGAAGGCCTCGCGGCCCGACTGGCTTGCCGCCGTGACGGTGAGGTCCGCCATCGAGGAGATCTGCCGGTTCCACACCGCCGTGGCATTGCCCAGCACGTAGACCGGCTGCTTGGGCAGGTCCCTCGCGCGCTCGGCGCTCACCAGCACGCAGGCGCCGGCCCCGTCGGTGACCAGGCAGCAGTCGCGCACGGTCAGCGGGTCCGACACCATGCGGGCGCCCAGCACCTCCCCGCGCGTGAGCGGCTCGCGCATGAAGGCCTCCGGGTTGAGCGCGGCCCAGGCGCGCGCCGCCACCGCCACGTCGGCGAGCTGCTCGCGCGTGGTGCCGAATTCGTGCATGTGGCGCGACGCCGCCAGCGCGTAGGCCGACACCGGCAGCATCGGCTCGTAGGGATGTTCGTAGGGCTGCGGGTCGAGAAAGCGGCGCGCCGCCACGATCTCGCGCCGGCCGAAGGCGGCGCTGCGCTGCGCGCTGCCGTAGCAGACGAGCACCGCGCTGCACTGGCCGCAACGTATGGCCTGCATCGCGGGCAGCAGGTGCGCGATGAAGCTGCTGCCGCCCAGCATGGTGCCGTCGATGTAGCGCGGATCGAGGCCCAGGTACTCGACCACCGGCAGGGCCCACATCGCGGCCGAGGCGCTGGCCGTGCACAGCCCGTCGATGTCGCGCATGTCGAGGCCTGCGTCCGCCACGGCCGCGCGGGCTGCGTGCGCCAGCAATTCCATGTCGGTGAAGCCCGGTGTCTCGCCGCAGCCGAAGGTGGCGACGCCGGAGATCGCAGCGCTGCCGCGCAGGGCTTTGAGTCCGGCGCTCATGCAGCGGCTCCTTCGATGGCGTCGAACAGCACCAGTCCCCGGCCGTCCTTCACCTGCACCCGCGCCTGGACGCGCAGGCCGATGCGCACCGCTTCGGGCGCGAGATTCTCGATGCGGGTCATGAGCCGCACGCCTTCGTCGAGATCGACCAGGCTCACGTTGAGGTCGCCGCCATCGGCCGGCTTGCGCCGCACGGTCGTCACGGCATGCACGGTGCCGAGCCCGCCGGGCGTCTTCCATTCGAGTGCCGTGCCGCCGCAGTGCGGGCAGCATTCGCGCGGGTAGTAGACGTGGCGGCCGCAGTCGCCGCAGCGCTGGAGCAGGAAGCGGCCGGCGTCGAGTTCGCGCTGGTGGAAGGCCTGCACGCCGATGCTGTTGTCGTTCATTGGGCTTGCTCCTTGTTGGCCGGCCACAGAAACGACAACGGCTTCTTGTCCAGGAAACGGTTCACCGCCTCGCGGTGCTCGGCACTGCCGAAGGCCAGCGCCTGCACGTTCGCCTCGGTGTCGAGCAGCGCGGCCAGCGCGCCCGCATCGCCGGTGGCACGCTTCACCAGGCTCACCGCCAGCGGCGAGGCGCCGGCGAAGCTCTGGGCCAGCGCCAGCGCGCGCGGCAGCAGTTGCCCGGGTTCGTGCAGCTCCATGGCGATGCCGAGTTCGAGCGCCTCGGCGGCGCCGACCTCGCGCGCCGACAGCATCAGCTCGCGCGCTCGCTGGGCGCCCACCACGCGCGGCAGGGTGTAGAAGGCGCCGCAGTCCGGCACCAGGCCCAGCTTCAGGAAGGACATGCAGAAGCGCGCGCGCGGGCTCGCGAGCACGAAGTCGGCCGCGAGCGCCAGGCTGAAACCCGCGCCATAGGCGGCGCCATCGACCGCCGCGATCACGGGCTTGTCGAGCAGGATCAGTTCGCTGAACCAGCGCTGCGTGGCCTGCATGCGCTCGCGCCAGCCGGCGTTGTCGAGCTTCGCATCGGCAATGCCGCGCAGGTCGCCGCCCGAGCAGAACTGGCCGCCCGCACCGGCGAGCACCAGGGTGCGCACCTCGGTGTCGGCACGCACCTCTGCAATGGCGCGTGCGAGGTCGTCGCGCATGGCGGGGGTGAAGGCGTTGCGATTCGCGGGCGTGTCGAGCGTCAACAGCGCGGTGCTGCCGTGTCGCTCGCAGCGCAGTGCGGTGAAATTGTTCATCAAGTTGGCTCCTGGGGCGCAGCGGCGCGATGGGCTTCCTGCAGCTCGCGCCAAAGAATCTTTCCGGTGCCGGACTTCGGCAGGCTGTCGAGGAACTCGACCACGCGCGGCGCCTTGTAGACGGCCATGCGCTCGCGGCACCAGGCGACGATCTCCTCTTCGCCGATGCGGCCCCGCTGCTGCGGCTTGAGCACCACCAGCGCCTTCACCGACTCGCCGCGCTTGCCGTCGGGCACTGCGATCACGCAGGCCTCGTGGATGGCCGGATGCTCGTACATCGCGTTCTCCACCTCGGTGGGCCAGACCTTGTAGCCCGAGGCGTTGATCATTCGCTTGAGCCGGTCGCGCAGGAAGAAATAGCCTTCCTCGTCCATCGACGCCAGGTCGCCGGTGCGGAAGAAGCGCTGGCCGCCGATCTCGATGAAGGCGTCGCGGTCCGCCTCGGGGTTGCGCCAGTAGCCCGTCATGACCTGCGCGCCGCGCGTCACCAGCTCGCCCGTTTCGCCGGGCGGCAGTTCCTCGAACGTGACCGGGTCGACGATGCGCGAATCGACGCCCTGCGTCGGCATTCCCAGGCACTGGCGCTTGCCGCGTGCGGGCGGGTTGGCGTGCAGGAAGGACGCAGTCTCGGTCAGGCCATAGCCTTCGTTGTACGAGAGGCCGTGGCGCTGCGAGAGCATCGCGGACACGGCCTCGGGCATCGCGGCGCCGCCGCCCGACAACAGCGCCAGGCTGGAGAGGTCGCGCCGCTCGGCTTCGGGATGGGAGAACAGGTCGATCACCATGGCCGGCGGCGCCGACCAGGCGGTGACCGCATGGCGCTCGATCAGGCGCGCGGCCATCGCGGGGTCCCAGCGCGGCATCATCACCGCCGTGGCGCCGAGGAACATCGGCAGGTTCATGCCGTTCTGCAGGCCCAGCATGTGGAAGAGCGGCGCGACGGCCAGCGTCACCGTCTCCACGTGCAGCTGCTTCCACACCGCCGAAGCGGCCAGCGAAGCCAGCAGCGTCGCATGCGTGTGCATGCAGCCCTTGGGATGGCCGGTCGTGCCCGAGGTGTACGGGAGCACCGCGAGGTCGTGCGGCGACAAGGGCAGCGCAGCGGGCGCGAGGCCGAGCGCGATCGCCTGCTCGAAGCCGTGCTGGCGTTCGTCGGCGAGCGGCGCGCGCGGCGCCGTGACCCAGTCGGGCAGCGCGTCGGCGCCCGCGCCCGCATCGACGGCATCGGCGTAGGCATGGACGAGCACGCCGCGCAACTCGCCGTCACCTTCGCCGAGCGGAATTGCCGGTAGCAGGTCTTGCGCGACGCAGGCCACGCGCGCGCCGCTGTCGAGCGCGCAGTGCCGCACCTCCGCGGCCTTGCTCATCGGGTTCACCGGCACCACCACGGCGCCGGCGCGCAGCACGGCATAAAAGACCGTCACGAACTGCGGACAGTTCTGGCTCGCGATCAGCACGCGATCGCCCGGCGCAACGCCCAGACGCTGTTGCAGGTAGCCGGCCAGCGCGTCGACCCGTTCGCCCAGCTGCGCATAGGATGTGGCCGCGCCGCAGTAGACGATGGCCGGCTTGCCGGGGTAGCGGCGTGCCGCGGTCTCCAGGTAGTCGGGCAGCGTGGCGCGCGGCACGCGCAACTCGCGCGCCACGCCCTTGGGCCAGAAGCGGAAGTGCGGCGGCCTTGCGTTCATTGCTTTTCCATGGCCCGCGCGATGATTTCCTTCATCACCTCGTTGGCGCCGCCGTAGAGGCGGCCCACGCGCACGTCGGCATAGAGCCGCGCGATCGGGTATTCGTTCATGAAGCCGTAGCCGCCGTGCAGCTGCAGGCATTCGTCGACGATGCGGCAGCAAGCGTCGGTGGTCCACCACTTGGCCATGGCGGCCGTGGGCACGTCGAGCTCGCCGCGCATCAGGCGCGCGATGCAGTCGTCGACGAAGGCGCGTGCCACCTGCGCCTGCGTCTCGCATTCGGCGAGCTTGAAGCGGGTGTTCTGCATCTTCAGGAGCGGCTGGCCGAACACCTGCCGGTCGCGCACGTAGTCGAGCGTGTCGCCGATCGCGCGCTGCATGGTGGCCACCGCGCCGACCGCGATCAGCAGCCGCTCGCGCGGCAGCTGCTGCATGAGCTGCGCGAAGCCGCGGCCCTCTTCGCCGCCCAGCAGGTGGTCGGCCGGCACGCGCACGTCGTCGAAGAACAGCTCGGTGGTGTCCAGCGTCTTCTGGCCCATCTTGTCGAGCAGCGGTCCGCGCCGGAAGCCCGGCGTGCCTTCGGTCTCGACCATCAGCAGCGAGATGCCCCTGCCGCCGGCCGCCGCATCGGTCTTGGCCGCGACGCAGACCAGGCCCGTATGCATGCCATTGGTGATGAAGGTCTTGCTGCCGCTGATGCGCCAGTGGCTGCCGTCGCGCCGCGCCTGGGTCTTGATGCGCTGCAGGTCGGTGCCGGCACCGGGTTCGGTCATCGCAATGGCCGCCACCAGCTCGCCGCTGGCCATGCGCGACAGCCACCGCTGCTTCTGCGCCTCGGTGCCGTAGGCCAGCAGGTAGTGGGCGACGATGCCGCTGTGCACGTTGTTGCTGAAGCCCTGCGCCATGGCGCGCATCTGCTCCTCGCAGATCACGGCCTCGTGCAGGAAGCTGCCGCCGCCGCCGCCGTATTCCTCCGGGATGCTGGCGCACAGCAGGCCGGCCTGGCCGGCCTTCGTCCATATGTCGCGGTCGGCGTGGTGCTGCGCGCGCCAGCGCGGCTCATGGGGCACGCACTCGCGTTCGAAGAAGCGGCGCGCGCTGTCGCGCAGCATCCCGAGTTCGTCGTTCATCCACGGCCGCGTGGCAACGGCCCCGGCGGTCATGGCCGTCCGCCTCCGCAGACCAGCACCTGCCCGCTCACGTAGTTCGATTCGGGAATGCAGAACAGGTAGACCGCACCGGCCGCCTCCTGCGGCGTGCCGCCCCGGCCGAGCGGGATCAGGGCCTCGGCGTTCTTCAGGATCTGCGGATTGACGCCCACCCTGATCTGCCGGCCCTCGATGTCGATGCTCGCGCCCGCGCTGGCATCGGCCTCGGTCAGCCGGGTCTTGATCAGGCCGAAGGCCACGCTGTTGACCGTGACCTTGTAGCGGCCCCATTCCTTGGCCATGGCCTTGGTCAGGCCATTGATGCCGGCCTTGGCGGCCGCGTAGTTGGCCTGGCCCGCGTTGCCGTACACGCCCGAGGTGGACGAGATGTTGACCACCTTGCGGAACACTTCGAGGCCTTCGTCGGCCTCGCGCCGGGCCGCCTCGCGGATGAAAGCGGAGGCGGCGCGCAGGATGCGGAAGGGCGCGGTGAGGTGCACGGCCAGCATGGCTTCCCACTGCTCGTCGCTCATCTTCTGCACGACGTTGTCCCAGGTGTAGCCGGCGTTGTTGACCACGATGTCCAGGCCGCCGTAGCTGTCGACCGCGGTGCGCACGAAGCGGTCGGCAAAGCCGGCGTCCGTCACGCTGCCGGCGCAGGCGATGGCGCTGCCGCCCGCGGCCACGATGTCGTTGACGGTCTGCGCGGCCGGTTCGGCGTCGAGGTCGTTGATGACCACGCGCGCGCCGTCGCTCGCGAGCTTGAGCGCGATCTCGCGCCCGATGCCGCGGCCGGAGCCGGAGACGATGGCCACCTTGCCTTCGAGTTTTCTGTGGATGCTGCTGTTCATGTGCTGTCTCCTCTGGGATGTGTCAGGGCCAGGCGACCAGTGCCTCGGCGCTCAGCCTGGCGGCGCCTTCGTGGTTGGCCGTTGCGAGCTTCAGCCGCACGCTGCGCCGGCCCTCGTGCTCGAACTTCTCGGCGACCGTGCCGGTGCAGCGGATGCGTTCGCCCACATGGGTGAGGGCGGCAAAGCGCAGGTCGAGCGAGCGGATCGCCGACTGCGGCACCCAATTCGTCAGCAGCCGCGCGAGCCAGGCCGCCGACAGCATGCCGTGCGCGAACACGTCGGGCATGCCGGCGGATCTGGCGAAGTCGACGTCGACGTGGATCGGGTTGTGGTCGCCCGAGGCGCCGCAGTACAGCGCCAGGTCGAGCCGGCGGATCGGCGGCAATTCGAGCGGAGGCAGCGCGTCGCCGGGCTGCAGTGCGTTCCAGTCGGGGAGTTGGGCGGTGGCCATCGTCGGGTTTCGGTCGTTCATTGGTTCCGCACCACGGTCACGCAGCGCAGTTCGGCCACGAGTTCATCGCGCTGGTTGTGCACATGGGTCTTGCGCACGACGAACTCGAGCGCGCCGTTCTTCTTGTCGTAGATGTCCTCGATGCGCTGGCGGAACGTGAGCATGTCGCCCGCATAGGCCATTGCGTGGTAGCTGAAGCCCTGCTCGCCGTGCAGCAGGCTGCGGTAGTCCATGCCCAGCAGCTCGCGGATGGCCGCCGGGTTGGGCGCCTCCATCTCCAGGCAGAAGAGAAAGGTGGGCGGCACCGGCAGGCCCGGATGGCCCGCGTCGCGCGCGGCGGCCTCGTCGGTGTAGACGGGATCGGTCTGGCCGGTGGCCTTGGCGAAGAAGCGCAGGCGACCTTTCTCCACCTCCACCTGGAAGGGCGGGAGCTGGTGGCCGATGTGGCGGCGGTCGATCATGCCCAGCCACCGCCGGGCCGCCCCAAGGCGGCTGGAGCCCCCTTGGGGGGCAGCGCAATACGCGAAGCGACAAGCGTGGGGGCCAGCATGTCAAACGGCCTGGTACAGCGTGACGACACAGGCGCCGCCCAGCCCCAGGTTGTGCTGCAGCGCGAGGCGCGCGCCTTCGACCTGGCGCTGCTCGGCCCGGCCGCGCAATTGCCACACGAGCTCCGCGCATTGCGCAAGGCCGGTGGCGCCGAGCGGATGGCCCTTGGACAGCAGGCCGCCCGAAGGATTGGTCACCACGCGCCCGCCGTAGGTGTTGTCGCCCTCGACGATGAAGCGCTCGGCCGTGCCCTCGGGCGTGAGGCCCAGCGCCTCGTAGGTGATGAGCTCGTTGGCGGTGAAGCAGTCGTGCAGTTCCACCACGTCCAGTTCCTCGGGGCCGATGCCGGCGTCCTCGTACACCTGGCGGGCCGCGGCGGCGGTCATGTCGTAGCCGACCAGCTTGCGCATGTCCTTGCTGTCGAAGGTGGAGGGCGTGTCGGTGGTCATGGCCTGCGCGGCGATCACCACGCGCATGTCGAGGCCGTGCTTCTCTGCGAACTCGGCCGAGCAGACGATGGCCGCGGCCGCACCGCAGGTGGGCGGGCAGCACTGGAAGCGCGTGAGCGGATCGAACACCAGCGGCGAGGCCATCACCTCGTCGAGCGTGAGCGTCTGGCGGAACACCGCGAGCGGGTTGCGCGCCGCATGCTGGCGCGCCTTCACCGAGATGCGGCCGAAGGTGTCGCGGCGGATGCCGTGCTGCGCGATGTAGTCGCGGCCCGCGCCGCCGAAGAACTGCGCGGCGCGCGGCGCTTCGGGAATGTAGCCTTGCTTCTCGGCCATCACTTCAGCGAAGCGCGCCATCGGGGAGGGCCGGTCGTCGTAGGCGCCCTTGAGCGCGCCGGGCTGCATCTGCTCGAAGCCGAGCGCGATCGCGCACTCGACCATGCCGCTCTCGACCGCCTGGCGCGCGAGGAACAGCGCGCTGGAGCCGGTGGAGCAGTTGTTGTTGAGGTTGAAGACCGGGATTCCGCTGAGGCCGACGCCGTAGATGGCGGCCTGCCCCGCGGTGGAGTCGCCGTAGACATAGCCGACATAGGCCTGCTGCACCAGCGCGTAGTCGACGCCGGCGTCGTCGAGCGCAAGCCTGGCGGCGCGCGCACCCATCACGGTGTACGGGTCGCTGGCGCCCGGCTTGGTGAAGGGGATCATGCCCACGCCGACCACATGGACGGGGCGCTGCATACGTGTCATGGAGACTCCTGGATGAGAGGGGGTGACGATGGAATGAAGTCTCCGCCCGTGCGCAGGCTTCAACAATCGCGGATCGGCCCAAAACGATTGGCCGAAACGCTCACGCGATATCGCGGTAGCGGAAGGTACCCATCGCGCGCGCCGCCACCTCGCCGTCGGCATCGGTGACGGTGGCCTCGCAAAAGCACACCGAACGTCCGCCGCCGGTGGCGCGCCCCTGCGCCTGCAGCTGCCCGCCCGCGGGCCGCATGAAGGCGATGTGCATGTCGACGGTGACGACCTCGCGCGCGTAGCCGACGCGCGAGAGCGCGGCATGCGCCATGGCGCTGTCGAGCAGGGTCATCAGCAGGCCGCCGTGGCCGCTCGCGTGGTTGTTCAGCAGCTCGGGGCGCAGCACCACCGATACCAGCGATTCGCCGCCCTCCGCATGCTCGAGCCGCAGCCCGAGGTGCTCGGAAAAGGGCACGTGGCGCTGCGGCCCGCTGCGCGGCCGGTCGTCGCCTGCTTGCGGCGCGCCCGCGAGATGAAGGCTCATGGCGCGGTCCCCCGCTTCGACGCGGCGGCCGCGGCCGTAAAGTCGCGCGGCCCGGTCAGCGCAAGGCCGCCGTCCACGGGAATGACGGCGCCCGTGATGTAGGAGCCCCAGCCGCTCGCAAGCATCATCGCCATGCGACTGATGTCCTCGATGCGGCCCAGGCGCTTGAGCGGCACGCGCTCGGCCATCGCGGCCATCGTGTCGTCGGTGGGCGCGAGCCGCTTCAGGCCCTCGGTATCGGCGATCGGCCCGGGCACGATGGAGTTGATGCGGATGCCCTGCGGACCCCACTCGAGCGCCAGCACCTGCGTCAGCATGTCGACCCCCGCCTTGGCTGCGCACACATGGGCCTGGAAGGGCGTGGGCGTGAAGGCCTGGCTGGCGGAGATCTGGATCACGCAGGCGCCGGGCCGGCGCAGGTGCGCATGCGCGAGCCGCGCGACGTTGAAGCTGCCCAGCAGGTCGATGTCGACCACCGTCTTGAACGCGTTGGGCGACATGTCGAGCGCGCTCGCGAGAAAGTTGCCCGCGGCGCCCGAGACCAGCACGTCGATCGGGCCGAAGCGCTCGGCGCCCTGCGCGAAGGCGCGTTCCAGCGCCTCGGGCAGGCGCACGTCGGCTGCAATGCCCAGTGCCTGCGTGCCGAGCGCCTCGAGCTGCTGCGCGGCCGCGGCCACCTTGTGGTCCGAGCGGCTGAGCACCGTGAGGCGCGCACCGGCGCGCGCAAAAGCCTGCGCGATGCCGAAGTTGATGCCGCTGGAGCCGCCGGCCACGGCCACGTGGCGGCCCGAGAAATCGAAGGCGGAAAAGTCCATGGGATTCATTGCTGCGTTCACTCCGGCTTGAAGCCGATCTCGGCCAGCATCCTGCGTTCGCGCTCGAACTGCGCACGGGCGTAGCCGGCATAGCCCTCGCCGGTCATCAGCTTGGGCTGCATGTCGAACAGCTCCAGCTGCTGGAGGTAGGCCGGGTCCGCCGCAGCCTTGCTGAAGGCCGCGTGCAGCCTGGCGGCGATCTTCGGATCGAGGTTCTTCGGCGCGACCAGGCCCACTGGCGACTCGATCACCAGGTCGTGGCCGAGCTCCTTCACGGTCGGCGCGTCGTAGCGCGCCAGGCGCTCGGCGGTGAAGGTGGCGAGCAGGCGCACCTTGCCGCCCTGCACCTGGGGCCCGAAGCCGGGGTCGCCGTAGACGTCGAGATGGCGGCCGATCACCGCCTGGAAGGCCTCGCTGCCGCCCTTGTAGGGCACCAGGTTGAAGGCGGTGCCCGCCTGCCTGGCGAGCCGCTCGGCGTAGATGCGGTTGATGCTGATCGCGCCGACGTTGCCCCAGCTGACGGCGCCGGGGCGTTTCCTGGCGTCGGCCAGCAGCTCGGGCAGCGACTTCCAGGGCGCGTCGCTGGCCACCACGATGCCGGTGGTGAGGCCGGCCAGCCCGATCAGGTAGCTGAAGTCCTTGAGCGGGTCCCAGGCCACCTTCTGCACCAGCGGCGCACGGATCACCGAGTTGTGCATCACCGCGATCGTGTAGCCGTCGGCTTCGTTCATGGTCGCCAGCGATGCCGTGCCGGTGACGCCGCCCGCGCCCGGCTTGTGCATCAGCACGATGGGCTGGCCCAGGTCCCTGGAAGCGGCCTCGGCCAGCGTGCGGAAGATCGGGTCGAAGGAGCCGCCCGGCGGGAATGGCAGCACGAGCTGGATCGGCTTGCTCGGGTATGGGTCGGTGGCGAACGCCGGGGCGGCCGCGCAGGCGCAGAGCGCGAGCAGTGCGGCGAGCGCGGCGCGCCGGCTGAGCGGGCGGAAGGGGCGGTTCATGGTGCTGTGTCTCCTGTCGTTGGAATTCGAGGTTCAGGCGGCCTGCGGCAGCGGCAGGTAGCGGAAGGAACCCTGCGCTTGCGCGACCACGCGGCCCGCCTCGTCGCTGACCGTGGCGCGGCACCAGGCGATGCTGGCGTCGTGCTGCACCACTTCGCCGTCGGCTATGAGCCGGCCGCGGCCCGGTGCGTGGAAGCTGGTGCTGAGGCTGAGCGTGACGGCGGTGCGCGCAAAGTCGAACAGCGACACGGCCGCGCTCGCCATGGCCACGTCGAGCAGCGTGACCAGCACGCCGCCGTGCACCGCGCCGATGACGTTGCCGAGCTCGGGCCGTGCGTCGATGACGAGGCGCGCGCGACCGCCTTCGGAGAACTCGCGGTGCGCCTCCAGCAGCCGCATGAACGGCACCTGGCCGAACAGGTTGCGGTGGTCCGCGCCGGTGACGGGTTGCATCACGCCTGCAGCCGCTCGCGCAGCACGTTCTTCAGCACCTTGCCCGCGGCCGACAGCGGCAGCTCGCGCAGGAAGCTGATGCCGCGCGGGCACTTGTAGCCGGCCAGGCGCTCGCGGCACCAGGCGCGCAATTCATCGGCGTCGACACGGGCATCGTCGGCCATCACGACCGCCGCATGCACCGCCTCGCCCCAGCGCGCATCGGGCACGCCGATCACCGCCGCCTGCCGCACCTGCGGATGGCTGCGCAGTGCGGCCTCCACCTCGGCGCAGTAGACGTTCTCGCCGCCGCTGATGATCATGTCCTTCAGGCGGTCGACGATGAACAGGTGGCCGTCGGGCAGCATGCGGCCCGCATCGCCGGTGCGCAGCCAGCCGTCCCGCAGTGCCGCGGCCGTGGCCTCGGGGTTGCGCCAGTAGCCCTGCATCACCATCGGTCCGCGCGCGAGCACTTCGCCGACTTCACCGCGCGGCAGCTCGCGGCCGCTTTCGTCCGCAATGATGATCTCGGCACCCAGGCCGGCGCGGCCGACCGAGTTCAGCCGGCCGAGCGCGCGCGCCTCCGGCCGGTGGTTCGAGGGCAGGTTGATGCACACGGCGCCCGCGGTTTCGGTGAGGCCGTAGGCCTGGAAGAACTCGGCCTCGGGCCAGGCGGCCAGCGCGCGGTCGAGCAGGTCGGGCGGCATCGGCGCGGCGCCGAAGGCGATGCGCGTGAGGCTGCGCACGCGCCCGGGCGTGAACGACGGATCGTCGAGCAGCGACTGCAGCATGCTCGGCACCACGATGATGTCGCCGATGCGGTGCTCCTCGATGGCCTCGATCACGGCGGCGGGGCGGAACTGCGCCATCGTCACGCAGCAGCCGCCGACGATCAGCTGGCCCACCAGGCGGCCGAGCCCGGCGACGTGGAACAGTGGTGCCACCAGCAGCGAGATGGAATCGGGCGCGTTGTTGAGTTCGGCGCCGCGCGTCATCGAGGCGGTCCAGAAGTTCGCGTGGCTCAGCATCACGCCCTTGGAGCGGCCGGTGGTGCCGCCGGTGTAGAGGATGGCGGCGAGCGCGTCGCCGCCGGTGCGCGTGTCGGGCAATGGTTCCAGCGCTGCGCCTTCGTCTTCGAGCGCATCCAGCTGTGCCAGTGCGGGCCCGCCGGCCGGTGCCAGCGCCCGCAGGCTTTCGTGCACGAGCAGCAGCGAGGCTTCGCTGTCCTGCAGCGCATGCGCGAGCTCCGGCGTGCTCCAGCGGATGTTCAAGGGACAGGCGACGGCGCCGAGCCACCAGCATGCGAGGATGGCCCGCACCAGCTGGTCGCTGTTGGGCGCGAGCAGCGCCACGCGGTCGCCGCGCGCAATGCCGCGCCGGGCCAGCGCGGCCGCCTGGCGCGCGATGCCGTCCGCCATCTGCGCATGCGTCTGGTGGCGCACGCCGGTGTCGCCCACGTGGGTGAGCGCCGCCATGCCGGGGTGGCGCTGGAGCGCGCGATGCAGGCCTTGGGTCAGGTACACGATGAGCCGCCGACGGGTAACGAAGATGCGGCACAGCTTAGGCCGCACTACGTGCCGCACCCATGGCGGGAAGCGCCAAAGGGCTTGGCGAAACCGCTCAGCGTTCCGGGCCGTGCGTCAGCCGGTACTCGCCCGGCGCCACGCCGGTCCACTGCTTGAAGGCGCGGTGGAAGGTGCTGGCTTCCGAGAAGCCCACGCGGTTGGCGATGTCGAGCAGCGGCAGCGGCGTGTGCAGCAGGTAATCGATGGCCGCGTCGCGCCGCAGTTCGTCCTTGATCTGCTGGAAGCCGCGGCCTTCGTCGCGCAGGCGCCGGCGCAGCGTCTGCGGCGTCACCGCGAGCGCCTCGCCCACTTCCTCCAGCGACGGCAGCTCGCTGCCCAGTCCCTTGCGCAGCAGCCGGCGGATGCGCTCGGTGAGGCTGCTGGTGTCGCGGTACTTCACGATCAGGTTGGCCGGCGATCCGGCGAGGAATTCGCGCAGGCTCTGCGGCGACTGCACCACCGGCAGGTCGAGCCAGCGCGCCTCGAAGGACATGCCGACATGCGCCTGGCCGTAGCGGATCGGCACCTGGTAGACGCGCGAGGTCTCGGTGTTGGTCTGCTCGGCCGTGTAGTCGACCTCGAGCAGCGGAATGCGGCGCGCCACCAGCCAGGACGAGGCATTGAACGCGAACAGCATGAAGGCCTTCACCGCATAGTCGAGCCGCGCATCGGAGGCGCGCCGCAGCACGAACTGCACGTGCGCGCTGCCGCCCTGCACCGCGAGCCGGGGCACGAAGTCGTGCAGCAGCAGGTGGTACGAAGCGAAGCCTTCGCGCAGGGCCTCGCCGAGCGTGGCGCAGCGCACCAGTTGCCGCATGCACTGGCCGAAGCTGCCGGGCGGCAGCGGGCCGCTCAGGAGGCCCCAGATCTCGTCGCGCAGTTCGCGCCGCAGCGCGCGGATCAGCAGCGCGTACTGGCGCTGCGAGATGCGCGCGAGCGGCGATTCCAGCAGCGAGGGCGCGATACCCGCGCGGGCCAGCACGCGCGCCGCATCCACGCCGCGGTGGCGCGCGCCCATCAGGATGCTGTGCACCTGCTGGATGGCAACGGTGTGATGGGTGAGCGTCATCGGTGGCGGCCGCGGCTTGCTGCAACTCGGCCGAAGGGATTGTAGGCAGCGCTCCCGTGGGGGAGGGCGCCTCAATCGACGGCGCCGACCGCCCGCAGCGCGGCCACGGCCGATGCGTCGAGCCCGGCCTGGCGCAGGATTTCGTCGCTGTGCTCGCCCGGGCGCGGGGCAGGGCGGGGAACGAACGGCTCGAAGCCGGTCATCTTGATCGGGCAGCCGAGCTGCGGCCGCGCAGCGGCATCGCCCGCAACGCGCATGCCGCGCGCGCGGAAATGCGGATGCGCCAGCGTCTCGTCGATGCGCAGCACCGGCGTCACGCAGCCCGTGCCGTCGCGGAACAGCTCGCGCCAGTGCGCGAGCGGCCGCGCGCAGAAGATGGCGGCCAGCTCCGCACGCAGGCGCTCCTCGGTGGCGGCATCGCCGCTGCGGTGCAGCGGTGCGAGATCGGGGCGCTCGAGCAGGCGGCACAGGTCGTTCCAGAACTTGGACTCGAGCGCGCCGACCGCGACGTGCCGGCCATCGGCCGTGCGGTAGTAGCCGTAGCAGGCGAGCGCGCCCGTCAGCGCGCTGTGGCCTACGCGCGGCACCTCGCCATGCTGGTGCAGGCCGGCCAGCGGCAGCACCGCATGGGCGAGCACGCCGTCGGCCATCGCGATGTCGACGTGCCGCCCCCGCCCGCTGCGCGCGGCATCGAACAGCGCGGCCAGGATGCCGGCCACCGCGGTCATGGTGCCGCCCAGCAGATCGGCCACGGGCAGGTTCGACAGGGCCGGGCCCGCGGCATTGCCGATCTGGTCGGCCACGCCGGCGAGCGCCGCGTAGTTCAGGTCGTGCCCCGGCGTGTCGCACAGCGGCCCGGTCTGGCCGAAGCCGCTGATGCTGCAGTAGACGATGCGCGGGTTCTCGGCCGCCACCGCTTCATAGCCGACGCCGAGCCGCTGCATCACGCCGGGCCGGAAGCCCTCCACCAGCACGTCGGCCTCGCGGCACAGCCGCAGCAGCGTGGCCACACCCTGCGCATGCTTCAGGTCGATGCGGATCGCGCGCTTGTTGCGGTTGACGAGCGCGCGCACGCTGGGGCTCGCGTAGTCGCCGGCGCCGGTGTCTTCGATCTTGATCACGTCGGCGCCCAGGTCGGCCAGGTGCATGGCGCCGAGCGGCCCGGGCAGCAGGCGGGTCAGGTCGAGCACGCGCACGCCGGCGAGCGGCGCGCCTTTAGCTGCGCCTGCCATGGGTTCGGGAGAAGAGGTCATGTGGGCTGCAATCTAGGCGGCGCGGGAGCGCGCGGCAATGGCAGCACTGCTCCGCGCGATTGGCGAAAAGCATCAGGGGGCGCCATCGCGCGGCTTGCCGCCGGCGTATGCTTCGAGACCGAGGAGGGTTCAGATGCTCCCCATGGTCATTGCGCTCATAGCGACCGTCGTCCTGCTCGTCTGGATGGGATTCTTCATGATGGGCTCGCTGCCACTGCTGGTGCTCAAGCACGACACGCCGCTGGATTCGCGCTTCATCCGAGGTCTTTTCAACGTCTACTACGTTGCCGTGGTGCTGACCGCGAGCGCGGCAGCACTCAGCTACGCGTGGGCCGGCAAGCCCGCCTTTGCCCTCGGCATGGCATTCATCGCAGCCTTGGCGTTTGCGCTGCGCCGCTGGATCATCATCCCGCGCATGGACATGCTGCGGCACACGATCCCGGTCGCCGACACTTCGATCTTCAGGTTCCGCCGGCTCCACGTCGCCGGGATGATGCTCAACGTGGCGCAGTTGGCCACGGTGGCCTGGGCCTTGACGCGGTTGGGTCTTTGACTGCGCGTGGAGGATTCTCCTGAAGTATGTGCAGGCAAGCCACAAGGCCATCAACCGGGCGAGCTGACGGGCCTCTCATCCGGTTTGCGAAATAGGATCACAAGTCCGGAGATCAGGAAGTACACGGCGCCAACCGTCGCATAGCCGCTGAGCGTCCGGACGACCGGTGTACCGGCGCCTTGCTGTGCGATGAAGAAGCCGCCGGCAAGCGCAGACTGCGCGCCGCTCAGCATCATGGCCCATTGCCCACGATCGCTCTTGCGGCGGCGAATGGCCGTCGCCAGCTGCAGGAGACCTGAAGCAATGGCCCAGATCCCGAAGATGACCAGGACGATCTGGTGCCCGAGCACGAGGGAGCCCGTGACCGCAGCTGCGACGATCGTGCTGATCCAGGCGTTCAACACTTGAGTCGGATTGGCTTTGGTGCCGCCCGCCATCCTGGCGTCCAGCAGGTTCGCCAGCGCGTCCCATGCAGGGTAGACGATCAGCAGGGCGGCCGTCGCGACGGCCGATTGCCTGGCCGTGGCGAAGGCCAGCGCGACCCATGCGAAGGAGAAGGCCGCACGGATGAAGTAGAGCTTGCGCAGCCAGGCGGCCCGCTGAAGATGAGGCTGGATGATGTCGGACATGGATGTGGGGCGAAGGCCGTGGGGATGAGAGCTTTCCGCGCATCGAGCGAGGCGGATGCAACGATTCTTGTCCTGCGCCGCTGGTTGCGGTATCGGTCGGATGACCGACAGGCACCGCACGAAGACTGTGCGATGCTATGCGCCCGCCACAGGGATCCCATGCCTGAAGACACGACCATCACCGTTTTTGACGCGGCCCGCGCGCTGGCCTTCATCGGCGATCTGAGCATGGGCCAGCCGATCGACCATTCCCTGCGTACGGCCTGGCTGGCGGGGATGATTGCGAGGGAAGCCGGCTGCAACGCGCCACAGGTCGAGGTCGCGCGGCACGTTGCGCTGCTGCGCTGGTCGGGTTGCACGGCCAATGCGCAGGAGTTCGCGGACTTCCTGGAGGACGACGTGCTCGGTCGGCGAGCCCTTCTGGCATCCCCGCAGCCGCGGCTGCATCGGCCGCACCGCGCGCCCATCCCTGGGCCAGTGGTTGCCATGGCCCATATTCATTGCGAGATTGCCGGCGACATCGCGGGCATGCTCGGCTTGAGTCCCGATGTGGAAGCGGCGCTGCGCGCCATCTTCGAGGCCTACGATGGCAGCGGCATTCCCGGCGTCCTCCGGGGCGAGGACGTGCCCGTTGCGACTTACGTCGTGGCCCTGGCGAGCGACCTGGAGATCTTCAGCCGCCTCTACGGGCTCGACGAAGCCCTCGCGCTGGCGCGGGGGCGCGCGAACAGCCTCTACCCGGACTTCCTCGTCGAGGCGAGCTCACCGCACGCTCGGGAGTGGATGAAGCTGCTGGATTCTCCTGTCGCGCCGTGGACCGGCGTCGCCAACCAGCCGGCTTCGATGCTTCGGCGCGTCGGGCTGGAACTCGTCGGCGACGTGAGCGACCTCAAGCTTCCCTGGATGACGGGGTACTCGCGCCGCGTGGCGAAGTTGGCGCGCGATTGCGGCACGCAACTGGGAATGAACGAACCGTTGCGCCAACGCATGTACAAGGCCGGCTTGATCCATGGCATCGGGCGCGCAGCGGTTCCCAACGCCATCTGGAACGCGCCCGAACCGTTGCCGGCCTCGTCGATGGAGCGCCTGCGGCTCGTGCCGTACTGGACTTCCCGCGCCGCCGGGCAGATCGACGGCCTTGCGGCCGAGGCAGAGATCGCATCGTTCGCCTTCGAGCGGCGCGATGGCTCCGGCTACTTCCGCGGTCGCTCCGGCATGTCGATGCCGCTCGAAGGACAGATCGTCGCGGCGGCCGAGCAGTGGGTTTCGCATCGCACCCGCCGTCCGTGGCGGCCGGAACTGACCGAGGCACAGTCGCTCGCTCGCATGCACGAGGACGTCGAGGCGGGCCGCTTCGACCAGGAGGTCGTCACCGCGCTGCTCGCCTGTGCCCTGTCGGGAACGCCTGCAAAGCCCGCCGCACCTGCGCCGGGCGACCCGTCGCTTTCCCAGCGCGAACTCGAAGTCCTGCGCTGCATCAGCCGGGGCGACAACACGAAGCAGGTCGCTCGCGCGCTGAGCATCAGCCCGAGCACGGTACGGACCCATGTCGAACGTGTGTTCCGCAAGCTTGGCTGCTCGACCCGCGCGGCCGCAACGCTGAAAGCGTCCGCCAAAGGCCTGCTGTAGCGGGAGACCGGACGGCAGTGCCAGGTCCAAGCGCTGCCTGCAGCAAGGGACTGCACCGCACGGCTTTACTTTCTCGCAAATTGCAGGTGAACCACGTCCGGCGCCACGACCGCTTTCACCATCGCGAGGGCATGCAGGGCTTCGACGCCGTCGAACAGGCGCTCGCCACCGCCGAGCAGCGTTGGAACGAGGTGAAGCTGCATTTCGTCGACCAGGTCGGCTTTCAGGTATTGCTGCGCAGCGAGCGCGCCGCCCGCGGGTGTCGTCGAGTTCATTCGCCCAGATCATTTGCGAGACCATACGAAACATATACAATACGGGTATATTTCGTATAGAGGGCAAGCAATGGGCATCGTGAAGATTTCGGACCTGATGCATGAGAACCTGCGGGTGGCGGGGAATGCCCTGAGCAGGTCCATCAATGCACAGGCAGAGCACTGGATGCGGGTCGGGATGCTGACCGAGATGCATCCGGAACTGGACTACCGGGAAATCTGCCAGCTGCTGATACAGGCCGAACTCGCGGGCGGCCTGGACATTGCCGCGGCTGTCACCAGCCAGCCCGGCAAGCCCCGCGGATCCGCGACTGGAAAGCACTAGTGGTGCACGGCGTTCCCATCAGGTCCGCCGAGGAGCTCGCGATGGCACGGCGCGCCGGCAGGCTTGCCGCGGAGGTTCTGGACATGGTCGGGCCCCACGTGGTGCCGGGGGTGAGCACGGAGACGCTCGACCGGATCTGCCACGACCACATCGTGAATGTGCAAGGCGCCATTCCCGCCAACGTGGGATATCAGGGATATCCCAAGACCATCCTCACCTCCGTCAACCAGGTGGTCTGCCACGGCATTCCGTCTCCGGCCAAGATCCTGAAGAAGGGCGACATCGTCAACATCGACGTCGCTGTCATCAAGGACGGCTGGTTCGGCGACACCAGCCGCATGTATTTCGTCGGCGCGCCCAGCGTGCTGGCTCGGCGCCTGGTGGAGACGACGTACGAGGCCATGCTGGCCGGAATCCGGCAGGTCAGGCCCGGAGCGACCCTGGGCGATATCGGCCATGCCATCCAGTCGGTCGCTCACCGGGAGCAGTTCAGCGTGGTGCGCGAATACTGCGGCCACGGCATTGGCCGGATCTATCACGATGAGCCGCAGGTGCTGCACTACGGGCAGCGCGGTGAAGGTCTCAAGCTGGAACCGGGGATGGTCTTCACCATCGAGCCGATGCTCAACGCAGGCAAGCGCGAAACCAGGCAATTGCCCGACGGGTGGACCGTCGTGACCAGGGACCGGTCGCTGTCCGCCCAGTGGGAGCACATGGTGGCCGTCACGCCCGAGGGATATGAAGTGCTGACGACCTGGCCGGGAGGCACAGGGAGCTACGCGCCGGTTTGACGCCTGGCCGGGCGAGGCTTGACTCGGGACGGTTGCATCGATGCGGGCAGCTCACACGGGCTCTGGCGCCGGCCCCACATAGCGCCCGCGCGGGCGGATCACCTGCGCCGTGCCCAGCTGCTCCAGGCTGTGCGCCAGGAGCCCGACGCTGCGCGCGGTGGCGAACAGGCCAAAGGCCGCATCGGCAGGCAGCCGATGGTGGGCGGCCATGGCGGCCAGCGCGACGTCGATGTTGGGCTGCAAGCCGGTCAGCTTCGCCACCTTTGCGATGAAGCGCGCGATCACCTTGGGAGGCTCGAACAAGGCCAGCAGCGCGGCCGCGCGCGGATCGCCGTCGGGGTAGAGGTGATGGCCGAATCCGGCCAGCGACAGGCCGTTCGAGAGGTGGTGGGCCAGCACCTGGTCGTCCCCCAGCCGCTCCACCTCGCTGAACAGTGCGCGGACGCGGCCCGAGGCGTCGCCATGCAAGGGGCCGGAGAGGGTGGTCAATCCGGCCAGCAGGCATGCGGGCAACGAGGCGCCCGTCGAAGCCGCAATGCGTGCGGCAAAGGCCGAACTGGTCAGTTCGTGATCGGCCAGGAGCACCAGGGCCGTTCGCAGCAGATCGGCCACCTTGGCAGGTTGCTTCCATCCTTTCGCAAAGCGCAGATGCAGCGGTTCGTGGCCGGGTGAAGCCCCGAACGCGTTGGCCAGCCGGCCCACCAGGTCCTGGCCCTCGGCATGCAGCACCCGGGTCAGGCGGCCCCCGGTGGAATGGCCGGCGGCCGCCAGGCTGGCCAAGGCGGCGAAGGCCGCGCCTCGCCCCGGCTTGCCGGAGCGCAGGGACGCCATGCAGGCGAAATCGACGGCATGTTCGGCGCCCCACAGGAGCTGAGCCGCATCTTCGAGCGTGGCGGTGCGGGCCATGCGCACGGCATCCCGGCCGCGGTAGTACGGCCGCCCGCGGGAGAACGCGCACAGGGCCGTGGGAATGCTGGGCTCCGACCCGAACAGCGTGTTGGCGGCCAGCGTCTCGTGCTTGCGGCCGGCCTGCTTGCGCCTGGCCAGGCCGGCCACGTCCTCGGCGCGGTAGAGCCTGCGCCGCGTGTCGGCCGGGTCGGGCATGACCTCGAGCTTGCCGCGGCTCACGTACGCGTAGATCGTCTGGGGCTGCACACCCAGCAGCTTGCACGCCTCGGTCATTGAAATCCAGGAAGCCATGGGCAGGTCGTCAGAGTCGATTTCTATTGATTATATGTATCAAGATTGACCGTACTATCAATCTATTCATAGCATAGGCCCAGCTCCGTGAAGAGCGTTTCCGAACAGCGATATGAAACCCCAAGTCCTTCAACTCAATCCGATCCTGATTCCCGCGATCAACGACACGCTCGCCTCGCTCTACACCGTGCACAAGCACTTCGAGCTGCCCGATCCGGAGGGCTGGCTGCGCCAGCATGGCGCGTCGGTCGACGCCGTGATCACCGGCGGGCACACGGGCATCTCGCGCGCGATGCTGGAGCAGCTGCCCAGCCTGAAGGTGGTGGCCGTCAATGGCGTGGGCACCGACGCCGTGGACCTGGCGTACTGCCGGGAGCGCGGCCTGCCCGTCACCGCGACGCTGGGTGCGCTCACCGAAGACGTGGCCGACCTGGCCATCGGCCTGCTGATCGCGGCCTGCCGGAACCTGTGTGCCGGCGACCGCTTTGTGCGGGACGGCCAGTGGGAACTTCATCCGCAGCCCAGTGCCATTCCGCTCGCCCGCAGGTTCAGCGGCATGCGCATCGGCATCGTCGGAATGGGCCGGGTGGGCCGCGCCGTCGCGGTGCGGGCGGCGGCTTTCGGTTGCCCCATCCGCTACACCGACCTGCATGCCATGGACGACGTCGCGTACGGCTTCACACCGCGCCTGGTGGACCTGGCGCGCGAGTCGGACGCGCTGGTGCTGTGCGCCGCCGCGGACCGCGCCGAAGGCATCGTCGATGCGGCCGTGCTCGATGCGCTGGGGCCGCGCGGCTTCCTGGTCAACGTGGCGCGCGGCCGGCTCGTGAACGAAGCCGACCTCACGCAGGCGCTGCTTGACGGCCGCATCGCAGGTGCGGGGCTCGACGTGTTCGTCGACGAGCCGCGCGTGCCGCTGGCGCTGCGCCGGTCCGAGCGCGCGACGCTGCAGGCCCACCGTGCCAGTGCCACCTGGGAGACCCGCACCGCCATGGCCGAGATGGTGCTGGCGAGCGTCGCCCAGGCCCTGGCCGGCGAGCGCCCGGCCATGAGCCTGACCACCTGAGTCCCTGCGCGCGCGGCCAGCGGCCGCACATCAAACCTATAAATGGAGACACCCTTGTTCATTCGACGCCTTGCCGTTCCCCTGGCCCTTGCCCTCTGCGCCATCCAAACACCGGGCTTCGCGCAGACTTTTCCTTCGCGCCCCGTCACGCTGGTGGTGCCGTTCCCGCCGGGCGGCGGGACGGACACCGGCGGCCGCGTCATCGCCGAGCAGTTGGGCCGGCGCTGGGGCCAGCCTGTGATCGTGGAGAACAAGGGCGGCGCCGCCGGGCAGATCGGCGCCGACTTCGTCGCCAAGTCCAGGCCGGACGGCTACACGCTGCTGCTGGGCAACATCGGGACGCAGGCGATCAATCCCTTGCTGTATTCCAAGCTGCCCTACGACGCCGACAAGGCCTTTGCGCCGGTCTCCCTGGTGGCCGAGTTGCCGCTGGCGATGATGGTCAATCCGGCGGTCCCCGCGAAGACGGCGGCCGACTTCGTGGCGCTGGCCAGGTCCAGGCCGGGCCAGATGAGCTACAGCAGTTCGGGCGCCGGCGGCGCGCCGCACCTGGCGGCCGAGATGTTCAAGGACCAGACGGGTGCCTTCATCGTGCATGTGCCCTACCGCGGCGGCGGTCCGGCCATCGCCGACCTGCTTGCGGGCCATGTGCAGCTGTCGTTCATGACCGTGCTGGAGGCCTCCGGCCACATCAAGGCGGGCAAGCTGCGTGCGCTGGCCGTGACCGGCGACAAGCGCGTGCCGGCGTTTCCCGACGTGCCCACGCTCGCCGAAAGCGTGGCGCCCGGCTTCAACGCGATCTCCTGGATCGGCCTGCTCGCACCGGCGGGCACGCCGCCCGAACTGGTGGAGAAGATCGCCGCCGACCTGCGCGCCGTGCTGGCCGACGAATCGGTCAAGGCGCGCTTCGTGGGGCTGGGCGGCGTGCCGCGCGCCACATCGCCGCAGGAGTTCGCGCGGCTGATCGACGACGACAAGCGCCGCTACGCCCAGATCATCCGAAGCCGCAAGATCACGATCGAGTGAGCGCGGCGCGCGGCCTTTCAAAAGAGACACAGACCCACCCCGAACAGGAGACATCCATGCAGCTCACATCCCTGGTCAAGATCCTTGCCGTCTCGGCGTCGCTGGCGGCGATGCCGTTCGCCGCATCGGCCGAGGCGGCTTATCCGGCACGCGCCATCAAGATCATCGTGCCTGCGCCGCCCGGCGGTGCGATCGACACCATCGCCCGCGTCGTCGGCGACAAGCTTGCGGTGTCGATGGGGCAGCCGGTGATCGTCGACAACAGGCCCGGCGCTTCCAACAATCTCGGCACCGACGTTCTTGCCAAGTCGTCGCCCGACGGCTACACGATCGGCATCGTCGGCGGCAGCCACAACATCAACAAGTTCCTGTTCAAGAACCTCGGCTGGGATCCGGAAAAAAGCTTCGAACCCATCGTCTACAGCCACGAGGTTCCACTGGTGTTCGCCATCTACCCGCAGCTTCCGGCCAGGACGCTGCCCGAATTGGTGGCGTGGATGAAGGCCCATCCGGACGAGGCCAAGGTTGCCACCTCCGGCCGCGGCAGCGCGCAGGAAATGGCGGCCGAGATGTTCCGCATGGCCAGCGGCGCGCCGATGCTTCTGGTGCCCTACAAGGGCTCGTCCGCCGCGCACCCGGACCTGCTGGCCGGACGCACCGCGCTCTTCATCGACACCCTCAGTGCCATCCAGCCGCAGGTGAAGGCCGGCAACGTGCGCGCCGTGGCGGTGTCGACGCGCAAGCGGACAAGCTCGCTGCCCGACGTGCCGACTGCGGACGAGCAGGGATTGAAGGGCTACGACGCCAACACGAACGGCGGGTTCCTGGCGCCGGCCGGCACGCCCAAGGCCATCGTCGCCAAGCTGAATGCCGAGATCAACGCGGCGCTCAAGCTGCCGGACGTGCGGACCAGGCTGGAGGCTGCCGGCATCGAGATACAGGGCGGCACGCCGCAGGAATACGCCGCGCTGATCAGGTCCGACCTTGCCAAGTGGGGCAGGGTGGTGAAGGAGGCGGGGATCCAGGCGGAGTGAGGACGGATCGGGATCGCGTGCAATGCGCGATGCCAACGGCGTGCAGCCAACCGGTCCCCGATGAGCTTGCTGGCCGGATTCGATCGGACTAATCTCGGCATCCAAGCCGCCCGCCGGCCGGAGGTGCCCGATCATGCAAACGCCGAATCCCGAAGTGACCGCGGAAGTGTTGCAGGCATTTGCCGATGCGTGGAATCGGCACGATGTGGATGCACTCATGTCGTTCATGACACCCGATTGCATCTTCGAAGCCTCCGCCGGCGCCGAGGCCTGCGGCACCCGATACGCCGGCGGCGCGGCAGTGCGAGCTGCTTTTGCAGAAGTCTGGGCGGTCTTTCCCGATGCCCACTGGGGGAACGCGCGCCATTTCGTCCATGGAGACCGCGGAGTGTCGGAGTGGACGTTCACGGGAACACGCACCGACGGAACCCACGTCGAAGTCCAAGGCTGCGATCTGTTTGCTTTTCGTGCCGGCAAGATTCTTCTGAAGAACTCCTATCGCAAGAACCGTTCGCCGGCTGCGGCCTGATCCTGTGGTTTTCTGCGCCGGGAGAGAGGCGAGCGATTGCTCGAACTGCTCGGTGGGCGTGGGCATCGCTTGTCGGGACGAAGTACTCCGCCGAGTTTGGTACGCTGCGCCTGCCTGCAGGCCCATCCGAGCCACTTCGTCGCACGATCGGTGCTTGCCGACGGAAGCCTGACCCGAAGCGGAACCCAGTCCTCGACTCGGACGGTTGCCCCTGCATCCCCTACACATCGCAACCAGGAGATTCCCTTGAAAAAAAACATCGGCATGATCGGCATCGGCATGATGGGCCACGGCATTGCCACCAACATCGCCAAGCACGGCTACCCGCTGGCCGTGCTCGAGCACGCCGGCAACCAGCCGCTGGACGCGCTCAAGGCCACCGGCGCGCGCAGCTTCACGCGGGCGGCCGACCTGGCTGCGCAGTCCGACATCGTCATCCTCGTGCTCACGGGCTCGCCCCAGGTCGAGGCCGTGCTCACGGGCGAAGGCGGCGTGCTGCAGGGTTTGCGCCCGGGCAGCATCGTCATCGACTGCTCCACCGCGATTCCGGCCTCCACGCTGCGCATGGCCCAGGCCGTGCAGGCCGCGGGCAGCCGCTTCCTGGACACGCCGATGACGCGTACGCCCAAGGAAGCGGCCGAAGGCCGGCTCAACCTGCTGGTCGGCGGCGATGCGGCTCTGCTCGAGGAATGCCGTCCGCTGCTGTCGTGCTTTGCCGAGAACATCCTGCACGCGGGCCCGGTGGGCGCGGGCCATGGCATGAAGCTGCTGCACAACTTCGTCTCGCTGGGCACGGTGGCGCTGATCGCCGAGGCGGCCGCCTGTGCCGGCCAGCACGGCGTGGCGCCCGAGATGTTCGTGGAGATCCTGGCCAAGGGCGGCGGCGGCGGCGTGGCGCTGGAGCGGCTGCGGCCCTACCTGACGGCCAAGGACACATCGAGCCTGCGCTTTTCGATCGCCAATGCGAGCAAGGACCTCGGCTACTACAACACCATGGCGGGCGATGCCGGTGCGCACCGCGACATTGCGGCGGCGGTGCTGCAGACGCTGCAGCATGCGCAGGGCCTGGCGCCCGAGGCCCTGGTGCCCGAACTGGCTGACCTGCTGGCCCGGCGCTGAGCGCCAGCGGCCGCCGGCATTTCACCGGCGGCGGTCCGCGGGCTTGGCGCGGAAGTCCGGCGAGCGGGCGACCACCGCGCGGATCTCCTGCATCAGTGCGCTCGCACCGGGCGAGGGGAACGCACCGAGGCGCTGGGTGAGGCCGATCTCGCGCCGCGTCTCGTCGAGCGGAAAGTCGAGCACCACCAGGCTGGCGTTGCGGATCTCGTGGCGCAGCTGGTGGGCCGAGATCGCGGTCAGCATGTCGCTTTCGAGCAGCAGGCCGCGCAGCACGGCGAGGTCGCCGGTCTCCACGGCGGGAACCGGCGGCGCCTCGCGCGCGGCCGAGAAAAAGCGCTCGAGCAGCTCGCGCGACGGCGTGCCCTGCCGCGAGAGCGCCCAGGTCGCCTGCCGCAGCGCATCGAAGTCGACGCGCGCGGCGCGCGCCAGCGGATGGCCGGCGCGCGCGATCACCGAGATGCGGTCTTCGAACAGCGCTTCCTGCTGCAGGTCGCGCGCCTCGGCGCCGCTGCGCAGCGCGCCGAGGATGAAGTCGATGTCGCCGCTGCGCAGCGATGCCGCCAGTGCGTCGTAAGGGCTTTCGACCGTGGCGACGTGCAGCCCCGGATGGCGCGCCAGCAGCGAGGCGATCGCTTGCGGCAGTATCTGCGTGCGGCCGAGCGGCAGCGCTCCCACGTTCACGCTGCCCTGCAGCATGCCTTCGCTGGCCGCGATGTCGGGGCCGATGTGGCGCAGCTCCGCGAGCACGCGCTTGAAATGGAAGGCCACGATCTCGCCGGCCGGCGTGGGCACGAGACCGCGCGTCCTGCGCTCGAGCAGCGCGACGCCGAGCCCGCCTTCGAGGTCCTTCAGCGCGCTGCTGATCGCCGGCTGCGTGATGCCGAACTCGCGCGCGACCGCCGGCATGTTGCGCTTCTCCACAAGGCTCGCGATCACCGCCAGGCGGCGGCCGTTGAGGATCGACGCGAACGGCGAATGCACGTCGGCCGAGGTGCCGATGCCGCCGCGCGCGACGAGCTGGGCGCGCGCATCCTCGAACTCGCGCTCGATGCGGCGAGCGCGCAGCAGCACCAGGTCGCCGTAGGAGTTCAGCGCCATGCCGCGCGGGCCGCGGTCGAACAGCGGACGCCCGAGCGCGCCTTCGAGCTCGGAAATGGAGCGCGTCACGCCCGAGGCGACGCGGAACAACTGCTCGTCCGCGGCCCTGGCGATGCTGCCGGCCGCCGCCACGGCCGTGAACGCGCGCAGGTGCCGCAGGTTGAGGCCCAGCGCATGCGCGTGCGTGCGGTCGATCACTTTGTCTTGCAGCTGGCGTCGGCCCGTCATTCCAGAGGTGCCGGGGCGCGAGCCCTGGCCGATAAGAAAGTCTGATGGTAGGGCAAGCCGAACTCACGCCACGCGGCGGCCTCCGGAACCACACTTGACGCAAGGGCCGGCGCACTCGCCATGCAGGCCGGCAAGTCACCACCAGCCACCAACGGAACCGCCCCATGATCATCGACTGCCACGGCCACTACACCACGGCACCCAAGGCGCTGGAGAACTGGCGCAGCCAGCAGATCGCGGGCCTGAAGGACCCCGCGCTGAAGCCCCGCGCCGCCGACCTGAAGATCAGCGACGACGAGCTGCGCGAGTCGATCGAGGGCAACCAGCTGCGCCTCATGAAGGAGCGCGGCAGCGACCTGACGATCTTCAGCCCGCGCGCGAGCTTCATGGCCCACCACATCGGCGACTTCGAGACCTCGTCGACATGGGCCGCCATCTGCAACGAGCTGTGCTTTCGCGTGAGCGAGCTGTTCCCCCACCATTTCATCGGCGCGGCCATGCTGCCGCAGTCGCCGGGCGTGGACCCGCGCAGCTGCATTCCGGAGCTGGAACGCTGCGTGCGGGAGTATGGCTTCGTCGCCATCAACCTCAATCCCGATCCCTCGGGTGGGCACTGGACCTCGCCGCCCCTGTCGGACCGCCATTGGTACCCGCTCTACGAGAAGATGGTCGAGCACGACATTCCGGCCATGGTGCATGTGAGCACGAGCTGCAACGCCTGCTTCCACACCACCGGCGCGCATTACCTGAATGCCGACACCACGGCTTTCATGCAGTGCCTCACGTCAGACCTGTTCACCGACTTTCCGAGTTTGCGCTTCGTGATCCCGCATGGCGGCGGCGCAGTGCCCTACCACTGGGGGCGCTTCCGCGGCCTCGCGCAGGAGATGAAGAAGCCGCTGCTCAAGGACCACCTGCTCAACAACATCTTCTTCGACACCTGCGTGTACCACCAGCCGGGCATCGACCTGCTGACGCGCGTGATCCCGGTCGACAACATCCTGTTCGCGAGCGAAATGATCGGCGCGGTGCGCGGCATCGACCCCGAGACCGGCTTCTTCTACGACGACACGCGCCGCTACATCGACGCCACGCCCATGCTCGACGCCGAGGCGCGCCACAAGGTGTTCGAAGCCAATGCACGCCGCGTGTACCCGCGCCTGGACCGCGCACTCATCGCCAAGGGGCTCTGATCTCATGACTTTTTCTTCCTCCAATACTCTCCAGCAGATCGGCGTAGTCCATCGCAAGGTGGCGCGCGCGGACGCCGCCGCGGTCGAGAAGCTCTCGCGCTTCGGCGTGTCCACCGTGCACGAGGCGCTCGGCCGGCTTGGGCTGATGCAGCCGCGCATCCGTCCGATCCATCCCGATGCGCACTTCTGCGGCCCGGCCGTCACGGTGCTGCTGCAGCCCGGCGACAACTGGATGCTCCACGTGGCGGCCGAGCAGATCCAGCCTGGCGACGTGGTGGTGGCGGCCTGCACCAGCGACAGCACCGACGGCTTCTTCGGCGACCTGCTCGCCACCTCCTTCAAGGCGCGCGGGTGCAAGGGCCTGGTGATCGACGGCGGCGTGCGCGACGTGCGCGACCTCAACGCGATGGGCTTTCCCGTGTTCAGCCGCGCCATCCATTCGAAGGGCACGATCAAGGCCACGCTCGGCTCGGTCAACGTGCCCGTGGTGTGCGCCGGCGCGCTGGTGCATCCGGGCGACGTGGTGGTGGCCGACATCGACGGCGTGGTGGTGGTGCCGGCCGCGCGCGCACAGCAGGTGGCCGACGCCGCCGAAGCGCGCGAGGCCAACGAAACGGCCAAGCGCGCGCGCTTCGCGGCCGGCGAGCTCGGGCTCGACATGTACGCCATGCGCGAGCCGCTGGCCAAGGCCGGCCTGCGCTACATCGACTGAGGGCAGGATGGACATGGCTCGCATCCTCGGCGCCGCGACCGCCGGCATCACCCGCCGCCAAGCCTGCGTCTGGTCCGCAGGCGGCGCGCTCTGGCTCGCGAGCCGCAGCGGCGCGGCCGCCGAGGGCTATCCGGACCACCCGCCGCACCTCGTCGTTCCGTTCACGCCCGGCGGCTCCACGGACGTGCTGGCGCGCGGCATCGGGCAGGCGCTCGGCCGCGCGTGGAACCAGGCCGTGGTGGTCGACAACGTGCCGGGCGCGGGCGGTTCCGTCGGCGCGGAGAAGGTCGCGAAAGCGCCCGCGGACGGCTACACGCTGCTGATGGGGCACATCGGCACCCTGGCCATCAACCCCTCGCTTTACCCGAAGCTCGGCTACCACCCGCTGCGCAGCTTTGCGCCCGTGGCGTGGGTCGCGCGGGTGCCGAACGTGCTCGTGGTCCATGCGTCGGTGCCGGCGCGCACGCTGGCCGAGCTGATCGCGCTGGCCAAGGCCAGGACCGGCCAGCTGGCCTACGGCTCCGGCGGCAACGGCAGCGCGGCGCACATCGCGATGGAATACCTCAAGCTGCAGACCGGCGCCCCGCTGCTGCACATTCCCTACCGCGGCACCGCGCCGGCCGTGAACGACCTGCTGGCGGGCCAGCTGCAGGCACTCTTCACCGGCACGCCCGCGCTGCTGCCGCACATCAAGGCCGGCAAGCTGCGTGCGCTCGCGGTCTCGAGCCCGCGCCGCATCGCGCTGCTGCCCGAGGTGCCCACGGTGGCCGAGAGCGGCGCGCCCGGCACCCAGGATTTCGAAGCCGACCAGTGGTACGGCGTGGTCGCACCGGCCGCAACGCCCGCGCCGATCATTGCGATGATCAACCAGCAGATCAACCGCTCGCTCGACGCAGCGGAAGTCAAGGCGCGCCTGGCGGCCGAGGGCGCCGAGGCCACGCCCGCGACGCCGCAGGCCTTCGGCCAGCTGATCGCGAGCGAGATCGTGCGCTGGGAGCGCGTGATCAAGTCGGCCCGCATCACCGTCGATTGAACAGCAAGGAGACACGCACATGGACATCACACTGGGCATCGTCGGCTGCGGCGAAGTGGGCGGCATCTTCGGCCGCGGCCTGCTGCACAAGGAGGGCGTCAAGGCGGTCTGGGTCTGGGACCTGAAATTCGCCGACCCCGGCAGCGGCGCTGCGGCACGGGCCGCCGCCGAAGCCGACGGCCTGCGCGTCGCCTCGGGCATGCAGGCGCTGTGCGCCGCGGCCGATCTGCTGATCTCGGCCGTCACCGCGTCCAGCACCTTCGCGGTGGCCGAGGAAGCCGCGCGCCATGCGCGCGCGGGCAGCCGCTTTCTCGATCTCAATTCGGCCTCGCCCGGCACCAAGCAGCGGGCCGGCGCCGTGCTCGAGGCCGCCGGCGTCGGCTATGTGGAAGCCGGCGTGATGACCTCGGTGCCGCCCTACGGCATCCGCGTGCCGATGCTGCTGGGCGGCGCCCAGGCCGAGGCGCTGGCTGCCATGCTGTGCGCATGGGGCATGGACGCACGCGCCGTGAGCGAGCGGCTCGGCGTAGCCTCGGCCATCAAGATGAGCCGCAGCATCATGATCAAGGGCCTGGAGGCGCTGGTCATCGAAAGCTACACCACGGCACGGCGCTACGGCGTCGAGGCGCATGTGCTGCCCACGCTCGCGGAAACCTTTCCGCAAATCGACTGGGAGCGGCAGGGCGCCTACTTCTTCAGCCGCGTCGTGCAGCATGGCAAGCGGCGTGCCGAAGAAATGCGCGAAGCGGCGCAGACCGTTCGCGAAACCGGCTTCGAGCCCTTGATGGCGGCCGCCATTGCAGCCAAGCAGGACTGGGTCGCGCAGCAGGCGCGCACCGGACGCTTCGACGGATTGGACGCCAGCAGCCCGTGGCAGGACTACGCCGACCGCCTGATCGGCACAGGGCAGGGCGGCGAGAAATGACGGCGCCCGCGATCCGTGGCCTCTGCTCGATGGCGACCCAGGGCTTGCTGGAGGAGCTTGCGGCCGCCCATTCGCGGCGCAGCGGCGTGCCGGTCTCATTCCTGGCGATCGGCGGGGTCGAGGCTGCGCGGCGCGTGGCCGCGGGCGAGCCCTTCGACATGGTGGTGCTGGCCTCGGAGGCGATCGACGCGCTCGTCGCGCAGGGCAGGCTCGACGCCGCCGGCAAGGTCGACCTGGTCCGTTCGGGCGTGGCCGTGGCAGTGCCTGCGGGCGCGGCGCGTCCCGATATCTCCACCGAAGACGCACTGCGCAGCGCGGTGCGGGCCGCCTCCGGCGTTGCGTATTCGACCGGGCCAAGCGGCGTCGCCTTGATGGCACTGTTCGAGCGGTGGGGCATGGCCGGCGAGATCCGCGCCCGCCTGGCGCAGGCGCCGCCCGGCGTGCCGGTCGGCGCGCTGCTTGCACGCGGCGAGGCCGCACTGGGGTTCCAGCAACTGAGCGAGCTGATCGGTGTCGAAGGCATCGACCTGCTCGGTCCCTTGCCGCCGGAGGTTCAGATCACCACGGTCTTTTCCGCGGCGCCGGTGGTCGGCTGCGCGCAGCCGGCCGCGGTGGGCGCGCTGCTCGAATTCATGTGCTCGGCCGACAGCGCCGAGGCCAAGCGCCGCCACGGCATGGCGCCGGCCTGAGGCCAGCTCGGCGCCGGCTCAGCCGCGCGCCTGGATCATCTTCCAGCCATTCCCCGACGGATCGCGAAAGCCCGCGTCCACGGTGCCGTAGCGCTCCACCGGCTCCTGCGTGAACTCCACGCCCAGGCCGCGCATCCGCTCATAGGCGGCGCGGCAGTCGTCCACCCGCAGCACCAGCGGCGGCATCGCGCCCTTGGCCACGATGGCGCGCACCGCCTGCGCCGTGGCCGCGTCGAGCACCGGCGGCCCGGGCCTGAACAGGCCGAGCTGGAACGACGGCTGCTCGGGGTGCTGCACCGTGAGCCAGCGGTAGTCGCCGTTTCCCACGTCGGTGTGGACGCGGAAGCCGAGCTTCTCAACATAGAACGCCAGCGCCTCGTCCTGATCGTGCACGTACAGACCGGCGACTTCAATGCCCTGATTCATGGGATCTCCTGTGGTTGTTCGGGCTCGTTTGTACCGTCTGCCGCGAGGCGCCGCTTCTCCGAAACTGCGGTCGTCAGATGGGGCCGGCGGGCGGCATTGACGATGCAGACGGGCACCCGGCCGAGCTCGTGCGGCGTGGCCTTGCCGCGCGCGCGGATCGCGCTCGGGCTGCTGCCCGTGATGTCGCGGAAGGTGCGCCCGAAGGTGCCCAGGCTCGCCCAGCCCGTCTCGAAGGCGATGTCGGTGATGGGCCGGTCGGTCTCGCGCAGCAGCGCCATCGCGCGCTCGATGCGGCGCGTGAGCAGGTACCGGTGCGGCGGCGTACCGAAGGCCTGCTTGAACGAACGCGCGAAGTGGGCCTCCGACACGCCGCTCACCTGCGCCAGCCGTTCGACCGGCCACTCCTCGTGCGATGCGGCGTCCATCCGGTCCTTGGCGCGCAGCAGCCGCCGCAGCAGCGCGGGATCCTGGTTGATCGAGTTGATGGCCATCGCAAATTATCGGGGACGCGCCGTGCAGCGGCTGGAGGCGCTATCCTGCCGGGGATCGCAACTGGCGTTCGTATCTGTCCAATTCAGGAGACCCAAGATGATCAGCAAGAACACGATTTGCCTCTGGTACGACGGCACCGCCCTCGATGCCGCCAAGTTCTACGCCGAGACCTTCCCCGACAGCGCGGTGGGCGCCGTGCATCGCGCACCCGGCGACTATCCCTCGGGCAAGGAGGGCGATGTGCTGACGGTCGAGTTCACGGTGATGGGCATCCCTTGCCTGGGCCTGAACGGGGGACCGGCGTTCAAGCACAGCGAGGCCTTCTCGTTCCAGGTCGCAACCGACGACCAGGCCGAAACGGACCGCTTGTGGAACGCGGTCATCGGCAACGGCGGGCAGGCAAGCGCATGCGGCTGGTGCAAGGACAAGTGGGGACTGTCGTGGCAGATCACGCCGCGCGCCCTGACGGCCGCGATCACCGATCCCGACCCGGCGGCAGCCAAGCGCGCGTTCGAAGCCATGATGGAAATGACAAAGATCGACATCGCCGCGATCGAAGCGGCCCGGCGCGGTTGACGCGTTCGGACCCCAACCCCGGCCTCGGCTTCATGGCGGGCCACAAGCCGCCGAACCATGATCACCCTGCACCACTGCCTCAGCGCACGCTCGTTCCGCCCTCTCTGGATGCTTGAAGAGATCGGGCTTTCCTACGACCTCAGGATGCTGCCCTTTCCGCCGCGCGTGCTGTCGCGGCCGTATCTCGAGGTGAACCCGCTCGGCACCGTGCCGATGCTGTCCGACGGCGCCATGCGAATGACCGAGTCGGCCGCGATCTGCCAGTACCTGGCTGCGCGGTTCTCGGCGGGCCAGCTGGATGTAGGTTGCGACGAGGCTGACTTCGGCCCGTACCTCAACTACCTCCATTTCGGCGAGGCGACCTTGACCTTTCCGCAGACGCTCGTGTTGCGGTATGCGCACTTCGAGCCGGCGCAGCGGAAGCAGCCGCAGGTGGCCGACGACTATGCCAAGTGGTTCCTCGCGCGCCTGCGAACGCTGGAGCCGTTGCTCGCCGAGCGCGACTATCTTTGTGCGGGCCGCTTCACTGCGGCGGACGTGTCGGTCGGCTACGCATTGCTGCTGGCCGAGCATCTGGGCCTGGCCGAACGCTTCACACCGGCGGTGGCGGCCTACTGGGAGCGCTTGCAGGCGCGACCGGGCTTCAAGGCGGCCATGGCTGCGCAATCGCGAGCGGCCGAGGCGCAGGGTGTCTCTTCGACCCCTGCGCCCGACATCAGGCCCGACAGGCCTTGACGCGCGGCCCCGGCCCGAAGCGCCTATGCAGCTTCAGCCCCTGGCAGCAGTTGCGGGTTGTAGATCGCCTCCCACAGGTGCCCGTCCGGGTCCATGAAGTAACCGGCGTACCCGCCGTAGAAGGTGTCCGCTGCGGTTTTCACCACCTTGGCACCGGCCCTCGCGGCTTGCTGCATTACGGCGTCCACTTCGGCCTTCGACATGACGTTGTGCCCGAGCGTGAATTCGAGGGACCCGCCCGCGCGCAGCGGAAGGCCGGCATCGACCGCGATGCTCGAGCGCGGCCACACGGCCAGCTTGAGCCCGTCCTGCAGCTCGAAGAAGGCGACGGCGCCATGCTCGAACTCCCTGCCCACGATGCCCTTGGTCGGCAGACCGAGTCCGTCGCGATAGAAGGCGACGGCTCTCTCCAGGTCCTCGACGCCGAGGGTGATGACGGTGATTCTTGGTTGCATGGAGGTCTCCGAAGAAAAGGCGATGTGGCCCGGATCAGGCTGCATGCCCGAGTTCCGCGCGAAATGCGCGCAGTGCCTCGCAGGTTGCGGCGGGCGCCTCGATGGGAAGGAACTCGCCGCTGCCGCTGATGAGCTGCGATCGAAGATTCGCGGCGCCGGCCTTGCGCAGGCCGTCGGCATAGTCGTCGATGTCGCGGCCGCCGGCGTCGCCGCGCAGGTACAGGATGGGCGTGTCGATGCGAACGGGGCTCGCATTGCGTTGCGCGGCGCTCTCGAGTGCCCGGTACCAGTCGAAGCCGGCCTTCAACGCTTCGGGCCGCTGGTAGGCGCGCGTCCAGTCGTTCCGGATCTCGTTCGTCAGCGCATGCTTGTCGCCCGCGAGCAGGTCGTAGAAGTAGTCGAAATAGGCGCGTTCGCGTCCGCTCACCAGCAGTTCGGGCAGCTGCGGTATCGCATGGAACGCGAAGTGCCAGATGCGCGGCTCGGCGATGAGCCTCGACCACGGCGCAACGCCCGGGATGACGGTGTTCATGACCACCGCGCCGGCAATGCGTGCGCCATGCTCGCGGGCCGCTGCAAAGGCAAGCATGCCGCCGATGTCCACGCCCGCGAACACGATCGAATGCGCACCCAGCGATTCGGCCGCGCGGAGCAGGAGGCCGGCGAGCACATGCAGTTCGCACGGCGATGCGGCTGGCGGCATGCCAAGCGATCCGCCGATGCCGGGCAGGTCGAAGGCAATGGCGTGGGCATCACTTCCCAGTTCGTCCAGCACCGGGTCGTAGATCGACTTCGATTGCGGCCAGCCGTGCAGCAGCACGAGCCACGGCGAGCGCGGGTCGCCGGCACAGCGGTAGGAAAGGGTCAAGCCATCGATCGAAAGCGTGGATTCGCGGGCCATGGGTGCGTGCTCCTTCGAGAAGCACCGTATCCCTCGCGAAGCCCGTGCTGATCAGCCTCGTCCGCAGCCGGATGTAGGCCGTTTACTTACTCGCCTGCGGCCTCGCTGCGCAACCGTTCCAGGATCAGGGTGGCCGCCTCGCTCGCGCTGACGAATGCCGAATCGATGACGAGGCGACTTGTGGTCCAGGCCGCGTATTCATGGCGCGCGACCGCCTCCCAGGTCGGCGGAACGTGGCCCGGAATGTCGGCCTTCCGGCCCTCCACGCGCCTGCGGTGCTCGGCGGGGTCGGAACACACGATCTCGAGCTCGAGCAAGCCCGAGGATGTGTCGGCTGCCACCGCACGCCATGCTTCGCGGGTGACCGGGAGCGGATTGACGCAATCAGCGATCACCGACATGCCAAGCGCGATATTGGACCGGGCAAGCTCGCAGGCAACAGCGTAGCCGGCGGGGCCCGGTTCATCGAGCGCCCTCGATCGGATGAGCGCTTGCTCGATGGTGTCGATGCGCAGATAGGCGCAGGGGAAGCCGGCAGCGAGTGCGCGCGCAATGGTGGTCTTGCCGGTGCCGGGCAATCCGCCGAGAACAATCAGCATCGGTTTCGCCATGCGCGTGATTCCTCGGCTCAAGGCGCCGTCCGCAGTTGTTGCTCCCGCGGCCGTTCCATCGCGGCCGACGAGGGGCTGAAGCCCAGCCTGGCAAAGAACTCGGCGGCACCCGGCCGGCCGGCCCGCAGCACCCATGTGATGCCCTTCTCCGAACCCAGGATGTGCCGGACCAGCGCTTGCCCGATGCCCTGCCGGCGCAACGGCTCGGCGACCACCACCATCGACAGGTAGCCGTTGGAGATGCCATCGCCGATGGCGCGCGCAAAGCCGACGATCTCGCCGTCCGCCGACAACGCAACCACCGCCTGCTGCGATGCCGAGATCAGCCGGCCGAGGTGTGCGGCATCGGCGATCCGGTGCGCCCATCCGCTGGCGGAAAGAAGGCGATGGACCGCATCGGCATCGGAAGCCGCAGCAGCGCGAATCTGCATATCCGCTCCTCGGGAATTGAATGGCATCGAGGGCGACTGTAGCCGCTCGCGCGGCTGCGATCAGTCCCGGTCTTCGCGATAGTGGCGGTAGTGCTCGCGGCGCTCCCATTCGCGGCGGCGCCATTCACGGCGCGCTGCGCGCCGTTCTTCCCAGCTCGGTCCCGGCTCGTAGTAGACGGGTGCCGGTGCAACGTAGGCGGGCGGCTGGTAGCGCACCGGCGGCGCCGGCTCGTAGTAGACGGGGGCCGGCCGCGAGTACACGGGCGCGGGCTCGTAGTACACCGGTGCCGGTTCGCTCACCACCACGCCGGGCACCGACACGCCGATGGACCAGCTGGTGCCCGCGCTTGCAGCAGCCACGCCGAAAAGAGCGCCTGCGGCAATGGTGCCCGAGAGAGCCAGCTTGAGAACGGTTCGAGGAAAGGTCATCTCGTCTCCAAAGATATGGGATTGCTCCCGATGCCTCTTCCAACGTTCGGCCGCGCAAGATCGCACACATCGCTTCGGTGAAGAACATTTCAAGATGTCACGCGAAAACCCCAGGAAGCCGCATGGCAGACTCTGCCCCTGCCGCCAATCCTTCTTTTTTGCCGGCATTGCCGTGCCGAAAGATCTTCCATGCTTGAACTGCTGACGGATCCCCAGGTCTGGATCGCCTTTGCGACCCTGACCGCGCTCGAGCTCGTGCTGGGCATCGACAACATCATCTTCATCTCGATCCTGGTCGACAAGCTGCCGCCCGAAAGGCGCGAATTCGCGCGCCGGACCGGCCTGTTCATGGCCATGTTCATGCGCATCGGCCTGCTGCTGGTGCTCGCGTGGATCGTGGGCCTGGTCGCTCCGCTTTTCTCGGTGCTCGGTAAGGACATCTCGGGGCGCGACCTGATCCTGATCCTGGGCGGGCTGTTCCTGATCTGGAAGAGCACCAGCGAGGTCCATCAGTCGCTGGAGGGCGGCCACGAGCAGAAGTCCAGCGCCGTCAAGGCCACCTTCGCCGGCGTCATCCTGCAGATCATGGTCATCGACCTGGTGTTCTCGCTGGATTCGATCATCACGGCGGTCGGCATGGTGGACGACGTGCGGGTCATGATCGCCGCGGTGATCGTGTCGGTGTTCCTCATGATGCTGTTTGCCGGCCCGATCGGCCGCTTCGTCTCGAACCATCCCACCATCAAGATGCTGGCGCTGGCCTTCCTGGTGGTGGTGGGCGTGGTGCTGGTGGCAGAGGGCTTCGGGCATCACGTGCCCAAGGGCTACGTGTACTTCGCGATGGCCTTCTCGCTGGCCGTCGAGATGCTCAACATCCGGCTGCGCAAGAAGGCGGCCAAGCCCGTGGAGCTGAACCCGCCCCATATTCCGGGCGACTGACGCCGCTCGGCGCCTCAGCCCGGAATGTTCGGCTCGACCAGCTGGGCCAGCGCGACCAGCGACTCCTGCCAGCCCAGGTAGCACATCTCCGCGGGAATCAGGCCAGGGATGCCTTCCTGCACGACGGACATGTCGGTGCCGCAGGACACGGCCGCGAGCGTCACGGTGGTCTTCATGGTGCCCGGCAGGTTGGGATCGTCGAAGCTCGCGTCGTAGGCAATGCGCTGGCCGGGAACGAGTTCCAGGTACTTGCCGCCGAACGAGTGGCTGTGGCCGCTGCCAAAGGCGGTGAAGGACATGCGCCAGGCGCCCCCGACCACCGGGTCCATGCTGTGGACCTTGCCGGTGAATCCGAAAGGCGGCAGCCAGCGCTCGAAGGCGCTGGGCTCGACAAAGGCGCGGTAGAGCCGCTCGGGCGGGGCGCGCAGTACGCGGTGCAGGCGGACGGTATTGGTAGCCATGGCTGTGTTCTCCTGAAATGCGGAGGATGACCCTCCACTGACACGACGAACGAGGCTGCGGAAAATCGACAGCGAACTGTAGCGCCGTGCGATGAAACTTTTTCTGAGGCCGAAAGTTCGCAGTCTGGCCTGCGCGCTCTGGTCAGGCGGAGCGCAGAAAAAGAGCCTCGCGCTCTTCGATCCAGTGCGAGCCGTGCCCGTAGATCGCATTCTGAACTTCGCAGATCACCTGGGCCTCCCTGCGTGCCGCCGGGGTTTCGGGCACCCACAGCCCGTCGTCGCAGTGCTCGTCGTCCTCGTCGTGGACGACGCTCGAACGCCAGTTGACGCAGATTTGCTTCATTCGAATCGAGGCGGACGGGGAAGGGTGGAGTGCGGGCCGCATGGCGTGCTCTGCTGGATGGCGGCGATCCTACAAGTGCGAACCGGCAAATGCGGCAGGTCGTACGGGAGGGCGGTGGCGGAACCTGTGCGAATTTGCGCATTTCGCGGCGAATCCTGCGGGTTCGCGTGCCCATGCATACTCCGCGCGATGAAGAACCCGCACCACGACTGCCGCGTCTTCGGTTCTCCCTGGGAGGGCGTGCATGGCACCCGCATCTCGAGCCAACGCCGCTACGGCAGGCATTGGCATGCCACCTTCGGCATCGGCATCATCGACGAAGGTGCCCAGCGCTCGGCCAGCGGGTGCGGCGAGGTCGAGGCCCATGCCGGCCACCTCATCGCAACGAATCCGGGCGAAGTGCATGACGGGCGGCCGCTTGGCGGGCCGTTTCGGCGCTGGCGCATGCTGTATCTCGAACCCGCTGCGCTCCGATGGGCCGTGGATGCGCCCGCAACGGGCACGGCGAATGATGGCGACATGGCGCTGATCCGCCCCGTCATCAGCGACGACCGGCTGCGGCGCACGCTCGGCGATCTCCTGCGGCTGCTGGAGGCGCGCGCCGCCGCGCCGAAGCAGGCGCAGGCGGATGCATTGCGCTGCGAGGAACTGCTCGTGCAGACCTGCACCATGCTCGCATCGCGCCACGGCGCCCAACGGCTGCCCGTGCGTGCGCCGTCGGCCGGCGTCTCGCGGGCGCGCGAAATGCTCGCGGATTGCCTTGCGCAGCCGCCCAGCCTGGGCCAGCTCGCGGCCTCTTCGGGGCTGAGCAAATACCAGCTGCTGCGGCGCTTCAGGGAGGTCCATGGCGTCACGCCGTTCGCGTGGCTGCTCCAGCAGCGCGCGGAAGTGGCGCGCGGCCTCATCCGGCGCGGCGCGGCACTGGCGGACGCGGCCATGGCGGCCGGCTTTGCGGACCAGAGCCACATGACGCGCGCGTTCGCACTGCACTTCGGCTTCACGCCCGGCGCATGGCAGCGCGCCTGGACGCCGCCCGCACGGCTGCAATAGCGTTCAAGACAGGCCGCCGCGCCGGCGACACACTGCGCCATGCATTCTTTCTTCTTCTCTCATTCGCCGGAAATCTGGCAGCGCCATCCCGAACTGGTGCCCGGCGTCCTGCTGGCCCAGGGCATCCACCGGAACGGCTCGGTGCAGGCGCAGGTGGCGCACTACCACGGCGTGGCGCGCGCACGGCTCGAAGCCGTCGGTTCGGAAGCCGATCTTCCGGAGATCCAGGCCTGGCGCCGCAGCTTCGCACGCATGGGCCTCAAGCCCACGCAATACCGGTGCGCCTCCGAGTCGCTGCTGCGCCGGTTCCGGAAAGAAGGCGCGCTGCCGCCGATCCATCCGCTCGTCGATCTTTGCAATGCACTGTCGCTGGCCTTCGCGATTCCGATCGCGGTGTTCGACCTGTCGAAGGTGGCCGAGGGGCTGCAGGTGCGGTGCGCCGACGGCACCGAAAGCTACCTCGCGTTCTCGGGCGAAACCGAAACGCCCGATCGCGGCGAAGTCGTCTTTGCGGATGCCGCGGGCTGCGCGCACGCCCGGCGCTGGACCCATCGCCAGAGCGCGCGTTCCGCCGTGCGCGATGAAACCTCCCGCGTCCTCATCGTGGCCGAGGCCTTGCACGCGGATGCCGCCAACGATGTGCGGCAGCTGCTGGATGCGCTGTCCCGGGCATTGGCCGAGATCTGGGAGCCGCCGGCCGCGAGCGCGCTGTTGCGGAAAGAGGCGCCCCGGCTGGCGTTCTGAAGAGCGGCCGTCTCCCGAGGCGCCCGGTCAGGCGCGCCGCTTGAAGAGGGCAGACGCGCCGCTCGCGTGCGCCACGTCCTCGGCCGTGGCCAGCAGCGCCGGGCCCAGCGCCAGCATGCGTTCTTCGGTCAGCCGCACCAGCGGCCCGGCGATGGTGATGACGCCGATCACCGCGCCGTTGCCGCTGCGCACGGGGGCGGCCATGGCCGTCATGGCGGGCGCGAACACCTCGTTGATCATTGCGAAGCCGCGCTTGCGGGCCGCGCGCAGGTACGCCAGCAGCGCCTTGACGGTGGTCGGCGCCTTCGGGCCGTAGTCCTCGGGCTTGCCGAAGCCTTGCCTGGCGACCAGCTGCAGCGCCTGTTCGTCCGTCATGGTCGACAGCCACGCGTGGCCCGCGGAACTGCAGGAGAGATTGACCGAGAGGCCCATGTCGGGGTCGTAGCGCAGGCCGCGCATCGCGCCCTGCGCCTTGGCGACGAAGGTCAGCTCGTCGCCGTCGACCACCGCCAGCCGCACCAGCTCGCCCGATTCGGCCGCGAGCCGGTCGAGCAGCGGCTGCGCCACGTCGACGATGCCGCTGTTGCTCAGGAAGCTCAGGCCCAGGGACACCAGCTTGATCGTGAGCATGTAGTCGCCGTGGCTCTGGTCCTGCCGCACGTAGCCGCAGCGGATCAGTTCGCCCAGCAGGCGGTGGGTGGCGCTCAGCGGCATTTCCAGCTCGGCGGAGAGCGCGGAAAGCGCGCGGCCTTCGGGATGGCCGGCCAGGTGTTCAAGGACCTTGAAGCTGCGTTCGAGGATGGCGCTCATGTCGTTCGGAAAGGTGGGGCAGGTGCAATGCTAGCTCTTTTGCCAAGTGTTTTCACTAGTGGAAAAGATTTCCACTTCGATCCTAAGATCGCGCCGCATCACTTGCTGGAGAACCATCTTGAGAAAGCTTCATCGCTCGCTGGCGGCCGCCGGCCTGGCCCTCGCGTTGGCCGTTCCGGCGCTCGCGCAGGAGGCGCAGGAACGCGTCATCCGCTTCGGCCACCTCAACAACGCCGACCATCCGGTGAGCTTTGGCGTGAAGCGCTTTGCCGAACTGCTGGCGGCCCGGAGCGGCGGCCGGATGAAGGTGCAGGAGTACCCGGCCTCGCAGCTGGGCAACGAGATGCAGCAGCAGTCGGCGCTGCAGGGCGGCGTGCAGCAGATGTCGGCGCCGGCCACCACTTCGCTCGCGGGCATCGTGAAGGAGTTCGGCCTGCTCGACTTTCCGTTCGCGGTCGGCAACTTCGCGCAGGCCGATGCGCTGCTCGACGGCCCGCTCGGGCAGGCGCTCGTTGCGAAGCTGCCGGAGAAGGGCCTGGTCGCGCTGGGCTATTGGGACCTGGGCTTTCGCAACGTCACCAACAGCAAGCGCCCGATCACCCGGCCCGAAGACCTGGAGGGCCTGAAGATCCGCGTGATTCCCAACCCGGTATTCCTTGAGACCTTCAAGTCCTTCAAGGCCAACCCGGTGCCGATGCCCTTCGCGGAGCTCTACGGTGCGCTCGAATCGAAGGCGGTCGACGGCCAGGAGAACCCGTATTCGGTGATTCTTTCGAACAAGTTCTTCGAGGTGCAGAAGTTCGTGAGCGCCACCAACCACGTGTATGCGGCCAACATCGTGCTGGTCAGCAAGAAGTTCTGGGATTCGCTCAATCCCGCGGAGCAGAAGATGATGCGCGAGGCTGCAGACGAGGCCCGGGGCTACCAGCGACAGGTGAGCCGCGCCGCCGCGCAGCGCGCCGTGGGCGAGCTCCAGGCCAAGGGCGCGCAGTTCAACGAGCTTGCGCCGGCCGAGCAGGCCCGCATGCGGCAGATCGCCAGGCCCGTCATCGAGCGCTTCTCCGCCAGCTACGACCCCGCCATCGTCAAGCTCTACAACGACGAACTCGTGCGCGTCCGCAAATAGGAAAGAAGCCACGCAATGAAGATCCTCGTCCTGCACGGTCCCAACCTCAACCTGTTCGGCCGCCGCGAACCCCACATCTACGGCACCACCACGCTGGCCGAGATCGATGCCCGGCTGCACAAGCTCGCGGACGAGCTCGGCGCCACGCTGGAGACGATCCAGTCGAACCACGAAGGCGTGCTGGTGGACTTCCTGCACGCGCACATCGATGATGCGCAGGGTGCGCTGGTCAATCCGGCCGGCCTCACGCAGCACGGCGTTCCGCTGCATGACGCGATCAAGGCCATGCCGTTTCCGACCATCGAGGTGCACATGTCGAACATTGCGGCGCGCGAGGCCTGGCGCGCGCACTCGATCATCTCGCCGGCCGTCAAGGGCACGATCCAGGGCCTGGGACCGCAGTCGTACCTGGCCGCGCTGCGCGCGCTGGTCGAGATGCAGGAAAGGCAACCGGCCGGTGCCTGAAGAGAGCCCCGGCGGAACACACGAAGGAGACCCCCATGAAAAGCTCGAAGCGGAAATGGCTGGCGGTGGCCGCCGCGGCATTCGCCGCATTGGCGGCGGCCGGTGCCGGTGCGCAGGTCAAGGAACGCACGCTCAAATTCGCGTTCCAGAACCAGACCGGCCATCCGCAGGCGCAGGGCGCGCAGAAGTTCGCCGACATCGTCGCGGCCAAGTCCGGCGGCAAGATCACGGTCAAGCTGTTTGCAGGCGGCACGCTCGGCGGCGACCTGCAGACCGTGTCGGCGCTGCAGGGCGGAACGGTCGAGCTCACGGTGCTCAACGCCGGCATCCTTTCGGCGCAGGTCAAGGAGTTCGCAGTCTTCGACTTTCCGTTCCTCTTCAACAGCGGCAAGGAGGCCGATGCGGTCACCGACGGGCCCTTCGGCCAGAAGCTGATGGCCAGGCTCGATGACAAGGGCCTGCACGGGCTTGGCTACTGGGACCTGGGCTTTCGCAATCTCACCAACAGCAAGCGGCCCATCGAGAAGGCGGACGACATCGCGGGGCTGAAGATCCGCGTCATTCAATCGCCGATCTACGTCGACCTGTTCAGCGCGCTGGGCGCCAACCCCACGCCGCTGCCGTTCCCCGAGCTCTATCCGGCGCTCGACCAGAAGGCGGTCGACGGTCAGGAGAACCCGAACACCACCATCCTTGCCTCCAAGTTTGCCGAGGTACAGAAGTACATCACCCAGACGCGGCACGTCTACAACCCGCAGGCGCTCCTGGTCAGCAAGAAGACCTGGGACGGCATGAGCGCTGACGAGCGGCAGATCCTCACCGAGGCCGCCAAGGATTCGACCGTGTTCCAGCGCGCGGCCTCGCGCAGCGCCGCAGACAGCGCGCTCGAGGCGCTCAGGAAAGCCGGCATGACCGTCTCGGAACTGCCGCCGGAAGAAATGGCGAAACTGCGCGCCAAGGTGAAGCCGGTGATCGACAAATATTCCGCATCGGTGGGCGAGGCCACGGTCAAGGAGCTGATGTCGGAGATCGACAAGGTGCGCAGGTAGCTCCGAGGCAGTCCGTCTAGCGGGACGCGGCGCCGTCCAGCAATTCAATCTCCTGAAGCAGATCGGCGAGCGCCACTCGTAGGAAGTCGAGTGTGGATTCGTCATCCAGCCGGCCGTCGTGGATGCGCGTGGCGACGTTCGCAATGGCGACGTGCTGCCGCACCACGGGCCGCGCCAGCGTGGCGGCCAGGGCGTCGCGGATCTGCGCCTGCGCGCGCACGCCGCCTGCGGTGCCCGGCGATGCGGTCGCGATCAGCACGGGCTTGCCCTTGAGCGGCGAGGCGAAGCCGGGCCGCGATGCCCAATCAATCGCATTCTTCAGCACCCCGGGCATGCCGTAGTTGTATTCCGGCGAGCACAGCACCAGGCCGTCGGCCTCTGCAATCGCAGCCTTGAGCCGTGCCACGGCCGGGGGCGGCGCATCGCCGTCCAGGTCGGCGTTGTAGAGCGGAATATCGTTCAGCGCAAAGAGCTCGATGGCTGCCGACGCAGGCAGCAACGGCTGCAGGCTGCGCAGCACCGCGGTGCAGTGAGAGTCGCGCCGGATGCTCCCGGAAATGCCTAGCAGGCGGATGCCAGCGATGGGGGTGCTGCGTGTCATGGTGATCCCTTGTTTCCAAAATTCCAAGTTTATGCATAAAATCAACTCCATGCACAAACCTGAAGTCATCGCCAATGAGCCGCCGCTGGCCGAGCAGGCCTTCGCCCGTTTGCGGCAGGACGTCCTGGCCGGCACCTTCGAAGCCGGCGCCAAGCTCAAGCTCGACGAACTGCAGGCCGCCTACGGTTATTCGAGCAGCCCGCTGCGCGAGGCGCTGAGCCGCCTGGCGCAGGAAGGGCTCGTTCGAGCCGACGAGCGCCGCGGCTTCCGTGTGGCGCCGATCTCCGAAGAGGATCTGGCCGACATCACGCGCATGCGCGTGATGCTCGATGTGCCCGCGCTGCGCGAGGCCATTGCCCACGGCGACGACGCCTGGGAGGCCGACATCCTGGCGGCGTTCCACCGGCTCGAGAAGGTCGAGTCGCGCCTGAGCGACGGCCCGGTCATTCTCGACAACGACTGGTCGCAGCTGCACCGCGCCTTCCATCTCTCGCTGCTGGCCGCCTGCCCCTCGCTGCGCCAGCGCGTCTGGGGCGCGAGCCTGTTCGACCAGGCCGAGCGCTACCGGCGGTTTTCCGCGCGCCACCGGAAGACCGCGCGCCGCAAGTCGAACGAGCACAGGAAGATCATGGACGCCGCCTTGCGCCGCGATGCGGACACGGCCTGCGCGCTGCTCGAGGAACACATCCTGAGCACACAGCGCAACGTGGTCGCCGCACTCAAGGCGGCCCAGGCCGCGCAATCCTAGGGGTGCAAGGCCCCGTCACCGGAGACAGACAGCATGCTCAAGGTCGCACGACCCACGCCTTCGCATTTCGGCATCTTCGTCACCGACCTGGAGCGGATGGTGGCTTTTTATACCGAGACCTTCGACCTCACGGTCACCGACCGCGGCGTGGGCCGCACCTTCAGGAACCAGCTGGTGTTCACGAGCGCCAGCCCGGACCAGCACCACCAGCTGGTGCTGGCCTCGGGCCGGCCGCCGGAGGCGACGTTCAGCACCGTGATGCAGATCTCGTTCGTGGTGCCGAGCATCCAGCACCTGCGCGACATCTCGGCGCGCGCCGAGGCGCGCGGTGCCACCAATATCCGCGGCCTCAACCACGGCAATGCGCTCTCGGTCTACATGCTCGATCCGGAGGGCAACACGGTGGAGATCTACGTCGACACGCCGTTCTACATCGCGCAGCCGCATGGCGATCCGCTGGACCTGTCGAAGGACGACGAAACGCTCATGCGCGAGACCGAGGAGGCCTGCCGCAAGGACCCGAGCTTCATGCCGCTCGCGCAGTGGCAGGCGCAGTTCGAGTCGCGTTCGCCGGCCGCGCCCTGACGCACGCGCCTTTCACCCACCCGCACATTTCAACCGGAGTTCCCATGAAGCTTTTGTCATTTGTCCATCAAGGCCGCGAAACCTGGGGCGCCGTCGTCGGCGACGGCGTGGTCGATCTCGGCAAGGCGCGCCCGCAGCATGCAGGCCTGGTCGACTACATCGCATCGGGCGAGTACCTGCAGGCGGCGCAGCATGTCGAAGGACTGCCGATCGCGGCCAGGCTGGCCGACATCACCTTTCTTCCACCGATCCCCAAGCCCGAGAAGATCGTGTGCGCGGTGCGCAACTACATGGACCACCACCAGGAGGTGCTGGCGGCCGGCATGCAGCGCGAACTCTCCGAGCAGCCGCCGATCTTCCTGCGCGTGTGGCGTTCGCAATGTGCGCACAACCAGCCGATCGTGCGGCCGCACGTGTCCGAATCGCTCGACTGGGAAGGCGAGCTCGCCGTCATCATCGGCAAGGGCGGGCGCAACATCGCCGAGGCCGACGCCTTCGACCATGTGGCGGGCTACGCCTGCTACAACGACGGCAGCGTGCGCGAGTGGCAGTTCCATGCCAAGCAGATCGCTTCGGGCAAGAACTTCGAGTCGACCGGCGGCTTCGGCCCCTGGATGGTGACGGCCGACGAGATCGCGCCCGGCCGTGCGTTGAAACTCGAGACCCGGCTCAACGGCGAAGTGGTGCAGAGCAGCCACACGGGCCACATGATCTTCAGCATTCCGAAGCTCATCAGCTACGCGTCGACCATCTTCACGCTCGTGCCCGGCGACGTGATCGCCACCGGCACGCCGGCCGGCGTGGGCTGGAGCAAGAAGCCGCCGCGCTTCATGAAGCCGGGCGACGTGTGCGAAGTCGAGATCGAAGGCATCGGCGTGCTGCGCAATCCCATCGTCCAGCAGGACTGAGGCCTCTCGGACCCGGACCGCGGCGGCACAAGCCGCGGCCTTCATTCCACAACATTGGAGACAAGAACCATGTGGCACAGACGATCGCTCGTTGCCGCAGGCCTGGCCCTGGCCTGCGCGGCACCCTTCCACGGCCTGGCCCAGGGCTTTCCGGACAAGCCCATCAAGATCTACCAGGGCTTTGCGGCCGGCGGCAACGCCGACACCATCGCGCGCGTGGTCAGCACCGAGATGTCCAAGGGGCTGGGCCAGCCCTTCGTGGTCGAGGCCCAGACCGGCGCGGGCGGCACCATTGCCTCGGGCACAGTGGCGCGTGCCAAGCCCGACGGATACACGCTGCTGCTGGCCACGGGTGGCCATGCGGTGGCCGGCGCGCTCTACAACAAGCTCAGCTACCAGACGGTGGCGGACTTCCAGATGGTTTCGACGATCACCTACTTTCCGTTCCTCCTGGTGGTGCGGGCCGATTCGCCCTATCGCGGACTCGCCGAGATGCTTGCCGCGGCGCGTGCCGATGCACGGGGCGTATCGTACGGCTCGGCCGGCATCGGCTCCACGCATCATCTTGCGGGCGAGCTGCTGGTGAAGAGCGCGAACGTCGAGCTGCTGCACATTCCCTACCGCGGCGATGCGGCCTCGGTGGCGGCGCTGCTCGGCGGCGAGGTGCCGATGATCATCGCGCCGCCCACGGCCGTGCTCGCCAACATCAAGGCCGGCAAGCTCCGTGCGCTGGCCACCACCGGCGCGCAGCGCTGGAGCCAGATGCCCGAGCTGCCGACCGTGGCCGAGCAGGGCGTGCCCGGCTACGACGTACGCTCCTGGGCCGGCTTCATGGCGCCCGCGGGCACGCCGCGCCCGGTCGTCGACCGCCTGCGCGCCGAAACGCTCAAGGCCCTGCAGGCGCCGGCCGTGCGTGCGCGGCTCGAAGAGATGGGCGGCGAAGTGCGCGGCAGCACGCCCGAGGAAATGACCGCGATGGTGGCCACCGAACTCAAGCGGTGGACCGCCGTGGTGAACGATGCACACATCCCCAAGCAATGAGGACCCCTCCATGTCTTTGATCGACATCCGCAAGCGCAGCCTTTGCATCGAAACCATCTACCACGAGGGCGGTCCGCCGGCCGCCACGCCGCTCAGGCTGGCGGCTGCCTGCGCGGTCATCCACAACCCCTACGCAGGCCGCTACGAGCCGGACCTGCTGCCTTTCATGGCCGAGCTGCGCGCACTCGGCACGCTGCTGGCTACCGAGCTGGTCGAGACGCTCGGGCGCGACAAGGTCGAGGTCTACAGCAAGGCCGCGATCATTGGCGTGAACGGCGAACTGGAGCACGGTGCCGTCTGGCACGAAGCCGGCGGCTGGGCCATGCGCGAGGTGCTCGGCGAGCCGAAGGCGATCGTGCCCTCGGCCAAGGCAGTGGCGGCCACCGGCTACCGGCTGATGGTGCCGCTGCACTACATCCATGCCGCGTATGTGCGCAGCCACTACAACACGATGGAGATCGGCATCCAGGATGCGCCGCGCCCCAACGAGATCCTGTTCGCGCTGGTGATGGGCACGGGAGGGCGGGTGCATGCGCGCCTGGGGGGGCTCACCAAGGAAAACGTGTCCGTGCACGACGGGCAGCGATGATGAGCGCCACCATCAAGGCCGTCCAGCTCCAGGCACCCGGCGGCCCCGAGGTTCTGCAGCTCGTGGAGCTGCCGCTGCCGCAGCCGCAGGCCGGCGAAGTGCGCGTCAAGGCCATGGCCATCGGCGCCGGCGGCCCCGACGTGCTGATCCGCAACGGCACCTATAAGTGGATGCCGCCGATGCCGGCGATTCCCGGCAACGAGATGGCCGGCGTCGTCGATGCCGTCGGCCCCGGCGTCACCGCGCTGCGGGTCGGCCAGCGCGTGTTCGTGAGCGCGCGCGAGCTCGCGCAGCGCGGCGGCTGCTATGCCGAAGCCATCTGCGTGCCCGAAGCCGCGCCTTTCGTGCTCCCCGACGCGATCCGCTTCGAGGACGCCGTGAGCCTGGGCAACTTCCAGCTCGCGCTGGCCATGCTGTCGAGCAATGGCAACCTGCCCGCCCGATCGGTCCTGATTCCCGGCGCGGCCGGCGGCGTGGCCACGGCGCTGGTGCAGGTGGCCCGGGACCGCGGCCTGCGCGTGATCGGCACCGCCTCCACGCCGCAGAAGCGGGAATTCGCACAGGCCAACGGCGCGCACGAGGTGATCGAGAGCGAACCGCGGGGCCTGACCGAGAAGGTCATGCAGCTCACCGATGGGCGCGGCGTGGACCTGGCCTTCGATCACCTCGGCGGCGATCTCTTCATCGCCTGCCTGCGGGCCCTCGCGCCATTCGGCATGGCGGTCTCCTACAACATCGTCAACGGTCCGCCGACCGGCGATGTGTTCGAGGAGCTTCGGCGGCTGCTGGGCCGGAGCCTGGCCGTGCGTACGTTCTCGATTCACGCCATCGATGCCGACGCGGCGCAGCGGCGCGGCTTCATGGAGGCGGCCATCGCGCTCATGGCCGAGGGACGCGTACAGGCGCCACCGGCCACCTGCTTTGCGCTCGCGGATTCGCGTCACGCGCACGAGTTGCTCGACAGCGGAAGCGCGGTCGGCAAGATCGTGCTGCTGCCCGCCGGCTCGCCTCGTGACTAGCAGCGCGAGAATCCGCCGGGCGCAGCGGGCAGAAGAAGATCCGCACCTTGTCGCAGGACACATGGGCGCGCCGTTGGCGCGATGCAGTACGCGGCGATTCAAAGCAGCGCGTTCCTGAACAAGGATCGCCGGCTGAACGCCTTTCCCGATTCGAGAAAAACGCCCTCGCCGGTGTAGTGGATCGTCTTCGGATGCCGGGGTGAATCGGCGGCGTGGGCCTTCACCACCTCGAGGATGAAGAAGTCGTACTTGCCGACCAGGCTGCGGTCGTGAACGCGGCATTCGAAGCTCGCGTGGCATTCGCCGATGAGCGGAGCCTCCACGCGCTCGCCATCGACTGCCGTGAGGCCGAAGGCCGCGAACTTGTCGATCTCGGCGCCCGAGCTGTTGCCGATGCGCACGACTTCGTCGGTGAGCGGCCGCGCGGGAAGGTTGATCACGCACTCGCCGCTGCGGCGGATCATTTCGAAGCTGTGGTTCGCGCGCGCGATCACGCAGCCGACCAGCGAGGGCGTGAACTCGATCACCGTGTGCCAGCCCAGGGTCATGATGTTGTTCTTCCCTTGCCAGCGGGAAGACAGGAGCACGACCGGGCCCGGCTCCAGGAACCGGCGCACCTGGGAGACGGGGAAGTCCGCCTTGGTGAAGAGCTTCTTTTTCGTCATCGCGATACCGCGTCGTCGTCGCATTCGGAAATGCGAACGGTAACGCGAAACATCAGCCTCCGCTCGAAGCCGTGGCGCCCGCGCCGCGGAGAAAGCCCGCGAGCTCGCCGATCAACCGCTCGCGGCCGCGCTCGGGCCGGTCCAGATGCACATAGTGCGTGGCTCCGGGGATCGTGACGATGCGCACGCTCGCGGCGCGGACGGCATCGCGCGCGAAGGCCTCGGCGTCTTCCGGACGGCTCCAGAAGTCCCGCTCCGAGCGGACCACCAGCACCGGCGCCGTGATGAAGGAGGCGTCGAACAGGCGCCGCCCACCGGCCTGGTAGAAGCTGTCCTCGATCGCGCCGAGCGGCGCGCGGAAGGCGGGCGGGGTGTGGCGGCCGGACTGGGGATCGCTGCGCAATGCGGCGTCGGCGTAGGCCCTGGCGATCTCGGGGGCGCGCCAGGCGGCCTTGTCGTCCGACGGAATCGAGCGGTCCCACGAAGGCAGCAGCGAGGCGGCGTCGTACCGCGCATAGCCGCCCATGGCTGGCCGCAGGCGCTCGGGGTGCGCCGGGTCCGCGTTGGGCGAGCCCGGTCCGAGCGTGGGATGCGTGGAGGCACCGCCGTACAGCGCATTGAGCGTGACCAGGCGCCCGACCCGCTCGGGACAGAGCGATGCGTAATAGGCGGCCCACATGCCGCCCGTGGCCCAGCCGAGCAGGTTCACCTGCGCGTTCGCATGGCGGCGCGAGACCTCGCGCACCACGGCATCGATGTCGCGTACCACCTCGTTCGCGCGCGACAGCGGACGGCTTTCGCCGGGCGGCCGCTCCATGGCGGCGGGCCGGCCGGAGCCGCCATAGCCTCGCGCATCCATGACATACACGGCCGTGCCCAGCGCCGACGCCAGGTCCGCGGCCAGCGAGCCGTGGGGCACGTCGAGATCGAAGGATGCGATGCCTGGCACTCGGGCGCCGTGGATGAGGACCAGTGGCTGTGCGCCCGAGCGCTCTTCCTTTTTTGCGGTGAAGATTTCGCGCACACGAAGGGTCTGCCCGTCGAGGGTTTCGACACGGAAGTCATTGCGCGCCGGTGCCGGGCCCGCGGCATCGGCCGCGGTGGCGGCACTGAGCAACACGGCCGCCGCCAGCTGGGCGGCTGCGAGAACAGGGTTGCGAAACTGCATTCAGCTCTCCTTGCGATGAACAGTGGCCATGTTCCCGCTACCCGCGCGATATTTCCAATACCATCTTCGTGAACGAGTGATCCACCGGACGTATCGCATGATTGACCTGCGCCAATTGCGGCAGTTCGTCGCTGTCGCGGAGGAACTGAGCTTTCGCAAGGCGGCCGAGCGCCTGCACATGGCGCAGCCGCCGCTGACCGCGGCGATCCGCCACATGGAGGAAGAACTGGGAACGGTGCTTCTCGAGCGGAGCAACCGCGTCGAGCGGCTCACGCCTTCGGGGCAGGTGCTGCTCGAAGAAGCCCGGCGCACCTTGCGCCAGGCGGAACGCGCGCTGCAGCTGACGCGGCGCGCAGCGGGCGGGCTGATCGGCTCGCTGCGCATCAGTTTCGTGGCGAGCGCGGCGCACGGCGTGCTGCCTGCGATCCTGCGCGCGTTCTCGCAGGCGCATGGCGAGGTCGATCTCGTGCTGCGCGAGGCGACCACCGCCGAGCAGCTGGCGGCGCTGCAGGACGGGCAGGCCGACATCGGCCTGGTCGTGCTGCCTTGTGCCGGGGCAGGCGATCTGGAACTGGTCCCGCTGCGCGAAGAGGCGCTGGTCGCGGCGCTACCCGATGGGCATCCGCTGGCCGTGCAGGCCGCGGTCGAATTGTCGGACCTGGCGCAGGAGCCGTGGATCCTTTTTCCGAGAAGCGCGGGACCGGGCCTGCACGAGCGCATCGTGACGGCCTGCCGAAGCGCCGGGTTCTTGCCGCGCGTGGCGCAGGAAGCCATCCAGATGGAGACCATCGCGGGGCTGGTGGCCGGCGGCGCCGGCGTGGCACTGGTCGCGCCGCCGCTGGCGGCCGCGGGGCGCGCAGGTGTGGCGTTTCGCCCGCTCGCCGGCAGGGGAACGCCGGTGGGCTACCAGCTCGCGCTGGCCTTCGCGAGGCGCACGCCGCTGGTCGATGCGTTCGTGGCGGTGGCCATGCGGTGCGAGATGCCCGGCGGCGCGGATGCGGCCGACGCGTGAACCCAGCGGAAAGTGGGCTGCTCGGTCCCGAGATGTCCGCCGCCGTGACGATCGAGCCCGTCTCCGGCTCAGGCCTTCTCCGGCACAGCGTCGATGCACGCGCGGCCCATCCTGCCGGGCAGCCGGATCGCCAAGGCCACGAACACCACGGGCAGCCCCGCGAACAGCCAGCGCCTCCCAGCGCCGAGCCGAACACCACGCCCAGGTTGGCTGCCACTGCCGGCCAGCCATCAATTCGCCCATGACCAGACATTCGATGCTCAATATCTCCGTGGACTCCAAAATGGTTTCGCTTGATAGAGTCTCGTGGTCAGAGATTTCACTCCCTGCTGAGTTCAGCAGGATCTTGCAGCGTATTCTGCGCAACACGGTGTCGATGGCTTGAGACGCATGCGCAGGTGGCACCGCAGCTTGCGGAGCGTGCCGTGGCGTTGTACTTCCACGGCATGGTTGCTTCGGAAAGGTTGAGCGATACGCGACGGGCGCTCGTATGGATGTGTCTCAGTCCTCAGCTTCTAGATTGGATGGTCGAGTGCGCCACCTCCCATACGCGCTTCAAGCAATTTCAGTAGTGCCCGTAAGGCTGCGCTGTTGTGCCGGCGCTGCGTGTACGCTGCGTAGAGCCAGATGTCACTGGGCATGAATTCCTTGAGCACTGGGACCAGGCTGCCGCGTTCTGTGTACGGCCGAGCCAGCAATGCCGGCACACACACCGCGCCGATGCCGGCCAGTGCCGCGGCGACAAGCGTGCCTGAGTCGTTTGCATCCATGCGTCCGCAGATCGGGAGGTTGTATGGCTCCCCACCGACTTCGAACGGAATATGGGGGGCACCTGCTGACAGCGAGTAGGTGAGCACGTCATGCCATCGCATGTCGTCGGGCATTTGAGGGATGCCGCGCCTGGCCCAATAACCGGGCGTGGCGCAGAGCGTGAGTTCCACGCGTTGGAGGCGACGCACGATCAGGTTCTCGTCCCCGATGCGCCCGAACTTCAGGGCAATGTCGACGCCTTCCTCCACGAGATCGATGACGCGATTGCCAATCTGCAGGTCGATGTGGACATCTGGGTAGAGCGTGAGGAATTCGCTCAGCAGGCCCGGGAAGTCGGTTTGCACGAGCCCGTGAAGCCCGGCGACGCGCAGACGCCCGCTTGGGCGTGAGCCATGCGCCTGCAATTCGCTGTGCGTCGACTCGACCATCTCCATCAGTGGCGCGCTGCGAAGCTGGAGCAGCCTTCCAGCATCGGTCAATGTCACCGACCGCGTTGAGCGGTTCATGAGCCGTATGTTGAAGCGCGCCTCAAGCGTCGCGACATGCTTGCTTGCGCTGGCCTTGGAGATTCCCAGCTTGCCCGCTGCGCGCGAGAAGCTGCCGACGTTGGCGACCTCCAGAAAGGTCTTCAAAAGATTAAGCCCGTCCATGTTCGCACTTGCGCAGTGGAATTCCCGCTCGCCTCATATTTCCCTCGAGAAACGCTCAGGCGTGCGCTAGTGCATGGCATTCGCGAGCAGCTCATCGGCTTCCCAGCCACCCCCCAGCGCCATGAATACGGCGACTTGATCCTCTGCCAACAGGGCCGCGGATGTTGCCAGAGCGGCGTCACTGGCTGCCAGGGTGCGCTCTGCATCCAATGCTTCAAGCTGACCGCTCTTGCCGTTGACATAGAGGGTGCGCGCCTGCCGGGCGACGATGGCACTTTGATCCCGCGCGGCCAGGAGCGCAGCATGACGTTCCAGCTCGTGGGCATAGACATCGAGCGCCGTTTCCACCTCGCGCAGTGCCGTCAGTACGGTCCCGTCGAAGCGGGCAGCCGCAACCCGGGTGGCCGCCTCGGCCTGCGCGATGCGAGCGCGGGCGACCCCGGTGTTGGGTAGCGTCCAGTTGATCAGCGGGCCCAGGCTGTAGCTGAGCGTTTCCCGGTTTCCAAATCTTGCCAAGAAGCCCGCCGAGCTGGCCGAGAGGCCCAGCGACACTTTGGGGTAGAGGTCGGCTGTGGCTATGCCGATGCGGGCTGTGGCGACGGCCAGGCTGCGCTCGGCCTGGCGAACGTCGGGCCGCCGGCGCAAAAGGGCCGCGCCGTCTCCGACCGGAAGCAGCCCCGCGAGGCGCGGCGGCTGCTCGCACGCGGCCACTGCCGCAGGGAAGTCGCGAGGTGCTGCGCCGGTCAGTGTTGCCAACCGGTACAACGCACCTTGGCGCTGGGCCCGAAGCGGCGGCAGCGCGGCACGCAGTTGTTCCAATTGGCCTTGCGCACGTGCAATGTCGATTTCCCCCACCTTGCCCGCTTGCTGGAGCCGCTCGGAGAGCCGGATCGCCTCCTCCTGCAGACGAACCGACTCCTGCGTGGCGCGCAAGCGATAGCCGCTTGAACATGCTTGTGCATAGGCATGTGCCACGCCGCCGGCCACGCGCACACGCACAAGATCCAACGCCGCCTGGGCAGCGCCGGTACCGGCCTCGGCGGCTTCGATGGCGCGGCGCAGTTGACCGAACAGGTCCAGTTGATACGACAAGGAGACACCCGCGCTGTATGTGCCGCGGCTGGGCGGCTCGTCGTCGCGCTGCAGCAGGCTCAAGCCCGACGCGTGCCCAAAGCCGGGCCCCCCGCTGGCTGTCAGGGTCGGCCTCTCATTTCCGTGCACCTCGGCCGCCAGCGCCTGGTCGCGTTCCAGGTTGGCCACGGCCTGCCGCAGGTCGGTGCTGTGTTCCAGCGCCTTGGTGACCAACGCGTCCAGTTGCCGGTCGTCATAGAGCCTCCACCAGTGCGGCGGCAGAGTCGTGTCCGCCGCATCGCCACCGGCAGATCGGAAGGTGCCCGCGGAGGCGGACTGCGCGAAAGACAGGGGGACAGGGGGCACGTAGTCCGGTCCCACGGTTGGGTGGGCACAACCGGTGAGCAGTGCGCTTGCCGCCGTGGCGGCGGCCAGGAGTCGGGACATGGCGTTCATCCGCGGTTTTCCGAAGTCCGGGCAGTCTCGAGGATTTCAACGGTGACCGTCTGGCCTGCCACCAAACGCGCGCCTGAGGACGACTGATCGAGTTTCACGCGCACGGGAACGCGCTGTGCAAGCCGCACCCAGTTGAACGTGGGATTGACGCTGGGAAGCAGGTTGGCGCTGGTGCTGCGGTCACGGTCTGCGATTCCGGCCGCGATGCTTTCGACGGTGCCCTCGAGCGCCGCGGCGCCCATGGGCGTGACTCGTACGCGGTCGCCCCGACGAATCCGAGCCAGCTTGTTTTCCTCGAAGTAGCCTTCGACATAGATGGAACCCGCGTCAACCAACGCCATCACCGGGTGGCCGGCGCTCGCATAGGCGCCCTGGCGCAGGTCGAGATTGGTCACGAGCCCAGCGGTGGGTGCGCGCACCTGGGTGCGTTCCAGGTTCAACGTCGAGGTATTCAACGCGACCTGCGCCTGCCGCAACGCCGCTTCGGCCGCTTGAAGTGCGCCTTTGGCCTGGTCTACCTTCAGGTGCGACTGCTCGCGAGCTTCCAGCGAGATCAAGTCGCCCAGGTCGGAATTGCGCTGGCTCTCGCGCTGCGCCTGGGCGAGTGTGATGCGCTGGTTGCCGATCGCGATGCGCTGTGTCGCGACGGCGGCCCGGGCCTGTTCCAGCGCCAGCTCGAAGCGGGCCTTGTCCACCGAGAACAGCAAGGCGCCAGCGGCAACGGACTGGTTGTCGTGCACCGCCACATTCGCGACCATGCCGGACACGTCAGGCGCGACTTGCACGACATTGGCCCGCACGCGTCCGTTGCGTGTCCACGGGGCGAGTTCATAGTGGTCCCATAAGCGCCAGCCTGCCCAGCCGGCTGCGGCCACCACCAGCACGGTGACCAACAGACGAACGACGGAACGGGCAAGACGGGAAGTCCAGATGGGCAAGGGGAGGGCGTCAGATTTCATGGATTGAAGCGGGCCGGGTTTCAAGACGAGGCGGTGGTTGCGCCGGTGAGAGAAGCCAAGGCGCAGAGCACCAGGACGTACAGCGCAACGTCAAACAGGGCGGGGTGCCAGATCCATCGGTAGGCACCGACGATGGCCAGCAGGCGGCGCGTTGCCCAGGAGCACGGCAGCGCGCCGGCTGCCAGCAGCAAAAGCCAGGGCAACTGCACGCCAAGAAGGTTGACTTCGATCATGGTTGGAGCGCGGCGGGAGCGGTTGGAAAGAGGTTGCGTCGAAGGCCCACAAGTGCCGCGACGGCAGGCCGCTCGGCGCCCGTCATCAGGGCGTCAAGCAACAGCCGATCGATATGCGGCAGCAGCGACGCATGACGCGGTGGCGCTCCTGCCACCTGGGCGCGGAAGACGAGCGCCAATTCCCTGAAGAGGCGGCTGACCGGTTCTCCCGGAAGGCGCTCGCGATGCCGCTGCAGCGCAGCGATGTCTGCCCCCATGCGCAGTTCGCGGAGCGCGCGGTGTGCTGCGATCTGGACTGCTTCGGGACCGTCAGGAGCGACGCGCGGCGCCAACAGCGCGATCCTGTCGAGCATGCGTGAGGCAAAGGCGTCTCGGGCGGATGCGTCCTGCGGAGGGGCGGCCAGATCGGCGAGGTCGTGCCATGTCGCACGGCGTATGCGCTTGGCCGTCCAGTCACGCCCCACGCTGCGCATGAGAGCGGTGACGCGGGACGCGATCACCGCACCCACGAACAAGGCCAGGTTGGAACTGATGAAGCTCACCCAATCGGCGGTGGCCGTATCTTGAAGGGCGAGCGTTCCGGCGACGCCGAAGAACATGCCAAGGGCCGACAAGGAACTGGCCGGTCGTGCCATGTAGCACCCGACCACCAAGAACACAGGCGCGATGCACAGCACCAGCATGCCAAAGTCATGTGCCAGCGGCATGACCCCCAGGACATAGAAAGCCGACACGGGCAACGACCACAACAGCGCCGTGATGAACTTGTGCATGGCAGGCACTGGATCGTCCATGGTGGCGAAGAAGCTGCAAAAGACTGCAGCGCCCATGGCCATGGCGGATCCCGAGGGCCAGCCCGTCGCAATCCAGAGTGCGCACGAGAGGCAGGTGCCCAACACCGCAGTGATCGCCGACCGCAGCGCGAGCCCTCTGTCCAGGTGAAGCACCCTGCGACCCAGGGCCGCGGTGCGCTGCAACGGCACCGGGTTCCCGGCAATACCAGCGTCGATATCGTTGCGCAACGTGGTGCAGGCATCCCAGTGCGCGACCAGGTCCTCCAGGCGGGTTGCCAGATCGATCCGCAGCGCGCGGACCCACGGCGAAGCGGCCGGACCGTCCGCGATGGCGCGAAAGGCGGCGCGCGCTTCGTCCACTCCCGCGTTCGTCGCGCTCGGGGCCAGCCAGCCCGAATGCTGCGCGAAGGTCGAGCCGATGTCATCCGGCACACCGCCTGTGGCGGTGCATAGCACTTGCAGGCAATCCTCCACCGCCGAGAGCTCCGGGGTCAGGGCGGCCAGACGGTCTTGCAAGGCGCCGATGGCGCCCCCGCTCCAGCGCAGGGTGGTGTCAAAGGGCACATGCGTGGACAGCAGACGCAGTTGTGTGATGTCCAGGGCCAAGCGCTGGCGGTCCGCTGCAATTCGAGCCTTCTTGGCTTCGGCCGGTGCCTCGCGCAACAGGTCGGTGAGCCATTGCCGCGCATCGCCAAGTGCGCGATCCATCACGCCCAGCAGGGATGGGGCCAGACCGGCAGGAAGCGCGATGCTGTGGACCACGCTGGCACACAGGATGCCCAGCCCGATTTCAGTGACCCGTGCGACGGCCGTGTCGAACATCGCCGCGGGCGCTTCTACCAGAGGAAAGCCGATCAAAGCGGCTGAGTAGCCAGCCAGCATGAAGACGTAAGAGCGCGCGCTTCGGTCCAGCAGCGAAAGATATAGGCACAGTCCCACCCACAGCGCCAAGGCCAGCGACATGAGTTCCGGGGACCCGGACAGCGCAGGGACGAGCACCACGGTCGCTGCGCACCCCAGCAAGGTGCCCAGAAAGCGATAGAGCGCCTTGGAGCGCACATGGCTGGCCACAGGGTGGGCCACGATGTAAGCGGTCATCATGGCCCAGAAGGGCCGGGGTAGCCCGAAGCGGCTCGACAGGTAAAGCGCAAGCATGGCGGCGACGAAGCTCTTGAGAGAAAAGAGCAACTCCTGCCGAGAGAAACGCGGCAGCGCGATCATGCTGCACCCCGAGAAATCGCGCGAGCACGCTTCCATGGGTCACGCGAGCGCAAGCGCAAACCGCCGAGGGTGATGCTGGCAAAAGCGCGAAGCCATTGATGGGCGGGGCCAGCCAGCTGTGCCAGTTCCTGCGCCGGAATCGTTGGACACAGCGGCGTGCTGAAGCGCAGCGAGATCGATTCCGGCGGGGCGCCTTCTGCGGTACAGCATGACCGGCTCGCCGCGCCAATGAGCACCAGGCCGATGAGAAGAATGAGCAGTGGCAGGGCCGAAACCATTTCATTCTTGTTGCGAATCATTTTCATGCAACGATGCTAGTGACCGGCACTCGAGCCGAGAATTGCAAAGTTGGACGAATGACTTCTCTTTTCAGTCATCGCTGAGGCGGGCGCGCCCTGGCAACGATGAGGAGCCTGCACCAACGCGATCCGTTCTGGTTGGGCTTGGGGTGGGCGGACCTTGCCCTTCACCACGGCCGGGGTACAGGCGCTGCAGCGTGGCGGCCGTGTGCCTTCGATTCAGCAACTGGAACAATGGCCGCTTGGCCCATACGCCGATCTCACCCGTTTCGAGCCGAGCACCGATTCCAATGCAGGAACAAGCCGCGATGGCGGGAGCAACACCAACCTTTTCAATATGCGAAGTGCAGAATTCAGCGAACCAGGTCTGGACTATGAACCGTCAGTACCCGTGATGGCACTGCGTGTGGACGTGGCAGCGCGCGAGCGAGAGATTCCTGTGCACGAGCACCGGTCCGGCCAGCTCGTGATCGCACTGCGCGGTGCCGTCTCCTGCGAGGTGCCCGGTGCCCTGTGGATGGTTCCGCCCCAGGCTGGCGTGTGGATTCCGGGCGGCACGCCGCACAGCAACCGAGGAACGGCGAACGCGCTGATTTTCTACCTCTTCGTGGAACCTGGCGCTGCCCCCTTGCCTGATCGTTGCTGCACCTTGCGCATCAGCCCGATGCTCAGCGAGATGATCCAGTACCTCGCAGGATTGCCGCCTTTGTATGAAGCCGGCGGGCCAACCGATCGACTGGCGCAGGTGCTGCTCGACCAGCTTTGCGCGATGCCCACGGAAGAAATGTTCCTGCCGATGCCCGAGGATGCAAGGCTTAGAAAGATCTCAACGGCGATGATGCGCGATCCCTCCGATCGCAGGACCCAGACGAACTGGGCAAGCGAGCTGGGCATGAGCGATCGAACGTTGAATCGACTGTGCACCTCGTTGACGGGCCTGAGCTTTGGCCGCTGGCGGCGCCAGCTGCAAATGATCGTGGCGCTTCGCGAGCTGTCCGGTGGCGCGACCGTCCAGCAAGTCGCCTATGAGCTGGGCTATGAATCGCCCTCTGCCTTCAATACGATGTTCAAGAAGGCTTTTGGAAAGCCACCCGCTACCTACATCAACGACCGCTTTCGGGTCGGTGGATGACACGTGATTTCCGGTCAGCGCGTCGCGGACACCAGCGGCCATCCCATGGACACACTCACCTGTAGGCCCGGGCGTGGGTCACACCACCGTCCACCACCAGGGTAGCGCCCATCACGTAGTCACCCGCACGCGACGCCAGGAAGATCGCCGCGCCTGCGATGTCCTCTGAAGTGCCGATGCGTCTGGCGGGTATGTGTTCGGACAGTTCGTCGCCGCGGTCGCGCGCGTTGCGGTTCATCTCGGATGGAAACGCACCAGGTGCAATGGCGCTGACCGCGATGTTGTCCTGCGCCAGGCGCAGCGCCATCCGACGGGTCAGGTGGATCAAGCCCGCCTTGCTGGCGACGTAGGAGTAATTCTCCTGAGGGTTGAGCGCGATGCCATCCGTGGAGGCAATGTTGATGATCTTCCCCACACGCTCCTTGGCCGCGGCGCGCAGCGGCTCGGACAGCGCCTTCGTCAGGAAGAAGGGTGTCTTCATGTTGAGATCGACCACCTTGTCCCAGCCGCTTTCGGGGAAAGCATCGAAGTCTTCTCCCCAGGCAGCGCCGGCGTTGTTGACCAGGATGTCCAGGCTGGTTTCATGCTGCGCGAAGGCAGCGGCCAGGGCCTGGCAGCCGGTGACCGTGGAGACGTCGTAGGGCAGCGAGACGCAATGGCCGTTCTTCGACAGTTCCGAAGCCGTCAGATCGCATGCCGCGGCTTTGCGCGCGCTGATGTAGACGCGTGCACCTTGCGCCAGGAATCCCTCGGCGATCATGCGACCAATACCTCGTGAGCCACCCGTGACGAGAGCCGTGCGGCCTCGCAGAGAAAAAAGATCTTGCGTCATCATTGCAATGTCTCGGCAGTTCGGTGAGATCAACCAACCTCGAGGAGGGCTCGCCTCACGTAGGCGATTCCGTCAAACAGCCGCCGAGCGGTTCGAGTGAAGTGCACTTCTCGGACCGTCCACTCGTCGTCGGCAGTGCGAGCCACGCTCGCAAAAATTCCGATCACACCACTCGGATGGCCGATGCGGATGCGCGTCGGGCCGGCATGACTGCCTCGCGCCTCAGCCGGAATCGTCCCTGCGATCTGTGCTGCCACGGAAAGGCAGACCGAGCCCCCGCCTGGAAAGGCCTTGTGCATCGCGCCGCCATTGAGAACCATGCGCGCAACAAAGTCGACCTCCGACGACTTGACGATTCGATCGCCGCCGATGGTTCGGTAGTCCTGCGCTTCGCTGATGAGGATCTGGTAGGGCGTGAGGGTTCCTGACGCTGGCAGGCTGCAACGATCGGCGGCCCACCGCCTGACTTCCTCGGCCATTTCGTAGATATCGGAGCCGAGCTGACCGGGAAGCTCCGTGCCGGTAACGCCCAGATCCGCGGCGCGGATGAAGACACACGCCGTTCCCACATCGACGATCGAGACGGGTATCTCGCGGCCGAGTTTGGAGACGTAGACCGAATCACGTGCCTGCCCGGTGGGCAGCAACCTGCCCGTGGTGGCACCGCTGGTGCCGGAGTAATCCAACGCGACCTCGGCGCCCTTGGCGGGCACCCCATCCACTTCGGTGTCGCCTTCCACGCGCGGCTCGCCGTGGGCACATTGCACCACCATGCGCAGAATCTTGCCGGTGTTGGTGTTGTGCACTCGCACGGTGGTGGCGGGCTCCTGCACGGGGATGAGGCGCTCCTGCAGCGCGTAGACCCCGGTGGCCGATGAAATGTTGCCGCAGACGATCTCGAAGCTCACGCTCGGCTGATCGATGCCGATCTGCACAAAGGTGTAGTCGATGTCTGCGTCAGGTCGCGAGGGCGGTCCGATGATTGCGCATTTGCTGGTGAGGATGTCGGCGCCTCCAAGCCCGTCGATCTGGCGCACGTCCGGGCTGCCGAACAGAGCCAGAAGGAATCGCTGCAGCGCTTGTGGATCGGACGGCACGTCACGCTGCGCGAGAAAAACAGCCTTGCTTGTGCCGCCGCGCATCAAGGTGACCGGAACGCTGATTTGTTCTTTCATTCGTTCAGTATGCGCGTGCGCAGGGCGCGCGTCCTTGCAGTTCGGCTGCTCTGGCTTTAGCAGAACTACACGCTTTGCACGCTTTAGGAAGGCTAAAGAATGCGCAGCACAAATCCAATGACGGGGCGGCCCTGGGTCCCCACACTTCCTGTTGCCGTGGCCATCGCCACCGGAACAGGAGACACCTTTGAAGATCATCAAACGCACGGATTCCCACATCCGTGACACCCCCGGCGGCATGGTGCTTGTGGCCACACAGGCGGGTGGGCAGCCCCCCCAGTTTCCGCCGATCGAATTCATTCACCACGACCAGCCGATCGAGGAGATCGAGCTCGGCCCGACCGGGTCCCTCTACAGCTTCACGGTAGTCCATCCCGGCAAGGACAAGCCCGCCTACGCACTGGCGATGGTCGACTTCGATTCGGGCGTCCGCGCCTTCGGTCGGCTCTTGTTCGATGGAAGTCCGCCGGCGATCGAAAGCCGCGTGCGCGTGGTGCCCTTCGCGCTGCCGGACGGCACACCCGACTACGCCTTCCAGGAGCAATGAAATGAAGCAACCAATGATCACCGGCGTGGGAATCACCGACTTCGGCCGCTTTCCGGAGCTCACCGAAGAGGCCATGGTCCAGTCGGCCATTCTTGGCGCCCTGGAAGATGCCGGCACGCGACTTTCCGAAGTCCAGGCGTTCTACTGCGGCAACGCGCTCGGGGCCATGCTGCCGGGGCAGCGTGCACTGCGTGAACTGCATGCGCACGGGGGCGCCGTCTACAACGTGGACAACGCCTGCTCCAGCGGCGCGACCGCATTGAATCTTGCATTGCAGGCGCTCAAGGTCGGTCAGTACGACACCGTCCTGGTGTTCGGAATGGACCATCTGAGCGGTCTGGGGGGCGGGCCGCTGCAGCTGAGCCAGCAAGACTGGAACAACAGGCGGGGGATGATCATGCCCGCCTTGTACGCCATGCGCGCTCGGCGATACGTGCACGACCACGGGCTCAAGCTCGAGACGCTCGCGGATATCTCCGTGAAGAACCGAAAGCACGGTGTTCTCAATCCCATCGCCAAGTTTGCAAAGCTGGCGACCCGCGAGGAGATTCTTGCGTCCCGTCCCGTGGCCGAGCCGCTCACGCTGCTGCAGTGCTGTCCCGCCGTGGTCGACGGTGCAGCGGCCCTCGTGCTCAGCACCAAGCCTACCCGAGGCGTCGCAAAGCCGGTTCAGGTCCTGGCGTCCGTGGTGCAGTCCGGCTTGTTCGAAACCACCCCGGTCGATATGACGGAAGCCGAGATCACGGCGCGTGCCGCCAGGCTGGCCTATGAGCAGGCCGGTGTGGGACCGCAGGATCTCAGTCTGCTCGAAGTGCACGACGCCTTCACTATCTCCGAATTGCTCTACTACGAGGCGCTGGGGCTTTGCGATCGCGGCGATGCGGCTGCGTTGCTGCACAGCGGTGCGACCGCCCTGGGCGGGCGGGTGCCTGTCAATCCGAGTGGCGGCCTTCTGGCAAAGGGACATCCGCCCGGCGCAACCGGTGTCGCACAGATCGTGGAAGTCTGCGAGCAGTTGCAAGGCCGCGCGGGAGCACGGCAAGTGCAGGGGGCGCGCATCGGCCTCACGCAGGTGACTGGCGGCGGTATCTGGGGCGTGGATCACGCCGCCTGCGCCATCCATATTCTTTCGCTCTGATCGGGTCGACATGAACCAGACAAATCCAACCGCGCCTGCCTCGTTGCAAGGCCTCGTCGCCGTCGTGACCGGAGGGGCGAAGGGCATCGGCCTTGGCATCGCCCGCGAACTGGCGCAGGCCGGCTGCCGCATCGCGCTGTGGGACTTCGACGACGAAGCCCTGCAAACCGCCCAGCGTAGCCTTGCGAGTGAAGGGGTCGACGTGAAGACCTTCAAGGTTGACGTGAGCTCCGTGGAGCAAGTGGAGTCGACGGTGGCCCAGCTGCTGGCCTCCCATGCACGCATCGACATCCTGGTCAACAACGCCGGCATCGGTGGAGACAAGCTTGTTTCCAAGATGGATCTGGCGTTCTGGAGCCGCGTGATCGAGGTCAACCTCCATTCGCAATTCATTTGCTCCAAGGCGGTCTTGACCCAGATGGCGGAGAACCGGTTCGGACGCATCATCAATATCGGTTCCCGTGCCTGGCTGGGCAATCGCGGCCAGGCGGCCTATTCCGCTTCCAAAGGCGCCGTGGTGAGCCTGACCCGCTCACTGGCACTGGAATATGCGCGCAAGGGCATCACGGTGAATGCCATTGCGCCGGGCATCGTCGAGACCCCGCTGTTTGAAACGCTCACCGAGGAGGTCAGGCAGGGTCTTCACAAGACCGTGCCGATGGAGCGCATCGGCCAGCCGGAAGACATCGGTCGCGCCGTTCGATTCTTCGCGGAGCCAGGCTCCAGCTACGTCACGGGGCAGCTGCTGTACGTTTGCGGCGGACGCAGTCTCAGCAGTCCGTCGGTGTAATGAACCGATGCGAACCCAACAAGAACATCCAACGAGATCGAAGGTCGCATGCTCGCTAATGCATTGGGCGGATTGAAGGTGATCGACTTCACCCAGGTCATGGCGGGTCCCACGTGCACACTGTGCCTGGCCGACCTGGGGGCCGATGTCGTGAAGGTGGAAGCCCCCACAGGCGATCTTTCGCGAGCGCTGTCGCCCTGGGTTCATGGCGAGGGCGTTCCTTTCCTGGCGCTCAATCGCAACAAGCGCAGCATCGTGCTCGATCTGAAGCAGCCGACCCACCGGCAAGCGGCGCTGCGGCTGGTCGCGCAGGCGGACGTGCTGGTGGAGAGCTTCCGCCCGGGCGTGATGGAACGCCTGGGGCTTGATTACGCCACGGTGGCTGCGGCCAATCCGCGGCTGATCTATTGCTCCGTCTCCGCCTACGGTCAGCACGGGGCCGCAAGAGACCTGCCCGGGGTGGACGGTGTGCTGCAAGCCGTCAGCGGCCTCATGAGCGTCACCGGCACGCCCGATGGGCAGCCGTGCAAGGTGCCAGTGCCCGTTGTCGATCTTGTCACGGGGTCGTTCGCGACCATCTCGATCCTGGCTGCCCTCGCGGATCGCCAACGCACGGGGTTGGGCCAGCACGTGGAAGCAAGCATGTTCGCCAGCGCCATCGCGCTACAGCATGTGAGTTTCGCGTCCTATTTCGCAGACGGCCATGTGCCCGGCCCGCAGGGAAACGCAGCGCCGTATTCGACGCCGAACGAGGCCTTGCGTTGCGCCGACGGGTGGATCATGGTGGCGGCCTATCACCCCGCGCGATGGCAGGCCTTGTGTACCGCAATCGGTGCGCCTGAGCTTGTATCCGACCCGCGTTTCGCTGAGAACAAGGATCGGTTGCAGCACCGTGAGGCGCTGTTACGCCTGCTCGAAGCACGCATGCTGGCGCATCCCCGTGCCTTCTGGCTCGAGCAGTTCGCGGCCGTGGACATCATCTGCGGTCCGATCAACAACTATGCCGAGGTCGCGCAGTCCGCGCCCTTCGTCGAAGCGGCACTCACAGAGACCTTGCTGCACCCGGTCGCAGGTGCGTTGACGATGCCACGCAGCGTCATCGGTGCGGTTGGCGAGCGGCCTCAGGCGCGACGGGTCGCTCCAACACTCGGACAGCACACCCGCGAAGTGCTGGCCGAACTCGGCATGCCGCCAGCAAACATCGAGGCGGTCATCGCCGCCGACTCTCCTTCGAACTGAGACAAACCCATGCCCATCGTCAAAACAGTCCAGGATGGCGTCGCCATCGTCACCCTGAATCGACCCGAAGCCATGAATTCCATCGACCCGGAGTCCAACGAGCAGCTGCTCGCGATCTGGGACGAGGTCTCGAGCGACGAGGAAATCCGCGTACTCGTGCTGACGGGCGCGGGCGAGCGTGCGTTCTGCACGGGTGCAGATCTCAAGAAAACGATGCCGCCGGCCGACAGCGCAGCCCGGCAGGTCTTTCGCGGCGGCAACCGACATTCCAATTTCGGCACGCTGCGCACCGACAAGCCCGTCATCGCCGCGATCAACGGCTACGCCCTCGGCGGCGGACTGGAGCTGGCCTTGCTTGCGGACATCCGCATCTGTTCCGACAACGCGCAGTTCGGCTTGCCGGAAGTGCGCGTCGGCAGCATCCCAGGCGCCGGAGGCACGCAACGCCTGATCCGCGCGGTCGGCCAGTCGGACGCGATGTGGATGCTGCTGACGGGCGAACGCATTGATGCCAACGAAGCGTTGCGGATCGGATTGGTCAGCAAGGTAGTTGCCCTCTCCGAACTGCAGGAAACGGCGATCAACCTGGCACGCGCAATGGCCGCCAATGCGCCATTGGCGATGACCGCGGCCAAGCGTCTGGCGATGACCGGACGGGAGCTGCCGCTTGCCGGTGGACTGGAACTGGAGCGCCAGGCCTTTGGCGTGCTCAGGGACAGCGAGGACCGACTGGAGGGGCGCCGTGCTTTCGCCGACAAGCGCGCCCCGGTCTTTCGCGGTCGCTGACTTTGCCTCGCACAGAGGGCGCAAGCGTCGTGGGGCGCTGCGCGCTCGCATCCCCGAGCGGCCTCGTGCTGACGCCCAAACAACCGGCGCGACCTCGCTGAACTTTCCTGGAGCAGCTCTTGAACAATCCGAGTACTGCCTGGCTCTACAGCCTCGCACTCATCGTTGCCGCGTCCTTCGGCACGTCGTCGGCCATCGCGCAGCAGGCCGGCCGACCGCCCGCAAGGATTCTTGTGGGCTTCTCGCCTGGCGGGACACTCGATGTCGTCACACGGACGCTTGCGGATCAGCTGCATGAGCCGCTCCACCGCACCGTCGTGGTGGAGAACAGGCCCGGAGCCGGCGGAAAGATCGCGATCGATGCGCTGCGTGCCGCCCCCGCCGACGGAAGCGTGGCCATGCTGTGTCCTGACTTCCTGCAATCGATCTATCCATTCGTCTTCAACAAGCTCAATTACGCTGCGCAGCGGGATATCCTGCCGGCGTCGACCGTGGTCGAGTTTCCGATGGCGCTGGCCGTACCCGCATCCTCGCCCGTCAAGAACTTTGCCGAATATGCCCAATGGGTGCGCGCTCATCCTGAGCATGCCAACTTCGGCCATGCCGCATCGGGAGGCCCGACCCACTTCTTGGGATTGCAGATCGCCAAAGTCATCGGAACACCGCTGCAGGACGTGCCGTTTCAGGGCGCAGCCCCGATGATCGTGAACCTCGTCGGCGCCAATGTCGCAGCGGGAAGTTCAACTGTCGGAGACTTTGCACAGCACCACAACGCCGGCAAGCTTCGCGTGCTGGCGGTCACCTCTGCGCAACGCTCACCGCTTCTGCCTGACGTTCCTACGTTCGGCGAGCTCGGCCGAAAGGAGCTCACCGCAGCTGGCGTATTGGCCATATGCCTGCCTCCTGGAACGCCTGCAGTCGTCGTCTCCGAATGGAGCACTGCGATCCGGAAAGCAGTTGCAACGGAGCAGTTCGCGCGCAAGATCCGCACGCTCGGCTTTGTGGAGACGGGAAGCTCGCCGGCTGAGGCTCGAGCCAGGTTCAGCGAAATGCGTGCCTTTTGGGAACCTGTGGTCAAAGCTTCGGGATTCAAAGCGGATTAGGGCTGTGGCGGCTTGTGATCGCACACCGGCTGGACAGCAACTCGACTGAGGATTGCGGCGCCGAAGAGGAAGAGGCGCGACAGTGCGCTCATCGGCCGCAGGATCAGCCAGGGCCGTCACTCGCGGCTGCAAGCAGCGGCACCAGGATATCGCTGATCGGCGTGGGGATGCCCAGAGCCCGGCCGCGACGCGCGACGACACCGTTGCGGATATCCCATTCGAGCGGCCACCCGGCTTCGCGATCCGTGAGGATGGAGGTGCCCATGTCTGCGGGAGAGGCCTGGAATTTGGCAAGAATCTCCTGCGGCACCCCGTCGTCGAGTTCTGCGCCCTCGGCGCGCGCCACGGCCAGGCATTCCCGCAGATAGGCAAGGGCGAGCTCGGCGATATCGGACCGGCCGAACATGCCCGAGCGGCGGTGCGTGAGCACCATGAGTCCGGCCACCGCGTTCTGCAGCAGCTTGCGCCAGGCCAGCGTGCGGAAGTTCGTGGCCAGCTCGACGCAGCACCGTGTGCCTTGCAGCGCCTCGGCCGCCACGCGGGCATGCGGCGTGTCTGGCAGGCTCAGGCGCATGTCCGCGCGCAGGCGCACCGTGCCGTCGGATTGGGCTTGCACAGGGAACCACACGATCGCGGGAACGATCTGCCCGGCCCGGGCATGCGGCGCGATCCGCTCCAACGGCTCGACGCCGTTCTGCAAAACGCACACGACGGTCTTCGGGCCGCTCAACGCGGTGAGCCATCCTGCCGCCGCCTCGATCTGTGTCGCCTTGACCGCCAGAAAGACGAGGTCGACCGTCCCCCCGATTTGTGCGGGATCCACCCGCACCGGACCGGGAACGGTGATGAGGCGATCGCCATCCAGAAGCGTCAGGCGATCCCGGGGTGTGCGGCCACACAGCAACGGTGTGCGACCGGCTTCGTGCAGTGCCGCCGCGACCGCGGTGCCGATGGCACCCGGACCCACAACGGCGATGGATGCAGCCCTTGTCGTATTCATGAACACAGACTCCTTCAAGCGTCTCGCTCAGCGTTCGCGCACGCCATGCTTGCGTTCGTCACGAGCGCGATGTAATCTATTACACATAATGGAAGAATATGGTAACGGAGTTTCAGGCGACGCGCGCTTGTTGCAGTTGATCGGAAGCATCCAGGCCCGAGCTGGCGATCTCGCTGCCAGCGAGGCAAAGGTCGTCGAGCTCCTGCTCGCCGACCCCTTGTTCGTTGGCGCGAGCACGACCGCGCAGGTGGCTGCCCGCGCTGGCGTTTCGCCGCCGAGCGTGATTCGCGCCGCGCGTGCGATCGGATTCAGCGGTTTCACCGAACTCAAGATCGAGATCGCTCGTGCCCGCGGTACCACCGGGTTCTTCGCGCCGTCTGACGTGCTCACCGCGGGTGCGACGACCGCGGCGGTGCTCGAGGCCTCGATCCGCGCAGGCACTGACGCACTGGCCGCGCTCGGCGGAGCCCTGGAGCTGTCCGCGCTCGAGCGGGCGGTCATCACCATCGAGCAGGCGCGCCAGGTGATCGCATTCGGAGCCGGTCCCTCGGCGACGGTCGCCGCCGATGCGGTCTTCCGTCTGCGGGCGGTCGGCGTGACGACCATCGGCATTGCGGACCATCTGTCGGCAATGATCGCAACGCGGCTCCTGGGGCCCGGTGACGTCGTCATCGCCGTCAGTTCGACCGGGCGCACCTCGACGACACTCGCCGTCGCCGATGCGGCATCTTCTGCCGGCGCCTCGCTCATCGCCATCACCAACCAGTACGGCACACCGCTGGCAACCCTCGCGAACATCGCGCTTGTCGTCGGCGGGGCACCACTGACGGCCCAGATGGCCGCGGCCGGAAGTCGCCTGGCGCAGCTCGTGGTGATCGACGCACTGGTCGCGGCTTTCGCGCTGCGCGACCCGCAGCGCAGCCGCCGCGCGGAACGGGCGGGCATCGACCTGCCCGATATCGCCTGATGCCGCCCGGCACCGTCGCGATGGTCCTCGCCGCGGCGGTAGCCCATGCGGCATGGAACCTGGCCTCGAAGTACAAGCGCGGTGATGCCTTGCTGTTCGTCTGCGCCTATACCTACGCTTCGGCGCTGCTGTGCGTCCCGATCGGCCTCGTCTTCATGGCGAATGGGCAGCAGGTGCTCAACTGGCAGCTCGCGGCGGGCGCCGCTGTCTCGGCCGTGTTGCACACCGCTTACTCTCTGACCTTGCAGGCGGGCTACGACCGCGCCGAGCTGGGGGTGGTTTATCCGGTCGCACGCGGCACCGGGCCGGTGCTGGCGATGCTGTTCGCGATCCTGCTCCTGGACGAGCAGCTCACCGCTGCCGCGATGTTCGGCGCTTCGCTTGTCGTGGCGGGCATTCTCGTCGTCACCGGCAACCCGTTCAGAAGGGGGAGCCGCCGGCCGCTTCAGGGCTTGCTCTGGGGCACCGCGACGGGGACGACCATCGCCGCCTACACGGTCTGGGATGGCTACTCGGTCATCGCGCTGCACCTGGCGCCCGTGAGTTACTACGCGGCCACGCTGCTGCTGCAGAGCCTGATCCTGACCCCCAGTTTGCTGCGCCGACGCCATCGCATTCGAGCGGCCATCCGTGCCGACGCCATGCCGATCCTCGTCGTGGCTGTGTTCTCCCCGCTCGCCTACATCCTCGTTCTCACCGCCATGCTGAAGGCGCCGGTGGCGCTCGTCGCGCCACTGCGCGAGTCCTCCATCGTCATCGGCTCACTCGTTGCATGCAGACTGTTTGGCGAGGGTGATCTTGCGCGCCGCATTGCCGGCGCGGTGATCGTGCTGGCCGGGATCGCAGCGATCAGCCTTTGACGCCTTCTTTGAGCCAGCTCCGCACGCGGTAGCGGGGCTCATGGGTGATGGCTGAGGCCCGTTGCTACCGGACAGAACGGATCCAATCTCTGAAAAGCTTCACGGGAGCCTCTGCGGCTTTCAGCGGATCGCAGACCAAGTAGTAACCGGACTCCGTTCTGGCGACGTGATCCACGGCAATGACGAGCCGCCCGCTGCGGAGGTCGTCATCCACGTAGGCTCGCTGGGCAATGGCGATCCCCAATCCATCAGCCGCAGCCTGGTAGCACAGCGCAGCATTCGCCAAAGTGATTCCATGCAGACGCGGGGAATCTACAAGTTCGACCGAACTGAACCATAGCGACCAGGCTTCCGGTCGCATCATCGAGTGCAGCAAGTTGGCTTGCAGCAGATCCCGAGGTGTCTTCAAATGCCTGGCCAGGTGGGGTGCGCAGACAGGAAGAAATTCGTCGTCGAAGAGGTGGTCCAGCTCGACATCGGCCCACTCTCCCATGCCATGCCGGATCGCGCAGTCGGCGCCCTCGAGCCGGATGTCGTCGGCCATTGCAATGGTCGAAATCTCGAGGTCGATGTCGGGGTGTTGCGCGTAGAAGCCGCGCAGGCGAGGTACCAGCCATCGGATGGCAAGGCTCGGCGTCACTTTCAGGCGCAGCCGCTTGTCCAGCTGGATATCGACCACGTCATTGAGTGCATCGTTCAGGCGATCGAAAGCATCCGAGACGCGGTGGGCCAGTCGTTTGCCCACCGCGGTGAGCTCGATCTCGCGGCCGGATTTTTGAAACAGCTGCGCTCCGAGCCCGACCTCCAGCTGCTTGACTTGCTGGCTGACTGCTCCGGGCGTTACATGAAGCACCTGAGCGGCGCGCGTGATCCCCTTGGCGCGGCACACTGCATCGAACACGCGCAGCGGGCCGAGGAGCGCACGGAGGCTGTGCATTGCGAGCAAACGGAAGGCGCAGCGAACTCAGCGCTCGCTCGAACCCGCCGCTGGGACCATGCCGCTCAGGTTCTTGGCGGCCCGACGCTCCGTGAGGCAGATCATTGCGGCTGCAAACAGAAGTCCTGCTGCCAGACAGAGCCACGAGACATAGCTGCCGGAAATGTCAAAGAGCCGTCCCGCGAGGAATGGCCCGATGCCTGCGCCAACGGCCACCGTGGCATAGACACCCCCGAAGAGGGTGCTGTAGAGGTTCAGCGGGAATTTCCGGCTCACCAGGTAGGCTGCGAGGTCGAACTCCGCGCCGACCGCGAAGCCAGTCATGAGCAACCCGGGAAGCACCAGCGCCGGTTGGCCTGTTGCCAGAAGCAGCATGCCGGTGGCAGACAGCATGAAGAGCGTCGCCGACAAGCGCGCGGCATCGAACATGTCGAGCAGAAAGCCGGTGACGATTCGTCCGACGATGACCGCCACGCCAAGGATGCTGGCGAGACCGGCGGCGCGGCTCGGGGAAAGCCCGAGGTCGGTGAGCATCGGAACGACGTGCACGATCGTGCCGAAGATGCCGACCGAGCACAACAGGAAGACTGCGGCAATGCGGAAGAAGTGCGGATCGGCCAGAGCCTTCAGGTTACTTCCGGCGGGGGCACGGCGGCCCTTGTCTGCAGGCGCCGCATCCGCACCCCGCAGGAAGTAGGCAATCAATGGCAAAAGGGCAAGGACAACGGCCGCAAGACCCAGGTAGGTGGCTCGCCATCCGAATTTGGCGATAGCCGGCGTGACGATCAGCGGGATCAGGATGGCCCCGACGCCCGTTCCGGTGATGGCGATGCCCAGCGCCAGGCCGCGTTGCCGGGAGAACTTGCCCACGAGGATCCTTGTGAAGGACAAGGGGGAGGTCGCGCCGCCGAGCAGTGTCAGGACAGTGACCAGTGCCAGAAAACTGGCCAGCCCCTGTGTCCAAACGCCCAGAAGCAGAAAGGAGGTCGACAGGCCCACCAGGGAGAGCAGGGTGACGCGTCGCGCGCCATACCGGTCGATCACCTGTCCGATGAGCGGTGCCGCGCATCCGAGCAGCACGCTGCTGATCAGCGAGCCCAGGGACGCGGTGCCTCGGGTCCATCCGAACTCGGCGGCGAGCGGCTTCAGAAACAGACCTGAACTGTAGAAGTACAGGGATGAGACGCCGCTGGCCAGGCCGAGGAAGCAACCCAGGACGTAGCGCCAATGCTGCCGCAGTTCTGAAGGTGAATCAGGAGAGGGTGTCATGTGCGGATCCACGTTGAACCAACGATGAGTTCGTCTTCAGCATTTCTGGATGCCGATGGTGCGGTTCAGCAATGCCTCTTCGCCGCTCAGCACCGCCGCAGACCCGGAGTAGGCGGCCAGGCCCCGTTCCAGCACGATCACGTTGTTGGAAAACTCGAGAACGACATCCACATGCTGCTCCACGATGATGCAGCCAACGCCGAGCTGATCACTCATCCGGACGATGGCATCCATCAACTCCTCGCGCACCATCGGCGCCAGGCCTTCCAGCGGTTCGTCGAGCAACAGGATGCGCGGCTGCCCGACGAGTGCTCGTGCGACCGACAGCATTTGCTGCTCGCCGCCCGATAGCTGCGTGCCTCCGTTGCGTCGGCGCTCTTTGAGCCGCGGGAACAGCGCATAGATCGGTGGCAGGGCAACGCTCGCCGAGCGTCCCTGCAGGCCCGCCAGCAGGTTCTCCTCCACTGTCAGTGAGGGGAAGATGTCGCGGCTCTGCGGTACGTAGCCGAGGCCTGCGCGCGAGCGTGCGTAGGTGCTCGCGTTGCTGATGTCGTCGCCGCCGAAGTGAATGCGCCCCTTCATCAGGTCGGCGAGGCCCATGGCCGTCGCGAGCGTCGTGGTCTTGCCGGCGCCGTTGCGCCCGATCAGGCCGAGGCGCTCGCCTTCGCGTACGCTGAAGCTGAGATGCTCGAGGACTGGCAGGCCGCCATAGCCTGCGGTGACGTCGTCGAACCGGAGTTCAATGGTGGGCTTGGGCATGACCGTCTCGTCCGAAGTAGATTTGCTTGACCTGCTCGTTGGCAGCGACTTCCTGCGGCGTCCCCTCGACCATCACCGCACCGGCGACCAGGACGATGATGTGCGACGCGAACCGGAACACCAGGTCCATGTCGTGCTCGATCAGCAGGACGGACAGATCTTTCGGCAAGCTCCCGATGGCTTCCATGATCCGGCCGCCTTCTCCCTGCGGTACGCCTGCGCCCGGTTCATCGAGGAGCAGCACCTGGGGCTTCATCGCGAGTGCCAGGGCGATCTCCGCAAGCCGCTGCTCGCCCAGTGCCAGTTGTCCCACCACCCGGTTCGCATAGGGGTGCAGTCCCAGCATGCCGAGTGTCTCGTCGACATCTTCCTGCACGCGTGCGGAACGCGTCGGCGAGGGCCACCACTGCATGGAGGCCCGGTGTCGCTGCAACACCGCGACCCTGACGTTGTCCGCCACGGTGAGCTCCTTGAACAGGCGGCTGATCTGGAACGTGCGAACGATGCCGCTGCGCACGCGCGCGTACTGCGGCAGCTGGACGATCGAGCGCCCGTCCAGCTGAATGTCACCCGATTGCGGGCGCAACGCGCCGCTCAGCAGGTTGACCAAAGTCGTCTTGCCAGCGCCGTTCGGACCGATCAATGCCGTGCGGGCTCCCTGGGGGAGGGACAGCGTGACGTTCTGCGTGACCGCCAGGCCGCCAAAGGAGTGACTCAGGTTATGAGTCTGGAGTCGGTGGGTCATCGTGCCACCCCACTGCGGCCAGGCCGCTTGGTGTACATCACGGCACGGTCCACCAGCCCGATCAAGCCCTCAGGCAGGACGATGAGTACGACGATCAGCATCGACCCGATGAGGAACAACCAGTGATAGGGGTTCAAGGTCGATGCGATGTGATGGATGGTCATGTACGCGACCGTGCCGAGCACGGCGCCCGACAGACGGCGTGTTCCACCCAGAACGATCATGACCACGACGCCCGCCGATGTCGTGAAATCCAGCATGAAGAGGTTGGCAACTTTGCTGGTCTGTGCTGTCAATGCGCCAGCCAGCCCCGCCACGATGCCGCCGACGGTGTAAACGGCCAGCAAGTGCAAGTAGACGCGACCCCCCAGCGCCTGAACTCGTCCGGGATCCTGCCGGATGGCCCTGGCCGTGAGTCCGAATGGCGACTCCACGAGGTTCCTCAGCAGGAAGTACACGAGCACAAGTGCGCCCAAGGCATAGAAGTAGCCCGTGTGGCTCAGGAAGTTGAACTCCCAGATGCCCAGCAGGGGGCCGATATTGAAACCGGCAAGTCCATCGTCGCCGCCCGTGAGCCACCTCGCCCAATTGGCCAGCTCAAGCAGCAGCTGGGCGACCGCGATGGTCAGCATGACCAGCGTGAGTTTGGTCGACCGCAGCATCACGGCGCCGCTCAGCAGCGCGATCACGCCGCCGCCCAGCCCGCCCAGCAGCAAGCCCACAATCGGATCTGCCGTCAGATACAGCGCCGTCCAGCCCGCGACGTAGGCACCGCTGCCGTACAACGCGGCCTGGCCCAAGGTTGCGATGCCGGCCTGTCCGAGCACGAGGCTCAGCGACAGCGCGAAGATGGACATGGTCGCCATGTTGGTGAGCAGACCGAGGTCCTGCGGGAACAGCACGAAGGCCAGCAGTCCCACCAGCAGCAGCACGAGCTCTCCGCGCAATTGCATCCACGGGCGGGCGCGAGACGGTGCGGTCACCGTCATGGGCGCACTGACCGTGTTCATGCGTGCCTCCCGAACAAACCTTGCGGTCGAACCAGCAGGACGATGATCATCGTCAGGAAGAACGCAGCCGATGCGAGCTGCGGAACCATGTATTTCATCGAAGTCTCCACAATGCCGAGCAGCAACGCTGCAAAGAATGAGCCAAACAGATTTCCGTTGCCTCCCACGGCGACGACGGCCAGGAGGATCACCAGGTATTTGGAGGCGTAGGTCGGCTCCATGGGCAGCAATTCCGCGCCAGCTATGCCTCCCAGTGCTGCGAGCGCTGCACCCATCACAAAAGTGGCGGCATAGATCTTCGTCGTATCGATGCCGATGGCCCGTGCGATGGGCGCGTTGTCGACCGCAGCGCGTACCCGGATGCCAAAGGACGATTTGTCCACCGCCAGCCAAAGAATGCAGACGACCACGAGCCCACAGGCCACAACGATGAGCCGATGCCGAGGGATGGACCGGAAGCCCAGATCGACCGTGCCGCTGAACAGCTCCGGCAGCGCCACCGATGTCACCGTCGAACCGAACAGCAGATTCACCGCGGCGGTTGCCACGAACATCAGTCCGATCGTCACCAGCATCTGATCGAGATCGTCGCGTCGATAGAAGCGCCGAAGCAGGATGCGCTCGAACAGCAGCGCAACCAGTCCGACCAGGACGATGGCCAGCACGAAGCCCAGCCAGATCGGCACGCCCAGGCGTTGCGGGATCGTGGCTGCAAAGAAGCCACCGAGCATCGCGAAGGCGCCGTGGGCCAGATTCACCACCCGCATCAGGCCCATCGTCATCGACAGGCCCACTGTGATCATGAACAGGATCATCGCGTACGCGACCCCGTCGATCAGGATGCTGCTAAGAAGCGCGAGAGACATGCTTCAGACTCTGCGTCACTTGGATGCGTTCTGCGTGCGGCCGTAGTCGGGCTGCATCTCGAACGTCCGGAATTCCCGGTTGACGTAGCGTCCGGCCGGGTCCTTTTCGACCACGCGCATGTAGACGTTCTGCACGAACTCGCGCGAAGCCGGGTCGATCTTCACGGGGCCTCGCGGACTTTCCCAGGAATGACCCTTGGCGCTGGCAAGCGCCTTGGCGCCGTCCCGCTTCCCATCGGTTGCCTTGACCATGTGATAGATCACATGCAGACCGTCATACGCGTTCGCAAGCTGGACGGTCGGAATGGCCTTGGGGGCAACCTCGCCAAGGGCCTTGATGACAGCGTTGTTCAGCGCAGAGTTGTGCGTTGCCGAATAGAACATGCCCGTCTCGATGCCGAGAAGATCCGGGCCGATCGCTCGCAGCTGGTCCTCATCGGTCTCGGCAGTGCCGAGAAAGCGCACGCCGGCCGTCCTCAATCCGGCCTCGTTGTATGCCTTGACCATCGCGTAGGTCGCAGGACCGCCTGGGGCAAAGACGTAGAGGGCATCGGGCTTGAGCGCCTTCACGCGCTGCATCAGGGGACCAAAGTCGGTTGTCTTCAACGGCGCACGGATGGCCTCGAGCAGCTTGCCTCCGCCGCCGACGAACGCCGTGGTGAAGGCCTTCTCGGCGTCGAGACCGGGACCAAAGTCGCTGACCAGCGTGACAACGTTCCTGACGTTCTTCTCCAGTGCATACCTGGCCACAGGCACCGCCATCTGCGGCAAGGTGTATGAAGTGCGCAGCAGGAAGTCCGACTTGTCGAGAAGCGAGGACGTCGACGCGTTGAAGATCACGACCGGTACCTTGGCCTCCTGCGCGAGCGCAGCCACGGCCAAGGTGTCAGGGGTGAAATAGAGGCCGGCGATGTACTGGGCGCCTTCCTTGACAATCAGTTCCTGTGCCAGGGCCTTGGCTTGCGCGGGGTTGATCTCCGGAAGGTCGCGATAGATGACTTCGATCGTGTGTTTGCCCACGGTCGTGCCATTGAGCTGCTGGTATGCCTTGGTCGCACCCTCCCAGGTTTGCCCCACGGCTGAAAACGGTCCGGACATCGGAGCGATGACGCCAACCTTGATGACGTCGGCGCGCGCCTGAAAGGCAATCGTCGCGAGTGAAACCGCCAAGGCGGCAACGAATTTGAGGGTCATTCTTTTCTCCAAATGGTGGGGCGTGTCTGGTGCCGTGAGCACCAGGGGATCGAACGAGGTGACGGACCTTCGAACGGGTATCAGACCGAGGCGCCGATTTCTGCCCTGGCGGTCGCTTCAAGGGCGACATCACGGGCCATCAAGGTCGCGTACTTCTGATTCATGTCGAACAGGTTGGCGTCGTGGGCCTGCAGCGACCGGTCGCCCACGCAGTCGGTGACGACGAGGGGGCGGAACCCATGGCACATGGCGTCGACCACGCTGGCGCGGACACAGCCGCTGGTCGTGCAGCCGGCAATCAGGAGGGTCCGTGTGCCCCGCAGGGACAACCAGGCGGCCAGCGAAGTCCCGAAGAAAGCCGAAGGACTGGTCTTGCGCAGCACCAACTCCCCGGCCACCGGCTGCAGTTGCGGCACGATCTGGCTTTCGCTCGCATCCTCGCGCAGGGCAAGGATGGGGGGAACCTTGAGCGCGAAGATGTTGGCATCGGCGCCATCGTCCTGATACACGACCCGCGTGTGCACGACCGGCCATTGGCGCTGGCGCGCTTGGGCGAGAAGCCCGCGCGTGCATTCGATGGCCCCGGCGATGTTGCCGCCGCCAAACGTGAGCGGATCGGCGAAGCCATTGATGAAATCGATGATCAACAGGCCGTAGGGCGCCACGGGCGCCACGGCGTTGCCGAATCCTTGCTTCTGGTAGATGTCTTGATCGAAGCTCATTGGAAAGCCCCGTCGATCACCTTGCCGTCGCGAACCACGACGATGCCATCGAGTGCCACCGTGCAATTGCGCAGCGGAATATCGAGGTGACACGGCGTGGTGCGCGAGCCGCCGGCCTCGTTGTTCGGCCCCAGAGAGAACAGGAAATTGCCTTCGAACGAGCGCGCGTCCTGGCCAGTCGTCGCCTCGCGGTCCATCAACGACAGTGTGTGCCAGTAGCATCGTGGCTGCATCCCCCAGCCGATGTGCGCGATGGCGTAGGCCTCGGGGTCTTTGTAGGCTTCCATGAATTCGCGCAGCAGGGCGGCATCGACGTCACCTTCGATGCTGCGCACGAAACCGCCGCTCAGATTCATCGTGATCTTGTCCGAGACGTAGTTCTTCTGCGGCAGCAGGATGTCGCCGCGATCGATCACGATCGTGCCGTCGCTGCCGCCTTCGTTGGCGAAGGTAAAGAGGAAGCCGCTCGGCCAGTGGTCCCAGCGCCCGGGTTCCTCGCAGAATCCGTACTCGCTGATGACCGGAAATTCGCCAAGCTGGAACGTCACATCCGTGCCGGCCGGCGACGTCACGTGCATCCTCTTTGCCTTCTTGAGCAGCTTCGATGCGTCCAGCACGCGTTTGCGATCGGCTTCGGTGGGCACCGCCCGCACCAGGACCTCCGGCGGCTCCACGGCCAGCAGAATCTTCGTTCCCGACTCCAGGATCTCCATCTGTTCGGGCGAGAACAGCAGCAGCATCAAGTCCAGGACGAGGTCACTGTTCTTCATCGCCGCGAGCGCGGCCGGGTTGTTGGTCAGGGGCGTTGCGCCCAGGTAGCTCATCAGGTCGCGGCTGGTGGCCTTCTCCGCGTTGATGGGTTGCAGCTCGATCCTGGTCACGATCGCGCCCGCGGCCTGCGCTGCAATTGTTGCTGTCTGGAGCGTCTGCGGGTGCGTGTGGGGGCCGCACAGAATGGAGACCGTCTGTCCGCGCTCCACTTTGCTGAGCTTCAGGACCTCGTCCCAGGCCTTGATCATCTGATAATCGCTGACTGCCATTTTTCGTCCTTTGGAGTGAAGTGTCAGAACTGCAGCAGCGCCAGGTCTTCCGGGCTGCCTAGCTTGAAGAGCCGGCGCGCATTGCCATGGCACACCTGTGCCCGTGTCTTGTCGTCGAGGGGTGCGTCTTCGATGAAGGTGCAGGCCTCGGCGGTTGACTCGTAGGGGTAATCCACCGAGAAGAGCACGGCCTGTGCCCCGAGCTCGCCAATGGCGCCCAGCAGGGCCGGTGCGGAGCACACACCTGACGTGGTGATCAGGATGTTGCTGCCGATGTACTCGCTGGGTTTGCGCGCCAACTTGATGCCGGATGGATACGCGGCGAAGCGGCTGTCCATGCGCCAGCGCTGGTACGGCAGGGCCTCCCCCATGTGGCCCAACACCAGGGTCAGGCGCGGGAATCGGTCGAACACCCCGCCGAACAGCAGGCGCAACGCATGGCCCGCTGTCTCCACGCCCCATCCCCATGCAGCGCCCTGGAGCACCGGCATGCCTTCCAGCAGAGCCGGTGCCTGGCTGAATGCGTTGGGATGCAGATAGATGGGCACCCCAAGCGCCTGCGCGCGCTCCCAGAACACGTCGAACGCGCCACCTTCGTAGTAGCGGCCCAGGGTATGGCCGTTGATCATCGCGCCTTTGAAGCCATATTCGACGACCGTGCGTTCCAGCTCCTTTGCTGCGGCGCTCGGATCCTGCATGGCCACGTGGGCAAAGGCGCCGAAACGTCGCGGATGACGCGACACGCGCTCGACAAGGAACTCGTTGTTCTCGCGCGCTCGGCGCACGGCGGTGTCACGATCGGCCTCGGCCTGTACACCGGGCATCGTTTGCGACAGCACGACGTACTCGATGTTCCCTGCGTCCATCTCCGCAAGGCGCTGATCGTCAAAGTCGGTCAGCCTGGCATCGAGCTTGGCGACGAATTCGGCGGGAAGCGCTCGCGTGTACGGGGCTGAGTACGCGTCGAAGCCGGGGGCCGAGAAGTGCTCTTCCAGTGCGATTTTTGGGGTTTGATTCATAGTCTTCCTAGGTGGCCTCAGACCGGGTACGCCAAGGCGGTGTCGAGAATTTCCGTGTCGTGGACCACTTCGCGGCTGGCAAGAAGCAGCCGGTCGCCTTCGCGCACGAAGCGGTCGTGATAGACCCCGGCGAGATGCACCGTGGATGGGCCCTCCACCAGGGTCTGCATCAGGATGAATGGCGTCTGCGAACTGATCGCGCTCCCCGTCTCTTGCAGTACGCGCGCAATCCCGAGTACATGCAGCATGTGTCGCGGCGCGAACATCTGCGAGTGCGCAACGGCAAGGGCGCGGTCAATGATCATGTCCAGACCCTCGCAGTAGATGAGTCCCACGGGCATGTTCAGAAGCGCGTTCTGGCGCGACGTCACGCGGTACGTCGCTTCCTCGCTGAAGAAGTCCGGCCAGCGTTCGACGTCGTTCGCATCCAGGGCAGCGCAGTACTCGACGTGAAACGACTCGATCTCGGCGCGCAGCTCGGCTGCGCGTCGGGGCGAGATGGTGGCCTTGGCATAGGCGAGCCGCTCCTTCATGCTGCTTTCTCCGCGACACGGATGTCCATCACGTCCCGGTAGTACTGGTAGAGGGAGCGGATGCAGGACTCGGAGATGAGATTGCGTGCCGTGCCCTGGTGGCCGGCATCGAGCTTGACGACGTTGTTGTCCGTGGACGAATTGCGCAGGCCTTCCTGCACGAACTTCAATGCCTCGTTGTCCTCAAGGCCCAGGAAGCCGGCCGGGCCCATCAGGTTGCCCTGACGAAGGCGGTGCCGTGTCATCTCCGGCGTGTCGTCCTCGTATCCGAACATCGTCCATTGCATCACCATGCTGTTCGGACCGTTCGGGATGATCTGGCGCACACCCATCGTGTTCATCTGGCGCTGAACGATGAGGTTCGGCCACATGGTCATCATGTTGGCGGACCAGGGCGACTTGAACTCCCGTACGTAGTCCAGGAACCGTTCGTCTCGCAACCGGAGGGTGTCGCTGAACGATCGCATCTGCGCCTTGTCGTCGTCGGCGACAGTGGCATAGATCTCGTCCGGCTTGGCCGACGCCATGAAGCCATGGCGGCCATGCGCCTTGTCTGCAAACACGATCGACTGGATGCCGGGAACCAGCAGGCCAAACACCACGAGAAACGAATGCAGCAGCGTCGCGTGGTACGGGTCCTTGAGGTTCTCGTGGTACATCTTCCAGTTGCAGGGAAGCTCGTTGCGGCAGTAGCCCAGGATCTTGAGTTTCTTGCCCGAGAAGGGCACGTCGAACTCCTCGACGATCTCCTCGGTCATGTACTCTTCCAGGGGAGGCGTCTTGTCGGAGTAGGTGGCGAAGATCACGCCGTTGCGCGTGGCCACGCGCAACTGGCGGGTGCCGTGGTCGGCGTTCTTGAAGTCCGCCGGCATGCCGCCGACCTTGTTGATGCCGCGCTTGAACGGAACGCCCTGCAGGTTTCCCTTGAGGTCGTACGACCACTGGTGGTAGGGGCAGACGAACTCCCTCGTATTTCCCTGGCTGGAGCGACAGAACTCCGCGCCGCGATGGGCACAGCGGTTCTCGAAGACGGAGATCGTGTTGTCCTCCGCGCGAACGATCACGACGGCCGTGGCGCCGACGTAACCGCGCTTGTAGTCGCCTGGGTTGGGAATCTCCGCTTCCAGAGCGACAAAGTTCCAGGTGTCCCCCCGAAAGATGCGCTCGATCTCCTGGTCATAGTTCGCCTGGCTGGTGTAGACCCAGTCCGGGATGTTGTTCATGGCGTCCGCTGGCCAGACGCACTGTTCCAAGGGCGGATTCTTTCGGGCATTCGTGATGCCGATGACCGCCTGCGATTGATACATGAAAGCTCCTTAGCTTTGAGAGAGGTGGTTTAAGCGGTGAGCGCGTCATCGGCTTGCATCTGCTTGGCCCATGCGCGCAGGTTGGTGGCGTCCAGTTGAAAGTCCTGCAACTGCACGGGCCGCCCACGTTCGAAGAGAGGGCGAACGGCTCGCAGATCGGCGCCTGCATTGATGGCGACGCCGTGCAGGGGGACAGAACCCCGATGGCCGATCCACAGCGCCTTGTCATTGGCCGGGTCGCCGCGGCGCACATATTCGAGATCGCTGGCCGGCAGGCCCAGCATCTGGATGTTGTGTTTTCCCTGGTCGGTCCAGAACCATGGCACCACAGGTGCAGGAAGAGGCAGGCCCAGCATGGCAGCAGCGGCAGTGCGCCCCTGCTCGTTCGCGTTCTGCCAGGATTCGAGTCGCGTTGGCGCCGCCTGCCCGGGACGACGCTGGCTGGTGCAGTCGCCACATGCAAACACGTGTGCGTTGCTGGTGCGACAGGACGCGTCGACCAGAATTCCGCCGCCTGCCGCGATCTCCAGTCCCGCGTCGCGCGCCAGCGCGTCGTTCGGAGACAGGCCGATGGCGATGATCACCTCATCCGCTTCAAGGTCGCCGGTGCTGGTGCTCAGGCGCAACCGGCCGACTGGCAATGAATGGACGCCGTTCAAGGAAGCGCCGAGCAGGAGCCTTGCGCCTGCTGCCCGTATTCGCGATTCAAGCCATGCCGACGCCTCCGGCGGCACAAAGCGATCGAGCACGGATGTGGCGCGTTCGAGTACCGTCACCGAAGCGCCTGCGGACAGTGCCGAGTTGGCGATCTCGAGGCCGAGGAACCCACCGCCCAGAATCGCGACTTGCGGCGTTCCTTGAAGGGCGGCTCGAAGCCTGCGCGCGTCATCCAGGGTGCGGATGTAGTGCACACCCGGGCGGCTGGCTGGGACGGATGCGAGCGTGACGGCCTCACCGCCGGTGGCGAGCAGGCAGATCTCGTACTCGAGCACTTGCCCGTCTGCAAGGCGAACATGCTGCTGCACAAGGTCCAGTGCAACCGCATTGCTGCCGCTGAGCAGGTCGATCTTGCTGCGCGTCCAGGATTCGTCCGTGAGGACGTCGAGCCGGGGGGCGTCGGGAGCCACCAAGACGGCCTTGGACAAAGGCGGGCGCTCATACGGTCTGTGGCGCTCCCGACCCAGCATCGTGATGCGCCCGCTGTAGCCATGCTCGCGCAGGGCGTGCGCCGCGACGGCCGCCGACTGACCCGCACCGACGATGACGATGCCGCGTGCGGTCATTTGCCGGCAGGCGACAACACGTAGATGTGATCGCCCTCCCGCTTCACGGCATGGGTGCGCAGGTCCACGGTGGCCGGCGCACACATCGCTTTGCCTGTGCGAATGTCGAAGCGGCCTTGGTGCAAGGGGCATTCGACACAGCCGTCTTCCACATAGCCCTCCGAGAGCAGAGCCGTGGCATGGGTGCACATGCTGTCTGTGGCGAAAAACTCGTCGTCGATCCGGTACAGCGCAACACCGTAGCCGGCGACATTGACTGTCTTCGCTTCATCGTTGCTCAGCTCTTGCGCCGAGGCGACCTTGATCCAATCCATGGCCCCATCCAGTCGTTGAAAGATCCGAAATAAATACTCAGTGAACTGTCATATTAAGCGCATCGAATCGTCTTTTCAAGTGCGGGTTTGTACTTGTTGGCGCTGCACCAGAGTGGATAGAAAAGCGCCTGGACGATGGGCAAGAAGAGTGCATTTGCGCTCTGGAATAGCACCACGTCGGTGAGTTCGGCGTGTCAGGGTTTTCATCAAGAAATGCTGTCTTCACACGCGGCATTAGCGCATCTATACTTCTGCACGTGTACTGTCATAAAATAGATGTGAGACATTGAATCACGGTCTGGAAGCCGCGATGCAGCATGGCGGGGTCCGGTGCTTTCGAAGTCGCGCGCAGATCGGGGTGCGCCGTGGTCGAGGTCACGGCTTCACTCAGGGGCTTTCGATGGAGTCGGCGGTGCGGCGGCGAACGCCAGGTACGCGGCATGAAGCACGAAGTGCCGTCACGGGCCAGTTTCGGACGGGTCATCTGTGCGCATGAATGAGCAGCGGCTGGGATCGCTGGGACAGTGCCGCCGTGCCGCACATCCTGTGCGGCACGCCCGGGCAAATTAGTCAAGGAAAAGGAAACGCATGAACCAAGCAGACATTCCGGCGAGAGTGCTCAAGCGCGAGGGCATCGGAGCGCGGGTGCCTCGCAAGGAGGATGCGCGCCATATGGTGGGCAAAGGCAACTTCGTGGGCGACTTCGTGCTGCCGGGTCTGCAGGAGGTCGCGTTCCTGCGCAGTCCTCTGGCGCACGCCACCATCACGGGGGTCGAAATTCCGGAGGAGCTTGCGGGGAAGGTGTTCTTGCGCGAGATGATGCCGGATGCTGCGGACATCGGTTCGCCTTCTTCGCTGCCCACATACCAGTACTCAGCCTTGCCGCCGCTGGCTTCGGGCAAGGTCCGGCATGTGGGAGAGGCGGTCGCCATGGCCGTTGCGCCCACGCGTGCAGTGGCGGAAGACCTGCTCGAGGAGGTGCAGGTTTCCTATGACGAGCTTCCCGTCTACCACGGCGCCGAGTCTTCTCTTGCGGCGACGGGAGACTTCCTTCACCCCGGGTGGAAAGACAATGTGTTTCTCACGCTGCGGGCCAATCGCGACTTCGATGAACTTGCCGCAAAGGCGGAGGTGAAGGTCAGCCGCACCGTCGAGCTCTCGCGTCAGTGCATCGTGCCGCTGGAGGGTAAGTCGGTGCTGGCCTACTGGGACTTCCAGGCCGATCAACTCGTGGTCGTGAGCGCGACGCAAGTCCCGCACCTGCTGCGCGTCGGTATCGCCCAGCACCTCTCGATGAACGAGGAAGCGGTACGCGTGGTGTCGCCCGACGTGGGAGGCGCCTTTGGCTACAAGGGGCAGTTGTACCCCGAGGATCTGTGCATTGCCTGGCTGGCCAAGACATACCGAACGCCGTTCCGCTACCTTGAGGATCGGCGCGAGCATCTGATCGTCGGTGCCAATACGCGGCAGCATCACTACCAGCTCACTGCCTATGCGGACCGCACGGGAAAGCTCCTCGCTTTGGACGCCGTCATCACCATCGACGGCGGCGCCTATTCCTACTATCCCTTCTTCGTCGGTCTGGAACCTGGCCAGGCGATCGGCAACCTGCCGGGCCCCTACGCCTTCCGCGGCTATCGCTGCGAGACCCTGTGTGTCGCGACCAACAAGCCGGGCTTCATGGCCTACCGCGGCGTAGCGCGCACCGGCGTGTGCTTCGCGATCGAGCTCCTCATGGACGCCGTGGCGCGTGAAGTGGGGCGAGAGCCATGGGAGGTCCGCATGGACAACCTGGTCCCGGCCGCCGCCATGCCTTATGTCAACGTAGCCAACAAGCACTTTGACAGCGGCGACTTTCCCGCGAGCCTGCGCCGCGCCGTGGAGATGATCGGACTCGCTGCAGTCCGTGAGCGGCAAGCCCGGGGAGAGCCGGATGGACGCCGGATCGGGTTCGGGACGGCAACCTACACGGAGCAGTCTGCCCACGGCACGACCGTTTTCGCCAACTGGGGGTTGCCGGTGGTGCCTGGCTTCGATCAGGCGGTGGTCAGGATGACTGCGGATGGCGGACTGGAAGTGCGCGTCGGCGTGCACTCGCATGGCCAAGGCATGGAGACCAGCTTTGCGCAGATCGCCAATGATGTACTTGGCATTCCTGTTGCCCGGATCCGGGTGGTGCATGGCGACACTGCGCTCACGCCCTTCTCCTCGGGGACCTACGCCTCTCGGGCCACCGTCATGTCAGGAGGCGCCATCTCGACCGCGTGCAAGGAACTGTTGCCTCGCATTCAGTCGATTGCCGGCTATCTCATGGGCGTGGACCCGCAGACCGTCGCATTGGTCGAGGGGTTTGCTGTCGCCGGGGAAAAGTCGATTCCGCTGTCCGAAGTGGGCGGTGCGTGGTATCTCACGCCGCAGGACCTGCCTGAGAACGTTCATCTCGGTGGACTGGAGGTCTCGCGTGCGTACAAGCCCAGAGTCGACACAGGTACCTTTACCTACGCCACCCATGCGGTCGTTGTCGCTGTCGACACGCAGACGGGCGAGGTCGAGATCCTCGACTACGTCGTCGTCGAGGATTGCGGCACCATGGTCAATCCGATGATCGTGGAGGGCCAGACCATCGGGGGCATCGCGCAGGGCATCGGCACCGCGATGTATGAAGAAAGCCCATACGACGATCAAGGCCAGCCCCTGGCTTCCACTCTGGCCGACTACATCTTGCCTGGCGCCACGGAAGTGCCGCGCATCCGTATCGAGCATTTCGAGACACCTTCGCCTCACACCGAGTTCGGTGCCAAGGGCGTGGGGGAGGGGGGCGCAATCGCGCCGCCGGCGGTGATCTTCAACGCCGTGAACGACGCGTTGCGAGGCACGGGTGCTGCCGAGGTACTGATGACGCCCCTGACGCCGCGTCGCTTGCTCAAGGCCCTCGAAAGCGCGAAGCCGGAACAGGAGCTCGTCAAATGAAGGCGCCGAAATTTGCATACACCCGGGTCTTCGACGTGGATGAGGCGATCGAGGTGCTGGCCAAGGGCGGCGGCACGGCAAAGGCGATGAGCGGAAGCCAGTCCTTCGGTCCCATGCTCAACTTGAGACTGGCGCGACCGGCTCAAGTGGTCGACGTGGCCAATATCCCAACGCTGCGCGCTGTCAGTCGCAAGGGCGAGTGGGTCGAGATCGGCGCAGCCGTCACGCATGCCGAGATCGAGGATGGTGTGTACCCGCCGCTGGCGGCGCATCCCATGCGTCAGGTCGCAGGCGGGATCGCCTACCGCGCGATCCGTAGCCGCGGCACCGTCGGAGGTAGCTTGGCGCATGCAGATCCAGCAGCGGATTGGGTTGTGACGCTCGCTGCACTCTGTGCGCGCATTGTGATCAGGTCGCCGCGCGGCGAACGCACGATCGAGGCGGACGGCCTCATGCTCGGCGCTTATACAACGGTGCTCGAGGCTGACGAGTTGATCCTTGCCATTCATGTGCCATCCGAGACGCCGACCACGCGCTGGGGGTATCACAAGGTCTGCCGCAAGCCTGGCGAATTTGCCGAGGCCAGTGCGGCGGTCTATTTCGATGTCTCGCGCAAGCGAGCACGCGTCGTTCTGGGGGCCGCAGACGGGCCACCGATCCTGCTGAATGACTTCGCGGCGGAAATTGCCAGCAGGGGTGCGCAGGCTGCGGGGCGTGAAAAGGTAAGCGCGGCCGTCGGCGCCGCTCTCCCTGATCGCGACGCCATCGACCGGAAGCTCTTCACGGCCTGCGTCGAGCGCGCACTCGAGCAGTCCGGTGTTTTTTCCAACCTCAAGCAAGCGGAGTAAGAAGACTTGGACCCCATCTCTATTCAGGTCAATGGCCGCGGCTACAGCCGGCACGCCGAGCCGCGGATGCATCTTGGCGACTTCCTGCGGGACGAGCTGCGCCTGACAGGAACCCACCTTGGCTGCGAGCATGGCGTCTGCGGCGCATGCACGGTGCTCGTCAACGGTCAACCGACGCGCTCGTGCATCACTTTCGCCGTCGCATGTGAGGGCCAGGAGGTCACCACCATCGAGGGCTACGACGATGATGCAGTGATGCAAAGGCTGCGCCCGGCGTTCACGCGTCATCACGCATTGCAGTGTGGGTTCTGTACACCCGGAATGCTCACCACGGCGCGCGACATCGTGCTTCGTCTGCCCCACGCCGACGAGGCGCGCGTGCGCCTCGAGCTTTCCGGGAACCTGTGCCGTTGCACCGGATACCAGGGTATCGTGGACGCGATCCTGGATGTGCTGCAACAGCAGCGTGACACCCCCGACGCGCCAGTCGAAAACCTGCGGCAGACACTGAGCTTGCCGCGAACCATGGCACTGGGCCCGGTCACTACACCGAGCCAGGCGCAGCCGCCCGCGCGTTCGCCCGCCAAGCCGCCCACGGCGGATCCGGTGACTGCCGCTGAAATGGCGGAGGTCGATCCCGTCGCGATGGCCAAGGCCAAGGCCAAGGGCAACGCGATCGAAGTGCATTTCGATGTGCCCTATCCGGCGGATCAGGTGTGGGAGTTCATGGGCGACCTGCCTGCGGTTGCCTCCTGCTTGCCCGGTGCGACCATCGACTCGCACGAGGGAGAGAGGGTCAAGGGCACCATCGCGATCAAGTTCGGCCCGATGTCGGCGGCCTTCGCCGGTGCAGCGCGGCTGGAGCGTGACGATGTTGCCAGGCGCGCGGTCCTGCGCGGTGCCGGCCAGGACAGCCTGAGCAAGTCGCGCACCCAGGGAGACATCACCTATCGCCTGGAAGCACTGTCGGCCGGCAGCACGCGTGTCCACGTGGACATGATCTATGCCCTCCAGGGTCCACTCGCTCAATTCTCGCGCTCCGGACTTGTGAAGGATTTCGTGCGCCGCATGGTCGCGGACTTCGGAAAACAGATCACGCGAAGGCTGGGCGGTCAAACGGTTGCGTCCAATGAACCACAACCCACGGTTTCCGTCGCCGGGATGATGTGGAGCGTGCTCTGGAATCGCATCCGTGGCTGGTTTGGAAAGCCGCCGCAGCTCTGACATGGCTCGCTGCAGGAGAGGCAAGCGGCCCAGGCGAGCGTTTCGATGGTTCTTTCAACGTCGGTTTGAGCGTGATGCTCGCGTCACAGAGTTGGCCGCATGAATATTTTCGGAGTCTGAATGAGTTCCTTCCTTCTTGGCTATCACATCCGTGCAAACGGGGTGCGGCTGCACCTCTTGCGCTATGGAGGACAGGGTCCTCGACTGCTCCTGTTGCCCGGAATTACGAGTCCTGCAATTACCTGGGGCTTCGTCGCCGAACGATTGGCTCGGCACTTCGACGTCCATGTCCTTGACTTCCGGGGGCGCGGTCTGTCCTTCAGCGCGCCGGGGATGGTCGCGACCCTTGATGCCATGGCGGCCGATGTGCTGGATCTGCTGAATGTCCTGGGGTGGTCATCCGTGACGGTGCTGGGTCACTCAATGGGCGCCCGCGTGGCGATTCGCGCCGCGGCGCTCGATCCGGGACGCATGGCCAGGCTGCTGCTTGTCGATCCGCCAATGTCCGGCCCGGGCCGCCGACCTTATCCAGTCCCTCTGGCTTGGTATGTCGAGTCGATCCAAATGGCTGTCAATGGCATCACGGCCGAAGAGCTTCGCCCCTATGCGCCCACGTGGACAGATGAACAATTGCGGCTGAGGGCCGAATGGCTCCATACGTGCGACCAGGATGCTGTTGTCCAGGCGCATGCTGGCTTCCATGAGGACGACATCCACGCCGATCTACCCAAACTGCGGACGCCTGGACTTCTGATGGCCGCGGGCCGAGGAGGGGTGATGCTGCCGGAAGACCTTGCCGAGATCGAGGCTCTCTCGCCTGGATTGTCGCAATGCACGGCCTTGAACGCCGGGCACATGATCCCGTGGGATGACGAGGAAGATTTTTATCGCTTGCTTGGTGATTACCTGAAGGTCGACCTGCGCTAGCGCAACCTGAAGCGCAGTTGGGTTTCCATTCACACTCAAGGGAGTCGATAAACTCGTCGGCTGACACCTTCAGCGATCTCGAGATGATGACAAAGCGTTCTCCCGCTCAGAAAAAGACGGTCGGCTCAGCCGATGTGGCAAAGCACCTGGTCCCAGAGCCTTTCAATCCATTGCGCCAGGTCATGTGGCGTCGCCCGGGTTTCCTCATCCGCAGGCTGACCCAGATCGGACAGGCGATCTTTTTCGATCTATGCAAGTCCGAAAGCATCACTCCGCTTCAGGTCGGCATGCTGACGGCGCTTTCGATGAACCCCTGGCTGGATCAGAAAGCGATCGGTCGAGAGCTTTCGCTGGACCGGACAACGACGGCGGAAGTGCTCAAACGTCTCGGTGACAAGGGGTTGGTCGAAACCCGCGTCAACCCGGATGATCGTCGATCAAGGCTTTCGGTGATCACCACGGATGGACTCAACCTGATCAACGACTTGCAAGAAAGCATTCACCGCTCTCAAGAACTGCTGATCGAACCGCTGTCGCCAGAAGATCGCGTTGTCTTCATGAGGTTGCTTGCGCAGCTCGTCGATGCGCATGAAAAGAAGGAAAAGGGAATTTGAGTCGTCTGATGGAGTTTTCGTCTTTCGGCGACTGATGAATATGGGCCCACTGCTTTCTTTCGGCGTCCGTATCGCTTGCCCGCACGTAAGTTGTGTCAATTAAGTAATTTGGGACTGCTCTGGAAGCAGGATGGAGATGAGCTACACCGCCCCCCTCAAGGACATGCTGTTCGACATCGAGCACCTGGCCAACATCGGCGAGATCGCCAGGCTGCCGGGCTTCGAGGACGCCGGCCTCGAAACCGCGCAGGCCGTGCTCGAGGAATGCGCGCGCTTCAACCAGGACGTGGTGGCGCCGCTGAACATCGAGGGCGACCGCAACCCCTCGTCCTTCAAGGACGGCCAGGTCACGACCACGCCGGGCTTCAAGGAAGCCTTCGCGCAGTACGTGTCGGGTGGCTGGCAAGGCCTTCAGCATCCGGCGGATTTCGGCGGCCAGGGCCTGCCCAAGACCATCGGCGCGGCCTGCGGCGAGATGCTCAATTCGGCCAACATGAGCTTCGCGCTGTGCCCGCTTTTGAGCGACGGCGCCATCGAGGCGCTGCTCACGGCCGGCTCCGACGAACTCAAGGCGGTGTACCTGGAGAAGCTCGTGAGCGGCCAGTGGACCGGCACCATGAACCTCACCGAGCCGCAGGCCGGCAGCGACCTGGCGCTGGTGCGCAGCCGCGCCGAACCGCAGCCCGACGGCACCTACAAGGTCTTCGGCACCAAGATCTTCATCACCTACGGTGAGCACGACATGGCCGAGAACATCGTGCACCTGGTGCTCGCACGCGTCACCGGCGCGCCCGAAGGCGTGAAGGGCATCAGCCTGTTCGTGGTGCCGAAGTTCCTCGTGAACAAGGACGGTCGCTTAAGCGAACGCAACGACGTGCACTGCGTGAGCATCGAGCACAAGATGGGCATCAAGGCCTCGCCGACCGCCGTGCTGCAGTATGGCGACCACGGCGGTGCCGTCGGTTATCTTGTGGGCCAGGAGAACCGCGGCCTCGAGTACATGTTCATCATGATGAACTCGGCCCGCTACGCCGTGGGCATGCAGGGCATCGCGATTGCCGAACGCGCCTACCAGCACGCCGTGGCCTACGCGAAAGACCGCGTGCAGAGCCGCCCCGTCGACGGGTCGATGAACGCGAGCGCGCCCATCATCCACCACCCCGACGTCAAGCGCATGCTGATGACCATGCGCGCCTACACCGAAGGCTGCCGCGCCATGGCCTCGGTGGCCGCCGCCGCCTACGACGCTGCGCACCACCATCCCGATGCCGAGGCGCGCAAGCAGAACCAGGCCTTCTACGAATTCATGGTGCCGCTGGTCAAGGGCTACAGCACCGAGATGAGCCTCGAAGTGACCTCGCTCGGCGTGCAGGTGCATGGCGGCATGGGCTTCATCGAGGAGACCGGTGCGGCGCAGTACTACCGCGACGCCAAGATCCTCACGATCTACGAAGGCACCACCGCGATCCAGGCCAACGACCTCGTGGGCCGCAAGACGGCGCGCGACGGCGGCCAGACCGCCAGGGCCATTGCGGCGCAGATCGAGAAGACCGAAGCCGAGCTTGCCAAGAGCGACAGCAGCGCGGCCGCGGCGGCGGTGCTCAAGCGCCTGAAGGCCGCGCGCGAGGCTTTTGTGGAAGTGGTGGATTTCGTGGCGGGCCAGACCAAGGCCTCGCCCAACGCGGTGTTCGCAGGCAGCGTGCCCTACCTGATGCTCGCGGGCAACCTCGTGGCCGGCTGGCAGCTGGCGCGCTCGCTGATCATTGCAGAGGACCTTGCGTCGCACAACGTCGACGTGGATTTCATGCAGGCCAAGATCGCGACCGCGCGCTTCTATGCCGAGCACATCCTCGCCAAGGCGCCCGGGCTGCGCGACAGCATCGTTGATGGCGCGGAAAGCGTGACGGCGCTGGCAGCCGATATGTACTGACGGGAATGATCCGCAGGCGAAGCTCCTGACGCCAACTATCAACTCCTCGTTTCTGGTGGATTCCGAATTCAGCCGCGCGAGATCGGCCGCCGGTGAATCGGAGAGGCTGGCTGGCCGCGCTATTTCCCCGCAATGAAATCCGGATGACGCGCACAGATCTCCGGCAGCGAGCTCAGCGTGCCGGAGAGGTGCTCGCGCAGCGCCTTCTGCGCCGCGGCGCCGTCGTGCCTGGCGATGGCGCGCACGATGGCGCGGTGGTCGCGCAGGATTGCCTCGGTCTTGCCCGCCGTGGGCAGGTGCAGGCGCCGCAGGCGGTCCACGTGGCCCGAGACGCGGCACACCATGTCCCACAGGCTCGGCACGCCCGCGGCTTCATACATCAGCTGGTGGAACTTGCGGTCGGCGCCGACGAAGTCGCCGTACTGCCGCGCCGCCGCCAGCGTGGCCTGCAGCGCGACCTGGGCCTGCAGCTGGGCCACCAGCTCGGGCGGCGCCTCTTCGGCCAGCTGATGCACGATCTCGAGCTCGATCGAGCGGCGCAGGAAGTGCGCCTGCCTCGCGGCATCGACGTCGATGCGGCTCACCAGCGTGGCGTGCTGCGGGAACACGTCCACCAGGCCTTCCTCGGCCAGGCGCAGCAGCGCCTCGCGCACCGGCGTCTGGCTCACGCCGAAGCGGTCGGCCAGCTCCTGGCGGACCAGCACCGTGCCGGGCACGAGTTCGAGGGAGAGGATGGCGTCGCGCAGCTTTTCAAGCACCTGGGGCGCTGCAAGGCGTGTGCGGTCGAGTCGGATCCGGGGGAGGGCTGTCATTCGTTCGAATTTTCGCTTTGACCGAGTGATATATTAGTGTTTTAATGTGGCGGATCCCACAAAGAATACCGGTTCCGCCTCCGATGCCACGTTCCTACGACACCCTGCGCAGCGCCCGCTGGTTCGCGCCCGACGACTTTCGCTCATTCGGCCATCGCTCGCGCGTGATGCAGATGGGCTATGCGCCCGCCGACTGGGTGGGCAAGCCGATCATCGCCATCGTCAACACCTGGAGCGATGCCAACCAGTGCCATTCGCACTTCAAGCAGCGCGTGGACGACGTCAAGCGCGGCATCTTCCAGGCGGGCGGCTTCCCGCTCGAGCTGCCGGCCATCTCGCTGAGCGAAAGCATGGTCAAGCCGACCACCATGCTCTACCGCAACTTCCTCGCCATGGAGACGGAAGAGTTGTTGCGCAGCCATCCGGTGGACGGCGCGGTGCTGATGGGCGGCTGCGACAAGACCACGCCGGGCCTCACGATGGGCGCGCTGAGCATGGGCCTGCCGTTCATCTACCTGCCGGCCGGCCCGATGCTGCGCGGCAATTGGCGCGGGCAGGTGCTGGGCTCGGGCTCGGACGCCTTCAAGTACTGGGACCAGCGCCGCGCCGGCCAGCTGAGCGACCAGGCCTGGCAGGAGATGGAAGCGGGCATCGCGCGCAGCCATGGCACCTGCATGACCATGGGCACCGCGGCCACCATGATGGGCATCGCCGAGGCCGTGGGCTTCACCCTGCCGGGCGCCTCGAGCATTCCCGCGGCCGATGCCAACCATGTGCGCATGAGCGCCGAGTGCGGCCGCCGCATCGTCGAGATGGTGTGGGACGACCTGACGCCCGCGAAGATGCTCACGCGCGCCAACTTCGAGAACGGCATCGCCTGCGCGATGGCCATGGGATGCAGCACCAACGCCATCGTCCACCTGATCGCCATGTCGCGCCGCGCCGGCCATCCGGTCACGCTGGACGACTTCGACGCCGCGAGCCGCCGGGTGCCGGTGGTCGCCAACATCCGGCCGAGCGGCGACACCTACCTGATGGAAGACTTCTTCTATGCGGGCGGCCTGCCCGCGATGCTCGAGTGCATCCGCGGCCACCTGAAGGCCGAGGCGCGCACGGTCAACGGCCGCACCCTCGGCCAGAACATCGAGGGCGCCCAGGTGTTCAATGACGACGTCATCCGCCCGCTGGCCAACCCCATCTATGCCGAAGGCGCGCTGGCCGTGCTGCGCGGCAACCTCGCGCCCGATGGCGTGGTGATCAAGCCCAGCGCCTGCGCGCCGCACCTGCTGCAGCACACCGGCCGTGCGCTGGTGTTCGACGACTATCCGGCGCTCAAGCAGGCGGTGGACGATCCCGCGCTCGACGTGACCGGCGACGACATCCTGGTGCTGCGCAACGCCGGCCCGCGCGGCGCCGGCATGCCCGAGTGGGGCATGCTGCCGATCCCCACCAAGCTGCTGAAGCAGGGCGTGAAGGACATGCTGCGCCTGTCGGATGCGCGCATGAGCGGCACCAGCTACGGCGGCTGCCTGCTGCACTGCTCGCCCGAGGCGGCAGTGGGCGGGCCGCTGGCGCTGGTGCGCACGAGCGACCGCATCACGGTGGACGTGCCCGCACGCACGATCCATCTCGAAGTGAGCGACGAGGAACTGGCCCGCCGCAAGGCGGCCTGGACACCGCCGCCCGCGCGCTACGAACGCGGCTACGGCTGGATGTTCGGCCGCCACATCCTGCAGGCCAACGAGGGCTGCGACTTCGACTTCCTCGAAACCGCGTTCGGCCGCCCGGTGCCCGAGCCGGACATCTTCTGAAGACCACAACGGAGAGCGACAACGTGAATCCCCAAACCCGCGAGAAGCTGATGAAGGTCAGCACCGCCACCCTGTGCACGGCGCTGTTCAAGCGCGGACTGCGCAACCAGTTCATCCAGGACGTGCATCCGCTCGATGCGAGCCTGCCCAACATGGTCGGCGAGGCCTTCACGCTGCGCTACATGCCGGCGCGCGAAGACCTGAACCCCATCACCGTGTTCAACGACCGCAACCACCCGCAGCGCCAGGCCGTGGAGCAGTGCCCGGTGGGCGCGGTGCTGCTGATGGACAGCCGCAAGGACGCGCGCGCCGCCTCGGCCGGCGGCATCCTGGTGAGCCGGCTCATGAAACGCGGCGTGGCCGGCGTGGTCACCGACGGCGGCTTTCGCGACAGCCCCGACATCGCCAGGTTCGGCTTTCCGGCCTACCACCAGCGCCCGAGCGCGCCCACCAACCTGACCCTGCACCAGGCCATCGACATCAACGTGCCGATCGGCTGCGGCGACGTGGCCGTGTGGCCTGGCGACGTGGTGGTGGGCGATGCCGAAGGCGTCATCGTGATTCCGGCGGCCATGGCCGACGAGATCGCGGCCGAGGCCACCGAGATGACGGTCTTCGAGGACTTCGTGCAGGAGAAGGTGCTCGAGGGCCGCTCCATCCTCGGCCTCTATCCGCCGACCGAGGAGCAAAGCCGCACCGAGTTCGCCGCCTGGCGCCAGGCCTGCGGGCGCTGAGTCCGGCTTTTCCCGACGACGACCAACGACAAGAGAGACAACACCATGCCCTTCATCCCACGCGCCGCCGGCCTTCTGTTTGCCGCACTCGCATCCTCACTTGCATTGGCCCCGGCCGCGGCCCTCGCGCAGGCCGAGTGGCCCACGGCCAAGCCCATCACTTACGTCGTGCCCTTCACGGCCGGCGGCTCCACCGATATCGTGGGCCGCATCCTGTCGAACAAGCTGCAGGAGAGCCTTCACCAGTCGGTGGTGGTGGACAACAAGCCGGGGCAGGCCGGCGGCATCGGCGCGGCCTACGTGGCCAAGGCCGCGCCCGACGGCTACACGCTGTTCGGCGGCACCATCAGCACGCACGCCATCAACGCCAGCCTCTACAAGAAGCTGCCCTATGACCCGATGAAGGACTTCGAGCCCGTGTCGCTGGTCGGCCGGCTGCCCAACGTGCTGATCGTCAACAGCGAGCTCGGCGTGAACTCGGTGGCCGAGCTGATCGCGCTGCTCAAGAAGGACGAATCCAAGCGCACCTTCGCCTCGTCCGGCGCCGGCACCTCGACGCACCTGGCGGGCGAGATGTTCGCCGACATGATCGGCGTCAAGCTCACGCACGTGCCGTACAAGGGCACGCCGCCCGCCATGACCGATGTCGCGTCGGGCCTGGTGCCCTTCATGTTCGACCAGGTGACGGCCGCGCTGCCGCTCGTCAAGAGCGGCCGGCTCAAGCTGCTGGCCGTGACCACCGGCAAGCGCATCGCGCTGGTGCCGGAACTGCCGACCATGATCGAGTCGGGCGTGCCGGGCTTCGAGATGTCGTCCTGGCAGGCCGTGTATGCGCCCAAGGGCACGCCCAGGCCCATCGTGCAGCGCCTGAATGCCGAGATTGTGAAGGCGCTGAAGCAGCCTGACGTGCAGGCCAAGCTCTCGGGCCAGTTGGCCATGGAGATCGTCGGCAGCACGCCGGAGGAACTGCGCGACCACATGGCGCGCGAGATCCCGCGCTGGGCCGAGCTGGTGAAGAAGTCGGGCGCGACCGCGGACTGAGTCTCGCGGCGGGCTTGCCGGTGCGGCCGCTCAGGGCGAGCGCGGCAGCAGCGCCGGTATCAGCGTGCGGTTCATCCGCTCCCGCCACCAGCGCAGCGCCTGGCCCTGCGCATTGGTCTTCCATGCGAGCCAGAAGGCCTCGGGCGGGCGCGGCTCTTCGGTCGGCAGTTCCACCAGCGTGCCTCGCCTGAGCTCGTTCACGATGCAGGCGCGCGGCAGGAAGCCATGGCCCAGCCCGGCCACCTGGCAGGCGATCTTCGCGGCCATCGACGGCACGGTGATGCGCGGCTGGCCCGCGAGCAGGCCCACCGTGCGCTCCGACAGCGTGCGCGCGCTGTCGCCCACCACGATGGCGTTGCACTCCAGCAGGTCGCCGCGCTGCACCGGCCGGCCCAGCCGCGTGAGCGGGTGCGTGGGCGCCACGCAGAACGCGAACTCCAGGCTGCCCACGGCCACGGCCTGGTAGCCGCCGCCGGCCGGGCCTTCGCCCGCGGCAATCACGATGTCGGCGCGGCCCTCGCGCAGCGCCTCCCAGCTGCCCGTGAGCGCCTCGCAGCCCACGCGCAGCCGCGTGCCGCAGCGCAGGTCCTCGAAGGCGCGGATGTCGCCGATCAGCGCCTCGGTGGGAATGAGCGAGTCGTGCACCAGCCGCAGCTCCGACTCGTAGCCGGTGGCGATCTGCCGCATGCGCGATTCGAGGTCGCTCGCGGCGCTGAGCAGCCAGCGGCCTTCCTTGAGCATTTCCTCGCCCGCGCCGGTGAGGGTCACACGCGGGCCGTTGCGCTCGAACAGCAGCATGCCCAGCTGCTCCTCCAGCTTGCCCACCGCGTACGAGATGGTGGAGGGCACCTTGTTCAGGCGCGCGGCGGCGGCGGCGAAGGAACCGTGCCGCGCAATGGCGTCGACGACCTCGATGGCTTCCAGGCTGAGTTTGAGCACGCGGCAATCCTCGAAAAGGCAATGATCGAAAACTTCGATCATTGATGGTGAAAAGTTTCGTCGATGACGGATGAAATGGCCCCGATGATTGAGCCCATGCCAAGGAGATTTCCTCCGAAAGCAATTGTGAATCGAATCGAACATCCACTCAACCCCAAAGGAGCTTCCCATGTCCCTCAAAGCCACCCCCACCGCCGGCGCCAAGCTGCTCACCCCCACCGACCACACGCTGGTGATGATCGACTTCCAGTCGCAGATGGCCTTTGCCACGCACTCGATCGATGCGGTGAACCTGCGCAACAACGCCGCGCTGGTGGCGCAGGCCGCGGCCGGCTTCAAGGTCTCGACCATCCTGACCACGGTGGCCGAGAAGAGCTTCTCGGGCCCGATGTTCAGCGAGATCACCGACGCCTTCCCGGGCCAGAAGATGCTCGACCGCACCTCGATGAACACCTGGGAAGACGCGGCCGTGATCGAGCGCGTCAACGAGATCGGCAAGCCGCGCATCGTGCTCGCGGGCCTGTGGACCAGCGTGTGCATCGTCGGCCCGGCGCTGTCGGCGCTCGACCAGGGCTTCGAGGTGTACGTGATCGCCGACGCCTGCGGCGATGTCTCGGCCGAGGCACACAACCGCGCGATGGAGCGCATGGTGCAGGCCGGCGCGCAGCCGATGACCTCGCTGCAGTACCTGCTCGAACTGCAGCGCGACTGGGCGCGCGGCGACACCTACGAGCTGACCACCGGCATCGCGAAGAAGGTGGGCGGCGCCTACGGCCTGGGCGTGACCTACGCCAAGACCATGTTCGGCGCGCACGAAGGCTGAGCGGGATAGAAGAGAAGGAAGGCCCGGCCATGAAGCCCTATGTCGTTTCCCTTGCGCTCGGCCTTCTGGTCGGCGTGATCTATGCGCTCTTCCAGGTGCGCTCGCCGGCGCCGCCGGTCATCGCGCTGGTGGGATTGCTCGGTATCCTGCTGGGCGAGCAGATTCCGCCGCTGGTGAAGAGCCTGGTCGGGCCGCAGGCCGTGGCCGCGTCCTGGCTGCACCACCAGGTCAAGCCGCATGTGTTCGGCGAGCTGCCGAAATGCCTGCCCACCGCCGCGACCGACGCCGCATCTTCGAAGGAGCCCCGCAATGGCTGACACCGAGAAGACCCCCGACCTGATCCTGCACCGCGGGCTGTTCACCACCCTCGACCGCGCCAATCCCACGGCCGATGCGGTGGCCATCAAGGACGGCCGCTTCACGCACGTGGGCCGGGCCGAGGACATCCTGCCGCTCGCCCGCAGCCACACCCGCGTGATCGACCTGCAGGGCAAGCGCGTGCTGCCGGGCCTGATCGACAACCACCTGCACATCATCCGCGGCGGGCTCAACTTCAACATGGAGCTGCGCTGGGACGGCGTGCGCAGCCTGGCCGACGCCATGGGCATGCTCAGGCGCCAGGTGGCCGTCACGCCGGCGCCGCAATGGGTGCGCGTGGTCGGTGGCTTCACCGAGCACCAGTTCGCCGAGAAGCGCCTGCCGACCATTGCGGAACTCAATGCGGTGGCGCCCGACACGCCGGTGTTCATCCTGCACCTGTACGACCGCGCACTGCTCAACGGTGCCGCGCTGCGCGCCGTCGGCTACACCAAGGACACGCCCGCGCCGCCCGGCGGTGAGATCGTGCGCGACGCGGCCGGCAACCCGACCGGCCTGCTGCTGGCCAAGCCCAACGCCGCCATCCTCTACGCCACGCTGGCCAAGGGCCCGAAGCTGCCCTTCGACTACCAGCTCAATTCCACGCGCCACTTCATGCGCGAGCTCAACCGCCTGGGCGTGACTGGCGCCATCGACGCGGGCGGCGGCAACCAGAACTACCCCGACGACTACACCGTGATCCAGAAGCTGGCCGACGACGGCCAGCTCACCATCCGGCTGGCCTACAACCTGTTCACGCAGAAGCCCAAGGCCGAGAAGGAAGACTTCCTCAACTGGACTGCCAACTCGACGTACAAGCAGGGCGACGACTACTTCCGCCACAACGGCGCGGGCGAGATGCTGGTGTTCTCGGCCGCCGACTTCGAGGACTTCCGCCAGCCGCGGCCCGACATGGCGCCCGAGATGGAAGGCGAGCTCGAGGACGTGGTGCGCATCCTCGCGCAGAACCGCTGGCCGTGGCGCATGCACGCCACCTACGACGAAACCATCAGCCGCGCGCTCGACGTGTTCGAGCGCGTCAACCAGGACACGCCGCTCGCGGGCCTGAACTGGTTCTTCGACCATGCCGAGACCATCTCCGAGCAGTCGATGGACCGCATTGCCGCGCTGGGCGGCGGCGTCGCGGTGCAGCACCGCATGGCCTACCAGGGCGAGTATTTCGTCGAGCGCTACGGCCACGGCGCAGCCGAGGCCACGCCGCCGGTCAGGCGCATGCTCGAGCGCGGCCTGAAGGTGTCGGCCGGCACCGACGCCACGCGCGTCGCCTCGTACAACCCGTGGGTGTCGCTGTCGTGGCTGGTCACCGGCAAGACGGTGGGCGGCATGCAGCTGTATCCGCAGCGCAACTGCCTCGACCGCGAAGGCGCACTGCGCATGTGGACCGAGAACGTGACCTGGTTCTCCAACGAGGTCGGCAAGAAGGGCCGCATCGAGGCCGGCATGCTCGCCGACCTCGTGGTGCCCGACCGCGACTACTTCGCCTGCGCCGAATCGGAGATTGCCGACACCACCGCGCTGCTCACCCTGGTGGGCGGCAAGGTGGTCTACGGCGCCGGCCCCTTCGCCGCGCACGACGAGGGCGCGCCGCCGCCGGCCATGCCCGACTGGTCGCCCGCGCGCACCTTCGGCGGCTATGCCGGCTGGGCCGATGCCGCGGGCAGCGCCGAAGGCGCCCCGATGCAGAAGGTGCTGCGCAACGCCGCCGCGGCCTGCGCCTGCGCCAACAACTGCAACGTGCACGGCCACCAGCATGCGACGGCCTGGAGCAGCAAGCTGCCGATCGCCGACCTCAAGAGCTTCTGGGGCGCGCTGGGCTGCGCCTGCTGGGCGGTGTGATGACGACGATACGCTGGACCACCTCAGCCGCGGTGCGCTGGGTCGCCTTGCTGCTGCTGTGCGCGGCCTACCTGCAGGGCGGGCTCAACAAGGCGATGGACTTCCACGCGGCCATCGCCGAGATGAACCATTTCGGCCTCTCGCCCGCGGGGCCGCTGGCCGCGGCGGTGATCGTGCTGGAGCTCGGCGCGGCGGCGCTCATCCTCACGGGCTTTCATCGCTGGCTTGGCGCACTGGCGCTGGCGGGCTTCACCTTGATGGCGACCTTCGTTGCGCTGCGCTTCTGGGAGATGCCGCAGCCGGAGCGCTTCATGGCAGCCAATTCCTTCTTCGAACACCTGGGCCTGGTCGGCGGCTTTCTGCTCGTCGCCTGGCTCGACCTGAAAGAGCATGCCCATGTCTGATTCACCCCAAGGCGCCGCTGTCGCTCCCGCACCGCCCGGCGCCTTCGCGCCCTTGCGCCAGCCGGTCTTTGCCGTGCTGTGGGCGGCCACCGTGCTCGGCAATATCGGCAGCTTCATGCGCGACGTGGCGAGTTCCTGGCTGGTGACCGACCTGTCGGCCAGCCCGACCGCGGTGGCGCTGATCCAGACCGCGGCCACGCTGCCGATTTTCCTGCTTGCGATCCCGGCCGGGGTGCTCTCCGACATCCTCGACCGGCGGCGCTTCCTGATCTTCGTGCAGCTGGTGCTGGCGGCCGTGAGCGGCACGCTGCTGGTGCTCTCGCACACCGGCGCGCTCACGGTCGAGTATCTGGTCGCGCTGACGTTCGTGGGCGGCATCGGCGCCGCGCTCATGGGGCCGACCTGGCAGTCGATCGTGCCCGAGCTGGTGCCGCGCGCCGAGCTCAAGGGCGCGGTGGCGCTGAACTCGCTGGGCATCAACATCGCACGCTCCATCGGGCCGGCCGCGGGCGGCCTGATCCTCGCGAGCTTCGGTGCCGCCGTCACCTACGGCATCGACGTGCTCAGCTACGCATTCGTGATCGCGGCGCTGCTGTGGTGGAAACGTCCGGCGGCCGTCGACAGCGGCCTGTCCGAGAACTTCCTCGGTGCCTTCCGCGCCGGCCTGCGCTACACGCGCGCCAGCCGCGAGCTGCACCGCGTGCTGCTGCGCGCGGCGGTGTTCTTCCTCTTTGCCAGCTCGGTGTGGGCGCTGCTGCCGCTGGTGGCGCGCCAGATGCTCGGCGGCAGCGCGGGCTTCTACGGCATCCTGCTCGGCGCCGTGGGTGCGGGTGCCATCGGCGGCGCGCTCGTGATGCCGCGGCTGCGCGCACGGCTCGACGCCGACGGCATGCTGCTGCTGGCTTCGCTGCTCACCGCCGGCGTGATGGGCAGCCTGGTCTTCGCGCCGCCGCAGTGGCTTGCGGTGCTGTTGCTGCTGGTGCTGGGCCTGGGCTGGATCATCGCGCTCACCACGCTCAATGGCGTGGCGCAATCGATCCTGCCGAACTGGGTGCGCGGACGCGGCCTGGCCGTCTACCTCACGGTGTTCAACGGCGCGATGGCGGCCGGCAGCCTGGGCTGGGGCCTGGTCGCGCAGCAGGTCGGCGTGCCGGCCACGCTGGTGGCGGGTGCAGTGGGCCTGGCCGTGGCCGGGCTGATCTTTCATCGGGTGCGCCTGCCGGCCGGCGAAGCCGACCTGCAGCCCTCGAACCACTGGCCCGAGCCGCTGCTGGCCCAGCCTGTGGCGAACGACCGCGGGCCGGTGATGGTGCAGGTGGAATACCGCATCCGCCAGGAGGACCGTGTCGCGTTCCTCGCCGTGATGAAGCGGCTGTCGCTGGAGCGCCGCCGCGACGGCGCCTATGCCTGGGGCCTCACCGAACACACGGGCGACCCCGAGCGCGTGATGGAGTGGTTCCTCGTCGAATCCTGGGCCGAGCACCTGCGCCAGCACCACCGCGTGTCGCATGCCGACGCCGACCTGCAGGGCGAGGCCATGCGCTTTCACATCGGGCCCGGCCGGCCCGAGGTGCATCACTTCCTGTCGCTCTGATTTCCTTCTTCTCTCTTTTCATCCAACTGGAAAAACCATGACCACACTCACATTGCGCGACGGCACCGAGCTCTACTACAAGGACTGGGGCTCGGGCCAGCCCATCCTGTTCAGCCACGGCTGGCCTCTGAGCGCCGACATGTGGGACGCCCAGATGCTGTTCTTCGCCGAACGAGGCTACCGCGCGATCGCCTTCGACCGCCGCGGCTTCGGCCGCTCCAGCCAACCCTGGAGCGGCTACGACTACGACACCTTCGCCGACGACATCGCCGAGCTGATCGAGACGCTCGACCTGAAGGACGTGATCCTCGTGGGCTTCTCGATGGGCGGCGGCGACGTGACACGCTACATCGCGCGCAAGGGCAGCGCACGCGTGGCCAGGCTCGCGCTCATCAGCGCCGTGACGCCGCTGTTCATGAAGACGCCCGACCATCCCGTCGGCCCCGAGGCCTCGCTGTTCGCCGGCATCCGTGCCGGCCTGGCCGCCGATCGCCCGCAGTTCCTCGACGACTTCAGCACACTTTTCTATGGCACCAACCGCCCCGGTGCGAAGGTGTCGCAGGGCATCTTCAAGCAGACGCTGCAGATCGCGCTGCAGGCCTCGATCAAGGCCACCATCGACTGCGTGACCGCCTTCTCCGAAACCGACTTCCGTCCCGACATGGCGAAGATCGACGTGCCCACGCTCGTGATCCACGGCGACGACGACCAGGTGGTGCCCCTCGAGGCCACCGGCAAGCTCGCGGCCGAGATGATCAAGGGCAGCCAGCTCAAGGTCTACGCCGGCGCGCCGCATGCCACCTGCACCACGCATAAAGATCAGGTGAACGCGGATCTGCTGGCATTCATCCAGGCCTAGGAGCAGGCGAGCCTCAGTCGTAGCTCGCGGTCAGGCCGACCGACGAGTACGCGCTGCGCCCGTGGATCGCGATGTAGAAGTCACCAGGCAGGGGATTGCTGATCGCGATGGCTTCGTTGCTGCCGTTGACGTAGGGGCGATAGTCCCAGGCCGTCAGCGACGGGAGTGCGCCAAGGCGGATGTACATGTCGCCGTCACCACCGCCGACGGGGCCCGCCATGTTGATGTTCAGCTGCGCAACGCCGGGTGGGACTGTGATCCTGTAATAGCTCCAGCTGTCGGTGCCGCCGGCCAGGCCTTGGGCGGGCTGGTTGTTCAGGAGTTGCACAAGAGGTGGCCGGGTGTCCATCTTGAAGGAGCGCGCCATGACGTCCCATCCGGTCTCGGCAGAGGTGCTGAGCCATGTCACTGCAAAATTTCCCACCGGGTCCATTGCCAGCAGCGGGCTGGCTCCAAATTGCGGTTGCGGCGGGTCGACTCGAAATTCATCGCCAATCGGAGTTCCATCGCTGCGAAATTGCCTGGCCGCCAACGTGGAGCTTTGGGGGCCACCGACCACGCCACTCGATGCAATCCATGAAACGACAAAATCGCCATTCTCTGCAATCCCCGGATTCGGCCCGGGTTCGCCTTCGTGGATGCGTTGGTTGACTCGCACCGATCCGCCGGGGTTGCCATTCGCGTCATAGGGGCGGGCGTATATGTTCCAAGTGTAGTTGTCATCCTGGGAAGCGCTCCAGGTGATGATGGATTTCCCGCCGGGTTCCATGGCAATACGGCCGCCCGAGCTGTATATCGATCGGATGGCGCTGACGACAAGTGCCGGAGCCAGCGCCACACCTGCGCGGCTGAAGCGCTGGATCATGATGTTGGATTGGTTTGCCGTCGGACCGGGCCTGGTCGCAAATGACAATGCGATGTTCCCTGCATCGTCGGTGGCAATTGAACTGGGGCCGGCGAGTTTGTCCGGGGCATCCGATGCAACGATGATTTCAGGACCGATGGGAATCCCGCCGGTATTGAATCGCCTGATTGCAATCGTACGAGGCGCCCCTTCCGAGGCCGAGCGCGAGTAGGCTGCAGTGATATTGCCGTCCGTATCCATGCTCGCGACCGTGCTCGATGAATCCGGAGTCGTTTGGAAACTGGAAAGCAGATTGCCGTTCCTGTCATAAGCCGTGACTCGTCCTGGGTCGCTTCCGAAGACGAAGTTGCCGGCGCGGTCGACCGAGAAGTTTGCATACGCCGGAGGCGTCTGGATCTGGTGTCTTGTCAGAAAAGGCGTGCCTGACGACCTTATTCTTTGAGCGTATGTGGCATTTGCTGCGGCGTCGAACCAGATCAGAAGTTTTTCTCCGTTTGAACCTGCGGAGAAGTAGATCGGACGCTGATTGCCCGCAGTGGCGGTATTCACCATGACGGGATCCCCGAGCGGCGCGGCCTGTGCCTGAGGAGCAGCGACAAATCCCGACAGACAGCCCAATGACATCAAAAGTCGTCGCAGCAAGGCATGAGGCATGGATTCCTTCTTTCTCCGTTGGCATCAGGGTGCTCCCCTCGATCCGCAGGACCATGATGTCGGGGTCGATGAAGTTGTCAACGTAGAGTTAAGTTGCCATCGGCGCTCCGCGTGCGTCCTTTCGGTAGCGACGGTCGAACGCTGCCGCGACCCGCGCCGTCATCGGGTCGGTGGTCCTCGGTCCGAAGGCAAAGCCGAGCCACTCGAAGCGCTGGCGTGCTGTAGAGCCAGTGGCCTCGCTCGCAGGCGCTGTCGGGCCGCGCCCTCGTTCCGGCCCTTTCCTGCAAGCGGACGCGGAGAACGGAGGACAAGCCGCTTGCCGCGCACCGCGTTCGCCGGAGAACTTCAGGCCGCGAGCAGGCACTCTTCGGTGCCCACGGCCACGCCGCCGGCATCGAAGAAGTGAAGCGCGCCGGGCGCGATGGCCAGCCGCAGGGTGCCCGAAAGATTCGCGTCCGCCTCCGGTGCCATGAGCACCAGCTCGCCGAGCGACGACCTCAGGTAGCAGTACGCGCGGTCGCCCAGTTGCTCGACGGCCAGCGTCTCGCAGCCCTGGAGTTCGAGCAGTACCTCGCCGGGCGCGGGTTCGCCGATGCGTGTCTGCTCGGCGCGAAAGCCCAGCGTGGCCGGCTGGCCCGGCATGGGGCGCGGTATCTGCACGCGCGCATCGCCGAGCCGCAGCAGCGTGCCGTTCGCATCAGCCTGCGCGCTGTCGATCTTGAAGAAGTTCATGCGCGGCGTGCCGATGAAGCCCGCCACGAACAGGTTGGCGGGCGAGCGGTACAGCGCGAGCGGCGAGCCCACCTGCTCGATGCGGCCCTTGCGCAGCACCACGATCTGGTCGGCCAGCGTCATGGCCTCGGTCTGGTCGTGCGTCACGTAGACGGCGGTGGCCTTCAGCGTGCGCTGCATGCGCGCGATCTCCAAGCGCAGCTTCACGCGCAGCTCGAGGTCGAAGTTCGACAGCGGCTCGTCGTAGAGAAACACCTCGGGCTTGCGGATCATCGCGCGGCCCATCGCCACGCGCTGGCGCTGGCCGCCCGAGAGCTGGCGCGGATAGCGCTCCAGCAGCGGGGTGAGTTCGAGCTTGTGCGCGATCTCGTCCACGCTGCGCTCCTGCTCGGCGGCCGTGGCCTTGGCCATGCGCAAGGGAAAGGCGAGGTTCTGCCGCACCGTCTTGTGCGGATAGAGCGCGTAGTTCTGGAACACCAGCGCGCAGCCGCGCTCGGCGGGCGGCACGTCGTTCACCACGCGGCCGCCGACCCGCACCTGGCCGCCGCTCGGCGTCTCCAGCCCCGCGATCATGCGCAGCAAGGTGGACTTGCCGCAGCCCGAAGGCCCGAGCAGCACCGTGACCTGGCCGTCGGGCATGGTGAGATCGATGCCGGGGATCACCTCGACATCGCCGAAGCGCTTGCTGATGGATTGGAGCTGGATCTCTGCCATGGTGGTGCTTGCTGATGAGGAAGGGTGGGGAGGTCTTCAGGCCGGCGGCGTGGCGCCCGACCTGGCGACTCCGCGCTGGATGTTCGATTCGGTGAGGCCGAGCAGCTCTTCCATGGCCTTGCGCGCCGCGGCCGGCTTGCGGGCCCAGATCTGGTCGAGCACCGCGCGGTGCATCGGCAGGCTCTTGCGCGGCGCGCCCGGCTGGCGCGTCGACAGCTCGAAGGACATGCGCAGCGCCGCCTCGATGGTGGCGCCGAAGGCCACCAGGAACGGATTGCCGGTGGCGCTGAGAATGGCCTGGTGAAAGCTCAGGTCCGGCCCGGCATAGGCCACCGGATCCATGCCGGCGGCGTCCATCAGGCGGTAGGCGCGCTCGATCGCGGCAATGGCGGCGTCGGGCGCCGAAGCGGCCGCGATCTCGCAGGCGGCGGGTTCGACGATGCGCCGCAGCTGCATCAGGTGCTGCGCCATCTGCGCGCGGTCGTGGCCCGACCAGGTCCAGCGCAGCACGTCCTCGTCGAGCATGTTCCATTGCATGCGCGGCAGCACCCGCGTGCCGGCCTTCTGCCGCGACGCGAGCAGGCCCTTGGCCTTCAGCCGGGTCAGCGCCTCGCGCACGGAGGTGCGCGCCACCCCCAGCTGCTCGGCCAGCTCGACCTCGGTCGGCAGCGTCGATTCGTCATTCCATTCGCCGCCGATCACGCGCCGCGCGAGCGCCTCCGTCACGGCCAGCGGACCGCGCCGGGCGGGCGTGTCCGTGGCGGCGGGTTTCTTCGATGTTTTTGTTTTATGGTCTGACATATTTATTGATGCGATGAGCTTATATCTGGGGAAGTCGTAGGGAATCTCGGGTTTTCCATGAGCTGTGGAGTCTTATTTGTCTGTCATATTCGCTTCCACAAGCAAGTGGAACATGCCGGCCGCCCTCGTTGCGCCGCGTGATTCTGATCGAAAGAGAGACAAGCATGAGCCTCCTGCACTCCCTCGCTGTCGACACGCAGCGCCGCCGGTTGATCAAGGCCGCGGCTGCCACGGCAGTGGCCGGCGCCGGCACTGCGCTGGCGTTTCCCGCCATCGCGCAAGCCAAGCCCTTTGCCGGCCTCAAGCTGCGCGGCGCCGGATACCAGCACGGCTTCTTCAACATCCTGCGCAAGTACATCCCGGAGTTCGAGCAGCAGACGGGCATGACGGTCGACCTGCAGCTGTCGGCCTTCCCGGTCTACAACCAGCAGGCCGACCTGGAGCTGTCTTCGGGCGGCAGCGCCTGGGATTTCTGCAACGTCACCTTCATCCTTGCCGCGCGCTGGGTCGCGGCCGGCCTGCTCGCCAACCTGAGCGATTTCGCGGCCGACCGCAGGCTCACGCCGGCCAGCTGGAACCCGGACGACTTCGTCAAGGGCGCGCAGCTGCCGTACCTCGACAAGGCCGGCAAGGCCTATGGCTTTGCGTGGGAAGGCGGCGCGATGCTCATGGGCATGAGCCGCACCGACCTGATGAAGAAGCGCGGGGTCGAGGCGCCGCAGACCTTCGACGAATTGATGAAGGTCTGCGAGGCGGTGCACGGGCAGGACGGCGTCACGGGCTTCGTGAGCTCCAACCTGCACCACTGGTTCCTGCCGCCGTACATCCACGGCTTCGGCGGCGACCTGTTCGCGAATCCGCCGGCGGACATCAAGCCCACGCTCGACTCGGCCGCGGCCGTGCAGGCCACGGCCTTCTATTCGACGCTGCTGTCCAGGTACAGCCCGCAGGGCGTGCTCGGCTACACCGAGGACCAGGCGCGCGCCGCGCTGATCGGCGGCCGTTCGAACATCTTCATCCATTCGAGCTCCTGGGTCACCGCGATGCTGAGCTCGCCCGAGAGCAAGGTGAAGGACACCGCGCGCGTCGTGCGCATGCCGGCCGGCCCGAAGGGCGACTTTCCCGCCGCCAACAGCCAGGGCCTCGGCATCCCGAAGAACGCGAAGAACAAGGAAGCGGCCTGGGAGTTCATCAAATGGGCACTGAGCCCCGAGCTCACCGCGCGCATCGTGAAGGACACCGGGCATCCGTCGATCTGCCGGCGCTCGGTGATCGAAAGCGCCGAGTACAAGCGCATCAACACCATCAACGGCCAGGACATCGGCAAGCTCTATCTCGAAGTGCTCGAGCAGCCCGGCAAGACGCGCAACTACATGGCGTACCGCACGGTCAAGGAATTTCCGCTGGTGGGCGACGTGCTGAACAAGGCCGTGGAGCGCGTGGTGTCGGGCCAGGCGCCGGCCGCCGATGCCATGAAGACGGCGCAGGAGGCCGCGCTCGGCAGCCTGCGGCGCGCCGGAGCCAAGGTATGAGCGCAGCGGCAGCGCCAAGGGTGCACCAGTGAGCGCGAGAGGAGCCTCCTACGAGGCGCAGCGCCGCCGCTTCGTGCGCTTGGCGATGGCGCCGAGCCTGCTGTTCCTGCTGGTGGTGGCGGGGCTGCCCACCGTCTTCCTGCTGGTCACGAGCCTCACGCCCGGGGCGCTGGTGAACCCGGGTTCGCTGGGCGACTTCTCGGAGCCGCTGCGCAACTACAGGCTGCTGGGCAGCGACGAGCGCTTCGTCGGCTCGCTGGGCGTGCAGGCGCGGCTCTCGGTCTACACGGTCGTGCTGCAGGTGCTGCTGGGCACGGGGCTGGCGCTGCTCGTGCATTCGGGGCAGGAGCGCTGGCAATCGCTGCGCCACCTGTTCGTGATTCCGATGGTGCTGCCGCCGATCGTCGTCGCGGTGATCTGGAAGCTGATCTACACGCCCGACATCAGCCCGATCTACCAGGCCGCGCGCATGCTGGGCGTGACGCTGCCGGCGCTCACCACGCACGTCGACTTCGCGCTGTGGTCCATCGTCATCGCCGACACCTGGGAGTGGGCGCCGTTCACCTTCCTGATGGTGCTGGCCGCCTTGCAGACGCTGCCGGCCGAATACGTCGAGGCCGCGCGCATGGACGGCGCCGACGCCTGGCGCGTGTTCGGCCACATCGTGCTGCCCTACATCGCGCCGGTGCTGCTGGTGTGCACGCTGTTCCGCCTGATCGACAGCATCAAGGCCTTTCCGCTGATCTTCCTCCTGACCGGCGGCGGACCGGGCTCGGTGACGGAGGTGACCAACTACTACGCCTATCTCGTGGCCTTCAACTTCGGCGAACTCGGCTATTCGAGCGCCATCACCGTCGTGCTGCTCGCGGCCACCGTGCTGATCAGCTGGGGCGCGATGCGCGTGAGCCGCCATGCGGGAGGTGCCGAATGAGCTCGAATCGAATGAGGTCGCTGCGCCGGCGCTGGCCGCTCGCGCGCTGGGCCGTGCCGCTCGTGCTGTTCGCGATGCTGCTGCCGTTCCTGTGGCTGCTGCAGATGTCGTTCAAGCCGACGCCGCTGATCCTCGAGTTTCCGCCGCGGGTCTTCTTCATGCCCACGCTGGAGCACTACGTGGGCCTCTGGCAGGCCGGCTTTCCGGAGTCCTTCCTCAACAGCCTGGTCACGAGCATCGTGTCGACGCTGCTCGCGCTGGTGCTCGGCATTCCGGCGGCCTACGCGCTGTCGCGCTGGACCGGGCGCGGACGCTTCGGCCTGGGCCTGGGCATCCTGCTCACGCGCATGGCGCCGCCGATCGCCTTCACGATCCCGTTCTTCCTGGCGTACCGCTACCTCGGCCTGCTCGACACCCGCACCGGCCTGATCCTCATCTACATGACCTTCAACCTGCCGCTGGTGATCTGGATGATGCAGCCCTTCTTCGACGCGGTGCCGGCTTCGCTGGAAGAGGCGGCGCTGATGGACGGCGCGGGCTACGCCACCGTGTTCATGGAGATCGTGATGCCGGTGGCGGCGGCCGGCATCGCGGCCACCGCGATCCTGTGCTTCCTCTATGCCTGGAACGACTTCTTCTTCGCGCTCATCCTCACGCGCACCGATGCGCGCACCGCGCCGGTCGCGGTGGTCAACTTCATGAACTACGAGGGCTGGGAGTGGGGCAAGATCGCCGCCGGCGGCTCGCTGGTGATGGCGCCCGTGCTGGTGTTCTCGATGCTGGTGCGGCGCTACCTGGTGAGCGGCCTCACGGCCGGCGCGGTGAAGGGCTGAGGCGATGGTCCCCCCGAGCCTCAGCGGCGCAACGCGCCTCGTGCCGATCCTCGCGCATCCGGTCGACCATGTGCGCGCGCCGCGCATCTACAACCCGGCCTTCGCCGCCGCCGGCCTCGACTGGTGCCTGGTGCCGATGGGCGTGCACCCCGGCGACTTCGCGGCCACCGTGGCGCAGCTCGCGCGCGTGGGCAACCTGCAGGGCCTGAACCTCACGATCCCGCACAAGGCCGCGGCGCATGCGCTGTGCGCGCGCCTCGGGCCCGAGGCGCAGCGCACGGGCGTGGTCAACACCATGCGCATCGACGCCGATGGCCAATGGTCGGGCGAGAGCTTCGACGGCGTGGGCTTTGTCGACGCCGCGCGTGCGCACGGCGTGCTGCGCACCGACCGGCCGGTGGTGCTGGTGGGCGCGGGCGGTGCGGGCACGGCCATCGCCTTCGCGCTGGCCGCGGCCGGCGTGCGCGAGCTGCACATCGTCAACCGCGAAGCCGAGCGCGCGGAGCAGCTGTGCGCCGAACTGCGCAAGGCGTATCCGGACGCCCATGCCGACACGCACGCCGGGAGCCTGGGGCGTGCCGGCCTCGCCATCAACGCCACTTCGCTCGGCCTGCACGCGGGCGACCCGATGCCCTTCGACCCGGCGCTGCTGCCGGCCGATGCGGCGCTGTTCGACATCATCGCCGCACGCGACACCGAGCTCATGGCCGCATGCACCGCGCGCGGGCTGCGGGTGGTCGGCGGCAAACCCATGATCGACCACCAGGTCGCTGCGCAGATCGCGTTCTGGCGCGGCGCTGCCGCATGAACAACACGTGATCCAGGAGACCCCATGATGAGATTCGCAAGGGCCGCGATGGCCCTGTCGGCGATGGCGCTCGCCGCCGCACCCGCGCTGGCGCAGCTCAGGGCCGACTATCCGCACAAGCCCATCGTGCTGGTCGTGCCGCAGCCCGCGGGCGGTGCGGCCGACCAGTTCGCGCGGCCCTTCGGCCAGGCGCTGTCGCAGCGGCTGGGGCAGCCGGTGGTCATCGACAACCGGCCCGGCGCCAACGGCAACATCGCGGCCGCCTACGTGGCGCGCAACCAGCCGGCCGATGGCTACACCATCTTCTTCGGCTCGATCAGCACGCTGGCCGTGAACCCGCACCTCTACAAGGCCACGGGCTTCGACGTGCTGAAGGACTTCCAGCCGGTCACGCTCACCAACCAGACGCCCAACGTGCTGGTGGTGGGCGCGGGCACGCCCTACAAGAGCGTGGCCGACGTGGTGGCAGCTGCGAAGAAGGAGCCCGCCACGCTGAGCTTCGGCTCGGCCGGCAACGGCAACACCATGCACCTTACCGGGCTGCAGTTCGAGGCGAAGACGGGCACCCGGCTGATCCACGTGCCCTACAAGGGCGGGCCCGCCGCGCTCAACGACGTGATGGGCGGGCAGATCCCGATGATGTTCCACAACCTCTCGGCCGTGCTGGGCCAGGAGAAGGGCGGCCGCGTGCGCGTGCTGGCCGTGGCCGACACCCAGCGCTCCAGGCTGCTGCCCAACGTGCCGACCATGGCCGAGGCCGGCGCGCCGGGCGTGGTGCAGCTCGCATGGAGCGGCATGCTGGTGCGCAGCGGCACGCCCGCGCCGGTGGTCGAGCGGCTGCACAGGGAGATGGTTGCGATCCTCAAGGAGCCCGCGTTCCGCAAGCCGCTGGAAGAGCAGGGCTTCGATGTACTCTCATCGACGCCAGAGGCGTTCGCCGAGCGCCTGAAGGCCGACCACGCCGCGATGGGCGAGGTCATCAAGGCCGGCAACGTGAAGATCGATTGACCCAGCAAAGGACCGAATCCATGCCCTCGCGCAACACCTTCAAGCACGCCCTCGCGGCGAAGATCCCGCAGATCGGCCTCTGGTCGACGCTGCCCGACCCCTATGTCTCCGAGCTGCTCGCGGGCGCCGGTTTCGACTGGATGCTGCTGGACGCCGAGCACACGCCCGGCGATCCGACCACCATGCTGCGCCAGCTGCAGGCGGTGCAGGCCGAGCGCGAGCGGCCCACCTCGGCCGTGGTGCGTCCGCCCTGGAACGACCCGGTGCTGATCAAGCAGTACCTGGACATCGGCGCGCAGACGCTGCTGCTGCCCTTCGTGCAGAACCGCGCCGAGGCCGAGGCCGCCGTGGCCGCCACGCGCTATCCGCCGAACGGCATCCGCGGCATGGGCGGCACGGTGCGCGCCACGCGCTTCGGGCGCGACACCAAATACGTGGCCGAGGCCTCCGGCGAGATCTGCGTGCTGGTGCAGGTGGAGACGGTCGAAGCGCTCGAACACCTGGAGGACATCGCGAACGTCGACGGTGTCGACGGCGTCTTCATCGGCCCCGGCGACCTGTCGGCCAGCATGGGCGTGGCCGGCCAGGTCAACCACCCCACGGTGCGCGCCGCCATCGACCGCGCCATCGCGCGCATCCTCGCCTGCGGCAAGGCGCCCGGCATCCTCATGAACGACGAGCCGCGCGCGCGGGAGCTGCTCGACCTTGGCGCGCTCTTCGTGGCGGTGGCCAACGACCAGCTGCTGCTGCGCAGGAGCGCCGACGACATCGCGGCGCGCTTCAAGCAGCGCGGCGCACCCGCCGCTCCCGCTTCGGCTTCGGCCCCCGCCACCTATTGAACCCAGAGATCCAGAGAACGCACCGCATGTCCACCGAAGCCGCCCGCCCCAAGACCCTGCAGGAACTGCGCAGCCAGCGCTGGTTCGCGAGCGACGACATCCGCGGCTTCGCGCACCGCCAGCGCATGCAGCAGCAGGGGCTCGCGCGCGAGGAGTTCATGGGCCGGCCGGTCATCGGCATCGTCAACACCTGGAGCGAGCTCTCGCCGTGCCATGCGCACCTGCGCGAGCGTGCCGAGTCCGTCAAGCGCGGCGTACTGCAGGCCGGCGGTTATCCGCTCGAGCTGCCCGCGCTGAGTCTGGGCGAAGTGATGGTCAAGCCCACGACCATGATCTACCGCAACCTGCTCGCCATCGAATGCGAGGAGCTGCTGCGCAGCCTGCCGATCGACGGCGTGGTGCTGATGGGCGGCTGCGACAAGACCACGCCCGGCCTGGTCATGGGCGCGCTCTCGATGGACATCCCCGCCATCTTCCTGCCCGCCGGTCCGATGATGAACGACCGCTACAAGGGCCAGGCCGTGGGCGCGGGCACGCACACCAAGAAGTTCTGGGCCGAACGCACCCTCGGCAATATCGACGAGGCCGAATGGATCCGCCTCGAGGCGCGCATGACGCGCACGCCCGGCACCTGCAACACCATGGGCACGGCCAGCACCATGACCGCCATCGCCGAGGCCATGGGCCTGTCGCTGCCCGGCGCCATGAGCATCCCGGCCGTCGACTCCGAGCACAGCCGCATGGCCTGGCGCTGCGGCGAGCGCATCGTCTCGATGGTGTGGGAAGACCTGAAGCCCTCGCGCATCGTCACCAAGGCATCGTTCCTCAACGCCGTGGCCGCCTACATGGCGCTCGGGGGCTCGACCAATGCGGCGGTGCACCTGCCCGCGATGGCGGGGCGCGCAGGCATCGAGCTGAACATCGACGAGCTCGACGCGGTCGCGCGGCGCGTGCCCGTCATCGCCAACCTCTATCCGTCGGGCGAGAAGCTGATGGAAGACTTCCACTATGCCGGCGGCCTGCCCGCCGTGCTCAACAGGATCGCGGCGCACCTGGACCTGTCGGCGCGCACCGTCACGGGCCGCACGCTCGGCGAGGACATCGCGGGCTGGCCCGCGGAGGACGACGGCACCATCCTCGACCCCGCTGCGCCGCTCAAGCAGGGCACGCCCGAGTGCCCCGAGGCCGGCATTGCGCTGGCCGTGCTGCGCGGCAACCTGTGCCCCGACGGCGCGGTCATCAAGCCTTCGGCCGCCACGCCCGAGCTGCTGCGCCACATCGGCCGCGCGCTGGTGTTCGACTCGAACGCCGAGATGCTCGCGGCCATGGCCGACGAAGCGCTCGACTGCGATGCCTCGACCGTGCTGGTGCTGCGCAACGGCGGCCCGGTCGGCGGGCCCGGCATGCCCGAGTGGGGCAACCTGCCGATCCCGAAGAAGCTGCTGCGGCAGGGCGTGCGCGACATGCTGCGCATTTCCGATTCGCGCATGAGCGGCACGCATTACGGCACCTGCGTGCTGCACGTCTCGCCGGAGTCGGCCGTGGGCGGGCCGCTGGCGCTGCTCAGGACCGGCGACACGATCCGCCTCGACATCGGCGAGCGGCGCCTCGACATGCTCGTGCCCGACGAGGAACTGGCCGAGCGCCGCAAACAGTGGACGCCACCCGCACCGGCCTACGCGCGCGGCTACACGAGGATCTTCCAGCACGAGGTGACGCAGGCGCACCTGGGCTGCGACTTCGCGAGCCTGGCGGGCAATGCGCCCACGCCCGAGCCGCCGATCTACTGAAAAAAAGCCCCCGCGCCTTGTGCGCGGCGCACCGGAATCGGCACACCCGTTCGGGGACAATACGGCCTGCGACATTCGGGCCCGACGCGGCCTCTCGACGATTTTCATTTCCGGTGCAAGCGATTCTTTCCGAAGCCGGCCCCGTGCTGGTCTTCATGGCCTGCGTGGCGCTGGCCACTTACGCGCAGAACCTCACGGGGTTCGCATTCAGCCTCATCCTGCTCGGCCTGGTGTCGGTGTTCCACATCGCCAGCGTCGGCGACACGGCCAACGCCGCCACGGTGCTGAGCCTGATCAATGCATGGACCTATTTCCGCGCGCGGCCCGGCGTCGTGCCGTGGCGGCTGATGAAGCCCGCGCTCAACGGCAGCACGGTGGGCGTGATCGCGGGGCTCATGCTGCTCACATGGCTCAGCGGCGGGGCGGTGAACTGGCTGCGCGGCCTGCTGGGCGTGTCGATCCTGGGCTGCGCGCTGCTGCTGGTGCTGCAGGGCCGGCCGCAGGCCGCGGTGTCGGGCCGCACGAGCTTTGCCGTCATCGGCGGGCTCTCGGGCGTGCTGGGCGGGCTGTTCTCGAGCTCGGGACCGCCCATCGTCTTCCACATGTACCGCCAGCCGCTGGAGCGCGAACTGGTGCGCCGCGCGCTGCTGCTGATGTTCGCGTTCAATTCGCTGGTGCGGCTGGTGATCGTGCTGCCCACGGGCCACTTCTCGTGGCGCGCCGCGCTGCTCGCCGCCTGCGCGATGCCGGTGGTCTACGGCGTGACGCGGCTGCACCACCGGCTGCCCAACAAGCTGCAGCCGCGCACCCTCAAATGGCTGGTGGGCGGGCTGCTGGCCGCGGCGGGTTCGACGCTGGTCGCGAGCGCGTGGCTGGCGATCGCGCAGGCCTGATGCCTGGGCTCAGGCGTAGGCCGCGCAGAGTTCGCCCTCGGCCGTCATGGCATCGAAGGCGCTGTAGTCGGCCTGCCAGGCGTTGCCCGCGCGCAGCGTGAGCGCTTCGAGCTGTGCGAGCGTGGCGCTGCCTTCGCGGCGCAGCTGCTCGGCGCAGCGCTCGAGGTCGGGAAAGTGCTGCAGCGCCTGCCACCACACGGCGCGGCCCGCCAGGAAGCCGTGGGCGCCGGCGGCGTAGGCGTATTCCATCACGCGCAGGAACTGCGGCGGCGTCACGCCCGCCGACAGCATCACCCAGGGAATGTTCGCCCCCTTGCAGATCGCGCCCATCTGGTCGAACCAGGCCTGCGCGGCCTGTGGCGCGGCACTGCCGTCGCGCGCGGGCAGCGTGGCGCCGGGCAGCGGGCTCTCGAGCTTGAAGAGATCGACGCCATACTTCGGCTTGGCGAACTCGCGTACGCTCTCGATCACCAGCTCGGGCATCTTCTCGGGCGACTCGATGTAGTCGACGGTGTGGCGTTCGCTCCTGGGAAAGGGATAGACCAGCAGCTCGAGCACCAGCGGAATGTCCCACTGGCGGCATTCCTCGCCGATCTTCTGCACATAGGCTTGCTGGTGCGCGAGCACCTCGGGTTCGGCATCGGGGCGGTACCAGGCCAGCACCTTCACGCCGTCGCCGCCGGCGCGCTTGATCTTTTCCACGCTCCAGTCGTCGATCGAATGCGAGAGTCGGCCGCCCGGGGTGTCGCGGAAGCGGTGGTCCTCGAGCGTGACCACCAGGCCGGTGTGCGCGGGCAGCTTCTGCAGCGCCGCGGGGAAGGCGTAGTTCGGGTCGAACAGCATGGCGCTGGCGTGCGCACCGAGGGTGTCGACCAGCGTGCGCTTGACAGCCACCATGTCGGCAAAGCTCACGTCGGCGGGTGCGATGCCGCGCTTGGTGCCGATCAGCTGCGCGATCGGCGGGCGCTGGTCGAGCGCGACCATGGTGAAGTGGCCCTGGGGCGTGGCCATGCGGCGCAGGCCCCATTTTTTGCCGAGGTGGAGGGGGGGCGTTGTCATGAGGGGGATCACTCCTTGATGGAATCGACGAGGGACATCGCGGTGGCGAAGTCGGGCACCCCGGCGCGTCCGCCGGGTCGTGTGCACTTGATGGCCGCCACCGCGGCGGAGAACTGGAAGGCGCGGGGCACGGGCCAGCCGGCGCCGAGCGCGAAGGCCAACGCACCGTGGAAGACGTCGCCGGCGCCGGTGGTGTCGACGGGTTCCACCGCGAAGGCGGGCAGGGCGTGCAGCCCTTGGGCATCGGCCCAGCGCAGGCCGCGCTCGCCGAGCGTGACGGCCGCGAGGCGGCAGCCGCGCGAGAGCGCGAAATTCAACTGCTCCTCGACCGTGCGTGCGCCGGTGGCATAGCCTGCAAGGCCGGGCTCGGAGAACACGGCGTGGTCGGTGTGCGGCAGCAGCATGTCGAAGACGGCGGCATCGGCCACGTCGCCGTCAAGCACGGTGGGCAGGCCGCGCGTGCGCGCTGCGCCGAAGAGCGCGAGCGCGCCTTCGGGCCAGCGTGGATCGGCCAGCACGGCGTCGGTCGCGGCCAGTGCGTCGAGCGGCAGCCAGGCCGGATCGGCCGGCAGGCCGGCGCCGCGAAAATTCACGATCATGCGTTCGCCGCGCGCATCGACCACGATGCCGGAAAGCGACGAGCGTGCGCCCTCGAACAGCCTGAAGCGCGACACCTCGACACCCAGCGCGGCGAGCTGCGCCTTCATCTCGTGGCCCGCACTGTCCAAGCCGGCGCGGCCCCAGAACTGTACCGATGCGCCGAGCTTCGCGGCCGCCGCGGCGGCATTCGCCGCCATGCCGCCGCCGCCCTCGCGCACATCGTTTGCGCGGGTCTTGCCGCCGCCCTGCGGCAGGGTGTCGACCTGCCAGGTGATGTCGAGCGCGGACAGGCCGAGGCAGATCACGCGCGGGGCGGGGCGTTCCACGGGACTCACCTCAGCACCTCAGCACCGCACCGTCGTTCTTGTCGAACAGGTGGCACTTGTCCATGTCGAAATCCAGCGTGATGGTGTCGCGCGGGCGCACCTGCAGCTCGGGCGCCACGCGCGCCACGTGGCGCTGGCCGGCGCGGTCGAAGTACACCAGCGTGTCGGAGCCCAGCGGCTCGACCACGCTGACCTGCACGCGCAGGCCCGGTGCGTTGCCGGGCAGCACCCGCATGTGCTCGGGCCGCACGCCCAGCACGGCAGGGCCGGTCACGCCGCCGCAGCGCGGCGGCATCGGGAACCGCACGCCCTCGTCCATGCGCACATTGGTGCCTTCGGCGTTCACGTCGAAGAAATTCATCGTCGGCGAGCCGATGAAGCCGGCCACGAACTGGTTCGCGGGCGACTTGTAGACCTCTTCGGGCGTGCCGAACTGCTGCACCACGCCGGCCTTCAGCACCACGATGCGGTCGGCCATGGTCATGGCCTCGACCTGGTCGTGGGTGACGAAGATCATGGTGGTCTTGAGCTGCTGCGACAGCGCCTTGATCTCGGTGCGCACCTCGCCGCGCAGCTTGGCGTCGAGGTTCGACAGCGGCTCGTCGAACAGGAACACCTTCGGGTTGCGCACCATCGCGCGGCCCATGGCCACGCGCTGGCGCTGGCCGCCCGACAGCGCCTTGGGCTTGCGGTCGAGGTACGGTTCGATGCGCAGCATGCCGGCCGCGCGGTCGACGCGGCGCGCGATCTCGTCCTTGGGCGTGTTGCGCATCTCCAGGCCGAAGCCCATGTTGTCGCGCACCGTCATGTGCGGGTAGAGCGCGTAGTCCTGGAACACCATGGCGATGTCTCGCTGGGCCGGCGCCACGTCGTTCACGCGCCTGTCGCCGATGTAGAGCTCGCCGCCGTCGATGGGCTCGAGCCCGGCAATGATGCGCAGCAAGGTCGACTTGCCGCAGCCCGAGGGGCCGACGAAGACGACGAACTCCTCGTCGCGGATCTCCAGGTCGAGCGAGGGAATCACGGCCACGTCGCCGAAGCGCTTGACCAGGCCGTTCATGCGGATGGCTGCCATGCCGGTGCGTCCTCAGGCAAACGCCAGCAGCGGCTTGACGAGCTCGCCCGCCACGAAGCGGCCGAACATCTCGGGCAGCCGGTCGAGGCCGAACTGCGCATCCACCAGCTTGCGGTAGCGCGCCTTCTCGCCACGCAGCAGTTCCACGTTGAGCGCGAAGTCGCTTTTCGGGAAGTAGAAGGTGCGCACCATGTAGAAGTCCTTGCGGCGGATGGCCTTGTTCTCCTGCACCGGCCAGGGCTTGTCGCTCTCGCCGATGAGGATGAGCACGCCGCGCGGCAGCACGATCTCCATGCCCAGACTGCGCGCGGCATGCGCGCCGCTGCACTCCACGATGAGCTTGAAGCGCTTGCTCGCGTCGCCCACCGGATGCCGCCTGGCGCCGAACGATTCGGCCAGCTGCAGCCGCTCTTCCTTCAGGTCGGACACGTACACGTCGGTGTAGCCCATGTTCTGCAGGGCGATCAGCGCGCCGATGCCCACCGGGCCCGCGCCCGTCACGAGCACCGCTCCCGTGGTTTCGGGCGGCACCAGCGGCTTCACGAAACGGATGCCGTGCGCGGCGGTGCCGATGGTGTCCAGCAGCAGCGGCGCGAGCTCGTCCTCGATGTCGTCGGGCACGGGCAGCAGGCACTGCTCGGGCACCGCGAGGTACTCGGCATAGCCGCCCGGCCGGTTCCAGCCGACCAGCACCGATTCGTTCAGGCACATCTGCGTGTCGCCCGCGCGGCACGCGTCGCAATGGCCGCAGTGCACGGGGATGTAGACCAGGCAGCGCCTGCCGTCGAGCGCATGGCCCGGCTGCTGCACCACGCCGAAGATCTCGTGGCCCGGCGTGAAGCCGGCGCCGCTGAACCACAGCTTGGTGTCCGAGCCGCACAGCGCGGTGCGCCGCACGCGCAGCAGCACTTCGCCCGCCGACGGCACCGGCATGGGCGCCTCGCCGATGGTGATGCGCCGGTCGCCATGAAAAATCGCAGCTTGCATGAGGAGTCTCCTAACCTTTGACGGCGCCCATCGCCAGGCCCGATACGAGCCTGCGCTGGACGATGAATGCGAGGACGAGCGGCGGCAGCGCGATCAGGGAAGCCGCCGCCATCAGCGCGCCCCAGTTGGACGCGCCCTCGCCGATGAAGTTGAACGACGCCGCAATCAGCGTCTTGGTGTCGCCGTTCGACAGCACGAGCGCGAACAGGAAGTAGTTCCACGAGAACACGAAGGACAGGATCGACGCCACCACCACGCCCGGCATCACCAGCGGCAGCGCGATGCGGCGCAGGATGCGCGGCACGCTGCAGCCGTCGACCTGCGCGCTTTCGAGCACGCTGCGCGGAATGTTGTCGAAGAAGGGCAGCAGCACCCAGATCACGATCGGCATCGTGATGGCCGCATGGGTGAGGATCAGCGCCCAGTAGCTGCCGATCATTCCGGCTTCGCGGAACATCACGTACCAGGGCAGCAGGAACAGCGTGCCCGGTGCCATGCGCGCCAGCAGCGTGACGGTGGCGGGCCAGGTGATGCGCGTCCACGAGACCGCGAAGGCGGCCGGGATGCCCAGCAGCAGCCCGATGGCGGTCGAGCCCACGGTGATCACCGTGCTGTTCCAGGTGTAGTGCAGGAACGGCGTGGTGCCGAAGAGCGTGCGGTAGTTCTCCAGCGTGGGCGAGAACAGCAGCTTGGGCGGGTAGGCCGTCACCTCGGCCGAGGGCTTGAAGGACGAGAGCACCATCCACGCGATGGGCAGCAGGATCAAGAGCGCCACGAAGGCGATCTGCAGCAGGTTCAGGCGTTGCACCAGCTTGTCGTTCATGGCGTGGCCTCCTTCACCAGGCCACGCGCCTGCGCGCCTGCGTCAGCACCATCACCGCGCCCAGCACGATGGCCGACAGCGTGATCATCAGGGCGCTCGAATAGCCGATCTCGAACAGCTCGAAGCCCTTGCGGAAACCGTAGATGTTGAGCGTGTTCGAGGCGTTGCCCGGCCCGCCCTGCGTGGTGATGTAGATGATGTCGAAGAAGCGCAGCAGGTCCACGCTGCGCAGGATCGCGGCCGTGACCAGCGTGGGCGCGAGCAGCGGCAGCGTGATGCGCCAGAAGGTCTTCCAGCGCGAGGCGCCGTCGATCTGCGCGGCCTCGTACACGTTCGGCGGCAGCGACTGCAGGCCGCCCAGCACGATCAGCGCCACGTAGGGCGTCCACTGCCAGGTGTCGATCATCGCCACGGTGGGGATCACCCACACGGGCGAGGCCAGCCAGTCGGAGCGCGGCAGGCCCGCGGCCGTCAGCAGGTAGTTGGCGGCGCCGATGGAAGGGTCGAGCACCACCAGCCACATCATGCCGACCACCACCGGCGGCAGCACGAAGGGCGAGATCATCAGCGTGCGCACGATGCCCGACAGCTTCTTCGAGCCGTGCAGCAGCAGCGCGATCCAGGTGCCGAGCACGAGCTGCAGCACCAGCGAGAGCAGGTACAGCACGAGCGTGATCTTCAGCCCGTTCCAGAACTCGCCGTCGCCCGCCATCTCGACGTAGTTCATGCCAAAGTTGAGCTTGGGCTTGCCGCCGAAGCTGTACTCGTGCAGGCTGAACCACACGGTGTAGGCGAAGGGAAAGGCGATCATCGCGGTCGTGAAGATCACGGCCGGCAGCGAGAGAAACGCGAGCTGGCCGCGTGTGCCGATCGACTGGCTCATGCATTCACCCCGCGAGAAAGCCGCCGTCGACCGCGAGCACGGTCCCGGTCACGTAGTGCGCCGCCGGCGAGGCCAGGTAGACGGCGCTGCCCGCGATGTCGTCCGGCTGCGCCCACTGGCCCAGCGGAATGCGCGCGCGGATGCGCTCGTAGTGCGCCGTGTCCTGGCGGCCGGCCGCGTTGATGGCGGTCTCGACATAGCCCGGCGCGATGGCGTTCACGCGCACGCGCTTGTCGGCCCAGGCGAGCGCGAGCGACTTGGTCAGCATCACGACGCCGCCCTTGCTCGCGCAATAGGCCGGGATGAACGGCAGCGCGACGAAGGCATTCATCGATGCCACGTTGACGATGCTGCCCTTGCTTTCTTCCAGCAGCGGCAGGCAGGCATTGCACAGGCGGAAGGTGCCGGTGAGGTTGACGTCCAGCACGCGCTGGAAGGTCTGGATCTCGAACTCCTTGAAGCGCGCCAGGATGCCCGCGCAGTTGACCAGCGTGCCGAGGCCGTCGAGACCGCCCGCAATGGCCGCGACCTGGGCGTCGTCGGTCACGTCGAGCGTGCGCAGCGCCAGGCGCGGCTGCGGCGCCAGCGAACTGGCCGCGAGCGCCGCCTCGTCGACGCCCGTGGCCGTGACGCTGCAGCCCATCTCGAGGAAGGCGCGCGAGATGGCGGCGCCGATGTCGCCGGCGCCACCGACCACCAGCACGCGGTGGCCTGCGGGGAAGTCGAACACGGCCATCCGTCAGTCCTTGGCGATGAGCGCGTCGAGCTGCTTGTCGGCGTCCGCGCAGGCCTGCGCGGGCGTCTTCTGGCCCAGCAGGAGTTCGGTCGCGGCCTGCCCGATGAACTCGCGCGAAGCCGGATTGGCGACGATGGGATAGCCCACCTCGGAGGTGCCGGTGCGGGCCAGTTCGTTGACCGCCGCCACCCATTCGGCGCGCACCGGCTGCTCGTCCGTCCAGGCCTTGTAGCCGGGTGACTTCGCAACGGCCGCGCGCGGCGGCGCCACGCCGTCGAGCGCCAGCTTGGCCTGGGTGGCGGGGCTGGTGGCCCACTGCACGAAGTACCAGGCGGCTTCCTTGTTCTTGCTGTGCGCCGATACCGACATGGTCCAGCCGATGACGGTCGGATGCGAACCGCCGGGGCCCGCGGGCAGGACCGCAACGGCGGTGTCCTTCAGGCGTGCCCCGCCGTCCATCACGTTGCGCAGCTCGTTCGACGACTCGAAGGCCATCGCCGCCTTGCCTTCGCGGTAGAGCGAGGAGATTTGATAGAAGCTGTAGTTCACGACGCCCGGCGGGCCGTAGTCCTTCAGCAGCTTGGCGTACAGCGCCAGCGAGGCCTGGCCTTCCTTGCTGCACAGCTGCGACTTGCCGTCCTTCATGTACTGGCCGCCCATGTTGTGCAGGAACACGCTGTAGGTGAAGGGCAGGGCGGGCTTGAGGCCGCGCGACACGAAGGGCGTGACGCCGGGCTCGCAGCTCTTGAGCTTGGCCGCCACGGCCTCGAGCTCGGGCAGGCTCCTGGGCAGCGTCACGCCGCACTTCTGGAACAGGTCCTTGCGGTAGTACAGCACCGGCCCCTCGACGTTCATCGGGATGCCCGTGAGCTGCTTGTCGTAGGTGGCGTCCTTGAGCATGCCGGCGCTCAGGTCCGCGAAGTCGTAGTCCTTGGCGCTGGCGGTCTTCACCAGCTCCGAAAGGTCGGCATACCAGCCGGCCTTGGCGAACTGCATGCCCTCGCGCGAAGGCAGCGACATGAACACGTCGACCTCGTCGCTGCGCGAGTTCATCACCGTGACCAGGCGCTGGCGCATCTGCTGCTCCTGGTAGGAGTCGACCTTCAGCGTCATGCCCGTCTGCTGCTCGAAATCGGCCTTGTACTTGAGCAGCGCGTTGGCCACCGGGTTGTTGTTGGCAAGGAAGGTCAGGGTCTTGCCCTGGTGCTTCTTCCAGTTGAAATCCTGCGCGAAGGCGGCGCCCGCACACGACGCCGCCACGAGCAGCGCGACGGCACGCATGGGAAAGCGAACGCTGGGGCGAGTGCCCGGACGGGGAAAGGCCTGGCTCATTTTCTGTCTCCTGTGACGTGTCAAAGGCGGGTCATCAAGGCGAGAGATTCGTCATGTAACCGTTTACAAAATTATCGGAATCGACCCCGTCGATGTCAACGCGAAAAAGACGTCTATGGAGATGAATTGGTAGGGGATTTCCCTGGAAATCGGCTGTAAACGGCTACGTATCGTTTCCTGTAAACTGTTTCATCATGAAGCCGAAATCCGTAGGAATCCGCGACGTCGCGAAGCACGTGGGCGTCTCGACGGCCTCGATTTCGCGCACCCTCAACAACCCCGAGTCGGTGAGCCCCGAACTGCGCATGCGCATCGACGCGGCCATCGCCGAACTGGGCTACATCCCCGATGCGGCGGCGCGCGCGCTGTCGTCGCGCCGCACGCGCACCATCGGCGCGATCATTCCCACGGTGGACAACGCCATGTTCGCGCGCGGCATCGAGGCATTGCAGAGCTACCTGTCGCTGCAGGGCTACCTGCTGCTGCTGTCGACCAGCGGCTACGACCCCGAGACCGAGGCACGGCAGGCGCAGAACATGGTGAGCCGCGGCATCGACGGGCTCATCCTGCGCGGCGACATGCACACCGATGCGCTGCGCCGGCTGCTTGCGTCGCAGCGCATTCCCTTCGTCAACGTGGGCGTGTACCACCCCGACAAGCCGTATGCCTCGGTCGGCGGCAACAACGAGGCCGCCGCCTACCGCGCCTGCCGCTACCTGATCGAACTCGGCCATACGCGCATCGGCATGGTGGCGGCGATCTCGTCCAACAACGACCGGGCCACGGCCCGCGTGTCGGGGGTGCGGCGCGCGCTGGCGGAGAGCGGACTTTCGCTGAAGCCCGAGTGGTACATCGAGGTGCCCTACCACCTGGACGATGCGCGCCAGGGTGCGCGGTCGCTGCTGTCGTCGCCGCGCGAAGGCTGGCCCACGGCGGTGGTCTGCGGCAACGACGTGATCGCCTACGGCGTGCTGCTGGAGGCCGAGCGCCGCGGGCTCAACGTGCCCGACGACCTGTCGGTGATGGGCTTCGACGATCTCGAATGGAGCCGCCACCTGCGCCCCAGCCTGACGACCATGCACGTGCCCACCGACGAGGTCTGGACGCGTGCCGGGGAGTACCTGGTCCGGTCGCTGTCGGGCCGCGCGGCCGCGCTGCACCATGAGGTCGATGTGTCGCTGGTGGTGCGCGAATCGACGTCGCGGCCCCGGCCGGACGGGGGCCTGAAGGCCCGCTGAAGCGCCCGCGCCGCGAAGCCGGCGGGCGCCCGATTTCCATTCACGCGCGCATGGGCGCGCGGCTTCTGTCGTTGTTGGCCGTGACGAACTTGGCGAGCAGCTTCATGAAATCGTGGCGCTCCTGCTCGCTCATGGTGCTGAACAGCGCGTCCTGCATCTGGGCCATGGCCGGCACCGTCTGCGCGAGCAGCTCGGTGCCCGCGGCGGTCAGGCGCAGTTCGCGCTGGCCGCGTGCCAGCACCTGGCGCGTGATCCATCCCTTGGTCTCCAGGCGCGCGGCAATGTCGGCGGCGGTGGAGGTGTCGAGCGCCACCTGCTGCGCGAGCGTGACCTGGTCGATGCCCGGCTTCTTCTGCAAGGTGCGCAGGATCGCGTACTGGACCGGCGTGATGTCGCGCCCCAGCTTCTCATGGAACACCGAGACCGCGATCTGGTGGGCCCGGCGAATCAGGTGGCCCGGCTGGTCGTTGATGTCGATCTCGGCGGCGTCGGAAGTGGGGCTGGGCATGGATGTCGAAAGCTGAATCGGGTCTCCGGCGGCAAGGGCGGAACCCGCGATTCTAGGGGGTCGACCCGCCGTGCGGGCCGCTACAGATCGAGCACCAGCATTGCCGAGCGCGAGCGCGAGCAGCACGGGGTGAACTGGTCGTTGGCGGCCTGTTCTTCCGGCGTCAGGTACATGTCCTTGTGGTCCGGCTCGCCTTCCAGCACGCGCGTGAGGCAGGTGCCGCACACGCCCTGTTCGCAGGAGGTCGCCACCTCGACGCCCGCCTCGGCAAGCGCCTGCACCACCGTGCGGTCCTTGGGAACCTTGACGATGCGCCCCGAGCTCGCCAGCTTGACCTCGAACGCCGCGTCGCTGTCCGAGGCGGCGATCTCGGCCGAGAAGAACTCGTAGTGCAGCTGGTCGGCCGGCCAGCCGGCGGTACGCGCGGCATCCAGCACCCAGTCCATGAAGCCCTTCGGGCCGCAGACGTACAGGTGCACGCCCGGCTGCGGCGTGCCGATGGCCTGGGGCAGCGACAGCTTCTGTGCTGCGTCGCCGTCGTCGAAGTGGAACTGCACCTGCGAGGCGAACGCGGACTGCGCGATGCGCCCGGCAAAGGCGGTGCGCTCGCGCGAGCGCGTGCAGTAGTGCATCTCGAAAGGCGCCGCGCTCAGTGCCAGCCGCTCGGCCATGCACAGGATCGGCGTCACGCCGATGCCGCCCGCGATCAGCACGCTGCGCGCGGCCGCATGGGCCAGCGGGAAATGGTTCTTCGGTGCGCTGATGCGCAGCAGGCTGCCCTCCTGCACCAGCTCGTGCATGGCCTGCGAGCCGCCGCGCGACGAGGGATCGCGCAGCACGCCGATCAGGTAGCGGTGGCTCTCCTGCGGATCGTTGCACAGCGAGTATTGGCGCGTGAGGCCGTTCGGCAGGTGCACGTCGATGTGCGAGCCGGCCGAGAACGCCGGCAAGGCGTGGCCATCGACGTGCACCAGCTCGAAGGTGCAGATGTCCAGCGCCTCCGCATGCTTGCGGGCGACGCGCACATTGAGTTCGGAGGCGTTCATGCCGCACCTGCCGTAGTCGCCGGGGCCTGGCTTTCCTGCGCGATCAGGCGCTCCAGCACGCGGCGCGATTGCACGCCGCCCGAGTCGATGTTGAGCTTCAGCAGCGCGCGGTCCGGATGGGCGAGCAGGTTGCGCTGCTGCGATTCGAGCATCTCCAGGTCTTCGCTGAAGATCTTGCCCTGGCCTTCGCGGATCGATGCGGTCAGCGCCTTGTCGTGCGGCTGGAAGTTGCGCGCCATGCCCCAGAAGTACCAGTGCGAGGTCTCGGTCTCGGGCGTGATGAAGTCCACCACGATGCTCGACACCTTGTGCGCCGGATCGGCGTGGTAGCCGCCCTTGCCGGCGTGGGCGACGCCCACTTCGATCAGCACATGGCTCGGCGGCGTGAAGCGGCAGATCTGCCAGCGGTCGACCGGCACGTCGTCGGCCAGGTGGTTGCCGCGCAGCGCCATGCGCCAGAAGGGCGGCGCCGAGATGTTCTCCATGAAGCGGCTGGTCGTGACCTGGTCGCCTTCGGTCTTGGTGGTGGTGGGCGTCTCGTCGATTTCCTTCTGGCCGATGCTGGTCGAGTGCACGTAGGTCTCGTGCGTCAGGTCCATCAGGTTGTCGATCATCAGGCGGTAGTCGCAGTGGATGTGGAACAGGCCGCCGCCGTAGGCCCAGTCGGGGCTTTCGGCCCATTCGAGGTGATGCAGCTTGGCCGGGTCGGCCAGAGCGGGGTCGCCGGGCCAGATCCAGACGAAGCCGTAGCGCTCGATGACGGGGAAGGAGCGGATCGCGGGGAAGCCGCGCACGCGTTGTCCGGGCATGGCGACCGTCTTGCCGTCGCAGCCCATCTCCAGGCCGTGGTAGCCGCACACCAGCTTGCCCTCGACCACCCGGCCCAGGGACAGGGGCGCGCCGCGGTGCGGGCAGAAGTCCTCCAGCGCCGTGGCCTTGCCTTCGGCGGCGCGGTACAGCACGAGGTTCTCCCCGCAGATCTTGCGGCCCAGGGGCTTGTCGTCGATTTCGTTGCCGGTGCAGGCCACGTACCAGGTGTTTTTCGGGAACATGTAGCTCTCCTTCGGATGGCTGGGTTGGAACGAGGGATCAGTGGACGGCGGCCACGCGGCCGGCCGGCTGCGCCGCGGCGCTGCGGCGCAGCGCGAGGACGGCAGCCATCGCTGCCACCAGTGGCAGCGCGTAGGCGTAGTAGAGATGCGGCGGCTGCCAGCCGCGGTCGAGCAGCATCCCGGCGATGAGCGGCGCGAGGATGGCGCCGATGCGGCCGATGCCGATCGCCCATCCCATGCCGGTCGTGCGCACGGCGGCCGGATAGATCACCGGTGCGAAGGCATAGAGCCCGGCCATCGAGCCGAAGATGAATCCGCCGATCAGGAAGGCGATCGCGAACGACGCGCCCAGGTGGCCGGTGGCCGCGCCGAACGCGGCCATGGCCAGCGCCGTGATGGCGAGGCTGGCGGCCGTCAGGCGCCCGAGGTCCAGCCGCGCGACCAGCAGCCCGAACAGGCTGCCCCCGACGATGCCGCCGATGTTCAGCAGCACGCCGCCGGTGATGCCTTCCCGCGCCGACAGCCCTGCCGAAACCAGCAGCTTCGGCGTCCAGCTGAGCGCGAAGTAGAAGCCGAACATCAGCAGGAAGAATGCGGCCCACAGCAGCAGTGTCGAGCGCGCCAGGCCTGCGTTGAACAGGCTCGCCACCGTGGAGGCGGAGCGCTCGCCGGCCGGCGGCAGCGGAGGGAGTTCGGCCAGTGCCGGACGCCCCATCTGGCGCAGCAGCGCGTTGAGCTTGCGCAGCGCGCCGGCGGGACGCCTGGAGACGAGGAAGTCGACCGATTCGGGCAGGCGCCACAGCACCAGCGGAATCATCAGCGCCGTGGCAAGGCCGCCGAAGAGGAAGACCGAACGCCAGCCGTAGCGCTCCAGCAGCACGGCGGCGATGCTGCCGCCGATGGTCGCGCCGATCGGATAGCCGGTCGCCTGCAGGGCCACCGCGGTGCTGCGCCACTTGTTCGATGCGTATTCGGAGGTGATGACGCCCACGCTGGCCAGCATGCCGCCGATGCCCAGGCCGGTGAGCGCGCGCAGCGCGGCCAGCTGCATGCTGCTCCGGGACAGCGCCGACAGCCCCATGCCGAGCGCGATCACCACCAGGCACAGCAGGATGACGGCTTGGCGTCCGAAGCGATCGGCCAGCGGCGCGAGGAACAGCGAGCCGGCGGCCATGCCGAACAGGCCGGCACTGAACAGCACGCCGAGCTGAGCGCCGCCGAGCTTCCATTCGGCCGACACGCTGGCGGCGGTGAAGGCCATGACCAGCACGTCGAAGCCGTCGAGCATGATCAGCGTGATGCAGATCGTGATGGCGCTCCACTGGAAGCGGCTCATGGGGCCTTCATCGAAGGTCTTGCGTAGATCGTGGGTCAATGTGTCTCCTTGTGCAGGGCAGCCAAGTACATTGCTGGCGCTCCTTGATTCAGTACACTGAATGACAATCAGTGTACTGAATCATCCCGCGTGGAATCAAGAGCTCATCGACTGGGGTTTACCCTTGGCTGAAGCGGCGGGCCCGCGGGGTCACGCAGGCACAGGCTGCACCGTCGGTGCGCACACCCGGTTGCGCCCGCCCGTCTTGGCCGCGTACAGCGCCTTGTCGGCGGCCCGGATCAGCTCCTTGGGCTGGCCCGCCTTCCCGGCCGCGGGGCTCAGCGCATCCACGCCCGCGCTCAGCGTCACGAACCCGTCGGCAGAGCCGGCGTGCTCGATCTTGAGGTCGCGCACGGCGCTGCGGATGCGTTCGGCCAGCATCACGGCGCCCGCCACGTCGGTGTTCGGCAGCAGCACCGCGAGTTCCTCTCCGCCATAGCGCGCCGCCAGATCTCCCGGACGCCGCGACGCGACGCGGGCGATGGTGCGGCCGATGGTCTGCAGGCACTCGTCGCCTGCCGCGTGGCCGTAGATGTCGTTGTACTGCTTGAAGCAATCCACATCCATCATGATCAGGGCCAGCGTGCTCGCCGTGCGCGCCGCGCGGCTGTATTCGCTGTCCAGCGCCACGTCGAACTGCCTGCGGTTCGCGAGCCCGGTCAGGCCGTCTTCCATGGCCAGGGTGTTGAGGGTCTTGTTGAGCGTTTCCAGCGCATCGCGCGCCTGCCGCAGCTCGGCCTCGGTGCGGGTCTGGAGCTGGAACTGCCGCACCAGCCGCCACCCGATGAAGCCGACGATCAAGGTCAGCAGAAGAACGCCGCCCGAATGCCAAAGCATTTCGCGCCACCAGTTGGCCAGGATCTCGTCCTTGGACAGCGCCGCGGAAACGAACAGCGGATAGTTGGCCAGGCGCCGGAAGCTGTTCAACCGCGTCACGCCGTCCTGCGCCGACTTGATGAAAGCCATTCCGACCGGCCCTTGCGCGGTGTAGGCGCGGAAGAGCTCGGTTTCCTGCATGTTCCGGCCCACCATGTCGGGGCTGTAGGGCCGGCGCGTCATCATGGTTCCGTTTTCGAGCACCAGCGCGACGGCGCCGGCCTGGCCGATGTCCAGGCTGTCGTAGAACCTGGAGAAGAACTCGACGTGGATCGTTGCGAGCGCCACGCCGGCAAAGCTGCCATCCGCATGGTTGATGCGCCGCGAAACCGGAACCAGCAGCCGGCCGCTGGTGCGGCTGTGCACCGGAATGCCGATGTGCGGTCCGCGGTCCACGTGCGTTCGGTGATAGACGAAATACTCCCGGCCTGCGTTGTTGAGGTTTTCCGGCGGCGTGGAACGGGAGTTCGCAACCCAGTTGCCGTCCTTGTCGTAGATGTGCAGGCCGTCGAGCTGCGGCAGTTCAGCGACCCGCATGGACAGCACACGGCGAAGCCGGGCCACGCTGGCCGGATCGGTGCCGTCCTGCTCGACGCGTTCGACCATGCCGACCAGCACCGTATCGGCCTTCTTGATGGCGTCGTCGGCCTGCTGCGCCATGGCGCGCGCGAGGTTCGACGCGGCCACGTTCATCTGCTGGAGCTGGTCGGCGCGGGACTCCCAGCTGTTCCAGAAGTCGATCGCCAGCAGGCTGAGGCAGACGACGGCCACGAAAGCCATGGTCCGGGCGGTGATGGAGGGTCCGCGAAGCACTACGCGCTTTCAGGGCAAAGAAGCATGGCGGCGGAAGGGGGAATGATGGGGTGGCTCGCCGGAGGCGAATGCGGCCCCAATGTATCCGAAGGCGAGGCCCCGCGCATCCGGCCGCCGCTTGGTTGCGCGCGTCAGCCGGGCGGCAGCTGGCGCAGCTTGCGATAGAGCGTGTTCCGGCTGATCCCCAGGCGGCGCGCGGCTTCGGAGAGATTTCCGGCGCACGACTGCATCGCCTGCGACACCGCGCGTGCCGAGACGGCCTTCAGGTCCGCTGCGCCGCCGGTGGGCATCGCGGGCGCCGTGGGCTCCTCCGCGGAAATGCCGCGCAGTTCGTCGGCCAGGTCGTCGGGCAGGTGCCACCAGTCGATCTGCGCCTCGTGTTCGCCCAGCAGGGCGCAGGCGGTGTGCAGCGCGCTGTTCAGCTGGCGCAAATTGCCGGGCCAGCGGTAGCGCGACATGGCCAGCGCGAGCTCGGGCGCCAGCCGCAGCTCGCGCCCGGGCTCGATGCCGCGCAGCATCTGCGCGACCAGGTGCGGCAGGTCCTGCCGTTCGTGCAGCGCCGGCAGCTGGAGCGACAGGCCGTTGAGCCGGTAGTACAGGTCTTCGCGGAAGCGCCCGGCCTCGATCTCGCGGCGCAGGTTGCGGTGTGTCGCGCACACCAGGCGGAAGTCCACCGCCATCGGCTTGCCGCCGCCCAGCGGCGTCACCTGCCGGTCCTGCAGCACGCGCAGCAGCCGTGCCTGCAGTGCGAGCGGCATGTCGCCGATCTCGTCGAGCAGCAGCGTGCCGCCGTGCGCCTCGCGAATGCGGCCGGCTGCGCCGTCGCGGCTCGCGCCGGTGAAGGCGCCGGGCCGGTAGCCGAAGAGCTCGGCCTCGATCAGCTGCTCCGGCAGCGCGGCGCAGTTGACCGCAACGAACGGCCCGTCCCGGCGCGTTCCGCTCGCATGCAGCGCCCGCGCGAACACTTCCTTGCCGACGCCGGAGGCGCCCAGCAGCAGCCAGGAGATCGGCTTGTCGAGCACCCGCCGGGCGCGCTCGACGGCGGCTTGCATGGCCGGGTCGCCGGTGTCCAGCGCGGCCAGCGCGTCGGCGTGTGTTTTTTCCGCCGCACGCGGCGCCGGGGCCGCGCCGGGCGAGGACGTGAGCACATGGCGGCCAGCCTCCACGCGCAGCCAGAGCGCGCTGCCGTCGTGCCGGCGCACCGTGCGTGGCGCGCCGCCCGGCTGGCGGCACCAGGCCATCAGCGTCGTCATATCCAGCTGCAGCAGCTGCTCGACGGCGGCGGCGCCCACGTCGGCGCGGGACAGGCCCAGCATGGCGAGCGCGGCCGCATTCGCGCCCATCAGCCGGCCGTCGTCCGACAGCGCCAGCAGGCCCTCGGCCACGCTGCCGATGCCCTCGGGCTGCAGATGCAGGCGCAGCCGCAGGTCGGCGGCGTGGCGCGTGTCGAACAGCTTCTGCTCGACCGTGCGCACCGCCAGCCGCACCAGCGCCAGCGCATGGCGGTGGTGGCCGCGGTGGTCGCCCGAGATGTCGAGCACACCCAGCACGCGGCCGTCGGGGCCGGTGATCGGCGCGGCCGTGCAGGTGAGAAAGCCGTTGCGGTCGAGGTAGTGCTCGCCGGCATGCACCACCAGCGGCGCCGCGTCGGCCAGCGCGGTGCCGATGGCATTGGTGCCGCGCCAGCGTTCATGCCAGTTGGCGCCGGGTCGCAGCGCCACGCGCTGTGCGCGGTCCGCGAAATTCGCATCGCCCATGGCCTCCAGCAGCATGCCCTGTGCGTCGGCAAGGATCACCAGGCTGTCGGTGTCGCGCATCTGCTCGAACAGGAACTCCATCACCGGCCGCGCATGGGAGGCCAGTTCGCGCTGCTGCTCGAGCGCGCGTGCCAGCTGCGCCGCGGAGGCATGGGGCGCGCCTGGCGCGCGGCCGGCCGGTGCCAGGCCGAAGCCGCGGCTGCGCTCCCAGCTTCGGCGCAACGCGGCATCGATCAGGCCGTCGGCCACCTCGCCGGTGGTGGTCAGCTGGCGGCGCGCCTCGCGCAGGCGCGAGCCCGGCGTGCGCGCGGCGACGTGGTGTGAAGTCGTCTGCATCTCGGTTGTCTCCAATAGGGCCTCTCCGGGCCCTGGTGTCACGGCATCGAACGTTCGAGCATGAATGCGGCGGTGCACTGTTCCGTTTCGTGACAGCTGCTCAGCGCGGCACGCTCTGCTGCGCAGTCTGGCGTAAGAAACTGACCCGGTTCTTGCGCCAGATCAGAGCATTCGCGCCCAAGAGGGGGTGGCATGGCGTGTGCAATGCAGCACGCGGGACCGCGCGGCATCCGGCTTGCGCGGTCGCCTTCCACCCCTTACCCGACGGAGACAAGAGACCATGCAATACGCCAGCCCCAACACCCCCGGTGCAAAGATCGACTTCAAGCCGGCCTACGACAACTTCATCAACGGCAAGTTCGTGCCGCCGGTGAAGGGCCAGTACTTCGATGTGATCACGCCGATCACCGGCAAGCCCTACACGCGCGCCGCCCGCTCGGGTGCCGAAGACATCGAGCTCGCACTCGACGCGGCCCATGCCGCCGCCAGCCAATGGGGCCGCACCTCGCCGGCCGAGCGTGCCAACGTGCTGCTGAAGATCGCCGACCGCCTGGAGCAGAACCTCGAACTGCTCGCCTATGCGGAAACCGTGGACAACGGCAAGCCCATCCGCGAGACGCTCAACGCCGACATTCCGCTGACCATCGACCACTTCCGCTACTTCGCCGGCTGCCTGCGCGCACAGGAAGGCGCACTGAGCGAGATCGACGAGAACACCATCGCCTACCACTTCCACGAGCCGCTGGGCGTGGTGGGGCTGATCATTCCGTGGAACTTCCCGATCCTGATGGCCGCATGGAAGCTCGCGCCCGCGCTTGCCGCCGGCAACTGCGTCGTGCTCAAGCCCGCCGAATCCACGCCGGTGAGCGTCATGGTGATGGCCGAGCTGCTGGCCGACCTGCTGCCGCCCGGCGTGCTCAACATCGTGAACGGCTACGGCCGCGAAGCCGGCATGGCGCTGGCGGGCAGCAAGCGCATCGCGAAGATCGCCTTCACGGGTTCCACCGCCACCGGCCGCGTCATCGCGCAGGCCGCGGCCGGCAACCTGATTCCGGCCACGCTGGAGCTCGGCGGCAAGAGCCCCAACATCTTCTTCGAGGACATCGCCGACGCGGACGACGACTTCTTCGACAAGGCCATCGAAGGCCTGGTGCTGTTCGCGTTCAACCAGGGCGAGGTCTGCACCTGCCCGTCGCGCGCGCTGATCCAGGAGTCGATCTACGACAAGTTCATGGCGCGCGCGCTCGAGCGCATCAAGGCCATCAAGCAGGGCCATCCGCTCGACACCGACACCATGATGGGCGCCCAGGCCTCGGCCATGCAGATGGACAAGATCATGAGCTACCTCGCGCTCGGCAAGGAAGAGGGCGCGCAGTGCCTGACCGGCGGCGGCCGCGCGCAGCTCGGCGGCGAACTCTCCGGCGGCTACTACATCGAGCCCACGCTGTTCAAAGGCCACAACAAGATGCGCATCTTCCAGGAAGAGATCTTCGGCCCCGTGCTCGCGATCGCGACCTTCAAGACCGAGGCCGAGGCGCTGGAGATTGCCAACGACACGCCCTACGGCCTGGGCGCCGGCGTGTGGACGCGCAACGGCAGCACCGCCTACCGCATGGGCCGCGCCATCCAGGCCGGCCGCGTCTGGACCAACTGCTACCACGCCTACCCGGCGCACGCCACCTTCGGCGGCTACAAGGAATCGGGCATCGGCCGCGAAACGCACAAGATGATGCTCGACCACTACCAGCAGACCAAGAACCTGCTGGTGAGCTATTCGCCCAAGAAGCTCGGGTTCTTCTGACGGCACGGCGGCGCCCGACGAAGATGACGGCGCTGTAATCCAGCCGACGGGAAACCGTCGGACTGGATCGCTAGAGTGGCATGCATGCCCGTCGAATACGGACAGGCATTGCCGCTCTATCTACAATCTCCGCATGCACCGGGTTCGCCTCTTTGTCCTCTGGATCGTGATGTTTGCCGTGCCCTTCCAGGCGTACGCGGCGGCAGCCATGGTCTTTTGCGGGCCGGGCCATGAGGGTGCTGCCTTGGCGGTTGCGGCAACCGCCGCGCCGGCCGCAGCGCATCGGCATGCCCAGCAGGCGCATGGCGATGGGCATGCAGACCATCACCACCACGAAGCCGCCGCGCAGGACGCTGGGCCATCCGCCGGCGATCACAGCGCCGGCGCCGACACCCACGCGTCGCCCGATGGAATGCACAAGTGCGGCACCTGCGGCGCCTGCCATGCCACCGCACTCACCAGCACGCTGGAACTGATCGTGTTCCAGGGCCTTCCGCGCGCCGACCTGACCGAGCCCGCCACCACGGTGGCCACGGTCGCGCCGCGCCTCCTCGACAAACCTCCTCGCGCCTGAAGCGTTCGTGCGCCTGCGCGCGCCCGGTCATCGGGCCGCCGCAGCACGGCAGCGAACGCGCATGCATCGCCTGCGTCATGCCCCTCCGGGTGCCGTGACGCATTCCGTTCATGACCATGCGAGGTTTCCATGTTCCATTCATTGCCGGCCCGTTGGCTGGCTGTCTTTCCAGCCGTGGCGGCCGCGCTCGCCGCCGCGGCCCAGCCGGCGTCCGTCCCATCGGCTGACGAAGGCGCCGCCGGCGCGCCCACCGCCCTGAGCTACCGGTCCGCGTTCGAGGGCTACCGGCCCTTCACCGACGACAAGCCCATTCCGTGGAAGCAGGCCAACGAGACCGTCCGCCAGCGCGGCGGTTGGAAGGCCTATGCCGAGGAGGCCGCGGGTGGCAGCGCCTCCGATGCGCCGGCCGCGCACCAGGGGCACACGATGCCGATGCCTCCCTCGAAAAAGGAGCAGAAGCCATGAAGCGCGCCGTGCGCCTCACGGCCCTCGCGGCGGCGGCCGTCTTGCTGGCCGGCTGCGCCTCGGTCGGCATCGACGACGCGCTGCAGGACACCAACACCCAGGCCGGGCAGTTCACCGGCGGCAAGCTCGAGCTCAGCCGCACGCAGGAGCAGCGCGACCGCCGCGTCGCGCTCGCGCAGGAGCTGCTGTCCAGGCCGCTGTCGCAAAGCGACGCGGTGCAGCTCGCGCTCACCAACAGCCCCGCGGTGCAGGCCCTGGTCGCGCAGAGCTGGGGCGACATCGCCGCGGCCAACCAGTCGAGCCGGCTGCCCAACCCGGTCTTCACCTTCGAGCGCATGCGCCTGAACAGCGAACTCGAGATCGGGCGGCTGCTGTCCTTCGGCCTCGTGGACCTCCTCCTGCTGCCGCAGCGCCTGTCGATCTCGCGCAGCCAATCGAGCCAGGCCAAGGTGCAGCTCACCGGCGCGGTGGTCGACCAGGTCACGCAGGTGCGGCAGGCCTGGGTCCGCGCCGTCGCTGCGCAACAGTTGCTGCAGTACGCCGAGCAGGTCAACCGCTCGGCGCAGGCCAGCGCGGAACTCGCGCGGCGTATGCAGCAGATCGGCAACTTCAGCAAGCTGCAGCGCGCGCGCCAGCAGGTCTTCTATGCCGACGCGACCACGCAGCTGGCATCGGCGCAGCACGCCGCCACCGCCGCGCGCGAGGAGCTCGTGCGCGCCCTGGGTCTCGATGATGTGCAGGCCGCCAGGCTGGCCTTGCCCGAGCGGCTGCCCGATCTGCCCAAGGCGCCGCGCGAGGCCAAGGAAGTGGCCGCCACCGCGACCGAGCAGCGCCTCGACGTGCAGCTCGCGCGCGCCCAGCTCGACGTGGCGGGCAAGTCGCAGGGCATCAACCTGCTGTCGACCTTCGTCGACGTGGAGGTCGGCGGCCGGCGCGACACCGTGTTCGACAACGCCGAAGGCACCCGGAGCACGCGGCGCGGCTTCGAGCTCGACATCCGGCTGCCGCTGTTCGACTGGGGCTCGGCGCAGCGCGACGCGTTGAATGCGCAGTCGCTGGCCGCGGCCAACCGCTACGACGCCACCGTGCGTGGCGCTTCGTCGCAGTTGCGCGAAGGCTACTCGGCCTACCGCACCGCCTACGACATCGCGCGGCACTACCGCGACGAGATCGTGCCGCTGCGCCAGGCCATGGCCGACGAGAACGTGCTTCGCTACAACGGCATGCTGATCGGCGTCTTCGAGCTGCTGGCCGAGGCGCGCGACCAGATCGCCAGCGTGAGCAACGCCATCAACGCCCAGCAGCAGTTCTGGCTGGCCGATGCCGCGCTGGCGGCCTCGGTGATCGGCAAGCCCACGGCCATGGGCGCCCCGACCGCCAGCGCGGGGGGCGAAGCCGCCTCCGCCGGCGCCGCCCATTGAATGCGCCACCCGCACTCACCAACGATTCGAACGACATGACAAACAGACGCAATTTCCTCGGCGGCGCCGGTGCCATCACCGGCGCCCTCGCGGCCGCGAGCGTGAGCAAGGTGGCGATGGCCGCGCTGCCCGAGCCCGTGACCCAGACCACGCCCAACACCATGCCGCCGCTCATGCCATCCAGCGGACGGCCCTACAACCCCGTGGTCACGCTCAACGGCTGGACGCTGCCCTGGCGCATGAACAACGGCGTGAAGGAATTCCACCTGGTGGCCGAGCCCGTGGTGCGCGAGATGGCCCCCGGCTTCAAGGCCAACCTGTGGGGCTACAACGGCCAGTCGCCCGGCCCGACCATCGAGGTGGTCGAAGGCGACCGGGTGCGCATCTTCGTGACCAACAAGCTGCCCGAGCACACCAGCGTGCACTGGCACGGCCAGCGCCTGCCCAACGGCATGGACGGTGTCACCGGCCTGACCCAGCCGGCGATCCGCCCGGGCAAGACCTTCGTCTACGAGTTCGTCGCGCGCCGGCCCGGCACCTTCATGTACCACCCGCATGCCGACGAGATGACGCAGATGGCCATGGGCATGATGGGCTTCTGGGTGACGCACCCCAAGGCCGAGCATCCGCTGATCGAGAAGGTCGACCGCGACTTCGTGTTCCTGCTCAACGCCTACGACGTCGAGCCCGGCAGCGCCACGCCCAAGATCATGACGATGCTGGACTTCAACCTGTGGTCCTGGAACAGCCGGATCTTCCCCGGCATCGACTCGCTCAACGTGCGGCTCAACGACAAGGTGCGCATCCGCATCGGCAACCTCACGATGACCAACCACCCGATGCACCTGCACGGGCACGAGTTCCTCGTCACCGGCACCGATGGCGGGCCGACCCCCAAGAGCACGCGCCAGTACGAAGTGACCACCGACGTGGCCGTCGGTCAGATGCGCCAGATCGAGTTCCTGGCCGACGAGGAGGGCGACTGGGCCTTCCACTGCCACAAGAGCCACCACACCATGAACGCGATGGGCCACGACGTGCCCACCCTCATCGGCCTGGACCACAAGGACGTCGCCAGGCAGATCACGAACCTGGTGCCCGACTACATGGTGATGGGCGAGCGCGGCATGGCCGACATGGGCGAGATGGAGATGCCCATTCCCGACAACACCGCGCGAATGATGACCGGCGAAGGGCCGTTCGGCTCGGTCGAGATGGGCGGCATGTTCAGCGTGGTCAAGGTGCGCAGGAACCAGAAGCCCGGCGACTACAGCAACCCCGGCTGGTTCAAGCATCCCAAGGGCACCGTGGCCTACGAGCTCGACGGCCCGCCACCGGAGACCTCGCGCCGGCGCGATGCCGGTGCGGCCGCGATGCCCGCGCAGAACATGCCTGCCAAGAACATCGAAGTCCAGATCCGCAAGCCCGGCAGCGGCCACACCGGCCACTGATTTTTCATTTCTCCTTTCTCTCTTCTTCCAACCTCCAACCTTCAGAAGGAATCCAACCATGAAGCACAACAACATCCTCCGCAGCACCGCCTTCGCCGCGCTCACCGCCCTGGCGGCCGCAGGCGCCTCCGCTGCCGGCAACCACGCCGGGGGCCATGGCCACGGCCACGGCGACGCCGAAGCGGCCATCGGCCAACCCGGCGTGGACGCCAAGGCCACGCGAACCATCAACGTCGACATGACCGACGGCATGCGCTTCACGCCCGCCGACATCAATGTGAAGCAGGGCGAGACCGTGCGCTTCGTCGTCAAGAACTCGGGCCAGCTGAAGCATGAGCTCGTGCTCGGCACCGAGAAGGAACTCAAGGAGCACTACGAAGCCATGAAGAAGAACCCCGAGATGGAACATGCCGAGCCCAACATGGTGACCCTGGCCGCGGGCAAGAGCGGCGAGATCGTGTGGCAGTTCACCAAGGCCGGCAAGGTCGACTTCGCATGCCTGCAGCCGGGCCACTACGACGCCGGCATGAAGGGCGCCGTCACCGTGGCCAAGACCGCTGCCGCCAAGTAAGAAACCCCAACCTCCAGGAGAGACATGACCATGTCGAAGATTCGCATTTCACTCATGGCGGCGCTGGCCGCATTGGCCTTCACAGTCTCCGCCGCGGAACTTGCCGACGGCGAGATCCGCAAGGTGGACAAGGACAACAAGAAACTCACGATCAAGCACGGCCCGCTCAAGAGCCTGGACATGCCCGGCATGACCATGGTCTTCGGGGTGAGCGACGAGACCGTGCTGGACAAGTTCCAGGCGGGGGACAAGGTGCGCTTTGATGCGGGGAAGATGGACGGGAAGATTGTTGTGACGCACATCGAGCCTGCGCGCTGAAGCTGGCGTAACGCAACTGGCCGGATCTGCACCGGCGGCGCGAAGGCGCCGAGCTCGTGGATGTAGTGCAGGCTGTCGCCGCGTCCCAGGTATTCCTGGCGGCCCTCGATGCTTTGCGTGCTCTCGAAGGCCAGCGTGTCGCCGTCCCAGCCGAACAGGGTCGTCGCGTGTGAGCTTCGCTTGGCGATGCGCCGGCCCAGTGCGTCGTAGCTGAAGCTCGTGGTCTCACCGAAGGTCTCGGCGCTGCGCATGCGGTTGAAGCGGTCCCAGGTGAAGGTGGTCTTTTCTCCGTTGCGGCTGCGCTCGACCAGGTTGCCCCGTTCGTCCCACGTGTAGTGGGTGCCGGCATAGTCCTTGAGCAGGTTGTCCATCAGCCGGCCGGCCATGCTGCGGCCATCGCCGTTCAGGCGCACCGCCACGCGGGTGGTGATGCGGCCGGCCGCCTGTGTGTCCGCACCGGTGTCGGAAGGGTTGCCGATGTTGCCCGCCGGATCGAAGGCGAAGGTCTCGCGGCCCAGTCGGCTGTGGGCTTCGAGCAGGCGCCCCACGGGGTCGTAGCGGTAGCTCAGGTTGCCGCGGCGGCTGTCGCCGATGGCCACCAGCTGGCCGGCCTTGTCGTAGGCATAGCTGCGGCGGATGCCCACGGCCTCGATCGCGCCGGGTTTCGTCTGCGAGATCTGCTGCTCCAGCAGCCGGCCGGCCGGGTCGTACTTCGAGCCCTGGTGCAGGCCATTGCCCTGGTCGCGGCCGATCTCGCGGTGCAGGTCGTCGCGCTCGAAGCCCAGGATGTCCTGGCCGTCCACGAGCAGGCCGTGCACGTGGCCGGAGCCGTAGGTGAGCCATTGGGTGATGTGGCCGTCGGGGCGGACGCTGGCGACGCGCTGGTGGAGCTCGTCGTAGCCGTGCTGCCAGACCGCCGTGTGGCCATGGTCCAGGTAGTGCTGGTGCTCGCGCACGAGGTTGCCCGCGCGGTCGTAGAACCACTGGAGCCTGGCCTTGGCGTTGGTGGCCTCGACCAGGCGGCCGTTGCGGTCGTAGGCGAAGCGCTCGGCCTGGTCGCCGGCCTGGCGCTCGCTCAGGCGGCCCAGGGGATCGAATTCGAGCCGGGTGCTGTGGCCGGCCTCGATGACCTCGGCCAGCACGCCGCTGGCTTCGTCGTAGCGGTACTGGGTGGTCTTGCGGTCGAAGCCGGTTTCCTCGAGCAGCCTGCCGACCGGGTCGTAGCGGAAGTCGTAGCGGCTGCCGTTCTCGTTGTGCAGTTCGCGCAGGCGCCCCAGCAGGTCCCAGTGGTACGCGTTTGATTCCAAATCGATCACAGCGATCTAGCGGAGTACTTCGCCGTCGACACCATCGGAAACATCACATCTAGTCATCAACCGTCTAAATATTTGACAACCGTGCTTCACCAAATTTTTAGACTGGGCGAGCAAAACCCACGAACTATGTCCAATAGCTCGAGTATTGCGTCCTCTCTGGATTCGACGGTCACAGAGTTCCTAAGTTGTTCTAGCTCGTGTGCAACCTCGTCTGCGGTTAGTCCCTTTTTCTTGTACTGACTGAGCAGCCCGTGGAGTTGCATGAAGTCGGCGCCTCTCTCTAGTTGACATGCAACTTCTTTTTGAATTTCCTGGGAGGGGAATGCATCGTGTGTCATGGCTTTCTCCATCTTGTCTTCGTTCGCTCTAGGGCGGCTTGGTATTCGCCGGCTGGCATCGTGCGGCTGGGCTGAATAGTTCCGTGCGTTGGGCAGTCCTGCACATACCGCAAGTCCGGCCCAAGATTTTCTGAGTTGATGCCCCACACCTCGTCTTTGCCTGTTCCTCCAAGACTTGCTGGCCGGCGATGGCTAGGCAGATTCCCCGGCGTATGCGGAGCGACTGATATACCACCGGTGTTGGGATGAACGTTTCCGTGCTCATCGGCAGATAGATCGCCTGGAATACGCGCCCCCAAGCCTCTTGCAGTAGGTTCAGGTAGTGGCAATCCATCTGCTCCCGTTTTCATCGATCTGTAAAGCGAGCAGCTTGCAAGCCCCCACGGATCGATCCACTCTGTCGGACTCGGCGCATACAACTGAAGGTTCAAGCCTCCCAGCAACTTGATTGGATCCTTCGATACAAACCTCCCACTCACCGGGTCGTAATACCGATACCGGTTGTAGTGCAGCCCCGTCTCGTCGTCAAAGTACTGCCCCTGGAAGCGGATCGGATTCCTGAACCCGGCCCTGCGTCCCGCCTCGCTGATCGCCTGCTTGGCCTCCCCCCAGGCCTTGTAGCTGGCCGACCAGGCGATGCGCCCCTCGTGGTCCGTCAGCTCCTGCGGCGTGCCCAGGTGGTCGCACTGGTAGAACGCGATCTCTTCCTTCGCGAACGGGTCGGGCGTGTTGAGTTGCTCCCCGTTCCATAGCGGATCCTGCTCGATGTCGTAGCGCCCGCCATTGGCCGCGATCAGCGCCTTCACGTCGGTGGTCTGGTTCAGCGCAACGGCCTGCGCTTGCCGGATCTGCACCAGCGGCACGAAGGAGCCGGGCTCGTGGATGTAGTGCACGCTGTCGCCGCGCCAGGCCTGCAGCTCCTGGTGACGTCGTGCTCGGATCGCTTGGCGATGCGCCGGCGCAGCGCGCCGTAGTATTACATTCAGATTTAAATTCGAAACTATTTTTTATTTTTTAAATTGTAGCGTGCTGCTTGTGCTACATCTTCTGCAAAATCCTTTGAAAGTCTCTCTAGTATGTGGATAGGGGTTTTTGCATTAATTGCAATTCTTTCGCGAACAAGATAATTTTCATCTCTAGACAATATATCAAACAACTCCGGAGATAACTTTCTTTTGTCTGCCACAAATGAATTTACTTCGGGATGATTTTTGACCAAGTATTCAAGTATTTCAAGAGGAATGGTTTTATTGTGTGCAACCCATTGCCTGAGTTCGGGGTAATTTTCTATTACATCGATCCAAACCTCAACTGGTGCCTCTTCGTGAGCGGCGCGGTCATATTCTTCTTTTGTAGAGCTTAATCTCAGTCTTGCGAATTCTTCTGCAGACTCAATCATTGAACATCCTTGCACTTCATATTTTTGAGGTCAACGTTCTTTCCGGTTTCACTCTTATGTTTGCTCATAAAGTCGCCATACCGGTCCGCATCAGCTCTCCAAGAACCATCACTGTTGTAAACTTTCCAGGCACTTCCACCATGTCCTGTTTGATCCGGCGACCACCACTGCCTGGTTTTGGGATCATGGAAATATTTCACTCTGCCAACACCGGGGACATGACCATCGCAAAGTCTGTCGTAGCGATTTACTTCCCACGGTCTTCTGCATTCGGAGCATTTGGGGTTTTGATTGGGCTTTGATGACTCCGGTTTTCGGCCTGCGCCGCTTGTACGATTTAATCCAAGCGGGTCAATCCATTCAGTGGGATTTGGAGCATATTGCTGAAGGTGGATCCCGCCAAGCAATCCAATCGGATCATTGGATATAAATCGCCCACCCACGGGATCGTAGTATCGATACCGGTTGTAGTGCAGCCCCGTCTCTTCGTCAAAGTACTGCCCCTGGAACCGGATCGGATTCCTGAACCCCGCCTTGCGTCCCGCCTCGCTGATCGCCTGCCTGGCTTCCCCCCAGGCCTTGTAGCTGGCCGACCAGGCGATGCGCCCCTCGTGGTCCGTCAGCTCCTGCGGCGTGCCCAGGTGGTCGCACTGGTAGAACGCGATCTCTTCCTTCGCGAACGGGTCGGGCGTGTTGAGTTGCTCCCCGTTCCATAGCGGATCCTGCTCGATGTCGTAGCGCCCGCCATTGGCCGCGATCAGCGCCTTCACGTCGGTGGTCTGGTTCAGCGCAACGGCCTGCGCTTGCCGGATCTGCACCAGCGGCACGAAGGAGCCGGGCTCGTGGATATAGTGCACGCTGTCGCCGCGCCAGGCCTGTTGCTCCTGCCGAGCCTCGGTGCTCTGCGTGCTCTCGAAGGCCAGCGTGTCGCCGTCCCAGCCGAACAGGGTCGTCGCGTGTGAGCTTCGCTTGGCGATGCGCCGGCCCAGTGCGTCGTAGCTGAAGCTCGTGGTCTCACCGAAGGTCTCGGCGCTGCGCATGCGGTTGAAGCGGTCCCAGGTGAAGGTGGTCTTTTCTCCGTTGCGGCTGCGCTCGACCAGGTTGCCCCGTTCGTCCCACGTGTAGTGGGTGCCGGCATAGTCCTTGAGCAGGTTGTCCATCAGCCGGCCGGCCATGCTGCGGCCATCGCCGTTCAGGCGCACCGCCACGCGGGTGGTGATGCGGCCGGCCGCCTGTGTGTCCGCACCGGTGTCGGAAGGGTTGCCGATGTTGCCCGCCGGATCGAAGGCGAAGGTCTCGCGGCCCAGTCGGCTGTGGGCTTCGAGCAGGCGCCCCACGGGGTCGTAGCGGTAGCTCAGGTTGCCGCGGCGGCTGTCGCCGATGGCCACCAGCTGGCCGGCCTTGTCGTAGGCATAGCTGCGGCGGATGCCCACGGCCTCGATCGCGCCGGGTTTCGTCTGCGAGATCTGCTGCTCCAGCAGCCGGCCGGCCGGGTCGTACTTCGAGCCCTGGTGCAGGCCATTGCCCTGGTCGCGGCCGATCTCGCGGTGCAGGTCGTCGCGCTCGAAGCCCAGGATGTCCTGGCCGTCCACGAGCAGGCCGTGCACGTGGCCGGAGCCGTAGGTGAGCCATTGGGTGATGTGGCCGTCGGGGCGGACGCTGGCGACGCGCTGGTGGAGCTCGTCGTAGCCGTGCTGCCAGACCGCCGTGTGGCCATGGTCCAGGTAGTGCTGGTGCTCGCGCACGAGGTTGCCCGCGCGGTCGTAGAACCACTGGAGCCTGGCCTTGGCGTTGGTGGCCTCGACCAGGCGGCCGTTGCGGTCGTAGGCGAAGCGCTCGGCCTGGTCGCCGGCCTGGCGCTCGCTCAGGCGGCCCAGGGGATCGAATTCGAGCCGGGTGCTGTGGCCGGCCTCGATGACCTCGGCCAGCACGCCGCTGGCTTCGTCGTAGCGGTACTGGGTGGTCTTGCGGTCGAAGCCGGTTTCCTCGAGCAGCCTGCCGACCGGGTCGTAGCGGAAGTCGTAGCGGCTGCCGTTCTCGTTGTGCAGTTCGCGCAGGCGCCCCAGCAGGTCCCAGTGGTACTTGAGGGTGTGGCCGGCCGCGTCGGTGCGCTGGGACACGAGGCCGGCGCGGGTGTAGCTGTAGCTGGTGCGGCGGCCCAGCGCGTCGGTGTGGGCGAGCAGGCGGCCCTCGGCGTCGTGCGCGAAGTGCTCGCTGGTGTTGTCGGGGTGGACGATCTCCTCGAGCTGGCCCGGGTGGTTGGCGTGGTCCGCCGGCATCGCGGCCCGCGCGGTTTCGCCGGCTTCGGTGTAGCGGTACCGGGTGGCTTGGCCCAGGGCGTTGGTGGCCCTGGCCAGGCGGCCGCGGCCGTCGTAGGCCCACTGGGTGGTCTTGCCCGAGCAGTCGGTGTGGCTGGCCAGCTGGCCGTCGGGGGTGTAGGCGAGGGTCTTGATGCCGCCCTTGGCGTCGGTGATGCGCACGGGGCGCCCGGCGGGGTCGTAGGCGTATTCGGTCTTGTGGCCGAGCGGATCGATCTCTTCGGTGAGGTTGCCGTTCGCGTCGTAGTCGCGCTTCCAGGCGCCGCCCTCGGCATCGAGGATGCCGGTGATGCGGTGGCGCGCGTCGTAGGCGTAATGGACGCTGCTGCCGTCGGCGCGGGTGTGGGTCTTGAGGTTGCCGTTGGCGTCGTAGACGTAGTCGTCGGTGGTGCCGTCGGTGTGGATGTGGCGCGTGATGTTCTTGGCGTCGTCGCGCAGGAACCACTCCTCGCGCTTGTCCGGGTGGATGATCCGGTAGGTGTAGCCCAGCACGTCGTAGTAGTACCAGGTCTCGGCGCCGAGGGCGTCGGTCAGGTAGGTGAGGCGGATGTTCTTGTCCCACTCGAGCGTGAGCGCAAAGCTGCCGTCGTCGGACCATTCGCGCACGGCCTTGGCGTCGGCGCCGGTGCCGTCGTACTGCAGGTTCATGCCGCGGCCGGTGCGGTCGGTGTAGCGCGTGACGAGGTGGTGGCTGTAGCTGTAGTGCCAGCCGGCGCCGTTCTCGTCCTGCGCGGTGGCGAGGTCGCCTTCGCCATCGTGGGTGTAGGCGGCCAGCTGGCGAACGACGCGGCCGTCCTTCAGCTCCCACAGGGCCTTGATGAGGCCGGTCTGCGCATCGGGTTGGGTGCCGACGTGGGCGATGATGGCCTCGCCCTGCCTGCTGACGATGTCGCTCAGCACCTGCTCGCCGGTGGCGGCAATCACGTGGTCGTAGCGCAGGCCGATGGCAGCGCCGCTGTTCGTGTGCTGCGCCACCAGCCGGAAGTGCTGCTTGCCTTGCGAGCCGGACTTGGCGGCGATGGTGTCGACGAGCTCGTAGGTTTCGCGCCAGTCGGCGGCTTCGCCGGCCGGCATGGGCTTGCCGAAGTCGACCGCCAGCAGGCGCTCGCTCAGGCGCGTGAGGGTGATCTCCTCGATCGGGTTGCGATGGCTCTGTCCCACGGCCAGCAGCGGAAAGGCGTGGCTGCGGCCGTCGGCGCCGTGATAGATCAGGCTCATCTGGCCCTGGCGGCGGCCCTTGGCGGCCTTGGCGACGTCCACGCGCGTGCTGTAGGGCGTGATCCAGCGCGCGCCAAGGCTGCCCTGGTCGAAGGCGGCCAGGTCGCTGCGGTAGGTGCGCGTCCAGGTGATGGGCAGGGGCGCGCCGAGTACGAAGTCGGTGTGGTCGAAGCTCTCGCAGCCGGTGGCCAGGCTGATGGCGCCGCCCGCGGCGGCATTCGTGCAGTTCTTGCAGCTGGGGTCGCCGCTGGCCGGCACCTGGGCAGACGTGGCGCCCTGTTCGCCGCCGGGCTTCTTGCTCTCCACCTGCGTTCCGTTGTTTGCGGAAATGTTGGCGCTGTGCTTTCCCTTGCGCCTGAGCAATGCATCCTTGAGGATCTTGATCATCCACTTGATGCCGTACTGCAGGCTCTCGTCGCCCAGCCGCATGATCTGCCGGCGGGCCGCGCCCTTGAGGTCGGTCAGGCTGGCGACGGTGTCCCGGATCATCGCCTTGGCGCTGTCGGGCAGCGCATAGTGGCTCGTGGTGGCGGCCACGTAGTTGGCGGATTTCTTCGCGGCCTCGGCCGCGGCGGCCATCATGCGGCTCCAGGTGCTCTGGGTCTTGGGGTCGTAGGTGTTCCTCTCGGCAGCGGCGCCGGTTGCGAACACCGGTTTCTCGCCGAGCGCCACCTGCAGCGCGCCGATCAGCGCATCGGCGATGCCGTCGACCTTTTTCGCGCAGGACTGCAGGAAGTCGTCGAGGTAGCCGAGCGCCTCGTCCACGAACTTGTCGAGCGTGCCGGCAATGGTGTCGTTCAGGTGGGTGACGAGCACGGCGATGAACGCCTCGCCGATGTTCGGCACCACGTTCCTGGCCGACTTGGCGATCTCCTGCTTGAGCAGGTGCAGCATGGGCCGCAGGCTCATGCGCGCCGCGCCGGTGGCGGGCGGAAACGGGATCACGCCCAGCAGGTTGATGGCCAGGCTCACCCACTGCAGCACATCGCTGTACGCCTTCTTGGTGACCATCTCGACGAGGTCCCAGACCGCGTCGATGAGCGCCATGATGTTGCCGATGACCGGCAGGCTGCCCGCGAAGGTCGTCAGCACGTTCAGCGTGACGTAGTCGTTGGTGAGCTTGCGCAGCCACTTGTCGATCTTGGCGGCGCCGGCGCCGATGTCTTCCTCGCCGATGGTGTTGAGCGGCGCCACCGCGGTCTGGCGCTCGCGCTCGGTGGCTTGCGCACCTTGCGCATCGTTCTGGGGGGCCTGGTCAGCCATTCGCGAATCTCTCCCGTGTTCTCTTGTGGTCGTCGAGCGGCGCCGGCGATCAGCCCGCGAAGCCCGGCGTCTGGCCGAGCGGCAGCGTCGGCATCGAAGGCAGCGACGCGGGCAGCTTGGGCACCATGGCGCCCACGGTCTGCGCGGCCATGCCGGTGGCCGCCTGGCCGACCTGGCCCAGCAATGCCTTGGCGCCGCCTTGCTGGATGGCCTGCACGGCGCCGACGGCCTGCTGCGCCGTGCTTGCCGCCTCGCTGGCCTGGCTCACGAGGCCGGCCGCCCTGCCCAGTGCTCCACCAGCCTGGCCCAGCAGGCCCGTTGCTGCGCCGCCGAACAAGCTCGATCCGCCACCTCCCGCATTGATGGACTTGTCGCTCGCAGGCTGGGCGGGCCAGCGGTTCGGCTGGCCGAAGTAGCTGCCCGTATCCCAGGGATCGCTCGGATCGCCGCCGAACGTGACCTTGGCCTGGCCGAGCGGAAGCCCGGCCACGGAGGCGAAGCCGTTCGCGTCGAGCTTGCCGGTGTGCGTGCCGCCGTCGGAGTCGACCACCGTGTAGTCGCCTTGCTTCACGCCCTGGCGCGTCGCGCCGTCGGCCTTGACGTACTGGTGGTACAGGTCGAGCTGCCCCCTGGGAAGCTGGGCCGGCTGCGGGAGCCGGGGCTGTCCGTCGCTCTTCGGCCCCACCATCGAATGCGAAGCCGCATGCGCGCGCCACAGGCCATTGGTGCCGCTCTCGATGCCGCCGGCCGTCCAGCGCGTGTAGCTGGAGCCGCCGTTGACGAGCACCTCCTCCTTGGCCGTGATGGTGATCCGGCTGGCCTCCAGCTTGATGTCCAGCTTGGCCAGCGCGTTGATGCTGTCCCTGAGCGCCGTGAGGTCGATGTCCGCCGCCGCCGCCGCCATGCGGATGCCGTTGTTGAAGGCGACCATGCGCACCGCATCCTTGGCGCTCACCAGGAAGCTGTTGCCCGTGGCCACGCTGGTGTGCGCGCCGCTCGTGAGGGCCGTGTGTTCCACGCTCACGAGGTGGGTGCTCGCGGCCGTGGTGGCCTGGATGCCCGCGGGGCTCGCCAAGGTCAGGTGCGGCTCCTGGAACTCCGGGAACTCGCCCTGGCCCGGCCTGCCGCCGCTTCCCTTGATCGCGTCGTTCTGCGCCTTCAGCGCCCGGGCCACCTCGTCCTGGTCGCCCGCCTCGTGCGCCTGGGCCTGCTGCGCCACCTGCGCCAGGCTCTCGTGCAGGTCGCGCCCCTGCGTGAGCCGCGCCACCGTCTCGCGCATGTCGGTGATGTGGCCCTGCGCATTGGCGCGCGCCTCGGTGCTCAGCAGCAGGCCCCGGGCGGCGCGCAGTGCGCCATGGCCGTCGGTGCGCAGCTCGAAGCCCTGGCCCCGGTCGTCCTTGCGCCCGGCCGTGTCCTCGATGCGGCCGACATGGCCCAGGCTCAGGCTGGAGCTCTGGTGGTCGCTCTTGAGCTGGGCCTGCACCTTGCCCGTGGAATCGTCCAGCGCCAGGTGGTTGCTGCGCCCGCCGCCCAACTCGCGGCTGCGCAGGCCCGTGAGCTGCTTCTGCTGGGGCAGCTGCCAGGCCGGCATCTCGTCGGCGTTGTGCACCCGGCCGGTGACGATCGGGTAATCGGGGTCGCCGTTGAGGAAATCGACGATCACCTCCTGCCCGATGCGCGGCAGCGCGGCCGCGCCGAAGCTGGCGCCGGCCCAGGATGTGGACACGCGCAGCCAGCAGCTCGCGTTCTCGTTACGCTGGCCGAGCCGATCCCAGTGGAACTGCACCTTGATGCGGCCGTAGCGGTCGGTCCAGATCTCCTCGCCCGCGGGGCCGACCACCATCGCCGTCTGCGGGCCGCGGGTGCGCGGCTTGGGCGTGCTGCGTTGCGGGCGCCAGGCGTAGCTCGTGGGCTGGGCCTCGAAGGCGAAGCGCTGCACCGAGCCTTCGGAGGCATCCACCCCTTCGCTGGCCTGCAGGTTCTCCTGCAGCTCGTAGTCGACGGCCAGCAGCAGGTGCTGGCGGTTCTGGTCGTCGCGCGGGTGGTGCGTGAGCCTGAAGAGGTGGCCCGGGGCCAGGTCGCGCCGGTTGGAACGGCCGCTGGCCCGGCTGCGCTGGCTCAGCTGCTCCTCGGTGCGGATGCGCGCACAGGTCTCGCCGTCCTCGTGCTGCAGGTGGTCGCCCGGCCATTCGTAGCGCTCGAAGCCGTCGTGCGCGTGGCCCGGGGGCATCTGGCGGCGGCTGGCGAGGTCGGCCTGGGGCTTCTCGAAGTCGTAGTGGTTGCGAAAGTGGTGGCCCGGGCGGATCTCCTCGGCCTGCGCCCATTCGGTGATGCGCTCGCTGGCCTCCAGCCCGCCGGTCATGCCGGCCTTCTCGTGCGGGTGGTAGCGCACGGCCTCGCCGCCGGGCAAGGGGGCATGGGCGCTGGCGATGTCGTCGGCGAAGACCAGCACCTGCTGCCCGGCCTCGTGGCGAAACCAGTAGTAGATGCCTTCGTGTTCGCACAGGCGCGAGACGAAGTCGAAGTCGCTCTCGTGGTACTGCACGCAGTAGGTCCAGGGGCGGTAGCTGCGGTGGAGCTTCTGCTCCATCGGGTGGCCGTAGCGGCCCAGCACGGCCGCAACGATCTCGGGCACGGTCTGGTCCTGGAAGATGCGGAAGTCGGAGCGGCGCGTGGCCAGCCAGAGCCAGGGGCGCAGCCGCATCTCGTAGAAGGCCTGGCGGTCGTCTTCGTGCGACAGGCCGAAGCGGGTGACAAGGCCGGCGAGGTAGCGCGGGGCGCCGCTCTCGGTTTCCATCACGACGGTGGCGGGCTGGCCCAGCAGGGCCTTCGCGTCGATGGCGTTGCTGCTGCCCAGCAGCTCGAGGTCGAAGGCATAGGCCTGGCTGAGCGCCTCGCGCCCGGCCAGCCGGTGGAATTGCAGTGCCTCGCCCAGCGGCGTCTGGATGGTGACGCGGCGCTTCACGAGCCGCCACCTTGCAGGAACGTGGTGTCCATGTGACCTCCCTGATCTTTTTCTTCTTCTGGAGAAGAAACTAGCCAATCAACTGTCTGGATGCAATGTGTGTGACAGGACGCATCAAACAGCTGGATTATGCAAGAGGCCTTTACTCATTTCCTGGTAATTCGGCACGGATCGGGGCTATTTGATCGCAGTTGCCGAAAGATGTAATCCATACGGGCTACACAGGGCGCATTCCGTGGAGCCCGATGAAACCCTTCGGGTTAACCCGCGAGCGCGCGCATCTCGGCAATCAGGTCGGCCTTGCCCTCGAAACCGATGCCGGGCAGCGGCGGCAGCGTGACGTAGCCGTCCTGCACCTTCACGCCGTCGGGAAAGCCGCCGTAGGGCTGGAACAGGTCGGGGTAGCTCTCGTTGCCGCCGAGCCCGAGGCCCGCCGCAATGGCCAGCGACATCTGGTGGCCGCCGTGCGGAATGCAGCGCGAGGGCGACCAGCCGTTTTCCTTGAGCATGTCGAGCGTGCGCAGGTACTCGACAAGGCCGTAGCTCAAGGCGCAGTCGAATTGCAGCCAGTCGCGGTCGGGCCGCATGCCGCCGTGGCGGATGAGGTTGCGCGCGTCCTGCATCGAGAACAGGTTCTCGCCCGTGGCCATGGGGCCGGCGTAGACCTCGCCCAGCTTGGCCTGCAGCTCGTAGTCGAGTGGATCGCCGGCTTCCTCGTACCAGAAGAGCGGGTACTGCGACAGCGCGCGGCCATAGTCGATGGCGGTGGGCAGGTCGAAGCGGCCGTTGGCGTCCACCGCCAGCTGCTGGCCGGGGCCGAGGATCTTGAGCACCGACTCGATGCGCTCGCAGTCCTGCGCGAGCGTGGCGCCGCCGATCTTCATCTTGACCACCGAATAGCCGCGCTCGAGGTAGCTGGCCATCTCGCGCTGCAGGCCCTCGACGCCCTTGCCAGGGTAGTAGTAGCCGCCCGCCGCATAGACGAACACGCGCGGGTTCGGCGTGCCGCTGCCGTAGCGCTCGGCCAGCAGCTGGTAGAGCGGCTTGCCGGCGATCTTGGCGACCGCGTCCCACACGGCCATGTCGATGGTGCCCACGGCCACCGAGCGCTCGCCGTGGCCGCCGGGCTTCTCGTTGATCATCATGCGGGCCCAGATCCTGTGCGGATCGAGGTTGTCGCCGGTCTCGTCGAGGAGCGAGGCCGGATCGGCCTCGAGCAGGCGCGGCAGGAAGCGCTCGCGGATCAGCCCGCCCTGGCCGTAGCGGCCGTTGGAATTGAAGCCGTAGCCCACCACCGGCCGGCCGTCGCGGATCACGTCGGTGACCACCGCCACGAGGCTCAGGGTCATCTTGGAGAAGTCGATGTAGGCGTTGCGGATGTCCGACTTGATGGGGCGCGTGGACTCGAGGATGTTGACGATCTTCATGGTGCTTGTGCTTGAGAAAAAAGGAACTCAGCGGTGCAGCGACGCACCGCCGCAGATGGCGATGTCCTGGCCGGTGATGGCCGCGGCCGGCGCCGAGAGAAGAAAGGCGACCAGCGCGGCGACTTCCGCGGGCTCGATCAGCCGGCCGATGGGCGGCAGGCGCGGCGCGCTGCCGGCGCGCGCGGGGTCCTGCAGCATCGCGGTCTGCGTGGCGCCGGGCGACACCACGTTGAGGGTGACGCCGCGCTCCGCGACCTCGGCCGCCCAGCTGCGCGCAAGCGCGACCAGCGCCGCCTTGGTGGCGGCGTACTGGCCGCGGCCCGGCATGCCGTGCGCCACGCGGCTGCCGACGAACACCACGCGGCCGTGGCCGCGCGCGGCCATCGCGGGCACCAGCGCATCGGCCAGCCGCGTGGCAGCGTCGACATGCAGGCGCCACATCAATTCGCCGCCGGCATGGTCGAGCTGCCCGAGCGGGCCCACGCGCAGCACGCCGGCCGCATGCACCAGCGCATCGGCGTCCTGAAGAGCAGCCGTGGTGCGCGCGATGGCCGCGGCATCCGACAGGTCGACCGCCGCATGCGCGAAGCCCGGATGCGAGAGCGTCGGCGCCGCGAGGTCGAGCCCGCGCACGCGCCAGCCTTCTTCGAGCAGGCGCGACGCAATGGCGCGGCCGATGCCGCTGCTGCTGCCCGTCACCACGGCATGCGGCGCGGCTTCATCATTCGACACGGATGTTGCCCTCCACGATGATCTTCTTCGAGCGCTCCATGTCGGACTGCTGGAACTTCGCGAAGTCGTCGACGCTGCCCGGCGTCAGCAGCAGGCCCTGCGCGTTCAGCGTTTCGCGCATGTCGGTGCCCAGCGCCTTGTTCACCTCGGCATTGAGCCGCTGCGTGATCGCGGCCGGCAGCCTGGCCGGGCCCCACAGGCCATACCAGCTGTAGAACTCGTAGCCCGGAATGCTCTCGCCCACCGTGGGCACGTTCGGCAGGCTGGTGGCGCGGGCGGCCGATGTGACGGCCACCACGCGCAGCATGCCGCTCTTGTGGTACTGCAGCGAACCCAGGATCGGGTCGATGAAGCCGTCGATCTGCCCGCCGATCAGGTCCTGGAAGGCCGGCGCCGTGCCCTTGTACGGCACGATCAGGTAGTCGAGCCCGCCCGCGCGCTTGAGCAGCTCGGTCGACAGGTGGCCGGCCGAGCCGATTGATCCCACCGCGAAAGTCATCTTGCCCGGGTGCGCCTTGGCGTAGGCGATGAGCGACTTGACGTCGGTGATCGGCAGGTTCTTGTTGATGGCCACCGACAGCGGCGCCTTGGCGACCAGCGCCACCGGTGTGAAGTCCCGGGCAACCTCGTAGGGCACGGACTTCATTGTCATGGGCGCCGTGGTGAAGGTCGAGGCGTTGAACAGCAGCGTGTAGCCGTCGGCCGGCGCCTTCGACACCACGTCGGCGCCGATCACGCCGTTGCCGCCGGGCCGGTTCTCCACGATGAAGGGCTGGCCCAGCTGATCGCCGAGCTTCTGCGCGAGCAGGCGCCCGACGGTGTCGAGCGTGCCGCCGGGCGGGAACGGAATCACCATGCGCACGGGCCGGGTGGGCCAGGGCTGCGCCTGTGCAAAACCGGAGGACGCCGCGGCAAGCGCGAAGGCCGCGAGCGCGGCGCGCAGGAAATGGGTGCGTTGCATGTCTCTTGTCTCCTGATGTTTTTTGGGGGAGGGCGCGTTCTTGCCGGGCGCCTTCCATGTTTTCGCTCAGCGCCTCGACAGCCCGGCCTGCGCGACGGCGGCGCGCAGTGCGTCCATCTCGCGCGCGTTCGGCGCCTCGGTCGGCGGGCGCACCGTGGCGTTGTCGAGCACGCCGGCCAGGTACATGCCGCCCTTCATGCGCGCATGCGCCTCGCCGGTCGGTTCGCCGCCGCCATACACGGCGTCTTTCAGCGGCGTGATCAGGGCCTGCACCGCCATCGCCTTCTTCAGGTCGCCGGCCTTGACCGCGTTCCACAGGTCGATGATCAGTTGCGGAATGAAGGTGGCAAAGCCGACCAGCGCGCCGTCCACGCCCTGCACCATCGAGGCCAGCAGGTACTCGTCGTGGCAGGTGAGGATGGCCTTGGAGGCATCGGCCTCGCGGATCGCCTGGATGTCGCGGGCGTACTTGTTCATGTCGCGCTGCCCGACCTTGAAGGCCTGCAGGTAGGGCAGGCGGGCCAGCTCGGCCAGCAGTTGCGACGAGTAGGACGCGCGGGTCCAGGCCGGGTACACGTGGCAGACCAGGTCGAGCTCCGGCGCGGCGCGGTGGATGGCCTCGAAGTACTGCAGCGCATGGCCGGGCGTGAAGCCGAAGCGCAGCCAGTGGTGCGGCGGCATCACGTCGAGCGCGGCCGCGCCGGCGGCCTGGGCGGCGCGCGCATGTTCGGCGGCCTCGGCCAGGCCTTCGCACACGATCGACGAGATCACCGGCATGCGGCCGCGCAGCTCGTCGGCGACGATGCGGGTCACCTCGGCGCGTTCGGCCGGGGTCAGCGAGAACACCTCGCCGGTGTGGCCGTTGGTCATGACCGCCACCACGCCGTCGTGGCCCGCGAGCCACGAGGCCAGCTTGCGCAGCGCCGGTTCGTCGATGCGGTGGTCGTTGGTGAAGGGGCAGGAAATGGCGGGAATGATCCCGCGATAATTCGCGATGGAAGGCATGCTGTGTCTCCGTTGGGGTTCAAGGTGCAGGACTGCCCGCATCTTTGGCCGGCGGGGCATGCACCGTCCAATACTCGAATCGCATACAACTATTCAATCGCTCGCACCGCGCATGGGCCCCGGCAACCGACCCCTCGACCTCGAATGGCTGGAAGACTTCCTGGCCCTGGCCGAGAGCGGCAATTTCTCGCGCGCGGCGCAGGCGCGTTCCATTGCCCAGCCGGCCTTCAGCCGCCACATCCGCGCGCTCGAGGAATGGGTGGGCGTGGACCTGTTCGACCGCAGCGCGCATCCGGCCGCGCTCACGGCGGCGGGCAAGCGCTTCCAGCCGCTGCTGCAGGAGGTGCTGGCCGCGCTGGAGGCCGCGCGCATCAAGGCGCGTGCGGCGCACGACCTGGCCGCGGCGAGCCTGAGCTTCGCCGCCACGCACGTGCTGTCGCTGACCTTCTTTCCACGCTGGCTGGCCAGCGTGGAGGCGCGGCTGAGCCTGGGGCCGATCCAGACCATCTCGGACAGCTCGCAGGCCTGCGAAGACCTGATGCTGCAGCGCCGCGTGCAGTTCGTGCTGTGCCACGGCCATGCGCGCGCGCCCGGCCGGCTCGACGAGGCGCAGTACCCGATGCAGCGCCTGAGCGACGACGTGCTGGTGCCGGTGGCGGCACCGGACGCGCGCGGTCTGCCGCTCCATGCGCTGGGCACCGGGCAGTCGCCTTCGGTGCTGGCCTACAGCGAGGCCTCGGGCCTGGGGCGGATCATGCGGGCGATCCAGGACAGCGAGTTCGGCAAGGACTTCGCGCCGTCGCTGTCGGTGGTCTTCACGGCCCACCATGCCGCGCTGCTCAGGACCATGGCGCTCGAAGGGCGCGGCCTCGCGTGGCTGCCGATGAGCCTGGTGGCGGAGGACCTGCGCGGCGGCGCGCTGGTGGATGCCGGCGCGGGCGGCTGGCGGGTGCCGGTGGACATCCGGCTGTACCGGCAGCTGGCCCACATGGCGCCGGTGGCCGAGGCGCTGTGGGAGCTGGTGAGGGACGGCGCCTGAGCGCCCTCAGACGCTGCTGAGCGTCGGCAGCAGCGCCAGCAGCGCGCGCACCAGCGGCGAATCGTCCGCCTTGCGCCACACCGCCAAGGTGTCGATGTAGGTTTTCTCGCCCTTGAGCGAGCGGTACGCCACGCCTTCGCGGTGCAACGCCTTGACGCAGGCCGGCACCAGCGCCACGCCCAGCCCGCCGGAGACCAGGCTCACGATGGTGTGCATCTGGCGCGCCGGAAACAGGCGCGGGCTGAAGCCGCGCCGCATGCAGGTCGCCACGATCGCATCGAACACCTGCGGCCCGAAGTGCCGCTCGAAGCCCAGGAAGCGCTCGCCCGAGAACTTTTCGAGCGCGATGCTGCCGGGCCGCACCAGCGGATGCGCCTCGGGCATTGCGAGGACCAGCGCATCCTTCTGCACCAGCCGCGAGCCCAGCGAGGCGGGCATGCTGGACGGCTGCAGCACCAGGCCCACGTCGAGCCGGCCGGATTCGACGTCGCCGATGATCTGGTCGGTCGTGCCTTCCCACAGCGCGATCTCGGCCCGCTCGTTCTCGTCCGAGAACTGCCGCAGCACCCGCGGCAGGAAGGAGTAGGCCGGCAGGCTGATGAAGCCGATCGAGATCGACCCCATGAGCCCGGCCGCGGCCTCCTGCGCGCGCCGGCGCAATGTGTCCATGCCGAGCAGCACCGCGCGCGCATCGCGAAGCGCTTCGTCTCCCGCGCGCGTGATCGCGATGCGGCGCGAGGTGCGCTCGAACAGCGTGACGCCGAGTTCTTCTTCCATCTCCTTGATCGCGAGGCTCACGGGCGGCTGCGACAGGTTCAGGCGCTGCGCCGCGCGCCCGAAGTGCAGCTCTTCGGCCACGGCGACCAGGCAGCGGAGGTGGCGGATTTCCATTGATCTGAATTTTGTATTGATCGATACGAATTCTAAATTTGTTGCTATCGATGTCAACTTCTAGACTTTGCCTCCACCAGCGCCGTCGATCCGAACGGCGCGGCAAGGAGACAACGCGATGGTCGAGAAACTGATGGGGCTGCCGCGCTCGCGCACGGTGGTGCATCCGGGGCCCTTCCGGCCCGTGCGCATCGATCGCATGCGCGACCAGAAGGGCCGGCACTTCCGGCTTTCGCTGCCCGGCGGCCGAACGCTGCACGAGAGCCTCGTGCAGGCGCTGGCGGACGAAGGCGTGGCCAGCGCGTCGATGACGCTGCTCGGCGGCGAGCTGGCCGAGCTGGGCTTCTGCCTGGCGCTGCCCGATCCCACGGGCCGGGTGCTCGCAACCTACGGCGCACCGCACACGGTGCACGGCGCCTGCTTCATCTTCGGCAACGCGACGCTCGGCAGTTCCGCCAGCGGCACGCCGGTGGTCCATTGCCACGGCGCCTTCCGCACCGCCGACGGCGCGGTGCGCGGCGGCCACATCCTGACCGACCGGACGGTGGTCGGACGCCGCAGCGTCACCGCGGTGGTCACCGCGCTGGACAGCTTCGAACTGCGCGTGGTCTACGACGACGAAACCCGCATGCCGCTGATGCGGCCCCAGGCCAGGCGCGTCCATGGCTGAGATGCGCCTGATCGAAAGCGGGCGCATGGGCCGCGTGGCCTATGCGCGCATTGCGCCCAACGAAGACCTCGTCTCGAGCGTCGAGAAGCTCTGCCTCGCGGAAGGTTTCGGCCATGCGTTCGTGCGCGGCGCGCTGGGCAGCCTCGTCGATGCCTGCCTCGAGCGCGCCGACGGTTCCTGCCAGGTGATCCGCGGTCCCGCCGCCGAGATCGTGAGCCTGGCCGGCGAGGTGCGCTCGCAGCCCGACGGCTCGCTGCGCGCCGCGCTCACCGGCGTGGTGGCGGACACGCACGGCCACCTGTATGGCGGGCCGTTCGTGGCGGGCGCCAATGCCGTCTGCGTCACCTTCGAAGTCACGCTCGAAGAGTGGCTGCCATCGCCCGACAACCCCTGATTTCGTCCACTGCAGAAATTCCAATCAATGACTGATCTCTCCACTTCATCCGCTTCCCGCGTCGCCGTCGTCACCGGAGGCGCGCGCGGCATCGGCCTGGCCATCGGCCGCTGGTTCCTGGCGCACGGCTACAGCGTCGCGCTGCTCGACATCGACGGCGCCACGCTCGACCAGGCGGTGGCCGAACTCGCGCAGCCTGCAAAGGTGCTTGGCCTGCACTGCGACGTGTCGAAGCCATCGCAGGTCGAGCACGCGGCAAAGGCCGTGGTCGAGCGCTTCGGCCACGTCGACGCGCTGGTCAACAACGCCGGCGTGGCGGTGTTCAAGCCGGTGCTCCAGACTTCGTTCGAGGAATGGCGTACGGTGCTCGGCACCAACCTGGACGGCGCGTTCCTCTGCACGCAGGCCTTCGGCGCGCTGATGGTCGAACGCGGGAGCGGCGCGGTGGTGAACATCGCCTCGATCTCGGGCCTGCGCGCGAGCACGCTGCGGGTCGCCTACGGCACCAGCAAGGCGGCGCTGATCCACCTGACCAAGCAGCATGCGGTGGAGCTGGGCAATGCGGGCGTGCGCGTGAACGTGATTGCGCCGGGGCCAGTGGAAACCGAGATGGCCAAGCTCGTGCACAGCGTGGCGATCCGCTCCGACTATTACGACACCATTCCGCTGGGCCGCTATGGCACGCCGGAGGAAATGGCCAATGCCGTGGGCTTCCTGTGCAGCGACGAGGCGAGCTTCATCAACGGCCAGGTGCTGGCCGTCGATGGCGGCTTCGATGCCGCGGGTGTCGGCCTGCCGACCCTGCGCCGGGGCATACCCGCGCCCGCCGCCGATCACGCCTGACAAGGAGAACCGCCCAATGACCACCAACGCCTGCATCATCGGCTGGGGACACACGCCTTTCGGCAAGCTCGACGCAGTGGAGAGCGAAGCGCTCATCCGCTCAGCGGTCGAGCCCGCGCTGCAGACCGCGGGCCTCGCCGCGGCCGACATCGACGGCATCTTCGTCGGCCATTTCAACAGCGGCTTCCTGCCGCAGGACTTCAGCGCGTCGCTGGTGGGCCTGGCGCTGCCCGAGCTGCGCCACGTTCCTGCGGTGCGCATGGAAAACGCATGCGCCACGGGCTCGGCCGCGATCTGGGCCGCGCTCGATGCGGTGCAGTGCGGGCGCGTGCGGCATGCGCTGGTGGTCGGCTTCGAGATCATGAATGCCGTGCCTGGCCCGCGCATCGCCGAGACGCTGCTGCGCTGCTCCTACGTGAAGGAAGAGGGCGCGACCCCGGCGGGCTTTGCGGGCGTCTTCGGCCAGATCGCGGGCCAGTACTTCGAGCGCTTCGGCGACCAGAGCGATGCGCTAGCCGCCATCTCGGCCAAGAACCACGCCAACGGCGTGCACAACCCTTACGCGCACATGCGGCGCGACCTGGGCTTCGACTTCTGCCGCCAGCCGTCGGAGAAGAATCCGTTCGTCGCCGGTCCGTTGAAGCGCTCCGACTGCTCGCTGGTTTCCGACGGCGCGGCGGCGCTGGTCATCTCGGCCGAGCCGATCGCGTCGGCGGCGGTCCCGGCGGTGCGCTGGCGCTCGCGCACGCAGGTCAACGACTACCTGCCGCTGTCGCGCCGCGACCCGACGCGCTTCGAGGGCGCGGCGCTCGCGTGGCAGCGGGGGCTGGCCGCGGCGGGGCTGTCGCTGCATGACCTGGGCTTTGTCGAGACGCACGACTGCTTCACCATTGCGGAGCTGCTCGAGTACGAGGCCATGGGCCTGGCGCCGCACGGGCAGGGCGCGCGCGTGATCCTCGACGGCGTGAGCCGCAAGGACGGCAAGCTACCGGTCAATCCGTCGGGCGGTCTGAAGTCGCGCGGCCATCCGATCGGCGCCACGGGCGTGTCGCAGCATGTGATGGCGGCCATGCAACTGGCGGGCCTGGCGGGCGACATGCAGGTGGGCTCGGGCAAGCCGGGCGCGGTCTTCAACATGGGCGGCGCCGCAGTTGCCAACTACCTGAGCGTGCTGGAGGTGCACCCGTGAACGAAGCGCGGGCGATGAACCTGTCCGCGCTGCTGTCGCAGACGGCCGCGCTGTTTCCCGACCGGCCGGGGCTGATCCAGGGCGAGCGGCAGTGGACCTGGCGCGAGATCGACGCGCGCGTCGATGCGCTGGTGCAGGCGCTGCGCTCGCTGGGCATGCGGCCGGGCGACAAGCTGCTCGTGATGTCGCGCAACAACCCGGCGCTGTTCGAGAGCTGCTGGGCCGCCTTCCGCCTGGGCGCGGTGTGGGTGCCGGTCAACTTTCGGCTCACGCCGCCGGAGGTCGCCTACCTGGGCAGCGCCAGCGAGGCCAGCGTGATGCTGGCCGAAGACTGCTTTGCCGAGCATGTGGCGGCTGTGAAGGCCGCGTCTTCGCATCTGCGCTCGGTCGTCACCATCGGCCTCCCGCGCGCCGGTGGACATGGCTACGAGCCGCTGCTCGCGGCCAACGCCGGTGCGCCGGCGGCGATGGCGCAGGTCGATGCCGACCACCCCCTGTGGTACTTCTACACCTCGGGCACCACTGGCCGCCCGAAGGCCGCCGTGCTGACGCACGGGCAGCTCGCCTTCGTCGTGACCAACCACCTGGCCGATCTCATCCCGGGCACCACCGAGCACGACTGCTCGATCGCCGTGGCGCCACTGTCGCATGGCGCGGGCATCCATGCGCTGCTCAACGTGGCGCGCGGTGCGGCCACCGTGCTGCTCGCGTCCGACAGGCTGGAGCCCGCCACCTTCTGGGCGCTGGTGGAGCGGCACCGCGTGACCAATGTCTTCACGGTGCCGACCATCGTCAAGATGCTGGTGGAAGACCCGGCCGTCGACCGCTTCGACCACGGCTCGCTGCGCTACGTGGTCTATGCGGGCGCGCCGATGTACCGCGCGGACCAGAAGCGCGCGCTGCAGAAGCTCGGCAAGGTGCTGGTGCAGTACTTCGGCCTGGGCGAGGTCACGGGCTGCATCACGGTGCTGCCGCCGGCCATGCATTCCGCCGACGACGATGATCCGAACGCCCACATCGGCTGCTGCGGCCGGGCCCGCACCGGCATGGAGGTGGCCATCCTCGATGCGCAGATGCAGCCGGTGCCCGCCGGCACCGTCGGCGAGATCTGCTGCCGCGGGCCGGCCGTGTTTGCGGGCTACTTCAACAACCCCGAAGCCACCGGGAAGGCGCTGCGCGGCGGCTGGTTCCACACCGGCGATCTCGGCCGCATGGATGCGCGCGGGCTGCTCTACATCACGGGTCGCGAATCGGACATGTACATCTCGGGCGGCTCGAACGTATACCCGCGCGAGGTCGAAGAAATCCTGCTGATGCATCCGGCCGTGCGCGAGGCGGCGGTGCTCGGCATCGCGGACGAGAAATGGGGCGAGGTGGGCGTGGCGGTGATCGTGGCCTCGCAGCCCGGCCTCACGGCCGAGCAGCTCCTGCAGCACCTGGACGGCCGCTGCGCGAAATACCGCTGGCCGCGGTACATCTTCTTCTGGGATGCGCTGCCGAAGTCCGGCTACGGAAAGGTCGCCAAGGCCGACATCCGCAAGCAGCTGTTCGAACGCGGCGACGTGAAGGAGGCCGCCACCACCTGAGCGCACCCATCGACGCCGCCCCGCACGACCAGATCCATTCACAAAAGGACCAGGAGACAAAAAATGAGCATTTCCCGCCGCACCGTGCTGCGCTCGACGGCACTGGCCGCCAGCCTCGCCGTTCCCATGCACCGGGCCTTCGCGCAGAAGGCCGAGTTCAACTACAAGTACGCGAACAACCTGCCGGTCACGCATCCGCTCAACATCCGCGCCAAGGAGATGGCCGACGCCATCCGCGCCGAGACCGGCGGCCGCGTCGACATCCAGATCTTCCCGAGCAACCAGCTGGGCTCCGACACCGACATGCTGAGCCAGCTGCGCTCGGGCGGCGTGGAGTTCTTCACGCTGTCGGGGCTGATCCTTTCCACGCTCGTGCCGTCCGCATCGATCAGCGGCGTGGGCTTTGCCTTCAACGACTATGCGAGCGTGTGGAAGGCGATGGATGGCGAACTCGGCGCCCACATCCGCCAGCAGATCGCCAAGGCCAACATCGTTCCGATGGAGAAGATCTGGGACAACGGCTTCCGCCAGATCACCTCGTCGAGCCGCGCCATTGCCGCGCCGCAGGACATGAAGGGCTTCAAGATCCGCGTGCCGGTGTCGCCGCTGTGGACCTCGATGTTCAAGGCGCTCGACGCCGCGCCCACCTCCATCAACTTTGCCGAGGTCTATTCGGCGCTGCAGACGAAGATCGTCGACGGGCAGGAGAACCCGCTGGCCATCATCGCGACGGCCAAGCTCTACGAGGTGCAGAAGTACTGCTCGCTGAGCAACCACATGTGGGACGGCTTCTGGTTCCTGGCCAACCGGCGCGCCTGGGAAAAGCTGCCCGCCGATCTGCGCACCGTGGTGGCCCGGCACATCGACGCGGCCGGCATGAAGGAGCGCGCCGACGTGGCCGAACTCAACGCCGGGCTGCAGAAGGAGCTGGCCGCCAAGGGCATGGCCTTCAACCAGCCCGGCGCGGCCGCCTTCCGCGACCAGCTGCGCAAGGCCGGCTTCTACGGCGAGTGGAAGGCCAAGTACGGCGACGAGGCCTGGGCGCTGCTCGAGCGCAGCGCGGGCAAGCTTGCATGAGCGGGCCGGCCCTCGGCCTGGCGGCCGGCACGCGCGTGGACACGCCCCGGCTGTGGGCCATCGAGCGCCGGCTCGGGGCGCTGGTCGACATTGCGGCCGGCGGCCTGGTGCTGGCCGACGTGGCGGTGCTGCTCGCGGGCGTGCTCGCGCGCTTCGTGTTCCACAGCCCGCTGGTCTGGTCCGACGAGCTCGCGTCGATCCTGTTCATCTGGCTCGCGATGCTCGGCGCGGTGGTCGCGCTGCGGCGCGGCGAGCACATGCGCATGACGGCGCTGGTCTCGATGCAGCCGCCGTCGCGGCGTCCGCTGTTCGACGCCCTGGCGCTGTGCGCTTCGCTCGCGTTCCTGGCGATGGTGGCATGGCCGGCCTGGGAGTACGCGTCCGAGGAGCGCTTCATCACCACGCCCGCGCTGAACATCTCGAATGCGTGGCGGGCCGCGGCGCTGCCGGTGGGCATAGGCCTGATGGGTTTGTTCGCGGTGCTCAGGCTGCTGCGCGACGTGGAGTGGCGGGTCACGGCCAAGGCGGTGGTCATCGTCGCCACGCTGATCGCGGCGTTCACGCTCGGCCGCTCGGTGTTCCAGGAGCTCGGGCGGCTGAACCTGCTGGTGTTCTTCGTCGGCGTGGTGCTGGCGGGCGTGCTCGCGGGCATTCCCATTGCCTTTTCGTTCGGCCTCGGCACCTTCGGCTACCTCGCGCTGGCCACCGACACGGCGCTGCCGGTGATCGTGGGGCGCATGGACGAGGGCATGTCGCACCTGATCCTGCTCGCGGTGCCGCTGTTCGTGTTCCTCGGCCTGCTGATCGAGATGACCGGCATGGCCAAGGCGATGGTCGCGTTTCTCGCGGGCCTGCTGGGGCATGTGAAGGGCGGGCTGTCGTACGTGCTGGTGGGCGCGATGTACCTCGTGTCGGGCATCTCGGGCTCCAAGGCGGCCGACATGGCGGCGGTGGCGCCGGCCCTGTTTCCCGAGATGAAGCAGCGCGGCGCCAGCGAAGGCGATCTCGTCGCGCTACTGGCCGCGACCGGCGCGCAGACCGAGACGGTGCCGCCCAGCCTGGTGCTGATCACCATCGGCTCGGTCACGGGGGTGTCGATCGCCGCGCTGTTCACGGGCGGCCTGCTGCCGGCCGTGGTGCTGGGCCTGATGCTGTGCGTGGTCGTGTACTTCCGCTGCCGCGGCGAGGACCTGCGCGAGGTCGTGCGCACGCCTTGGCGCGAGGTCGGCCGGCTGGCCGTCGTGGCGCTGCCGGCGCTGGCGCTGCCGTTCGTGATCCGCGCGGCGGTGGTCGAAGGCGTGGCCACCGCGACCGAGGTCTCGACCATCGGCATCATGTACGCCGTGGTCGCGGGGCTCGTCGTGTACCGGCAGTTCGACTGGAAGCGGCTGGGGCCGATGCTCGTCGCGACGGCGTCGCTGTCGGGCGCCATCCTGCTGATCATCGGCACAGCGACGGCCATGGCCTGGGGCCTCACGCAGTCGGGCTTCTCGCGCCTGCTGGCCGAAGCGATGACGGGGCTGCCCGGCGGCGCACCGATGTTCCTGGCGGTGTCGCTGGTCATCTTCGCAGTGCTGGGCAGTGTGCTCGAGGGCATTCCGGCCATCGTGCTGTTCGGCCCGCTGCTGTTCCCGATCGCGCGCCAGCTGGGCATCCACGAGGTGCACTACGCCATGGTGGTGGTGCTGTCGATGGGGCTCGGCCTGTTCGCGCCGCCGCTGGGCGTGGGCTACTACGCGGCCTGCGCGATCGGGCGCGTGCATCCCGACGCGGGCATCCGGCCGATCGCGGGCTACATGGTCGCGCTGCTGGTGGGGACGATTGCGGTGGCGGCGATTCCTTGGCTATCCATTGGGTTTCTTTGAGTGGGCGGGGCCTGCTGTCAGGGGGTGGGGGCTTTGCCTTTGGCGCCTGGGACTCGAGGCAGTAAAGCCTTGATGCGCTGGCGAAGCAGCGCGGGCGTCACGGCCGGGATCATCTGCAGCACCTCCATGCAGCGGTCCATGCGTCCTTGGCGTGTCAGCAGTGCGTTGACTGCCTTTGCCAAATCGCTGTCGATGCTGTTGCCGTAGGCTTGTCTGGCCTTGGTTGCCGCGCGGCGCAGCAGTGCGGAACCGGGGTGCATCATGGCCAGGTCGATCACGTCACGGCTGAAGACGCTGTCGTCGGCCCAGCGATCCGAGTTCGCGAGCAGCTTGCTTGCGGCCATGTCCAGTACGGTGAGCGTCGCAATGTCGCCGACGCGGTCTTCCTTGCCCGGCACATCGAGTTCGATGCGTGCTTCGAGCACGATCTCGAACTTGATGTCGATGCCGCCCACACGCACCGTCGATCGGATGCCATATTGATCGGCACGAAGTTCGCCAGTCTGTTGGATCTTCGCGCCCTTGCGGGCCAGCGCGCTCAGGCCCTGGTCGCTGGTCAACAGCTGGCGCAGCTGTCTGTAGCCTTCGATGTTGGAAACGAGGAAGTCGATGTCCATCGACTCGCGGTACTCGCCGTAGCGAAGCGCGATGGCCGTGCCGCCGCCGAACAGGCAGCGGTTCTCGGCGAGCAAGTCGGCGTCGAGCGCTGCAAGTGCCTCGGCGACCCGCTGATGGTGTGGGCGTTCAAACATGCAGCGGCTTCCTGCCTAATGCGCGTGCCAGTTCATTGAGCAATTGCCGCTCTCGCGCATCGAGCATCGATGCATCGACATGGCGCCAGTTGCGTTCGTAGGTGGCCCACGCCTCTTCGGGCGTGAGCTCGGTGCCCGGTGCCAGCTGCCAGGCGAGTCGGCGCAGTTGGGGGTAGTCGGCGATACGAACGCCGCCAGGAATCGGCGCCGGCTGTGCGGATTGTGTTGACGGGACCACGTCGACATCCAGGCCCAGCGCTGCGATTGCATTCATGTAGGCCCCCATCGTGACCGAGGGCTCGCCGCGTTCGATGCGATGCAGCGTCATGCGGGACACGCCTGCAGCCTCCGCCGCCGTGGTGGCGCTGACCTTCAGGGCCTTGCGGCGAGCATGGATGCGCCGGCCGAATGTTGCGAGGCGGCGATCGGCCGCGGGGGTGAGAGGCGGGGCTCCAGAAGGCATATATGTATCTCATATTAGACAAAACCAGGAGGTTTGTCCATAATGAGAGACATAAAGCATGGAAGGATGCCTGTCGCATTCGATAAATGCCAATCGGAGACAGGGCTTCCGGCGCAGTTCGCCTCACGTGTTGTGGCGTCGATGACGGCCCGCGGCGGCCCTGGTGACGCGCGCAAAGACGGCCTAGTGCAGCCATCGCGGTGTTGCCCCCACCATCGCAACGGCAGCCTTGTTGTTGAAGCCCGGAACCACACTGGCGCGTCCGGCGTGCAGCGCACGGATTCCCGCCCGCACCACTGGTCCGCGTCATGACCGTCAGGCGCGCGATGTCCAGTTGCAGCATGGCCCGCGTTGTTGATCAGGATCTCGACCGAAAAAGACCTCGTACATGCCCTGCTCACATTGATGCGGGGAATGGCCCAGGCATAGAAGGCGTTCGCGGCCGGGAATGCGCCATGCCATGGGCGCAAAACGCCCGGTCGCAGCAGGGTCTTGCGCTGAGCCGCACCTCCAGGTGTTGTAGCGTGGCATGGGCAGTCCGGCCATCCCTTGGCACCGTCCCAACACCATGAAGCCCCCGAATGCAGCAACAAGCCATCTCCGCCCACGACATCTTCCCGCACATCCGCATCGTCATGGGCATGGTGATCGGCCTTGGCGTCACGCGGCTCTTGTCGGGCGTGGCGCGCATCGTGCAACACCCGGCGCAGTACCGGCTCTATGCGGTGCACCTTGCCTGGGTGGCTTCGGTCCTGCTGGCGCTGGTGCATTTCTGGTGGTGGGAGTTCGGCCTCTATCAGATCGAGAGCTGGACCTTCGGCACCTATGCCTTCATCGTGAGCTACGCGATCGTGCTGTTCCTGCTGTGCGCGCTGCTCTTTCCGGACAGCATGCGCGACTACGCGAGCTATGAAGACTATTTCTATGCCCGGCGCGCCTGGTTCTTCGGCCTGCTGGGCGCGACCTACCTGCTCGACGTGGTCGACACGCTGATCAAGGGCGAGGCGCACTTCGCCCGCTTTGCGCTGGAATACCTGATCCGCACGCCCATTCTCGTGACGCTGTGCATCGTGGCGGCCAGGACAGCCAGCCAGCGCTTTCACACCGTCTTCGTGGCGGCCACGCTGGTCTACCAGCTGTCGTGGATCTTCAGGCTCTTCGACACGTTGAACTGAGGGTGCCCGTGCGCTCCCGGCTGACGCGCGCATCGGTGGCAGCCTACGTTGAAAACCAAGGGCTTCACATTCAAATGGCGCCGACGTCGAACGGGGACCGAGGCGTGCCGTGCGTCTTGCCGTCGGCGGATCAGGAGACAGCCATGCGCACCCACGACGAGAAGAAGAACAACGGCGAGACAAGCCATGCCTTCCATGACGAGGACAGCGATCCCCCGCAAGCCCTGACCGGCGCCACCCGGCGCTCGCTGCTGCGCAGCGCCGTGCTGTTCGCGATGTTCTCGGGCAGCGGCATCGGCCTGAGCGCCTGTGGCGGCGGCGGTGGCGGAGGGGGTGGTGGCTTCGGCGGCGGCATCGGCGGCGGGGGAGGTGGGGGCGGAAGCCCGCCCGAGGGTTCGGACTCGGTGTTCAAGCACGGCATCGCGAGCGGCGATCCGTTGTCCGACCGCGTGATCCTCTGGACCCGCGTGACGGCGCCTGCGCCGGGCACGCTCAATGTCGACTGGGAGGTGGCCAGCGACGAGCGCTTCGGCATCATCGTCGCGCGCGGCACCGCGAGCACCGGCCCCGAGCGCGACTACACGGTCAAGGTGGACGCCGCGGGGCTTCAGCCGGCCAGCACCTATTTCTATCGCTTCTCCATGGGCAACGACCACTCGCCGATCGGCCGCACGCGCACGTTGCCGGTGGGCGGGGTATCGCAGGCGAGGCTGGCGGTGGTGTCGTGCTCCAACTTCCCGAGCGGCTACTTCAACGTGTATGCCGACATCGCCAGGCGCACCGACATCGACGTGGTGCTGCACCTGGGCGACTACATCTACGAGTACGGCCGCGTGGGCTATGCGTCGCAGCTCGCCATCGCCATCGACCGCGAGTCGAACCCCGACCACGAGATCCTGACGCTCACCGACTACCGCCTGCGCCATGCGCAGTACCGCACCGACGCGGACCTGCGGGCCCTCAATGCGCGGCTGCCGATGATCGCGGTGTGGGACGACCACGACGTGGCTGACGACGCGTGGTCCGGCGGCGCCGAGAACCATGACGAAGCGACCGAGGGCAGCTTTGCCGCACGGCGCGCGGCCGCCGTGCAGGCCTACCACGAGTGGCTGCCGACGCGGCTGCTCGACCCCGCCAACCCGCTGCGGATCTACCGCTCCTTCGACTTCGGCACGCTGGCTTCGATGCACATGCTCGACACCCGGCTGATCGGCCGCGACAAGCAGGTCACGCTCGAGCAGTACCTGGCCGGGGAAGCGTCGGCGCCGACGCGGCAGCTGATGGGCCAGCCGCAGGTGGACTGGCTGTCGCAGCGCATGTCTGCATCGCCCTGCACCTGGCAGGTGCTCGGCCAGCAGGTGCTCATGATGCGCATGGCCATTCCCCTGAGCATCGCGACCGACTTCAGCCTCGAGACATTGACCGCCTACCTGGCGGCGCTGGCGCTTCCGGACGCCGCGCGCAGCGACAGCCAGCGGGCCCTGGTCACGCAGCAGAAGGTGCCCTACAACCTGGACGCGTGGGACGGCTATCCGGCCGCGCGCGACGCGGTGCTGGCCATGGCGCGCAACCAGGGCAAGAACCTGATCTCGCTGGCCGGCGACACGCACAATTCATGGGCCGGGAACCTCACCGACAACACCGGGCAGCGGGTCGGCGTGGAGTTCGGCACCTCGTCGGTGTCGTCGCCGGGCTTCGAGCGGGCGCTGCCGCTGATCGCCAACGACCTGCTGGCCGACGGCTTCCGGCGCATGGTCGACGACCTGCGCTATGCCGAGACCGGCAAGCGCGGCTATGTCGTGCTGACGCTCACGACGGCCGAGGCGCGCTGTGACTACATCGAGGTCAGCACGGTGTTCAGCCGCGACTATTCGGTGCGGCTCGCCGCCACGCTGCGCGCGCTGCCGGGCGCGGGCAACCTGCAGGTGCTCGCTGCCTGAACATGGGTGGTTGGTGGTGCGCCACCGTCAGGATCGCGCCACCAGGCCGCGGATATAGGCCTCGAGCGTCGTCGAGCCGCGCAGGGCATCGGCTGGCATGTCGAAGCCGCTGTCGACGCTCACCGCGGCCATTCGCGCATACGAGTCTGCGGCCGCTTCTGAAAAGCCGAGGGCGCGGTACGCCGCCTTCCACTGGTCGCGCGGCGTGACGTCGAGCTCCACCGGCCGGCCGAGCGCTTGCGAGAACGCCTTCGCCACGTCGGCCGAGGTATAGCGCCGCGGGCCCTCCACGTAGCGGATGCCGACGTCGTCGAGCGGGGACACCAGCCTGCGGGCCGCGATCTCGCCGAGGTCGTGCGGCGCGGCCATGGGAATGGCAAGGCCGGGGTCGTACATCGTGGGCAGCCTGCTCGTGCTGCGCACGGCGTCGAGCAGTCCGTCCCAGTTGCTCATGTAGTAGGCCGCACGGTTGATGGCTGCCGGAATGGATTGGCGGCGCAGGCCCTCTTCGAGTTCCCACAGCACGCTCAGGTCGCCGATGCGCTCGCCGGGCTGCGCGCCGCCGGTCGATTCCGCCACCACCTTCTGCAGCCCCGAGCCCTCCAGCGCAGACAGGATGTTGGCGACCGTGCGCCGCTCGATGGTGTCGGTGTCCGCCGACGTGTCCGCGGATGGATTGAGCAGGAAGGCGCGGCGACCGCGCTGCAACGCCGCACGCAGCGACGCCACGTCTTCGACGTTGGCCTCGGCGATCTCGGCGCCCTTTGTGCGCCATGCGCCGGCGCGCTTCGCGTCGCGCGTGACGATCGTCACTGGTTCGCCGCGGTCGAGCAGTGCCTGCGCGACCGCCGAGCCTACGTGTCCTGTGCCACCCATGATGACGTACATCCGTGTCTCTCCTTTTCGTCGTGCCTGGAGGAAAGTCTGTTGAGATGCGATCGGCGCAATGGCTCACCGCGCGGGCGCAGGGCCTGCGCAGACCATGTCCACGATCAGTGCCTTGGTGTAGCGCACGAACGCCGCGACCTGGGTAGGACGATCGGCCAAGTTGTCCGGCGCACGGCCCAGGTAAGCCGCATGCGCACTCGCCAGCACGGGCCGATGCTCGCCCGGCAGGCGCTTCAGCGCCCATGCGGCTGCGGCATCCTTGGGCGCGATCTCGCCGGTGCTTGCACTGAACCAGATGCGCGCGAGCGCCAGCACCACATTGCGCTCGTCGCCCTGCCAGTCCGGCGCGTCGTTCCACTGCGCCACGGTATCCAGCAGCGAGCGCGTGAAATCGGCGCGCGGCACCGCGTCGAACAGTTCGTCCGCGGGAGGGCCGAGCAGGCAGATGCTGTGCTGCCTGAGCTTGCCGAGCAGGATCGCAAGGTCATGGTCGGGCATGGCGGGCTCCACGATGCCGGCCTGCAGTTCCTCGCGCAGCCATTCGCCGAACTGCAGTTCGCGCAGCGGCGGATAGCGCCAGGGCACGACCTCGCCCCGGACGACGAGCGTGACTTCGAGCGGACGCCATGCTGCGCCGGCGCCGGGGCTGCCCGAGACCGACAGCAGGTCCATCATCAGTGCTTGCCGGACCGATGCGGCCAGCGGGGCGCCCACGGTCACCATCAGGTCGATGTCGCTGTGCGGCTTGAGCCCTCCATCGACGGCGGAGCCGAACAGGTGGATGGCCTGGAGCGTGCCGGCCAGGTGGCGCTCGAGCACGGTGCGCGCCTGCGACAGCTGCGGGATGATTTCAGGGGGCAGTGACAGTGAAGCGGCCATCGCGGCCGATGTTAAGGGCCGCGGAAACGGGCAGGCAATGAACGCGGCGGATCAATCCACGCGGATGTTGCGCGCCTTCACCACGCGGCTGTAGATCTCCGCATCGCGGCGCACCATCGCGCTCATCTCGGCGCGCGTGACGCCCAGCGGCTCGCTGTTGAGGTCCTTGATGCGCTTGGCGAGGTCCGGGTCCTTGCTGGCTTCGACGAACACCGCATTGAACCGGTTGAGCACCGCGGCGGGCGTGTTCGCAGGTGCCCAGATGCCGTGCCACGACATCATCGAGAAGCCCGGCATCACCTCCGAGAGCGTGGGCACGTCCGGCAAAGCGGGGTGGCGCGTGGGGCCCGAGTAGGCCAGCGCCTGCACGCGGCCGCTGCTGATCAGCGGATAGCCCGTGGCGATCGGCTCCATCAGCGTGTCGACCTGTCCGCCGACGAGATCGGCGATGGGGCTCGCGCGGTACGGCACATGCAGCATCGTGATGCCCACCTCGTCTTTCAGGGACTCGACGATCAGCTGCGACGGGCTGCCGGCGCCATACGAGGCGTGCGAGTAGATGCCGGGCTTTTCCTTGGCCGCGGCCACAAGCTCCTTGATGGTCCTGGCCGGGAACTTGGTGTTCGCGATCAGCACGAGGCCCTGGCGCATCGTGGTGGCGACGGGGACCAGGTCCTTCTCCGGATCGAACGGCAGCTTGCTGTAGATGTACGGGTTGATCGTGAACGCCGTCGACAGGTTGTAGAGGAAGGTGTAGCCGTCCGCCGGTGCCTTGGCGACGGTGTCCGACGCCAGGTTGCCGGCCGTGCCGGGCTTGTTGTCGATGAGCACCGGCACGCCGAGCTTGCGGCTCGCATAGTCGCCGTACATGCGCGCGAAGATGTCGGGCGGCGTGCCGGGCGCGAAGCCCACCACGATGCGGATCGGCTTGCTCGGCCATTCCGCAGTCTGGGCAGCTGCATGGCCCGTGGCCAGGATGCCGGCGAGGCCCAGCACCAGGCCGAGCATCTTCTTGACGAGGTTTGTTGTCGAACGCATGGCTTGTCTCCTTGGGCCGATGGGGGCCCGTTTGTTGGGTTGTTCTGTCTTCTTCAATCCACCTGCGCGCCGGAGCGGCGCACGGCCTCGCCCCACTTCGCGATCTCGGCCGCGCCGAAGGCGGCCATTTCCGATGTGTTCATCGCCAGGGGCTCGATGCCCTGGGCCGCGAGCTTGTCGCGCACCGCAGGCTGGGCGAGCACCGCCTGCGTGGCTTCGCGCAGGCGGTCGCGCTGCGCGGCGGGCATGTCGGCCGGCGCATACAACATGAACCACGCGACCAGGTCGAAATCCGGAATGCCCTGCTCGGCCAGCGTGGGCACGTCGGGCGCAGCCATGCTTCGCCGGGCGCTCGATGCGCCCAATGCGCGCAGCTTGCCGGCGCGGATCTGGGGCAGCACGGCGGCCGGGTGATAGAACATGAATTGCACGTTCCCCGCCATCACCTCGGTGAGCGCCTGGGCGCCGTCGCGGTAGGGCACGTGCACGAAGTCCTTGCCGAGCCGCAGGTTGAGCAGCTCGCCCGCGAGGTGGCCCGAGGTGCCGTTGCCGGCCGAGGCGAAACTCACCGACTTGCCGCTGGCCTGGCGCAGGTCCGCCACCGTCTTCCACGGCGCCGCGGCGGGCACGACCAGCAGCGTGGGCGTGGCGCCGACGAAGCCCAGCGGCACGAAGTCGCGCTGCGGCTGGTAGGACAGGCGCTTGTAGAGCGTCGCATTGATGGCATGCGTGCCCACGGTGCCCAGCAGCACGGTGTGTGCGTCCGCCCCCGAGCGGGCCGCGAGCTCGCTGCCGATGGCACCGCCCGCGCCGGGCCGGTTGTCGACGATCACCGCCTGCGACAGCTGGCGGCCCAGCGCTTCGGCCAGTACGCGTCCCACGATGTCGGTCGTGGTGCCGGCCGCGAAGGGCACGACCAGCTTGAGGGGGCGCGCATCGCCCGCCTGCGCCCATGCGCTGCCGCTGCCCTGCGCAAGCAGCGCCGCGGCAACAGCCGCCGCGGCCAGGATGGCACGGCGCTTCGTCACCGCGCCTCCCCGAAGGCCGCGGGCACCGTGCCTTCGTACTGCAGTTCGCGCGTGGCCTGGTAAGAGAGCGCAAAGCCGCTCGGCATCTCGGCCTCTTCCGCAAGGTGGGCGATCAGTCCCGCGGTGCGCGCAAGGATCGGCACGCCCCGCAGCGACGCCACCGGAAAGCCCACACCCAGCAGCACCGCCGGAATTGCCGCGGAGACGTTCATGTGCAAGTCCTTGCCGACGATGCCCGGGATCGCTTCTTCCAGCGCCTGCGCGATGCGCACGTAGCGCAGGTCGGCACCGGCCTGCGTCGCCACGTCGATCAGCCGGTCGACGCGCGGATCGCGTTCCTTGTGCAGCGGATGGCCGTAGCCAGGGATCGCCGCGCGCGCGGCCTTGAGTTCGGCGATGGCCGCGGCGGCGGCCTGCTGCAGCGTGGCGCCTGCATCCACGCGCGCCGCCACATCCATGAACAGGCGCCCGGCCGTTTCCGATGCGCCGAGGATGACGGAGCCGCAGCCGAGGATGCCGGCCGCCACTGCGCCCTGCAGCGCATCGGGCGCGGCCGCGAAGGTCATGCGGCTGGCCTGCACGCTCGGCACGAGCCCGTGCTCGGCAATCGCCACCAGCGTGGCGTCGAGCACGGCGCTGCACGCGGCATCGGGGCGGCGCCCGGTGAGCAGCAGGAAGAAATAGTCGGTGAACGACAGGTGCCCGATCAGCTCCTGGCACAGGTCCTGGCCGCGCACGACGATGGTGTGTTCATCCGAGGTGCAGATGGCGGTGCGCGGGACGGTGGACTTTCCGATTTTCATGGGCGTGGTCTTTCAGGCGTGTCGGGGTTCGAGGCGGAAGTCGTAGTGCGCGGACCAGTAGGGCGTCTCCATCGGCCGGCCGTCCGGCGCGCGGCCCGACGGGTGGGATTCGAAGTCCACGACGAGCCGCGGCCGCACGCCGAACACGGCATCGGATTCGATGTACGGGCTGCCCGCCACGAACAGGTGCGTGGTCACGGGCACATGGCCCGGCGCCGAGACCATCATGTGGATGTGCCCGGGGCGGTTCGGATGCCGTCCCATGGCCTCCAGCATGCGGCCCACGGGCCCGTCGACCGGAATCGGATAGAAGCTCGGGCGGATCGACCAGAACCAGTAGCGGCCTTCGTGATCGGTGCGGATGCGCCCGCGTGCCTGCATCGCGGCGCCCTCGAGCTGCATGTCGTACACGCCTTCGCCGTCGCCCGACCAGATGTCGAGCAGCGCGCCTTCGAGCGGCTGGCCGTGGGTGTCGGTGACGCGGCCGCTGTAGAAGGTCGGCTCGCCGCGGGCGCCCTGAGCCACGTCGGCGCCCAGCGGCAGGTCGGGCGCGCCTTCCCAGTAGAAGGGGCCCTGCACGGTGGCGTGCGTGGCCTCGGTGAGCTCTGTGGCTTCGGTCGCTTCGTTCACGGCGCGGCCGCGCTTGCCGGCGGCGGCGCGCAGCTGGTCCAGGATCACGACCATCATCGAGGCGCCCAGCGTGTCCGACAGCAGGATGAACTCCTGGCGCTTGTCGGTGCAGGTCTGGCCCGTGGCCGTCAGGAATTCGATGCCCTGCATCCATTCGTCGGGCTTCAGGTTCACGTCGCGGATGAAGGCATGCAGGTGCGTGATCAGCGACTGCATGAGCTGCAGGAAGCGCGCGTCGCGCGTTCCCTCCAGGCTCTTGAGCACGGTCTGCGTCAGCTCGCTTTCGTTCGATGGCGTCATGGTTGTCTTGTCTCCTGGCTCGTTGTGTTTTCGGAAGGCTGTGCCGGGCTCAGCGCGCGGCGTTGGGAGGCTGCCCCAGGCGATGGCGGATCGGATCGACGATGGCCGCGTTGTCGGCGCCGAGCATGGGGGGTGCCGTGACTTCCAGCGCGCGCTCGCCGTCGAAGCTCACGGGCGAGCGGATGGTGTGCCACTCGCCGCCCTCGGGGTGCGGCGCGCTCACCTCCAGCTGCAGATGCCGCGCCTGCGGGTCTTCCATGGCCTCGCGCGTGTCGTACATGGGGGCGTGCGGCACGTCCTCGGCCTCGAGCCGCGCGCACCACGCAGCGCGGGTCTGCTGGCGGAACACGCCGCCGAGCAGCGCGATCAGGTCTTCCTGGTGCGCGATGCGCGCCTCGCGCGACGCGAAGCGCGGGTCCGCGAACAGGCGGGGGCGCTCGATGGCGTTGGCCAGGCCCTGCCAGAACTTCTCGGGCGAGGACATGTGCAGCGCAATCCACAGGCCGTCCGCGCACTCCAGCACATAGGACTGCGAGACGCTCGGCCGGCTGAACGGACCCATGACCTCGTCCTCCGAAAAGAAATGCGTGAAGGCGTCGAGGTTGAAGTGGCACATGGCTTCGAGCATCGACACCTCGACCGCACGTCCGCGGCCGGTGCGGCCCCGTTCGACCAGCGCGCCGAGCACGCCGTAGGCGGCGTAGAAGCCCGTCATGGCATCGGCGAGCGCGGGGCCGACCACGCGCGGGTTGGCGGGGTTCACCAGCAGCTTGAGGAAGCCGCTCGCAGCCTGCGCCACCGTGTCGTAGGCGGGCCGCGCGGCCGCGGGGCCGGTCTGCCCGAAGCCGCTGATGGCGCAATAGACCAGGCGCGGATTGAGCGCCCGCAGCCGGGACTCGCCGGCGCCCAGCCGCTCGGCCGCACCGGGGCGGAAATTCTGGATGTAGACGTCCGCGTCCTTGACCAGCTCGTCGAACACGGCCGCGTCCTCGGGCAGCTTGGGGTTGAGCGTGACGCTGCGCTTGTTGCGGTTGTAGGTCTGGAAGTGCGGGCTGTAGAGGCCGCCGCGAAAGGCGCGGAACGGATCGCCCGCGCCGGGCTGCTCGATCTTGACCACCTCGGCGCCCAGGTCCGCGAGGAACATGCCGGCGGCCGGTCCGGTGATGAATGTGCCTTGTTCCAGCACCTTGATGCCGCTGAGGACTTTTTGCACCGGGAGGTCTCCTGTGGTCGTTGTGGGGGCGGAGAAACTTTAGGTTGCATCCGCGAATCCCGGAAATGATTGTTTTCCATCGTTAGCATCGATGCCATCGATCATTGCTCCCGAGGAACGCCATGGAACTCCGGCACCTGCGCTACTTCATCGCCCTGTCGGGCTCGCTGAACTTCACGCGTGCGGCCGAGCGCCTGCACGTGACGCAGTCGACGCTGTCGCACCAGATCAAGCAGCTCGAAGAGGAGATCGGCGTTGCGCTGTTCGACCGCATCGGCAAGCGCGTGAGCCTGACCGACGCCGGCGACGAGTTCCTGCACTACTGCACCAAGGCGCTGCACGAGATCGACCTGGGGCTGGGCGCGCTGCGCCAGGACAGCTCCGACGTGGCGGGCGAGTTGCGCGTGGGCTCGACGCACACCTTCAACCTCGGCTTCATTCCGGACTGCATCGCGAGCTTCCAGGCGCGGCACCCGCGCGTGAAGGTGGTGGTCGAGGAGCTGTCGGCCGACCAGATCGCCGCGCGCCTGCAGCAGGGCACGCTGGACCTGGGCATCGCCTACCGGCCGAGCGCGCCCGGGCCGCTGCAGTTCGAGCCGCTCTACAACGAGGAGATGGTGCTGGTGGTGGCGAAGAAGCATCCGCTCGCGCGGCGCAAGCGCGTGCGCATGGTGGAACTGCACCGCCTGCCGATGGTGCTGCTGCCGGCCAGCTTCGCGACGCGTCAGATGCTGGACGAGTGCTTCCGCTCCTGCGGTGCGCAGCCGCACGTGGTGGCGGAGATCAACACGCTCGCGCCGATGATGGACCTGGTCGCCAAGACGCAGCTCGCGTCCATCGTGGCCGCGAACGTGGTGAACCCGCTCTCGGGGCTCGTGGTCATCCGGCTCGAAAGCCCCACGCCCGTGCGCACGCCCGGCATGCTGTGGTCACCGGTGGCGCGCGACGCGGCGGCCACGCGCGCGTTCTCCACCATCGTGCGCAAGCTGGCGCTGCGCAGCAGCCTGCAGGGCGCGGCCCCGCGCGTGCGCTAGCAGCGGCGCAGTTCACGGGCCGTGTCCAGGCGAGCTCACTGCCGGCTGGCCAGCCATTCGCGCGCCGAGAGGCCGATCTTCTGCGTGAAGAGCCGCGACAGCGCGGAGGCGTTGGCGTAGCCGAGCGCACCCGCGATGGTCTTGACCGATGCGCCCTTCCTGAGCTCGGCCTGTGCGATCGTGAGGCGCCAGCCGGCAAGGTAGTCCGCGGGCGTGGCGTTCACCACGGCCTTGAAGCGCTGGGCGAACGCACTGCGGGACAGGCCGGCCTCCCGTGCCATGCGGTCCAGCGTCCAGGGGTCGCCCGGACGCTCGTGCATGGCAACCAGGACGCGCGCCAGCTGCGCATCGCCGAGTCCGGCCAGAAGGCCCGGGGGAAGCTCGCTCTCCTGCGGGTGATCGAGCAGCCAGCGCAGAAGCTGGATCAGCACGACCTCGAACAGCCGGTCGGCCAGCAGGCGGTGGCCGCACAGCACCCGGGTGGTCTCGGCGAAGAGCAGCGCCAGCGACTGTTCGAGGCCCTCCACGGCATCGAGCGGAAGGACGACCAGGGGCGGCAGCGCGCGCGCAAGGGGATGCGCCTCGCCGCCGTCGAAATCGAGCGTCGCGCAGACGAAGTCCGAGCCCTCCGCCGGCGCGTTGTGGAAGTTGTGCGCCAGGGGCCGCGGATAGAAAAGAAGGCACGGCGCCTGCACGGCGAGCTTGCGCGGCACGCCGGCGCGCGCCGAGTGCGTGACCACCATCTCGCCGCGCCGCAGCACATGCAGGAAGCCGCGGCCTTCCCGGGCCGCGAACCGGGTGGTGCCGCACAAGGGGCCGGCATGGAACAGGTGGGCCCGCACATGAAAGCGCTCGAGCAGAGAGGAAAGCCTGTCGATCGGGGGCATGCGGGGCGATTCTGGACGAAAAGGTATCTTATTCGGATGAAACGATCCCGATCATACGGTGCATGCGCAGACACTGGCTTCGTTCCTCCACTTCTTCAAAGGACTTTCATGTCTCGCGTCCCACTCGTGAACGAAGCCGCAGCCGCCGGCGAAGCCAAGGCCCTGCTGGCGAACATCCATGGCACCTTCGGTGCCACGCCCAACATGTTTCGCGCGGTTGCCAATTCGCCGGCTGCGCTCCAGAGCATGTGGGGATCGTTCGGCGCGCTCGGCGGCGGCGCCATTGCGGCGCAGCTCGGCGAACAGATCGCCGTGGCGGTGGCCGACCGCAACGCATGCCACTATTGCCTGGCCGCGCACACGGCGCTCGGCCGCAAGGCCGGGGTGTCCGCCGCGGACATGGCGGCGGCCCAGGCGGGCGAATCTTCCGACCCGCGGACGGCGGCCGCGTTGCGCTTCGCGCTCAAGCTGGTCGATGCGCGCGGCCAGGTCGGCGCTGCCGATGTCGAGGCACTTCGCAGCGCCGGCTTCGACGACGCGCAGATCGTCGAGATCGTGGCGCACGTGGCGTTGAACCTGTTCACCAATTATGTGAACGTGGCCTTCGACGTACCGGTCGATTTTCCGTCGGTCAAGCTGCGCACGGCCGCCTGACCGGAGCGATAGTGCAGGGGGCGGCGCGGCTGCTCCCTGGTTGCCTTCACGTTGGAGCATTCGAGATGCCGAAGAACTTTCCCCCGGCGCCTGCGCTGCAGGTTGCCCAATGGCTCAACACGGACAGCGCCCTCACGCTCGAGTCGCTGCGCGGCCGCGTGGTGGTGCTGCATGCCTTCCAGATGCTCTGCCCGGCCTGCGTGTCGCACGGCCTTCCGCAGGCGAAGAAGACGCGGCAGCTTTTCGATGCCAGGGACGTTGCCGTGATCGGCCTGCACACCGTGTTCGAGCACCAGGACGTGATGACCGCCGCGGCGCTCGCCGCATTCGTGCAGGAGTACCGCCTCACGTTTCCCATCGGCATCGACGCGCCTTCTCGCGGCAGCATTCCCGCGACGATGCGCGCGTACCAGTTGCAGGGAACGCCGAGCATCGTCCTCATCGACAGGCAAGGCCGCATCCGGCTGAGCCACTTCGGCGTGCTCGATGACATGGCGCTCGGCGCGGCCATCGGCCAGCTGGCTGCCGAAGAGGCACCCGCGACGCTGATCACGCGGTCCTCGGGCGATGCGGATGGCCTTGCATCGGCGCACGGCGGGTGCCGCGGCGAGGGCTGCCCGGCCGATGGAGCCTGACGCCATGAAGTGCATCGCATTGCAGCACCTCGCCTTCGAAGACCTCGGCTCGTTCGCGCACGTGCTCGTGAACGCCGGCTACGAGATCGAGTACCGGCAGGCCGGCGTCTCGCCGCTTGGCATCGACGAATGGCGCGGCGCCGGGCTCGTCGTCGTGCTCGGCGGTCCCGTGGCCGCCTACGACACCCGAACCTATCCATGGCTGGAAGACGAACTGGCGGGCCTGCGCGAGCGGCTGGCGCTGCGGCTCCCGACCCTGGGGCTGTGCCTGGGCGCACAGCTGATGGCCAGCGCGCTCGGTGCGCGCGTGTATCCCGCCGCGCGCAAGGAGATCGGGTGGGCGCCGGTCGAATTGAACGAGGCCGGCAAGGCCTCCTGCCTTGCGCCGCTGGAAGGCAGCCCGGTGCTCCACTGGCATGGCGACACCTTCGACGTTCCGCCGGGCGGCGTTCTGCTCGCGAGCACCGCTTCCACGCCGCACCAGGCGTTCAGCCTGGGGTCCCATGCGCTGGCGCTCCAGTTCCATCCGGAGGCGGACCCGTCGCGCATCGAACCATGGTTGATCGGACATGCCTGCGAACTCGTCCAGGCCGGTGTCGACATACCCGCGCTGCGCGCCCGCAGCGCCGCATTGGGCGCCGGCCCTTGCACAGCCGCCGCGGCGATGTTGACGGCCTGGCTGGGGCAGCTCGAATGACGCCAGGCGCCACCGTGATCGATGCGCTGCTGGTGGGCCAGGTGGCGCTGTTGCCCGACGGGTGCTCATCGAGCGGCATCCGCAAGTTGCCCGTGGACCATGCACTGTGGCTGTCGGCCACGGGCCTGCAGGGCGATGCGCAAGCCGACCTGCGCATCCACGGCGGTGTCGAGAAGGCGGTGCATCACTACCCTCGCGAGCACTATGCGGGCTGGGCTTCCTGGAGCCGCCGCGCCGACCTGCTTGCAAGTCCGGGCGCGTTCGGCGAGAACATCTCCTCCCTTGGCTGGGACGAATCGAAGGTGTGCATCGGCGACGTGGTGCGCCTCGGCGAGGCGCTGGTGCAGGTGTCGCAGGGCCGGCAGCCCTGCTGGAAACTCGACCTGCGCTTCGGCGAGCGCGGCATGGCGCGCGAGATGCAGGCGCGCGGCCGCACGGGCTGGTACTACCGCACGCTCGAACCCGGGTGGGTGCGGGCCGGCGCGCAGGCCGTGCTGGTGGAGCGACCGCACCCGGACTGGCCCTTGTCGCGTCTCATTGCGTTGCTGTTCACGCGGGATGCGCACGCGGCGCCCGAATGGGAGCGCGCCGCCGAATTGCCGCCGCTCGCCGAACGCTGGCGCCAGACCTTCCGAACGCGCGCGGCCTCGGGGCATGTCGAAGACTGGGAGCCGCGTCTGCGGTTGCCGCCGGACGGCGCATGATTCCGCGAGGTCTGGTAGAAGCACGGCATGACCGTCTCGCTCGCGGCCTCCCTCATCGAACTCGCACTTGGATCGGAGCTCGGCGCCTCCGGCGATGCCGGGCCCAATCGCTGCGCGCTCGAGGGCGTGACGTGGCAATCCCTGCCGGACGGCGCCGTCGAACTCCGGGTCCGGCGGTTCGAAGCGATGGCGTTGCGGCTTGCGTCGGATCCCTTCGTCCTTGAAATCGGCCGCATCGACGTCCATGAGCTGGTGGCCCGGCTGCGCACCGAGGCCGGCGTGCCGCGCCTGGTTGCCGTCCAGGCGGACAAGGCCGAGTGCTCGGGATTGAAGCTGCATGGCCCGCTGGTGCTGCCGCCGCAGATCCAGAAGCTCCGCGAGGCGAGCTAGGCCGCGGACGCAGCGGCTGCAGTGCCCGGCGGCGCAGGCGGCCATGCGGCCGCCGATGCGTGGCATCTTGCACCCCTGGGCGAGGCCGAAGGCACCATCCGCGGCCGGATCACCGACGCGCACCTGCTGTTCGATGCCGACGTCACGGTGCCCATTCTGCGCGGGCAGGTCGACTTCAACGATGCGACGGTCGAGCATGTCGGGCCCGACTCGCGCATGGGCGTGAGCCGGATGGGCATTTACGTCCACGCGCCCAACGGGCGCAGCTATCTGTACCAGTTCGCCGCGGCGCCGCTCGCGGGCGTGGTGTTCGAGCACCGCGGGGCCTTGCTGGGCCCCTGGGTCTCCGAGCGCGGCAAGTTGCAGCTGCAGGCCTTTGCCGAATCGGTGCTGCGCCAGGGCCGCAGGGGCCCGGGCCATGGGCTGACGCAGCAGGCGCGCCTGCTGCTCGGCCGCACGTCGCTCTCGGGCGAACTGCGGCTTGGCGAGGGGCTGGTTGCCGTGCCGGGCCTGCAAATGCATCTGGAAGGGCGCCATGCGATCGGACTGCACTCCCATTCCGTCAGCCGTGGCCTTAAGGTGGAGATGGCTTCACTCACGGCCCGCGATGCGGCGGCCGCCTGGAAGGGTGCGCAGATGGCCTTCGACCGGGCGACGGCGAAACTGGAGATCGAGATCCTTGTCGAAGGCCCAGCGATGCGCTTCGCGCTCCATGTCGAGGACGGCAAGGCCGCAGGACTGCGGATCGACCTTCAGCAAAAAAGGCCGGACGGCAGCGAAGGAACCTGAAGCAAGCGCAGCTCGCTGAAGCGCATGCGGCTGAGACCTTCCGCCCGGCGGACCTCAATCAATCGTTATTGCGTTCGCACCTGCGCGAATTGACGAGGCAGGCGGCGTAGTCGGGATCGTGCTTGAGCAGGAACATCGCGCGTGCCGCGACCGCCGTGTCCGCGAAATCGCTGAACAGCCCGTCGACGCCGGCTTCGTAGAACGCGAGGTATTCATTGACCGCGTTGCCGCCGAAGCTGCCGGTCAGGCGCTTCTGTTCGCTGCGGAAGGTGTACGGATGGACCAGCAGTCCCAGCCGGTGCGCATTGGCAATCACGTTGGTGGGGGGCAGCAGCACGCGGTCGCGCTCGTCGATGACGCCGTCGCCGGTCACGTCGGCGCACGCCCCGGCCTGCACGGACTTGCACGCGCTCGAAATCAGGTACGGCTTCCACGGGCCGATGCCGTCCGCATAGCCCTTCACTTCCTGCAGGCCGCGCGGCGTCAGCAGATCGCTGAAGAGGCCGTCGCGGTTCGACACCACCCAATCGTAGGGTTTGTCGTAAGGCTTGCTGAGGTCCAGCGTGCCGTCGGGCTTGACGTCGTTGGCGTCCACCAGCTGGATCAGGCGCACGCTCGTCTTGCTGCGCAGATAGCGAAGGTTGGCGGTCTCGAAGGACTGGATGAAGACAGGGGCGTTGCGCTGGTTCCAGCCGGCCGCGCTCAGCACGTTCAGCAGCCTGTCCTCCAGGGGCAGGCCGATGCTCTGGTGGTAGGTGGGATGCTTGGTTTCGGGATAGATCCCGATGCGCCGCCCCTCTTCGCGGGACTTGCGCTTGGCCAGGTCGATCACCTCGGCCAGCGTCGGGATCTGGAACTTGCCATTGAACGACTGGTCGCGCTCCGCGAAGGACTGCACGGCGCGCAGCTGCTTGATCTCGGCCAGCGTGAAATCGCTGGCGAAGAAGCCGTCGGTCGCGACACCATCGAGCATGACCGTGCGCCGGCGGTTGGCAAACTGCGGCAGGTCCTTGACGTTGGTGGTGTCGATCAGGTTGGGCTCGTGCCGTGCGATCAGGTGGCCGTCCTTGGTGGCGACCAGGTCGGGCTCGATGTAGTCGGCGCCCAGCGAGATGCCGAGCGCGTAGGCCTCCAGCGTGTGCTCGGGCAGGTAGCCGTTGGCGCCGCCGCGATGGCCGATCACGAGCGGCGCATTGTCGGCGCGGCGCCTTGCGTTCTCCTCGTGCGCGGTGGCCGGGCCCGCGGCGGCGAGCAGCAGGCCCAGGCCGAAGAACGCATTGCAGATCTTTTTCAGGGCGTGCATGGATGTCTCCTCGCTGGTGTGCGGACGGACCTTAGGCGGCCTGCATGACAGGCCGGTGAATTCTCATGGCTTCCGGTCCAGGGCGGTCCGCAACATCGTTGCAAGCTGTTGCGCGCGTATCGCGGAGCCGATGTTGGTGAAGCCGATCAGCAGCCCTGCGTCGCGGAAGCTTGCCGTGCCCCGCACGGACAGCGGCTGGCAGTTCAGGCCGGCACGCTGCGCCCGGCGGGCCAGCGTCTCATCGCTGTCTCGCCGCCGGTCGAAGCGCGCGATCAGGTGCATGCCGCCGCCCTGCAGGTCGATGCGCACGTCCTCGCCGAAGACCTTCAGCAGTGCGGCCGCGAGCATCTGGCGGCGGCGCGCGTAGAGCAGCCGCATCTTCTTGAGGTGGCGCGAGAAGTGGCCTTCGCGGATGAAGTCGGCCACCACCGCCTGCGTGAGCTGCGGACATCCGTTGGACCCTGTCCGCGCGGCCTCGCCGAAGGCGCCGCGCAACGCATCGGGCACCACCACGTAGCCCAGCGCCAAGCCGGGGTACAGCACTTTCGAGAAGCTGCCGGCGTAGAGCACCCGGTCGTGGCGGTCGAGGCTCTTGAGCGCGGGCAGCGGTGGGCCGGTGTAGCGGTATTCGCCGTCGTAGTCGTCCTCGACGATCCAGGCCTTTGCCTGCGAGGCCCAGTCGAGCAACTGCAGCCGGCGTGCGAGCGACATCGAGACGCCGAGCGGCGCCTGGTGCGAGGGCGTGACGACGGCCATCTTCGCCTCCGCTGCCTTGCGCATGCCGCGCGCAACGATCAGGCCCTCCGCGTCCACCGGCACCGGCACCGTGCGCTGGCCGGCACTGCGCAGCACCTCCTGCGTCGGCGGATAGCCCGGGTCTTCCACCCACACGCGGTCGCCGTTGGCCAGCAGCGCGTGCGAGATGAGCGCGAGCGATGCGCGGTAGCCGCCGGTCACGAAGACCTGCGACGGATGGCACGCGACGCCGCGCGACACCCGCAGGTAGGCGGCAATCGCGGTGCGCAGCGACGGATGGCCCGCGGGATCGCCATAGAACATGTCGGCCGCGGCCGTTGCCCTGGCACGGCGCGACACCAGGCGCGCCCAGAGCTTGCGCGGGAAGGCATCGAGCGCGGGAATGCCCAGTTGCAGGGGCGGTGGCGGCGCGGGTTCGGCCAGGTCCTGCTCCACGGCCCGTGCCTCGGCCTGCCGGGACGTGCGGCGCGCCGAGCGCGGGGAGGGCAGCGAAGGCGAGACCACCGTGCCCGCCTGGCCCCGCGGCAAAAAATAGCCTTCGCCCGCGAGCTGGTTGTAGGCCGCCTCGACGGTGCCGCGCGCCACGCCCAGTTCGCTGGCCAGGCTGCGCGCCGAGGCCACGCGGTCGCCTGGGCGCAGCAGGCCCTGCTCGATGGCCGTGCGGAAGCGCTCGTAGACCTGCCGGTGCAGCGGCGTGGACGCTGCGCGGTCGATCGCGAGGAGGGCGGCGGGAGCTTTCTTCTCTTGCATCATGGCCCATTCATTTTGACGAATCTTGGCTCTTTGGAATGGGGCATCGAGAACCTAAGCTCCGAACATCCAATGGAAGGAGGACATGCGATGAGCGAGAGGATATTCGTGGCAGGTGCGGCCGGGGCCATCGGCAGCGCCCTCGTGCCCTTGTTGGTCGACGCGGGCTACGCCGTGTACGGCAGCACGCGGCGCGCCGAGCGCGCGCATGCGCTGGAGGCGCGCGGCGCGGTGCCCGTTGTCGTCGACGTGTTCGACGCGCCAGCGCTGCGCGCGGCGCTGAGGCGCATAGCACCAGCGAGCGTGATCCACCAGCTCACCGACCTGCCGCCGGATCTCGATCCCAGGCTGATGGCCGATGCGGCCCATCGCAATGCGCGCGTGCGCACCGAGGGCACGCGCAACCTCGTGGCCGCCGCGCTGGCCGCAGGCAGCCGCCGGCTGGTGGCGCAGAGCATCGCCTGGCTCTATGCGCCCGGCGCGACCCCGCACGTCGAGGAAGATCCGCTCGATCTCGCGGCCGAAGGCACGCGCGGCGTCAGCGTGGCCGGCGTGGCGGCGCTGGAGCGCAGCGTGCTGGGCACGGCGGGCCCCACGGGCACGGTGCTGCGCTACGGGCAGTTCTACGGTCCCGGCACGTCGAGCGCCGGGCCCAGGGGCGCGTGCCCGGTCCATGTGGAGGCCGCGGCCTGGGCGGCGGTGCTGGCGCTGCGGCATGCGCAGGGCGGTGTCTTCAACATTGCCGAGGACAACCCCGAAGTCAGCAGCGAGAAGGCCAGGCGGGAGCTGGGCTGGAGTGCGTCGCTGCGGCTGCGCCAGAGGGTTGCATCGTGAATGCGGCCAGGCTTCATCGCGGCCCGCTCGGCGCAGGCATTGCGGCGCTCTCCCTGGTGCTGGCCGCCGGCTGGGCGCTGATGCCGCACGGCAACCGGCAGGAGGCGGCGCAATGGTTCGCCGATGTGTGCAGCAGCGTGGCGCGGCCCATGTTCTCGTCGGCCCCGGCGCCCGCGGGTTCGGGTGCCGATGCGAGGCCCGCGACCTCGGTCAAGGTGCTCTCGTGCGAGGCGCTGCCGAACGTGCCCGGCAAGTCGGTGACCACCGTGCTCGTCGACTTTCCGCCGCTGGCCTATTCGCCGGCCCATCGGCATCCCGGCTCGGTGACCGCGATCATTCTGGAAGGCACCATCCGCTCGCAGCTCGGCGGCGCTCCGGTGGGCACCTACAGGAGCGGCGAGACCTTCTTCGAGCCGCCGCGCACGCTGCATCTCTTTGCGGAGAACCCCGATCCGGTGCGCCCCGCAAAGCTGCTGGCAGTGTTCGTTGCCGACGAGAACTGCGGCCCGCTGGTGCTGCCGCCCGATGCCGATTGAGCGGGGCGCATCGAGGTGCAGACGGCGTCAGATGTCCCTCGTCGTTCCGAAGCCGGGCAGCGTCCGAAGCACCGCCGTCATCGACTTTGCGGCCAGCGCCGGTACGTCTGCGGTGTCCACCCATTTGAACTGGTCCACCTCGGGCGTCATCACGCCTGAAGCGTGGTGAGGAAAGAAGCTCGTGCACTTGCAGGCCGCAATGTCGCAGTCGCGCGTGTGCACGAAGGCGCGGAACAGGTGCAGGTCCTTGCCGGGACGGTACGGCATGCGCCCGAGCTCTTCCATCGACTCCGCGGCCAGCTCGATGCCCGTCTCTTCCCGGACTTCGCGGATGGCTGCTTCGCGCGCGGACTCGCCGGCTTCCCCGCCGCCCTTGGGGATGTCCCAGTGCTTCTGGCCCGTCGCGTGCGCCATGAGAAGCTGGCCTTGCTCGTTGACGATAAGCACGCCGTAGGAGATGGTTTTCATGGTCGAACGATTGTCGCCAGGCGGAGGCGGCCGCGCCATCTCCGCCGCGCCCGCGCGGACAGCGGCACGATCGCTTATGCTGGACCGATCTTCCAGACGAGGTAAGCGCTTGGACAGCCGCATTATCGTGTCGCTCGACTTCGCCGCCGCTGCATCGGCCACGGGCCTCGTGCGGCAACTGGGCGCCGAAGCGACGTTCTACAAGGTCGGCCTGCAGTTGCTGACAGCGGCCGGGCCTTCGATCGTCCGCGAGCTCGTGGAGGGCGGCAAGCATGTTTTTCTGGACCTCAAGCTGCTGGAGATTCCGAGTTCGGTCGCCGCGGCCGTCACCGCAGCGGGGCAGATCGGCGCCTCGATGGTGACGGTCCATGCCTCGGGCGGTTCGGCGGTGCTTCGGTCCGCGGTCGAGGCCGCGCGCCGCTTTCCCCACCTGAAGGTACTCGCGCTCACGGTCATCACCAGCATGGACGACGAAGCCCTGCACGAAGTGGGCGTCGGCTCGACGGTGGCCGGGCAGGTGCTGCGCCTTGCACGGCTTGCCGCGGCCTCGGGATGCCACGGCGTCGTCGCCTCCCCGCTGGAGGCGCGGCTGCTTCGCGAGACCCTGCCGCCGGGCATGCTGATCGTCACGCCCGGCATACAGCTGGCCGGCGACTCGAAGAGCGACCATGCACGCTTCACCACGGTGGCGCAGGCCGTCGGCGCCGGCGCGACGCACGTGGTCATCGGCCGTCCGATATCACGCGCTTCGAATCCTGCGGATGCCCTCGCCGCGATGCGCGCGGAGCTGTCGGCGGTGCGCTGAACGGGGCGCGGCTCGACCTGATCAGGCCGCCTGCCGCCACGCCGCAAGTCCCGCCGTTCGCGCCCGCACCTGCGGCGTCGCCAGGCAGGTGGCGACGGCCTCGTAGCCCGGCGCGCCGGGGCAGGGTGCGACCAGGCTCGGCGGGCTGTGGTTCGCGGGGCATAGGATGATCGCCTCGTCCGGCCCGACGGCCGCCAGGTCGAGGATCGCGCAGGAGCGCGTGAGCATGAAGATCGGCCGCGCGTGGGGGCCGCGGCGGCGCAGCCGGGTGATCAGCGCCTCCTGGGTGGCTTGGTCCAGCTCGTGTTCGATCAGGTCCACGACCACGGCATGGGGCCCTTCCGCTTCCAGCCCGGCCAGAAGTGCGATCAGCGCGTCCGATGGCGTCGCACCGTCCTCCACGAGCCAGGCCAGCGCGCGCTCGACCCGAGGCTCGGGCACGGCGGCACCGCCCTCCGCCCGCCGGTCCAGCCCGAGCCAGGCCGCGTTGGGCAGTGCCTCGGCAATGCGCTGCGCCAGCCGGGTCTTGCCGCTGCCGAGCGGGCCGACGATGTAGTTGAGCGGCCGGATCTCGCGAAGCTCGAAGCGCTCCCCGCCCCAGGGCCATGGCAGGTCGAAGGCAAGGCGGACTTCGCAGGCGGGTGCCAGCAGGCCCGTGAGTTCGCCGATGGTCGGTGTCCGGCCTTGCGCAATGCCGCTGCGCAAGCCGCGGACCTTCTCGACGGTGTGCGTGAGCTGGCGAAGCTGCGCTTCCAGCGCCGTCTGGTGCGCGGCCAACGCCTGCTCCAGGCCTTCAGGATTGCCCGCGAGCACCCGTGCCACCTGGGCCAGGCTGAAGCCGAGCGCGCGCAGCGCGACGATCTCGCCTGCACGCGTCATCTCGGCCGGGCCGTAGGTCCGCCATCCCGCCGCGGTCCGGCCGGGCTCGACCAGGCCGCGCTGCTCGTACAGCCGCAGGGCCTTGGCCGAGACGCCGAGCCGTCGCGCTGCTTCGGAGGGATTCAGGTGCGGGGCGGAAGATCGCATGAAGTGTTCCTTTCGGTGGATCTTCCCCTTTTAGAGGATGCCCCTGGGGCCGGGTCAAGCCCGAATGCCGAAAAGGCGCGGTCGCCGCCTCAAAGCCCGCCCTGGCACAGGTACTTGGTGTGCATGTAGTCGTCGAGCCCGTGCACCGAGCCTTCGCGCCCGTAGCCCGATTCCTTCACGCCGCCGAAGGGCGCGGCCTCGGCGGCCAGTGCACCTTCGTTGATGCCGACGATGCCGGATTCGAGCGCCTCGGCCACGCGCCAGATGCGCCGCACGTCGGTCGAGTAGAAGTAGGCGGCCAGGCCGAAGGGCGTGTCGTTGGCGGCCGCGATCACCTCGGCCTCGGTGTCGAAGCGCGTGACCGGCACCACGGGTCCGAAAGTCTCTTCGCAGCTGCAATCCATGCCCGCATCGGCGTTCACGAGCACGGTCGGCGCGTAGTAGTTGGGGCCGTCGCAGCGCGCGGAGCGCAGCCGTTCGCCGCCGACCACGATGCGCGCGCCCCGGGCCACGGCGTCGCGCACGTGGCGCTCGATCTTGTCGACCGCGCGCGCGTTGATCATCGGGCCGATCTGCGAGTCGGGCTCGGTGGCCGGACCGACCTTCAGCGCGCCGACGCGCGCGGCCAGCTTGTCGACGAAGGCGTCGTGCACGCGAGCCTGCACGAACACGCGGTTCGGGCACACGCAAGTCTGCCCGCCGTTGCGGAACTTGGCGGCCATCAGGCCTTCCACCGCGGCATCGATGTCGGCATCCTCGAACACGATGAACGGTGCATTGCCGCCGAGCTCGAGCGACAGTTTCTTGAGCGTGTCGGCCGAGGCGCGCGCCAGGTGCTTGCCGACAGGCGTGGAGCCGGTGAAGCTGATCTTGCGCACCCGCGCATCGGCCAGCCACACGTCGACCACCTCGGGCGTGCGTTCGCGCGAGGCCGTGACGATGTTGAGCACGCCCGCGGGCACGCCGGCCTCCTGCGCGAGCCTGACGAGCGCGAGCGAGGTCAGCGGCGTGTCCTCGGCCGGCTTGCACACCACGGTGCAGCCCGCGGCCAGCGCAGGCGCGATCTTGCGCGCGATCATCGCGGCCGGAAAGTTCCACGGCGTGATCGCGGCGACCACGCCCACGGGCTCCTTCAGCGCGAGCATGCGGCGGCCGGTCACGGGGGCCGGAATCACGTCGCCGTTGGCGCGCGTGGCTTCTTCGCCGAACCATTCGACATAGCTGGCCGCGTAGGCCACTTCGCCGCGGCCTTCGGCCAGCGGCTTGCCCTGTTCGCGCGAGATCAGGCGGCCCAGATCGTCCTGATGCGCGAGCATCAGGTCGTTCCAGCGCTTGAGGATCTGCGCGCGCTGCTTCGCCGGCACGGCGCGCCAGGCGGGGAAGGCGGCATGCGCCGCATTCACTGCGGCGCGCGCATCGGCGGCGGTGCCGTCGGGCACGCTCGCGAAGACGCCATCGGTGGCGGGATCGGTCACCTCGAGGCGGCGGCCGTCGCTGGCTTCGCGCCAGTCGGCGCCGATGAGCTGTTGGCCGGGCAGCAGGTCCTGGCGTTCAAGTGTCAGTGTCATGGTCGAAAGGGTCCTGGATGAATGCAGAGCTCAGGCGGCGGCCACGCGTTCGGCAATGGCCATTCCAATGTCGGTGGTCGAGGCCGTGCCGCCCAGGTCGCGCGTGCGCGGCCCGTCGCGCAGCACCGCTTCGATGGCGCCGAGGATCGCGTCGTGCGCGGCGCGGCCTGCGCCCTGGCCTTGCGTGAGGAAGTCCAGCATCAGCGCGCCCGACCAGATCATCGCGATCGGGTTGGCGATGTTCTGGCCGTAGATGTCCGGCGCCGAGCCGTGCACCGGCTCGAACAGCGACGGGAACTTGCGCTCCGGGTTGAGGTTGGCCGAGGGCGCGAGGCCGATGGTGCCGGTGGTGGCCGGGCCCAGGTCGGAGAGGATGTCGCCGAACAGGTTGCTCGCCACCACCACGTCGAAGCGCTGGGGCTGCAGCACGAAGCGCGCCGACAGGATGTCGATGTGTTGCTTGTCGACGGTCACCTCGGGGTGGTCGCGGCCGATGGCGTCGGCGCGGCCGTCCCACCAGGGCATGCTGATCGCGATGCCGTTGCTCTTGGTGGCCACCGTGAGGTGCTTGCGCTTGCGCGACCGGGCGAGTTCGCAGGCGTACTTCAGCACGCGGTCGGTGCCGTGGCGCGAGAACACCGACTCCTGGATCACGATCTCGCGCTCGGTGCCCTCGTACATCACGCCGCCGAGCGAGGTGTATTCGCCCTCGGTGTTTTCGCGCACCACCAGGTAGTCGATGTCGCCGGGCTTGCGGCCGGCCAGCGGGCATGGCACGCCTTCGAACAGGCGCACCGGGCGCAGGTTGATGTACTGGTCGAACTCGCGGCGGAACTTCAGCAGCGATCCCCAGAGCGAGACGTGGTCGGGCACGGTGGCAGGCCAGCCGACGGCGCCGAAATAGATTGCGTCGACGCCCTGGAGCTGCTCTTTCCAGTCGTCCGGCATCATCTGGCCGTGCTCGGCGTGGTAGTCGCAGCTGGCCCAGGCGATGGTGCGGCAGTCGAGCTCGAAGCCGAAGCGCTCCGCGGCGGCCAGCACCACGCGCAGGCCCTCGGGCATCACTTCCTTGCCGATGCCGTCGCCGGCGATCAGCGCGATGCGGAACGTGGGGGTCATTTCGGTTTTCTTCATGCGGCTTCCGCAGCCTTGCGGTCCATGTCGTCGAGCCAGCCCTGGCGCAGCTCGGGCACGGAGCGGGCGAGCAGCTGGTAGTAGGGGTGGTGCGGCCCGCGCTCGTAGTCGGCGCGCGCCACCTGCGAGAGCTTGCGGCCGTGCTGCATCACCACGATCTCGTCGCACACCGAGCGCACCGTGTGCAGGTCGTGGCTGATGAAGAGATAGGACACGCCGAGCTCGCGCCGCAGCTCGGCCATGAGGTCGAGCACCGCCGCGGCCACCACGGTGTCCAGCGCCGAGGTCACCTCGTCGCAGAGGATCAGGTCAGGCTCGGCCGCCAGCGCGCGCGCCAGGTTCACGCGCTGCTTCTGCCCGCCCGAGAGCCCGCCGGGCAGTCGGTCGGCCACGGTGTGCGGCAGCTTCACCAGGTCGAGCAGTTCATGGATGCGCCGCTTGAGCGGCTCGCCGCGCAAGCCCTTGTAGAACTGCAATGGCCGCGCCAGGATGCGCCAGATGGTCTGCGAGGGGTTCAAGGCCGTGTCGGCCATCTGGAACACGATCTGTATGCGGCGCAGCTCCTCGGGGCTGCGCTGCTGCAGCGTGGGCTTGAGCGCATGACCATCGAACATGACGCTGCCGTGGCAGGGTTTGAGCAGGCCGGCAACGGCGCGCGCCAGCGTGGTCTTGCCCGAGCCCGATTCGCCGATCACGCCAATGGCCTGCCCGCGGTAGAGCTTGAGGTTGATGTCCTCGAGGATGATCTTGGCCGGCTGGCCCTTCGCGTCCACCGCGCCGTAACCGCACGACAGCTCCTGCACATCGAGCAGCAGTTCCGAATCGCCCGAGGCCTGGCCCGACGCGCGCACCGCGGGCCGCGCGGCCGCGAGCAGGCACTTCGTGTAGTCGTCGGCGGGCGCCGAGAGGATCTGCCCGGTGGCGTTGATCTCGCTCATCCTGCCGTTGCGCAGCACCAGGATGTGGTCGGCCATCTGCGCCACCACGGCCAGGTCGTGGCTCACGTACACGGCGGTGGCACGGCGCTCGCGCACCACGCGGCGGAAGGCGCGCAGCACCTCGATCTGCGTGGTCACGTCGAGCGCGGTGGTGGGCTCGTCGAGGATCACGAGCTCGGGGTCGCCGATCAGCGCCATGGCGGCCATCAGCCGCTGCAGCTGGCCGCCGGAGACCTGGTGCGGATAGCGCGACCCGATGTTTTCCGGATCGGGCAGCGCGAGTTCGCGGAACAGCTGCACCGCCTTGGCCTCGGCCTCGGCCCGCTTGCACAGGCCGTGGATGACGGTGGGCTCGACCACCTGGTCCATGATCGTGCGCGAGGGGTTGAACGACGCGGCCGCGCTCTGCGCGATGTAGGAGACCGTGTGGCCGCGCAGCGAGCGCTGCCGCGCCGCATCGAGCGCCAGCACGTCGGTGTCGCCGATCTGCACCCGGCCGGCCGAGATGCGGCAGCCGTGGCGTGCATAGGCCATCAGCGCGAGCGCGGTGGTGGTCTTGCCGGAGCCGGATTCGCCGATCAGCGCCAGCACTTCGCCGGGCTGCACCGAGAAGCTCAGGTTGTCGACCAGCGTGTTCTCGCCGGCGCAGATGCTCAGGCCCTGGACAGTGAGTGGTGCGCCCATCAGCGTGCTCCTCGTTCTCTTGCCGAACGGCCGGGCAGGTTGTCGATGACGAGATTGACCGCGATGGTCAGGCTCGCGATGGCCAGTGCCGGCACGATCACCGAGGCGCCGCCCATGGCGAGCGCGCCGATGTTCTCGCGCACCAGGGAGCCCCAGTCGGCCGCCGGCGGCTGGATGCCGAGGCCCAGGAAGCTCAGGCTCGCCAGCAGCAGCACGGCATAGACGAAGCGCAGGCCCAGGTCGGCCAGCATCGGGCCCGCGATGTTGGGCAGGATCTCGCGCAGCATGATGTAGAGCGTGCCTTCGCCGCGCGTGCGCGCCACGGTCACGTAATCGAGCGCGTTGATGTTGACGGCCAGCGAGCGCGCGATGCGGTAGGCGCCCGGCACGTAGATGATGCCCGCCGTGACCACCAGCATCGGCACCGAGGAGCCGAAGCCCGCCACCATGATGAGCGCGAACATCTTGCTCGGGATCGCGGTCAGTGTGTCCAGGCCGCGGCTGAGCACCGCGTCGATCCAGCGGCCGCTGGCCGCGGCCAGCAGCGCCAGCACGGTGCCGGTGCCGCTGGCCAGCAGCGTGGCCAGCAATGCAACGCCGACGGTGTAGCGCGCGCCCTCGATGACGAGCGCGAGCATGTCGCGGCCGAGGTAGTCCGTGCCGAGCCAGTGCGCGGCACTGATCGGCGCGAAGACGTTCGAAGTGCCCGCGGCCGCCGCGCTGTGCGAGAGCAGCCAGGGCCCGAGCAGCGCCGCGAGCACCCAGAACAGCAGCACCGCAAGGCCGAACAGGCCCGAGACGCCGAAGCCGGCGAGCCAGTGCAGCGGGCCGCCGCGGCGCTTCTGCGGCACCTGCGGCAGCAAGGCCGCAGCGCTCACGACCGTTGGAGAGGTGGAGGTTTCCATGAAGCTTCCTTCAGCGGTGCCGCAGCCGCGGGTTGGCAAGAATGCCGCAGATGTCGGCCGTCGTCACCAGGATCAGGTAGGCGCAGCAGAAGATCATGGCGCAGGTCTGCACCAGCGGCATGTCGCGCTGCGAGACGCCGTCGACCATCAGCTTGGCGATGCCGGGATAGTTGAAGATGGTCTCGACGATGATCACGCCGCCCAGCAGGTACGACAGGCTCAGCGCCACCGCGTTGGCGATCGGCCCCACCGCATTGGGCAGCGCATGCGCGAGCACCATGCGCATCGGCGAGGCGCCCTTGAGCCGCACCATCTCGATGTAGGGCGCCTCGAGCTGGTCGATCACCGCGGCGCGCGTCATGCGCATCATCTGCGCCACGATCACGCAGCACAGCACCAGCACCGGCATGGCGAAGGCGCGCAGCAGCTGCCCCAGCGACTCGATGTCGTTGACGAAGGACAGCGCCGGCAGCCAGCGCAGCTGCACCGCGAACACCAGCACCGCCAGCGTCGCGACCAGGAACTCCGGCACCGACACCACGCCCACGGCCGCCGTCGATGCCGCGCGGTCGAACCACGAACCGCGCCACACCGCCGAGGCAATGCCCAGCGCCAGCGCGATCGGCACCGAGAACAGCGCCGTGACCGCGGCCAGCAGCAGCGAGTTGGGCAGGCGGCTGGCGACCAGCTCGGACACCGGCATCTGCGTGGTCGCGGAGCGGCCGAGGTCGCCCTTCGCCATGCCGAGCAGCCACTTGGCATAACGCGCGGGCGCCGGCACGTCCAGGCCCATCTGCGCGCGCAGCGCGGCCACTGCCTCGGGGGTGGCGTCCTGGCCGAGCTGCTCCTGCGCGGCATCGCCGGGCAGCACCGCGGTGATCGAGAACACGATCACCGAGACCGCCAGCAGCGACACGAGCGCCAGCGCGATGCGCTGGGCCAGAAGCTTCAGGATGACATGGTTCATGAAGGATCTTCCGATGCACGGATCAGGCTTCGAGCCAGACGTTCTCGGCGAAGTTGTAGCCCATGAGGCCGCCCAGCGGGATGGGCGACAGGCCCTTGAGCTTGGAGCTGTGGCCGTCGATGCTCGAGAGGAACAGCGGAATGCCGATGCCGGCGTCCTGGTGGATCATGGTCTGCATGTCGGCGTACATCTGCTTGCGCTTGGCCAGGTCGGTCTCGGCGCGCGAGGCCACGAGCAGCTGGTCGAACTTCTCGCTCTTCCAGCGCGACTCGTTCCAGGCCGCTCCCGACTGGAAGAACTGCGTCAGCAGCACGTCGGCGCTCGGGCGCGGGTTGACGTTGCCGAAGCCCACATGGCTGTTGAGCCAGTGGTTCGACCAGTAGCCGTCGGCCGGCATGCGCTTGATGTCGAGCTCCAGCCCCGCGCGCTGTGCCGTCTGCTGCAGCAGCAGCGCCATCTCCACCGAATAGAGCGCCGCGGGCGACGCCACCATCGGCACCTTGCCCGTGATGCCGGCCTTCTGCAGGTGGAACTTCGCCTTGTCCAGGTCGAAGGGGCGCTGCGGCAGGCCGGCGAAGTAGAAGCGGTTGGTCGGGTCGATCGGCTGGTCGTTGCCGAGCACCGCGTAGTCCAGCGCAATGGTCTTCTTCATCTGTTCGCGGTCGAACAGGTGCTTCATGCCGAGCACGAAGTCCGGGTTGGCGCCGGGGCCCACGTCCTTGCGCATGATGAGGTCGGAGTACTGGCCCGACTGGGTCACGAAGATGCCGAAGCCGGGGGTTCCCTTCACGCGTTCCACCGAACGCGGGTTGACCGAGCCGACCAGGTCCATGCCGCCCGACAGCAGCGCGTTGACGCGCGCGCTCTCGTCGCCGATGCCCACGAACTCGATTTCGTCGAGGTAGGGCTTGCCGGGCTTCCAGTAGGCGTCGTTGCGCACCATCAGCGAGCGCACGCCGGGCTTGAATTCCTTGAGCTTGTAGGGGCCGGTGCCGATGCCGGCGTTGAAGTCGGTGGTGCCTTCCTTGACGATGTGGAAGTGGAAGGTGCCCAGGATCACGGGCAGGTCGGCGTTCGGCGCGCTGAGCACGAAGGTCACTTCGTTCGGACCGGTGGCCTTGGCGCTTTCGATCTGGTCGGCAAGGATCTTGGCCTTGGAGGCGGTGGCCGGATCCTTGTGGCGCATCACCGAAAACACCACGTCGGCCGGCGCGAGCGCCTTCCCGTCGTGGAAGGCCACGCCCTTGCGCAAGGTGAAGACCCAGGTCTTGGCGTCCTTGGTGGTGAAGGATTCAGCCAGCGCGGGCTGCGGCGTGAGGCTGCCGTCCAGCGAGGTCAGGCCGTTGTAGATCATGTTGCAGCGCGAGTAGTCGGTCTGGTTCGACTGCTTGGCCGGATCGAGCGTGTCGGTGGCGGCTGCCGTGGCGCCCGCCACGCGCAGCCGGCCGCCCTTGCGCGGGGTCTGCGCATGGGCGCTCATCGCCACGCCCGCGAGGCTGCCCGCCAGGGTGGCCTGCATGCCGCCGGCCATCAGCATCGTGAGGATGTCGCGCCGCGATGCGCCGCGCTTGATCGAATCCATCACGCGAAGGCTTTCGCCGGGACCGACGAGGTTCTCGAACCTCTTGTTGCTGCTGTCGCTCATGGTGGGGTACTCCTGTGGGGCCGGTGACTGATGAGGGTTGAAGAACAAACAAACACGGAACGAAAACGGTGCACTCGCGGGGCGCTCAGGCCAGCTTGTCCTTGAGCGAGTAGTAGAGGCCCATTGCGGGCAGGAACCAGGGCGGACCGAAGTGGCCGGGAATGGCGGGCCAGCCGCGGTCCCGCCAGGGGTTGGCGGCGGCGTCGCCGTCCATCACGGCGGCCATGCGCTCGCCCATGTGGACCGACATCTGCGTGCCGTGGCCGCTGTAGCCCATCGCGTAGTAGAGGCCGTCGCGCTCGCCGGCATGGGGCAGGCGGTCTTGCGTCATGTCGACCAGTCCGCCCCAGCAATAATCGAGCCGCACGGCGCCGAGCTGCGGAAAGGTTTCGGCCAGCCCCGCACGCAGGATCTCGCCGCTCGCGGCATCGGCCTGCGGGCTGGAAACCGAGAAGCGTGCACGGCCGCCGAACACCAGCCGGTGGTCGGGCGTGAGCCGGAAGTAGTGGTGGATGTTGGCCACCGTCGTGTAGGTGCGCCGGGCCGCGAGCAGCGCCTGCGCGCGCTCCGCGCCGAGCGGCTCGGTGACGACGATGAAGCTGCCGATCGGAACGATGCGCCGGCGCAGCCAGCCGAAGCTGCCGTAGCCGCCATGGCGCGTGGCACCGGTGGCCAGCAGCACCTGCTGCGCGCTGACGATGCCGCCGGCGGTGTGCAGCCGGTGCGCATGGCCCTGGCCCAGGCGCTCGATGCGGCTCACCATGGTGCCGGTGTGGATCTGCGCGCCATGGCGCTGTGCGGCCTCCGCCAGGCCCTGGGCGAAGCGGCCCATGTGCATCTGGCCGCTGCGCTTGTAGAGCAGGCCGCCGTGGAAGCGCTCGCTCTGCACCTCGCTGCGCACCTGTGCCGCGCCGAGGATCTCCACATCGGTGTCCACGCCGTCGCCGACCAGGCGCTCGGCGCTGCGTTCGAGCGCGGCCATCTGGTTGGCACGCGTGGCGAGCTTGAGCTTGCCGTGGCGCATGAAGTCGCAGTCGATGGCTTCGTCGCGCACCAGCCGCGCCACGGTGTCGACCGCGTCGTCGTAAGCGCGGTACCAGGCGCGGGCCTTGTCGATACCGACCTTGGCCGCCACGTCGGCATAGTCGAGCGCCAGCCCGTTGTTCACGTGCCCGCCGTTGCGCCCCGAGGCCTCGGCCGCCACACGGCTGCCGGCTTCCAGCACCGCGACACGCGCGCCGCGCTTCGCCAGCGCCCGCGCCGCCGACAGGCCCGTGAAGCCGCCGCCGACGATCGCGACATCGACCTGCGCCGGCAACTCGTGCGCCTGCGGCACGAACGCAGGTGCCGAATCGGTCCAGTAGGAGTCGAGCTTCATGCGTGGGCCTGTGCTGGATGAAAGAAAAGATCAGAGACCGACGACGCCGGGCAGGCCGCCGATGTCCTGGATCTCGGTGTAGCGGTAGGCCGGATTGCCCGGACCATGGCCGCGATTGACGAACACCTTGTTGACGATGCCGATGTCGTCGGCCGACATCAGGTCGTAGCGCAGGCTCGACGACACGTGCAGCACGTCTTCCGGGTTGCAGCCGAGCGAATCGAGCATGTATTCGAAGGCCTGCAGCCGCGGCTTGTAGGCCTGCGCCTGCTGTGCGGTATAGACGCGGTGAAAAGGTGCGCCGAGCATCGCCACGTTCTTCTGGATCTGGTCGTCCGAGGCGTTCGACAGAATGACCAGCGGGATTTCCTTGGCCACCTTGGCGAGGCCCGCGGCCACGTCGTCGTGCGGGCCCCAGGTGGGCACGGCGTCGTAGTACTTCTGGCCGTCGCTGTCGAAGTACTGGATCTTCCATTTTTTGCACAGGCGCCGCACCGCGTTCTTCAGCACCACTTCGTAGGGCTGCCAGGCGCCCAGCACTTCGTCGAAGCGGTAGGCGGTGAAGTCGGCGACGAACTGATCCATCTGCTCCGGCCGGATGCGGTCGGCGAAGAGGTCGGTGGTCAGCTCCTTCATGCGGAACCGCGTGAGGGTGCCGTAGCAGTCGAAGGTCACGTACTTGGGACGGAAGGTCATGGTCTCGAATCCTCTGTGAAGGGTGGCAAATGCGACAAACTCATTACGAAGCGATTGCAGCACGCCATCGCTCGAGGTATGTAGGGAAAAACGGCGCCTGGCGAAACGAAGCTGCGGTTTGCGGGGGCGGCGACGGCATGCCGTGCGGTGTGCCCAGCGTGTGTGCGTCCATGCACCTGCGTGCGTCGCGGCAAAGTCGACGAGCACGCTTTTGAAGCTCAGCCTGGCTTCGAACAACCGGCGTTCCAGGTCGTTGCCGATGGGTGTTTCGCGGATGGAAGGCTTGCATGGCGGGGGGCGAGGAAAGTGGCGGTCGATCCTAGGCAGGGTGGCACAGCATTTGTGTGCGTATGCGGGCGCGCCGCCGCAGCGAATTGCGAAACAGGGGGGTGCTGCAACCGAAGCTTGCAAGTTGTGAAAGAGGCCCGTTTCGCTCTGGTGCGGCGCCGCAATGTCGTCCAAGATGGATGCGCCATTCCGCCGCAACAGAGAGTTTTCCCTATGCCTGAACCCACTTCGAACGCACCCGCCATGGATGGCGTGGTGCTCAGGCCGATGACGGCCGCCGACCTTCCACAAGCGCATGCGCTCTCGGCCGAACAGCGCTGGCCGCACCGTCCCGCAGACTGGGAGCAGGTGTTCCCGCATGCCGACGGCATTGCGGTGGAGCGCGACGGCCAGATCATTGCGACCGGCCTGCGCTGGCGCTGGGGCCAGCGCCACGCCACCATCGGCCTGGTGATCGTCACGCCTGCCTGCCAGGGCCGCCGCATCGGCCATCGCCTGATGAGCGCGCTGCTCGAGGGGCTTGAAGACCGCACGGTGCTCCTGCACGCCACCGCGGAAGGGCGGGGGCTTTATGAGCGGCTCGGTTTTGTGCGCGCCGGCGAGGTGCGCCAGCACCAGGGCATTGCGCAGCCGGCGCCGCTGGTCGCGCTGCAGCCGGGCTGGCGCCTGCGGCCGGCGGGTCTCAACGAGCTGCCCGCGCTGCAGGCGCTCGACGCGGCCGCGCGAGGCATGCCGCGCGATGCGCTGGTCGCCGAGCTGCTGCAAGGTGCCGATGCCTGCGTGGTGCTCGACCACGACAACGAACCGAAGGGCTTCGCAATGCTGCGGCGCTTCGGGCGCGGCCATTCGATCGGCCCGGTGGTGGCGCCCGATGCCGAGGGCGCGAAGGCGCTGATCGCGCATCTTGCCGGGCTGAACGCCGGCCACTTCACGCGCATCGACATCGATTTCGACAGCGGCCTGGCCGAATGGCTCGAGAGCATCGGCCTGCTGCGTGTGGATGCGCCGACGACGATGGTGCGCGGTGCGCCGCTTGCTGTTGCGGCGCAGGGGCCGTCGCTGTTTGCTCTCGTGACTCAGGCTGTGGGCTAGGCCCGGACCATGAAGACCACCTTTCTCTACAAGTCGGACCCGGTACGCGGCCGCCAGTGGGCCGAAGTGTTCGGCCGCCACCGCCCCGACATCGACTTCCGCATCTGGCCCGAGGTTGGCGATCCGGCGCAGGTGCGCTTTCTCGCAGCCTGGGTGCCGCCGGAGGATCTTGCCGAGCGCTTTCCGAATCTCAAGGTGCTGTTCTCTTCGGGCGCGGGTGTCGACCAGTTCGACTTCGCGGCGCTGCCGCCCGGGTTGCCGGTGGTGCGCATGGTCGAGCCCGGCATCGTGCAGGGCATGGTTGAATACGTGACGCATGCCGTGCTCGGCCTGCACCGCGACATGCCGCAGTACCGCCGCCAGCAGCAGCAAGGCCAGTGGCAGCCGCTGCCGGTGCGCCGCGCAAGCGAGCGGCGCGTGGGTGTGCTGGGGCTCGGCTCGCTCGGCCAGGCCGTGCTCGCGCAGCTGGTCTCATTGGGCTTCGACTGCGCGGGATGGAGCCGCTCGCGGCATGAGGTGGATGGCGTGCAATGCCATGCGGGCAGCGGCGAACTGCCGGCATTTCTTGCGCGCACCGACATCCTCGTGTGCCTGCTGCCGCTCACCGATTCGACGCGCGGCTTTCTCGATGCAAGGCTGTTCTCGATGCTGCCCATGGGCGCAGGCCTGGTGCACGTGGGCCGCGGGCCGCACCTGGTCGAGGCCGACTTTCTGGCGGCGCTGGCCAGCGGCCAGGTCGGCGATGCGGTGCTCGACGTGACCGACCCCGAGCCGCTGCCGCCTGCGCATGCCTTCTGGCGCCATCCGCGCATTCAGCTCACGCCGCACATCGCGAGCATGACGCAGCCGCTGAGCGCCGCCGAAGCCGTGCTCCACAACCTGCGCCGCTTCGAAGCCGGCGAACCGATGGCTGGACTGGTGGACCGCGCGCGGGGCTACTGAAGATGAAGAAGAGAAAGGGTCCGCCGCATGATGTGCCGTAGCGGGCCGCATAACCGCAGCCTGCTTCGCGCAGCACCCCCAAAGCAGCACCACGCCGTGCGGCACGCGGCCTAAGCTCAAGGCATCGAAAGCTTCCTTCGCTCTCGCTTCCATCGACACCGCCATGACGCATCCCACCGCATTGCCGCACCACGCCACGCTCGACGCCATCGACCGTGCCCACCTGATCCACCCTGTCTCGCCCTGGCGCACGCACGAGCAGCGCGGCCCCACCGTGCTGGCCTCGGCCCGCGGCGCTTGGCTCACCGATGCGAACGGGCATGAACTGCTCGACGCCTTCGCGGGCCTGTGGTGCGTGAACGTGGGCTACGGCCAGGAGAGCGTGGTGCAGGCCGCGGCCGAGCAGATGCGGCGCCTGCCCTACGCCACCGGCTACTTCCATTTCAGCAGCGAGCCGGCCATCCGCCTTGCGGAAAAGCTGGTGCAGATCACGCCCGCATCGCTGACGCGCGTGTATCTCACGCTCGGCGGCTCGGAGGCGGTCGATGCCGCCGTGCGCTTCATCGTGCAGTACTACAACGCCATCGGCAAGCCGTCGAAGAAGCAGTTCATCGCACTGGAGCGCGGCTACCACGGCTCCTCGTCGACCGGCGCGGGCCTCACGGCCTTGCCCGCCTTCCATCGCGGCTTCGACCTGCCGCTGCCCACGCAGCACTACATCCCGTCGCCCAACCCGTACCGCCATGCGGACGGCGCCGACCCGCAGGCCTTGATCGCCGCGTCGGTGGCCTCGCTGCGCGCCAAGGTGGCCGAGCTCGGCGCGGACAACGTGGCCGCCTTCTTCTGCGAGCCGATCCAGGGCTCGGGCGGCGTCATCGTGCCGCCCAAGGGCTGGCTCAAGGCCATGCGCGATGCCGCGCGCGAACTCGACATCCTCTTCGTCGTCGACGAGGTCATCACCGGCTTCGGCCGCACCGGTCCGATGTTCGCCTGCGAGGCCGAAGGCGTGGAGCCCGACCTGATGACCATGGCCAAGGGCCTGACCTCGGGCTACGTGCCGATGGGCGCGACGATGATGTCCGAGAAGGTCTACGCCGGCATCGCCGACGGTACGCCCGCGGGTGTGCCGGTCGGCCATGGCGCGACCTATTCGGCGCATCCGGTGAGCGCCGCGGTCGCGCTCGAGGTGCTGCGGCTGTACGAAGAGGGCGGCGTGCTCGCCAATGGCCAGCGCGGCGCGGCGCACTTCGCGGCCGGGCTCGATGCGCTGCGCGCGCATCCACTGGTGGGCGATGCGCGCCACCGAGGCCTGCTGGGCGCATTGGAACTGGTGAGCGACAAACAGGGCAAGCGCGGCTTCGATCCGGCGCTGGGCCTCGCGGACCGCATCTTTGCCGCGGGCTACCGCAACGGCCTGGTGTTCCGATCCTTCGGCGACCACATCCTCGGCTTTGCGCCGGCGCTGACCTTCACCGAGGATGAGTTCGCCCAGATGTTCGCGCGCCTGAAGAAGACGCTCGACGAGGTGCTGGATGCCGCCGACGTGCGCGCGGCCCTGGGGGCCTGAGCGGGCGGGAAAGCACTGCCCCGGGACCTCGCCGGCAAAGCAGAATCGGATCCTCTTTCGTTTTTTCAGGACTGCCATGTCTGAAGCTTTCAAGATCGACCGACTCGACCTGCGCATCCTGGCCCAGCTGCAGCAGAACGGGCGCATGACCAACGTCGACCTCGCGGATGCGGTCGGCCTGTCGCCCAGCCCCTGCCTGATCCGCGTGAAGCGGCTCGAGCAGGCCGGCTACATCGCCGGCTACGGCGCGCACCTGCGGCTCGAAAAGCTCGGCGACACGCTCACCGTGTTCACCGAAGTCACGCTGCAGGACCACCACCGCGAGGACTTCGTGCGCTTCGAGGCCGCGATCCGAGAGGTGGACGAGGTGCTCGAGTGCCACCTGGTGAGCGGCGGCTACGACTACCTGCTGCGTTTCCTGACGCGCGGCGTCAACCACTACCAGGAAGTGATCGAGGAACTGCTCGAACGCAACATCGGCATCTCGAAGTACTTCAGCTACATCGTCATCAAGTCGCCGTTCATCAAGACGCACTGCCCGATCGAACGGCTGTTTCCCCACCCGCGATGACTGGCGTTTTCCCGCGCCCATGCCGCCGGGCACTCGCGGCGATCAAGGCCGCGCCGGCAAGGCAAAGGACCGCAAGCAAGATCAGCGCAGAACAGGCGCCTTGCGTAAAGGCCGCCACATCCGGATTCGAAAGCCCCGCGCCGCTGCCTCCCAGAATCATGCGCTGCGAGCCGGAAGGAAGCTGTGCCAGCGCCACGCTCAGCGTCAGCGCCGTTCCCACCATGATGCCCGTGTTCTGCAGCGTCGACCGGACGCCGTTGGCGATGCCCCGGCGCTGGGGGACAACGCTCTGGAGGATCGATGCGTTGTTCGGCGTCACGAAGCTCCCGATGCCCAGGCCGAGCATCCAGAGGCACAGCGACAGCTGCACGGCGCCGATCATCGGTTGCAGCAGCGCCGCCAGCAGTGCCAAGGCGCAGGCTGCGAGCAGCATGCCGCCCACGCAGATGGATTCGGCCGCGAAGCGGCGAAGCAGGATGCCCGCCACCGGCGCAGCCATCAGCATGCCGAATGCCACCGGTGCGATGCGCAGGCCCGCCTGCGATGGCTGCAGGCCCGCGCAAGCCTGCAGATACAGGGCCACCAGCAGCAGGGGAGCCGCCTGCGTCATCGACAGCAGCAGGATGGCCGCGTAGGCGGTGCGGCGTCCCGGTTCGCCGAACAGCGAGGGGTCGACCAGCGGACTGGCCACACGCCTCTGAACGCCGGAGAAGAGGGCGATGGCGCACAGCCCCGCGAGCATGAAGGTCCACACCGGCGTGCTGGTCCATCCGCGGGTACCGGCCATCGAGAGTGCATAGGTCACGCATCCAATGCCGACGAAGGACAGTGCCGCGCCGGCCAGATCGAAGCGCTCGGCCTGAACGAACGCGCTTCTTGGCAGGATCTTCCAGGACCACGCCAGCACGCCGAGCCCGATCGGCACGTAGAGCATGAAGAGGACGCGCCATCCCCACCACGAGACGACGAAACCGCCCGCCAGCGGGCCCACGACCTGGGCCAGGGCCGCAACCATGGCGAGCACGCCGAGTGCCAGCCCCATCCTGCGGCGGCCGAAGGCATCGCCCACCAGCGCGCTGGCGTTGGCCATGACGCCGGCCGCACCGACGGCCTGGCAGATGCGGCTCGCCAACATCAGTTCGGCGGTGGGTGCGAAGGCGCATGCCGCACACGCCGCCACGAAAAGCCCCAGTCCTGCGAGGAAGAGCCGGCGCCGTCCCCAGAGATCGGCCAGCCGTCCGAAGCTGAGAATGCAGACGGTGCTGACCAGCATGTAGGACAGCAGGATCCAGCTCGCCTGCGCCGGCGAGGCATGCAGGCTCCGCGCCACGGCAGGCAGCGCGACATTGAGCGCACTGAGATTCAGGAAGCACAGCAGCGCGCCCGAACTGGCGGCCACGAGCACCGCCCAGCCCGCCCGGTCGGCGTCGTCGTCGGCCATCATCGATTCAGTCTTCGCTCCTGAACCCCGAGGCCTTGACGATGGGGCGCCAGTACGCCCGGTCCTCCCTCATGATGCGCGTCACTTCGGCGCCGGGAAGCCCCGTGGCCTCGAGGCCCATGCGGTCGACCTGCGCGCGCACCTGCGGATTGCGCATGGCGGCGAGAAGGGCCGCTTCCAGTTTCGCGGCCACATCCTTCGGCGTGCCGGCCGGCACGAAGGCGGCATAGGCGGCGTTGGCGCGGTCGAAGGCGTCGTAGCCTGATTCCTTGATGGTCGGAACGTCGGGCAGCCAGCTCAATCGCCGGGTCCCTGCCACGCCCAGGATCCGCAGCTTGCCCGCGCGGTGGAGCTCGAGCTGGCTGGCCAGCGCGTCGGCAGCGAACGGCACATGGCCTCCGATGAGGTCGGTCGCAAGCGGCGCACCGCCCTTGTAGGTGACCGGCGCGAGCGGCACGCCGATGGCCTTGGACAGCTGCAGCACGCTGAAGTGCAGTGCGCCGCCGAGGTTGGTCAACCCCACGCTCGCACCCGTGGGGTTCTTCCTGACCCAGGCGACATATTCGGGGAGTGTCTTGAACGGCTGGCCTGCGCCGGCCGAAAGGACGCTGGGCACGTTCGCCAGGTGCGCAATGGGGATGAAGTCCTTGTCGACGTCGTAGTTCAGCCGCGCATAGGTCATCGGAAAGAGGACGAAGGGCGGCGTCGCGCCCAACAGGATGGTGCGGCCGTCGGGCCGGGCGGCCTTGACGGCCTCGATGGAAATCCGGGTCGAGGCGCCGGGCCGGTTCTCCACCAGCACGGGTTCCTTGAGCGTGGTGCGCAAGTCCTCGGCCAGCGAACGCGCCAGGTTGTCGAGCGCGCCGCCCGGCGGAAAGCCGATGACCAGCCGGATGGGCGCATTGCTGTCGGCATGCGCAGCGGCGCCGATCAGTGCGATCGACGCACCGAGGAAAAGTGTCCTGAGAAACGAGGCCATGGTGGAGTACCTCCAAAGTTGTGGAATGGGAGCGGGAGAGGGGATCTAGAAGGCCAGGGCGGGCAGCGCGTTTGCCGGCCGGTGCGCGGCTTCGAAGGACGCCGCGGCCTGCAGCAGCTGCAGGTCCTCGCGGAACCGGCCGACGAGCTGCATGCCGATGGGCAGGCCATCGCGGCCCGCGCCGCACGGCAGGCTGATGGCGGGGTGGCCCGTGAGGTTGAAGGGCATGGTCCAGGGAAACCAGTTCGGCCGTACCTCGGCATGCGCTTGCCCATCGATCTCGATGTGGCCGAACAGGTCCTGGTCGATCGGCAGGGCCGTGCGCGAGAGCGTCGGCGTGAAGATGAAGTCGTGGCTCTCCAGCTGGGCCTGGACCTTGCGGAAGAGCGCGGTCCTGGCGAACATGGCCTGCTGGAAGGCGACCCCGTCGACGTGCTGCGCGAGTTCGAGCTGCTGCAGCAACGACGGGCTCAACTTGCCGGCATGGGCTGCGGCCAGCGGGGCGAAGCGGCCGCGCCAGCTGGTGTGGTTGATCACCCGCCACACCGGCTCGACGTCGTATCCGTCGCTCGACATCTCTTCGAGCTCCGCGCCCATCGAGCGCAACGTGGCCAGGGCGGCTTCGAAGGCGGCGGCGACGTCGGTGGAGATCGGACGCCCCTCGAGCGTTGCGCAGTAGAGGATCCGCTTGCCGCGCAGATCGCCGCCGGGCTGCAGGGCGTCGAAGTAGCGCTGCGCCGGCACGCCCACCGACCAGGGATCGGACCCGTGGGCGCCGGTCATGGCCTGCAGCATGAGCGCGGTGTCGGCCACGTTGCGCGTGGTGGGCGTCACGTAGGTGTAGTTGCCGAAAGCGTCCTGTACCTGACTGTGAGGCACCACGCCCAGGCTCTGCTTCAGGCCGACCACGCCGTTGCAGGCGGCGGGAATGCGGGTCGAGCCGCCGCCGTCGGTGGCGATGGCCAGCGGCGCGATGCCGGCCGCGATGGACGCGGCCGCGCCGCCGCTCGAGCCGCCGCTGGTGCGCGTTCCATCCCAGGCGTTGCGGGTGCTGCCGAAAAGAGGAGCATCGGTCAGGCACTTGGCGCCGAACTCGGAGGTGGTCGTCTTGCCGATGAGGATGGCCCCCGCCTGGCGCATGCGCGCCACCGCCACGGCGTCCTGCGTGGGAACGTGGTCACGATGCAGCAGGGAGCCGTAGGTCGTCCTGACGTTCGCGGTGTCGACGATGTCCTTCACCGTGAAAGGCAGGCCGTGCAGCAGGCCCAGTGCCTCGCCCCTCGTCACGGCACGTTCCGCCTCCCGGGCCTGCGCCATCGCCTGCTCGTGGCACAGCGTGATGAAGCAGTTGAGGTGCGGCTGCACGGTGTCGGCCCGGCGCAATACTTCTTCGACGATCTCCACCGGCGAGAGCTTTCGTTGCGCGACGAGCGTGCGCATGGTCGCGGCGGACATCTCGCAGATTTCGGACTTCGGAAGACGCGGAAACTTTTTCATGCGCAAATGATTGACGCACCGCACCATCGGGTCCAATACTGTTTTCTTGAAAAGGCATACGAGCAGCGTATGGCAGCACCAGACTTCAGAACGCTTCGCTACTTCGTGGCGGTCGCCGAGGAACGCAGCGTGGGCAAGGCGGCACGCCGGCTCAACATGGCCCAGCCGCCGCTGTCGGTCCACATCAAGAACCTGGAAGCGGCGGTGGGCACGCCGCTGTTCCGCAGGGCGGCGCGCGGCATGGAGATCACCGACGCCGGCAATGCGCTGTTCCAGCGTGCGAAGGAAGCGCTGCTGCTCGCCAACGAAGGCTTCGACGCGGCACGGGCAATCGGCTCGGGCCGCAGGGGCCGGCTCACGATCGGGACCATGGTCGTGCTGTCCTACCTGGTGCTCCCTCGCCTGGAGAACGCGCTGCGGGCGAAGCTGCCGGATGTGGAAGTCCAGTACGTGGAACTGAACGCCCTCAACAACGTCTCGGCCCTCGTCGACTCGGACGTGTCGGTGGCGATCTGCATCCCGCCCGTGGCCCAGGCCGGCATCGCGGTCGAGCGCATCGGAACCCAGCCCTTGATGCTGGCCATGCATGCGGACTCGCCCCTGGCCCGCATGTCCAGCATTCCACTGGAGCGGCTCTCAGGCCTGCCCCTCATCGGGCTGCCTGTGCCGGATGGAGACGTCGACAAATCCGTCGTCGCCTCGATGCTTCGGCGGCACGGCGTCAGCATGCCGATCGCGCAGCGGGTCGAGACCATGATGTCGGCGCTGGCGCTCGTGCTGGCGGGCAAGGGCGTGGCCATCCTGCCGGCCTGCGCCCGGATCGGCCGGCCTCCGGGCGTGGTGTTCAGGGCGCTTCGCAACGTCGATGCAAAGATGGACATCGCCGCCTGTTGGCGCAGCGATTGGCAGAGCCCGCTCATCGAGCCCTTCCTGGCCTGCGCGCGCGCCTCTGTGCGGCAAGCTGCCTAGCGGAGGGCCGGGAGGTCGAGGCGGCAGCTGCATGCGTCGCCTCCGACTCGCGCCGGCCTGGCTGCTAGATGTGAAACGCCGCCAGCGCCCCCACCACAAGCCCCCCAGCCGCCACGCCGAACATCGCGCGCTCAAGCCACTTCTTCTTCGTCAGCAACGCAATGGCGGCCAGTGCGATCGACACCTGCAGCACGGTCGTCGCCTGGGCCCAGCGATGGTGCTGGTGCATCTGCTCTTCCGACTGGGCGTCCCATTGGCTCGCCTCGGCTTCCAGCTTCTTTGCGGCGGCCTGGATGTCGGTCTTCTCCTGCTCGTAGCGCGCCACCTTGAGCTGCCAGTCCTGCTTGCGGCCGTCGTCGGTCGCGGTGTCGCGCGCGAATTCGGCCAAGGCCTGCTTGGTGCTTTTCGACTGGAAGTAATTCCACTGGTTCGACGCCTCGGTCTTCTTGATCGCGGCGTTGTTCTTGTAGAGGCCCGCGTTGGCCTGCGTGGCGCCGCCCATGTACGAGAAGATCGCGCCGACGGTGGCGATCACGGCGGTGCACACCGCGATCTTGCTCGTCATGCTCATGCCACCGGCTGCCGCGGCGTCCGCATGAGCGTGGCCGTCGCCATGACTACCGCCGGATGCCGCGTGTTCAAGTTCGTGGTCGTGCGGGCCGTGCACGTGAAAGCCGTGTCCTGACATGGGATCCTTGTTGAAATGGGTTTTCTCTGAACGCGTGCGAGTATGCCCGCCAGCAGACGAAAGCATTCATGCGCTGCGCGCGGGAATCGTTGCCTGCGCGTGCCGCCTTGTGCGCATTTGCGCGATGACCCCTGCGACCGCGGCCCTGGAGGCGAGGGATTGAATCGATTTGCGCTGTATTTGCTATAAAAATGACCGGACACGCAGCCGACTCCTTGATCCATCGGCAGTGCCTCATTACATATACGGCATTCAGTTGTCGCCAAAATAGTGCTCTATTTGCTATAATTTGTGCCGGTATCGGCAATGCGTCAGCCAGGGCGCCGTTAGAAATTTCACATGAATTTTTATAGCAAATAAAGCATATGAACAGTCTGCCTGATCTTGGCCGCGCACTCGCGCAACTGCGCAAAGAGCGTGGCATGACCCAAAAGGAACTCGCCGCCTTGAGCGGCCTGGGCCAATCCACCCTTGCACGCTTCGAGACGGGCGGTGTCGCCGAGTTCGGCTCACGCAAACTGCTGCGTCTGCTGGAAGTGCTCGGCCACGAGATGAGCTACATGCCGATGAAGCGCAGCTTCACGCTCGATGACGCGCTGGCGGAGCGGCAACGCGCCTTCGCGCAGGACAGTGAAGCGCGCCGATGAAGCTGCACGTCTTCGTTCATGACAAGCCGGTGGCGACCCTGGAGTCTGCCGATGGTTTCCGCCACGTCATGGCCTATCACCCTGATGTCGAACCCACGCAGTTCGTCTCGCTGCTGATGCCTGCGCGGACGGAGTCCTATGCCTATCCCGACCTTCATCCCGTCTTTCGGATGAACCTGCCGGAGGGGTTCCTGCTGTCGATCCTGCAGGAGCAACTGGGGCCGCAGGTCGGTGCATCGCCGCTCAACCTGCTGTCGGTGGTGGGGCGCAACGCCATCGGGCGCGTGAAGGTCGCCATGCCCGGCGCCGATCCGACCCAGCCGCCCGTACCCTTCGAATTGAGGGAAATCTTGCGCGGCGACAACTCCGAGGCGGCCTTTGTCGACCTGGTGCGCCGATATGCCGTGTCCGGGGTGTCCGGCGTCGTCCCCAAGTTCCTGTCGCCGAACGCACTGACCGAGTACGGCAAAGGGACGCTGGCCACCGATCGGTACATCATCAAGGGGGCCACCGCTCGGCTCCCGGGCGTCGCGCTCAATGAACACCTGTGCATGGAAGTGTCGCGCCAGGCCGGCATTCCTGCCGCGATGACCGAAGTCTCCGAGGATGGCCAAGCGCTTGTGGTGCATCGCTTCGACTTCGACGTGGACGGCACCATGCGCAAAGGCATGGAAGACCTTTGCAGCCTGCTGTCGCTGCGGCCTGAAGAAAAGTACCAGTCGACCTGGGAGCGTGTGGTCGGCCGCATCAAGGATGTAGTGGATTCGCCGGCACAACAGAATGCAGCGCTGTCGCAGCTGGCGGATCTGTTGCTGCTGACCTATGCGCTGCGCAACGCGGACTGCCACACCAAGAACATCGCGCTGCTCTACACGTCGCGCGAGAGCATCGCCTTGGCTCCCGTCTACGACATGTTGACCACGACGGTCTACGACGACTATGCGAAGAATCCGCCGGGTATGCCTGTCGAAGGGCGCAGCACCTGGATGCCGGGCAAGGCGCTGGAGCGGTTTCTGCAGACACGCTGCGGCGTGATGCCTGCGCAGACCAAAGAGCGTGTGGACCGCCTCTGCGAGTCCATCGTCCGCGTGACCCCGCAGGTGGTCGAGGCGGCCGGCCGCTATCCCGGATTCCGCGAGACGGGCAAGCGGATGCTGCATGCCTGGAACGCCGGAATGAACAGCCTGCGCCTGCAGAGGACCTGGAGCCTGCCGTCGCTGGACGTCGCGATCAAGCAGGCGCGTTTCTCGGATGCGAAGCCCGTGATATCGGCCCCGCGCGAAAAGATGGGCCGCTCGCCGCTCCTGGGAAAGCGCTGATGCCCCGCAGGAGGTCGCTGTGGCGCAATGGTCAGCGGCCCGCCTCGACGGCATCGGCCAGTTCGGCCAGCGTGCGGAAGTGGTAGTCGGGCTCGGTGTGTTTCGACTCGATGGTGCCGCCGGACCCCTTCTGCGCATGGCGGCGCTCGATCCAGCAGGTGGCGATGCCCAGCTGTTTGGAGATGCCGATGTCGTGATATTGGCTCTGCGCCACGTGCAGGTTGTCGGCCTGTTTATAGCCCCAGGCGCCTTCGAAGCGGCCGCGCGCGTAGGCGAAGTAGCGCGCGTCGGGCTTTTCGCACAGCGCGTCGTCGCAGCTCAGCAGCATGTCGAAGGGCGAGCCCAGCGTCTTGTCGAAATGGGCCAGCGCCCATTGCTGCGCGTTGGTCATCGTGACCAGCTTGAAACGCGTGCGCAGCCGCTTCAATGCCTCCACCGAGTCCGGGAAGGCCGGCCACTGCGCCACCGAATCGCGCAGGCCGCGGGCCAGCGCATCGCTGTCGGGCAGGCCCAGCGCGGGCGAGATGGCGTGCCAGCAGCGCTCCAGGTCATCGGGGTACCAGCCGGCCTGGCCGTCGGCGCGTGCCCGGCGGTAGGCGGCCAGGAATTCGTCGTCGCTCACGCGGGCATCGGGCACCGCCGAGCGGAGGTAGGCGAGCATGCCGCCCTCGAAATCGATCAACGTGCCGACGACGTCGAAAGTGAGAACCTTGAAATCCTGCAGGGACATGGGAACAGCTCCAATCGAAATGGAAAAGGCGCGCAGCGGCGAAGCGACGACGACGGATGTCGTTCCACACGAGCATAGGAGCCTCGCTGTTCCCTTTCAGATCGAAGTGGGCATGCGAATCGGCATGTGATTCCGCAATCGGTGCCGTGGCGGCATCTTGTTTCGCCATGACCCATGCGGGCGGGCCCTCAGCCGGCCACGCGTTCGTCCGGAAGCTTCGCGATCACCTTGATCTCGAACTGGAAGCCGTAGAGCCAGGTCACGCCGATGCCCGTCAGTGTCGGGTGCGGCGCCGCGCCCCAATATTCTGCGACCACCTTCCAGATGGTCTCGAACTTCGATTCGGGGTCGACGATGAAGACCGTCACGTCGACCACGTCGTCGAAGCTGCAACCCGCGGCCGAGAGGATCGCGTTGAGGTTGTCGAACGCGAGCCGGACCTGCGCCTCCAGGTCGGGCTCGGGCGAACCGTCGGGCCGGCTGCCGACCTGCCCCGACACGAAGAGAAAACCGTTGGAGCGGATGGCGGGCGAATAGCGGTTGCGCTCGTAGAGCGCCTGGCGGCCAGGGGGAAAGACAACATTGCGTGCGGACATGGATCGGCTTTCTTGGAAAGGGAGATTGCGATCGGTGGACTCTAGGACTGCGCGGCCGTTGGATAAACAGGCAGGACGCACAATGACTGTTTGCACAGGCCAAACAATCGACCCGAGGCACAGAGATGGACCGATTCGATGCGCTGCAGGCCTTCGCCCGCGTGGTGGAGGCGGGCAGCTTCACCAAGGCGGCGCAGACGCTCCACATGAGCAAGACCACCGTGACCCAGCTGGTCCAGCAATTGGAGGCGCGGCTGCGCGTGAAACTCCTGAACCGCACGACGCGCCAGGTCAAGGTGACGGCCGAGGGCGCTGCTTACTACGACCGCGTGGTGCGGCTGCTCGCCGACCTCGAGGATGCAGACGCCAGCCTGTCCGGCGCCTCGGCCTCGCCGCGCGGGCGCCTGCGCGTGGACGTCCCCACCCCGTTCGCCCGCATGATCCTGGTGCCCGCATTGCCGGCGTTCCATGCGCGCCATCCCGAGATCCAGCTCGACCTCGGCGTGAGCGACCGGATGGTCGACCTGATCGGCGACAACGTCGATTGCGTGCTGCGCGGCGGCGAGCTCACCGATTCATCGCTGACGGCGCGTCGCGTGGGCGAGCTGCAGCTCGGCGTCTATGCCGCGCCGTGCTACCTGGAGCGCGCCGGCACGCCCGTGCACCCGAGCGAGCTCGAAGACACCCACCACCGCATCGTGGGCTACCTGAGCACGCGCAGCGGCAAGGTCGCCGCACTGCGCATGCAGCGCGGCGCCGAGCACATCGAACTGCAAGGCCGCCATGTGGTCGCGGTGGACGACGGCAATGCCTACCTCGCGGCCGGCGTGGCGGGCATGGGCATCCTCTGGCTGCCGCACTACATGGCCGCGCCCCACGTGGCCCAGGGCGAGCTGGTGCCGCTGTTCGAGGGCTGGCACTTCGGCGTGATGCCGATGTACGTGGTGTTTCCGCCGAACCGGCATGCCAGCGCGAAGCTGCGGGTGTTCATCGACTGGATCGACGAGCTGATGGCGCGCCATGCGCCGATTGCGGCGCTGGGGAAGGCGTGAATCACTCCGGTGACCGGTCGCGCCACGCCTTCAGGATCATCGTCTCGATGTCATGCACTTCACGTCCGACCGCCGCAGCCACGGCTTCCCGGTACGGCGGCATGTTCGTGCATTCGAGCACGATGCGCTCGACGCAGGGGAAGGCCTGCACCAGGTGCACGGCCGCGTCGACGACATTGCGCTGCGCCTCGGCCAGGTCGAGCACGGTGTCGTTGTCCAGGATGCGGCGATGGAATTCGCAGCCCGGGCGCACGCCCATGACCGGCGTTCCCGCGGGCACGCCGGCAGCCTGCAGGATCTGCGGCGTCAGCGATTGCGCGTCGAAGGTGACGATGCCCGGCTGGACGCAGTGCCGCACCTGCAGCAGGCTCGAGGTCAGCACCGGCACGGGTACCGCCTGGGAAAGAACGTCCTGGTAGGCGGCCAGGAAGCCGCAGCTGGTGGTGATCATCGACGCACCTTCCGCCACCAGCCGCACCGCGGCATCGACGAAGGGCTGGACCAGGCGCGGATCGGCTTCTTCGACGATGCGCCTGGGTGACGCACCTTGCACCGTGAGAAAGCGCACCGGAATGCCGGCCCGCGCATAGGTCTGCGGATTGCCGACATCGCCCGGCGGCCGCGGAAAGCGCGTGTCGAGCATCAGCACACCGAGAAAGCCAGGCGCAGCGGCATTCATGTCCGACAAGGCTCAGGAGACCGAGGGAAGGGCGCTGCGCCGGTCGATCTTCCGGCTCAGGACGATCGAGGTCTGCGTCTGGTTGATGCCGTCCAGTTGGCCGAGCTGGTCGAGCAGGACATCGAGCTTTTCCGGCGTGTCGCAGCGCAGGAACACCATGTAGTCGAACTGGCCGCTCACGGCCGAAAGCTCCTCGACTTCGGGCACGCGCTCGAGCGCCCGGATCACCGCGGGCGCATTCTTGGCGTTGACGCTGAGCCCGCAGATCGCGCGAACGGCCGCATGCTCGAGCTTGTGGCCCAGGCGTACGCCGTAGCCGGCCACGATGCCTTCGCGCTCGAGCCGCGCAATGCGCGCGACCACAGTGGTGCGCGCGATCTTGAGTTTTCGCGCCAGGTTGGCGGCGGGCTCCCTGGCATTGGCCTGGAGCAGGCTCAGCAGGTGCCGGTCGAGGTCGTCAAGTCTTCCGTCCATCGCGTTGTCTCATGAAGTTCTGGAGTTTGACCGGCATGCTACGGCAGTGCGGTCCAGCCGCGGCCGTCGTGCAGGGAAAGCTCGATGTGCGCATCCAGCAGCGCGTCGACGCAATGCAGGTTGACATTGACCTCCTCGGGGGCCGATCGCGGATGGCAGTGCGTATGAATGCCGCACATGCTGCAGAAGAGATGGCGTGCGCGCATCGTCCCGAAGCGGTAGCTCGACAGCTGCTGCGCGCCCGCGAGCAGGCGGAAGTTCCCGGCCGGCACGCGGTGGTGCAGTGCCGCCTTGCGCACGCAATAGCTGCAGTTGCAGCTCACGCCCTTGTGCGAAGCCAGCAAGAATTCGAAGCGCACCGCGCCGCAGTGGCAGCGCCCCTGCGGCCATGCAACGGCTTCCGCGGGAGCAGCCTTGCCGCCCACTAGGCGATGACGGCGGCGGCAACGGCGGGCTCGGGCGCGCCGGCGGACGCCTTGAAGCGGCCGAGGAACGCGCGCGTCGACTCCTGCTGCGGGTTGTCGATGACGATGCCGGGCGGCCCGCACTCCGCGACGACGCCGTCGCGCATGAAGATCACCTGGTCCGCCACTTCGCGCGCAAAGCCGATCTCATGGGTGACCAGGATCATGGTCATGCCTTCCTTCGCCAGGCCCTTGATGACGGTCAGCACTTCTCCGACGAGCTCGGGGTCGAGCGCCGAGGTGGCCTCGTCGAACAGCATGACGCTCGGTTTCATGGCCAGTGCGCGGGCAATGGCCACGCGCTGCTTCTGCCCGCCCGAGAGCTTGTCGGGGTAGTAGTCGGCGCGCTCGAGCAGGCCCACCTTCTGCAGCAGCGCCCGGGCCTCGGCCGCGGCCTGCGCCTTCGGCGTCTTGAGCACCGTGACCGGGCCTTCCATGACGTTCTGCAGCGCGGTCATGTGGGGGAACAGGTTGAAGTGCTGGAACACCATCCCGGTGGAGGCGCGGAACTTCGCGAGCTTGCGCTCGCTCGGCAGCGCGGTGTCGCGTCCGCTGAACTGGATCGCCTGGTCGCCCACGGCGATGCGTCCGCCGTCCGGGACCGTCAGCAGGTTGATGCAGCGAAGCAGCGTGGATTTGCCGGAGCCCGAAGGCCCGATCATCGCGACCACCTGGCCACGTTCGATCTTCAGCGAGATGTCCTTGAGGACCACGTGGGCGCCGAAGGACTTTCGAAGGCCTGCGATCTCGATCACGGTGGGTGTCGTCATGTCAGGCTTCCCTGGCAACGCCGTATTCCATGCGCTTGGCCCAGATCGTGATGGGCAGCAGCACGGCGAAATAGGCAATCGCGATGAAAGTGTAGAGCTCCAGCGGCCGGTAGGTGTCGTGCGCGATCACCTGGCCCTGGTACAGCAGGTCGGGCACGGCCAGCACCGAGAGCAGCGAAGTGTTCTTCAGCTGCATGATCGACTGGCTCATCAGCGGCGGCACCATCTTCTTGAACGCCTGCGGCAGCAGGATGCGGCGAAGCAGCTGCAGGCGCGTCATGCCCAGCGCCTTGCCGGCTTCGGTCTGGCCGGACTCGATCGAGATGATCCCGCCGCGCACGATCTCGGAATAGAACGCGCCGCCATAGAGCGTCAGGCACAGGGTGGCGGCGGCCGTGGCCGAGAGCTCGAGACCGGTGAGCACGGGCAACGCGTAGTAGAACCACACGAGCTGCACCAGCACCGGTGTGCACCGGAACACCTCGATGTAGGCGCGCAGCGGCGCGGTGATGTACGGGTTGGTGGACAGGCGCCCCAGGCCAGTGACCACGCCCACCAGCAGCCCGAGCACCACGCAGACCACCGTGAAGAGCAGCGTGTAGAGCAACCCGCTGATGAGCAGCGAGCGGTACTTCCAGAGCACCGCGAAGTCCCAGTCGTAGCCGGCGGAGGCCGCGCTTGCGCCGGCGAAGTGCTTGACCAGCGCCCAGGCGCCGGCCAGCGCGAGAACCACCATCAGGGCCATGCCCAAGCGAGAGCGCGAGCGGGGCGCCCCCTGCGATTCGGCGTATTCCATGGCCCGGGCTCAGAACTTGATTTCGGAAGGGAAGGCGCTGGCGGGAACGCCGGCGAGTTTCTCCATGTTCTTCAGGATCACGCTGCGGACCTCGCCCTTGGCGCGAACCTCGCCCAGCCAGGCATTGACGGCCGCCTGCATGGCCGGATCGGCTTCCTTGCGCAGGCCGATGCTCACGGGCGCCGTGTAGATCGGGCTGGGAATCTGCATCACGCCCACGTTGGCGCGCTTGGCCAGCAGCGGCTGCGCCAGCAGGATCACCAGGATCTGGCAGTCGGCGCGGCCGGCCTGCAGCGCGAGCGTTGCGGAGCCCGAGTTCTCCAGCCGCTGGACGTCGGCCTTCGGCAGGATGCGCGTGGCGAGCTGGTCATGGCTCGAGCCTACGTCGACCACGATCTTGTTCTCGGGCGCGTTCAGCTGCTCCCAGGTCTTGGTCGGAAAGCCCTTCTTGCACACGGCGGTGTAGGTGTTGTCGAACAGCGTGTCGGAGAAGTTCACGACCTCCTTGCGCGCCGGCGTCGGCGCCATGCCGAACATCGCGTCGATCTTGTTCGACTGCAGGTCGAGCACCGCGTTGCCCCAGGTCGTTTCCACGTATTCGACCTTGGCGCCGAATTTCCTGGCCAGGCTCTCGGAGAAGTCGGGCCCGAAGCCTTCCCACTTGCCCGTGACCAGATCCTTGCTGAAGTACGGAATGGCCCCGGCGATCGCGCCCACCCGCAGGACCTTGGTCCGTTGGACGCGGGTCATCGAGCTTTCCGGCTCCTGGGCGACGCTGAGGGTGAGGGTGCATGCGCTCGTCAGCGCGAGGAGGGTGCGAAGGATCGCTCGTTTTGTAGTCATGGGGTCTCCAAGCAAAAAGCTCGCCATTTGAATGGGAAGGAAGGCTTCGACTCGCGAATGAAGTCTAGGAGCCATGACAGTCACGAGCAATGCGGCAGTTCGTCAGGATCGCGCGAAGTTTTCGTCATACCGTCACCGCGGGCATGCGAAACGACCATTTCCGTTGACCGGCGCCTGAATGTCCTGGTCGCACCAGGGGCACGACCGGGGTGCCAGATCGGTGCACTCCGTCTTGTTCGGGTGCGGATGCGCTGGCGGCTTCAGCCCAGGAAGCGTGAAGGCCGGAACGGCGCGGGATCGAAGGCGCAGGCTTCGCCGGCCATCATCGCGCCAAGGAGCGCGGCCGTGCCCGGGGCGGTGTTGAAGCCGATGTGCTGGTGGCCGAATGCGAGCCAAAGGCCTGGGCGGCCCGGGCATTCGCCGATGACCGGGCGGCTGTCCGGCAGCGTGGGGCGGCTGCCGAGCCAGGCTTCCTTGTCAAGGCGCGCCTCGAGCGGAAACGCCTCGCGCGCTGCGCGCTCCGCCAGATCGAGCTGCGCGAGGTTTTTGGGCGCCTCGCGGTCGGCCAGCTGCACGCCGGTGGACAGCCGCAGGCCCTGTTCCATGGGCGACAGCACATAGCCGCCGCCGGTGTCGTAGACCGGCCGACCGAGCATGGCCCCGCCGGCAGCGCGGTAGTGCATGTGGTAGCCGCGCTCGTACGCCATCGGTACCGACAGGCCCAGGGCCTTCTTCGCGAACTCCCGGGTCCACGGCCCCAGCGCGAGCACGACGCGCGAGGCCTCGTGGCGCGTGCCGCCGTCTTCGCTCAGCTGCCAGGCATCGCCTGCTTCCGAGCGGCGCAGTCCGCCGATCGATGCCTGCCGGATGCGGCCGCCGCGCGCAACAAAAAGCCTGGCGTAGGCTTCGACCACCTGGCCCGGGCTGTCCACCGACGCCGTGTCCTGGATCCAGAGCGCGCGCGGGAACAGCGGCTTCAGATGCGGCTCCAGCTGCGCGAGTTCTTGCGCATCGAGCAGCTGCGTGGCGATGCCGAACTTCTTGAAGGTGTCCCGCGAGAGTTGGCTGCCGAGAAAGCCTTCCTCGCTGCGATAGAGAAAGAGCCACCCGTTCGTGCGCAGGCGGTGCGCCGCGCCCGCTTCGCCCAGCAGCCGCAGGTGCTGCGCCGCCGAAAGCCGGATCAGTGCATCGAGCGCCGCGGTCGTTTCATGAAAGACCGCCGCACGCGTGTTGGCCAGGAACTTCAGCGCCCACGGCAGGTTCTTCGCGAGGAAAAGCGGGTTGTAGCGAAAGCCCGCGGCGTTGTTCTTCAGCAGCCTGGGAAGCGAGGACCACAGCCCCGGATGGTTGAACGGCATCAGCGAGCTGCGGGCGATCACGCCGGCATTGCCGTAGGAGGTCTCGCGGCCCGGCGCGGCGCGGTCGAAGACCGTCACGTCGAAACCCCGCCGCTGGAGTTCGAGGGCACACGACACGCCGACGATGCCGGCGCCGAGCACGGCAACAGTGTTCTTCATTCAGGCCAATCGGTTCATTCGCCGAAAAGTCTATCGTGAACCGTTGGCGCCGCGATCCGACCTACAGATAGGCCACGTCCTCCGGCGCGAGTGCCAGCGGATCGAGCTTCTTTTTCGCGAGCCAGGAATACACGGGCGGCACGCGGTCCGCGAGCGATTCGATGTGGATGTCGATCAGGCAGGGGCCGTCATAGGCGAAGGCTTCATCGAGCGCCCGGATCAATTCATCGGGCGTGGCGGCCGTCCAGGCCTTGATGTCGAAGGCCTCGGCAATGGCCTGGCCGCGCGGCGGCAGGAAGTCCACGCCAAGGCATTCGTCGTGGCCCTTGAGCCGGTGCAGTCCCTTGATCCAGCCGAAGCAGCCGTTGTTGAAGAGCATCAGGAGCGCCGGCACCTTCTTGCGGACCAGCGTCTCGAGCTCGCCGACCGCCATGTTGAAAGAGCCGTCGCCGAACATGCCGATGGGCCGGCGCGTCTTGTCGGCATACCAGGCGCCGACCACCGCGGGAATCGCCGAGCCCAGGCCGCCGAAGGCGCGCGGTATCACGAAGCGCGTGCGGCGGTCGCCGATGCGCAGGAAGCGCGTCATGTAGGGCGTGGGCGTGCCGGCGTCCGAAAGAATGTGCACGGCCCGCCCGTACTTTTCGAGCTGCCTGCCGAACTCGCGCACCACACGCTCGGGCCGCAGCGGCACGTCGTCCAGCGAGAGCACGCCCTCGGCGTGGTCCCAGAAGTTTGCGCGGTAGGCATTCAGGTGGTCGACCCAGGGCGTGTGCTTCGATCCATCGAAATCGACGGGCGCTTCGCTCAGGATCTGCGTGAGGACCAGTTGCGCGTCCGCGGCGATCGACAGCAGGTTCTCGTAGTTGTTGGCAAGGCGCTCGGGGTTGATGTCGATCTGCACCACGCGCTTGTTGAGTGTCATTCGGGGGAAGGTCCAGCCCACGGTGACGACCGAGCCCATGCGCGAGCCGACGAAGATCACCAGGTCCGATTCCTCGAGCGCGCGGTTGGCATGCGGATGAAAGCCGTTGTCGCCGATGACGCCGATGGCCAGGCGGTGGTCGTCGGGCAGCGCACCCTGGCCCGTGATCGTGTTGACCACGGGCACGTTGAGCTTCACGGCCACCTCGGTGAGCGCGCCGCCGGCGCAGGAGCGGTTCACGCCGCCGCCCGCGACGAACAGCGGCTTCGAGGCGTTGCGCAGCAGCGCGAAGAGTTCGTTCACCTTGCCAGGCGCGGGGGCCGTCGGAAAGGCCGGGAAGGTCCTGCATTCGGGCTCGGCGTGCAGCGAGATGGCGCCGGGATCGATCTCCGCCAGCAGCATGTCTTCCGGAATCTGCAGGTGCACGGCGCCGGGCGTGCCGGAGCAGGCCACGCGGAATGCGCGGCGAACGATCTCGGGCAGTTTCTCGGGCGACTTCACCTGCACCGACATTTTCGTGACGGGCTCGAACAGCCTGGCGCAGTCGAGCTCGGTGATCATGCCGCGGCCCTCGCCCGGCAAGGGCAGGTCGATGGTCAGCAGGATGACCGGCACCGAAGACGCATTCGATTCGGCCAGCGGGGGCAGCGAATACATCGCGCCGGCGCCCGAGGGGCATTCGAAGATGCCGGGCTTGTCGGTCAGCCGCGCGTAGGCGTCGGCCATGTAGCCGGCCGAGCGCTCGTCGCGGGCCATGACATGCTCGATGTCGCCCTGGCGGCGCTGCAGCGCCTCGTAGAACGGCACGTTGGTGTCGCCGGGCACACCAAAGAGCACGTCGACGCCGTAGTTGATCAACATCTGCACGAGCACGTCTGCACCACGCATGGCAAAACTCCAGTCCGGGTTGAAGAAGAAAGAGAGACAGGGCCGGGCCGGGGCGTTGTGCGCCCCCGGGGCCGCGGCTTGCGCGAAGCGCTCAGGCTTCGGCGAGTTCCGGCCGAGAAGGGCTGGAGGCGCTCACGCCGAGCCCCTGGTAGTAGTGGCCCACGCGGGTCGAGAGAAAGGCCTCGAGCGGCACCTGCTCCTGCCCGACGAAGCCGGCGCGGGGCAGCGTGCCCTGCAGCAGCAGCTCGAACACGCCGACCACGCCGGCGGCCGTCGTGAGCTCGATGGCGGTGCGGTCCTTGCCGCGGAGCCTGGCGCCGAACACGCGGCCCAGGCGGGTTTCCTGTTCGAACCGGCCGCCGCGCATGCCCGAGGCCGAGGCGAACACGATGACCACGTCTTCCCGGCTGTGCGGCACCGCATGTTCGAGCACCTGGCGCAGCAGGTCGCGGCGCTCGATCAGGCGCAGGTCGTGCAAGAGGAAGTTCATCGCATCGCGGTGGCCCGGATAGCGGATGGTCTTGTAGTCGAGGTTGCGCACCTTGCCGCACAGCGTCTCGCACAGCGTGCCCAGTCCGCCCGAGGTGTTGAAGGCCTCGAAGGCTTCCGCATCGAGCGTGAAGGTCTCATGGCCCTCCAGCGGCTGCACCGACACGACCTGGCCGTTCACGATCGCATCGCAGGCGTTGCAGTATTCGTTGATGACGCCGTCGATGCTCCAGGTGAAGTTGTAGCGCAGGCTGTTGGTGGCATTGCGCGTGAGCGCGCCGACGCGCAGGCGCAGGTCGTAGAGTTCGTCGAAGTGCCCCGCCAGGTGGCCGCCGAGCATGCCGATCACGCCGGGTGCGAGGCCGCTTTGCGGCATCAGCATCGACGTGGCTTCATGGGACAGCTGGCGGATCGCATGCGTGGCCGCCACGTCTTCCGTGAGGTCGAAGTAGTGCACGCCGAGCCGCGCGGCCTGGGTGGCCACGCGCGCCGCCAGGAAGAACGGCAGCGCGTTGATGACCACCGTGTGCGAGGCCAGTTCGCCGGCCAGCGCCGCCTCGTCCTCGACGTCCAGCGTGATCTGCCGCACCAGCGGATCATTGGACGGCGTGCCGGTGCGCTGGTCGGCCAGCGTCACCGGGATGCGGTGGTATTCGGCGATCATGTCCGCCACCGTGCTGCCCACCTTGCCCGCACCCAGCACCAGAACATTCTTGACTTGCAGCTTCGACATTTTGTTTCTCCAGAAAGGAGCTCAGGCTCCATGGAGAAAATGTAGAAGCGAAGGCTGGCAGGCGGTAGAGAGCAGAACGGCGAAGGCGCGGTTCGTTTCGCCGTTTCGACGAAAGCGCGTGACGTTTCGAAGGCCTCAGGCCTCGGGCCGTCCGCGGTGCAGCAGCAATCCCGGCGCATCGAGCTGCGCCGCCAGGATGTTCCCGTGCGTGGAATCGGTCACGTAGAGCGTGCTGCGGTCCTTGCCCCCGAAGGCAAGGTTGGTCGTGGAAGCCCCCGCCGGTCCCCGAAGCACGACGACTGGCTCGGCACGGGCGTTCAGCAGCCAGACGTAGCCCAGGCCCGGGTTGGCGACGATCACGCGCCCTTTTGCATCGACCGCCAGGCCATCGGGGCCGCTCGGGCCGTACGAGGTGAAGAACTGGCTCACCTTGGCGACGCTGCCGTCGGCCAGCAGCGGCACGCGCCAGACGCAGTTGCCGCGCGTCACCGCGAGGTAGAGCAGCCTGCCGTCGGGCGAGAGCGCCACGCCGTTCGGGCTGGGCACGTTGCCCAGCAGCAGGTCGAGCTGGCCGTCGGGCCGCAGCCGGTAGAGGCGGCCCGTGGGATCGTGCAGCCCGGTCTGGCCCTGGTCGGTGAAGTAGATGTTTCCCTGCGCGTCCAGCACCAGGTCGTTCACGCCCTTGAAGCGCTCGGTGTTGCGCCGCTGCAGGTGAGGCGTGACGGCACCGGTGCGCGCGTCGACGCGCATCAGGCCGTTCTTGTAGTCGGTGACGAGCAGCGTGTGCGCGTCCAGGAACTTCATGCCGTTGGGCTCGCCGTCGTATTCGGCCACGAGCGTCCATGCGCCGGCCGGGTCGATGCGGAAGATGCGTCCGAACGGGATGTCGGCCACGTACAGGTTGCCGGCATCGTCGAACACCGGCCCTTCGAGAAATGAGTCGGTGGCCTGGCCGCCCCGGTTGGCGTCGGCCCATGCGCTGGGTTCGCGCCGGCGCAAGGCATCAGGCATGCGCGTGAACACTTCGAGGTCTCGAACTTCGGGGGGCTGAAGAAGGAACAAGGGGAGTCTCCGTCGCGGCACAGGCCGCAATCAGGGTTGGCCGAAGCCGTAGAGCCTCGCCGGGTTGTCGACGAGGATACGGTCCATCACGCCATCGTCGCCGCACCAGGCGCGCAGCACGTTCACCAGGCCGGCATCGTCGACCGTGCCCGGCGCCTCGGTGGTGTGGGGCCAGTCGCTGCCCCAGAGCATGCGCTCCGGCGCAGCCCGGACCAGCGCACGGGCCAGTGCCTGCGCGTCGCCGTAGGCCGGGGCGCCTTCTCGCGAGCGCATGTAGACGCCGGAGAGCTTGACCCAGGTGTTGCCCTTGTCGAGCAGTCGGTGCAGCGTGGCGAAGGCGGCGCCGGCCGGCCCTTCGGCGGGATCGATGCGTGCCATGTGATCGACCACGAGCGGGGCGGGCAGGGCCTCGAGTAGCGGCGCCAGTTCGACCAGCTGCCCGGGGTGGACGAAGACCTGGATGTGCCATCCGAGGCGCGCCGCCTTGCGCGCGAGCACCGTCAGCATGTCCGCCGTGGTGGCGCCCCAGGATTGCGGCGTCACGAAGTTCACGCGCAATCCGCACACGCGCTGCGCCGCGAGGCGCTCGAGCTGCGCGTCGTCCACCTCGGCGCCGACCACCGCGACGCCACGCGCGCTTGCCCCGAGCTGCGCCAGCGCGTCGAGCATGCAGGCGTTGTCGGTGCCATAGGTCGACGGGTTCACCACGACAGTGCGCGACGTGCCCAGCCGCTCCTGGAGCTGGCGATAGGCGGCGACCTCGGCGCGCGGTGGCTGCCGCTTCCAGTGCCGCGAGGGCGCGAAGCGCGGATCGAAGATGTGCATGTGGCTGTCGCAGGCACCTGCGGGCAGCGCGCGCGAAGGGCGCTCGAGCCCGACCGAATGCGGCACGGGATGCGTGAGCGGGAGATCGGCCATCGGCGTGTCAGTCGAGCTTGATGTTGCCCTTGCGGATCACCTCGGCCCATTTCGCGTCTTCCTTCTTCAGGAAGGCCGCGAACTCGGCCGGTGTGGAACCGACGGCCTGCACGCCGACGTCGGCGAAGCGCTGCTTCACCTCGTCTTCCTTCAGTACGTCGACCAGCGCCTTGTGCAGCTTCGCGGCCACCGGTTCGGGCGTGCCGGCCGGCAGCAGCAGCCCGTTCCATTCGAAGGCCTCGTAGCCCGGCACGACCGATTCGGCCACCGTCGGCACGTCCGGCAGGCGCTTGGAGCGCTCGGGCGACGAGACTGCGAGAGCCCGCAGCTTGCCCGAAGAGACCAGCGGATAGGACGCCGCGATGGTGCTGAACATGAAGTCGACCTGGCCGCCGGTCACATCGACGATCGCGGGGCCGCCGCTCTTGTAGCCGACGTGCACCATGTCGAGGTCGAGCCGCTGGCGCAACAGCTCCGCCGCCAGCCGCTGCACCGTGCCGCTGCCGCCGGAGGCGAAGTTCAGCTTGCCCGGCGCGGCCTTGGCCCTGGCGACCAGGTCCTTCACGTCCCTGATCGGCGATTCGGCCCTGACGATGAGGAGGTTCGGCGCCAGCGAGACCAGCGCCAGCGGCTGCAGCGCATTGCTCGCATACGGCATGCGCGGGAACAGGTGCGGATTGATGGAGTAGGGCGTGGCGTCGTAGAGCACGGTGTAGCCGTCGGCCGGGGCCTTGGCGGCGAAGCTCGCGCCGATGGTCCCGCTCGCGCCGGGGCGGTTGTCGACGATCACGCTCGTGCCCAGCTTCGCGCCCATGCGCACGGCGAGCACGCGCGCCAGCGCATCGGCCGAACCGCCGGGCGCGTAGGGGACGACCAGGGTGATCGGACGCTCGGGAAAGGCTGCGTGCGCGGATGCCGCAGCAAGAAGGCATGCGGCAAGCACGCGCTGGATCAATGTCTTCATGGATTCGTCTCTCGTTGTTGTGTTCGTGTCCGCTGCCGGTGTGCCGCAGTGCATTCGCTGCGCGGCGCGCCGCCGAAGGCTCAGGTGGTGGCCGGCTGCCGGGCGAGCACCTGCAGCACGTTCTTCGCCGCGCCGATGCCCATGTTCACATAAGCGTCACCGGTCACGCCGCCGATGTGCGGGCTCAGCACGAAGTTCTTCTCGCCCTGGAAAGGGTGGCCCGCGGCCATCGGCTCCACTGCGAAGCTGTCCAGGCCCGCCATGCCCACCTGGCCCGAACGCACTCCGGCCAGCAGCGCCGCTTCGTCGACGAGGCCGCCGCGCGCGGTGTTGACCAGGATCACGCCGCGCCTGCACCGGGCCAGCGTGTCGGCGTTGACCAGGCCGCGGTTGTCTTCCGTCAGCGGGCAGTGCAGCGAGATCGCATCGGACTCGCGCCAGATCGTCGGCAGGTCGACGGCCGTGACATGGGGCGGAAGATTCCCGGCATAGGGATCGAAGCCGATCACGCGCATGCCCAGCGCATCGGCCATGCGGGCAAAGCGCAGTCCGATCGCACCCAGGCCAATCAGCCCGATGGTGCGGCCGCCAAGCTCGAGGCTCTTGTGCGTGGCCTTGTCCCAGTGGCCGGCATGCATGCGGGCATCGAGCTGCACCACGGACTTGGCGCAGGCCAGCAGCAGGGCCAGCGCCTGCTCGGCCACCGCGGCGGCGTTCGCGCCCACGGCCGCGACCACCTCGATGCCGCGCGCCTGGGCCGCGGCCTTGTCGATGGTGTCGGTGCCGCTGCCATGCTTGGAGATCACGCGCAGCGAGGGCGCCGCGTCCATCACCGCGGCGCCGACCTTGCCGTAGCGCACGATGATGGCCACCGGATCATGCGCGCGGCACAGCGCCACCAGGTCGTCCTCGGTCGGGGCCTTGCCGGCGTAGACGATCTCGTGGCCCTCGAGCAGCGCGACGGCCTGCGGCGCCAGGTCGGCGCCGGTCACCAAGATGCTGCTCACAGCACCTCTCCTTCCTTGAGCACGCCGGCCGTGCGCAGCGCGCCGTTCAGCCACTTGGCCGCGGTGTCGCCTTCCTTGATCGCGGCAATGCGCGCGGCCTCGTCGCTGACCTTCCGGGCCGCCGCGGGCAGCAGCGCCTCGATCTTCTCGCGCTCCACCACCACCACGCCGTCGCCGTCGGCGATCACGAAGTCGCCCGCGCGCACCGTGACATCGCCGACCGAGACGGGATGCCCGATGCGCCCGGCGATGTTCTTGGTAGGGCCGTTCGGGTTGGTGCCCACGCAGAACACCGGGTAGTTCATCTCGTCGATCTCGAGGCTGTCGCGGCAGGCGCCGTCCATCACCACGCCGACGATGCCGAGCTTCTGGCAGGCCGTCATCATGATGGTGCCCATGAGCGCCGAGCCCTGGTCGCCCTTGCCGTCGATCACCAGCACGTCGCCGGGCCTGGCCATCGCGATGGCGGCATGGATCATCAGGTTGTCGCCGGGACGCACCTCCACCGTGAAGGCGGGGCCGGCGAGTTTCATGCGGGGGCGCAACGCCTTGATGCGGCCGTGCATCGCGCCTCGGCGGCCGGCCACGTCGGCCAGGATGGCGGGCTGGAATTGCGCGGCTTGCGCCACGATGTGCGCGGGTACGCGCTCGAAATCGCGAATGATGTCGGGAGGGTTGGAGGACATGGTTTCTCTTGGAGGAATGAAGACGGGAGGTTTGGTGCGGCGTGTGCGTCAATCGACCTTGGCGCCCGAGTCCTTGACGACCTTGCCCCAGCGCACGGTTTCTTCGCGGATGTAGGCGCCGAACTCTTCCGGCGTGCTGCCCTTCACCTCGGCGCCCTGGCTCGCGAGCTTGCGCTTGACCTCGGGGTCCTGCAGCGCCTTGTTGAACGCCGCGTTGAGCTTGGCGACCATGTCCTTCGGCAGGCCGGCCGGGCCCGCAACGCCGAACCATGTCGCGGCCTCGAAGCCCTTGTAGCCCGACTCGTCCACCGTCGGCGCATCCGGGAGATCGGTCGTGCGCTTGCGCGAGGTGACGACGATCGGGCGCATCTTGCCGCTCTTGATGTGCCCGATCAGCGTGGGCACCGAGGACATGTACATCTGGATCTGGCCGCCGATCAGGTCGGTCGATCCTTGCGCGGCGCCCTTGTAGGGCACATGCGTGAACCGCACGTTGGCGGTCTTCTGGAAGAGCTCGGTCGCCAGGTGCGCCACCGTGCCGCTGCCCGAACTCGCATAGTTGAGCGCCTCGGGTCTGGCCTTGGCCGCGGCCACCACGTCGGCCAGTGTCTTGTATGGCGAGTCGGCCGCCACCACCAGCACCAGCGGCGCGCTGGCGACGAGGCCGATCGGTGTCAGGTCCTTTTCCGGGTTGTAGGGCAGCTTCGCGTAGAGCGTTGGATTGATCGCCAGGTTGCTGGTCTGGCCGAGCACCAGCGTGTAGCCGTCGGGCGCGGCCTTGGCGGCCGCATCGACCCCGAGGTTGCCGCCCGAGCCGGGCTTGTTGTCGATGACGATCGACCAGCCGTTGCTGGTGGCGACCTTGTTGGCGACCTCACGCGCGATCAGGTCGGTGCCGCCGCCGGCCGGGAACGGCACGATCAGCCGGATCGGCCGCGACGGATACGAGGCCTGCGCAAGAACACCGGCGGGCGCGAGGAGGGTGGCGCCGGCAACCAGGCTTGCGGCGGCCATGGCGAGACGACGCGAAGCGCCGGCACGAAGCGGGAAAGAGGGCATGAACTTGTCTCCAGTGGCCGAACTGCCCGGCCCTGTGAAGTGGGTCCGGTGCGTTCGATGGAGGCAAGTATTCGCGCTGCGGCCTTAACGGTCCAATCGATAATTTCTTGGAACCGATAAATGCCGCTTGGGGTATCAGCGGGAACGGAAGCGCCCGTGCTTGGCCAGCAGTACCACCAGGCGCTGCGCCGCCGGCGAGAGGTACCCGCTCTCGCGGTAGGTGACCACCATGCGGCGGCGCATGGTCACGCCCCGGACCTTCACCTCGCGCAGCGCCGCGCCCGAGCGGCCTTCCTGCAGGTGCAGCCGCGAGATGAAGCTCAGCAGGCCGGTCTCGGCGATCAGGCTCGGCAGCATCAGCAGCATCGTGCTTTCCACCTGCACCTGGGGCCGCGGCAGGTGGCTGCGGTCGAAGGTCTGGTCCAGCCAGTCGCGCGTCGGCGCACCGGGCGGCTGCAGCACCCAGCGGTAGCCCGCCAGGTCCTTGAGCGTCGGCCTCGTCTTCTTGAAGATCTCGTGCGAACTGATTGCGGCCACGACGATCGGGTCTTCGGCAAGCAGCTTCGAGGTGAAGCCCGGCTCCTGCGTGCCCTCGGTGCCGACCATCAGGTCGATCTCGCCGGCCCGCAGCAGCGGCGTCAGGATGTCGCCCAGGGCGACCGTCGTGCGAAGCGTGATGCCCGGCGCCTCGCCAATCAGTTCTCGCGCCGCCGGCGGGAGCAGGAACTGCGCGGCCGTGGGCACGATGCCGATGCGGATGTTGCCGGCCAGGCCGCGGCCGATGTCGCCGATCTCGCGGCACGCGCTCTCCACGTCGAAGCGCGTGCGCTGCGCCCACTTGAGCAGGGCCTTGCCGGCGGCCGTGAGGCGGATGCCGCGCCCCGTTCGCTCGAACAGGGCCGCGCCACAGGCCTCCTCGAGACGCTTGACGCAACTCGTCAGTGCGGGTTGGGTCCGGTGCAGCCGCTCGGAGGCGCGGCCCATGTGCTCGAGTTCGGCAATGACCTCGAAATACTGCAGATCGCGCAGGTCCAAAATGTCTCCTGGTTTGCCCTTGCGCGACGCATGGCGCCAGCCCCTCGAGCGAATGATCCTGCCCCGTGCCGGCGGGCACGGGCTGCTCGCAATATAGCGCCCCGCACCTTGGAAAGAAGGCGCGTCAGTTGATCCGCGCGTTGCGAAATTCCAGTTGCTCGAAATGGCTGCCCGTGAAGTCGACCTGCTCGCCGGACAGGCCGTCGGCCTGCACGGTGGTTCCGGTGCAGCCCAGGATGGCGACCCGGGTCCAGTGGCTGCTGTCGAAGTTCAGGGCATCCCACTGGCAGTTGCTGAACCGGCAGCCGCTGAGCCGGCTGTGCCGCAGCTGGGATCGAGAAAACACGCAGCCGGTGAAGACGCAGTCGGTGAGCGCGATGCCTTCGAAGTCGCAGCCGGTGAAGTTGCAGCCAGTGAACCCACAGGAACGCCAGACTGCCTGCCTGAAGGTCGTGGCCGCGAAGCTGCTGCCATTGAAAGTGGAAGTGACGAACTGGGCCAGGTCGAGATCGAGGCCGGCATAGGCCAGGCTGTCGGCCTGCCCGACCAGCCCCGCGGGTGCGCCTCCCATGCCTTTGCGCCAGAGGTCGTGGTCGGTGATGATTTTTTGGGAACTCATGATTGAAGAATGTTAGAGAACTGCATGAACCGATCATCGGATGAGGTCGCAACGCGCGGGGTATCGTCCACGGGTTTCCACAACAGGTTAGCCGATGGTCCGGCCGGCCCGGCAAGGGCCTGAAGTCGTGTGAGCGCGGGAACCGGCAAGGCGGTCATTGCCACGGCGCCCGCGGCCAGCTGCAGTGCCTGGCGCCGTGTCGGGTGTTGAATCGATGTCATTGCTGATTTCCTCACTTGATCGCCACAGCATTGGCAGGCGCACCCGGCACCGCCACGCGGAACTTCAGGCCTTCGAGCAGCTTGTCCCACAACGCGATGGCCTCTTCGTCGTTGAGCGAGGAGGCCTTGGCTGCGCCGATGCGGTCGGCCTCGACCTTGGTGTGCATCGCCACACTCAGGTTGCCGGGACGTGCGACGCTGCCGCCGTTCTCGCCGATGAACATCCACTCGAAGTCCTGCGTGCCGTCGGGGCGGCGCACCAGCGACTCTTCTCCGTCCCAGCCATGGACCTTCCTCTTGCCCTCGCGCAAGGTGGTGAGCTTGGGGTACCTGCTGCCCGCTTCGCGCTTGCGCTCGGCGATGAGCTTGAGCAGGCCATCGCTGTTGCCGGGGAAGGTGGCGTTGATGGTCTGGTTGCTCTGGACGCTGAAGACCACGTCGGGTAAGGCTGCTATGTGAAGGCCGACCTGGGTCAGCACGTTGCCCTTGGCGCCGTCCAGCCGCCGGAATCCGAATTGGTGGCACAGGCCCTGTTCGGTGGGCACTTCATCGGGGCCACGAGGTCGCAGGTTTTTTGAAGTCTCCACTGCATCCTTGAGCAAATAGTCTGCACTTATGTTTTGGCTTTTGGCTGTCGCATCACCGTCCAGAAAGATATGCGGCCCGACGACGTAGTAGAAATGAAATTCTTCAAGTTCATATTTCTTTGCGAACTTGTCTTCGTATGATCGAATAAGCCACGTATTCGGGGCCGGTCCCTTGCCGAAGTAGGTGATTTCGGCTGTCTTGTTTGCCGAGAGGATTTTCGTCCGCTCGGCCTCCATCACCTTCTCGATGTCCTTGGCTTGATTGGGCAGTGTCGGAAAGTCCCGCCCGAAGGCCAGGCGCGAATCCACGGGCGCCGTGAGTACATAGCGCCCGAAGCACAGCAGCTTGGTGTGTTCGAACAGCCGTTCAATGCGAGGGTTCGTCATCGGAATGCTCCCTTGGTCATGGTTAAAGCGAGGCGCTTCAGTCTTTCTTGTCCCACCACGGCGGGTCGAATTCATTGGCGATGCGCACGATGCTGTACAGCGTCGAGGCGTCGGCATCCGGATTCATATAGCTGTCCTGGTGGTCATAGCCGCGCTGGACGAACTTGAGCTTCGCCTTCACCTTGCTCGCGCTGCGCTCCACCGGCACCGTGCCATCGGCTGCGGCAGGGGGTGGCTGGAGTTTCAGTATGAGTTCCACACCGTGGTTGCCGCGCACCTTCAGCAGGCCCTTCTTGTTGTCGCCTTTCTCGCCGGGCACCATGGTCCAGTTCGCCGGGTCGCCCGCCTTCGCCGCATCGCCGTCGACCACGCGCCATGACACCTCGTTCCAGGCCGGATGGTCCGGATCGTTGCCATAGTGGGCGTAGGTGCGCTCGTGGAAGGTGTTCTGGATGGCATTGGCGAATTCCATCGCTTTTTCGACACGTTTCATGGTTGCCTCAGGGCCGATCTGATTTTTGGTTTTTCCACCTTCTTTCGGAGGCTTTCCGAGTTGCCCAGCCGGATCGATCCACTCCGGATTCATGAGCCGCCACCACTTCTGCGGCCCCAACGTATAGATCTCATCCACCGCATTGCCCTGGGGCAGTCGTGCAAGGAACTTCCCATCCTGGTCCTGCACATGCAGCCACTGCGTGCCATAGGCCGCCGCCGGCAACAGTTCCAGCCCGCCCTGCGCATTGGCCAGCACCGCCGTCACCTTCGCGCCGTCATCGCCCAGCACGCCCTGGATGATGTCCGCCTTGATGCCACCGCCCTCGAAGCCCGCGCGCATGCGCTTGTAGGCCGCCGCCGCGCCGGTGGTGGGCATCACGCCGTGCACGATGCCCAGCACCTTGCTGTTGATGTTGCCGTAGTCCGGGTGGATGAGCGCGCGTGCCAGGATGCCGCCCATGCTGTGGGTCACCAGGATCACGCCCGGGCAGTCGAAGCCGTTCTCGTTGTAGGTCTGGATGAGCTTGTCGATCTTCGGCGCGAGCGCCCTGGCTTCCTCTCCATTGCTCTTGAGCCAGTTGTAGCCGAAGGCATGCACGGGGTACCAGCAGTTGCCGATCTTCCGGATGTCGGTTTCGGTCAGCGCAGGGGCCCCGATGGCGCCGAAGGCCGAGGGGTTCTGCATGGCCGCGCGATCGCGCCGGACCGGCACGGCGTGGTTGCCGCCTCCCGCAGGCGTCCAGACCGGAGAGAGCCTCGCGTTCGCGCCATGGCCCCGCACCATGTCGTTGAGCTGATTCTCCATGCGCTTGATGATGTCGCCGTAGGCGCTGAACATCACCTCGCTCCAGCCACGCGCGCGGGCCTTCTGGGCAGCGGTGAAGCTCAGGCTGTTCTTCGCCAGCGGATGGTTCGGGTCCGCCACGGGGTCATCGACCAGCAGCTTGCCGACGCGGCCCAGGTCATCAGGCACGTTGCCATGACGCTTGTCGGAGCTGACGGTCGCATCGCCCGTGGCGTCGAAGTGGCTGTGACCGTTGTCGGTGACTTCGTAGCGGTCGACTTCCACTTCGTCCGGATCCAGCCGCATCTGGCGCTCGGCCGGCTCGGCGTTGCGCCGGCTCCAGCCGTCTCCCGCATCGTCGGGACGCCAGGCGATGTTGTCGCTGCGCTTGAGATGCTGCTGCCGCGCCCTGGACAGGCGCAGGTTGCTGCCCATGATGCCCGGCAGGAACACGATGGGGATGATTTTTCCCGGCGGCACGCGCGCGCGGATCTTTCGCTTGTCGGCTACCGGCGTCGTGGCGACGGCCACGTCCGCGAAGCCGCCGATGCCGAGGCTGAAATCCAGCCAGATATCTTCTTCTTTGCCCTGGGCAGCCATTACTTCTTCCTCCCCATCCAACGCACCCTGTAGATCTCGGGACCATCGGAACGCTGCAATTGCGTCGTGCCATCGGTATCGGTGGTCGCACCGGAGGCGTTCGTGTCCGCGCGGGGAAGCCCGGCGGGATCGGACGAGGCCGTGGGCTCGGGCGGCGGAGGCGATCCGTCACCGCGTGTGAGCCTGAACACCTGCCTGGCCGCTTCCGTGTTCTTCTCATCGAGGTGGTGGAAGATGACTTCCTGGTCGAACGCCGCCGTCGCATCGCGGTTCACCACCTGGGGCGTGCGGCTGTCCGGCCCCATGAGGCTGTGCATGGCCGCATGCTCGCGCCAAACCCCATTGGTGCCGTGCACGATGCCCTGTGCGTTCCAGAGGCTGTAGCTGCCGCCACCACTGATGAGCACCTCGTCTGCTGCGGTGACCGTGATGCGCCGTGATTCGATCTTGACGTTGAGCTTGCCCAGCATGGTGATGCCGTTGCGCAGGGCCTGGATGTCGATGTTCTCGTAGCCGGCGATCAGGCGGAAGCCGGCCTTCATGGCAAATATGCGCACGGCGTTCCTTGCGGTCACGAAAAAGCTCTTGCCGGCGCTCACGCTGGTGTGCGCGCCGCTGGTGAGCGCGTTGTGCTCCAGGCTGGCAAGGTGCATGGAACCCTGCACCGCGGCCTGCATGCCTGCCGGGCTGGCCAGGGTCAGGTGCGGCTGCTGGAACTCGGGGAACTGGCCTTGTGCAGGGTCGCCTGCGCTTCCCTTGATGGCGTCGTTCTGTTCCTTCAGCGCCCGGGCCACTTCGTCCTGGTCGCCTGGGTCTTGAGCCTTGGCGTCCTGCGCCGCCTGGCCGAGGCCGTTGTGCAGTTCGCGCGCCTGCGCGAGCCGCGCCACGGTCTCGTGCATGTCGGTGATGTGGGCCTGCGCCTGGGGGCGTGGCTCGGTGGTGAGGAGCAGGCCGGCCATGGCGCGGATGGCGCCGTGCCCGTCGGTACGCAGCTCGAAGCCCTGGCCGCGATCCTCCTTGCGCCCGGCCGTGTCCTCGATGCGGCCGACATGGCCCAGGCTGATGCTGCTGCTCAGATGGTCGCTCTTGAGCTGGGACTGCACTTTGCCGCTCGTGTCGTCGAACACGAGGTGGTTGCCGCGACCGCTGCCGCCGCCGAGTTCGCGGCTGCGGTAGCCTGCCAGGTGCTTCTGTTCGGGAAGGTTCCATGCCGGCATTTCATGGGCGTTGTGTACGCGGCCGATGATGATGGGGTAGTCCGGATCGCCATTGAGGAAACCGACGAGGACCTCCTGCCCGATGCGCGGCAGCGCCACCTCGCCGAAATTCCCCCCGGCCCAGCTCGAGGACACGCGCATCCAGCAGCTGGAGTTCTCGTTGCGCTGTCCGATGCGGTCCCAGTGGAACTGCACCTTCACGCGGCCGTACTGGTCGGTCCAGATTTCCTCGCCGGGCGGGCCGGCCACGACGGCGCTCTGCAGGCTTTTGATGAGTGGCTTGGGGGTTGTGCGCGCGGGCCGCCACGGCAGCTCGGTGGGCTGCACGTCGAAGGCGAAGCGTTGAACGGAGCCTTCGGAAGCGTTCGCGCCTTCGCTGGCCTGAATGTTTTCCTGGAGGTCGTAGGTTACGCCGAGCAGCAGGTATTGCCGGTTCTGGTCGGCGCGGGGATGGCTTGCCAGGCGCATGGTGAAGCCCGGCGCAAGGTCGCGCCGGTTGGAGCGGCCGCTGGCGCGGCTGCGCTCGCTCTGCAGTTCTTCGATGCGGATGGCCGCATAGGCTTCGCCATCTCCAGGCTGGGTGTAGCCGCCGGGCCATTCGCACCACTCGGAGCGGTCATGGTCGTGGCCGCCCGGTTGCTGCCGCGCCTCGGTCAGCTCGGCCCTGGGGTGCAGGTGGTCGTAGTCGTTGTGAACGAAACGGCCCGATCGGATTTCGTCGGAGGATGCCCATTCGTAGATGCGCTCGCGGGCATCGCGGCCGCCGGTCATGCCGGCTTTTTCGTCGACGTGGAAGCGGACTTCTTCGCCGCCGGGCAAGGGCCCGTGCGAACTGGCGATGTCGTCGGCGAAGACCAGCACATGCTGTGCGGCTTCGTGCCGGAAAAAGTAGTACAGGCCCTCGTGTTCGCAGAGGCGGGACACGAAGGCGAAGTCGCTTTCTCCATACTGGACGCAGTAGTTCCAGCGGCGGTAGCTGCGGCCGAGCTTCTGTTCGAGCGGGTAGCCGTAGCGCTCCAGCACCGCGGTGATGATTTCGGGAACGCTCTGGTCCTGGAAGATCCTGAAATCGGAGCGGCGGGTGGCCAGCCACAGCCAGGGACGCAGCCGCATCCTGTAGATGCAATGGCGGTCGCCCTCGCGGAAAAAGCCGAAGCCGCAGACGATGCCGCCGAGGTAGCGTATTTCGCCGTGCTCGGTCTTGATGGCAACGGTGGCTCCCTTGCCCAGCATGGCCTTCGGATCGATGGCGTTGTGGCTGCCCAGCAGGTCGATGTCGAAGCTGTATGGCTGGCTGAGGGCTTCGCGGCCGGCGAGGCGATGGAACTGAAGCGCATCGCCTGCCGGCGTGACGATGGTGACGCGCCGCCTCATGGCGACAAGCCAGCGCGCACGCGCGCGCCGTCGTGAATTGACATAGATGCTCCCTGCAATGACCGCCTCTGTGGCGGGCGGTCTTTTGTTCGATTATGTAAGTCCTGCCTGCCGCTGCGGAAGCACCCGAAAGTAGCAATACACGCCGGTTCCGCCCAATGCGTGAACAAATGCACGCGGCCGCTCATCGCACCGTCATCGGCCCTTCACGTCGGGGCGATCACTGAACACGAGGAGATTGCCATGACCATGGACCTGCTTCGAAGCATCGCATCGACCCGCCTGCCAAAGTCGATCACCTCGCCCGAAGACATCGACAGGGTCAGGATCCTGAGAGCCGCCGGATTGGTGGTCGCATTCGTTCCCGCACAGGCGACGCAAAAAATAATTCGAAAGCAATATGGGATCGAAAACTACTTCGTATTGCTGACGGAAAAAATTCACGAACGAGTTTTAAAAAAATATCGAGGGCTGTTTTGTTCATCCACAAGTAACGGACTCTTACTAGAGTCACGCTTGATCAATGACTCCGACCAGGAGCTCATCGACGCATCCCGTGCTGTCCATTTCAGCAGACAGCTTCGCTTCAATGAATTCAGGAGAAATCACCATGGCAGTAGACATGTTCATGCGCGTCGAGGGCGCGAACGGCGAATCCAAGGACTCGAACCACAAGGACTGGACGGATATCAAGTCGTTCGCATGGGGAGCAACGCAGCCTGGCAACATGGTCAGCGGCGGCGGGGGCGGTGTGGGCAAGGCGAGCTTCAACGACCTGCAGGTGCTCGCGCGCATCGACAAGGCGGCGCCGTCGGTGATGAAGAACTGCGCGAGCGGCAAGCACCTGAGCAAGGTGGAAGTGTCGGTGTGCAAGGCGGGTGGTTCGCAGATCGAATACACGCGCGTGACGCTGGAAGAAGTGCTGGTCACCTCGGTGCAGTACTCGGCCGAGCAGGGCGGGGATGCGGTGCTGGTGCAGTTCGCGTTCCAGGCGGCCAAGGTGAAGCAGCAGTACTGGGAGCAGACCGACAAGGGCGGCAAGGGCGCCGAAACCGTGCTGGCCTGGAACATCAAGGAAAACCGGGAAGCCTGATTCCCCTTTGTCTTTCTGCCCGCGCGGCCTCGCCGAAGCCGAGGTCCCGGGCCTTCCGGCCACGGCTCTTTCCATGAGCCCGACGACCAGGGGGATCCCATGCCAACAGGTTCCGCGCCGCTGGCGCGTGTTCTCAGCGTTTCATCGCCGGCCATGCCCATGCTGGGCGGCGAGCCGGCGCTGGAGCCCATCGCCATCGAAGGCGACGAAGGGCTCAGCAGGCTGTTCCGCTACACCCTGACGCTGGCCACTCCCGAGCAGCCTGGCTACAACGAGCGCCAGGCCGCCAACGTGGCCATCAAGCAGCTGGTGGGCGAGCAGCTCACCGCGCACATCGTGCTCGATGGTCGTCCCGGCAAGGGCCCTGACCAGCGCCACATCTCGGGCCTGGTGACGCGCGTGCGCTTCCTGCGCCTGGAGAACCGGCGCGCGCTGTACGAAGCCGTGATCGAGCCCTGGCTCGCGCTGGCCACGCGCACCAGCGACTACCGCATCTTCCAGAACCAGAACGTGCTGGACATCGTGCGCGAGGTGCTCGGCAAGTACGGGCTGCCCTTCGACTTGCGCGCCACCCGCAGCTATCCACCGCGCGAGTTCCAGGTGCAGTACGGCGAGAGCGACCACGACTTCGTCGCGCGGCTGCTGCACGAGTGGGGCCTGTACTTCTACTTCGAGCACGAGGAGAGCAGCCACAGGCTGGTGATCGTCGACGACATGGCGTCGCACCGGCCCTTCGCCCATGCGGGCTACCAGCGCATTCCCTTCCATGCGGCCGAAGCCACCGTGCGCGAGGAGCACTGCGACCGCTTCAACGCCTGCGAGGCGCTGCAAAGCGGCCGCTGGGTGACCAGCGACTTCGACTTCAAGCGCCCGAAGGCCGAGTTGCAGCAGGTCAGCGCCATGCCGCGCAAGACGGCGCAGGCCACCTGGGAGCGCTACGGCTGGCCGGGCGACTACGTGGTCGAGTCCGAAGGCGAGCAGCTGGTGCGCACGCGCATGGAAGAGACCGGCAGCCAGGGCGAGCGCGCCAGCGGCGCGGGCAACCTGCGCGCGGTGGTGCCGGGCTGCCTGCTCACGCTGGAGCGCCATCCCCAGAACGAGTCGAACCGCCAGTACCTGGTGACCGACGCCCGCCTGCGGCTGCAGGACGTGGGCGATGCCAGCGCGCAGCAGGAGTTCGAGTGCCGCGTCGATTTCGAGGTGATCCCGGCGAGCAAGGTGTTCCGCGCGCCGGCCCCGCCGGTGCCCAGGCCGCGCACCACCGGTCCGCAGACGGCGATCGTCACCGGCCCGGCCGGGCGCGAGATCTGGACCGACGAATACGGCCGCGTGAAGCTCAGCTTCCACTGGAACCGCTACTGCACCAAGGACGAGAACAGCTCGTGCTGGGTGCGCGTGTCCTCGCCCTGGGCCGGCACCAACTTCGGCGGCATCCAGATTCCGCGCATCGGCCAGGAGGTGATCGTCGATTTCGAGAACGGCGACCCCGACCGGCCCATCGTCACCGGGCGCGTCTACAACGCCGACAACATGCCGCCGTGGACCCTGCCGGACAACGCCACGCAGAGCGGCCTGCTCACCCGCAGCTCCGAAGGTGGAAACAGCACGACCGCCAACGCACTGCGCTTCGAGGACAAGAAGGGCCAGGAGCAGCTGTGGCTGCATGCGGAGCGCAACCAGGACATCGAGGTCGAGCACGACGAGACGCACTGGGTGGGGAACGACCGCATCAAGACCATCGACCATGACGAAACCACGCACGTCAGGCATGACCGCACCGAGACAGTGGACCACGACGAAACCATCACCATCGGCAACAACCGCATGGAGACGATCAAGGCCAACGAGCTGCTGACCGTGCTGCAGAACATGAACCGCTTCGTGGCGCTCACCTCGTCCGAGGAGGTCGGCATCGCCAAGACCTCGCTGGTCGGCCTCACGCAGACGGTGGCCGTGGGCAAGAGCAAGAACGAGCACATCGGCGAGGACTTCTCTCTCACCGTCGGCGAGAAGCTCGTGATCACGGTCGGCAAGAGCCGGCTCGAGATGACGAAGGATGGCGAGGTCACGCTCACCGGCACCCGGTTCGACTTCCGGGCCACCGGTGCGGTGCGGATCAACGGCAAGGTCATCGATCTTTGCTGAGGCCTGGACCGAAGGAAAGGCAGGACTTCGCTCATGGCGCTGGATCCCAAGGCCACTTCATCGGCGGCGTCTTCGCTCGGAACGCCGGGCGGCCTGGGGGCGGGCCGGATCGCGCGCGTCGCGGTGATCGTGGGCAGGCCGGCGCCGAAGACGCCTGCGAGCGAAGCACCGCCTGAAGGCGGCCGCGACGTGGGCCAGGCGATCGTGGTGTGCACCGCGCCCGATGTCTGCAAGACGCCCATCGGTTCGTCGACGCCGCCCATTCCCTACCAGATCACCGGCAGGCTCGGCGACGACGCCAACACGTCGCAGAACGTGTTTCTCACCGGCCTCAGGGCCTTCAAGTTCGACAGCGTCGTCACGAACGTCAAGGGCGACGAGCCGGGATCGGCCAAGGGCATCAAGTCGGGCACGGTCGGCGACATCGCGGAGCCGAAGACGGCGTCCACCGTCGTTCGCGTCAACGGCCAGTGGCTGGTGCGCGATGGCGACACCTTCTGGATGAACAAGCGCAACACCGTCGGCGAGCTGATCTACAAGAAGGACCGCGGCAAGTACTGGCCACCCGCCGATGCGGAGGCCATCGACGACAGCGAGGCCGAGGCGCTGCTCGCGCGGGCGCGGGCCGACGGCGCCGTGATCGAGACTTTCGAGACGGACCAGGAAAAGACCGGCAAGGCACGCCTGATTCCCGCGACGGGCATGGCCGACTACGCGAGTCTGCTGCGTACGGCGATGGGCGAAAAGCCGATCCTGCTGGCGCAGGCCCAGTTGCAGCCGATGCCCAACGCCACGGCCAGCGACGCACGCGCCGGCGCGATCCCGCAGACCCGGCCGACACCGGCGTTCCAGCCCGGCCCCGCGGCCAACGACAACAACTTCCGGCCGCCCGCGGGCATGCCCCGCCCTGGAGGCGGTACAGGGCTGGCCGGCAAGGGCAGCGTGGCAGGCAAGCTGTTGTTCGTCCTCTGGATCGTCCAGGGCGCGCCGATGCCGGGCGACAACCTCGTCCTCGGCAAGGCCGGCGCGAAGCGCGTCCTCGAGGGCATCACCCCGCAGACGCCGCAGGAGCAGGCGATCTACGACCAGGCCCTGGACCACCTCGCCGAATACAAGGCCGGCGTGTACGACTCCTGGTGGCCCACGGGTGCCGACAAGTACGACGCGGAAGTGCGCAAGGCCGTCGAAGACCAGTTCGCCGAACAGCGCACGCGTGCACAGCAGCAGCAACAGGCGCAGGCCTCGCAGCCCCAGGCTGCGGCGAATCCGGATCCGGAGGCCGGCGTGCGCGTCGAAGGCCAGCCCGATCCCTGCAACCCCGGGGCCCATGGCAAGAACAACTGCCCGCCCGGCGAGGATTCCCATCACATCATCGCGGACTACATCATGCGGCTCGGAACCCGCAAGGAGCCGGGTGTGCGTCTGCCGGGCGCGCCCTCGCTCGACGACGGCCCCGCGATCTGCCTGACCGAGAAGGAGCATGCGCGTGTGCACCAGCTGATGGATGGTGCAATCAAGGCCGCCGGCGGGGATGCCGGCACGGTTTCCTTCGAGAAGGCCAAACAGATCGCGTACGAAGCACTGGGAGAAGCGAAAAAGGACTGCAAGGGAAAATTCGAAGCGGCGACCGATGAATACTTCAAGAATGTTCCCGAGGACGCGTTGGCGCGTGCCTTCAAGACAGCACCGAAAGCGATCAAGGACAAGGCTCTCCAGACATTGGAATCGGCGTGGGAAAAACTCCGCCCCCTCAATCCACCCCAATAGGCGCATCACCCATGGAGCAATTCGATTCCCCACCCGAGAAACCAGAACTCAGGATTGAAACCGGCGTTGCGGCAACGAAGGATTTCCTGATCATTTCCTGTTCGAAAAAGGAAGACCGCTTCGAGGGCTTTTCCCGCGTCTGCGTGTTCAATGCCGGTGCGCAGGTGCCATGGCATTATTTCGATCTTCCCTTGACCATCCTCGCCAGCGCGGCGTACCACCCTGCTGCCGCAACGGCCGCATCGCTGGTTCTGGTGGGGGAGGACGGCGATGTCTTTCGTCTGCCGCTCGATGGCAGGCCGGCCATCGAGCGTGTCGCGGGCTCCGGCCTGTGGAACGACGATTCCGAAGGCTGGGGCTATCTGACGGGTGCGCGCCAGATCGGTGAACACCTGTATGTCTACGGGGCGGGAGGCCAGATCTACCGCCGTGCGGACGACGGCACGTGGCAGCACATGGACGATGGCCTGCTGCAGAAACCGGACGGCGTGCACAACGTCTTCATCAACGCCGTCGATGGCGCGGGAGCGCGCGATATCCATGCCGCGGGCTGGGACTCGAAGGCCGATGCGGGGCTGCTTTTCTTTCGTGAGGACGATGCCTGGAAAAAGGTCCAGCTGGAAACGGCCGAACTCAATGGCCTGTGCGTCGAAGACCGCGAGACCGTCTGGGTCTGCGGCAAGGACGGAACCCTGCTGCGCGGAAATCGAAGGACAGGGTTCATCGACGTCTCCGGAACCGAAGACGTCAGGGACTACAGCGACGTGAAGGTCTATGCGGGCAAGGTCTACCTGGCGGCCCCCGAAGGATTGTTTGTCCGCGAGAACGATGCCATCGAGCCCGTCGTGACCGGCCTGGTGCCCGAGTACCGCGACGGCCATGTGCTGCAGGTGGTCGACGGCGTGCTGTGGTCCATCGGCTATGCGGACATCGCGCGCTACGACGGCCGGGCGTGGGAGCGCATTGCGTTCCCCGGCAATCCGCCGATCGTGTAGGCCCCATGGCCTTGTGGAAGCGCGACGTGGACTGGGTGGGCGAGGCGGCCCGGCGCATCGGCTGCTGCGGCCTGGCCGCATGGCTGCCGGAATTCGCCGCCTGGGCCGAGCTGACGCCCACCGAGTGCCCGCCGGCGCGGCCTGCCCGCAAGGCCGGCTACGCCAGCCTGTCGCGTGGCGTGAAGATGACGCTGCACTATCCGTTCGCCGACCGGGCCTCGTGCGCCGATGCGCAGGGGTGGGTGCTCGGCGAGCTCGAGATCGATGCGTCGAGGCTCCCGCTGCCCTTCGGTCTCGATCCCGGCCGCGAGACACCGCATGGCGCGCGGCGCAAGCTCTCGAACGACACGGCCTTCGGCCGCCCGGTCGACTTCCGCGACGGCAATCGGCGCATCGTTCACTATCTGCCCGACGGGCGCGTGGTCGGCGTCGGCTTCAAAGCCTCGTTGGAGGGCATCGAGAACCTGTACCTGCAGCGTATCGTCGCGATGCCCGACTTCCGCACGCTGGACGTTCCGTGACGAGCCCGCTCCCGCATCCGTCGGGCACGCCCTTCCTGCCGGCCCGGCCGGTCCCGAAGGCGCCCGCTGCCGGCGAGGCCGTTCATCATGTCGATGCCTGCGGCACGCGCTGTCCGGTGCCGATCCTGCGGCTGCGCAAGGCCGTTGGCCGCAGCATGCCGGGGCAGGTGATCGTCCTCGTGACGGACGACCCCTCGGCCCTCGCCAATGTCCAGCAGGCCTTGGCCTGGCTCCCGGCCCAGCTCTTTGCCATCCGCCGCGAAGACGATCGCGTCATCTTCACCCTGCTGCGCCAATGACGGCGTTGCCCGGCAGCCTTCCACTTCCACTGCGCAGGACCCGGCATGGCCCCCACGCTTGAGAACCACACGCCGTTCTCGGCCCTTGCCTTCTCGCAATTCCATCGCGACGGCACCGACATGGCCGTGCTGTCGGTGCGCGGCACCTTCCACCTCGTGCCGGGCGCGCCGCTGGTGCTTGCGCCTCGGCAGGACGACGTCGAGCTCGCCGACCGCTACGAGGGCGATCCCGCACACGGCCTGCTGGTGCGGCCCTGCGATATCGTGCCCTTCAGGCCGGCGGCCGACCTGACCATCGTGGGCGCGAGCTGGGCGCCGCAAGGCGTGGCGGCCCGCTCGTGGATCACCGGGGTGCGCCTGGGCAAGCTCGAGAAGATCCTGCGGGTGCATGGGCCGAGAGTCTGGCGCCCGGCCACAACGCAGCAGGACAAAGGCGGGGCGACCGGCAAGGACTGGAGCCTCTCGGAAGCCCGCCCCGTCAAGGCGGTCGCGCTCGACTGGCGCAAGGCCTTCGGCGGGCCGATTCCTGGAACCGGGAAGGGCGAAACACCGTCCGACGCGCATCGCTTCAATCCCATCGGCTGCGGCATCGTCGATGCGCAGCACAGTCCTTCGGATGTCGACATTCCCGCGCCCTGCATCGAGGATCCTGCCGATCCGATTCTCGACTGGCGCCGACGAGACCACGTACCGCAGGGTCTGGCGCCGCTTCCGCCGGTCTGGCGTTTCCGGCAGCAGTATGCGGGCACCTACGATGACGCCTGGCTCGCTGAAAAACATCCTCTGCTGCCCGACGATTTCGACTATCGCTTCTATCAGTACGCAGCGCCGGACCTTGTTCATCGCGCACGCCTGAATGGCGATGAGGAACTGCAGCTCCTTCACATGCACCCGGACCATGCGCACATCCAGGTCTGGTTGCCGGGCGTGCAACTGTCCGCCACGGCCTATCGGCAGGATGGGGACGCGGCCCGCCTGGCACCGATGCTCGACGGCGTCCATGTGGATCTGACTTCCGATCCTGCGGCGGTCTGTCTGACATGGCGATGCTGGGTGCCCAAGCGCTCGGGCATCCGCTTGCTCGAACTCCAGGTCGAGAACCCCTCGCGGCTTCTCGAGGTTGCGCGCAAATACGTCAGGCACGAGCGGGTGTCGGGCGCAGCATGCGATCGAGCGGCTCGGGATTTCCTTTAGCAATCCTCCAGACCGAGGTTGCGCAAGATCTGCGCTGCCCACGGCCTCAAGTTCCGCGCACAGGCCTTGGCGATCTGTCAGCCCAGCAGTTCGATCGCTGCCTGGACGATCGGCCGTGCCCAGGCCGGCGTGGCCGCGAGCGCGGCCAGGTCGCCCGGCTGCGGAAAGACGGGCTCGCCCGCGCTCAGCTCCAGCACCAGCACCGGGTCTGCGATGTCGCCTCCGGGCGGCGCCTCCGCGCTGTTGTCGAAGACCTGCAGCCGCGTGAGCTTGGGCAGCAGCTTGATGAGGTTGGCGCGCGATGCGATCCAGCGCTCGCGGATCTTGGCCTCGGGGATGTCGTGGCCGCCGCGCGCCACGCGCGCCCGCACGCGGGCGATGTGCTGCTCGGGCGAGGACAGCCCGCAGAAGATCATGACCACGTCGTGGCTCGATGCGGCGCGGGCGAGCAGCGCGGGAATGGTGCTCGCGCCCAGCGTGGTCTCGAAGGCATAGTTGGAGCCTTGCGCGATGGCCGCTTCCAGCCGTTCGCGGCCGAGGTTCCATGCGCGGGCGTTCGCCTCTTCGGGCGCGATCCCGAGCTGCGCGATGAGCTCCCGCGCGCAGGTGTCCGGGTTGAACCAGGTCAGGCCATGCTCGGCGAGCAGGGCGCCGCCGACCGAGCTCTTGCCCGCGCCGTTGACGCCGGCCAGCACCAGGATGAATGGGCGCGTGGCCGCCGCCATCAGAAGGTGTCGCCCGCCTTCGGGCGGCGCCCGAGCTTGCCCTTGGCGGCGAACAGCTTGCCCATCTGCGCCGCCGCTTCCGGCTGCTTCAGCACGCCCAGTCGCACGTCGAAGCGGCGCCCGAGTTCGTCGAGCACCGACTGCTCGCGTGCCTTGAGCGCCTGCGCGTCTTCCACCAGCTGGTTGTAGGTGGCCGCGGTCAGCAGCACCATCTCTACCGTCGAATGGTTGGTCACGGCCAGGCTGCCGGTCTTCTGGACCTGGCGGACCACGTCGCCCCAGCGGTTCTTGACGTGGGATGCGTTCTGGCGGGGCAGTTCATCGAGGTTGGGCAGGATGGCGGCCATGGTGTGCTCCTTTGGGTGCCATTATGGCAAAAATAGCAAAAATGAACAAAAGGCCTGGAGAAAGCCATTTTCCGGCAATCCAGACGACCCTGCCGTCGCCCGGATTGATATGGCGCAAGGCCCGCGCCGTCCGCGGGGCCTAAGGTCTGCGAATACGCCCGCACGTGGGCCGCATTTCCGAAGGAGTTTCCGCCATGCAGACCCCGAAATCGATCCTCCTGCACCTCGACGGCTCGGCCCGCACGGCGGAACGCATCGCGTTTGCGCGCCGCCTGGCCGAGGCCTTCGATGCGCAGGTGACGGGCGCGCCGTGCACCCTGTCCACGCTCATGCGCTATCCGTTTGCGCTGGAAGGCGCCGCAGAGGCCGTGGCGATCATGCGGGAGGGCGACAAGGCCGCGAGGCAGAGGATGTACGCGAGCTTCACGGCCCAGGCCGCCGGCTCGCCCCGCATGCACTGGACCGAACAGGAGCGCGACGCGCCATGGGGTTTCGCTCGCCGTGCGCTCTACGCCGACCTGGTGATCCTGGGGCAGCGCAATCCCGAAGACCCCATGGCCTCCGAATTGCCCGGTGACTTCCTGCCGCACCTGCTGGTGGAAAGCGGGCGGCCCGCGCTGGTGCTGCCCTATGCGGGTCCGCTGGTTGCGGTGCCCGGCACCGTGCTGCTGGCATGGAAGGAAACCCCAGAGGCCGCGCGCGCGGTGTCGGCCGCCCTGCCCTGGCTGCGCGCCGCCTCGAAGGTGCATGCGGCCTGCTATGGCGAAGGCGCCGAAGCATCCCTGGAACAACTGCAGCGCTATCTTGCCGCTCAGGGAATTGCCGATGTCTCTCTGCATGCGGACGGCACCGCAGAAGGGGATGCCGGCAACAGGCTGCTGTCGATGGCCGCGGACCTGGGCGCGGACCTGCTCGTGATGGGCTGCTACGGCCACGGCCGGGCGCGCGAATGGATCCTGGGCGGCGCCACGCGCACGATGCTCGCGTCGATGACGCTGCCCGTGCTGATGTCGCACTGACGACGCACCGACCCACGCAGGAGCAGCCATGCGCATCGATTTTCTGGGCGGAACCGGCACCGTGACCGGTTCCAAATACCTGCTGACGCACGAAGGCCGGCGGCTGCTGGTGGACTGCGGGCTGTTCCAGGGGCTGAAGCAGCTGCGGCTGCGCAACTGGGATGCTCTGCCCTTCGACGCATCGGCCGTCGATGCCGTGCTGCTGACGCATGCCCACATGGACCACAGCGGGTTCGTGCCGCGGCTCGTGAAGCTCGGCTTCAAGGGACGGGTGTATTGCACGGCCGCCACGCGCGACCTGTGCGAACTGCTGCTGCCCGATTCCGGCCGGCTGCAGGAGGAGGAGGCCGACTTCGCCAACCGGCACGGCCATTCGAAGCACAAGCCGGCGCTGCCGCTGTACACCGAGCAGGAAGCACGCGCCGCGCTGAAGCGGTTCGAGTGTGTGGCCTTCGACGAGGAATGCTCGCCCTGGCCCGGCTGGTCGTGGCGGCTCTCGCGGGCCGGCCACATCCTCGGCGCGGGCAGCCTGCGCGTGGAATGGAAGGAAGGCAGCATCCTGTTCTCGGGCGACCTGGGCCGCAGCGACGACCTGGTGATGCGGCCGCCCCAGGAGGCCGTGCCGGCCGACTACGTGGTGGTGGAGTCCACCTATGGCAACAGGCGGCACCTGGACGCGGACACCCTCGGCGAACTCGCGGGCGTGATCAACCGCACCGCCGCACGCGGCGGCGTGCTGGTGGTGCCGGCGTTCGCGGTGGGACGCGCGCAGACCCTGCTGTACTGCATCCAGATGCTCAAGCGCGAAGGCCGCATTCCGGACATGCCGGTGTACCTCAACAGTCCGATGGCCGCGGATGCCACGCGCCTCTACAAGGCGCACCTGGACGAGCACCGCATGAGCGCCGCGCAATGCGCCGACATGAGCGGGAAGACGATCATCGTCAACACGCTGGAGGAGTCGAAGCGGCTGAACAGGCTCGACTATCCGTCCATCATCGTGTCGGCCAGCGGCATGGCGACGGGCGGGCGGGTGCTGCATCACCTGAAGGCCTACGCACCCGATGCGCGCAACACGATCCTGTTCGCGGGCTTCCAGGCCGCCGGCACCCGCGGCGCGGCGCTGGTGGGCGGCGCGGACGCGGTGAAGATCCATGGCACCTATGTCCCGGTGCGGGCCGAGGTCGCCAACCTCGAGACCCTGTCCGCCCATGCCGACCGCGAGCAGCTGCTGGCATGGCTCTCGTCCCAGAAGGCACCGCGCCGCGTGTTCGTGACGCACGGCGAGCCCGTGGCCGCGGACGCGCTGCGGCTGGCCATCGAGGAGCGCTACGGCTGGCCGTGCACCGTGCCCGACTACCGCGAGTCGCGCGAGCTGTGAACGCCCGGCCGGCGGCTAGGGCCGGGCCGCCGCCAGCACCCTGGCCAATGCGCGCGCGAGTTCGCCGCGCGTGTAGGGCTTGCGCAGCAGCTCCCAGCTTTGCGGCACGTCCCGGTCGGCGTCGAGCAGTTCCGACGAGAAGCCGGACATGAGAAGGATCGCGAGCCGCGGAAAGCGCTGCTGCGCCTCGGCCGCGAGCCGGGTTCCGCGCATGCCGGGGCCGAGCGCGATGTCGCTCAGCAGCACGTCGAAGGAATCCGCATCCGTTTCCATGCTCAGCAGCGCCTGTTCGGCATTGCCCGCGGTCACCACGCTGCAGCCGAGCGTCATGAGAAAGGTGTGGACGACCCTGCGCACTTCGGCGTCGTCCTCGACCAGCAGGACCCGCAGGCCGGCAGGAATCGCCTGGTCGCCGTTTTCTTCCTCCGCGGCCGCAGGGGCCGGGTCGTACAGCTGCGGAAGATAGAGCGTCACGGTGGTACCCGCGCCCGGCCGCGTTGCGATGGCCACGGCGCCCTTGGACTGCTTCACGAAGCCGTACACGGTGCTCAGGCCCAGGCCGGTGCCCCGGCCGGCCTCCTTGGTGGTGAAGAAGGGCTCGAAGGCGCGCTCCTTCACTTCCTCGGTCATGCCGGTGCCGCTGTCGGCCACCGAGATGGCAACGAAGCTGCCGTGCGCGTCGTGGTCGCTGAGTTCGTTGTGCACCTCCGGCGGCAGTGCACCGCAGGCCTGGGCGCGGAAATGCAGCGTGCCGCCCTCGGGCATGGCGTCGCGGGCGTTGATGGCGATGTTCAGCAATGCCGATTCGAGCTGGCCCGGATCGGCGAGCACTGGCGGGCAATCCGCCGCGGCCTCGATCGCGATGCCGATGCGCTGGTCGAGCGTGCGCCGCAGCATGTCGGCCAGGGAGTGCAGCATCGCATGCGTGTCCACTGCGTTGGGCTGCAGCATCTGCCGGCGCGAGAAGGCCAGCAGCTTGCCCGTGAGCTCGGCGCCGCGCCGCGAGGCCCGCGCCGCGGCGCCCACCAGCTGCTGGGCATAGCCGTCCTGCGCGATGGCGGGCAGTTCCTCGAGCACCTGCAGGTTGCCCTGGATGACGGTGAGCAGGTTGTTGAAGTCGTGCGCGATGCCGCCCGTGAGCTGGCCGACGCTTTCGAGCCGCTGGGCATGGTTGAGCGCCTCTTCGGTCTGCACGCGCTGCAGGCTGGTGGCCAGCAGGTTCGAAAGCGATTCGAGGAAGCGCAGCTCCTCGTCGCCGAAGCGCTTGGCTTCGCGCGATCGCACGGTCAGGACGCCGATGAAACGGCCGCGGTCGTAGAAGGGCACGGCCAGCGCGCTGACCAGCCCGGCATCGAGGTAGGCCTGCGGCACTGCGAAGCGGCGCTCACTGCCGTAATCGGGCACCACCACCGGCCGTCCCTCGGCAAACACGAAGCCGGGCGACGTGTTCGCATGGCTGGGAATGCGCACGCCGATTTCTTCCCCGGGCACCAGGCCCACACCGCTGGCCACACGGAATTCGAGGCGGCTGCTGTCCAGCAGCAGCACCATGGCCACCTCGACCTCCAGTGCTTGCGCGGCCATGGCGGGCACGTGCTCGAGCACCACCTGCAGGTCGCGGGTGTCCACGGCCAGGCGGCCCAGCTGCGCGAGGTGGTCGCTGTAGCGCGCCCGCTGCAGCGCCTGCTTCACGCGGGGATAGGCGCCGATGTCTCGGATGGCGGCCACCACGAAGGGCAAGCCCTGGCTCTGCAGCGGGCTGAGCGCGATCTCCACCATCACCTCGCTGCCGTCCTTGCGCTTGGCGACCAGCTCCATCTGCGTGCCCATGGGCCGGGGGCGCGGCGCCTGGCCGTAGGCTTCCCGGTAGGCGGCGTGGCGCGGGCGGATGCTGTCCGGCACCAGCGCGTCGACGTTCAGGCCCACCAGTTCGTCGACCGCGTAGCCCAGCAGGGTGGCCGCTGCGGGGTTGGCCAGCACGATGCGGCCGGCCTGGTCGACCAGCAGCAGCGAGTCCGGGTAGGAAATGAAGAGCGAACGGAAGACGCTGCTCTCCTCGATGCCCGAAGGCAGCCCGGGCAGGGTGGGGGCGGCCGGGGGAGAAGAGGGCGTGTTCATGGACTCAGCCCTGGACGACGGGCGGGACCAGGATGTAGCCCGCGCCACGCACCGACTTGACGATCTGCGGATCGTCCGGGTCGGCCTCGATCTTCTTGCGCAGCCGGCCGACCTGCACGTCGATCGTGCGGTCGAAGGGCGCGGCCTCGCGTCCGCGCGTCTGCTCGAGCAGGAAGTCGCGCGAGAGCACGCGTCCGGGGTGCCGCGCAAATGCGCTGAGCAGGTCGAATTCGCCGCCGGTGAGCGCCACGCTCTGTCCCTGCGGGTTCGTGAGGCTGCGGGCCGCGAGGTCGAGCTGCCAGCCGGCAAAGCGCAGCCTGTCGGGCGAGGCAAGGCCGGCCGGCGCGGCCGGGACGGGCGCGCCGGCCGCCGGTGCCTCGTCGGGCGCCAGGCGCCGGAGCACGGCCTTGACCCGCGCCACCAGCTCGCGCAGGTCGAAGGGCTTCGTCACATAGTCGTCCGCGCCCACCTCCAGGCCGACGACCTTGTCCACCGCATCGCCGCGGCCGGTGACGATGACCAGGCCGCAGCGCCAGTTCTCGCGCATGCGCCGGGCGATGGAGAAGCCGTCCTCGCCCGGCAGCCCGAGGTCGAGCAGCACGAGGTCGGCCGGGTCGCTGTCCATCAGCGTCATGAGGGACCTGCCGTCGTGCAGCTGGGTCACGCGGAAACCATGGCTTTGGAGGTAGTTGGCCAGCAGCTGCGTGATGTCGATCTCGTCGTCGAGGACCGCGATGTGAAAGGCGGGTTTCATTCGGAAGGCGTGGATTCGAATGTCACAGCAATGTTAAGAACTGTACAAGCGTAGCACGCACGCCCGGTGCGCGGCACGCCATTCTCGCCCGCCACGGTCAGCCTGCCCAGTGCCGGGCCCTCCTATGGCGCATCGGTGATCCGCATGACGACGCGTCCTTCGACGCGGCCCTGCCGCATGCGGTCGAGCACGGTGTTGATGTTGTCGAGGCGGTCCTCGGTGCACACGGTCCGCACCTTGCCTTCGCCGGCGAATTCCAGTGCTTCCTGCAGGTCCTTGCGCGTGCCGACGATCGAGCCTCGCACCGTCTTGGCGTTGAGCACCATGTCGAAGATCGGCAGCGGAAAGTCGCCGGGCGGCAGGCCGACGAGGGCCATGGTGCCGCGCTTGTGCAGCATGCCCAGGGCCTGGCCGAAGGCGCTGCGCGACACCGCGGTGACCAGCACGCCGTGCGCGCCGCGCAAGGTGCGCTGCAGCTGCGCCACCGGGTCCTCGGTGGCGGCGTTGATGACCATGTCCGCGCCGAGCGCCTTCGCCAGCTGCAGCTGGCCGTCGTGGATGTCGACGCCCACCACGTGAAAGCCCATGGCCTTCGCGTACTGCACCGCAAGATGCCCGAGCCCCCCGACGCCCGAGATCACCACCCAGTCGCCCGGCTTGCAGTCGAGCATCTTCAGGCCCTTGTAGACCGTGACGCCGGCGCACAGCACCGGCGCGATCTCGGTGAAGCCCACGTTGGCAGGCAGCCGGCCGATGTAGCCGGGGTCGGCCAGCACGTACTCGGCGTAGCCGCCATTGACGGTGTAGCCGGTCATCTGCTGCTGGTCGCACAGCGTTTCCCAGCCGGTGATGCAATGTTCGCAGTGTCCGCAGGCCGTGTGCAGCCAGGGCACGCCCACGCGGTCGCCTTCCTTCACTTCCTTCACGCCGGCACCGACGGCCGCGACGAAGCCGACACCTTCGTGGCCGGGAATGAAGGGCAGCGAAGGCTTCACGGGCCAGTCGCCGTCGGCGGCGTGCAGGTCGGTGTGGCACACGCCCGACGCGACCACTTTCACGAGCACCTGGCCGGGCGCGACCTCGGGAACGGGTACGTCCTCGATCTGCAGGGGGCGGCCGAATTCCCGTACGACGGCGGCCTTCATGGTTTGCATCGCTTCTGTTCCTCAGGCCTCCACGGCCAGTTCGTTGACCACCGAAACCACGCCGGGCGCGGACCATGCGGCGCCGCGGACCGCCTCGAGCTCCGCCCAGGAGCGCACCTTGCCGCGCAGCACGACCTGCGAGCCGTTCACGTCGACCGCGACTTGCCGCGGCGCGTCGTGGAACACGCGCACGAGCGCGTCCTGCACCTGCCGCTCCACGTCCGCGGAGCACACCTGCAGCCTGATCTTCACCAGGTTCGTGAGGCCGGTGACGCCCAGCAGGTTGCGGACCGTCGATTCGGCGGCCCGGCGCTGGTAGTCCCAGTCGACTTCGCCGGTCAGCGTGACCCATCCGCCTTCGACCATCGGCCGGACCGCGTCGCGGGGCACCTGCACATTCCATTCGAGTGCGTGGCCGACGGCCTGCGCGATGTCGGCGTCGGTGCGCTCGAGGCCGGCGGCCAGCTTCACCGAGGTCTCGACGGCCAGCGCCTTCACGCCGCCGACGCGCAGCACGGCCTGTTCTGCCGCGAGCTTTTCGGCGTAGCTGCCGAGATGGCCCGTCAGCGTCACCACGCCGTGGTTGACGATGACGCCCAAGCCGGCCGCGGAGACGGCCGGATCCCATGCCAGCTCGGCCTGGATGTCTGCCCTGAGTTGTGTATCGGATTTCATTGGATTCCTGTCGATGGAGGGGGGCTGCGGCACCGGGGCTCAGCCGCCTGCTTCCTGGCGCACCAGCAGCACGGGCACCGGGCTGCCGCGCACGACGAGGTCGGCGTCGCTGCCCAGCGCGAGGCGGCTGAAGCCGCGCCGCCCGTGGGTGCCCATCACGACCAGGTCGCATGCGGCGGTCTTGGCCTCTTCGATCACGACGTCGGCGATCCGCCCCCGCGTGACCTCGCGCAGGACGGTGTCGGCTTCCACTTCGGAGTGCGATGCGGCGGCCTTGCCGGCTGCCAGCACGGATTCCCCGTAGGCCCGCATCTTCTGCAGGCCGGCGTCGAAGCTGGAGATGGTCGACATCTCCATCAGCATCGGAAAGTCGTCGATCACGTGCAGCAGGCGCAGTTTTCCTTTCTGCTCGGCCGCCAGGCGGATGGCCTCGCGCAAGCCGCGTTCCGCCGTGGGGCTGCCGTCGATGGGAACAAGAATGCGGTGGTACATGGCGCTGTCTTCCTCTCGGCCGGACTGAAGGGGCGTCCGCCACCGGCCGATTGGCGGACACGTCGATTCTTCGGCCGGTGCGCGCGCGCGGACTTGCGCCATGTCAAGCCAGCGGCAGGGAACCGGGCGGCGGTCGGTGCCGGATGGCGCTCAGCGGTGCCGGGCCCGCTCGGCCGCGGCCTGGCAGGCGGCGCAGCGGATGGCCATCGGCTGCGCCAGCAGCCGTTCGCGCGGAATGTCTTCGCCGCAGTCGGTGCAGATGCCGTAGCGGCCTTCGGACATGCGTTGCTGCGCTTGCTCGATCTCGCTCAGCCGCCGGCGGTCGACCTCGATCTCCGCGAAGCGCACGTCGTCCTGGCGCTCGGTCTCGGCCTCGTCGGCATGGCTTCGGACCTCGTGCGCGTCGTCGGCCGCGGCTGACGGAACGCCGGGGGCGCTTGCGCGCAGATCATCCAGTGCCTGGCTCTTCAGGAATTCGAGCTTCCGGGCCAGCATGTCGCGGTCGCTTGCGTTCAGGTGTTTCATGGCGTTCTCGTTGAAATCGGCGGTCGAGGAAAAGAGGAGGTCGCGGCCGCCCGCTGCTGCGGCATGCGCACGGCGACATACGCCTGCCGTCCGTCGCGCAGCACCAGCAATGCGATCGGCCGGCCGGCCGGCGCGCGCGCCAGTGCCTGCCTGAACTGATCGACGCGATCGAGGCGCATGTCGTTGACGGCGACGATGAAATCGCCGGCGCGGATGCCTTCGCTGCGCGCGAGCCCGGTGGCGTCGCGCACCAGCAGGCCGCTGCCGATGCGCAGCTGCGCCATCTGCGCCGCAGACACCTCGCCCAGGCTCAGGCCCAGGCCGTCGTTCCATTCGGGCGGGGCCGCAGGCGCAAAGGCGGTCCGGGCCACGCGCTGTTGCGACGGCGTGACCCAGACGGTGTGCTGCGCGCCGTGCCGCCAGATCTCCATGCGGCTGCGGTCGCCCGGGATGCGGTCCTCGATCTGGCGCAGCAGGTCCGTCAGGCGCGAGACCGCAATGCCGTCGAAGGCCGTGACGATGTCGCCCTGCAGCAGGCCGGCAGCCTGCGCCGGGCTGTCCGCATCGACGCGGACCACCAGCGCCCCCGAAGCCGCGGGCAGCGCGAAGGACTGGGCCAGCTCGGGCGTCATCTCCTGGAACTCCGCGCCCAGGTGGGCGCGCCGGACCGTGCCGCCCGCGCGCAGCTGCGTGGCGATGCGCATCGCGAGGTTGATGGGCACCGCGAACGACAGGCCCATGTAGCCGCCGCTGCCGCTGTAGATCATCGAATTCATGCCGACGACCTCGCCGCGGCTGTCGAAGAGCGGACTGCCGGAACTGCCCGGATTGATGGCGACATCGGTCTGGATGAAGGGCACGTCGCCGGCCCCGCCCACGAGGCGGTCGACGGCGCTGACCACCCCCGCGGTGACGCTGCCATGGAAGCCGAACGGCGCGCTGATGGCGGCCACCCAGTCGCCGGGCGCGAGCCGCGAGGAGTCTCCGATGACGGCGGCGGACAGGCCGCCGGCATCGATCTTCAGCAGGCCCACATCGGTGCGCTTGTCGGCGCCGACCACGTGCGCCGCAAAGCGCCGGCCGTCATCGAGCCGGACCTGGGCTTCGTCGATGTCCGCGACCACGTGCGCGCTCGTGAGGATCAGGCCGTCGCTGCTGATGATCACGCCGGAGGCCAGGTCGCGGATCTGGCTGATGTGCACGCTGGCCGGCAGCGGCCAGGCGAGGCGGTCGGCAAAGTCGCGCTCGGGCGCGATTTCGAGCTCGATGTCCTCCGGATTCTGGTCGCGTCCGATGCGCAGCGTGCTGATGTCGACCACCGAGGCGCTTCGGCTGGCCACCAGCGAGGAGAAGGCCGGTGCCGGAGGCGTCCCGCCGGACCGCGCGGCGTCGGACGCCGGCGCCGCGACCGGCAAGGGCGCCGTGGCGCAGGCCGCGAGCAGCGCGAACAGGCCGGCACACGCCGGGGCGAGGATGAAGCGGGGGATCGATGGCACGGAATACCTGGTCAGGAAGCCTGGGGCGAGAGGGTGGCGGGCCGGACCGCCGGCTGCGTGCCTTCGGCGGCGCGCACCGCCGTGCCGAAGCCCTGCAGCCGCGCGGCGAAACTGCCGCTGTCGACTTCGCGCGTGGTGAACGCGGTGTCGAGGATGGGAGTGCGTCCGAGCAGGCGGCCGATCTCGGCCACGGCATGGGGGGCGCCGCGCCCTCCCATGACCGATATCACGGCCACATCGGGCAGGTGATTGCACTGCGCGGCCACGAAGCTGCGCATGGGACCGGCCAGGCGCTGGCCCCAGATCGGCGACACCAGCACCACGGCATCGAACTGCGCTGTCTCCGGGCCCTGGTAGCGGATCGCGGGGCGCCGGCGAAAGAAGGAATCGAGCATGCAGCGCCAGCTGCCGGACGCACCGGCGCGCGGCCGTGTCTCGACGATCTCGGCCATGGGCCAGCCCTGCTGGCTGCACAGCAGCTCGGCCACCTTGCGGGACGTTCCCGTGTAGGAGTAAACGACCACGAGGATCTGGTTCATGGCGGTCCTTGGTGTGTGTTCAGGAAAGGCCAATGTAGGCCGCGCGCGGCGCCGCGGCCTTGATCTGGAACAAGCCCGCTTGCCGCGCCGGCGGCGAAGATCCGGCCATCTCGAACACGATCCGCAAAGGAACACCATGAAAATCCTTCTCGCCGTCGACGGCAGCGAATACACGGCCCGCATGCTCGACTACCTGGCCGCGCACAAGGAGTGGTCGAACGCGGGCCATGCGTTCACGGTCTTCAATGCCGTGCTTCCGGTGCCGCATCGCGCCGCGGCATTTGCCGGCCCGGACCTCGTGCACAACTTCTACGACGGCGAGGCGCGCGACGTTCTCGATCCCGTGCGTGCGGCGCTCGCCGTGCATGGCATCGAGGCGGCCTTCGCCCACAAGGTGGGCCATCCGGCGGACGAGATCGCCGCCTTTGCGACGCATGGAAAGTTCGACCTCGTGATCATGGGGTCGCGCGGTCACGGCGCACTGGCGAACCTCGTGCTGGGCTCGGTGGCGATGAAGGTGCTGGCCCGTTGCACGGTGCCCGTGCTGCTGGTGCGCTGAGTGGCCGTGGCCGCACCGAGGATGTTTTTCCAACGCCGAAAGGATCTGCCATGAAAACTGCCCACATGCTGGGAGCGGCCGCGCTGGCCCTTCTGGCCGGTTGCACCGCGCTGCCCTCGAGGGACGGCACGCAGGACAAGGACCATGCGCTGCACCATCCGTCCGCGGGGCCTGCGACCCCGGCGTTGACGCCGGACCAGCAGATGGCGCGGATGCGCGAGATGCATCGGAAGATGATGGGCGCCCGCACGCCCCAGGAACGCCAGGCGCTGATGGCCGAACACATGGAGGCCATGCAGGGCGGGATGTCGATGATGTGCCAGATGGGTGCGGCGCCGGCCGCGCAGCCCGGTGCCCCCGCCGGCGACATGATGAAGCGCTGCATGGCCATGAAGGACATGGCCACGCAGATGATGCTGGACCGCGAAAAGCCCCCGTCGCCCGCACGCTAGCCAGCTCGGCGCCGTGCCGCAGCGGCGCGGCCCGCTCAAGGCACCAGCACCGCAGCGCCCTCGATCCGGCCTGCGCGCAGGTCGGCCAGTGCCTCGTTGGCCTGCGCCAGCGCATAGGTCGTGGCATGCACCCGCAGCGGATGCGCCTGCGCGAAATCGAGGAACTCGCGCGCGTCGGCGCGTGTCAGGTTGGCTACCGACACCAGGCTGCGCTCCTCCCACAGCAGCCGGTAGGGAAAGGCCGGGATGTCGCTCATGTGGATGCCGCCGCAGACCACCCGGGCGCCCTTGCGCACCGCGCGCAGGGCCGCCGGCACCAGTTCGCCGGCGGGCGCGAAGATGATGGCCGCATCCAGCGGCTCGGGCGGGCGCTTGTCGGCATCGCCCGCCCATGCGGCGCCGAGGCTGCGCGCGAAGGCCTGGGCCGCGAGGTCGCCGGGCCGGGTGAACGCGTAGACCTCGCGCCCCTGGGCCTTGGCGGCCTGGGCCACCAGATGCGCCGCGGCACCGAATCCATAGAGGCCCAGCCGGTGCGCGCCCTCGCCGGCGGCCTTCAGGCTGCGCCAGCCGATCAGGCCGGCGCACAGCAAGGGCGCGATGCGGGCGGCATCGGCTTCGGGCATGGACAGCGGCAGGCAGAACGCCGCCTCGGCGACCACATGGCTCGCGAAGCCGCCGTCGCGGTGATAGCCGGTGAAGCGCGGCGCGTCGCACAGGTTCTCGCGTCCCTCGGCGCAAAAGGCGCAGCAGCCGCAGCTGTGGCCCAGCCATGGCACGCCCACCCGGTCGCCGACGCGATGGCTTTCGACACCCGCGCCGAGCGCTTCCACCACGCCCACGATCTCGTGGCCCGGCACGATCGGCAGCACGGGCAGCGGCAGCTCGCCGTCGACGATGTGCAGGTCGGTGCGGCAGACTGCACAGGCCAGCACGCGCAGGCGCAGCTCGCCCGCACCGGGAGCCGGGATCCTGCGGCGCTGCATCTCGAGGGGCAGCATCGCCGCGGGCAGGACCATGGCGCGCATGGTGTCGGGTTCGTCAGTCATGTCGGAACTCGCCTTCCGGGAAGAGGCAGGCCGCGGTCGGCGCGTGGCTCAGCCCATGTATTTGCCGCCGTTGATCGACAGCGTGATGCCGGTGATGAAACCCGAGTCGTCCGAAGCCAGGAACGCGATGCCGCGCGCAATCTCGGCGGGCGTGGCCAGGCGGCCGGCCGGAATGCTCGTCAGGATGCGTGCCATCACCTGCGGGTCGACCGCCCCGACCATGGGGGTGTCGGTGTAGCCCGGCGCCACCACGTTGGCCGTGATGTTGTGCGAGGCGCCTTCAAGCGCCAGTGACCTCGTGAAGCCCACCAGCCCGGCCTTGGTCGCTGCGTAGTTGGTCTGGCCCAACTGACCCGACAGGCCGTTGACCGACCCGAGGTTCACGATGCGTCCGAAGCGCCGCTCGCGCATGCCGCCGATGACGGCGCGGCACATGTGGAAGCAGCCGCCGAGGTTGACGTCGAGCACCTCTTTCCATTGCTCGAAGCTCATCTTGTGCAGCATCGCGTCACGCGTGATGCCCGCGTTGTTGACGAGCACCTCCACCGGGCCCAGCGCCGCCTCGACGCGGGCCACGCCGGCGGCGCAGGCCTGCGCGTCGGCCACGTTCCAGGCAAAGGCCGGAATGCCGGTGCGCGCGGTGAACGCCTCGGCAACCTGCAGGCGGCTGGCGTGGTTGACGGCCACGCGGTAACCGGCAGACTGCAGCGCCTCGGCCGTGGCCGCTCCGATGCCGGAGGTTCCGCCGGTGACCAGTGCGACGCGGCTCAATTGTCCACCGCGAGATCGTTCACGACCAGCGAAACACCGGGCGCCGCCCAGGCCGCGCCCTGCACCGCATTGCGCTCGGCCCAGGAATGGACCTTGCCGCGCAGCGTGACCTGCGAGCCGTTCACCGTGATGGCCAGGTGCTTGGCTTCGCGGTCGGCCTGGCGCGCGAGCGCTTCGTGGATCTTCTTCTCGACGTCGGCCGGCCTGACCTTGGGCGTGACGTTGACGAGGTTGGACACGCCCCGCACGCCCATCAGGTTGCGCACGGCACTTTCCGCGGCCCGGCGCTGGTACTCCCACTCGACCTCGCCGTTCAGCGTGAGCCAGCCCTTTTCCACCATCGGGCGGATCTTGCCGTCCGGCACCAGCACGTTCCATTCGAGTGCCCGCTCGGCGGCCATCGCAATGTCGGCGTCGGTGCGCTCGTTGTCGAACGGAACCTTGACCGTGATCTCGACGGCCACGGCCTTCACGCCGTGCACGCGCTGCACCGCGCGTTCGACGGCGTACTTCTCGGCAAAGCTCGCCAGATGGCCGGTCAGGGTGGCCACGCCGTCCTTGACGATCACGCCGACGTCGGAGGCCTTGAACGACGGGTCCCAGGCCAGTTCCGCCTGGATGTCGTCTCGCAATTGCGCATCGGTTTTCATGAGGTTTCCTTCAGTGAATGAACTTGGGATCGGTCCCGAGAAAAGCCGTCGGCAACCGTGCATCCACTCTAGGAACGCCGTGCGCCCGGCGTATTGCGCTGGATCAATTCACGCGCCGGCTCAGGCGACGCTGCCCAGCAGCAGTGCCTGCACCACGAAGCGCCGGTTGTCCGCCGGCGAGGTCCGCTCGTCGAGCAGCTCGGCGAGCCGGGCCGTGGAGTGGCTTGCACAAGCGAGGCCGTCGTAGACGGGAATGCCTGCCTTCAGGCCGATCTGCCGCACGACCTCGGGCGCCATGCCCTGGCACTCCAGCGCGTCGTAGAAGCGGCCGAGGATGCGTGCGCTGTGCTGCACTTCGGCGGGGCTGCCGAGATTCGAGAGCGCGGGGCGGATGGTTGCCACGTGCGCGCCCAGCTCCTCGGCCGCGCGCTGGAACAGCAGCCGGCTTTCGGTGCCGTCGGCGCCTTCGTCGCAGAGGATCCCGAGCTTCTTGCCCCTGAGCTGCGGCGACAGGGCGCCCCGCAGGAATGCCGCCTGCAGCAGGCGCGCACGGCCCACCAGCGCCGTCTCCTCCGCGGGCGACAGCGCATGGAATGCCGAGACATTGTGGTTCTCGAAGGGAAAGAGCATGAACCCCCTGGGTGTGAGTGCGCAGAGGTTAGCCGGGCGGGGGCAGGCCGGGCTTGATACAGATCAAGTCCGGTTGCACCGGCGCTGATACGCGCCGGACACAAAGCATTCACCGAGCGTTACCCACCGATTCCGGCCGTTGTCACTGTGTTGCCGCGCGCTTCCTAGCATCCCTCCATCGACCCGCGACTCACCATCTACACCAGGAGCTTCCACATGTTCAACCCGTCCCTGACCCAAGCCGCCGCACCTGCGATGAACGGATTCCTGGCTGCACGCGCCGTGCCGAAAGCCGGCCTGGCGGTCCACGAGCGGGCCAGCCAGAAGCTGGTGGAGACGCAGCAGCTGCTGAAGGAGCGCCTCAACCCGCAGCGCCGCGTCGTGCATGCGGGCGACCTGATCTACCAGGCCGGCGAGCGCTTCGGCAATCTCTACATCCTGAACTCGGGCTTCTTCAAGATCGTGAACCTGTCCGCGGACGGGCGCGAGCAGGTGGTGGGCCTGAAGTTCCGCGGCGACTGGCTCGGCTTCGACGGCATCGCCGCCAACCACTATTCCTGCGACGCCGTGGCGATGGACACGGGCGAGGTCTGGGTCGTCTCCTACGAGGCGCTGCTGGCCGCCTGCCTGGCCGAGCCTGCGCTGCTGCAGGTGTTCCACACTGCGATGAGCCGCGAGATCGCCCATGACCGGGATTCGCTGATGTCGGTGTGCACGCTGCCGGCTGACGCCCGCGTGGCCGACTTCCTGCGCTACTGGGCTGAATCGCTGGCCGAGCGCGGCATGCGCACCGACCAGATCACGCTGCGCATGACGCGCGCCGAGATCGGCAACTACCTCGGCATGACGCTCGAAAGCGTGAGCCGGGCGCTGTCCAGGCTGGCGCGCGACAAGGTGATCGAGTTCGTGGAGAAGGGGCGTCGCGACGTGCAGATCCCGGACGTGGGGGCCTTGTCGGCCTTCGTGCAGCGCTGCCTTGCGCCCGTGCCCGCGCCCGCCATGCTGCAGTGAGGCGTGCGGCGCGGCGGGTCGATCCGGATCGGCAACCGGCCCCCGCAGCGGGAACAATCCACCATGGCGCGATGCTTCGACGTCTGCAACGGGGATGCCGACGGTCTCTGCGCGGTCGTCCAGTGGCGTCTTGAGGACACCCGGCCGGCCGAGTTGGTGACCGGGCTGAAGCGCGATCTGGCGCTGCTCGACCGGGTCGTCGATGCGCAGGCGGGCGACGAAGTCAATGTGTTCGACCTGTCCATGCAGCGCAATCGCGCCGGCCTGTTGCGGCTGCTCACACGGGGCGTGCACGTGCGCTACTTCGACCATCACGCGAGCGGAGGACTTCCCTCCCATCCCTGCCTGGAATCCCACGTCGACGAGGCGAGCGATGCCTGCACCAGCCTTCTGGTCGACGCCCATCTGGGCGGTGCGCACCGCGCCTGGGCCCTCGTCGGCGCCTATGGCGACAACTTGGCTGCGGTCGCCGACCGGCTGGACTTTGACGGCGGTGTCGAGCCCGGCGACCGCGCGGGGCTGCGGCGACTGGGCGAGCTGATCAACTACAACGCCTACGGCGACGACGAGCGCGATGTCTGCATTCCGCCCCGCCTGCTGTACCCGCTCATGGCGCGCTACGCAGATCCGCGCGACATGATGGCGCGCGAATCCATCGTCGAGGACATCGACGCCATGCGACGCAGCGATCTGCGCCAGGCGGCGAGGGCGACCCTGCTCTGGCAGGGCCCTGCGGGCCGCGTGCACATGCTGCCCGACGCGCCATGGAGCCGGCGCGTGCTCGGGTGCTTCGCCAATCATCTCGCCACCGAGGCGCCGGGCCTGGCGCATGCTGTGCTGAGGCCGGGGGGCGAAGGCTATGTCGCCAGCGTGCGCGCGCCGCTGGCGCATCCGCAGGGCGCCCACGCGCTGTGCCGCCGGTTCGGGGGCGCCGGGCGCGCCCGCGCCGCCGGCATCGACAGCCTGGGCGCCGGCGACCTGAGGCGCTTCATTGCTGCCTTCGCCAGCACTTCCTGGTCCTCCATGCCGGATGCTCCGGCGGCTTCGGAGCCTTCATGAACATGAAGCAAGGAATGCGGCCCCGGCTGGCCCTGGTGTTCGCGCTGGCCGTTGCCCTGCTCGCCCGACAACGGCACGGGCATGACGCCGGCCGTGGCGGGATTCTCGATCCAGTCCGACGGTTGCCTGCGCATCGCATCCGCGCCCGGGCGCGGCACCTCCATCGGCCTTGTTCTGCCGGTCTTCGAAACTCCGGCGGGTTCCACCCCCGGCGGCAGGGAGGTGAATCATGAAGTCCGATGCGCAGTTGAAGAATGAGGTGGCCCGCGAACTGGAATGGGAGCCTGCCGTCAACGCCGCGAATGTCGGGGTGGCGGTGAGGCACGGCGTGGTGACGCTGAGAGGCCACCTCGACACCTGTGCCGAGAAGCTCGCCATCGAACGTGCCGTGCAGCGCGTGCGAGGCGTTCGGGCGCTGGCCATCAAGCTCGATGTCGAGTTGTCGCCCCGGCACAAGCGCAGCGACTCGGAAATCGCAGCGGCCGCGGAGGCTGCCCTGAAATGGCATTCGGAAATTCCCCCGCATCGCATCCAGGTGAGCGTTGACAACGGCCGGATCCACCTCAAGGGCGAACTCGATTGGGAGTATCAGCGCAATGCGGCTGTGCGTGCGGTGGAGGCGCTGGTCGGTGTCGTGCGAGTCCAGAACAGCATCGCACTGAAGGCACACCTCATCCCGGCCGACATCGGAACCCCGATTCGCGAAGCGCTCGAGCGCCAGGCCCAGGACGCGTCCGACCGCATCGAAGTGGTCGTCAGCGGTGCCAGCGTCATCCTGCGCGGCACGGTGCATTCCTGGGCGGCCCGTGCGGCTGCGCAAGGGGCCGCGTGGTCGAGCCCGGGCATATCGAACGTGGTGAACGAACTCAGGGTGGCGGGCTGATCGGCACCGGCGCGTTGCGGCAGGTTCCCTTGAGGTGCGTCAATTCGGCGCGAGCACGGCATGCCTAGCATGGGCGATGCGTGCCGGATGCACGCCAACCCGATGAAAAAGGACGATGCCATGAACACGACAATTCACGCCGCCACGCAAGCGCTGGAGCGGGCCCTGGACGAGACGATCGGCGAGGGGCGGTTCGCCGCGGCCGGCGACAAGCTGATCGCGAACTTCCAGCGCGCATGCTCGCAGGTCGATGCGCTGCAGGACGACACCGTGCGCGCGGCGAGATCGGCGGTCCGCCGCACGGACCGGGCCATCCACCGTCACCCGTACAGCGCGATCGGCGTCGTTGCGGTGGCCGGCATCGTCATCGGAATCCTGGCGGCAAGGCGCTGAGGCGCGCGGGCCGCGATCGCGAGGTGTTCCCGGCTCAGCGGCCGCCGCCCGGCGGCTGGCGGCTTATCCATTCTCTTGCCTTGGCGATGCCGATGCGGATGGCTTTCCCGTCGTCATATCCCTCGGCGAGCAGGGCGTTGGCGATCTCCACCGCCTTTTGCCGCACGCGCGGCGGCAGCCGGCGCATCGCGGGGGGGTAGCGCTCGTCGGTCCAGGGCATGCGCGCCTCAGGCGCCCGCCGCGCCGGTGCGCGGCGGTTCTTCGGCGGGAGTCAATCCGTCGCGTATCGCGTCGTCCACCGTGTCCAGACCGATGATGCGAAGCGTCGCGCGAACGCTGTCGGGCACATCGCGCAGGTCCTTCAGGTTGCGCGATGGCAGCAGCACGGTGCGCACACCGGCGCGCTGCGCCGCGAGCACCTTTTCCTTGATGCCGCCGACCGGCAGGACCAGGCCGCGCAGGCTGATCTCGCCGGTCATGGCCACGTCGTGGCGCACCGGCCTGCCGGTGTATAGCGACGCCAGCGCGATGAAAAGCGCAACACCGGCGCTCGGACCGTCCTTGGGAATGGCGCCGGCCGGGATGTGCAGATGGATGTCGACGTCGGCGAAACCCGTCGGCGACACGCCCAGCGAGGCCGCGCGCGCCTTCATCAGCGTGAGCGCGGCCTGCGCGCTCTCCTTCATCACCTCGCCCAGGTGCCCTGTGAGGTTCAGCTTGCCGTTGCCCGGCACGCGGGTGGCCTCGATGAAGAGGATCTCGCCGCCCGCGGGCGTCCACGCCAGCCCGGTGGCCACGCCCGTCACGTGGCCGTTGCCGGTCAGCGCGGCCTCGTGTTCGTAGGGCGCCGGGCCCAGGATGGCCTCCAGGTCGGATGCGTCGATGCGGATATCGGCCGTCGAGCCTTCGGCGACTTTCACTGCGGCGTGGCGCATGACGCGCCCGAGTTCGCGCTCGAGCTGGCGCACCCCCGCCTCGCGGGTGTAGTCCGAAACGATGGACCGCAGCGCGTCGGCCGAGATCTCGCATTGCCCTTCCTTCAGGCCGTTGGATTCGCGTTGGCGCTGGATCAGGTAGGTCTGCGCGATCTGCATCTTTTCTTCCTGCGTGTAGCCCGGCAGTTCGATCACCTCCATCCGGTCGCGCATCGGCGCCGGGACGTTGTCGATCACGTTCGCGGTGGCGATGAACACCACCCGGCTCAGGTCGAACGGCACGCCGAGGTAGTTGTCGCGGAAACTGTTGTTCTGCTCGGGGTCGAGCACTTCGAGCAGCGCGGCCGACGGGTCGCCGTGGGCGCTGGCGCCGATCTTGTCGATCTCGTCGAGCATCATCACGCAATCCCGGGCGCCGGCACGCCGCAGTCCCTGCACGATGTTGCCGGGCATCGCGCCGATGTAGGTGCGCCGGTGCCCCCGGATCTCCGCCTCGTCGTGCACCCCTCCGAGCGACACGCGCGTGAAGGGGCGCTGGATCGCGCGCGCGATGCTCTGGCCGAGCGAGGTCTTGCCGACGCCGGGCGGCCCCACGAAGCACAGGATGGGCGCGCGGCCGATGGGGTTGAGCTTTCGCACCGCGAGAAACTCGACGATGCGCTGCTTCACGCGCTCGAGCCCGAAATGGTCGGCCTCGAGCGACCGGCGCGCCGCCGCGAGGTCGAGCGGCGCTTCCGGCTCGATGGTCCACGGAAGCTCCACCATCCAGTCGAGGTAGTTGCGCAGCATCGAGTATTCGCCCGACGCGTCGGGCATCCCGCGCAGGCGGCCGAGTTCCTTGCGGGTGTGCGCCTCGACGTCCGCAGGCATGCCGGCCGCGGCAATCGCCGCTTCGATCCGCGCGAACTCCTCGTCGTCGGCGCCTGTTTCGCCCAGCGCGGCCTGAATCGTCTTCAGCTGCTGGCGCAACACGAACTTGCGCTGCTGGTCGTCGAGCTGCTCCTTGGTCCGCTCGCCGATTTCCCGCGACAGCCGAAGAACCTCCAGGCGGTGCGAGAGCAGCTTCAGGAGCTGGCCGATGCGTTCCGAGGGCGACAGCATCTCGAGCAAGGCCTGCTTCTCGTTCACGTCGGCGTCGATCACGCTGGCCGTGATGTCGGCCAGGGCGGACGGCTCCCGCGTGGTCTGCAGCGCATGCACCAGCTCCGCCGGCACGCTGGGCAACAGCGACAGCAGCTCGGTCGCGCGCTCCCGCAGCTGGAGCGCCAACGCCTCGGACTCGGCGGACACGTCGGCGGCCTCCTCGACGATCTCGATCCTGGCAGCGAGATAGGGTTGGCCTTCCACAGGCGCCACGATGCGGAACCGTTTCAAGCCCTGGCAGACGGCGTGGTACTGTCCTTCGCCGGAGTCGATGTGCTGCACGATTCTCGCAAGGGTACCCACGACGCATAGGCTCGCGACCGACGGATCGTCTTCGCCCGGCTCCTTCTGCAGGACGATGCCGATGGGCACCTCGCCGGCGATCGCTTGCTGGAGCGCGGCAATCGATTTCTCACGTCCCACGCTCACGGCCGTCACGACATGCGGGAACAGCACGAGGTTGCGCATCGGGATCAGCGCCACCACCTCGGGCAGCGCAGCAGCGGAGGGCGGGGCGGGGGCAGTGGTCATGGGATTCTCCGTGAGGCGCGAACGCCGCGCTTCAGTAGAGATCGCCGCCGGAGCCGCGCTGCGCGTCCGGAGCTTCCTTCTTGGGAGCGATGGCGATCATGCAGTCGGTGGTCAGGATCAGGCTGGCGATCGATGCGGCGTTCTGCAGGGCCAGGCGCGTCACCTTGGCGGGATCGATGACGCCCATCTCCAGCATGTCGCCGTACTCGCGGGTCGCCGCGTTGTAGCCGTAGCTCGGCTGGGTCGCCTCGTCGACCCTGGCCAGCACGATGGACGGCTCGTCGGCCGCATTGCTGACAATGCGGCGCAGGGGCTCCTCCAGCGCGCGCTGGACAATCCTGATACCCGACCCATGGTCGATGGTGGGAGCGGCCAGCTGGCCCAGGCTCCTGCGTGCCCGCAACAGGGCCACGCCGCCGCCCGGGACGATGCCTTCTTCCACGGCCGCCCGTGTCGCATGCAGCGCGTCTTCGACGCGGAGCTTGCGCTCCTTCAGTTCGGTCTCGGTCGCGGCACCCACCTTGATCACCGCCACGCCGCCCGAGAGCTTCGCGATGCGTTGGTCCAGCTGCGTGCGCTCGTAGTCGCTGGTCTGCGCCTCCCGCTCCTGGCGAATTGCGGCGATCCGTTCGCGGATGGCCGCGGGTTCGCCCGCACCGCCGATGAGCGTGGTGCTGTCCTTGTCGATCACCACGCGGCGTGCACGGCCCAAGTGGTCGAGCGTGGCTTTCGCCAGACTCAGGCCCAGCTCGGTCGAGATCACCTGCCCGCCGGTCAGGATGCCCATGTCCTGCAGCAGCAGCTTGCGCCGGTCGCCGAAGCCCGGCGCCTTGACCGCGCAGGTCTTCACGACGCCGCGCATGCTGTTGATCACCAGCGTGGCCAGGGCGTCCGCATCCACATCCTCGGCGATCACGAGCAGGGGGTCGCCCGACTTCGCCGCGGCTTCGAGCAGCGGGACGAGGTCGTTGATGGTCGACAGCCTCTGGTCGCACAGCACCACCAGGGCGTTCTCCAGCAGCACGGTCTGCTTCTCGGCGTTGTTGATGAAGTAGGGCGACAGGAAGCCTCGGTCGAACTGCATGCCCTCGACGATCTCCAGCTCGCTGACGAGCCCCGAGCCGTCCTCGATGGAGACGGCGCCCTCGCGGCCGGCCTTGTCCATCGCGCGGGCGACGAGGTCCCCGATAGAACGGTCATTGTTGGCCGAGATCGCGGCCACGTGCGCGATCTCCTGCGAACTCGTGCAGGGTTGCGAGAGCACCTTCAAACTGTCCACGACCGCAGCCACCGCGAGATCGATGCCGCGCTTGAGGTCCATGGGGTTCATGCCCGCAGCCAGGTACTTCAGCCCTTCCTGGATCATCGCGTGGGCCAGCACGGTGGCGGTGGTGGTGCCGTCGCCCGCCATCTCGCTGGTGCGGGCCGCAACTTCCCGCAGTAACTGCGCGCCCATGTTCTCGAACCGGTCCTCCAGCTCGACCGCCCGAGCGACGACCACGCCGGAATTGACGATCTGCGGCGCGCCGTACGCGCTGTCGATGATCACGGTGCGTCCGCGCGGACCCAGTGTGACCTTCACCGCCTCGGCCAGTGCATCCACGCCGCGGCGGATCTTGTCGCGTGCCTCTTCCCGAAAAAGCAGTTGCTTGGCAGTCATCGAGGACCTCTCCACGGTAGCGGCGGCGTACACGCCGCGCGGATTCAGCGATCAGGCCGGCCTGCAGACGATTTCGGGCCACAGCGTGGCCGATGCGGGGCTGTAGTGCCACACGATCCTGCGTACCTTGAGCCGGCCCTTGGCGTCCGGCGGCACGTCCGCGTCGTCGGGGACCACGAGGGTCTCGCCCACCTGGGGAAGCGGGCCCGGGTGCGGATGATGGGTCGTGCCGACCTGCAGTTCGCACGACGTCTTGCCGGACAGGCGGACAGTGATCTTCATGGCGTGCCTTGACGCCGGTAGTCCGGCCTAGCCGACCACCGTGTTCCAGCCGGCCGTGCCAACCGAAGGCACCCGCAGCGGCAGTGGCGGCATCGGCGGCATGTCGTCGACTTGCACGGTCTCGCGCTGAAGCCCGCTTCGGATCACCTTGGACAGGCCGGCGATCTCGTCCGCGCAGGCGCCCATCAGGTCGTCCAGCGCAACGATGCCGACGACGCGTTCCTCGGCATCGGTCACCAGCACCCTCCGCACGCCATGCTCTTCCATGACGGCCATGGTGTCGGCCAGGTCTGCGTTCTCCGTCACGCTCACGATCGTCTCGCTCGCGAGCTCGCCAACCTTGATGCCCGCGGGATCCAGGCCCTGGGCCAGGACCTCGATCACAAGGTCGCGATCAGTGACGATGCCGCTCACGGACGCGCCCCCACCCACAGAGTGAGTGATGACCAGGGCGCCGACGTGCTGCTCGCGCATCATGGCGGCTGCCTGGAAGAGCGTGCTGCCGCCGTCCACGGCCACCAGGCGCCGTGTGCAGATGGATGAGATGTTCATGGGACCTTCTTTCGAACTTCGGGGGTTGGTGAGACATGGAGAAACGCGTTGTCCATTCTGGAGAGCGCGGGCGGTGGCGCATTGCGCTGGATCAAGGAGGCGGCCGGCGCCGGGGCGGATGCCGCACTGCGGCTTCCTCGAGCCGGCGTGAATCGGCGGCAGCGACCATGGACGCGATCCCGGCTCGTCGCTGGCGGCGGGTCTTGCTGAGGAAAGTGCATGTCCCTGTCTTCGCGCATCCGCATGGTCGCGCCGCCGGCCGGGTTCGCGGTGCACGAATCTGACTCACCCCTCGCCACTGCAACTGGCGAAAAGGCCGGTACCGACCTTGCGGAGCCCCTCGCGCTCGCGCGTGACGACGAGTGCGTCGAGCCCCCGCCGCATGGCAAGTTCACGCCCGGCCTCGGCACCGAGCACCATCAGCGCTGTGGCGTAGGCATCGGCATCGGTACAGGTCGGTGCGATGACCGTGACCGACGCGACCGCCCCGCGCAGCGGCGCACCGATGCGCGGGTCCATCGTGTGCGAGACGCGCTCGCCGTCGACCACGCGCCATTGCCGGTAGTCGCCCGAGGTCGCGATCGCGGCGTCGCCGAGCTCGATCACGCCCATCGCCGTGCGCCGGTCGTCCTCGGGCGCCTCCAAAGCGATGGCCCATGGCGAGCCGTCGGGCTTGCAGCCCCGCGCGCGCATTTCGCCATCGATGCCGACCAGCCAGGAGCCGATGCCGTGCCGGTTCAGCACGCGCGCGAGTTCATCGACGCCGAAGCCCTTGGCGATGCCGCACAGGTCCAGGGCGACGCACGCATGCTTGCGCACCCGGCGCCCCGGCAGGTCGACTTCCAGCAGCTCGTCGAGCGGCCGGCAGGCAGGGGAGCCCGTCGACCTGCCTCGCGGGCCACTCCTGCCCGCCGGGCCGAAGCCCCAGGCGTCGACGAGTTCGCCGACGCCGATATTGAACGCATTGCCGGTTTCGCGCCCGATCTCGGCCGCCCGCACCAGCACGGACGCCAGGTTCGCGGGGACGGGAACCCAGCCGTCCGGCGCCGCGCGATTGAGCCGCGACAGGTCGGAGTCGGCCTTCCAGTTCGACATCTGCGCGTCGACGGCGGTGACGGCCGCTGCCAGGACGCCGACGATCGCCTGCACGTCGGCCTCTTCCGGCACGACGAAGCGCACGGTATAGCGCGTGCCCATCGTCGCGCCGCTCGCGCGGCAGTCCTTCAGCCGTGCGCCGCGCAGCCACTCAATAGACGTCCTCAACATAGCGTCCCTGTGTCCTCAGTTGTGCGACCGAAAGGCCGGAGCCTTCCAGGATGCGGTCCCAGGCGTGAGCCACGCCTTCGGCCATTTGGCGGCCGCCGCACACCATGACCTGCGCGCCCTGCACGATCGACGCGCGCAGGCGCCGGGCGTCCGCGAGCAACCGGTCCTGCACGTAGGCTCGATCAGCGCAGCGCGAGAAGGCGGTGGTCAGCGTGCGCAGCCGGCAATCGTCGACGAGGCCGTCAAGTTCGTCGCGATAGAGAAAGCCGTCGTCGGCGCTGCGCGCGCCAAAGTACAGGTGCATCGGGCGTCTGGCACTGTTGTGGCGGATGAAGCCGATCAGCGGACCGATGCCGGTTCCCGCACCGATCAGGATCAGCGGCGCGGTGCCGGCGGCAGGGCGGAAGCTCTCGTGCGGTCGAACGAAAGCCTGGATCGCCGCGCCCGGCGACAGGCCGGTGAGGTAGCCGGAGCAGATGCCGCCGGGTTGGCGGCGCACGCAGATTTCAGCCGCGCCGTCCGAAGCCGCGCTCACCAGGGAGTAGTAGCGCGGCGAGGCGCCGCCCGGTGGCACCACGCCGAGCAGGTCGCCGGTCTCGAATTTCGGCAGCTCCGGCCGGCCGAGCCAGGCGCGCCAGCCCCTCGCGGGTACCCGGGGCGCGAAGCGCAGGACCGCGGTCAGGGTCTGGGGATCGGCGCCGTAGTCGGTTCGCGAGACGAGCTCGAGCGCCGTCGTGCGCGGCAGCAGCGGCTCGTAGCGGATGTCGAGCGCCACCCCAAGCGTCTCGCCGAGCCACTTGCACCATTGGCGGAACTCGGGCTCCGACTGCCGGTCCACCGTGCCCGTTTCTCCCAGCGCCTCCAGCCCCCTGGCGGCGAGCGCGTCGTGGACCTGGCGTGCATAGCCGCAGAAGTGCGGGAATTGCCGGTCGCCAAGGCCGAGCACGGCGAACGCGACGCCGGGCCCGGCGGGCAAGCGGGCGAGCCGCGGCAGAAACTGGCGCGCGCTCTCCGGGGCCTCGCCGTCGCCGTAGGTCGCGGTCAGGACGAGCAAGCGGCGAACGCCGTCGTGAGGGGTCTCGATGTCGTTCATCGGCGCCGCATGCACCCGCAGGCCCGCACGCGTCAGCGCCGCATGCAGCGCCGAAGCGAATCCCCAGGTCGTGTGGGTCTCGCTGCCGACCAGCAGCAAGGTGTCGGCGTCGCGCCTCGAGGCGTTGTTCGCCAGGCGGGGCAGGCTCTGGCGCCGGTGCAGCCAGAGCAGGAAGCCGGTCGCCGCGAGCAGCGGCACCGCGAGCGACGAGGCGCCAAGCAACAGCCCCAGCCACCACAGGCCCTCGCCGGTATGCAGCATGCGCACGGTCGCGTGCAGGCGCTGCCACCCGTCGAGCGCCCGGTAGGCGAGCCAGGTGCCCGTGGCAGGATCGACCACGCCCGCGCCATCCGCGGTCTCGATTTCGATGACGTCGCTCGGGTCGTCCGGACTCGCGAGCTTCAACTGTGCCAGCCGCGACACATCCACCGATTGCAGCACCGCCATCTGCGCGAGCGCCATTCGCCCCGCCCCGCTCGGGCGCAGGTCGAGAAAAGGGTCCGCATCACCGCCTTCGGGCATCAGGCCGAAGGTCGCAAGCGACATGATCAGCCCGGTTGCCGCCGACAGTGCGAGGCCGGCGAGCGCGGGGCGTGCGCTCTCGTTGTGCAGCCGCTGCGGCGTGCTGCCGCGTACGCGGCCCAGCAACAGCTTCCATCCCCCCATCCGCCGCGCGAAGAGCGTGAGGCCGGAAAGCACGATGAACAGCATGAAGGCGGCGGCAACACCCGTCGCGACACGGCCGGGGTCGTCGAGCAGGAGCTTGCGATGCAGGTTCTTCAGCCAGCGCTGGGCGGCCGAGGGCCGATAGGCGGCGACCACCTCCCCACTGGCGGGATCGATGACCGATGCGCGCTGCTCGCTGCCCACCATGTGGTACGCCACGATCGTGCCCGACGGCTGGCGCACCAAGGTTTCCACGCCGGGCAGGCGCGCGCTCACACGGCCGGCGAGCGTTGCGACGTCGACGCCGCTCGCACCGGCTGCACCCGCCCGCTCGAAGGCGGGAAACAGCGACAGTACCGACCCGCTCAAGGCGACGAGCACGAGCAGCAGCGAAGCGATCAGCGCCGGGATCGAGTGGAGCGTCCGCAGCATCGCGCTCCTGTCAGAGGGTGTAGCGGAACGACCTGATGTAGCCGCGGCCGGCGGCCGGCTTGCCCGTGCCCGCCCGGGTGAGCGGGACGACGACTTCCGAGGGGTTCTCCTTCATCTTCTCCACCGCGGTGTCGACGTGTATCTCGTAGCCGGCGTCGAGCAGCGTGTCGGCCAGATCGACGCTCACACGCAGGGTCTTGCCCGCGCCAACGCTCGCGCCGCTGATGCCGTCCACCTTCGCCTTGCCGCCCGTTGCGCGGTACCAGTCACCCAGGTGGCGCCAGTACTTCGCCTTGGTCCCTGCGACCCACAGCGTGCTCTGGTAGCGGCCGCTGCCGTCGGTGAGGTAGATGGCCACGTAGGCACCGTCGCCGCCGTAGTCGGCCAGCTGGGTCTCGATCGTGACCTGGCGCGCCGAGGCGATAGACGGTGCGGCGAGGGCGCCCGCGACCGCCGCAGCGGTCCATGCATGCTTCATGGGTGATCTCCTGGTGTCGGTAACTCTGGGGGGAAAGGCTCAGCCGATTCCGGCCCCGGGCTTCGCGCCCGGCGGCGTCTCGGGAGGTGTGCCGTGCCTGCGTTCGCGATCGCCGTGCTCGCGCTTCATGCGGACGACCTTGAGCGTCGCGGGGTCGAGCTTGACCTTGAAACGGCGGTCGTCGGCATCGCGGCCCTTGATCTCGTAGCAGCCGTCGTCGATCTTGAGCTTGTCGATGCGCCAGCCGTTGCGTTCTGCCAGCGCGCGCACGGCACTGCGCGGCTGCCAGGTCTCGGAGGGGGCGTCGCAATCATCTTCAGCGCGCACGGGCGGTGCGGCGAGCACGAGAATCGCCAGCACGAGGTTTCGCATCACGAAGAAGTGATTCATCGGTCGCAAGCCCACAGTCGAGAGTCGCGGCGGAGATGGCGTTCGGAACATGGAAGTGACATTGCGTTGGCGTGCATGTCCATTCTGGAGAGCGCGGGCCTTGGCGCATTGCGCTGGATCAAGGATGCGGCCTGCGCCGGGGCGGATGCCGTGCGGCGGCCTCCTTAAGCTGGCGTTAATCGGCGGCAGCGACCATGCACCCCATGCCCGGACCGCTGCCGGCGGCGGGTTTCCTGAGGAAAGTGCATGTTCATGTCCCTGTCGTCGCGCACCCGCATGGTCGAGCCGCCAGCCGGCGTTCCCGTCACGCCCCCGGCCGAATTCGCGGTGCACGAGCGCCAGGATCCGCGCCGTGCCGCGGTCGAGGATTTCATCCGCGGCATCTATGCGCGCCGCTTCGGCGCGCAGGTGACGCACTTTGCGCCGCGGCTGGTGAGCCTGCGCCGCAACGGCGAACTCGTCGCCGCGGCCGGCTACCGCAGCGCCGCGCACGGCGTGCTGTTCCTCGAACACTACCTGCCATCGCCCGTCGAGGTGCTGCTCGCCGGATGCGCGGGCGGGCGCCCGGCGCGCGAGGACATCGTCGAGGTCGGGCATCTCGCGGCCAGCCGCGCCGGCGAGGGACGGCAGCTGATCCAGCAGCTGGCGCCGCATCTCGCGGCCGAAGGCTTCGAGTGGATCGTCGGCACCGTGACCCAGGAGCTGCGCAAGATGCTCGTGCGCCTGGGCGTCGTTCCGCTGACGCTCGGGGCGGCCGAGGCGTCCGCATTGGGTACCGAGGCCGTTCGCTGGGGAAGCTACTACGACCACCACCCGGTCGTGCTGGCCTCGCATCTGCGGCTTGCGCTGCGCCGCCACCAGGCGCGCCGGTCCCCGGCGCCGGGAGCGCAGGCGTGAGCCCGCGCTCCGGCACGGCCGACGTGGCGCTGGACGGCGGCGAGCGCCGCCTCACGTTCGCCGAACTGGAAGCCGAAGCGGACCGACTGGCGGAACGGCTGCGGGCGGAAGGGACTCGCGTCCTCGCCACCCTGATGGACAACTCGCCCGCCTGGGTGGTGGCCGACCTGGCGGCGGCGCGGGCGCAGGCGGTGCATGTGCCGCTGCCGGTGTTCTTCGCGCCCGGGCAGATCGACCATGCCGTGCGCGCCGCCGGCGTGGACACCGTGCTGACACCGCCGGCTTTCGCCGCGCGCTGGCCGCAGGGTGCGGCTTCGGGCCTGGCGGTTGCGGGCCAGCCACTGTCGGTCGTGCGTCTGCCGGTGGCGGCCGCCCCGCCGATGCCGGCGGGCACGGCCAAGATCACCTTCACCTCCGGCACCACCGGCGCGCCCAAGGGCGTGTGCCTCGGTGCCGACGCCATGCGCCGGGTGGCCGAGGGCCTCGTCGAGGCCATGGCGCCGCTCGACGTCCGCCGCCACCTCTGCGCGCTGCCGTTCGCGGTGCTGCTGGAGAACGTCGCGGGCGTGATGGCGCCTCTGCTGCGCGGCGCCACCTGCGTCACGCTGCCCCTGCAGCAGCTGGGCCTGGACGGTTCGTCGGGCTTCGATGCGGCCCGCTTCCATGCCTGCACGGTGGCGCAGCAGCCGCACAGCCTCATCCTGCTGCCGCAGATGCTGCGCGCCTGGTCCGGCTACCTGCTGCACAGCGGCCAGCGCGCGCCGGACTCGCTGAAGCTGGTGGCCGTGGGCGGCGCGGCGGTGGGCGCCCGGCTGCTCCACGACGCGCGCGCGCTCGGCATCCCGGCCTTCGAGGGCTACGGCCTGTCCGAGGGTGCCTCCGTGCAGACGCTCAACCTGCCGGGGCACGATCGTCCCGGCACGGCCGGCCGTGCGCTGCCGCATGCGCAGCTGCGCATCGCGCCGGACGGCGAAGTGGAGGTGGCGGGCAGCCTGTTCCTCGGCTACCTCGGCGACGCCACGGCGCCGCCGCGATGGTGGCCCACGGGCGACCTGGGCCGCATCGACGCCGACGGCTACCTTCACATCAGCGGCCGCAAGAAGCATCTTCTGATCACCGCCTTCGGCCGCAACGTGTCCCCCGAATGGGTCGAGACGGCCCTGCGCGGCGAGCATGCCATCGCGCAGGCCGTGGTGTTCGGCGACGCCCAGCCGGCGCTGAGCGCCGTGCTCTGGCCGGTGCGGGCCGACGCGAGCGACGTGCAACTGCAGGCCGCGGTCGATGCCGCCAACGCCACGCTGCCCGACTATGCCCGCATCCGGCGCTGGGCACGGGGCCGGGCGAGCTTCGATGCCGCTTCCGGCATGGCCACGGCCAACGGCCGTCCGCAACGCGCGGCCATCCTGCAGTTGCATGCCGATGCCCTCGACATCGCCGTCACACCCTGACCGAAAGAACCCACCGGAGTCCCCATGAGTTTCCATGACCGACTGGTCCAACAGACCCACGACGCGCGGGCGAGCCTGCTCGGCACGCCCATCATCCAGGGCTGCCTGCGCGGCGAGGTCTCGCTGCCGAGCTACCTGGCCTTTCTGCGCGAGGCCTACCACCACGTGCGCCACACCGTGCCCCTGCTGCAGGCCTGCAAGGCGGCATTGCCGGCACGCAATGCGTGGCTGCGGGGGCCTCTGGACGAGTACGTGGAGGAAGAGCGGGGCCATGACGAATGGATCCTCGACGACATCCGCGCCGCCGGCGGCGATGCGCAAGCCGTGCGCGACGGACCGCCCGGCCATGCCACGGAGGTCATGGTGGCCTACGCCTACGACACCATCGCGCGGCGCAATCCGCTCGGCTTCTTCGGCATGGTGCATGTGCTCGAGGGCACGAGCGTGTCGCTGGCGCTGATGGCGGCCGACCAGATCCAGAAGCCGCTGCAGTTGCCCGATGCCGCGTTCACCTATCTGCGCTCGCACGGCACGCTGGACCGCGAGCACACCGCGCATTTCGAGCTGTTGATGGACCAGGTCGAGGATGCGCAGGACCAGGCGGACATCGTCCATGCCGCGCGGGCCTTCTACCGCCTGTACGGCGACGTGTTCCGCAGCCTGCCACTGCCGAGCGCAGGCACCGGCGCCGGGGGGCATCCATGAAGGTCGCCGAAGCCCGGGTGCTGCTGACGGGCGCGAGCGGCGGCATCGGCCAGGCCGCCGCCACGCAGCTGGTGAATGCCGGCGCATCGGTGATGCTGGTCGGGCGGTCTCCGGCCCGGCTGGCGGCGCAGGCCCGCGCCCTGGTGCGCGACTGCGGCGTGCCCCGGCCCCGGGTGGAGTGGTACGCAGCCGACCTGACGCGCGTCGCCAGCCTGGCGGGCATTGCCGAGGTGGCCTCCGGCTGGGGCTGCAACGTGCTGGTTCACAACGCGGGCGTATCGGGCTTCGGCCGCGTCGAATCGCTGGCCGCCAACGACATGGCGCAGGTGCTGCACCTCAACCTGCTGGTGCCGATGCTGCTGACCCAGGCCCTGCTGCCCCATTTGCGCAGCCTGCCGCGGGCGCAGATCGTCTGCGTGGGTTCGGTGCTGGGACGCCTCGGCCTGCCGGGCTTCAGCGTGTACTGCGCCAGCAAGTTCGGGTTGCGCGGATTCGCGGAATCGCTGCGCCGCGAACTCGGCGATACGCAGGTGCGCGTGCAGTACCTCGGCCCGCGCACCACGCGCACCGAATTCAACAACGCCGAGGTGGAAAGCTACAACGAGGCCACGGGCACGGCGACGGACCGGCCCGACATCCCCGCGAAGGCGCTGCTGCAGCTCGTCGAGAGCGAGGCCGCCGAGTGCTTCCTGGGCTTTCCCGAGAAGCTGGCCGTCCGGCTCAACGGGCTCGCGCCAGAGTTGCTGGACGGCGCCTTCGACAAGCACCGCCGCGCCCTGCCGCCGCGCGTGCCGCCGGCGCAGCCTTTCCTTGAGTGCCCCGACACGCCGGGCGTTTCCGACGAAGCCGATTCCCATTCGCTGCTGCACAGCGTGCACTGACCCGCAAAGGACGACACATGACACCGACCGCTTCACTCCCTTCGCCCATGCCGACCACGGTGCATCGCCGGTGGCTGATCGGCTTCGCCGCAGCCACGGTGCTGGGAACGATGCTTCCTCGCGCAGCCCTCGCAGCAGGCGTCGACGATGACGTCGTCGAGCTGCAGCACGACTGGGAAGCAATCCGCTACCAGACCCCCGCGGCCGAGCGCGAGAAGCGCTTCGAGGCCCTGGCCGCCAAGGCACACAAGGTGAGCGAAACCTACCCGGGCCGCGCGGAGCCCCTGGTCTGGGAGGGCATCATCGTCAGTTCATGGGCCGGCGAGAAGGGCGGCCTCGGCGCGCTGGGGCTGGTGAAGCAGGCCAAGGCGCTGTACGAAGCCGCGATCGCGATCGACGGCAATGTGCTCGACGGCTCGGCCTACAACAGCCTGGGGGTCCTCTATTACAAGGTCCCTGGATGGCCGGTGGGTTTCGGCGACAAGGCCAAGGCGAAGGAACTGCTGCAGAAGGCACTGTCGCTCAACCCCAAGGGGATCGATCCGAACTTCTTCTACGGCGAGTACCTGGTCGAGGTCCGGCAGCCCGACCAGGCCGTCGCCTATCTCGAGCGGGCGTTGCAGGCGCCGCCGCGGCCGGGCCGGCAGGTGGCCGACGCCGGGCGCCGCGACGAAGCGCGCCTGCTGCTGGAGAAGGCCAGGGCCAGGTAGGCCGCCCCATCAGCGGTGCGCCGCATCGAACTGCAGTGTCACCTTCACCCCCCGGTCGCCGGCGCCGGGGCCGAACTGCAGCTCGAGGCCGTGCAGCTCGGCGATGCGCCGCACGATCGAAATCCCCAGGCCGCTGCCGCCTTCCTGCTGGCCGTCGGGCCGGTAGAAGCGCTCGCCCAGCCGCGTGAGCTGTTCGGGCGACAGCGGCTCGCCTTCGTTCTCGAGCTCCAGGTGCTCGCGCCCGATGCGCAGCACCACGCTCGAACCTTCAGGTGCATAGCGAACCGCGTTGTCGAGCAGGTTGCGCAGCAGCATCGTCAGCAGATGCTCGTCGCCGAAGAGAGGCAAGGGATGAGACCCCCGGGGAGGCCATTCGCAGGCCAGCTCGATGCGGCGGCGCTCGGCCGTCGCCAGGCAATCGCTCATGGCCTGCTCGACGATCCGCGGCCACTCCACCTCGGCGGTCAAGGCCGGGGTGACGCCGGACTCCACGCGTGACAGTGAGAGCATCTGCGTCACCAGCCGTCCCATGCGGTCGAGCCCGGCGCTGAGCTTGGCCTCGGCGGCGGCGCGTTCGGCCGCGCTGCCGGCGCGGCGCACCACGTCCCACTGGGCGCGCAGCACGGCCAGCGGCGTGCGCAGTTCGTGCGCGGCATCGGCGGTGAAGCGGCGCTCGCGCACCAGCAGCTGCTCGATGCGCGCGAACAGGCCATTCATCGCGCCCAGCAGGGGCTTGAGCTCGGCCGGCGCCCGCTCGTCGGGCACGGGCTGCAGATCGTCGGCCTTCCGTCGGCGCAGCTCGGCGGTGAGCTGGTGCATCGGCGCCAATGCGCGGCGCACGGCCCAGGCCATCACGGCCAGCAGGAAGGGCAGCACCAGCAACCAGGGGACGACCTGCGTGACCGTAAGGCCGTACACCAGTTCGTCGCGCTCGTACGCGTCCTGGCCGGCGGCCACCAGCCAGGTACCGTCGAAGGATTGCAGGTAGTAGACGCGCCAGGTCCGGCCGTCGATCCGCTCGTCGACAAAGCCTTTCGCTTCACGCCGCCGCGGCAGCACCACGCCCTCGCGGTCCGCGAGCATGAGGCGGCCCTGCGCATCCCATGCCGCCACGGCCAGGTCGCGCACGTCCGACTCCCCGGCCTCCCGGGTGCCTTCGCCCGGCGGGGGCGGCAGCATCGGCGTGGCGCCCGGATGGCTGGGGCCCAGCGTGAACTGCACCTGCCGCGCCAGCCGGATCAGTTCGGTGTCGTACAGCTCGTTGACTTCGTGCCGCGCCCGGCTGATGGAGAAGTACAGGGCCACGCCCCAGACCAGCGGCGCGCAGACCAGCAGATAGAGCAGCAGGCGGCGCTGGAGACTCACCGGGGCACCCTTGTCGCTGCGCTCATGGCGACGGCTGGCCGGATCCGAGCGCATAACCCACACCGCGCACGGTCCGCACGATGCCCGGGTCGATCTTGCGCCGCAGGTGATGGATGTGGACCTCGAGGACATTGCCTTCGGGTTCCGTGCCGCTCCAGTCATAGAGCTTTTCCTGCAGATGCGCTTTCGAGAGCACGCGCTGGGGCTGCGCCAGGAGCGCCTCGAGCAGCGCCAGTTCGCGCCCGGTCAGGTCGACGGGTTCGCCTTTCCAGAGCACCAGTTTCCGGGCGGGGTCGTACTCGAGCGCGCCGTGCTGCCAGACCGGCTGGGCGCGGCCGGCGGCGCGGCGCACGAGCGCGCGCAGGCGGGCGGCGAGCTCGTCGATGGTGATGGGTTTGACGAGGTAGTCGTCGGCCCCGGCGTCGAGGCCGGCGACGCGCTGTTCGACGCCGTCGCGCGCCGTCAGGATGAGCAGCGGCAGCTTCAGCCCCCGATCGCGCCAGCGGCGCAGCCAGGTCATGCCGTCGCCGCCCGGAAGCCCCAGGTCCAGCACCAATGCATCGAACGAGGCGCCGGACAGGGCCGAGTCGGCCTGGCCGCCGCTGCCGAACCAGTCGACGGCATGGCCGAGCTGGCGCAGGCCGGCGGCCAGCGCGTCGCCGAGCAGGGGGTCGTCTTCGACAATCAGCAAGCGCATGTGAAAGCGGCTCGAAACAGGGGCCTGCAGGCCCACGGCCTCAGAAGCCGGCCAGGGCGAGCATGCGGGACAGTGTAGACCCGCTCACCACGAACCACCCGTCGTCGAAGGCGTTGTAGACCCCGCACACCAGCGCGGCGGCACCGGCGGCCAGGACCAGCATGACGGCAAGGACCGCCGCCTCTGCGAGGCGGGTACCCCCCGCGGTCGCCGGGGCTTGCGCGCCGCACGGCCGCGGCGCTTCGTCGCGCGACGGCGCAGGGTCTGCGCCGGCATCGGACTGGGCAGCAATGTTCATTGGCATCTCCACGTAGGCTCATGTCGCGGCCGCCCCGCAGGGCGGGTCGCACGTTCGCATGATCGCGGCGGCAGATTCGATTTGCCTTAAGACGCCGGTGGACTCCTCGGGGATGGCTCCGCGTCACTCCCCGTCAACCCGATCGAACCCCCACAGTGCGGCTGTCACCGCCAGTGCCGCCAGCGGCCCCGCCAGCGGATGCAGCAGTGCGGCGAGTACCGGTGCCACGAGGATGAGATGGCGCAGCCCCCAGCCGTACAGCGAGCCTGCGCGGCGCACGTAGGCATGGCCCGTCGGGTTCCATCGCTGCCGGGCCGCGCACTCCACCGGCATGCCGCTGATGAAGCCCAGATGCGTGTAGTAGCGCACCGCCATGGCAGAGCACACCAGCGATGCAAGGAGCAGCGCAAGGAGCAGGAGTTCGGACACCAGCCGGGGCGTGAGATGCAGCCATCCGGACGCGCCGAGGCCTTCGCGCAACGAGGGCGCGGCCAGCGTCGCGGTGCCGACCAGTCCCAGCGCGGCCGTCGATGCCGTCATCGTCGCGGACATCAGGGAATTGCGCAGCGTCTGGACCGAGAGGATCTCCGAACCCTGATGCCGCGACACGGCGTCGAACCAATCCTCGCGCAGCAAGGCATGTGCACTGCGTGCCAGGCGGTGCGGGGCGCGATGCTGCGCCCATGCGCGCGCGCCTTCGTAGGCGACCAGCACCGCGGCCGTCGCCAGGATGGCCAGCCAGGCCGCCGTGGCGCTCATGGCGCTGCATCCCCCGGAGCGCTCGGCATGTCCGCGGGGCGGGATCTGCTGCGCTCGATCAGCTCGTAGCCCGCCATGCCCGCGAGCATCGCGGCGACGAAGACCAGCGCCTTGGCCTCGCCCATGCCGGCAGCCACCAGGCCGGGGCCGGGGCAGAAGCCGGCCACGCCCCAGCCGATGCCGAACAGGACGCTGCCCACGGCCAGGCGGCGATCGACCGTGCGCGCGGTCGGCAGCCGCATGGCGGCGCCGAGGAAGGAGACCGTGCGCCGCCGAGCCACCGCGAACGCGACGGCTCCGACGGCGATCGCGCCGCCCATCACAAAGGCAAGCGAGGGGTCCCAGCGCCCGCCCAGGTCCAGGAAGCCGAGCACCTTGGCGGGGTTGGCCATGCCGGAAACGATCAGGCCGAGGCCGAACACGAGGCCGGCAAGGAATGAAGTGAGGACCGTCATGAGGTGTTCCTTAGAGGCTGGGCAGATGGCGCATCGCGAAGACCGTCAGGAAGCCGGCCGCCATGAAGAGCGCGGTCGCCGCCATGGAGCGCGGCGACAGCCGCGACAGGCCGCAGACGCCGTGGCCGCTCGTGCAGCCCGACGCGTAGCGCGTGCCCACGCCGACCAGGAGGCCGGCCACGACGAGCGGCCCGTAGCCGGCATCGATGCGGGGCGCGGGCCAGTCCGCGAAGACCGCGTAGGCCGCCGGCGCTGCGACGAGGCCGGCCACGAACGCGAGGCGCCAGGCCACGTCGCCGCCGACCGGCCGCAGCAGGCCGCCGACGATGCCGCTGATGCCGGCGATGCGGCCATTGAGCAGCACGAACATCGCGGCGGCCGCGCCGACGAGCGCACCGCCGGCCAGTGCGGCCCAGGGCGTGAATGCAGGCCAGTCGATGGTCATGATCATTTTTCCTTCGGGCAGTAGATGCGGTAGAGCAGGGCGAGGATCTCCAGCAGCGCCGGGTCCGCCACTGCGTAGAAGACGTTCTTGCCCTGGCGGCGCGTGGTGACCACGCCTTCGTTGCGCAGCACGCCGAGCTGCTGGGACAGCGTCGGCTGGCGGATGTCGAGCTGCGCCTCGAGTTCGCTCACGCACATCTCGCCCTGGGAGAGCTGGCACAGCAGCAGCATGCGGTCCTCGTTGGCCAGGACCTTGAGCATGCCGACCGCGCGGGCAGCGGCGCCGCGCAGGATCTCGGGATCGAAGACGGGGTGGGGGGGCTGGATGGCTCTCGTGCGCATGGGTCGGATTCCGGTTGACTTCATTATATCAATCAATATAATATTTATCAATAGATCATCGATCAGCTTCGCAAGTCCGCCATGAACAACACCTCAGCCTCGGTCCAGGCCTTCTTCGATCCCCAGACGGGCACCGTGTCCTACCTCGTGTGGGATCCGGCCACGCTGCGCGCCGCCGTGATCGATCCGGTGCTCGACTACGACTTCAAGTCGGGCCACACCGGCACCGCATCCGTGGACCGGGTGCTGGCCTGCGTGGCCGAGCACGGGCTGCAGGTCGACTGGATCCTGGAGACCCATGCGCATGCCGATCACCTTTCGGCGGCTGCCTATCTTCAAGGGCGGGTCGGCGGGCGCGTTGCCATCGGCGAGCACATCCGCACGGTACAGGCCACCTTCAAGACGCTCTTCAACCTGGAGCGCGGCTTCCTGCCCGACGGCAGCCAGTTCGACCACCTGTTCAGGGACGGCGAGAGCTTCCGCATCGGCGCCATAGAGGCCACCGCCCTCCTGGTGCCCGGCCACACGCCTGCCGACATGGCCTACCTGATCGGCGGGGCGGTGTTCGTCGGCGACACGCTCTTCATGCCGGACCTCGGCAGCGCGCGCGCCGACTTCCCCGGGGGCGATGCGCGCCAGCTGTACGCGTCGATGCGCCGGCTGCTGGAACTGCCGCCCGAGACCTCGATGTATGTCTGCCACGACTACCCGCCGCCATCGCGGCCGGCGCAATGGCAGACCACGGTGGCCGAGCAGCGCGCGCGCAACATCCATGTGCGCGACGGCATCGCCGAGGACGCGTTCGTGGCCATGCGGCGCGCGCGCGACGCCACGCTCGATGTGCCGACGCTCATCCTGCCGTCGATCCAGGTCAACGTGCGCGCGGGCCGGCTGCCGCCGGCCGACGACAACGGCGTGTCCTACCTGCGCATTCCGCTCAACGCGCTGCCGGTTCGCCGCACCGGCGGGACGTGAGCACCGTGGCGCGCACTTGACGGGCATCAAGCCCCGTGCGCCCGGCGCATGCCAAGCTGGCCGCAAGGAGCGCCCATGCCGTCACACAACCGCCTGCTGGCCCGCCGCGCCGGCATCGACACCTACCAGCAGCCCGTGGTCTACATGCGCAGCGACTGCGCCGTGTGCCGCGCCGAGGGCTTCCAGTCGCAGGCACAGGTCGAGCTGATTGCCAATGGGCGCCATCTGTTCGCGATCCTGCACCAGGTGAGCGGCGACTGGCTGCGCAACGACGAGATCGCGCTGTCGGAGGCGGCCTGGCACCTGATGGGCGCGGCCGAGGGCGAAGAGCTGGTGGTGCGGCACCCGCCGATCCTCGATTCGCTGGCGCACCTGCGCAACAAGGTGCATGGCGGCAGCCTGGACTACGCGGCGCTGCGGGCGCTGATGGAGGACGTGAGCCGCGGGCGCCTCGCCGACATCCACCTGGCCTCCTTCGTGACGGTCTGTGCCGGGCGCGGCCTCGGCCTCGACGAGACCGTGGCGCTGACCCGCGCCATGGTCGATGTCGGGGAGCGCATCGACTGGGGCACGTCGCCCGTGATGGACAAGCATTGCATCGGCGGCTTGCCGGGCAACCGGACCACGCTGCTGGTCGTGCCGATCATCGCGGCCTGCGGCCTGGTGATGCCCAAGACCTCGTCGCGCGCCATCACCTCGGCGGCCGGCACGGCCGACGTGATGGAAACGCTCGCGCCCGTCGACCTGGACCTGGCGGCGATGCGCCGCGTGGTCGAGCGCGAAGGCGGCTGCATTGCGTGGGGAAGCGCCATGCGCGTCAGTCCCGCGGACGACATGCTGATCCGCGTGGAGCGGCCGCTCGGCATCGACAGCGAGGGCCTCATGGTGGCGTCCATCCTCTCCAAGAAGGCCGCGATGGGTTCGCAGCGCGTGCTGATCGACATCCCGGTCGGCCCGCTGGCCAAGGTGCGCAGCGACGCCGCCGCCGGCCAGCTCTCGCGCAGCCTGGTGTCGGTGGGCGCGGCGCTGGGCCTGCATGTGCGCACGGTGTTCACCGACGGCAGCCAGCCGGTCGGCCGCGGCGTCGGCCCGGCGCTCGAGGCGATGGATGTGATGGCGGTGCTCGAACGCTCCGCCGATGCGCCGTCGGACCTGCGCGAGCGCGCGCTCCTGCTGGCCGGGCTGCTGCTCGAGCTGGCGGGCAAGGCGGCGACCGGTGCCGGCAACGCGCTGGCGCGTGCGGTGCTGGAGGACGGGCGCGCGCTCGCACGATTCATTGCGATCTGCGAGGCACAGGGCGGCCTGCGCGTGCCGCCCAAGGCCGCCCACACACACTGCGTGACCGCGCCCGCGGCGGGGGTGGTGTCGGGCATCGACACCCGCCTGGTGGCCCGCATGGCCAAGCTGGCCGGTGCGCCGCGCGATCCGGCCGCAGGAGCCTCGATGCACGTGCGCGTGCAGGACCGCGTCGAGCGCGGCCAGCCGCTCTTCACGCTGCATGCCCAGAGCCTCGGCGAGCTCCAGTACGCGTTGAGCTTCGTGCGCTCGCAACTGCCGGTGGTGCGCGTCGAAGCCGCGCCCTGAGCGCCGAAGACGCAAGGCGCGCCGCCTGGCGCAGCGGGCTCAGGCCGGCATCGTGGCGAGCAGCATCGCCTGCAGCGCGAAGCGGTGGTTCTGCGCGCACTCCGCAGCGTCGATCGGACCCGTGGGCGCACGCAGCACCCAGTGGTCCGGGTCGACGGCGCCGACCGAAAAAGCCGCGTCGCTCACCGCGCCGGAAGGATCGGGCAAGCGCAGAGAGAATCCCTCGCGGCGGGCGAACTCGAAGAAGTTCTTCGCGCGCACCGCAAGCGGGTCGCCGAAAAAGGCGATCGGCGTGTTCGGCCCCGGCTTGCAGCCATGGTCGCGCAGGGCCATCAGGTCGGCCAATGCCCGCGCGGGATGGCCGGGGCCTTCGAGATCGTCGTAGACCGGCACACCCGCGTGCTGCTCGATCATCCGCACCTCGGCAGGCGCGAGCTCCGCGCAGTCGATCGCATCGTAGAGCCGGCCGAGCATCTGCGCGAGCCCGCGGAACTTGGTTCCCGTCGGCTCGATCGGGGGACCGAGCCGCACATGCGCCACCCGCGCGCCCAGCTCCAGCGCTGCGCGCTGCAGCAACGGCAGGTCCGGTTCGGGCGGCCGCGGGCGCAGCAAGGCGATGTTCCTGCCGAGCAGCGGCCGGTCGCCGGCGCTGCCCGCGCGCCACGCAGCCTTCAGCCGGGATGCGTGCGCGAGGATGGACGACAGGTCGCCGGCCAGGAACGTGTCGCCCAGCCGCGGGCCGGAAATGTTCGAGGAAAGCTGCAGCGATTGCGTCATGGGTGGAGGCTATCTTTCGGTGCATGGCGCCCCTTGATGGCCGTCAACTCCTCGTGCTGGAGGAAACCGCTGCCTTGCGTTGAATCAAGCCGGGGGCGCCGGCGCGCGCGCGGCGCGCCGGCAGGCCGCTTACTGGATCGTGAGGGTGCTGCGGCCGGTGCCTTCGCGCTTGGGAAGCGTCAGGCGCAGCACGCCATCCTCCAGCTTGGCGACGGCGGTCTTCTCGTCGACCTCGGTGGCGAGCGAGAAGCCGCGCGACACGCTGCCCCGGTAGGTCTCGGTGACCAGGGCGCGGCCATGCTTCTTCTCCAGGTCCTTCTTGATCTCGGCGGCGATCGACACATAGTTGCCGTCGATCGAGACGCGGACGTCCTCCTTCTTCGCGCCGGGAATCTCGGCCGTGACAAGGTATTCCTTGTCGTTCTCGCTCACGTCGACACGGATGTCGGCCGGCAGTTCGACGTCGTCGATCAGTTGCAGGGGCCGTGCCCAGCGGCGCAGCATGTCGGGAAACAGGTTTTCAAGGCGGTCAAGGCGAGTCAGTGCGTTCATCGTTTGCTCCAGAAGGTTGGTTGGATTTCGCACCGGACCTGCCCTTCGGTCGGGCGGCCGTGCGAGCTTCCACTCTAGGAATTCGCGCGCCGTCATTCCTTGCGCTGGATCAGTCCCGGCGCGACTTCGGCAACGGGCCGCGGCAGCGGCCCTTCAGATGTCGGAAAGCGCCAAGAGCGCTCGCTTCAGATAGCGCGAAGCCTGCGGCAGCCATTTCTCCGGATGGCGCGGATCGGGCTCCATCAGATGTGCGACGCTCAGGCGTGCCCGCATCAGCGCGTTCTTCGCGGTGTACAGGCGCAGCAGTGCCGGCGGCGGTGCGTCGTCGAGCGCCGGCGCCATGCGGGCGCACAGCAGCGGGCCAACCGATGGGTTGCCGGCCATGTCGCATTCCAGGCCCAGGAAACACAGCTCGTCGAAGGGGTCGACCTCGCCGAGGCGGGCGTCGAACTCGAGCGCATCGAACACGGCCGGAGGATCCACGAGGCACACGTGCTCGGCCCGCAGGTCGCCATGGCCTTCGACGAGACGGCCGGCGGCCGCGCGTGCGCGCAGCAGCCCTTCGTGCAGGCTCAGGGCCTCGTTCATCGCCTGGCAGGCTTCGTGAGCGCGCGGCAGGGCGGACCCGGCGCGCTCGAGCATGCGCGTGCTGAGCGCAATGCCGTGGCGCAACCGCGCGACGTACTCGCCCTCGTCCACCGCGGCGCGTACCGCGCCCTGGTAGAAGGCCGCCAGCGTGGCGGCCAGTGCTTCGAGATCCGCCGGCCCGAGTCCGTTGCGGCGGATGACCTCGTCGAGCATGCGTGCCTGCGGGAGCCGCCGCATGACGACGGCCCAGTCCACCGTCTGCCGGCCCGGCGGCAGATAGGCTTCCGGGACGGCGCTGAGCATGCCGCCGTGCCACTGCAGCGCCAGCAGGCCCAGGTAGACATCCGGCGCCAGGCGGCGGTTCAGCCGCAGTTCCCGCCTGGCGTTGCATTCCCGTGCCTCCACGCTCGAGTAGTCGACAGGGGGATAGACCACCGGCTTCTTCAGCTTCAGCACCTGCGTCCTGCCCACGAGCACCCATGACATGTGGGTCTCGATGCGCTGGGGAAATGCGCTCGCGTCGCTCGCCGCGAGAAACGACTCGAGGCAGCGGACCTTTGCCTCGGTGTCCGGCAGGCGCTCGGCAGCTCCCTCGGTGGCTGCCGCAGGTGAAGGGGCGAGCGCGGCGCCGGCTTGCATCGGCAGCGGGCTCAATGGGCCATCCAGACCGGCAGCGTGGCCGATTCCAGCACGGTGCGCGTGACGCCGCCGAGCACCAGTTCCCTTGCCCGGCTGTGGCCGTAGCAGCCCATGACGATCAGGTCGGCACCGACCTCAGTGGCCAGCGACAGCAGGGCCTTGCCGGGATTCCGCGCCTCGACAAGCCCATGCTCGTGCACCCGCTCGATGCCCCGCATCCGCAGGCAGTCGCGAACGGCCGCCATCCCGGACAGCGGGTCGCCCGGGCCGTCTTCCGCGGCACAGACGAGGTGAAGCTGCGTCGCCCCGCACAGCACCGGTGTCGCGGTGGCCAGCGCACTCGCGGCCTCGCGGGTGGAGCGCCATGCGACCAGCACCGTCCGCAACCGCGCCGGCGGTTCGCCTGCGAAGGGAACGATCAGGGCCGGCTTGCCGCTGCCGAGCAGCGCTGCCTCGACGAAATCGCCGGGCACGTCGAAGCCGGTGGCGTCGAAGGGATCGCGCTGCCCCAGCACCATGAGGTCCGCAGTCAGGGCGCGGCGCACGAAGGCCTCGACGACCGGCTCGCCGCGAAGCTCCTGCCAGTCGCTGCGAACGGCGCTGTCCTGCAGGGCGCGTTCGAAGGTCGCGAGGGCACGCGCCCGGTGATCGGGATCGACCGGCCCCCGCATCGGCATGGCCGGCAGGCCCCCGGGGAGGGCGAGTGCCGGCAGCACCGGCGGCGCGACCGCAAAGAAGCCGGTCAACGCGGACCCATGGGCCTGGGCGAGCTGGTGGGCGAAGCGCAAGCGCGTTTCGGCGCGGACGGTGCCGTCCAGGTGGACGAGGATCGATGGAAGCGTGCGCATGGCGGCCATGCTGCGCCGGCGCAGCGGCGCATGCCTTGCGCCAGCGCAATGAGGAACGGTGCGCGGGCTTGATCGGCATCAAGGCCACCGCACCGCGGCCGCCGAAGATGCGCCCATCCGTCTCTCTGCCGCGCCAAAGGTGCATCCCACTGCCGATCGGGGACCGTCCATGAACTTCAAAACCATCCTCGTGCATCTCGACCATTCCGACCGCTGCGCGGCGCGCACCGCGCTGGCGGCGCGATGGGCCGGAGCACACGGCAGCCATCTCGTCGGCCTCGTGCCCTCGGGACGGTACGACGGCGTGATTCCGGCCGATGCCATTGCCCCGGAAGTGGGCGACTTCATCGCGGCGTCGGCCGACTACCTGCGCCGCCGGGCCGAGACCATCGGCCGGGAGTTCGAGCAAGCCGTCGCGGCAACGGGTGCCGTCGCGCACGAGCTTCGTGTGGTCGACGCAGCGACGACCGATGCCGTGGTGCAACACGGTCGCGCGAGCGATCTCGTCGTGCTGGGCCGCGACGACGGCTCGGGCGCGAGGGACGTCGCCGTGCACGGCCTGGTCGGCCATGTGCTGATGGAAGTGGGCAGGCCGGTGCTGGTCGTGCCTTGCGACGGCGATTTCGAGGGCGTCGCGCGGAACGCGGTGGTGGCCTGGAACGGTTCGCGGGAGGCCGCCGTGGCGCTCCAGGCGGCGCTGCCGGCGCTGCAGCGCGCCCTCCGGGTGACGCTGGTGGACTTCCGCAGGCCGCAGGAGGCGGGCGACGATCGGCCGCCCTCCGCCGCGGAGATGCTCCGCTTCCTGGCGCGCCACGGCATCCAGGCGAGCTTCGAGCGCGATGTCGCGGGCAGCGATGTCGCCGCTGCGCTGCTGTCGCGCGTCTCGGAACTGGGCGCCGACCTGCTCGTGATGGGGGGCTATGGCCACCCGCGTGTGCAGGAAATGGTTCTGGGCGGCGTCACGCGGCAGATCCTGGCGCGGGCAAGCGTGCCGGTCCTGATGGCGCATTGAGGGCGCGACGGCGGCACGCCGCCGCGGGCGGCCGCGCCGGGAACTCAGCGCTCGAGCACGTAGGCGCCCGGCGCGTCGCCGATCGGCGGGTAGCCGTGCCGCGGCGAACCCATGCCCGGCGGCCGCCGCCTCGGTCCCGAATGCGCCGCCAGCCACTGCTGGAAGCAGGGCCACCAGGAGCCTGCCCTCTGCTGCGCGCGGTCGAGGAATTCGTCCGGCGCCACGTACGGCGCGTTCCTCGTGCGCTTCAGCAGCTGGTGGCTGCGGTGCGGATGCCCCGGCTCGCTCAGGATGCCGGCGTTGTGGCCGCCCTCCGTCAGCACGAAGCTGACCTCGGTGTCGCACAGCAGATTGATCTTGTACACCGATCGCCAGGGTGCCACGTGGTCGGTGCGGGTGCCGAGCGCGAACACCGGCACGTCGATGTCGTTGAGCGACACCGGCCGTCCGTCGACCAGGTAGTGGCCCTCGGCCAGCGCGTTGTCGAGGAACAGGCTGCGCAGGTAGTCGGCATGCATGCGGTGCGGCATGCGCGTGCCGTCTGCGTTCCAGGCCATCAGGTCGGTCACCGGCACGCGTTCGCCCAGCAGGTAGTTGCGCACCATCGGCGCCCAGAGCAGATCGCCCGGGCGCAAGGCCTGGAAAGCCGCCGCCATCTGCTCCGCGCCCAGGTAGCCCTGGCGCGACATGATGTCCTCCAGGAACGCCAGCTGGCTTTCGTCGATGAAGAGGCCCAGTTCCCCCGGCTCGGTGAAGTCGGTCTGCGCGGCCAGCAGGGTGAGCGTGGCCAGGCGGTCGTCCTTGTCTCGCGCCATGGCCGCCGCGGCGATCGCCATCAGGGTGCCGCCGAGACAATAGCCCACCGCATGGACGCGGCGCCGGGGCGCCACGGCCTCGATCGCGTCGAGGCTGGCCATGATGCCCAGGCGCAGGTATTCGGCCATGCCGAGTTCCGCGTCGGCCGCCTGCGGGTTGCGCCATGAGATCGCGAAGACCGTGTGCCCGTTGGCCACGAGATGGCGGACCAGCGAATTGTGCGGCGAGAGATCGAGCACGTAGTACTTCATGATCCAGGCGCTGACGATCAGCACCGGTTCGGCGTGCACCGTCGGCGTGGCGGGGGCGTACTGGATGAGCTCGATGAGCTCGTTGCGCAGGATCACCTGTCCGGGCGTGAGCGCGACTTCATGTCCGGGCCTGAACGACTCCGCCCCGGCCGGTGCACGCCCGAAGGCCATGCGGCCGGCATCCTCGGCCCAGTGCATCGCGCCGCTCGCCAGGCAGCCGCCGCCGGTGGCTGCGATCTTCTGCAGCACCTGCGGATTGGTGACCGCGGCGTTGGCCGGCGACAGCAGCTCCAGCCATTGCCGTGCCATGAAGGCCACCAGCTGTTCATGGTGGCGGTCCACGCCGGGCACGCCGTGAATGAAGGTGCGCAGGCGGTGGGCGGCGGCCTCGTGGGCCTGCCGGTACAGGCTGAACGGCCAGGCATCCCATTGCGGTCCCGACAGGCGCGGCTCGTGCACCGTCCCGGGTGCCTGGACCGCGGCTCCGTCGATGGCGGCGCGGATCGCGCGGCCGGGCTGCGTCGCGAGGTGGACGGCCCAGTCCGACCACGCCAGCATCTGCGCTGCGGGCGACATGCCTCCGCCCAGGTGGCCCCAGAGTGCGTGCAAGGTTCGGTCGAGTTCGTCGGGCTCTGCGTTCATGGTGTTTTGTTGCGGAAAGCTCGCGGGTGGTCAGTGCGGCCGGCTCAGGCGCACCTCGGGCCAGGAAAGTTCCAGTCCCATCATCGCGCGTGCATACAGGTAGTTGTTGAGCGTCCGCTCGCTGAGCGAATCCATGTCCACATGGCCGACCGCGTCACATGGAAAGACGAAGGCGCGGTGATTGTCGAACAGGGGTTGAAACCGAAGTTCGTAGCCACCGGATGCAGTGAGTGTGTCCATCTTGGTCTCCTTGGGCGTTGCGCTTGCGTTCGCCATTGCCATCGGAAAACGAATCGCGCCATACCAATTTAGAACCCGTGCTTGGCTGCATCATCAATGCTGCGCATCAGACGGAAACACTGTGTCAATCGTCGGTATCAGGGGCCGCTCGTCCTCGACCCTGTTCGTGCGCAGGGCTTCGCGTCCGCGCGGTGTGATCTCGAGCACGGTGGCTGCATCCTGTCGCTGGATGGGATCGACAGCGGCGTGCGGCGGTGGAATCCGCACCGTGATCAGACCGGCGGCGTCGAGCACGCGCAGCCTGTCGATCACCGCGGCATCGGCCCGGGTGCAGGGCAGCGGCGCTTCGGACAGCGCCCTCAAGAGGTTCAGGCACATGGGCAGACCTCCATGGGCTCAGTCGAGCGTGACCCAGAAGACGAACATGTTCAGCAACAGCCACGCACCCGCGGCAGACAGCACCGCGGCCAGCGCCACCGCGACCCACTGGAGGACGGACATGGCGGGTCTGCCGGGCGATCAGCGCCTGGCGTGGGCGCAGGTGCTGAAGCCGAAGAGCGAGTAGAGCGGGCAGGTGCCGATCACCCCGGTCAGCAGCGGCACCACGCCGATGTAGCCCCAGCGGCCGATGATTTCGGTGGCGGCGAGCACGATGAGCAGCGTGCCGCCGCTCACGCGCGCCGTGCGTTCGAGGGGGCCGATGTTTTTGGACAGGAAGGACATGCGTTTCTCCTTGCGGGCAGGAGCGCATCTTGTGCGGCGCCGGCCCGTCGGGCATTGAGGCAGATCAAGGAGGCGGGGGCTGCTCCGGATGTGTCCGCTCCCTCAGGCGGGCAGCAGCGCGCGGACGCTCGCCGCAATGGCGGGGGCGAGCCGGATCCGGTTGGATGGATGGCGGATGGTGTCGCAGCTGACGATGTCGCCCGCGCCGGCGGAGCGCAGATCCTCGAACGCGGTCTGCGCGAACACGGCGTGGACAGCCACGCACACCGGGGCGGCGAGACCGGCCCGGCGCAGGTGGCCGACCGTCTCGATCATGGTGCGGGCGGTCGAGACGATGTCGTCCACCAGCACCGGCGTGTGCGAACGCCAGCGCCCGACATCGGGCAGCGAGACCTCGACGTCGCGATCGCCGCGGCGCGTCTTGCTCAGCACGATGAACGGGGCCGCGGCATGTTGCGCCACGGCGCCGACCCATTGGGCGCTTTCCTCGTCGGGACCGATCAGCAGGGGCTCGCGCACATGGGCCCGAATCCACTGCGCCACGCTCGGCGAGGCATGCACGACGCCCGACGGAACGCTGCAGACCTGGGACAGGTCGGTGATGCGGTGCAGGTGGGGATCGACGGTCACGAGCCAGTCGGCACATTGCGAGAGCCATGCGCCCACATGCCGGGCGCTGACCGTCTCGCCGGGCTGGAAGCGCCGGTCCTGCCGCATGTAGGCCAGGTACGGCGCGACCAGGCCCACCGAGGTTGCGCCGGCGTCCCGCAGCGCCGCCGCCAGCAGGAACAGCGGCACGAGCTTGTCGTCGGGCCGGTCGAGCGTGCAGACGATGAGCGTCCCGCGTCCGTCGACCGGCGATTCGATGCGCACGTAGGACTCTCCATCGGGAAAGCGCCGCACCGTGGCCGCGCCGCGTTCCAGGCCGAGGCACGCGGCCAGCGCGTCGGCGAGCTGGCCGTTTCCGGGCATCGCGACCGCGACGACGGGCATGGTCATTCGAATGCCTGGGTTCCCGCCGCGCTGTGAACTTGGCGCAGGGCAGGCCGACGGTGGCGGACTATCGCAGGACCAGCACGGGAAGCGCCGAGTGCGCCAGCACGTGCTGCGTCTCGCTGCCCAGCAGCAATCGCTTGATGCCCTTTCGGCCGTGCGATGCCATCACGATCAGGTCGCTCTTGTGCTTCTTGGCTGCGGCGATGATCGATTCGGCCACCAGGTCGGAGCTGACCGTCGCCGTCTTGATGCGCACGCCGTCCTGCCTGGCGCGCGCGCTCACGGCATCGAGCATGGCCACGGCCTTGTCGTTCCATTGCTTCTCGACGCGGCTGACGTCCTCGGCGGAGACGGTCATGGAACCGTCGAAGTAGCTCCTTTGGTAGCGTGGAACCACATGGAGCGCCACGAGATCGGCGTCGTTCTGGGCCGCCAGGGAGATCGCACTCGCGACTGCTTTCTTCGAGAGCGCGGAACCGTCGGTGGGAACGAGGATGCGTTTGAACATGAGAGTCTCCGATGGAGTGTGTGCCGCGAGCTTAGGCTCGCGGCACGCGGCGTGCGTTGATTCAGATCAAGGGACATTGCAGCGGCCGCAGGGGCGCCGCATCGGGGCGGGTCAGGCCCGGGCCCGGCGGTGCGGCGCCGGCCGGCGCACCCGCGAAGGCGCGGCGCCCGCCAGGCGGGCGTAGAAGAATCGCTTGGCCATCTCCGCCAGCGCCAGGTAAGCCGCCAGCATGCCGGCCAGCCAGGCGAAGAAGATCGCGGGCGGCGGCTCGAAATGGAAGAACCTGGCCAGCGGCAAAAAAGGCAGCAGCAGCGCGGCGGCCACGACGAGGAGCGATGCCACGGAGAGCGCCGCGCCGGGGCGGCTGGCCCAGGGCCGGCCGCGGGTGCGGATCACGAAGATCACCAGCACCTGGGTGGCGAGCGACTCGACGAACCAGGCGGTGCGAAACAGCGGGGCATCGGCGTGCAGTACCTGGATCAGCAGCCAGAAGGTCAGTGCGTCGAAGGCCGAGCTGATCGCGCCGAACAGCCACATGTAGCGCTGGATGAACTTCATGTCGAGCGTGCGGGGCCGGTGCAGGTCGGCGGCATCCACGCGGTCGAGCGGGATGGCCGCCTGCGACAGGTCGTAGAGCACGTTGTTGAGCAGGATCTGCGCCGGCAGCATCGGCAGGAAGGGCAGCAGCAGCGAGGCGCCCGCCATGCTCAGCATGTTCCCGAAGTTGGAGCTCGTGCCCATCATGATGTACTTCATGACGTTGCCGAAGGTGCGCCGCCCTTCGAGCACGCCCTCGTGCAGCACGCCGAGGTCGTGGTCGAGCATGACGATGTCCGCCACCTCCCGCGCCACGTCGACCGCGCTGTCCACGGTCAGCCCCACATCGGCCGAGCGCAGCGCGGGGGCATCGTTGATGCCGTCGCCGAGGTAGCCGACCACGTGGCCGCGCGTCCTGAGCGCCAGGATGATCCGGTTCTTCTGCGCCGGGTTGACGCGGCAGAACAGGGTGGTGCGGCCCACGCGGGCGCGCAGCGCGATATCGTCCATGGCCGAGATCTCCTGCCCCGTGAGCACGCCCGCCACCGGGATGCGCAGCAGCGTGCACAGGTGCTGCGTCACCAGCTCGCTGTCGCCGCTCACGATCTTCACGTGGACGCCGCTCCTCGCCAGCGCGGCCATGGCTTCGCCCGCACCGGCCTTGGGCGGATCGATGAAGGCGGCGAAGCCGGCGAACACCAGCGCGCTCTCGTCGCGCACGTCGGCATGCGGATGGTCTGCGGGCACATCGCGCCAGGCCACGCCCAGCACGCGCAGGCCCTGCCGTTCGAGCGCATGGCAGCGCTCGCGCAGCTGCACCAGGGCGTCCGCGTCCAGCGGTGCCGGCGAGCGGCCCTCGTCGCGTTCGAAGCGGTTGCACAGGGCCAGCACGTCGTCCGGCGCGCCCTTCACCACCAGCCAGCGCGCATCGCCGCGGTCGAGCAGCACCGAGACGCGCCGGCGCTCGAAGTCGAAGGGCACCTCGTCGATCTTCTTCCAGGCCGCGGTGTCCATCGGGTGCGCCAGCAGTGCCTCATCGAGCGGGCTCTTCAGGCCGCTCTCGAAGGTGCTGTTGAGGTGGGCCAGCATCAGCACCCGTGCACTGTCGCGGCCGTCCGCGTCGGCGCAACAGGCCAGGCTGATGCGCGCCTCGGTCAGGGTGCCGGTCTTGTCGGTGCACAGCACGTCCATCGCGCCGAGGTTCTGGATCGAGGCCAGGCGCTTGACGATCACGCGGCGCCCGGCAAGGCGCATGGCGCCGCGCGAAAGCGTGACCGACACCACCATCGGCAGCAGCTCGGGCGTGAGCCCGACGGCGAGCGCCACCGCGAACAGAAAGGAGTCGAGCAGCGGCCGATGCAGGACCACGTTGACCAGCAGCACGAACAGCACCAGCAGCAGGGTCAACCGCATGATCATCAGGCCGAAGCGGTGCATGCCGATCTCGAACGCGGTGGGCGGCGGTTCGACCTGGATGCTGCTCGCCACCTCGCCGAGCGCGGTGCGTGGGCCGATGGCCATGACGCCGACGCGCGCGCTGCCGCTGATCACCGTGCTGCCCATGAACACCGCGTGGAGGGCGTCCTGCAGCTCGGGGGCATCGCCGCTTGGCGCGTCCGGGCGCTTCTCCACGGGGTAGGACTCCCCGGTCAGCAGGCTCTGGTTGACGAAGAAGTCACGCGCCTCCAGCACCAGGCCGTCCGCCGGCACGCGATCGCCCGCCGACAGCAGCATCAGATCGCCCGGCATCACCTCGGTCACCGGAATCTCCCGCGTGGCGCCGTCGCGCAGCACGCGGGCGCGCAGCGCCACCGAGGCGCGCAGCTTCTCGGCGGCGTTGCTGGCGCGGTGCTCCTGCACGAAGTCGAGCGTCACGCTCAGCAGCACCATCAGCACGATGATCCCGGCGTTGGCGATGTCGCCCGTGGCCGCCGAGATCGTGCTGGCGGCGAGCAGCACGAGGACGAGCGGATTGCGCAGCCGCGCGAGGAACTGCAGTGCCAGCGAGCGCTTCGCCTGCGGCTCGAAGCTGTTGGGCCCCCAGCGTGCACGCGCCTCGTCGGCCTGCAGCTGCGACAGTCCCCAGGCGGCGCCCGTGTGCGCACCAAGCCACCATGGCTCGGGGACGCAGGCTTCGGCGTTGGCGTGCGAAGGGTGTGGAACTGAGGGGCGCATGCCCCAGGCTAGGCCTGCCGGCGCGTCCCGGACTTGCGCCCGATCAAGCATCGGCGCGGCGGCGCGGAAGTCCGCAGGCGGTTGATCCAGCGCAAGGCCAGCCGGGGAGCGGCGGCCTAAGGTCGGCCCATCGCATTGCCCGAGCACCAGGAGCCCTCATGCAGACCCCGAAATCGATCCTGCTTCACCTCGACGGTTCGGAGCGCACGGCGGCGCGCATCGCGCTGGCCCGCGAGCTGGCCGAGACCTTCGATGCCGAAGTCACCGGCCAGCCGTGCACGCTGTCCGCACTCGTGCGCTACCCGTTCGCCGTCGAGGCCGCGGCGGAGGCGGTCGCGATCATGCAGGAGATCGACAAGGCGGCGCGCGACAGGATGTACGCCACCTTCATGGCGAACCGCGCGGGCTCGCAGCACCTGCACTGGGCCGAGCCGGAGAGCGACGGGCCCCTGGGATTCGCCCGGCGCGCGCTCTATGCCGACCTGCTGGTGCTGGGCCAGCGCAATGGGAACGACCCGGCGCACGGCGAGCTCCCGGGCGACTTCCTGCCCAGCCTGCTGGTGCAGAGCGGCCGGCCGGCGCTGGTGCTGCCCTACGCGGGGCCGATCGGCCCCGTCGGGCGCACCGTGCTGGTGGCGTGGAAGGAAACGCGCGAGGCCGCGCGCGCGGTGACGGCCGCGCTGCCGTGGCTGCGCACGGCGACCCGCGTGCATGCCGTGGCCTATGGCGAGGACGCGCAGGCCTCCCTGCAGAGCCTGCAGGACTACCTGCGGGTGCAGGGCGTGCGGAATCTCGAGCTGCATCCCGGCGGCGACGACGACGCGGATGCCGGCAGCAAGCTGCTTTCCTTCTGCGCCGACCTGAGCGCGGACCTGCTGGTCATGGGCTGCTACGGCCACAGCCGGGCGCGCGAATGGGTGCTGGGCGGCGCCACCCAGTCGATCCTGGAATCGATGACGCTGCCCGTGCTGATGTCGCACTGAGCGGCGCGGAGTTGATCCCGCGCAAGGCATGCGCGCCTGCCTGCCGCCAGCATCCGTGCATGCGGGTCGCCGATCCGGAGGACACATCGCCATGAGCACCGAATTCACTTTTCCCCTGGCGCTTTGCAAGGCGCAATGGGGCGTGTGGCTGCACACGCTCGACATGCTGGAGACCAGCGCGGCGCAATGCCTCGAACTCGGATCGCATGCGCTGCGCGACGGTGCGGCCGAGACCCGCGCCGAGGCGGACGCGGTTGCGCAGGCCGCAGACTGGCAGGCCCTGGCCGTGGCGTCGGTGAACGCCCTCCGGCGCACCGCGTCGGCCCAGGCCTCGGCGGTCTTGGCGTTTTGCCCGCCGGGCAGCGGCGGCACCACCCGCGCGCCCGAGCAGCGTCGGCAGCAGGCCGCACCGTCGCGTTCCACCCTCGACGCCGTGCCCCGGCAGGCCGTGGTGGCCGAGGCCCTGCGCACCTTGCACACGGCGCTGGCGCCGGCATCGCCATCCCGAAGGAAGCCGTGATGCTCTCGACGATCACCCTCCATCTCGACCACACCGAGCGCTGCGAAGCCCGCACCCTGCTCGCGGCCCGGCTGGCAAGGCAGCATGGCAGCCACCTGCTGGGCATCGTTCCCACGGGCGTGCAGGCCGGGGCGGCGGCCCTCCCGCAGGCCCCTGAGACCGCCGCCCTCATGGCCGCAGCTTCCCTGTACCAGCGCCGGCGGGCCGAGGCCGTCGCGCATGTCTTCCGCTGCCGGCTGCGCGACGCGGGCTCGCCGCCGTGCGAGATCCGGCTGGTGCATGGCGACCCCGTGGATGCCGTCGTCGACCACGGCCACGGCAGCGACCTGGTCGTGGTCGGCCAGCCGGACCGCCAGGCGGCGGTGGACGCCCGGGCGCGGCAACTGCCCGAAGAGGTCATGCTGCATGCGGGCCGGCCCGTTCTCGTCGTGCCGCGCGCGGGGCGCTTCGATGGCGCGCTGGGCCGGGTCCTGGTGGCCTGGGACGGCGGCCGGGAGGCGGCACTCTCGGTGCACGGCGCGCTGCCGCTGCTGCGCCAGGCCAGCCAGGTCACGGTGGTGTCGCTGCTGGCGGACGGCGCCAGCGCATCGGCCGGCGCGCCCTGCCCCGACGACCTGGACGGCTGGCTGCTGCGGCACGGCATTCGCGCCGATGTCGACTGCGGCGCGGCAGCCGGGGAAATCGGCGAGGCCCTGCTGGCGCGCGCGTCGGCCCTGGCGGCCGACCTGATCGTGATGGGCGGCTATGGGCACGCCCGGGCGCGAGAGCGCATCCTGGGGGGCGCCACGCGCAATGTCCTGGCGCGAACCCGCATCCCCGTCCTCATGGCCCATTGACGTGGGACGGGGGCTTTATCAGCGGGCGCCGGGCGGCGTCATTTCTTTGCAGGTTCCGTGCGGCGCGCCGCATGCTTCACGGCCTCGACCGTCCGCGCAGACGCGTCCGCGGCGGCCTTGGCGGCGCTGCGCGTGGCGTCCACGGCCTTGTCGAGCGCCTCGCGCGTGGCCTGGGCGGCCTTTTCGGCGTCCTCCTTGCTGGCCTCGGCGGAACGCTTGAGCGACTCTTCCGCCCTTTGCAGCGCTTCCGCGGTAGCGGCCGAGGCCTTCCTGCTTTCCTCCTGGACCGCGCGCGTGGCTTCCTTGCTTTCGTCGAGCGCCTTGCTCGCCGAGGTGCCGGCCTTTTCCTCCAGCCGGGTGGCGGCCTCGGCGGCCTTGCGCGCGGCGCGGCGCACGCCTTCGGCCAGCGCCTTCGACACCTTGCCGGTGGCGACCTCGCTCTTTTCGGCCGCGGCCTTTGCGGCGTCGGCGGCTTCGCGCGCGGCCTTCTCGGCCTCTCGCGCGGCCCGGCCGGCGGCGTCCCGGGCCTTCTGGGTCGTGCCGGAGGGCGGGCTCAGCTGACCCGGCGCGGTGCTGTCCGCGGCAAAGGCGATGCTGCTCAGCGCCACGGCGAGCGGGACCAGCAAGAAGCGGAGTTTCCTGGATGTCATGGTGGTTTCCTTGGTTGATGGGAATGCATTGAATTCATTCATGGTCGGCCGCCTCAGGCGGTTTTTCCTGTCGCACCAGCAGCACGGGAACCGGCGCGCTGCGCAGGATCTGCTCGGCGTCGCTGCCCATCAGCGCGCGTCCGATGCCGCGACGGCCGTGGGTGCCGATCACGATCAGGTCGCAGGCTGCCTTGCCGGCCTCCTCGACGACGATGTCGGCGATGCGTCCTGCGGTGATCTCGCGCAGCACGGTCTCCGCCACCAGGCCGGCCGCAGTTGCTTGGGCCTGGGCCTTGGCAAGCACCGATTCCCCGTACTGCCGCATCTTCTGGAGTCCGGCCTCGAAGCTGGAGATGGTGGACATCTGCGCGAGCATCGGGAAATCGTCGATCACGTGCAGCAGCCGCAGCCTGGCCTTGAGCTCGCCAGCCAGGCGGATGGCTTCCTGCAGCCCGCGTTCGGCGGTGGGGCTGCCGTCCAGCGGAACCAGGACATGCGAGTACAGGGACATGGCGTTCTCCTCGGGACCGCTTTTGAAACAGGCATCCGTCGCCGGCCCCGGCGCTGCGGACAGACGGATTCTTCGCCTGGCCATCGGCGGCGGCCTTGCGCCAGGTCAATATGGCGCGAACGTGCGCGCCTTGATGCGTGTCAAGGTTGTTTGGGTCCATGGGGCGAGACTGGCAGCCCTTCCATCCGAACTGCGCGCTGAACCGCCCGCCTGCCATGTCCTCACGCATTCCTGCTCCGCTGAAGCCTGAGTTGCCGCGGCCGGGATTGCCGCAGCATTCCAGGCGGCTTTGGGCCGCTGTCAGGCCGCATGTGGCGGGCGGACTCGCCGTGGCGGCCCTGCTGGCCGCGGGCGCATGGCTCGGGCCTCGCTGGCTGCTCGGGCCGCGCGTGGAGGTGAGTGCGGTCGTGCAGCGCGACTTCGTCCAGTCGGTGGTGGCCAGCGGGCATGTGGAGGCGCCGCACCGCGTGAACATCGGGACCCAGCTCACCGGCACGGTCCGGCGCGTGCCCGTGGCGGAGGGCCAGGGCGTCGAGGCGGGCCAGGTGCTCGTGGAGCTCGAAAGCGCGGAACTGGCCGCCGCCGTGGCGCAGGCGGATGCGGCGGTGTCGCAGGCGCGGGCGCGGCTGCGCCTGCTGCGCGAGGTCCAGGCGCCGGTGGCCGCGCAAGCCGTGCGGCAGGCCCAGGTGAACCTCGACAACGCGCGCGCACAGCTGCGCCGCAACACCGACCTGTTCAACCAGGGCTTCGTCGGGCAGGCCGCGCTCGACGACGTGCGCAAGGCGGTCGACCTGGCCGAATCGCAGCTGCGCGCAAGCCAGAGCCAGCTCGACAGCGCACGCGCGGGCGGAAGCGACGAGGCGGTGGCGGTCACCGCGCTCGACCAGGCACGGGCCGGCGCGGCCGCGGCGCGTTCGCGCCTGGTCTACGCGACCATCGTTGCGCCGGCGGCCGGCACGCTGATCGACCGCGCCGTGGAGCCTGGCGACGTGGTGCAGCCCGGCAAGGCACTGATGGTGCTGTCGCCGGCCGGCAAGACGCAGCTGGTGGTGCAGATCGATGAGAAGAACCTCCAGTCGCTCGCGCTCGGACAGAAGGCGCTCGCATCGGCGGACGCCTACCCCGCCCAGCGCCTGGCGGCCGAACTGGCCTACATCAACCCCGGCGTGGACGTGCAGCGCGGCTCGGTGGAGGTCAAGCTGGACGTACCCGATCCGCCCTCCTACCTGCGGCAGGACATGACCGTGTCGGTGGACATCCAGGTGGCGCAGCGGCTGCAGGCCGTGCTGGTACCTTCCGATGCGCTGCATGACGCCGACCGCGTCGGTCCCTGGGTCTTCAAGGTCGACGGGCGCCATGCGCGGCGGCAGCCGGTGCGCCTCGGGTTGCGCGGCGGCGGCCTGAGCGAGGTGCTCGACGGCCTGCATGCAGGCGATCTCGTGCTGCCGGCGAGGACGAGCGGCATCCGGGACGGCCAGCGCCTGCGCGCGGTGGCCGTGCCCGGTGAAACCGGCGCGCCGTTGCCATGAGCCGCTGGATGCCCTTTGAATGGATCGTGGCGCTGCGCTTCCTGCGCGAGGGGCGCATGCAGACCCTGTTCATCGTCGCGGGCATCGCCATCGGGGTGGCCGTGATCGTGTTCATGTCGGCGCTGCTCACCGGCCTGCAGTCCAATTTCATCCGCCGCGTGCTGACGGCCCAGGCGCACATCCAGCTGCTGCCACCCAAGGAGGTGGCGCGGCCGCTGGGGCCGGTGCGGGCGGCAGGCGGCGGCCCGCTGGAGGACGCGATCATCCAGGCGCCGCTGCAGCGGCTCAAGTCGATCGACCAGTGGCAGACGCTCGCGGCCCAGGTCCGCGCCATGCCCGAGGTGGCGGTGGTGTCGCCCATCGCGAGCGGCTCCGCGCTGGTGATCCGGGGCGAGGCGAGCCGCGCCATCTCGGTGATCGGCGTCGATCCGGCCCTGTACTTCCGCATCGTGGCGCTGCCCGAGAAGATGGTGCGCGGAACGACGCGCCTCACGCCGAGCGACATCCTCATCGGCACCGACCTGGCGAGCGATCTCGGCGTGGCGGTCGGCGACAAGCTGCGCGTGTCCGCGGCCGGCGGCGGCGACCAGACGCTCGCGGTGACCGGGCTGTTCGACCTGGGCAGCAAGCCCGCCAACCAGCGCACCACCTACGTGGCGCTGCGCACGGCGCAAAGCCTGCTCGGCCTGGTGGGCGGCGTGTCGGCGATCGACGTCACGGTGAAGGACATCTACGCCGCCGAGGCCGTCGCCCAGCGCATCACGGCCGCCAACGGCGTGCAGGCCGACAGCTGGATCGCGACGAACGCGCAGTTCTTCACCGCCGTGCAGGCGCAGAAGACCTCGAACACGGCCATCCGCTTCTTCGTCGCCCTGTCGGTGGCCTTCGGCATCGCCAGCGTGCTGGTGGTGTCGGTGGTGCAGAAGTCGCGCGAGATCGGCATCCTGCGCGCCATGGGCATTTCGCGCGGGCAGGTGCTGCGCGTTTTCCTGCTGCAGGGGGGACTGCTCGGGCTGACCGGTTCCGTCGGCGGCTCGAGCATCGGCCTGGTGGCGCTGCTGCTGTGGCAGCGCTATGCGCTCAATCCGGACGGCACGCCGCTCTTCCCGCTGGCGATCGAGCCCGGCCTGTTCGTGGCCTCGCTGCTGCTGGCGACCCTCACCGGCCTGGCGGCGGCTTTCGCCCCGGCGCTGCGCGCGGCGCGGCTCGACCCCGTGGTGGCCATCCGTGGCTGAACCGGTCGTCTGCCTGCGCGATGTGCGCAAGGCCTTCAACCTGGGGCTGGCGAACGAAACCGAGGTGCTGCACGGCATCGACCTCACGCTGGCGCGTGGCGAGTTCTGCGCCGTGATGGGGCCCTCGGGTTCGGGCAAGAGCACGCTGCTCAATATCGTCGGGCTGCTCGACCGGCCCACGAGCGGGTCGCTGCGCATCGGCGGCGAGGAAACCGGGGCGCTCGATGACCATGCGCTCACGCGGCTGCGCGGGCACAGCATCGGCTTCGTCTTCCAGTACCACAACCTGCTGGCCGGCTTCACCGCGCTGGAGAACGTGATGATGCCGATGCTCGGCGACGCCACCTTCTTCAACGACGGCATGGCGCAGCGCGCCGCGGCGCTGCTCGACAGCGTGGGCCTTTCGAACTGGCGCGACAGCCGGGTCACCGAACTCAGCGGCGGCCAGCAGCAGCGTGTGGCGGTGGCCCGCTCGCTGGCCATGGCGCCGCCGCTGCTGCTGGCCGACGAGCCGACCGGCAATCTCGACACCAAGTCCGCCGATGCCGTGTTCGAGCTCCTGCGGAAGGCCAACCGCGACCACGGCATGGCCGTTCTGTTCGTCACGCACAACCCGCTGCTGTCAGCGCGCTGCGACAGGATCATCCGGGTCGTGGACGGCCGGCTGGAGCGCTGAGGCCGGCGTCCGACGCAGCCATTGCGCTGGATCAAGCGGGCGGGTGGGCACTGCGCGGACGATGGTGCCTTCACCCGCCGCGGCCGAACAGGAGACGAACATGCGCTCGACACAGACCCCGCTCGACGGCCATCGAAGCAAGCGCGGGCGCCGCGTGCCGGCCCCGCTGCAGCTGGCGGCGGCCGTGCTGGCCGCGGCGGCGCTGCAGGGCAGTCCGGCCCGCGCCCAGAGCCCGTCGCGCGGCGAGCTGCTCTACAACACGAACTGCATCGCCTGCCACAGCACGCAGATGCACTGGCGCAGCCGGAGGCTGGCCACCGACTGGAACAGCCTCGAGGAACAGGTCCGGCGCTGGCAGCAGGCCGCCTCGCTCGGCTGGCGCGACGAGGACATCGCGGAGGTCGCGCGCTTCCTGAACGAGCGCTACTACGGCTTCACGCCGGCGATCAGGTCGGGGTCGCCGGGGGTGCCAGGTCCATCACCATTCGCCGCAGGCCCGAGGCCGGCGGCTCTGCCGGATCGGCCTTGAAGCCCATGGCGGTCGAGAGCTTCAGCATGCGGGTGTTCTCGCGCAGCACGAAGCCGACCAGGCGCTCGATGCCGCGGCGGCGCGCGTGCTCGATCAGGCGCTCGAAGAGCAGGGTGCCCAGCCCCTGGCCCTTGAGGTCGGAGCGCACGATGATCGCGAACTCGGCCTCCACGTTGTCGGGGTCGCTCACCGTGCGCGCCACGCCCAGCGTCTCGGCGCCGCCCTGTGCATCGACGCCCTCGGCGATGAAGGCCATCTCGCGGTCGTAGTCGATCTGCGTGAGGCGGGCGAGCTCGCTGCGCGGCAGCTCGTTGCGGGTCGAGAAGACGCGCATGCGGATGTCTTCCGCATCCAGCGACTCGAGGAAGCGCCGGTGCTGCGCCTCGTCCTCGGGGCGGATCGGCCGCACCACGATCGAGCGGCCGTTCCAGGCCTGCGTGCGCACCCACTGCGCGGGGTAGGGCAGGATGGCGAAGCGTTCGGCGCCGGCCACCGGCGTGCGCGACAGCCGGACGCGCGCATCGAGCGCCAGCGCGCCGCTTTCGTCCACCCACAGCGGGTTGATGTCGAGCTCGGCCAGTTGCGGCAGGTCGGCCAGCATCTGCGAGACCGCCACCAGCACGTCGTACAACGCGTCGAGCCGGGCCGGCGGGTGGTCACGGAAGCCAGCCAGCAGGCGCGCGATGCGGGTGCGCGAGACCAGCTCGTGCGCCAGCGCGCGGTTCAGCGGCGGCAGCGCGATGGCCGTGTCGCCGATCACCTCGACCGCGGTGCCGCCCTGCCCGCAGAGGATCACGGGGCCGAACACGCTGTCGATGCTGGCGCCGACGATGAGTTCCTGCGCATGCGGGCGGTGCACTGCGGGCTGCACGGTGAAGCCGTCGATCCGCGCCAGCGGCCTGGCGCTTCGCACCGCCTCGAGCATCTCGCGGGCGGCGCCGGCCAGGGCGGCATCGCTGTCCAGCCCGAGCCGCACGCCGCCCACATCCGACTTGTGGGTGATGTCGCGCGACAGGATCTTGAGCGCCACCGGATAGCCCAGGCCGCGCGCGGCTTCGACGGCCGCCTCGGCCGTGGCCGCAACCGCCAGCGTGGGCACGACCTCGATCCCGTAGGCCTTCAGCAGGGCCTTGGCCTCCTGCTCGCCCAGCCACTCGCGGCCTTCGGCCATGGCGGCGTCCAGCGGCGCACGGACTGCGGCGCTGTCGGGCGCGGTGTGGGGGCTGGCGCTCGGCGTCTCGGTCAGGATCTCCTGGTTGCGCCGGTAGGTCTGCAGCATGGCGAAGGCATGCACCGCTTCTTCCGGCGTGGCGTAGTCGGCGATGCCCGCGTCCTCGAAGAGCTTGCGCGCCTGCGCCACCGCGTGGTCGCCGAGCCAGGCGCTCATCACGCGCGAGGCGTGGCTGCGCACCAGCGGCAGGCAGGCGCGCGCGATGTCCTCGGCGCGCACGATGGCGGTCGGCGCATGCACGAAGAGCACGGCGCCCGCGGAGTCGTCGGCCAGCAGGGCCGAGAGGGTTTCCGCGTAGCGCTCGACCGGCGCGTCGCCGATGATGTCGATCGGGTTGGCATGCGACCAGTGGATCGGCAGGAGGGCATCGAGGCGGGCCAGGAGGGCGGCGCCGGGCTCCGCCAGCGCCACGCCTTCGTGCGCGGCGGCGTCGGCGGCCATGACGCCGGCGCCGCCGCCATTGGTCATGACCGTGAGCGTGGTGTGCCGATTGCCGCGAAAGCGCGACAGCGTCTCGGCGGCGATGAACAGCTCCTGCAGGGTGTCGACGCGCAGCATGCCGGCGCGCCGGATGGCCGCGTCGTAGACCGTGTCGGAGCCGGCCAGCGCGCCGGTGTGCGAGGCGGCCGCCTTCACGCCGTTGCCGGCGCGCCCGGCCTTCACCACGATCACCGGCTTGTTGCGAGCGGCGGCCCGCGCGGCCGACATGAACTTGCGCGGCGATTCGATCGACTCCACGTAGAGCAGGATCGATCGTGTGCGCGCGTCGCTGGCCAGGTGGTCGAGTAGGTCGCCGAAGTCGACATCGCAGTGGTCGCCCAGCGAGATCAGGTGCGACAGGCCGACGCCCCGGCTGCGCGTCCAGTCGAGCACGGCCGTGACCAGCGCGCCCGATTGAGAGACGAAGGCCACGTCGCCCGCCAGCGCATCGGTGTGCGCGAAGCTGGCGTTCAGGCCGATGTGCGGACTCAGCAGCCCCAGGCAGTTGGGCCCGAGCAGCCGCAGCGTGAACGGCCGCGCCGCCTCCAGCGCGGCCTTCTTCTGTTCCGCGCTCAATCCCGCCGTGACGATCACCACCGCGCGGGTGCCGAGCGCGCCGAGTTCGGCGACCAGCGGCGCCACGGTGGCCGGCGGCGTGCAGATCAGCGCCAGGTCGGGCGCCGCGGGCAGATGGGCCGCCGTGGCGAAGATCGGCACGCCGTCGAGCGTTGAATGCTTCGGGTTCACGCCATACACCGGCCCCGCGAACCGGCCGGCGCGCAGGTTGCGCCAGACCGTGGCGCCCACGCTGGCGGGCCGGTTGGAGGCGCCGAACACGGCGACGGAGGCCGGCGACAGCAGGCGATCGAGATGGCGAATGCTCAAGGGAGGCTCCGGAGTGGACGCTCATGGTGCCGGGCGGTGCCGGCCCCTGCCTTGACGCATGTCAACCTGTCGCCGCGGCGCAGGGCCAAGCTCGGGCACTCGATGGAACACAGAGCCATGCGAACCGATTCCGCCGCTACTGGGCCGATGCCGCCGATCTTCGATCCGTGGCAGGCCTGCGTGGCCGCGGCCGAGGTGTCGATGGCCACGCAGGCCTCGGCCGAGTCGCTCGCCGCGCAGCGCGCGCAACGGCTGGCGGCCCTCCTTGCGGCTGCGGCCGAGCGATCGCCGCGGTACCGGCGCCTGCTGGCCGGGCGCGATCCGGCGAGCCTGCGGCTCGAAGACCTGCCGGTGGCGCACAAGGCCGAGCTGATGAGTGATTTCGGGGCCTGGGTGAGCGATCCGGCACTCGCGCTCGGCGAGCTGCGCCGCTTCGTCGCCGATCCCGCGAACATCGCCAAGGCGTACCTGGGCCGCTACACCGTGTGGGAAAGCTCGGGCAGCACCGGCGAACCCGCGATCTTCGTGCAGGACGCGCGGTCCATGGCGGTGTACGACGCGCTCGAGGCACTGCGCCGCCCGCTGCTGCGGCCGCTCGGGCGGCTGTTCGATCCGCTGGGCCTGGCCGAGCGCATCGCCTTCGTGGGCGCCACCGAAGGACACTTCGCCAGCACCGTATCGGTCGAGCGCCTTCGGCATCTGCAGCCGGGCCTGTCGCGGCGCCTGCGGGGCATCTCCTTCCTGCAGCCGATCGGCGACCTGTGCGCCGAGCTCGACGCCTTCGCGCCCACCGTGGTCGCGACCTACCCGAGCGCCGCCTTGTTGCTGGCGCAGGAGCGCCGCGCCGGCCGGCTGAAGGCTTCGCCGCGCGAGATCTGGACCGGCGGCGAGACGCTGTCGGCCGCCAGCCGCGCGTTCGTGCGCGACGCCTTCGCCTGCCCGGTGGCCAACAGCTATGGTGCCTCGGAGTTCCTGTCGCTGGCCTTCGAATGCGAGCTTGGCGTGCTGCACCTCAACAGCGACTGGGCCATCCTCGAGCCCGTCGATGCGCACGGCCGCGGCGTGCCGCGCGGCCATGCCGGCGCCACGACCCTGCTGACCAACCTGGCGAACCACCTGCAGCCGCTGATCCGCTACGACCTGGGCGACCAGGTCACGCTGCTCGGCGCGGCCTGCCGGTGCGGCTCGCACCTGCAGGCCATCGAGGTGAAGGGGCGCGACGACGACACGCTGAGCCTGGCGGGAGGCGCCGGCATGCCGGCGGTGAAAGTGGTGCCGCTGGCGGTGAGCACGGTGCTCGAGGAGGAGGCCGGCCTGTTCGACTTCCAGCTCGTACAGCAGGGTCCCCGCGAGCTGCTGCTGAAGACCGGCAGGCAGGGGACGGCGGCGCAGCAGGCCCTGGAACAGGCCGGCAAAATACTGGGGGCCTTCCTGTCGAAGCAGGGGGCGCGGGGCGTGCGCATCCGCTGCCGCTGCGGCGAGGACCTCCACCGCGGCCGCAGTGGCAAGACGAGGCGCGTGATCGCCGGGTGAGGGGCGCGAGCCTGGCGCCGGATCGTCGGCAGGGGTGTGTGGCGCGCGCCGTGAAGCGGTGCGACATGGCCCGCCGGCCTTGCGTTGGATCAACGCGGGCATCGGCGCCGTCCGCGACCATCGCCGCATGGCAAGCAAATGGCGAACGCGACATGGATCGGGAGCTGGCGGCGCGGTGCGCGCGCGGCCGGGAAGGCGCCGCGCGGCCCGGTGGATGGCCGCCGCTGCCGCGGCGTGCGTGCTGGCGGGCTGCGCGTCGGCATCGCGGGACGATGCCGCGCGGCCGACCGTGGCCGCGCTGTTCCCGCAGCAGCAATGGCCGCAGGGCGCGGATGCATTGCAGCTGAAGTGGCAGGACTATTTCGTCGATGCAAGGCTTCGCGAACTGATTGGCCTGGCGCTCGACAACAACAGGGACCTGCGCATGGCGCTGCACCGCTCGGCGCAGGCCCGCGCGATGTTCGCGGCGCAGCGCGCCGAACGCTTTCCCGTCATCGGCGTCTCGGCAGGGGTCGACCGGTCCCGCGTCCCGGGCGACCTGAACCTCACCGGAACGCCCATCATCGGCAGCAGGTATGACGTGGGGATCGGCGTGGCCAGCTGGGAGATCGACCTGTGGGGACGCCTGCAGAACCTGCAGGACGCGGCACTGGAGAACTTCCTCGCCACGCAGGCCGGCCGGCGCGCGGCCGCGGCCAGCCTGGTGACCGAGGTCGCCAACGGGTACCTCTCCTTGCGCGAGACCGACGAGCGCCTTGCGCTGGCGCGCCGGTTCACGGCCAGCCGTGCGGAGAGCCTGCGCATCTTCACCCGCCGGATGGAGGAGGGCGCCACCTCGCGCCTGAACGTCACGCAGGTGGAGACGCTCCTGATGCAGGCGCGCGCCCTCGGTGTGCAGCTGGAGCAGTCCCGCGCGGCGCAGGCCCATGCGCTCACCTTGCTGATCGGCGCGCCCGTCGACCTGGCGCCGGCGGCCGACCTGCTCGCCGAGCACGACGTGGTGGGCGACGCGGACCCGGGGCTGCCGTCGGACATGCTCCTGGACCGTCCCGACATCGCCGCCGCGGAACACCAGTTGCAGGCCGAGAACGCCAACGTCGGCGCCGCACGCGCCGCCTTCTTTCCGCGCGTTGTCCTCACCGCATCGGCAGGCACGGCCAGTGCCGAACTCAAGGGCCTCTTCGCGGCCGGCAGCAGTGCCTGGGTCTTCTCGCCGCTCGTGTCGCTGCCGCTCTTCGACGGGGGCCGCAGGCGCGCCAACCTCGGAATGGCCGAGGCACGCCGGCAGCAGGCCGTGGCCAACTACGAGAAAACCGTGCAGGGGGCTTTCCGCGACGTCGCCGACGCGTTCTCCGCGCGCCGCTGGTCCGCCGAGCAGGCGGCCCTCGCGCAGAGCGCGCTCGCCGTGCAGACCGAGCGCGCCCGCCTTGCGCAGCTGCGCTACGACAACGGCGCCGCCGCCTATCTCGAGGTCCTGGATGCACAGCGCGACCTGCTGGCCGCGGGGCAGCAACGCGTGCAGGCGCGCAGGCTGGCGCTGGCCAGCCGTGTCGGCGTCTATGCCGCGCTCGGCGGCGGCTCGCTCGCCATGGCCCTGGCGCCGGAGGCACCATGAAGACCGGACTGCGCAAGCTGCTCCTGCTGGTGGCTCTGGCTGCCGTCGTGGCAGGCGTCGGAGGGTACCTCTGGGCGCACCTGCACCGCGACGGTCCGGGGAGCGGCTTTGTCAGCGGCAACGGCCGCATCGAGGCCACGGAGTTCGACATCGCGAGCAAGCTGGGAGGGCGGGTGCGCGACATCCAGGTCGAGGAAGGCGATGTCGTCGCGGCCGGCCAGGTGCTGGCCCGCATGCAGGTGCAGACGCTCGAGGCGCAGCGCGACGAGGCCCGCGCGCGGCACACCCAGGCCATCGTCGGCATCGGCAGCGCCGAGGCGCAGGTCAACGTGCGCGAGAACGAGCGCGACGCGGCCATCGCGCAGGTGGTGCAGCGCGAAAGCGAGGTCGACGCCGCGCGGCGCCGGCTGAAGCGTTCCGAGACCCTGGTGCAGGAAGGCGCCGCATCGGCGCAGGAGGTGGACGACGACCGCGCCCGCGTGCTGGGCGCACAGGCCGCATTGGCCGCGACACGCGCCCAGGTGCAGGCGGCGAGGGCGGGCGTGCTGGCCGCCCGCGCGCAGGTCAGCGCCGCACGCTCGATGGTCGCGGCCGCCGAAGCCACCGTGGCCCGCATCGACGCGGACATCGACGACAGCGCCCTGGTCGCGCCGCGCGACGGCCGGGTCCAGTACCGGATCGCCGAGACGGGCGAGGTGGTCGGCCCGGGCGGCAAGGTGCTCAGCCTGGTGGACCTGTCGGATGTGTACATGACCTTCTTCGTGCCCGAGGTCGTGGCCGGCCGGCTCGCGCAGGGCGCCGAGGTCCACATCGTGCTCGACGCCGCACCCGAATACGTCCTGCCCGCGCGGGTCTCGTTCGTGGCCAGTGCGGCGCAGTTCACGCCCAAGACCGTCGAGACGGCGAGCGAGCGGCAGAAGCTCATGTTCCGGGTCAAGGCGCGGATCGACCGCGACCTGCTGCGCAAGCACCTCGCGCATGTGAAGACCGGCCTGCCGGGCGTCGCCTGGGTGAAGCTGGACCCGGCGGCCGAATGGCCCGACGGGCTGGCATTGAAGGTCCCGTGAGCCAGGCCGGCAGCGCGGGTGTCGCGCCGATGCCGCCCGAAGTGGCGCGCCTGGAGCAGGTCGCGCTGCGCCGCGGCCACACGATGGCGCTCGACGGCGTCAGCCTGGCGATTCCAGCGGACAGGATGGTCGGGCTGATCGGACCCGACGGCGTCGGCAAGTCGAGCCTGCTCGCCCTGCTGGCCGGCGCGCAGGCGGTGCAGCAGGGCCGCGTGCAGGTGCTGGGCGGCGACATGGCCGTGGCGCACCACCGCCGCAGCGTCTGTCCACGCATCGCCTACATGCCCCAGGGCCTGGGCAAGAACCTCTATCCGACGCTCTCCATCGAAGAGAACCTGCAATTCTTCGGCCGCCTGTTCGGCCACGCCGCGGCCGAGCGCCGCCGCCGCATCGATACGCTGGCCCGGACCATGGGCCTGAGCCCGTTCCTGGCGCGTCCGGTGGGCCAGCTGTCGGGCGGCATGAAGCAGAAGCTCGGCCTGTGCTGCGCGCTGATCCACGATCCCGATCTGCTGATCCTGGACGAACCGACGACGGGCGTCGATCCCCTGTCGCGCGTGCAGTTCTGGGCGCTCATCGCCGGCATCCGGCGGGAGCGCAGTGCCGCGGGCCGGCCCTTGAGCGTGATCATCGCGACCGCCTACATGGAAGAGGCCGATGCCTTCGACTGGCTGGTGGCCATGGATGCCGGCGCCGTGCTGGCCACCGGCACCTCCGCCGAGCTGCGCGCACGCACGGGTGCCGCTTCTCTCGAACAGGCTTTCATCGGGTTGCTGCCCGAAGGCAAGCGCGGCGATGCCGGCGAACTGGTGGTGCCCGCGCTGCCCGCCGCGGGCGAGAACGACATCGCGATCGAGGCGAAGGGCCTCACCATGCGCTTCGGCGACTTCGTGGCGGTGGACCACGTGGACTTCCGCATCCGGCGCGGCGAGATCTTCGGATTCCTCGGCTCGAACGGCTGCGGCAAGACGACCACGATGAAGATGCTGACCGGCCTGCTGCCTGCCAGCGAAGGCGAGGCGCGGCTGTTCGGGCGGCCGGTCTCGACCGGCGACCTCGATGCGCGGCGGCGCGTGGGCTACATGTCGCAGTCGTTCTCGCTCTACGGCGAGCTGACGGTGCGGCAGAACCTCGTGCTGCATGCGCGCCTGTTCCGGGTGCCGGAGGCGAAGGTGCTCCCGCGGGTCGCCGAACTGGCCGCGCGCTTCGGGCTGGAGGGCGTGCTCGACCGCCTGCCGGACAGCCTGCCGCTGGGCATGCGCCAGCGGCTCTCGCTGGCCGTCGCGACGGTGCACGGCCCGGAAGTGCTGATCCTGGACGAGCCGACGTCGGGCGTCGACCCGGTGGCGCGCGACATGTTCTGGCGCCTCATGATCGACCTGGCGCGCAAAGACGGCGTCACGATCTTCATCTCGACCCATTTCATGAACGAGGCCGCGCGCTGCGACCGCATCTCGCTGATGCACGCCGGCCGGGTGCTGGTGACGGACCGCCCCGCAGCCATCGTCGAGCGCAGCGGCAAGGCGACACTCGAGCAGGCGTTCATCGCGCGGCTGCAGCAGGCCGCGGGCACCGGCAGCGAGCCGGCGGCCACGGCACCGGCACCGCCTTCCAAGAATGACGGGCGCCCCCCGGCCCGCACACACAGCCCACGCTGGTTCAGCGCCGCCCGGGCCTGGAGCTTCTCGCGGCGCGAGGCGCTGGAACTGCGGCACGATCCGGTGCGCGCCACGCTCGCACTGCTGGGCACCGTGATCCTGATGTTCATCATCGGCTACGGCATCAGCATGGACGTCGAAAACCTCAGCTATGCGGTGCTGGACCGCGACCAGACCGGGCTGAGCCGGAATTACGCGCTCGATCTGTCCGGTTCCCGCTATTTCGTGGAGAAACCGCCGATCTCGGACTACGCCCAGCTGGACCGGCGCATGCGCAGCGGCGAACTGGCGCTGGCCATCGAGATTCCCCCGGGCTTCGCGCGCGACGTGCAGCGCGGCAGCCCGGTGCAGATCGGCGCCTGGGTGGACGGCGCGATGCCCACGCGTGCCGAGACCGTGCGCGGCTATGTGCAGGCCATGCACCAGGCGTGGCTGGTCGGCGTCGCCGAGCGCCGGCTGGGCCTGCATCCGGTGGCGGCCAGCACGATCGAGGTCCGCTTCCGCTACAACCCCGATGTGCGGAGCCTGCCGGCCATGGTGCCGGCCGTCATTCCGCTGCTGCTGATGATGATCCCGGCGATGCTCGCGGCGCTTTCCGTGGTGCGCGAGAAGGAGCTGGGCTCGATCGTCAATCTCTACGTCACGCCGGTCACGCGCGCCGAGTTCCTGCTGGGCAAGCAGCTGCCCTACATCGGGCTGGCCATGTTCAACTTCCTGACGATGTCCGCGCTGGCGGTGACGCTGTTCGGCGTGCCGATGAAGGGCAGCTTCGCCACGCTGATGCTCGGCGCGCTCCTGTTCACGACCTTCTCGACCGGCTTCGGCCTCCTGTGCTCGACCTTCACGCGAACCCAGATCGCGGCGATCTTCGTGACGATGATCGGGTCCATCGTGCCGTGCATCAAGTTCGCCGGCCTGGTCGATCCGGTTTCGTCGCTGGAGGGCACCGGTGCGTTCATCGGCCGCATCTATCCGGCCGCGCACTTCCTCACCGTGAGCCGCGGCGTCTTCAACAAGACGCTCGGCCTGCCGGATCTCGTGCCTCAGTTTCTGTGGATGCTCGCGGCGGTGCCGGTGATCCTCGGCCTGTCGATCGCCTTGTTGAAGAAACAGCAGGCCTAGCCATGAAACTGCCATCGCTTTCCCATGTCCTGCGGCTCGGCATCAAGGAACTCTGGAGCCTGCTGCGCGACCCCACGATGCTGGTGCTGATCGGCTATTCCTTCACCGCGGCCATCTACATCGCCGCCACGGCCATGCCCGAGAGCCTGCACCATGCGGCCATCGCCATCGTCGACGAGGACGGATCGCCGCTCTCGGCGCGCATCGTCTCGGCCTTCTATCCGCCCCATTTCAAGACGCCTGCGCTGATTTCGCTGGCCGAGGTGGACGCGGCGATGGACAGCGGCCGGCAGACCTTCGTGCTGGACATTCCGCCGGGATTCCAGGCCGACGTGCTGGCCGGCCGCTCGCCGGCGGCGCAGCTGAACGTGGACGCCACGCGCATGAGCCAGGCGTTCACCGGCAGCGCCTACATCCAGCAGATGGTGGCCGCGGAGGTCGGGGAGTTCGTGCAGCGCTTTCGCGGCGATGCGGCGATGCCGGTGGAGCTCGCCCTGCGCATGCGGTTCAACCCGAACCTCGAGGAGGCCTGGTTCGGCTCGCTGTCCGAGCTCATCAACAACGTGACCATGCTTTCCGTCATCCTCACCGGCGCCGCCCTGATCCGGGAGCGCGAGCACGGGACCATCGAGCACCTGCTGGTCATGCCCGTCACGCCGGCCGAGATCATGCTGGCCAAGGTGTGGTCGATGGGGCTGGTGGTCATGGTGGCGGTGGGCATCGCCCTGGCGGTGGTCGTTCGCGGTGCGCTGCACGTGCCCGTCGAAGGCTCGGTCGCGCTGTTCATGGCGGCCACGTCGCTGCATCTGTTCGCAACCACCTCCATGGGGATCTTCATGGCCACGGTGGCCAGGTCGATGCCCCAGTTCGGCATGCTGGTGGTGCTGGTCCTGGTGCCGCTGGATATGCTCTCCGGCGGCAGCACGCCGCGCGAGAGCATGCCGCTGTTCGTCCAGAACGTGATGCTGGCGGCCCCGACGACGCATTTTGTGTCGGCGGGCCAGGCCATCCTGTTCCGCGGTGCGGGCATTGGCGTCGTGTGGCCGCAGTTCGCGATGCTCGCGGCCTTCGGCTGCGTGATGTTCGCAGCCGCGCTGGCGCGGTTCCGCAAGGCCATCGGCCTCATGGCCTGAAGCCTCCGCGGGCCCGACGCGGCCCTCGCAGAGGTTTCGAAGGCTCTGGTCCGGCGCAAGGATGCTCGGACCGACCCGCGAGCGTGACGAACTCCGCTGGGGCGTCCGGTTCTGGGCCGGGGTCGGCGGGCGAGCGAATGTCGATGATGCACCGCGTCGGCGCTTTCGCTCGTCGTCGCGGCCGGTCTTCGGCTCGCGCGCGCCGAGTCTGGCGGAGGCGTCCTCATCGGAGCGCGGGCCAGGCCGAGGCAAGACATGCAAAGGCGAGGCCGGTGATCAGCGCGGCCGACAGGCGCAGCGCATAGGCCTTGCCGCCTGACACCGCCGCCACCGCACAGCGCGTCAGCGTGTTGGCCCCGACCGCCACGAGCACGCCTCGCACGAAGTGCTCCGTGGACAGCGCGCCGGCTGCGTGCAACGAGGCCAGCGAGGCCACGGGCGCATGCGCGTCGACCAGGGCCGCAAGTGCGATACCGAGCTGCAGTCCGGTGTCGCCGAAGCGCCGCTGCGCCGCGCTGACCAGCAGTGCGACGAGCGCCAGCGCCAGCGCAACGGCGAGCGCTGCACGCGGGCGTAGCGCGCTGCGGCGGCTGACGGGAACGTCTATTCGATCCGCGGGCCTGGGAGACAGGAGCGGCAGCAGGCCGATGGCCGCTGCGCCGGCCGCGCCGGCCAGCGCCACCGGCAGCAGCGCGAGCGCGGCGTGCGGCGAGAGCGCGGCACTCATCGTCAACGCCAGCAGCCAGGTGGCGACCCCCGACAGGGCGGCACCGCTTGCCAGCAGGCGGGCGTGGGACGGCTGCCGGCGCGCGCGGCTGCCGAACGACGCCACGGTGGCCGTGCTCGACACGAACCCGGATGCGAAGCCCGCGCCCAGCATGCCGCCGCGCACGCCGAGCCAGCGCGTGGCCGCCTGGCCCGCGGCCTGGATCGCCATGATCAGCAGGACCATCGCGGCCAGCGGCCGGGGGTTGATGCCGCCGAGCATCTCGATGGGCCGGGAGGGAATCAACGGCAGCGCAATCAGCGTGAGCGCGGCCAGCAGAATGCCGTCGTGCAGCTCCTGCTCGCTGAGCAGTTCGGTGGCGAAGCGGTGCAGCCGGCGGCGCGCCGCCAGCAGCAGCGCCAGGCCGGTCCCGCAGGCGGCGCCCAGCGGCGGCGTGACGACGGACAGGACCCCGATGAGATAGGTCGCGAACAGGGCAATCTCGGTGGTCATCCCCGGATCGCGCGAACGGCTCTTCCAGTGCGACACGACCGCAAGCAGGGCGACCAGCGCCGCCCCGATGGGGGCCAGGCCCGCAATGGGCAGCAGCTGCGCGAGGGCGCCGGCCAGCGCCGCGATGGCGAAGGTGCGCAAGCCGGCGGCCGCGCGGCGATCGCCGTCGCCCTTGCGGCGCTCGCGCTCGATGCCGACCATGAGGCCGATGCCCAGCGCCACGGCCAGGCCGACGATCGCAGCCGACAGGTCGATGGTTTCCATGCCCCCAGTGTCGTTGCGGGTGGCGCCGCGTCAAGGCATCGCAGCCGCCCCGCCGGCCCCGCCCCGGGCAGGCTTGATCTTGCGCAAGCCACGAAGGCCCTCCGGCGCGGAGGATGCGCCGATCCTGCGCTTCGGCGCATCTTCGATGGAGAACGGCATGTCCAGAAGAATCCTCGTGCTGCAAGGCCATCCCGATGCGTCGGGCGCGCACTTCGGCCATGCGCTGGCCGACGCCTATGCGCAGGCCGCGCAGGAGGCCGGCCACGAAGTCCGGGTCGTCCGGATCGCGGAGCTGGAGTTTCCGTTGCTGCGCAGCAAGGCGACGTGGGAGTCCGAAGAATTGCCGCCGGTGCTGAGGCCGGCGCAGGATGCCATCGGGTGGGCCGAGCACCTGGCGCTGTTCTTTCCGCTGTGGCTGGGCGGCATGCCCGCCTTCACGAAGGGCTTTCTCGAACAGGTGCTGCGTCCGGGGTTTGCGCTCGCGAGGCCCGGGGAAGGCGGCATCGGGGCCAAGCTTCTCAAGGGGCGCTCGGCGCGCATCGTCGTGACCATGGGAATGCCGGCGCTCGTCTATCGCTGGTACTTCCGCGCGCACAGCCTGAAGGCCTTGGAGCGGAGCATCCTCGGCTTCGCGGGCATGGCCCCGATCCACGAAACGCTGGTCGGGCAGGTCGAAGGCATGAGCGATGCGCAGCGCGGGAAATGGCTGCGCAGGCTCGCTGCCCTGGGACGCGGCGGCGGGTGAGATTCGCTCCCGCCCCTTGGCAAAAAAAGAAGCCCGCCCTTCTTGCGAATGGCGGGCTTGGTGAAGGTCCCCGCTCGGGCCTTTGAAGCCCGGGCAGTCTGGGGTTGCCTTCATCCCCATGGTGTCGGAGTACGACACCATGAACTCCCCCGAGGGGGATTCCCCACTGCCACCTTTGAATCTCCGGCTTTCGCCCTTGATTCATCGGTTCGTTCAATGTACTGCCAACCATCCGTGTGCGCTTTGATCCAGCGCAAGTCCGGACCACGTGGGGCCTCATTGGAGCTTGATCGATGTCAAGACGCAGGGGCGGCCGCGAGCCTAGCCTTTGCAACATTGCTACCCAGCCATGCGGCCTGGAGGCGCCGAGCGATGGACGAGCTTTTCGAAGACCGTGCGAACGCCGGGCGCCGCCTGGCCAAGGCGCTGCGCGCGATGAAGCTGCAGGACCCGGTCGTGTTCGCCCTGCCTCGCGGCGGAGTGCCCGTGGCGGCGGAGGTCGCGCGCGCGCTGCGTGCGCCGCTCGGCCTGCTGCTGGTGCGCAAGATCGGCGCGCCCGGACAGCCCGAGGTCGCCGTGGCCGCGGTGGCCGAAGGCCCGCAGCCGATCGTCGAAGTCCGCCATGACATCCTGCGCCTGGCCGGCGCGTCGCCCGACTACGTACAGGGCGAGCTGCCGCGTCATCTCGAGGAAATCGAACGCAGGCGGCGGCTCTATCTCCAGGGGCGTCCGTCGCCGCCGGTGCAAGGTCGAACGGCGGTCCTGGTCGATGATGGCATCGCAACCGGCACCACCGTTCGCGCCGCGCTGCGAAGCCTGCGCGGCCGCCACCCCTCGCGCATCGTGCTCGCCGTGCCGGTCGCGCCGGCGGACGAGCTCGCGGACCTGCGCTCCGAGGTGGACGATCTGGTGTGCCTTCTGACCCCGGAACCCTTCGTCGCCGTGGGGGCGTACTACCGCCATTTCGACCAGACCACCGACGCGCAGGTGGTCGCCCTGATGGCCAGGCAGCGCTGAGCGGCGCGCTGCAGGTCAACCCCCCGCAGTGCCTGCGCGCTCCGCACCGGGCGCCTGGCCCGGCGCTGCGAAGGTCCGCACGAAGTCCAGCGACGACACCACGCCGACAATCCCGCCTCCCTGGGTCACCACCACATGATGGATGCCGCGCTCGACCATGAGCGCCGCCACCAGGCCGACGGGCGTGTCCGCGTCGACGACGATCGGCTTGTAGGAGCACATCTGCCAGGCGCGCGTCGCGGCCGCATCGCGTCCTTGCGCGTGAAAGCCCACGAGATCCGAGGCGCTGATGACGCCCACCACCTCGCCCCGGGCCGGTTCCAGCACCGGCAGCCACGTCAGCCGCCTGGCCGCGAGCAGGGTCTCGATCTGCGCCACGCTGTCGTCCATGCCGGCGTTGCACACCGGCTGCTGCATCAAGGAAGAAATGGGCGTCTTCATCATGGCGTTGCTCCTTCTCCTTCTGTCGGCCGGCGCGGCGCCCGTTGCAGCCGCTGTTCGACGGCGAGGACGTCGCGCGTGATCTTGAGCAGCGTGTCCGGCGTCACGCTCATGGCATCGATGCCGAGCTCGACCAGGTACGCGGCCACCTCGGGATAGTCCGAAGGCGCCTGGCCGCAGATGCCCACGTGGCGCCCGTTGCGCCGCGCGCCTTCGATCGTCTGCTGGATCATGGCCTTGACGCCATCGTCGCGCTCGTCGAAGTCGAAGGCCACGATGCGCGAGTCGCGGTCCACGCCCAGCACGAGCTGCGTCAGGTCGTTCGAGCCGATCGAGAATCCGTCGAAGAGCTTCGCGAAAGCGTCGATCTGGATCACGTTGTTCGGGATCTCGCACATGACGTAGATCTCGAGCCCGTTGTCGCCGCGCCGCAGCCCATGGGCGGCCATGGCCTCGAGCACGCGCTCGGCCTCCTGGACGCGGCGGCAGAACGGGATCATGAGCCTGACGTTCACGAGGCCCATGTCCTCGCGCACCCGCTTCATGGCCGCGCATTCGAGCGCGAAGCCTTCCGCGTAGGCCGGATGGGTGTAGCGCGAGGCGCCGCGGAATCCGATCATCGGGTTCTCTTCCTTCGGCTCGAACCCGCTGCCGCCGAGCAGGCTGGCGTACTCGTTGGTCTTGAAGTCGGACATGCGCACGATCACCGGCTTCGGATGGAAGGCCGCCGCGATCATGCCCACGCCTTCCGACAGTTCGCGCACGAAGTAGTCGGCCGGCTGCGCGTACGAGTGCGTCAGGCGTGCGATCTCGGCGCGCACCGCGGGATCGTCGATCTTCTCGGGGTGCACCAGCGCCATGGGATGCACCTTGATGTGCTCGGCCACGATGAACTCCATCCGCGCGAGGCCCACGCCGTCGTTGGGCAACAGTGCCGTCTGGAAAGCGCTGTCGGGGTTGCCCAGGTTGACCATCAGGTGGGTCTGCGGCCGCCCGAGCGTGGAGAACTCCACGCTGGACTTCTCGAAGGGCAGGCTGCCTGCGTAGACGCGTCCCTCGGCGCCTTCGGCGCAGGACACGGTGATCTCGTCGCCCGTGCGGATCCTGGCGGTCGCGCTGTCGCAGCCGACGACGGCGGGAATGCCCAGCTCGCGGGCCACGATGGCCGCGTGGCAGGTGCGCCCGCCGCGGTTCGTGACAACCGCGGATGCGATCTTCATCACGGTGCCCCAGTCGGGCATCGTGGTATCGGCCACCAGCACTTCGCCCGGCCGGAACTGGCCGAGCGCCAGCACGTCGGCGACGACCCGCGCCTTGCCCGATGCGATCGCCGAGCCCACGGCACGGCCGGTGACCAGGGGCGATGCCGGCGCAAGCAGGTGGTATTCGTCGACGCGGTTCAGGGGCTTGCGCGACGCCACGGTCTCGGGCCGGGCCTGCACGATGTAGATGCGGCCATCGAGACCGTCCTTGGCCCATTCGATGTCCATCGGCGTCGGACAGCCCGCGCGCCGGCTGTAGTGGTCTTCGATCGCGACCGCCGCGTCGGCGAGCGCCAGCACGTCGGCATCGCCGATGCAGTAGCGTGCCCGGTCTTCCTGCGAGGTCTGCAGGTTGCAGGTGGACTCGCGGCCGGCGCCCTTGGAATACACCATCCGCACGTCCTTGCCGCCGAGCTTGCGCCGCAGCACCGTCCGGTGGCCCAGTTTCAGGGTGGGCTTGAAGACGTAGAACTCGTCGGGATCCACCGTCCCCTGGACGACGTTCTCGCCCAGGCCATAGGCGCCGGTGATGAAGACGACGTCGCGGAATCCGCTGTCGGTGTCGAGCGTGAACATGACGCCGCTGGCGGCGCGGTCGGAGCGCACCATCTGCATCACGCACACCGACTGGAGAATCTGGAAGTGGTCGAAGCCGTTGTCGACGCGGTAGGCGATCGCGCGGTCCTTGAACAGGCTTGCAAAGCACAGCCGCACGGCGTCCAGCAGCCGGGCCTCCCCGGAGATGTTGAGGAAGGTCTCGTGCTGTCCCGCGAAGCTGGCCCCCGGGAGGTCCTCCGCGGTGGCGGAGCTGCGCACGGCCACGGTCATGTCGGCACCGTACTCCGCGCGCAACTGCGCATAGGCCGCGCGGATCTCGTTCGCCAGCGCTTCGGGAAGCGTGGCAGCGTAGATGATTTCGCGCGCAATCTGCGCCCGGCGGGCGAGGTCGTCGACGTCCTTCACGTCGAGGCCGGCCAAGGCCTCCCGCAGGCGCGGCAGCGCGCCGGCGAGCTCCAGGGTTCGCCGGTACGCGTCCGCGGTGATGGCGAATCCGTTGGGCACGTGCACGCCGTGCGGCGTCAGTGCGCGGTACATCTCGCCGAGCGAGGCATTCTTGCCGCCCACGGTCGGCACGTCATCGGCACCGAGTTCGGAGAACCAGCGTATGTAGCTCGCCTGCGGGATCATGGCCAACCCCTCCTACGCCGGACCGGCGGTTCGTTCCGCCTGGTCGATGGCGCTTCGAGCTGCGCACATGGCCTGGCACAACGCGCTCTCCCGCGCGTCCTGGTCTTCCCTGGTGATCCCGCGGCCGGCAAGGGCCGGCAGCTCTTCGACCCGGTAGGTCCAGGCATAGCCCTGGCCGCGCTCGCGCTGTGCCTGAACGACGATCGTCCTGCCCCGGTGCTTCTGCGAATGTCTCATGCTGCTCCTCGGATGAAGGGTGTCCGAAATGCGCTTCGTGGCTGAGATGCTAGGACGGGCCGGCGTCCATGCCTTGCGCTGCATCAAGCGCATGCGCATCGCGCAGGCAAGGGCGGGACAGACCGCGCCCGGCCGGGCTGCGAGCTTGATGCGCGTCAACCCGCGCGGCATCCCCATGCGGCATCCTGCAGGCGTGCGGATGCGATCCAGCCGCCAGTCCCATGCCACCGCAAGGAATCACATGAAGAAAATTCTCTCGCTCTGCCTGGCCGCGTTCCGGCGGCGCGCGCCGGTGCGCCGGCACGAAGAAGAACCCGACCTGGTGCAGAGGCTGCGCGAAGCCGGTCTTTGACCGCTCCGGGTGCCGGACCGATTCGCACCCCGGGAGTACGCCATGCGTGCCGAGCACGTCGACATACTGATCCCAGCGGAGATGGCATACCTCCCCGACCGCCCATTCGGGCGGATGATGCCTGCCAGGGTCCCCATCGGGCCGGCGTAGGTAAGCGGACGCGTTGATCGCGCCGGCGCCCATCGCTCGGGCCTCTTTTGACCAAGGAGCGACATGAGCGGCTTCTCATTCCTTGCGGTCTTCGGCGGTGCCGGTTGCGGCGCCTTGCTGCGCTGGTGGCTGGGCGGATGGCTCAACCCCGTGTTCCCCACGGTGCCGCTGGGAACCCTGGCCGCCAACCTCATCGGGGGTCTGCTGGTCGGCGTGGCCAGCGCCTTCTTCACGCACAACGGCGGCCTCGCGCCCGAATGGCGGCTGCTGATCGTCACCGGCTTCCTGGGCGGCCTGACAACGTTCTCCACCTTCTCGGCCGAGGTCGTGACGCTGATCGGCCGGCAGGAGCACTGGTGGGCCCTGGGCGCGGCGAGCGTGCACCTCGCCGGCTCGCTGGTCCTGACCGGGATCGGCATCCTGATTGCCAACGCCCTGTTCGTCAGGGCCTAGCGGGAACGCAATGAGCCGAAGGAGGCCCACCATGCAAGGCATCTACCTCAAGTTCTATGTCCAGGAGAACCGCCGCCACCACGGCATCCTCGCCTACGAGTGGCTCCTCGAGGAAGCCAGGAAGGTGGGAATCCCGGGTGGCTCGGCCTTTCGGGCGATCGCGGGCTTCGGCCGCCACGGCAAACTGCATGAAGAGCATTTCTTCGAACTCGCCGGCGACCTGTCGGTGGAAGTCGGCTTCGCGCTCAGCGAGCAGGATGCGAAGAGCTTCCTCGACCATCTGGATGGCGAGGATCTCAAACTCTTCTACATCAAGGTCCCGCTGGCGATGGGGGTGGTCGGGGGCACGCCATGACCGGCACCTGGGCACTGCCGGCCTGTGCCTTGCCGGCATGGTGCTCGCGGGTACCATCGGCAAGGTACCACGCGCTCGTATGCGTGGCCGGTCATCGCGACTGCGCGCCGGAAGTCCGCCGGCGGGAGAGGAGACACCATGTTCGGCAAAGTCCTTCTGGCGTACGACGGAACCGAGGCCGCCGATCTGGCTTTCGCACGCGCCCTCCAGGTCGCGCAGGAGGCCCATGTCCCACTGCATGTCGTGGCCGTGGCATGGTCTCCGGAGGTGGAGACGCACGCGTCACTCGACAAGGCTCGAGATGAATGCTGGGCCTGCCTGAACCTGCTGCGCAGCAAGGCGGCGGCAGCCCGGGTCGGCCTCGAACTCGAGGTCGTCGAGGGCAACTGCGCCGATCAGATCGTCGCGGTTGCAGATCGCCTGGAGGCCGACCTGATCGTCATCGGCCACCGCCATCGCACGCTGGTGCAACGCATGTCGGAGATGTCGCTTGCCAAGCGGATCGTCGATCATGCCCATTGCTCGGTGCTGGTCGCGAGATGAGCGCTCGCGCCCTGCCGGCAGCCGGCACGTTGGCCATGGCGCGCATCCTGGGCTCGGCATTCCTTGCGCTATCGCAAGATGGCGCGCAACGAAGGCGCCTACCGTGAGGGCATGAAAGCACTCGTGTACCAAGGCCCCGGCCTCAAATCCCTCCAAGACCGGCCCAAGCCGGAGATCCAGGCGCCCGGCGATGCGGTCGTGAAGATCCTCAAGACGACCATCTGCGGCACCGACCTGCACATCCTCAAGGGCGACGTGCCGACCTGCACGCCGGGCCGCATCCTCGGGCACGAAGGGGTGGGCGTCATCGAGGCCGTCGGCGCCGGCGTGACGGCCTTCCATCCGGGCGACCACGTGCTGATCTCGTGCATCTCGTCGTGCGGCAAGTGCGAGTACTGCCGCCGCGGCATGTATTCGCACTGCACCAGCGGCGGCTGGATCCTGGGCAACACCATCGACGGCACGCAGGCCGAATACGTGCGCATCCCGCATGCGGACACCAGCCTCTATCCCATTCCACCGGGCGCGGACGAGGAGGCGCTGGTGATGCTGAGCGACATCCTGCCGACCGGCTTCGAGTGCGGCGTGCTCAACGGCAAGGTTGCCCCCGGCAGCGCGGTGGCCATCGTGGGCGCCGGGCCGATCGGCCTGGCCACGCTGCTCACGGCCCGGTTCTATTCGCCGGCGCAGATCATCCTGATCGACCTGGACGACGGGCGGCTCGAAGTCGCGCGCCGCTTCGGCGCGACGCACACCATCAACAGCACCGACGGCAAGGCGGCCGAGGCGGTGCTCGCGCTGACCGGTGGCCGCGGCGTGGACGTGTCGATCGAGGCGGTCGGCATACCGGCCACCTTCGTGCTGTGCCAGGACATCGTGGCGCCCGGCGGCACCATCGCGAACATCGGCGTGCACGGCCACCCGGCCGAACTCCACCTGGAACGGCTGTGGTCGCAGAACATCGCGATCACCACGCGGCTGGTCGACACGGTCTCGACGCCGATGCTGCTGAAGACAGTGCAGTCCCACAAGGTGGACCCGGGCCAGCTGATCACCCACCGGTTCACGCTGGACCAGGTCCTCGATGCCTACGACACCTTCGGGCGCGCCGCCGAGACGCATGCGCTCAAGGTGATCATCGAGGCTTAGGCCTCGTCCGCGCCGGTTTTTCCTTTCTCTCTTTTTTCCACCCGGCGAGGCCGTCCGGCATCGCCTCCACCAGGGCATACCCATGTCGCTTTTTCACGCAGTCGCCTGGACCGACCACCACACCGCGCAAGTGCTCCAGTTCGACGCCACCCAGGTTCTCGAGCAGCAGGTCAAGGCGCACACCCACTACACCCGCCAGCACGGCAGCCAGGTGCGCAGCGAGCACGCGTTCTTCGGCGAGGTGTGCGATGCGATGGAGGGGATCGCCGAAGTGCTGGTCGCCGGCTCCCACACCGCGCAGGCCGATTTCCGCCACTACGTCGAGAAGCACCGCCCCGAGGTGGCGCAGCGCATCGTCGGCTGGGAGACGGTGGGCCGCATGAGCGCCAACGAGATCGTCGCGCTGGCGCGGCGCTACTTCGCCGTGCATGCGGGAATGGCCACGCCCATGAAGGCTGAATGAGGACGGGGCGGGCCCTGGCAGCCCCTCGAGCCGCGGCAGAACCGGCAGGCCGAGGCGCGGATCGCTTGATATTCCTCAAGCGGCCTCTCCCGCATGTTCCTAGGATGGGCCCACACCTTTCGGAGACCTCCATGGCCAGCGATGCTTTTTCGACGACCCCGGCGCCCTTGGGCAACGGCTACCTTCAATCCGTGATGGGCTGGCAGATGGCCGTCGGCAAGAGCATGCTGCAGGCGCAGCGGCGGCAGTGGGAGATGATGGCGGCCTGGCAGCGCTCCATCGGCACCGTCCAGCGCGAACTCCTGGACCAATGGATCTGCCGTTTCGGCGGCGGCGTGCCGCTGGACGGCTAGGACCGCGGGATGCCCCGCTCCCGAATGCCCGCATGATGCTGTCCCTCCCCCTGCGCAACATGCTCGACGGCATCGGCCAGCGGGCCGCGGCGTGTTTTGCCGTCGTGATGCCCGACGGCAGCCGCATTCCCGTCGGCGAGGGTGCGCCGGCATTCACCATCACCTTCCACTCCGACGCGGCGCTTCTCGCCACCGCGACGCGCGGCCACATCGGATTGATGGAGGCCTACTTCGACCGGGAGGTGGATGTCGAGGGCGACTTCGGCGCCGCCCTGGCGGCCGGCATGGCGGCGGGTTTCGACCAACAGGCCGGCGCGCTCAACGGCATCGAGAACGGCCTGCACGAGCTGCGCCACTCCAACCGCGACCCGCTCCAGGCCAAGGCCAACGCACGGGCGCACTACGGGCTGGGCACGGCGTTCTACCGGCCGTGGCTCGACGACCCGCTGATGATGTACACCTGCGGCTACTGGCCCGAAGGCACCGCGAGCCTCGAGGAAGCGCAGCGCCGCAAGATCGACCACGTGTGCCGCAAGATCCTGCTGCAGGCCGACGATCGCTTCATCGACATCGGCTGCGGCTTCGGCGGCTTCATGTTCCGCGCGCAGGAGACGATCGGCGCCACCGGCGTCGGGCTGAACACGACGACCGAGCAGGTCGAGTGGCTGCGCGGCGAGATCGACCGGCGCGGGCTGCAAGCCTCGCTGCAGGTGCGCGAGGCCGACTTCCGCGATGTGGATGCGCAGTACGACAAGGTGGTTTCGATCGGCACGCTGGAGCACGCGGGGCGCGACCAGCTGGCCGAGGTGATCCGTGCCCACGCGCAGTTCCTGAAACCGGGCGGGCTCGGCATCCTGCACTTCATCGGCCACGTGGGCCGCTTCGAGACCGAGCTCTTCATTCGCAAGCATGTGTTCCCCGGCGGCTGGATCCCCAGCCTGGCCGACGTGATCGTGGAGATGGAGCGCAGCGGCCTGGAGGTGCTGGACATCGAGAACCTGCGCCGGCACTACGCGCCCACGCTCGACGCCTGGGCCGAGCGCTTCGAGCAGCACTGGCCCGCGATACAGGCCCTCGACCCGCAGCGTTTCGACGAACGCTTCCGGCGCGTCTGGCGCACCTACCTGACCGGCTGCGCCGAGATGTTCCGCTCGCCGGCGGGCTACACGCACCTGTTCCAGGTCGTCTTCAGCAAGGGCAATGTGAAGCCGAACGGCTACCCGATGGGCCGGGGGCACCTGTATGAGCCGCACTGAAGCGCTGGCCCACGAGGCACGCAGGGACCGCCTGCTGGCCGGGCTGCGCGCGGACGGCGGGAGCCCCGCCGCGCCGCTCGCGCTGGCCAAGCGCACGTCGAACCTGTTCCGCGACCGCGAAGCCGGTCCGCGGCACCGCATCGACCTCGGCGATTTCGACCACGTCATCGACATCGACACCGCGCGCAGCACGGTGGAGGTGGAAGGCATGGCGACCTACGAGGCGCTGGTGGCCGCGACGCTGCAGCACGGCGTGATGCCGGCGGTGGTCCCCCAGCTCAAGACCATCACGGCCGGCGGCGCGGTGGCGGGTGTGGGCATCGAGGCGACGTCGATGCGCCAGGGGCTGGTCCACCATTCGATGCTGGAACTCGACGTGCTGCTGCCGGACAGGCGCATCGTCCACTGCACGCCGGACAACGCGCACCGCGACCTGTTCTTCGGTTTTCCGAACTCCTACGGCTCGCTCGGCTACGCGCTGCGGCTGGTGCTGCGCACCTTGCCCGTGCGGCCCTGCGTGCGCGTGGAGCACATCGCGCACGCGAGCCCCGAGGACTTCTTCGCCGCGCTGGCCGAGGCCTGCGAGGGCGATGCCGACTTCGTCGACGGCGTGGTGTTCGGGCCCCGGTCGCTGGTGCTGAACATCGCCCGCTTCGAGGACACTGCGCCCTGGCTGAGCAACTACGAGTTCGAGCGCATCTACTACCGCTCGCTGCTGGAGATGCCGGTCGATCACCTGAGCGTGCACGACTACCTGTGGCGCTGGGACACGGACTGGTTCTGGTGCTCGAAGAACTTCGGTGCGCAGAACCCGCTGGTGCGCCGCCTGTTCGGCCGCTCGCACCTGAACTCGTGCAGCTACACGCGGCTCATGCGCGCGAACGCCCGCTGGGGCCTCGCGAAGCGGCTGGCCCGCTGGCGCGGCATGCACACCGAGTCGGTGATCCAGGACGTCGACATTCCGATCGCGGCGGCGCCGGCCTTCCTCGACTTCCTGCAGCGGGAGATCGGCATCCTCCCGGTCTGGGTCTGCCCGGTGCACGCGCCGGACCCGGACGCGCACTTCACGCTGTACCCGCTGGCCGCGGGCATGCTCCATGTCAACTTCGGCTTCTGGGACGTGGTCGAGACCCGCGAGGCCCACGAGGCCGGGCATTTCAACCGGCTGATCGAAAAGGAAGTGCTGCGGCTGGGCGGGATCAAGTCGCTCTATTCGGACAGCTTCTTCACGCGCGACGAATTCAACGCCACCTACGGCATGGCGGCCTACGAGGTGCTGAAACGCCGCTACGACCCCGACGGCCGGGCCCCGCACCTGTACGACAAATGCGTGCTGCGGCGCTGACTTGATCGGCATCAAGGTGCCCGCGCGGCACGCGCCCGAAGATTCGCACACCGCCCACATCCCGCGCCGGGCGCCGCGCATCACCGAGCAGGCTGCCCCATGAACTTCAGAACCATCCTCGTTCACCTGGACCGCTCCGACCGCAGCCCGGCGCGCGCCGCGCTGGCGGCGCAGTGGGCCAGGTCCCATGAAAGCCACCTGGTTGGGCTGGTGCCCACGGGCCTGTACGACGGCGTGATTCCGATCGATGCCATTGCCACCGGCATGACCGACTACATCGCCGATGCGGCCAGCCACCTGCGGCTGCGCGCCGAGGCCATCAGCCGGGAATTCAGGGAAGACATCCATGCATCGGGCCAGCTGTCGTACGAGGTTCGCCTCGTCGATGGGACGACGGTCGACGCGGTGATCCGGCACGGCCGCGCGAGCGATCTCGTGGTGCTCGGCCAGGACGACGAATCGGATGCGAAGGACACCACCGTGCACGGCCTGGTGCAGCAGGTGCTGATGGAAGCCGGGCGCCCGCTGCTGATCGTGCCTTGCGCCGGAAACTTCAGCGCCCCCGCGAAGAACGCCGTGGTCACCTGGGACGGTTCGCGCGAGGCCGCGATCGCCATCCACGCGGCCCTGCCGGCGCTGCGGCGCGCATCGCGCGTGACGCTGGTCTCGTATCGGCATCCGGACGAGGAGGACGACGAACAGCGGCTCCTCATGCCGGAGATGATCCAGTTCCTGCTGCGGCACGGCATCCAGGCGAGGGCGGAGCGGGAGGTGACCGAGATCGACATCGCGGATGCGCTGCTGTCGCGCATCTCCGACCTCGGTGCCGACCTGCTCGTAATGGGCGGCTATGGCCATTCGCGGTTTCGCGAACGGGTGCTGGGCGGCGTCACGCGGCAGATCCTCGCGCAGATGACCGTGCCGGTCCTGATGGCGCATTGAGGCGGCCGCGGGCGCCGGGGCCCGGCTGCGCAGCCTGGGGCGTGTCGGCCCTGCCTTGACTCAGGTCAAGGCCGTCGCGGTGTCCCGTGCCAAGCTCGGCCCCAAGCAACCGAAGGAAAACGTCCGTGCGCGACAAGCCGCTCCAGGGCCTGACCGATGCCGAAGCCGCGCAGCGCCTGCGCCGCGACGGCCCGAACGTCCTGCCCTCCGTTTCCCGCAAGGGCTTGCTGCGCATCGCCTGGGGTGCCTTGACGCAGCCCATGTTCGTGCTGCTGCTGGCCGCCGCGGCGCTCTATGCCGTGCTCGGCGACCTGGGCGAAGCCGGCATGCTCGCGGTGTCGGTGCTGCTGGTGGGCGGACTGTCGATCTACCAGGAGCAGCGCACCGAGCGGGTCCTGGAAACGCTGAAGGACTTGTCCAGCCCGCGCTGCACCGTCGTGCGGCAGGGACGCCCCGTTCGGATCGCGAGCCGCGAGCTGGTGCGCGGCGACTGTCTGCTGGTGAACGAAGGCGACCGCCTGTCCGCCGATGCGCGCGTGATCGAGGCCGTCGGGCTGCAGGTCGATGAGTCCTTGCTCACGGGCGAGTCGATGCCGCTCGGCAAGCATCCCGGCGGCGGTGTCGGCGGCGGCGAGGGCCGGGCGGACGCGCTCCTCGCGGGCAGCCTGGTGGTGCGCGGCGACGGCGTGGCCGAGGTGACGGGCACGGGCGCCCACACCGCGCTGGGCGCCATCCACCGGTCCATCGCGCAGCTCGCACCGCGCGCCAGCCGGCTGCAGGCGGAACTGCAGCAACTGGTGCGCCGGGTGGCCTGGCTCGCGGCCCTCACCTGCCTGGCCGCGGCCGCGGTGTTCGCGCTGCGGGAGGGCTCGTGGACCCAGGGCCTGCTGGTCGGCCTGACGCTGGCGATGGCGCTGATCCCCGAGGAGTTCGCCGTCGTCTGGAGCGTGATGCTGGCGCTCGGCGCCTGGCGCCTCGCCAAGTCGAATGTGCTGACTCGCCAGCCCCAGGCCATCGAGGCCCTCGGCACCATCACCGTGCTGTGCGTGGACAAGACCGGCACGCTGACACGCAACCGCATGGCGCTCTCGGCCCTGCACGACGGTGCCGGCGAATGCGCGTTGCACGACGCGGGCGAGCCTGCGGCGCAGCGCTTTCATCGGCTGCTGCAGGCCGCGGTCCGTGCCAGCAACGCGGACGGCGTCGAACCGATGGACCGGGCCGTGCGCGCGGCCGCCGAGGCCGCAGGCCTGCGGCCGGATCCGGCCTGGACGCCCGGTGTTCGCCGGGGGATCCGCGAGGGCTCGCCCTACGTGGTGCATTGGTGGCACGCGTCCGGGGTGCCCGGCCAGGCGGTGGCGGTCAAGGGCGCGGCGGAAGCCGTGCTCGGGCTTTGCGGCGCCGATGCGGCGCTCGCGCAGCGGCTGCGCGAGGCGGCCGACCGCTGGAGCGCCGCCGGACTGCGCGTGCTCGCGGTGGCCGAGGGCCACGCTCCTGCGGCCGGCGACGACGCCGCGCTGCCCGAGGGCCTTCGGCTCGCGCCGCTGGGCCTGCTCGGCTTCATGGATCCCTTGCGCGACGAAGTGCCCGGCGCCGTGCAGGCATGCCGGCGCGCCGGGGTGCGCGTGGTGATGATCACCGGCGATGCCTCCCTCACGGCCCGGTCGATCGCGCGGCAGGCCGGCCTGGTCGATGGCGGCGCGGCGCACGTGATGACCGGCGCGGCGCTCGCCGGCATGGACGATGACGCGCTGCAGGCCTGCGTGCGCGGGGTGCAGGTGTTCGCGCGGGTCGACCCGGCGCAGAAGCTGCGCATCGTGCGGGCCCTGCAGCAGTGCGGCGAGGTCGTCGCGATGACGGGGGACGGCGTCAACGACGCGCCCGCGCTCAAGGCGGCCGACATCGGCGTCGCGATGGGCCAGCGCGGCACGGACGTCGCGCGCGAGGCCGCCTCGCTGGTGCTGACGGACGACAACTTCGCCTCGCTGGTCGACGCCGTGCGCGCCGGCCGGCGCATCTTCACCAACCTGCGCAAGGCCCTGGGCTACCTGTTCGCGGTGCACGTGCCCATTGTCGGCGTGGCGCTGATCCCGGTCGTGCTGGGCGGGCCGGTGCTGCTGCTGCCGCTGCACGTGGTGCTGCTCGAGCTGTTGATCGACCCCGCCTGCTCCCTGGTGTTCGAAGCCGAGCCCGCGCCGGACGACAGCATGGACGTGCCGCCGCGTCGCAAGGAGGACACGCTGTTCTCGCTCGCCTCGGCCGCGCGCGCGCTGGCGCTCGGCGGGCTTGCGTTTGCCGGCGTGGCGCTGGTGCAATGGGCGTGCCGCGAGCGCGGCGCTTCGCCGGAGCTGCTGCGCCTGGCGAGCCTGGGCTCGATCGTGCTCGGCAACCTGTTGCTGCTGCTGTGGTTCCGCGGCGCCGGCTTCGGACGCACGCACGCCAACGCGGTGTTCCATGCGCTGCTGGTGGGCGTCTGCGTGGTCTGGGTCCTGCTGACCGGCGTGCCGGGCATCGGTGCCTGGTTCGGCCTGGCAACCCTGCCGCCGCACTGGGCCCTGTGGGTGGCGCTGCCGGGCTGCTGGGCGGCGTGGCGCCTTTTCGTTCACTCTCAGGGCCGATGAACCGGGAACAAAGACAGATGGACACGACACTGGTGCAGGCACTGCGCGAATCGTTGCAGCGGGAGACCGGCGCGCGCGTCGAGCTGGTCGAGACCCACATCTCGTGGGTGCTGCTGACGGCGACGCTCGCCTACAAGCTCAAGAAGCCGGTGCGCTTTCCCTTCGTCGACTTCGCAAGCATCGCGGCGCGCAAGCATTTCTGCGAGGAAGAGCTGCGCCTCAACCGGCGCTTCGCGCCGTCGCTGTACCTGGATGTGGTGCCGGTGTGCGGCGCGCGCGAGGCACCGCGGCTCGGTGGCGGCGGCGTGCCGATCGACCACGTGGTCCGCATGCGGCGCTTTCCGGAGTCGTCCCTGTTGCGCAACCTGCTGACCGCAGGCCGGTTGGAGCCGGCCTCGCTCGACGCCTTCGCGCGGCGGCTGGCGGCGCTGCAGGGCGCGGCCGAGCGCGTCGTGCCGCCGTCCGCATTCGGCGCCCCGGACGCCATCGTGCGTGCGGCCATCGATGTCGTGAACCAGCTGCTCGTGCAGCGCAGCGACAGCCGTCTCGCGACCCTGGCCGCATGGATCCGCGAACGGGCGCAGGCGCTGCACATGGCCTGGATCGCGCGCCAGCAGGGTGGCGCGGTGCGCGAATGCCATGGCGACCTGCACATGGCCAATGTCGTCCTGGTGGACGGCGAACTCACTGCCTTCGATTGCATCGAGTTCGACCCCATGATGCGCCGGATCGACGTGATGAGCGACATCGCATTCCTCACCATGGACCTGAAGGCCCATGGCCGCCCCGATCTCGCGTTCCGCTTCCTGGATGCGTGGCTGCAGCACAGCGGCGACCATGCGGGCCTGCAGGTGCTCGGCTTCTACGAGGTGTACCGGGCGCTGGTGCGCGCCATGGCTGCGGGCCTGGGGCCGCAGGCCGCGCCGGCTCCGGCCGGCGCATCGAAGCCCGACTACCTGGCCTGCGCCGCGCAGTTGGCGCACAGCCCGCGGGGGCGCGCGCGCCTGCTGATCACGCACGGGTTCTCGGGTTCCGGCAAGTCGACCATCGCCTCGCAGCTGCTGTGCGCCGCGGGCGCGGTGCGCATCCGTTCGGACGTGGAGCGCAAGCGCCTGTTCGGCCTCGATCCACTCGCCCGCTCCGCCGAGCGGGGCCTGGCCATCTACGGTGCGGAGGCCACCCGGCGGACCTTCGAGCGGCTGCGGGCCTGCGCGCGCGATGCACTGCTCGCGGGCTATCCGGTGATCGTGGATGCGGCCTTCCTGCGCGGTGCGGAGCGGCGCAGTTTCCAGGGGCTGGCGGCTGAACTCGACCTGCCTTTCGCGATCCTGGACTGCCGGGCCGGCGAAGCCGTGCTGCGCCGCCGCGTGGCCGGACGCAATGCCTTGGGCATGGATGCGTCGGAGGCCGGCCTCGAGGTGCTGGAGCGCCAGCTCGCGGCGCACGAGCCGCTGGCGCCCGACGAGCGCGCGCTGGCCATCGAGGTCTTCACCGAGGACGCGGTGGATATCGCCTCGCTCGAGGCGCGCTGGCGTGCGCAGACCTGACGCGCGGCGATGCCGCTTCGGCGATCACCTGCCGCCGGCCGGGGTGCTCGCGCCGCGCGATCCGGGCGCCGGCGACCAGGCGGGCCGTTCGGCGCGTCCGGAGTCGACGACGATCAGGTAGCGGCCCGCGCCTTCGACCGGCGTCTGGTCCGTCGGCAGCACCCACATCGGCATGCCTTGTGCCGCAGCTGCGAGGTAGTCGGCATCGAGCACGCCGAAGCGGTCGAGCAGCCGATTCAGGCTGGCCGGGATGCGAATGCAGCCCTTCGACTGCACGCTGCCGAGCCGCGGCTCGAGCAGGTCCGGGTCGGTGGCATGCATCTGCAACCGCATCGTGCCGTCGCCGCCCCGGCCCCACAACCGCCGGGCCTGCTGCCATCCCAGATCGAACACACGCATGCCCTTCGTCCCGTAGCCGCGGATGCCATGTTCGTTGCGGGTGCCTTCGGCGCGGAAGTCGGGGTTGTCGGTCGTGAACTCGAACACGCCGAGCGGGGTCTCGAAGTGGTCGAACTCGCCGCCGCGCCCGGTCGATGCCGCGGTGGCGCCCACGAGGAGCGGCGCGGCGCCGTCGCCCAGCCAGTAGATGAAGATCGCTTGCACGTTCGGGCTCCGGTCGACGAGTGCGACGTATTGCGGCACGGGCGCGACGCCGGCCTGCGCGAGTGCGCCGAGCGCCAGCTCGCCATAGCGCCTGGCTTCGTCGGGCGGTGGTTCGAGCCGATGATCCACCTGTGAGCGGAAGGCGCCGGCCAGGTCGGAGGGGGTAGCGCGGCCCGCGATCGAGGTGCCGGCGCAAAGCATGACAAGGACGACGGCAACGGTTGCAATGAAAGACGCACGGTGAATGGAAGACATCGTGCGCCGGAGTCTGCAGGGCTTCGCGCCTTCCGCCTTGACGTGGCGCAAGGCGAAACACCTGCCGTGCGGCCGTTCGGATCGGTCGCAGTCGCAGGGCGATGCGATGAACTCGATCAGCCGCGGCGAGTCGATCCGCCTACCTGCCGTGCCAACAGGTATCGACGCCGAGGATCGAATAGACCGGGCAGATGCCGACCACTCCTGTCAACAACCCCAGCACCCCCACGTAGCCCCAGGACTCGATGGTCCCGGGCGCGGCAAGCGCGACCAACAGCATGCCCGACGCGATGCGCAGGGTGCGGTCGAGGATTCCAAGGTTGTTCGACATCCGGTTGTCCCTTTGCTGGAGCGCCACATGGAGCATCCTGCATCTGGAGCACGCGGGCCGCGTTGCGGTGGATCAAGCGGCCGCGTGGAGAGAGCGCTCAGCCGGGCTTGCCGTCCACCCGGGCCCGGGTCAGCACGGGCCAGTAGCGCACGGCAAACAGGCCGAAGCCCAGGCTCCAGAACGCCGCGGAACAAAGGACCGCGGCGACCGTGTGGGCCGGTGCGGCCAGCGGCACGAGCACCCGGACCAGCGCGGCGAGGAGGACCAGCACGAAGCAGGCGGTGTCGACCTGGTCGGCGCGCAGCACCCGGCCGGTGTGGCCGCGCGATGTGCGGACCATCATGCCGATGATGAGCCCGCCCGCGGCGCCCACGGTCAGCGCATGGGTGGCGAGCGATGCCGGCACCCCGCCGTGCAGCACCGCCAGTGCCCGCAGTGCGAGGTGAACCGGAATCCACGCGTAGGCCACGTGCAGCACGAGCACCAGCGTGTTGGCCGAAGCCTTCCAGGGCCGCCACAGCAGCCAGCGCACCAGGTGCGCGAGCGCCGCGGGCAGCGCGATGGCGGCCATGGCGATCGGCGGCAGGCCCGCGGCGTCGGCCAGCAGCAGACCGAGCACCGAGCCCAGCGCGATCTTCTCGGCCAGCGGGTGCCGCGTGGCACCGGCGCCGGAAATGCCGTTGTTGGTGAACATCGGCACCACCCGGCCCGCCATGACGGCCATGATGAACAGCAGCACATCCAGCGCCACCTGGATGCCCAGCCACGCCGGCACCTCGATCACGCCGAGCGCCGACAGGTGAAAGGCGAGCGCGGCGCCCGCGAGCAACAGCAGCAGGCCGACGAAGAAGTAGTTGCGGCGGTTGCGCGCGGCCACCAGCGGGCGCGCCAGCGCCAGCGCGCAGGCCAGCGGAAAGGCCGCGTTGGCCACCGCGGCCGACCAGGCGAAGGGCGTGAGCACGAGCACCCGGCCCACCACCCAGAGCACCGCCAGCGCCGCCAACGGCAGCCCCGTGGGCGTGGGCTGGCCCGACCAGTTGCGGCCCGCGGTGAAGAGGAATCCGACGATCACGGCCAGCGCGAAGCCGAACAGCATCTCGTGCGCATGCCACATCGGCCCCTGCAGGTAGGCGCGCGGCAGCCAGCCGGCGAACTGCATGGCCCACAGCGCGATGGACAGCGCCGCGAAGCCGCTGGCGAGCAGGTAGAAGGGGCGGAAGCCGAGCTGCCACAGCGCAAAGACCGGAGGCTGGATCGACGGGGGTCGTGCGGGTTCGAGCGGAATGAAGCTTGCCATCATCTGGCCTTTCGGGCGCCCTCGGCGCCATGTTGAATGCGCCACGCGACGGCCGCGCCGGCCACGGTGACGGCAAAGAAGACGATCGCGGCCGCGTTGAGCGAAGCCCCGGCGGCGCGCAGCGGATCGCCGAAGCTTCCCAGCGCGAGCCGCACGACAAGCGACAGGTGCAGCGCCGCCAGCGGCAGGTAGAAGAAGGCGCCGAAGCGCAGCTTGATGCGCGCGATGGCCGGCAGCACGACGGGCGCGTGCCCCATCACCATGCTGATGACGAAGCCCAGCCCCAGCGCGTGCAGCGCGGCGTCGCGCGCGGGCCATCCGAGCGCGGTCGCGACCCACGCCACGCCCGCGATCCCGAGCCAGGCATAGCCGCCCAGCAGGCAGACCGCCATGTAGCGGCTGATGCCGTGCGTGAACACCGTGCGCCGCGCGACGTCGAACACCGCCAGCCACGCGGCCAGCAGCGCAAGCGCCGCACCGTAGACGAGTCCGCCGGCGCGCGGGGCCGCGCCCGAGCACGCGGCGCCTGCCAGCAGCAGCGCCAGCACGGCATGCAGCGTCACGCTGGCGGCCGGGCGCCGGCGCATGAGCCGCGTCATCTCGAGCCGTTCGGCCGCGATGGTCATGACCAGAAAGGCGAACCACCACGGGAAGACGGCGCTGCCGTCGCGGCCGGCGGCGAACAGAAGGTTGCCCACCACCCACGCGGCCGCGCCGACCGCCAGCAGCAGCGTGTGCGCCGCGCGCTGGCGCCACACGACCAACGCGTTGACCGCCAGGAAGAACACCGCCGCCGCCACGCAGAGCCACGCGCCGGCGGCCTGCGGCCCGAAGGCCAGGCACAGGGCACCGGCGCCCGACGCCAGCGGCGCCACGAATGCCCAGCGATGCTTGACGGCCACGGCGCGCTCGATGCCGATGACGGTGCCCAGGAAGCCGCAGACCATCAATGCGGCGTGCACCAGCAGCACCTGGCCGGTCCAGGTGAAGGAATGCGGGTCCGGCACGGCGACACCGAGCCGCCAGAGCCCGCCCGCCATGCCTGCCACCAGCGACACGCCGGCCAGCGCGCCGAACAGCGCACGCGCCGGAATCCAGCGGCGCGCCGGCGATGTCTTCGTTGGCCGTCCCATGCGGGCGGCGGGGCTTGCAGCGCCTACCATCCCATGAACCGCTTGGCGCCGGGACTCATGCGCTCCGGGCTCCACGGCGGCTCCCACACCAGCTCGACGCGGATCTGCAGCTCGGGCGGGACGACCTTGTCCAGCTCGGCTTCCGCCTCGTCCATGATGAGCTCGATCACCGGGCAGGCCGCAGAGGTCATCGTGATGCGCACGTGCGCCATCGCGGCGTCCACCATGACGCCGTAGACCAGGCCGACATCGACGATGTTCATCGAGATCTCCGGATCGACGACGCGCGACAGCGCCGCGGCCAGCGGCGCGCGCAGATGTTCCGGCCCGTCGTACGGAAAGCGGGCCGCGGCCGGCGCCGTGTCCGCCGGCGAGTTCACGCGCCCTCCCGTTCGGCTTGCGCCATGCCGATGCGGCCTGCCAGGAACACCGTGGCCAGCGCCTCCCGGTTGTGAACGAGGTCGGCCAGCGTGTAGCGCTGCAGCACCGCGTGGAATGCCGCCACGGCTTCGCCCAGCACGCCCTGCAGGCGGCACAGGCCGGTGATGCGGCACGCGCCGCCGCCTTCCCCGAAACATTCCACGATGGCACCGCCCTCGGTGTGGCGCACCACGTCGCCGATGTTGATCGCCTCGGGCGGCTTCGCGAGCGCGAGGCCGCCGCCCTTGCCGCGGATGTTGGCCAGCCACCCCTCCTTGCCCAGGAAGTGCACCACCTTGGTCAGGTGATGCTCGGACACCGCGAAAGCGGTGGCGATCTCGCCGATGGTGGCGCGGCGCTCGGGCTGCGCGGCCAGGTAGATCAGCACGCGCAGGCTGTAGTCGGTGAAGGCGGTGAGCTTCATGGCTGCAATGGCGTCGTGTCACCGTTCGGCCGCGTGGCCCACGTGGCCGGCCTGGAGGGCCGGGCCCTTTCGGCCCTTGCCGCGCACCGATGGCTGCGGCGCGGCTTGCGCCGCCGGACGGCGCAGCAGGCGCAGCGCATAGGCCGCGAGCAGCACCGCGCCCACGGCGAAGACGATGTCGCCCGGCACCCGCATCCACACCAGTGTCTCCATCACGCGGGAATGCACGATCTCGGCCGAGCGCGCGTACCACAGGCCCTGCGTGACGCTGGCCCAGGCCTGGTAGATGCCGGCGGGCAGCAGCGACAGGAACACCATCATCGCGAGGCCGATGTTGAGGCTCCAGAACGCGGGCCTGAGCAGCCGGTCGGCATGCAGCTGGCGGTCGTACAGGCCGCGCAGGCAGAACAGCATCAGCCCGATGCCCAGCATGCCGTAGACGCCGAAGAGCGCGGCATGGCCATGGGCGGCCGTCATGTTGAGCCCCTGCACGTAGTAGAGCGAGGCCGGCGGATTGATCGCGAAGCCGAGCACGCCGGCGCCGATCGTGTTCCAGAAGCCGACGGCCACGAAGCACATGACGATCCACTTGTAGGCGGCGAGCCAGGGCATGGCCTGCGAGCGGCGCCAGGTCTGCAGGGCCTCCAGGCCGATCAGCGTGAGCGGCACCACTTCGAGCGCCGAGAACACGGCGCCCACGGCGATCACCGAGGTCGGCGTGCCGGTGAAGTAGAGGTGGTGCAGCGTGCCGAGGATGCCGCCGAACAGGAACACGATGGTCTCGGCGATGATGGCGCGGTTGGCGCTCTCGGTGCGCACCAGCCCCAGGCGCGTGAAGATCAGCGCGACCACCGCGGTGGCGAACACCTCGAAGAAGCCTTCCACCCAGAGGTGCACCAGCCACCAGCGCCAGTACTCGATCATCGAGTAGTGGGTGTGCTGTCCCCACACCAGCGAGGTCGAATAGAAGCCGCCGATGCAGGTGGCCGACAGGAACACCATCGCGATCAGGCCGCGCGATGCCGACGGCTTGACCAGCGCGGGCCACAGCGCGCGGCCCAGCAGGAAGACCCAGAACAGCAGGCCGACGAACAGCAGCACCTGCCAGAAGCGGCCCATGCTGGTGTATTCGAGGCCCTGGTTGCCCAGCCAGAAGCTGAAGTCGACGCCGCGATGCTGCAGCGTGCCGAGCCAGCCGGTCAGCGTGGAGCCGACCACGATGGCGATCAACGCCCAGAACAGCACGTCCACCCCGAGCTTCTGCAGCCTGGGCTCGCGCCCCGACAGCAGCGGCGCGATGTACAGGCCCGTGGCCAGCCAAGCGGTGGCGATCCAGAAGATGCCGATCTGCGTGTGCACCGTGCGGCTCACCACGTAGGGGAGCAGCTCGGCCAGTGGCAGCCCGAAGAACGACTGCCCCTCGACCGCGTAGTGGGCCGTGATGACGCCCATCGCGATCTGCAGCAGCATCAGCCCGATCACCGCGAAGAAGTACTTGCGCGTGGCCTTCATGGAAGGCGTTGCCACGGCGCCGAGGAGCGGGTCCGCCTTGGGCGGCTGCGCTTCGGCTTCGTGCTTGCGGCTGCCGTGCAGCCACAGCATGGCCGCAATGGCCGCCAGCAGCAGGCAGATGCTCACCATCGACCAGACGGCGGCCGAGCTGGTCATGGTGTTGCCGACCAGCGGCTCGTGCGGCCAGTTGCTGGTGTAGCTCAGGCCCGTTTCCCCGGGGCGGTCGGTGGCGGCGGCCCATGAAGTCCAGAAGAAGAAGGCGGTGAGTGCCTGGCGGTCGGCGCGCTCGGGCAGCGTGCCCGCCGTCATCGCGTACTGGTCGCGCAGCGTGGCGAGCGCGCTGTCGTCGCCGAACAGCGCCTCGTAGTGGGCCGCCACCTCCCGGATCGCCTGCGCGCGGTCGGCCGGGACGGTGATCACGCCGCTGGCCGCGTCGTAGGTGTTGCGCCGCATCTGCTCGACCACGGTGGCCGCGAGCGCGCCGCGGTCCGCCGGGCTCAGCGCATCGAAGTCCTTGCGAAAGGCCTGGGCGTGGCGGTTGCGCAGCGCCACGGCCTCGCGGTGCAGCCAGTCGGCGGACCAGTCGGGCGCGACGTAGCTGCCGTGGCCCCACACGGAGCCCAGCTGCTGCCCGCCGGTCGAGAGCCAGACCTGCTGGCCGCGCTGGATCTGCTCGCCGGTGAAGACGACCTCGCCGTCGGAACTGGTGACCGCGCTCGGGATCGGCGGCGCGGTCAGGTAGATCTGCACGCCCAGGTAGCCGAGCGCGCCGAACGACAGCACGAAGATGAAGGCCAGCCAGCGCCACAGCCGGTTGTTGTTGCTCATGATGTTTCCTTCTTCGGAATTCGGATCGATGGTGCTCAGGCGCCGCCGCATCCGCCGCAGCAGCCGCCGCTCGCGTGTGCGTCGAAAGCCGGCACCTTGGTGATGGCCACGCGCCAGACCGAGGGGCCCGCCTCGAGGTAGTTCCATGCGAACCGGTCGGGCCATTGCGACTGGAACTGCGCATACAGCGGCTGGGGATCGTGATCGTTCACCAGTTCGATCGCGTGGCCGACGTCCAGGGCGGCAAAGGTGGAGAAGATGTGCGCGTGGCGAAAGCGCGGCTCGAGCCTGCGGACATCGATCACGGACGAGGAGGAAGCTGCAGATTTCATGGGTTTTTCCTGCTGGGAGCGACGAGGCTCGAAAGGTGTATTTCAGATGCACCTATGCTAGGAAGGCGTGTGCGGCGCAGCTTGATCTGCATCAACATCGGGAGCGAAGGCAGCGGCGACGCTCACGGCATGCCTTCTTCCTCATCCTCTCTTTTCGACCAGCTGCTGCAGGCCGCGGCGGCCCAGCCCGAGCCCCAGCGTCTGCTGTTCGTGTTCGCCGAAGCCGATTTGCCCGGCGATGCCGATGCGGCGCAGCGCGCCCGCTTCGAGGCGGGGCAGGGCGGTTCGCTGACGCCCGTGGCCTGCGTTGAAAAAAGCCTGCCGGAACTCAGCACCTTTGCCGCACTGGTGGCCGAATCGCGCCGCGTAAGCCTGCCCTGGCGCGTGATGTTCGCGGCCGGCCTGTCGGGCGCCAACGGCCAGCCGCCCTCGCCCGAACGCATCGACAGCGCGCTCGAGGCCATGGTCGAGGGCGTGCGAAGCGGTGCCTTCGGCGACTATCTCGCGCTCGACACCGAGGGCCGGCCGCTGCGATTCGGCTGAGGTGCCCCCCGGCTACTTTCGAACGCCGCGGCGCGCCGCCAGCCGCTCCTGGATCAGGCGGTCCTTGTCCTGCCACTGGGCCTCGATCCACTTGCGGGTGTGCGCGCGGCGCGCCTTGTCGCCCGACGGATCCGTGCCCAGCAGATGGGGTGGTATGGCGCGCTGGCGGACATCGACCGCCACGGCCCGCACGCCGCCGCACAAGAGCGCCCAGAAGCTCGGCGTCCCCTCGGGGTAGACGATGGTCACGTCGAGCATCGCCTCGAACTGCTCGCCCATCGTGGCCAGCGCCACGCCAAGGCCGCCGGAGCGGGGCTCGAGCAGATGGCGGTAGCTGCTGTTCTGCGCGGCATGCTTGGCCGTAGTGAAGCGCGTGCCCTCGACGAAATTGATGACGGCTGTCGGCACGCGCCTGAACTTCTCGCAGGAACGCCGGGTGGTCGCAAGGTCGGCGCGACCGGTGCCGCGGCCGCGCTTCATGAACGGAAAGTCGAGCGCCCACCAGGCCAGCCCGATCACCGGCACCCAGATGAGCTCGCGCTTGAGGAAGAACTTGAGGAAGGGAATGCGCCCGTGGAAGACGCGCTGCAGCACCAGGATGTCGACCCAGCTCTGGTGGTTGCTCGACACCAGGTACCAGCCGCGGGGGTTGAGGCCCTCGATGCCCCGGATCTGCCATGGCGCGGGGCACGCGCGTGCGATCCAGGCGTTGTTGACGGCGACCCAGCCGCCGGCCAGCCGGTTCAGCACCCGGTCGCAGCCGGTGCGCACGCGGTCGGCCGGCACCAGCAGCTTGACCAATGCCGGCGGCACCATCAGCGTGAATGCGAGCAGCGTGTTCAGGCCGAGCAGCAGCCCGTTGAGCGCACCGTGCACGGAATGCATCAGTCGCACGGAGGAAGCTGTGGCACGCAGCCCAGTTCGCTGACATAGCGCTCGAGCGCGGGCCGCGCGGGACCGGCCTTCTGGACCGTCACCGAGCCCACGCTGATGAAGCACAGCGGCTCGTCGTGCCGGTCGAGCGCGAACAGGGCGCGCAGTTCGTCCGACTGCAGCGCCTTGCCGGTGGTCAGCGCCGAGCCGTAGCCCAGGGCGGTGGCGGCCAGCAGCATGTTCTGGATGGCGCATCCGGCCGACAGGATGCGCTCGGTGGCCGGGATCTCCTCGTTGCCGGGGCCCATCCGTGCGACCGCGAGCATCAGCAGCGGCGCGCGAAAGGCCTTCTCGCGCGCCTGGCCCTGCTGCGCGGGCGTGGCGGCGGCGTCGCGCTGCAGCAGGGCCTGCGCGAACACTTCGGCGAGCCGCTCGCGCTGCGGCGGCGGAACGATGACGAAGCGCCATGGCACCAGGCCGCCATGGTCCGGGGCCGAGGCGGCGGCGCCGAGGATCTGCTCGAGCTCGGCACCATCGGGCCCCGGCGCACCGAGCCGCTTGGGCAGGACGGTGCGGCGCGCGTGCAGGAGCGCGGCCAGCTGCCGCGCGGTCATGGGCGAATCGGCCGGAACGCCGGCGGCCGGGCTCATCCGCAGCTTCCCAGGTGTCCGCACTGCGTGCAGTAGTCGCAGCCGTCCTTGCGGATCATGGCGTGGGCGCCGCATTCGGGGCACTTGGCCCCCACCATCGGGACAGGGGCGGCCACGGAGGGTGCCGGCGCGTCCGGCGCCGCGCTCGCCTGGCCGCTGCGGCGCGCGATCAGCTGCTGGATCGCATAGGCGATGGCGCCCACTTCGGAGTCGTGCCACATGGGCACCTGGGTGCCGTCGGCCTTCAGGTGGTGGCCCAGGCGCACCGGCCCCCGGTCCCAGGCGACCTTGCGCATGTCGGCCAGCGCGCGTTCGAGAAAGCCGCCGCGCGCGGCCAGCGACAGCAGCCGCATGCTCGCGGTGATCCATTGCTGGGATTCGCCGCTCTGGCCCACGGGCATGAAGAATTCCACGGCCCGCTCGCGGCCGTCGGCCAGCGGCAGGAACGACACCACCAGGTAGAGCGTCTGCCGCCCCTGCTGCGTCCAGTACTCGATCTTCTCGGCGACGGCGTTCAGGGCGCCCTTCGGTCGGCTCTCGATCATCGCGCGCATCGGATCGGCCGCCACGCTGTCGGCGGCGGGACGGGCCTCCGGCGGCGCTGCCGGCGTGAGCTCCAGCACGGATCCCAGGATGCTGTTGGGCCGGTAGGTGGCCAGGCCCTTGAGGCGGGCGGTCCAGGCCTGCAGGTAGAGGCCCTTGAAGTCCTCGTAGGGATAGTCGGCGGGCACGTTCACCGTCTTCGAGATGGCGGTGTCGACGAAGGGCTGCACCGCCTCCATCATGGCCAGGTGGCCGGCCGCGGGCATCGACTGGGCCGAGACGAAGTACGCCGGCAACTGCCCGGTATCCCCGCCCAGGAAGCGGTACAGCCGCCAGGCGTGGTCCTCGACGTCGTACTCGGAGGTGCTGCCGTCGGCCTCGCGCTTCTTGCGCCGGTAGGTCCAGGAGAACGCCGGCTCGATGCCGTTCGAGGCGTTGTCGGCGAACGCCAGGCTCACGGTGCCCGTCGGCGCGATCGAGACCAGGTGGCTGTTGCGGATGCCGTGCATGCGGATCTGTTCCTGCAGCGCCGGGTCCAGGCGGCTGGCGAAGGTGCCTTGCGCCAGGTAGCGCTCCGCGTCGAACAGCGGGAAGGCGCCTTTCTCGCGCGCCAGCGCCACCGAGGCGGCGTAGGCGGCGTCCCGCAGGCAGCGCGCGATGCGCACCGCCATGGCCCGGCCCTCGGGCTGGTCGTAGCGCAGGCACAGCATGGCAAGCGTGTCACCCAGGCCCGTGAAGCCCACGCCGATGCGGCGCTTGGCCATGGCCTCGGCGCGCTGCTGGGGCAGGGGCCAGAAGGTGAGGTCCAGCACGTTGTCGAGCGCCCGCACCTGCAGCGCCGCGGCTTCGCCGAAGCGCGCGAAATCGAAGTGCGCCGCACCGCCGATGCCGAAGGGATGGTCCACGAAGCGCGTCAGCACGATCGGCCCGAGGTCGCAGCATCCGTACGGCGGCAGCGGCTGCTCGCCGCAGGGGTTGGTCGCCTCGATGTGCTCGCAGTAGCGCAGGTTGTTGTCGTTGTTGATGGTGTCGGTGAACAGGATCCCGGGCTCGGCGAAGTCGTAGGTCGAGCGCATCACCAGGTCCCACAGATCCCGCGCCGGCAGGCTGCGGTAGACCCAGCTGCCATCGCTGGCCTGGGCCGCGCCGCGCGCGATCAGCTCGGCGCCCGGCCTGGCGCTGTGCACCAGCGGCCATTCCTCGTCGTCCGCGAGGGCGCGCATGAACTTGTCGGTCACCGCCACCGACACATTGAAGTTGTTCCAGCGCCCGGGCGTGCGCTTGGCCGTGATGAAGTCCAGCACGTCGGGATGGTCGATGCGCAGCACGCCCATCTGCGCGCCGCGCCGCGCGCCGGCGCTCTCCACGGTGGCGCAGGAGCGGTCGAACACGTCGATGTAGCTGCACGGGCCGGATGCCGTGGACGCAGTGGTCCGCACCTGCGCGCCGCGCGGCCGGATGCGCGAGAAGTCGTAGCCGACGCCGCCGCCGCGGCGCATGGTTTCGGCGGCTTCGCGCAGCGCCTCGTAGATGCCCGCATAGCCTCCGGCGTCCTGGCCCTGGATGCAGTCGCCCACCGGCTGCACGAAGCAGTTGATCAGCGTGGCCTCCAGCTCGGTGCCGGCGGCGCTCATGATGCGGCCGGCGCCGATGGCGCCGGCGCGCAGGTTGCCGAGAAAGCGCGCTTCCCACTGAGCGCGCTCGCCTTCGGCCTCGACCGAGGCCAGCGCACGCGCCACGCGCGCGAACAGATCCTCGACATCGGCTTCGCCGGGCTTGAGGTATTTTTCCCGCAGCACGTCGCGGCTGATGGGTTGCACGGGCAGTGGTTCCATCCTGGCGTCCTCGCGCTTCATGCCGCGGCTCCCCCCGTCGGGATGGCGGGGCGGATGCCGCCGAGCAGCCATCGCATCAGGTCGCGCACGGGGCGGATCTCGCTGCCGAACGGCAGCGCCCCCGCGCCGCGGAAGAACAGGCCGCGGTCGAGGTGGCCTTCCAGTGCGTGCCCCAGTGTCTTGTCGATGCAGAACTGGCCCCAGCTCGGGGTGCCGTCGCGCAGGCCGCAGTGCGCCAGGCAGTCGAAGCGCATGGTGCAGCTTTCCTTCTTGTGCGCCTTGTGCTGCAGCCGCGGCTCCAGCCGCAGGTACTTGTCGAGCCACGGCGTGCGCACCGCGCGTGCGGGCAGGCCCGCCGTGCTGACGAACTCGACGATGTCGGCGGGCTGGGCGTCGGCCAGCACCTTCTTGAAGGCCGGGTTCGCATCGCATTCGGTGGTCACAGCGAAGGCGGTGCCCAGCTGCACCGCCGAAGCGCCGATGCCCTGCAGGCGCCGGATGTCTTCCAGGCTGCCGATGCCGCCGGCCGCAATGAGGGGAATGCGGCCCTCGATGCCGGCCGTCCTGAAGAACTCGAGCACCTGCGGAATGGCGACGTCGAAGTCGAAGCGCGGGTCCTGCAGGTCGGCGACCTTGGAGGCGCCCAGGTGGCCACCCGCCAGCCGCGGATGCTCGATCACGATGGCGTCGGGCAGGCGCCCCTTCTTCTCCCACTTGCGCACCACCAGCTGCACGCCGCGCGCGTCCGAGAGGATGGGGATGAGCGCCACCTCGGGATGGTCGCGCGCGAGTTCGGGCAGGTCCAGCGGCAGGCCCGCGCCCACCACCAGCGCGTCGATGCCGCAGGCCATGGCATGGCGCAGGTAGGCCTCGTAGGCGGTCAGCGCCTTCATCACGTTCACGGCCACGAGGCCGCGCCCGCCGGAGAGCTCGCGTGCACGCGCGATCTCGCGGCCCAGCGCCTCGAGGTTGGCGGCATCGATGCGCTGCCCGGCGTCCGGCTCCGCATTCAGGTGGGCCGTGAGCGCCATCAGGTCGGGATGCAGCCGGCGCAGGTCGACGGCGGAGATCGTGCCCATGCCGCCCAGCCCGGCGACCGTGCCGGCGAGCCCGCCGGCCGACACGCCGACACCCATGCCGCCCTGGATGACGGGGAGGCGTTCGACGCCCTTGAGGCGCCAGTTGCGCAGGCCCGAATCGCGCGAAAGCGCTTGCAGGGCGGTTGCTGTCTCGTCAGAGGATCGATCCATCATGTTCCACATAAGGTTGATAGGGGCCGGTACCGGCGTTGGAGGCGAGCGAGGCCGGCAGGAAGTCGCCCGCCTGTGCGTCGAACACATGGACTTCGCCTTCCTCGATCACGTAGTGCCAGCCGTGCAGCGTGAGCGCGTTGCGCTCGACGCGGCTGCGCACCATCGGGTAGTCCATCAGGCGCTCGAGCTGCAGCACGACTGCGCGCTGTTCGCTGCGGCGCAGCGCGGCGGGGCTGGGACGCACCGGCAGCAGGGCCTCGTCGGCCAGCCGCAGCCATGACTTGAGCGCCACCGCTTCGTCCGCCACGCCTTCGTAAGCCGCGCGGATCGCGCCGCAGTGGCTGTGGCCGCACACGACGATGCGCTCGACCTTCAGTTCGAGCAGCGCGAATTCGATCGCGGCCACCGTGCCATGCAACCCGTGCGTTCCGTCGCAGGGCGGCACGAAGGCGCCGACGTTGCGGATGATGAAGAGCTCGCCGGGACCGGTGCCGGTCAGCAGGTAGGGCATCAGCCGCGAATCCGAGCAGCCGATGAAGAGCGTCTTCGGATGCTGGCCTTCGGCGACCAGGTCCTGGAAGCGTTGCTGGTGCCGTGGGAAATAGTCGGACCGGAACCTGCGCAGACGCAAGAGCAGGTCGTCCGGTTCCTGTGCGGTCATTGCACCAGCGGGGAGTCCGCGCCTTCGAGGACCAGGCCGCTCACCTCGGCGCGGCCGGCCAGCAGCTGCATGTACTGGTGCAGGGCCTTGGCGCGCGACTGCTGGGCGAGCTGCACCGCGATGCGCTGGCTCACCTCTTCGAACGATTGCTGGCGCCCGGGGTCGCGCGCGAGCACTTCGACGATGTGGAAGCCGTAGCGGCTGTGGACCAGGCGCGGATGCAGGCCCGGCGCGTCGAGCCGTTCGGTGTTGTGGAACAGCTCGGCCGTGAGCTCGTCGGCGCAATCGTCCGGGCCGATCCAGCCGAGGTCGCCGCCCTCGGCGCCGCTCGGGCAGTTCGACAGCGTCTGCGCGAGTTCGGCGAAGCGGGTGGGAACGGCATCCCTGTGGCGCAGTTCGAGGAGGGCCTGCTCGGCGCGCGCGGCCAGCGCCGCGACGTTGATGCCGTCCGTCACCGCAAACAGGATGTGGCGTGCATGCACGCGGCGGCCGATGGCGAAATGCGCGATGCGCGCCGCGTAGTAGCGGCGGCATTCGTCCTCGCTGGCCGCGGGCACCTCGATCTCGTCGTCGAGCATCTGCTGGATCACCGCCTGCTCGCCGATGCCCAGCCGTGGTGCCAGGCGCGCATCCGAAGGCGGCAGCAGCCGGCGTGCGACGGCCTCCTGCCGCAGCAGCTCGGCCCAGGCCAGCTCGCGCAGGCTGTATTCGTCCGGACGTTCGCCCGGCAGGTGCAGGGCGACGCCGTTGATCGCCGCGCATGCGGTCTCGATCGCAGCAGCCTCGGTCGCTGCCGCCTCGACGGCCACCGGGGTTGAAGCCGGCACGGGCGCCGCGGTTTCGCGGCACTGGCAGGCGCCGCCGCCGCATCCGCCGGCGCTCACGATGCCACCCCCGTCGACTTGGCCACGGCCCCGGCCGGCGCCGTCTTCGGCGGCGAATGAGGCGCGGCACTCGGAGCGGCTGCCGAGGCCGGCTTGCGCGGTGCCAGCGCGCGGCGGCTGCGCACCACCTGGTAGGGCCGGAACACGTATCCCACCGTGGCGAAGCCACTCCAGACGTGCACCAGCCGCGTGAACGGGAAGATCAGGAAGATCGACATGCCGAGGAACATGTGGGCCTTGAACACCCAGCTCGCGCTGTCCAGCAGTTCCACCGCGCCGCCGCGGAAGGTGACGATGCGCTGCGCCCATTCGGCCAGCAGCACCATCATGCTGCCGTCCAGATGCCGGGCCGACAGCGGAATGGTGGCCAGGCCCAGCGCCAGCTGCAGCCACAGCAGGACCAGCAGCACGATGTCGCTGGTCTTGGAGTTGAGGCGGATGCGCTCGTCGCCGAGCCGGCGGTGCAGCAGGATCGTGATGCCGATGAAGCCGAGCAGGCCGGCAATGCCGCCCGAGATCATCGCCATCAGCTGCTTGCTGCCGGCACCGATGAAGGGCTCGTACAGGAAGTGCGGCGTCAGCATGCCGACGCTGTGGCCGAAGAACAGGAACAGCACGCCCACGTGGAACAGGTTGCTGCCCCAGCGCAGCTGGCCGGCGCGCAAGAGCTGCGAGGAGTCGCTCTTCCAGGTGTACTGGTCGCGGTCGAACCGGATCAGGCTGCCGATGAAGAAAACGCTCAGGCAGATGTACGGGTAGATGCCGAAGAGGAAATTGTTGAGGGCATTCATACGGGGGCTCCACTGGCGGCGGCCGCTGCCGCCTTGCGAACGATGTGGATGGGCTGCGCATCGCCGGGCCGTGCCTGGCCCTGGGTGCTGCAGCCATCGAAGACGATGGGTTCGGCCCAGCTTTCGTCGAGCGGCTGGTCGTCGGCCACCGCCACCGCTTCGGCCTTGTGGCCAGCCAGCTCGATGACCGCCGCCAGCACGCTCGCATAGGCGCTCTCGCGCTTGCGCAGCGCGCTGAAGATGGACGCAAGGATGTGCGCCATCTCGCCCAGGAACGCACGCGCCACCGCCGGCGGCTGGGTCGACGCGAATTCGAGCACCACGCACAGGTGATCGGGCACTTCGTGCGGACCGAGCAGCAGCCCGCATTTCTCGTAGGTCTGGGCCAGGTCGATCATCGCCGGGCCGCGCTCGCGCGAGTCGCCGTGCACATGCTCGAAGAGGTGCAGCGAGGTGCTGCGGCCGCGGTCGAACAGTTCCACGAACTGCGTCTCGGCTTCGATCGGATCGACCGAGACCAGGGCGCGGGCCAGGGCCCGCAGCTCCTTTCGGCGCGCCGGCGACAGCGCCGCCTCGGCGTCCATCGCATCGGCCAGCTGCGGCATCAGGGCGCGCGCCTGCGCATCGGGATAGCCGAGCAGCAGCGCGAGTGCGCGAAGGGTGTGGCGTTGGGTTTTCATCGTGGCGCTCCCGGCGTCAGACCTTGGCATGGATCGGAATCGTGCGGCGCTTGGCGGCGCCGAACAGGCTGGTCTCGGAGCTGCCGTCGGAGCAGCCGTTGCCGAACGAGAAGCCGCAGCCGCCCTTCATGTCGAAGGTGTTCTCGGCGTACTCGCGGTGCGTCGTGGGGATGACGAAGCGGTCCTCGTAGTTGGCGATGGCCATCACCTGGTACATCTCTTCCACCTGCGCGGCGCTCAGGCCGACCTGCGCCAGCACGGCCGGGTCCGCGAAGTTGTCGACATGCTTGCCGCGCTGGTAGGTGCGCATGGCCAGCATGCGCTCGAGCGCACGGATCACCGGCTCGGTGGCGCCCGCGGTCAGCAGGTTGGCCAGGTACTGCACCGGGATGCGCATCTGCGTGACGTCGGGAATCGCGCCCTTGGCGCCCACATGCCCGGCGTTGGCGGCCGCGGTGATGGGCGACAGCGGCGGCACGTACCAGACCATCGGCAGCGTGCGGTACTCGGGGTGCAGCGGCAGCGCCACCTTCCACTCCATCGCCATCTTGTAGACCGGGCTGTTCCGGGCGCCTTCGAGCCAGGCCTCGGGGATGCCGTCGCGCCGGGCCTGCGCGATCACTTCCGGATCGTGCGGGTCGAGGAAGATGCCGAGCTGGGCCTCGTAGAGGTCCTTCTCGTCCGGCACGCTGGCCGCTTCCTGGATGCGGTCGGCGTCGTACAGCACCACGCCGAGGTAGCGGATGCGCCCGACGCAGGTTTCCGAGCAGACGGTGGGCTGGCCGGCCTCGATGCGCGGATAGCAGAAGATGCACTTCTCGGCCTTGCCGCTTTGCCAGTTGTAGTAGATCTTCTTGTAGGGGCAGCCCGAGACGCACATGCGCCAGCCGCGGCACTTGTCCTGGTCGATCAGCACGATGCCGTCTTCCTCGCGCTTGTAGATCGAGCCCGAGGGGCAGGAGGCCACGCACGCCGGGTTCAGGCAGTGCTCGCACAGCCTGGGCAGGTACATCATGAAGGTGTTCTCGAACTGGCCGACCATCTCCTTCTGCACGGCGTCGAAGCTGTCGAGGTTGGCGTCCTTGCTGCGCTTGGCGAACTCGCCGCCGAGGATTTCTTCCCAGTTCGGGCCCCACTCGATCTTCTCCATGCGCTTGCCGGTGATCAGGCTGCGCGGGCGCGCCGTCGGCGGCGCCTTCATGGTGGGCGCCGACTGCAGGTGCTCGTAGTCGAAGGTGAAGGGCTCGTAGTAGTCGTCGATCTGCGGCAGGTTGGGGTTGGAGAAGATGCGCATGAGCAAACTCCACTTGCCGCCCTGGCGCGGCTCGATCGAGCCGTCCGGCTTGCGCACCCAGCCTCCCTGCCACTTGCCCTGGTTCTCCCATTCCTTGGGGTAGCCGATGCCGGGCTTGGTCTCGACGTTGTTGAACCAGGCGTACTCGACGCCGGGCCGGCTGGTCCAGACGTTCTTGCAGGTGACCGAGCAGGTGTGGCAGCCGATGCACTTGTCCAGGTTCAGGACCATGCCGATTTGCGCGCGTATTTTCATCGTGGGTACCTCGTTCAAGCCGCCGCCGCGGCGGGCACGGTGGCTACGTCCGCAGGCGTGTCGAGCCAGTCGACCTTGTTCATCTTGCGCACCACCACGAACTCGTCGCGGTTGGTGCCGATGGTTCCGTAGTAGTTGAAGCCGTAGCTGAATTGCGCGTAGCCGCCGATCATGTGGGTGGGCTTCAGCACGATGCGGGTCACCGAGTTGTGGATGCCGCCGCGCGTACCGGTGATCTCGGAGCCCGGCGTGTTGATGATCTTCTCCTGCGCGTGGTACATCATCACCATGCCCGGATTGACGCGCTGGCTCACCACCGCGCGCGCCGCAATGGCGCCGTTGATGTTGAACAGCTCGACCCAGTCGTTGTCGACGATGCCGGCGCTCTTCGCGTCGTCCTCCGACAGCCACACCACCGGGCCGCCGCGGTTCAGCGTGAGCATCAGCAGGTTGTCGGTGTACGTGGAGTGAATGCCCCACTTCTGGTGCGGCGTGATGAAGTTGAGCTGGATCTCCTTGTTGCCGTTGCTGCGGATGTTGTGGATGTCCTTGGTGGTCTTCAGGTCGACCGGCGGGCGGTAGACCGCCAGGCCTTCGCCGAAGGCGCGCATCCACGGATGGTCCAGGTAGAACTGCTGGCGGCCCGTCAGGGTGCGCCATGGGATCAGCTCGTGGACGTTGGTGTAGCCCGCGTTGTAGGAGACCTTCTCGCTCTCGATGCCGCTCCAGGTGGGCGAGGAGATGATCTTGCGCGGCTGCGCCTGGATGTCGCGGAAGCGGATCTTCTCGTCCTCGCGGTAGATCGCCAGGTGCGTGTGGTCGCGCCCGGTCTGCTTGCCCAGCGCCTCCCACGCCTTCACGGCCACGTGGCCGTTGGTTTCGGGCGCCAGTTGCAGCACGACCTCGCAGGCGTCGATGTCGGTGTCGATGCTCGGCATGCCCTGCGTGGCGCCGGCATCGGTGACGCGGCCGTTGAGGTTGCCGAGTTCGTCGACCTCGACTTCCGTGTTCCAGCCGATGCCCTTGCCGCCATTGCCGATCTTCTTGAGCAGCGGGCCCAGCGCGGTGAAGCGCTTGTAGAGGTTCGGATAGTCGCGCTCCACGACCGCGATCTGCGGCGCGGTCTTGCCGGGGATGAGCTCGCACTCGCCGCGCTTCCAGTCGGCCACGCCGAAGGGCTGCGCGAGCTCGGCGGGCGAATCGTGCATCAGCGGCGTGAGCACCACTTCCTTCTCGACGCCCAGATAGCCCGGGCACAGGGCGCTGAAGGTACGTGCGAAGCCCTTGTAGATTTCCCAGTCGCTGCGCGCCTGCCATGCCGGATCGACGGCGGTCGACAGCGGATGGATGAAGGGGTGCATGTCGCTGGTGTTGAGGTCGTTCTTCTCGTACCAGGTGGCGGTCGGCAGCACGATGTCCGAGTAGAGGCAGGTCGTGCTCATGCGGAAGTCGAGCGTCACCAGCAGGTCGAGCTTGCCTTCGGGCGCCTTGTCGTGCCAGACCACTTCGGTCGGCTTGGCGTCGTCGGGCCCGAGGTCCTTGCCCTGCACGCCGTGCGTGGTGCCCAGCAGGTGCTTGAGGAAGTATTCATGCCCCTTGCCCGAGGAGCCCAGGATGTTGGAACGCCACACGAACATGTTGCGCGGCCAGTTCGACGGGTGGTCCGGGTCTTCGCAGCTCATGCGCAGCGTGCCGTCCTTCAATGCCTTCGCCGTGTAGGCCGCGCCGTCGATGCCGGCGGCCTGCGCGTCGCGCGCCACCTGCAGCGGGTTGGTCTTCAGCTGCGGCGCCGACGGCAGCCAGCCCATGCGCTCGGCGCGCACGTTGTAGTCGATCATCGTGCCCGCGAATTCGGCCTTGTCGGCCAGTGGAGACAGCACTTCCTCCATGCCGAGCTTCTCGTAGCGCCACTGGTCGGTGTGGGCGTAGAAGAAGCTCGTCGAGTTCATCTGCCGCGGCGGACGGATCCAGTCGAGCGCGAAGGCCAGCGGGGTCCAGCCGGTCTGCGGGCGCAGCTTTTCCTGGCCCACGTAATGGGCCCAGCCGCCGCCGCTCTGGCCGATGCAGCCGCACATCATCAGGATGTTGATGACGCCGCGGTAGTTCATGTCGCTGTGGTACCAGTGGTTCATGGCCGCGCCGATGATCACCATCGACTTGCCGTGCGTCTTCTCGGCGTTGGCCGCGAACTCGCGCGCCACGGTGATGACCTGGTCGCGCGGCACGCCGGTGATCTTTTCCTGCCAGGCCGGGGTGTAGGGCGCGTCGTCGTCATAGCTGGCGGCCGCCAGCTCGCCCGGCAGGCCGCGCGCCACGCCGTAGTTGGCCGCCTGCAGGTCGAACACCGTGGCGACCAGCGCGCTCTGGCCTTCCGCGCCAAGCGCAATGCGCTGGACCGGGACCGTGCGCACCAGCACGTCGCTCTGCGCGTTGTTCGGGAAGTGCGCGCTCTCGATGCCGCCGAAGTAGGGAAATCCGATCTGCGCCGTCTGCGTTGCCGTGCTTGCACCGTCGAGCAGCGACAGCGTGAGCTTCACGTCGCCGCCGTGCTCCGCCTCCTTGGCCTCGAGGTTCCACTGCCCGGCATCGGCGCGGCCGTCCGCGCCCCAGCGAAAGCCGATGGCGCCCTGCGGCACCACCACGCGGCCGTCCTCGGCCAGCGCGACGGTCTTCCATTCGGGATTGTTCGGCTGCCCGAGCCGGTCGTCGAAGTCCGAGGCCCGCGCGTAGCGGTCGGGCACCATGACCTTTTCGCCCGAGGGCAGGGTGTGTTCCTTGAGCATGACCAGCATCGGCAGGTCGGTGTAGCGGCGCGCGTAGTCGTCGAAGTACGCGGTGCGCCTGTCGAAGTAGAACTCCTTGAGGATCACGTGGCCCATGGCCATCGCGACCGCGGCATCGGTGCCCTGCTTCGGATGCATCCACAGGTCCGACAGCTTGGCGACTTCGGAGTAGTCGGGCGTGATCGCGACCGTCTTGGCGCCCTTGTAGCGCACCTCGGTGAAGAAGTGCGCGTCCGGCGTGCGCGTCTGCGGCACGTTGGAGCCCCAGGCGATGATGTAGCTGGAGTTGTACCAGTCGGCCGATTCCGGCACGTCGGTCTGCTCGCCCCACACCTGCGGGCTGGCCGGCGGCAGGTCGCAGTACCAGTCGTAGAAGCTCATGCACACGCCGCCGATCAGGCTCAGGTAGCGGCTGCCCGCGGCGTAGCTCACCATCGACATGGCGGGAATCGGCGAGAAGCCGATGATGCGGTCCGGTCCGTAGCGGCGGATGGTGTGGATGTTGCTGGCCGCGATGATCTCGTTGACCTCGTCCCAACCCGAGCGCGCGAAGCCGCCGAGGCCGCGCACGCTCTGGTAGCTGTGGCGCGTGGCCTCGTCCTGCACGATGGAAGCCCAGGCCTCGACGGGCGCCAGCGTCTTGCGCGCTTCGCGCCAGGCCTTGAGCAGCGTGCCGCGAACCATCGGGTACTTGACGCGGTTGGCGCTGTACAGATACCAGCTGTAGCTGGCGCCGCGGGCGCAGCCGCGCGGCTCGTGGTTGGGCATGTCCCAGCGGGTGCGCGGATAGTCGGTCTGCTGCGTTTCCCAGGTGACGATGCCGCCCTTGACGTAGATCTTCCACGAGCAGGAGCCTGTGCAGTTCACGCCGTGCGTGCTGCGAACGATCTTGTCGTGCGCCCAGCGCGTGCGGTAGGCGTCCTCCCAGGTACGGTCTTCGCCGGTGACCTGGCCGTGGCCATCGGCGAAGGATTCGCGCGCCTGCGCGAAGTAGGTCAGGCGGTCGAGAAAGTGGCTCATCGTTTGTCTTTCGTTGAATCGATTGGCTCAGGGGTTCTTCACGTAGGCGCCGCGGCGCAGGTAGAACCACCAGTTGAGAACGAGGCACAGCGCGTAGAACACGGCAAAGCCGTACATCGCGTACTGGGGCGTGCCGGCCTTGATCTGGGCGCCGATGACCACCGGCGCGATGAATGCGCCGTAGGCGGCGATGGCGGAGGTCCAGCCCAGCACCGGGCCGGCCTTGGCGCGGTCGAAGATCACGCCGATGGTGCGGAAGGTGGAGCCGTTGCCGATGCCGCTGGCTGCGAACAGCAGCACGAACAACAGCATGAAGGGCAGGAAATACTGTTCCGGCTGCGGCGAGCTGTAGGCCAGCAGCATCACGTAGCCCACGGCGGCCGAGGCCACCACCATCACCGCCGAGATCACTTGCGTGACGATCGAACCGCCCACCTTGTCCGAGATCCAGCCGCCCACCGGGCGGATCAGCGCGCCGACGAAGGGACCGATCCAGGCGTAGGTGAAGGCCGAAGGCGCGTTCGGGTTCTTCAGCGTGTGCTGCAGCACGCCGGCCGCGTCGGGCACGTGGCTGATGCCGAAGATCACCGCGATCGACAGCGGCAGCGCCATCGAGAAGCCGATGAAGGAGCCGAAGGTCACGATGTACAACGCCGTCATCGACCACGTGTGCTTGTCGCGGAAGATCTCGAACTGCTTGGCGATGTTTTCCTTCATCGTGCCGAACGCGGCGAGCTTCATGGTGAACAGCGTGACCACGATGATCAGCGGCATGGCCACCCACATGTTGAGCAGGCCCAGGCCCGTGGGCGCCGGCAGGTACAGGTACAGGCCCGCGATCGCCGGGGCGAACGACAGCGTGTAGAGCCAGGTGATCTTCATGAAGGCCCGGATCGCGCCGCCGGTATCGGGCGAGACGGTGTTCAGGTTGTTCATGCCGAACCAGCACAGGATCGACAGCGGCACCAGCGACAGCACCCAGGCGAAGCCCGCGTTCTGGATCCAGGTGGGCGTGCCGGCGGTGATCTTGCCCAGGATCCAGCCGCTGTCCTTGAGCAGCGTCATGGGCTCGCCGCCGATGCTGCCCAGCAGGCCCACGGTCATCACCAGCGGAATGACGATCTGCATGGTCGTGACGCCGAAGTTGCCGATGCCCGCGTTCAGGCCCAGCGCCGTGCCTTGCAGGCGCTTGGGAAAGAAGGTGCTGATGTTGGACATGGAGCTGGCGAAGTTGCCGCCGCCCACGCCCGACCACAGCGCCATGAGCTGGAACACCCACAGCGGCCACTCCTTGTGCTGCAGCGCGATGCCGGTGCCGATGGCCGGCGCCAGCAGCATCGCCGTGGTCAGGAAGATGGTGTTGCGCCCGCCCGCCAGGCGGATCAGGAACGCGGCCGGGATGCGCATGGTGGCACCGGCCAGGCCCGCGATGGCGGTGAGCGTGAACAGTTCGGCCTGGGTGAAGGGGAAGCCCAGGTTGTTCATCTGCACGGTGATGATTCCCCACATGCCCCAGACCGCGAAGGCGCACAAAAGGGCAGGCACCGACAGCCACAGGTTGCGCCATGCCACGTGCCGGCCGGTGCTTTCCCAGAACTGTTCGTCCTCGGGACGCCAGTCGGCGATGTCGGCGCGGCCGCCGGTCGTGCCCGGGGGAACGACGATGGTGCTGGTGCTCATGATTTGGTTTCCAGGTTGAGATTCGAGGTCCGTGCGCGCACGCCGCCCATGACCTGGGTGGCGCGCACTTCGGTCCAGTACATCCAGATGAGGGAGACCCAGACGACGCCGTACATCAGCATGAAGGCGCTGGAGCGGATGCCGGTGAGGTCCATCAGCGCGCCGAACATGACGGGCAGCACGAAGCCGCCCAGGCCGCCGGCAAGCCCCACCACGCCGCTGATCGCGCCGATGTTGGCGGGATAGTCGTCGCTGATGTACTTGAAGACGCTGGCCTTGCCGAAGGCCATGGCAATGCCCAGCACGAACATCAGCGCGGTGAAGCTGTAGACGTTCAGCCCGATGTGGAAGGTGCGCGGTCCGTTCACCGTGAGCAGCGTGAGATCGGTCTGCGGATAGCTCAGCAGGAACAGGCAGATCCAGCACACCCACATCACCCACCAGGTGACGCTGTGCGCGCCGAACCTGTCCGACAGCCAGCCGCCGACGGCGCGCAGCACGCCGCCCGGCAGCGAGAAGCAGGCGGCCAGCAGCGCGGCGATGCGGATGTCCAGGCCGTATTCGCCGACGTAGTACTGCACCATCCACAGCGAGATGGCGACATAGCCGCCGAACACGATGCTGTAGTACTGGCAGTAGCGCAGCACCCGCGGGTCCTTCAGCGCCTTGAGTTGCTCGGAAAAACCGACGCTCTTGCCCACCAGATGCGCGGGGTCGCTGGCGCTCAGCATCCAGAACAGGACGGTGGTGCCCAGCATGATCGCCGCGTAGACCTGCGGCACCACGGCCCAGCCGAAGGCCACCACGATGGCCGGCGCCACGAACTTGTTGACGGCCGCGCCCGAGTTGCCGGCGCCGTAGATGCCCATCGCGAAGCCTTGCCGGCTGCGCGGAAACCAGCGCGCCACGTACGGCGTGCCGACCGAGAAGGAGCCGCCCGCGAGGCCGACGAACATGCCCAGCACGATGAAGTGCCAGTACTGCGTGGCGTAGGACATCAGCCAGATGGCCGGCACGGTGCAGGCCATGAGCAGCGTCATGACGATGCGCCCGCCGAAGCGGTCGGTCCAGATGCCGAGCGGCACGCGCACCAGCGAGCCCGTGAGCACCGGCATCGCGGTCAGCAGGCCGAACTCGGTCGCGTTGAGGTTGAGCGCCTTGCGGATCGGGATGCCGATCACGCCGAACATCATCCAGACCATGAAGCAGACGGTGAACGCCAGCGTGCTCACTGCCAGCACGCGCCAGGCTTTCGCAGGCACGGCCTGGCGTACCGACGGGGGCGAAAAATCTTGGCTGGATGCGGTGGCGCGCTGCTGCACGATGGGACTCCTGGAAGGTTGCCCGGAGCTTAGAAGCGGGCTTTCCGGGCGGCTTGATCCACATCAAGCGCCGCGGCGGCGTGCAGAACCTTGTTCTGGCGCAAGGCCGGCAGCGCCGCGCGGGCCCACACTGGGAACCATATGGATCAAAGCCCGCACATCCAGGCCGCACGGCGATATCCGCTGCTGGACGATGCGCAGGGATTCGGCACGGCCATCCTGCTGGTCGGGCTCGGGTTGGCCATGCTTCGCAGCGCCCATCTGCTGACGGGCGGCCTTCCCGGCCTGGCGTTCCTGCTGAACTACGCCTCGGGGTGGTCCCTGGGGTGGACCCTGCTCATCGTGAACCTGCCTTTCATCGCGCTCGGCTGGCGCGCCTTCGGGCTGCGGTTCACCTGGAAGACCCTGCTTGTCGTTGCCGGGCTGTCGCTCAGCGTCGAGGGCATCGGAAAGGCGCTCGGCGTGCACCCGGCACATCCGCTGTTCGCGGCCGTCGCCGGCGGCCTGCTGATCGGCATCGGCCTGCTCGTGCTGTTCCGCCACGGCGCCAGCCTCGGCGGCTTCGGCGTGCTGGCGCTGTTCCTGCAGCGCCGCTACGGCTGGAGCGCAGGCGCCGTGCAGATGGCATGCGACGCGGCAATCGTTGCATCGGCCTTCGCCCTCGTCGAACCGGTCCGGGTCGGCTGGTCGATCGTCTCGGCCGTGATGGTGAACCTGGTCCTGATGTGGAACCACCGGCCGGGTGCCCCATCGTTGCGCGAGTTCAAGGAACCTGACGCCGGCCCCCGATAGGCTCGCGACCCGGCTCTTTCTTCAGAGGAAATCGCATGGCTGTGCTGGACCGATCCGATGCAATGCCGCTGGGCCTGCCTTTCATGGACCGGGCCCGCGAGCGATTCGCCTGGCGCCTGGCGCGCGTGGACGAGGCGGCAGACGCCGCGCTGCCGGGCGCCTGGCGCGAGCTGCTCGCGTATGCGGCGGAGCACTTCGCGTGCGAAGACATCTGGATGCGGGCCTCCGGCTTCGCGTGGCGCAAGGACCACGCGGCCCAGCATCGCGTGGTGCTGGAGGTGATGCGCGAAGGCGCGGTGCACGCCACCGAGGGGCGGCTTGCACAGGTTCGGGAAATGGCGTGCCAGTTGCGGGACTGGTACGAACGGCATGTCCGCACCATGGATGCACCGCTGGCGCGCCATCTGCGCACGCAGCGGTCCGGCCGCAAGAGCGCTGGTGCCCAGCCGCGCGTTGACTTTGCGGCGCGGCCACCGCTGCGGCGCGCCGGACAGCACGCTTTGCCGCGCTGAACCCTAGGCCGCGGCCCCGGGCAGTTGCAGCCCACCCCGGCCCGTGAGCCGCGCGGTGATCGCCGCCTTCAGCGGCGGCAGATGCTGCGCGCCCCGAAGCAGCAGTTGCCGCACGAGGCGCTGCGGTGCCCCGGTGCTGGCATAGAGTCTCGCGACCGCATTCGTGCCGTGGTAGATCGGCGCCGCATCCCGGCGGTGTGCGCGCTCGTAGCCCGCCAGCACCTCGGCGGCACCGATGTCCCGCTGGGCCGCGCGGGCTTCGCAGAGCGCGTGGACGAGCGAGGCAATGCTCTGCAGACCGAGGTTGTAGCCATGGGCCGTGACGGGGTGCATGCCGACGGCGGCATCGCCGACCAGCGCGCTGCGTTGGCCCACGAAGCGCCGGGCATAGGCGGCAACGAGGGGATAGGGAAAGCGCTTGCCGATCAGCTGCATCCGTCCCAGGCGGCTGCGGAACTGGCGTTCGACGAGCGCCGCGAATTCGCTTTCGGACAATTGCATCAGCCGCTCGGCGGCCGCGGTGTCGGCGGTCACCACGACCGACGAGACATTGCCCACGGCGGGCAGCACCGCGAGCGTGCGCTCGTAGCCGAAGCACTCGTAGGCCACGTCGTGATGCGGCAGCTCGTGCTGCATCCGGCAGACGATCATGACGCGGCCGAAATCGTGCATGTCGACCGCGATGCCGAGCTGCTTGCGCGACCAGGAGAAGCGGCTGTCGGCCGCGACGAGCAGCCGGCCCTGCAGCTGCTGCGGCAGGCCCGGCGAGGTCTGGACATCCAGCTGCACGTGGCCGGGCTCGGTGGCGACGCGAAGCACCTGCGCACGATCGAGCAGCCGCAGCGCCGGGCGTTCCATGGCGGCTGCAAAGCTGGCGCGGCGCAGCGCATGGTTCGGCACGATCCAGCCCAGCACTTCGGTGTCGCGGCCGCGCGGCGAGAAGCTGAGCGCGCAGTCCTGCCGGTCGCCGTCGATGACGCGCGCTTCGCGGATGCATCCGATTTCCTCGGGCCGCAGGCGCTGCCACAGGCCCAGGGCGCGCAAGGTGGCCACGCTGGCGTGGGTCAGCGCGATGTCCCGGCCGTCCTCGTCCGGGGCCGCCAGCGCCTCGCGCGGCTGCGCGTCCAGCACGGTGGCGGTGAAGCCGGCGTCGGCCAGGGCAATGCCCAGGGCCAGCCCGGCCGGTCCTGCACCGACGATGAGTGCGTCAAGATCTTGCGGCATGAGTTTCCTGTGAAGATGAGAAGGGGGGCGCTCAGCGATTCGGCGGGTACACCGGCAGCGCGGCGCCTGCGAAGGCCTCGAGCACCGAGCCGACGTTGCCGTGGTCCTGCAGCGCGCCGACGATCATGCGGAACAGCGGCTTGTAGGCTTCGTCGGCTTCGTGGCCCGCGAGCGGATCGCGGTTCGTAAGGAATGCGGCATCGAGTTCGGCCCATTCGCCGGCGTCGAGCACCGACTCGGCGAGCGGCAGGATCTCGGTTTCCTCGACGCGCATGTGGGCCAGGTAGAAGTCGGCGTAGTGCCGCATCAGCTGTTCGAATTTGTCGCGCCGCATCTCGCACTGGACGGTCCCGCTCATCGTGCGGAATCCCAGCAGCGCGTGTTCGAGTTCGCGGATGGCGCGCTCGCCGTGCGCGTGGTCGCGGTCGAGCTGGTCGAGCACCGCATCGGTCTGCACGCTGCGTCCGCGCAGCTTCGGAAACAGCAGCCGGCTCTCCTTGGGATGGTGCAGCTTCTCGGGGAATTCGTCGACGTAGAACAGCATGGCCTGCAGGGCGTCGAAGTCGGGCAGGGTGCCGTGGCGCCGGTGCCCGTGCAGGAGCAGCGTGATCGAGCGCAGCATGGCCGAGAGGGCGCGGTGCTCATGGCGGATGATGTTCAGGCTGTCGTGGGTCATGGCGCACTCCTGCAGCTGGGTTCGCTCTCATCAGGCTGTCAGCAACGCGCCGCTGCCGTCGAGCACGCGCACCTCGACCGGAATGGCGGTGCGCACGCTTTGGGTAACGACGCAGAAGTCCTCGAACTGGGCCAGCGCCCGGTCGAGCTGCCTGAGCGTGGATGCCGCCACGCCCAGGTGGATGGCGACCTGGATGCCTGCGACGCGCAGGCGGCCCTGGGGGTTGCGCGCCAGCGCGGCATCGGCCTGCGTTCGCATGGGGACCGCATCGTTCCTGAATTTCCGCAGCGAGAACTGCAGGCTGGACGACAGGCAGTTGGCCACCGCCGCCACCAGCAATTGCTCTGAGTCGGGGCCGGCGCCGGTTCCGAGCGGCGGCTTCACGTCGGTCAGGAGCGCGGCGCCGCCGGACGGCCCGAAATCGACGGCGAACCGGTACGCTTCGCGCCAAGTCAGCGTGAGAGCGGTCGATTCGTCCATCATCGACGGCGCAGCATCCGCTGCGCCGGCCCGGTTCGTTCAGCGGACTGCGAGTTTTTCATGGCGAGGCCAGTGTCAAGCCCGTGCCGGCACACGGCCTTGACATGGCGCAAGGATCGCTCAATGCGACCGCGGGCCTCCCGAAGGCCCCGCTACGCCTTGTCGGCCCGGATCGACACGCTCCGGACGCCGAACTTCTTCGTCGCGCCCTGGGCGTTGTCGGAGAGGAAGCGGTATTGGTCGTTGACCTGCTCCTCGGCGATGCGCAGGCCGGCGTCCTCGATCGCCTGCCGGTAGCGCCCGATCTGCCACGCGCCGCCGATGCAGGCCGCCCACAGCGTGGTGTTGCAGCTGATGCTCTCGGGCAGCAGCACCTCCGTGACGATGTCGGCGATCGCCAGCCGGCCGCCCGGGCGCAGCAGGCGGGCGATCTCGCGGAAGACCTGGGGCTTGTCGACGGCGAGATTGATCACGCCGTTGCTGATGACCACGTCGAAGCTGCCGTCCTCGAACGGTGCGGCGTCGATGTAGCCCTTGACATAGGTGACATTGCGAAAGCCGTCGCGCTGGCGCAGCGACTCCGCCTTGGCGCGCTGCGAATCGGTCATGTCCAGGCCGACCACGGTGCCGGTCGGGCCCGTGATCAGGCTGGCGATGAAGGTGTCCATGCCCGAGCCGCTGCCGAGGTCGAGCACGCGCGCCCCTTCCATGTCGCCCAGCAGGTGGAAGTAGTAGCCGACGCCGGCGAAGGACTGGATGGCTTCGGCCGGGATGCGGTCCAGGTCGCGCGGCCGGTAGCCCAGCCGCTCGGCCAGGGCGCGTCCCATCTCGAAATGGAATTCGCCGTGGGGGTTGTCCGCGACCTCGCGGTACATCGCCTGGACCTTGCCTTCCAGTTCGGCCCGATCGACTGGGGCAGACATGGCGCCGCTCCTCGGGTCAGAAGCTCAGGGTGGCCGCGCCGCGCAGCAGCCGCTCGTGGATCACGCTGGAGCCGGCGATGGTCACGCCCTCGACGAAGTCCGCCTGCTCATAGCCGCGGGACTTGACGCACGGCGTGCAGGCGTAGAGCGCACCGCCGCGGGCCACGAAGTCGCGCATCAGCTCCGCCAGCGGATCCAGCGGCCGAACGTGCGTCGTGTCGGCGGCCTTTTTGCGCACCACGTCGACGCCGGCGCTGGTGAGGAAGATGGCCACCTTCAGCCCGGCCGTGATGCCGCCGTTGGCGATGGTGAAGCCCACCGACGACAACTCGTGGTCGATGCCATGGGTGATGACCACGACCAGTTCTCTGCTTTCTTCAGCCATTTCGTTCTCCTTGGGTTGGTATGGGGCCTTCTGCTATCGCGAAAGCCATGCCAGCGCGAACGCGCGCGGTTTTCCCAGGGAAACAGGGCGGCGCGCCGCCGCGGCGGCGGCGAGGCCCATGCACGGGAAGGCATGGCGCATGTCCTTTCGGATATGGCGAACCCGCTGGCGCCGCCCCGCCGTAGTGGCTAGACTTTTGCCGGAGGTTCCCCATGGACACAGACCGCGAACTGCAGTTCGGCCCCGGCATGCGGGTGCAGCGTCTGACCGAGGCCGGTTTCATGGTGGCGGCCATCTTCACGCAGGACCTGCGCTTCGCCTGCGTCACCTTCGTGCTGACCTTCCTGCAGATGCTGTCTCCGCGCTGGGTGCCCGTGGCGCGCCTGGTGGCACAGCTCGTGCGTTTCCGTGGCGAGCACCGCATCGGCGATCTCTACTTCGACCTGGGCGGGACGCGCGGCGCCTGCGCGCTCTCGGTCGTGGTGCAGGCCGCCGGGATCGGACTTGCAGGAGCGGGCTGGCCGACCGTCGGGTTCGCCGTGCTGGCCGTGCCCACCGCCTCGTTCCTGATCGCGCCGACGCTGGGCTTCTGTGCGGGCTGCTGGTTCTATGTGCTGGGACGCGACTGGCTGGTCCGCCGGGGCTGGCTGAAGGGAGGCTCCAATGGGTTCACCGACTTCACCATCGACGGCGAAAGCCCCAGCCATCAACGAGAACTGCGTCCTTAGGCGCAACGTGCAGACGCAGCCCTACGGGCGCTGCAGCGTGTGCACGCTGCAGCTGAGGCAGTGCCACGCGTGGCAGTCCAACGGCTGGAGCTTCGCGCTGGTGGTGCTGGTCCTGTCGCTGGTGCTGGTGCCCTCCGGCTGGCCGCAGAAGCTGCTGGCGGCGATGGTGCTGGGGGTGGTCGTCTGGCAGGGCCTGGCCAACCACAAGCGCACCGACGACCTGATCCACGGACAGCACCGGCTGATGGTCCTGACCCAGGAACTGCGCGGCAAGCAGTTGCTGATCGAACAGCAGAACGACAGCCTGGCGGCGCAGGTCGATGCGCGCACCGCGGAGCTGCGCGACGCCAACGTCCGGCTGGCCGCGGCCAATCTCGAGCTGCTCGAACTCGACAAGCTGCGCTCGGCCGTGCTGTCCAACGTGTCGCACGAGCTGCGCACGCCGCTGACCGGCATCCTGGGCTCGGCGCAGAACCTGCGCGACGGGCTCGCGGGCGGCCTGACGCAGGCGCAGCAGGAGTACGTGCAGATGATCGAAGGCGACAGCCGCCGGCTCATCCGGGTGGTGAACGAGCTGCTCGAATGGGGGCGCCTGCAGTCCGGCCACATCCAGTTGCAGCGCACGCCGGTCGCGCTGTACCCGCTGCTGGACGAAGTGTTCATGCTGCTGCGTCCGGCCGCGCAGCAGAAGGGCGTCAGGCTCGAGATGGCGAGTGCCGAGCCGTCGCTGTGCGTGCCGGCCGACCCCGACAAGCTCAAGCAGATCCTGATCAACCTGCTGGACAACGCCATCAAGTTCAGCCGGCCGGACTCCAGCGTGCGCGTGCATGCCGAATCCGTGCCCGACGGATGGCGCGTCCTGGTCGAGGACCACGGGCCCGGCGTGCCGGCGGAAGACGTGCCGCACCTGTTCGAGCGCTTCTACCGCGGGCAGTCGGGCGGCGGCGCGCCCGGCACCGGCCTCGGGCTCGCGATCGCCAAGAACCTCGCGCGGCTGCACGGCGGGGACATCGCGCTGCAGACATCCCTGGGCCAGGGCAGTACCTTCGCCCTGACCTTGCCGCTCGCGGGTGCGGCATGAGCGGCGGCGCCAAGGGTTCGCCGGCGAGCCACATCCTCATCGCGGACGACGACCCCGGCATCGGCCGCATCCTGTGCGATCGGCTGCGCGAACTCGGGCACGAGGTGGAGCACGTGCTGGACGGGGCCGAAGCACTGCGGGCCGCCGACAGGGCGGACCTGATGCTGCTGGACCTGGAGATGCCGCGCATGGACGGCTTCTCGGTGCTCGAGAGCCTCCAGTCGCTGGCGGCCCCGCCACCGGTCGTCGTGATCACGGCGCATGGCGAACTGACGAACGCGGTGCGGGCCATGCGCGCCGGCGCCTACGACTTCATCGCCAAGCCCTTCGATGCGGCGACCATCCAGCTCGTCGTGCGGCGCGCGCTCGAGACCAGCCGGCTGAAGAGCCACGTCCACACCTTGCGCAGGGAGCTCGGGAACAAGCACCTGTGGGTACGCGGCACGGATCCCGGCATGGCCCGCGTCGCGGAGACAGTCGACCGCGTGGCGCCCAGCCATGCCACGGTGCTGCTGCTGGGGGAAACCGGCACCGGCAAGGAGGTCGTGGCGCGGGCCCTGCATCTTCGCAGCACGCGCGGCGAACAGCCTTTCGTGGCGGTGAACTGCGCGGTGCTGAAGGGCGAGCTGCTCGAGAGCGAGCTGTTCGGACACGAGAAAGGCGCGTTCACCGGGGCCGACCGGTCGCGCCCGGGCCGCGTCGAAGCCGCGCGCGGCGGCACCCTGTTCCTGGATGAAATCGGCGAGCTGCCGACGGCGCTGCAGGCCAAGCTGCTGCGGCTGCTGCAGGAAAAGGAGTACGAGCGGCTGGGCAGCGACCGGACGCATCGCGCGGACATCCGCGTGATTGCCGCCACGCACATCGACCTGGCCGCGGCCATCCGCGCCGGCGCCTTCCGCGAAGACCTCTACTACCGGCTCAAGGTGATCAGCATCAGGATTCCTCCGTTGCGAGAGCGCCAGGGCGACGTGCTGCCGCTGGCCGAGTGGCTGCTGGCCAAGCATGCCGCCGAGTCGGCGCGCCCGCCGCCCCGGCTCGCACACGACGTCATGCAGGCCCTGGAGCGCTATCCCTGGCCCGGCAACGTGCGCGAGCTGTCGAACGTGATGGAGCGCTGCGCGCTGCTGGCCGGCGAGACGGTGGACCTGTGCGACTTGCCCGAGGAGTTCATGGGCGGCCCGGTGGCGCCGGCAGCCATGGCGGTGACGGAGATCGAGGACCTGTTCGCCCTGCCTTACAGCGATGCGGTCACCGCGGCCAGGCGGCTGATCGTCCAGCGCGCCCTTGAAAGATCCGGCGGCCACCAGACCCGGGCGGCGGAGCGGCTGCGCGTGACGCAGCCCTATCTTTCCCGGCTCGCGAAGCAGCTCGGCGTGCGTGGCGACGAGACCTGAGGTGTGCGCTGGAGGCCGGCGAGCCTTCTTTTTTTGCTGCGGCAGGTGAGGGAGATCACAGCCGGCCGCGCGAGATGCAGCCGTCTCGGCACGATGGCCCGCATGAACGACAAGTGCCAACTGCAACACGGCGATCCGGGGCATGCCGCCCGCGGGCTCCTCTTGAATTGCGGATGCGGGCTTGCGCACCTGGAGCGCATCCATCGGCGCGGGTGGATGAAGTTGCTGCCCTGGCTGCGGTTCTATCGTTGTAGCCGGTGCGGCCGGGCGCAACTGGCTTCGAAGCGGGCGGTCAGCTTCGCGATCACGGCGCACAGGAGCACAGGAGGCGAGGGCGACCAGGTGCCCGCGCCTTGATCGGACCGCTGGAGTCAAGGCGCCTTCGGCTCGGCATCCCCCATGCCTTCCGGCGTGGTGAACAGTTCGGGCTCGAACATCGGATGGGCCTCGTGGCCCTCGGTGGCCGGTGCATCCGGCAGCAGGCTGCCGAAGTCCGTCGAGGCGAAGTTCGGCGGGATGTGAATGCCGTTCTCGTCGCGGCGGACCAGGCCGCGGCTTTCCAGGTCGCGCATGGTCTTGTTGACCACCTCGCGCGAGAGCCCCGAATACGATGCGATGACCGCCTGCGTGATGCGCTTGTCGTAGCCGCCGCTGCCCGCAGGCGCCAGCTGGGTCAGCTCGTGGAGCACGCGGCCGACGAGGTTCTCGGCCGACAGCGACGAGATCCGGCGCAGCTGGCCGCGGATCATGGTGATGCGCTTCATCGCGATCTCGAGCAGGCCGATGGTCACTTCCGGATAGATCGCACACAACCCGCGGATCGCGGTGATCGGCATCAGGTAGACCGAGGAGGGCAGTGCCGCGACCAGCGTCGAGGTGGCCTGGTAGCTGTTCTCGCTCAGCGAGGGGCCGAGGAAGAAGTCGCCCCGGCGGATGAAGTCGGTCGTCACGTCCCGGTCGACGGCCCGCAGCAGGCCCGTGGCCACGCAGTAGATGCGATCGGTCCATGTGTCCGCCGGAAGCACGGTCTCGTTGCGCCGGTAGGAACGCAGTTCGCTGCTGCGGATCAAGGCGGCCCGGTCGGCGGGCGGCACGCTGGCGATGAGGGGGTGGAGGTACATGGCGAAAGTGATGTCGGTCACCTCATTTGCAGTCCGCCTGGAGCAGCCGGAACAGCGCCTCGATGCGGTTTCGTTCTTCGGTCTCGTGCAGGGCCTGGCCCCGCAGCCAGAGCCTTCCGGCCTTTCTCTCGACATGCACGTCGTACACGCGATCGACGCAATCGACCACCACGTCCGGCGCGAGCCGCTCCTGCGCGGCCCACAGCGCGAGCTCGATCTCCGCGGCGTCCATGCGCCTCGATGCGCGCATCGCGATCCAGTCCGCATGCAGCCGCGGCAGCGCCGTCATGCCCTGCACCTTCAGCGGCTCGCTGCCGAGCCTTGCCAGCAATGCCTCGAGCTGTGCGGCATCGGACGGTTCGGCGGCCGCGGAGCCGGCGGTGCGCATGCCCGGGGTCCGCAGCAGGAAGCAGTCGTCGCGCAGGCAGGTCAGGTCGGCCGCGGCCGAGGCCGGCGAGCTCGCGCGGATCCGGCGCTGGATCTCGCGGCTCACGCTGGCGGCGACCTCCGGCCCGTCGGCCTCGACCAGCTGCGCGAAGTTGGCGATGAAGAAGAGCGCGCAGACCCGGTCGGGCAGGGCGCCGCGGTGGCTCTCCGGTGCCACCGGCGCGGCATCGCGAGGCCGCGCAGGCAGGAAATGCGCGAGCGCCGCGCGCCATCGCGGCCCGAAGCGCCTGTTTTCCATGCGTGGCAGTGCGACCGTTCCATCGCCTGCGTGACACCACGTTCTCTGCATTTGGCAAAACCCTGAATCGTTGGACCATTGTTGTGAGCCGCTTCGCAAGCGGTCTTCAGGGAATGCTACGGAGCCACATGCCGTTTGACACCGGGTTTCGAGCCGTGGATGTGTTCCGAATCACAATTGGACACAATTGATGCCGGAGCGATTGTGCGGCGAGGGGCCCTGCGCAGTCCTCCCACAAAGTGGTGAGTGGCCCGCGTGCGACACCGGCGGCGGCTACCGTCGCCGGGGCGGAATGGCTTCGGTCCGCGCGGGCACAGGCGCCCGGCCGGTGCGCAGGCCCGCCGTCACCGTGGAACGCAAGGGGGAAGAGGAGCGGATCGCATGGAGGTCTTCACGCACCGGGCGCGTGTTCCATTTTCGCGATCTCGGCAAGGCCTTCCTCCGTGATGCGCCTCACCATTGCCATTCGCGCTGACGCGTAGACCGAAGTCGGCTGAAGCGCCGCTATGTCGGCCTCGATCAATCCGGTGGCCACGAGCACCGAGACGGCCCGGAGCTCTTCCGTATTGGCGATCCGGACCGGAAGCTGCTCATGCCGCAGCCTCAACAAGAACCGCAGGGGCATTCGAATCTCCATCGCCGGTTTTTGCTTGTTGCCCGGACCCGGCCGTTCCTGGGTTTCAAGAATCTAGGTGCGGCAAGACCCGGGCAGGTTGATGCTCATCAAACGGAGGGCCCCTGCGGCCACAGGGGCGGGCGCGCCCGGCGCAGCGCTGCCGGGCTCAGCGCTCGCCCGACACCTCGATCTCGACGCGGCGGTTCGGCGCCAGGCAGACGATCAGGTCCGCACGCCGGGCCTGGGCGCATTGCACCTTCGGCTCCGATTCGCCCCGGCCCTCGACCTGGATCCTCTGCGCCGGCACGCCGGCCTGCGCGAGGTAGCTGCGCACGGTATTGGCGCGCGCCAGCGACAGCGCGTGGTTGTAGGCCTGGCTGCCGAGCCGGTCGGTGTGGCCGATGACCTTGACGGCATCCGTCGCCTTGATGTCGGCGGCCAGGGCGTCGAGCTTGCGGCGCCCCTCGGGCATCAGGTCGGCCAGCGAGCTCCCGTCGAAGCGGAACAGGCCATCGGCACCCAGCGTGGTGCGGCGCGGCGCCGCCGGGCTCGCGGCGGCCGGGCGTTCGGCCGCCGGCAGCGCACGCACCGCCAGCACGTCGCCGCAGCCGGCCGGCAGCCAGTGGAAGGTCTGCGCCTTGTAGTCCTTGTCGAAGATCGCCTTGTACTGGCAGGTGGTCACGCCGCCGCCGGCCTTGCGGAAGTGGAAGATGTAGTCCCACTCGCGCGGGCCCGCCATGCCTTCGCTGAAGTGCGGACGGCCGAGCAGGTCGTACAGCTGATCCTTGGTGACGCCGGGCGCCACGGCGCGCAGGTTGTCCAGGTTGGGGAAGGTGCCTTCCTTGAGCCATGCATCGTTGTCGATGTTCGGGAAGATCACCTCCGTGGCCTTGCCGTCGTCGGTGATGCCCCGGCTCACGTAGGAGCTGCAGCCCTGCAGCAGCAGCAGTGCCGCGGCGCCCGCTGCGATGGCCGTGAAGCGATGGAATTGCGTTGTCATGATGTTGTGTTCCTCTTTTGATGCGGCCGGCTTACCAGTGGAAGCCCGCACCGGCTGCCACGCCGACCTTGCCGCGCGAGTTGGCCGAGCCGCTGAACTTCACGACCCAGCGGCCGTTGTCCGAGAGCTTCGACACGCCGATGGCGAGGGCGGCCTGGCCATCGAAGCCCGCCACGCCCGCGGACACCATGCTCTTGCCCGGGATGTAGGCCTGCGGCATGTTGGCCATCGCCATCGCGCCGGCCGCGCCCGCGCTGGCATCCTTGGCGATGCTGCGGATCTCGCCGCCCAGGGCGTTGACGCGCGCATCGGTGTAGGCGTTGGCCCCGGCGATGCCGCTGTTGAGCTGGTTCACGTTGACCGCATCGGTGCCCGCGACGCCGGGCGCCACGTTGTGCACCGTGACCGGACCGGTCGCGTTGCTGCCGCCCATCGACACGCTGTTGTAGTTGATCGAGCCATCCGGGTTGGTGTCGTACTTGACCGTCGACTGGTCGATCACCGCCACCTGGCCTTGCACGCCGCGCAGCTGCGAGACGTTGACCGCATCGCTGTCGGCCGAGCCCGCGGCCACGCCGGTGATCTGGCGGAACTGGCCGTTGGCCGCATCGCCCACCGACACCGCCGCCAGCGTGCTGGTGGTGGCGCCGATGGCGATGCGCTGCGCCTCGGTGGCCGTGGGCGGCACGTAGCCGGCCACGCCCGCGGCGGTGGAGGCCACCGAGCCCGCGCCCAGCGCCACGCCGCCGGCCTGCGTCACGCTGCTGCCCGCGCCCAGCGCCACGCCTTGCACAGCCGCGGCCGACGACTGCGTACCCAGCGCGATGGAGTCGGCCATGTGCGAGGTCGCGCCCTGGCCGATCGCCACGCCGCCCGGCGCGGTCTGCTGCACCACCGCGCCGTTGCCGATGCCGATGCCGTTGTTGCCGTTGACCACCGTCTGCGGGCCCACCGCCACCGACTCCGCGCCGATGGCCAGCGAGTCCGCCGCGCTCGAGTTGGCGTGGAAGTACAGCGTCGGCGTGACCGCGAAGGACATCAGCGCACCCGAGAGCTGGCGTACCGTGACCGCGTCCTGCGCCTGCGTGCCGTCGGCCACGTTGGTGATCTGGCGGTAGCTGGTGGCGCTGCCGACCGACAGGGCGCCCAGCAGCGTGCGGTCGGTGGTGTTGTAGCTGATCAGCGAGCTGCCCGCCGGGATGCTGCCGGTGGAGGGCGCCACGAAGCGGTCGGAGACCGCGCCCGCGCCGATGGCCACCGAGCCCGCGACCGTGGCGCTCGCATCCTTGCCCGATGCGATCGCATCGGCCCCCGTGGCACCCAGGTTGTCCTCGTTGCCGCCACCGGTCGAGTTGACGCTGTAGTACCGGGTCTTGTTGGCCGTGACCGTGGTGCTGAGGTTCTCGATCGACTGGTTGGTGGCGAACAGCTGCGAGCCGTTGATCGCATCGGTCGAGCTGCCCGAGATCCGGCCCGCCGCCACGTTGGTGATGGTGCGCTCCGCGCCCACCGCACCGACGCTGACTGTGCTTGCCGGCGTGGTGCCCGCGAAGCCGTAGGTCGTGCCGTTGATCACCGTGCTGGCCGTGCCCACCGCGGCCACCGTGGTTGAGCCGGCGCCCAGCGCCACGTCGTTCGCGTTGTTGGCGACCGCATTCGGGCCGATCGCGACCGAGTCGGTGCCCAGCGCCTGCGAGTCGGGCAGCGTCGAGGTGGCATGGAAGTACTTGATGCCTCCGCCGTTGTTGATGTCGCCGATCGTGTTGCCGAGGTTGGTGATCTGCGTGGTGTTCGCCGTCACCTGCTGGTTGGTGGCAAAGAGCTGCGAACCGTTGATGGCATCCGTCGAGGTGTTGGAAAGCCGGCCCGCCGCCACGTTGGTGATGGTGCGTTCGTTGCCCGCGCTGCCCACGCTCACCGTGCTCGCCGGCGTGGTGCCGGCAAAGTTGTAGGTGGTGCCGCCGATTACCGCGCTGGCCGTGCCGACGGCCGCGGCCGTCGTCGAGCCGGAACCCAGCGCCACGCTGTTGGCGTCCGACGCCGTGGCGCCGAGGCCGATGGCCACGGCCGACGTGCCGCTCGCCGCCGCGTTCTTGCCCGACGCGATGGCGTCGGCCCCGGTGGCGCCAGTGTTGTCCTCGTTGGTGCCGCCGGTGGAGTTGACGCTGTAGTACTTGGTCTTGTTGGTCGTGACCGTGGTGCTGAGGTCCTCGATCGACTGGTTGGTGGCGAACAGCTGCGAGCCGTTGATCGCATCGGTCGAGGTGCCGGAGATCCGGCCTGCCGCGACGTTGGTGATGGTGCGCTCGGCGCCCACGCTGCCTACGCTCACGGTGCTCGCGGGCGTGGTGCCCTGGAAGTTGTAGGTCGTACCGTTGATCACGGCGCTGGCCGTGCCGACGGCCGTGGCCGTGGTCGAGCCGGAGCCCAGCGCCACGTCGCCCGCATTGGCCGTTGCCGCCGCAGCATCGCCGATGGCCACGCTGCCCGCCTTGCCCACCGCACCGGCGGTGGAGCCATTGCCCAGTGCCACCGAGCCCTGGCCGATCGCCTTGTTGGCATTGCCGATCGCGACCGCACCGTTGGCCTGGTTGGCTGCGGTGGCCGAGGCCGTACCGTCGCTGTTGGCGGTGTTGTTGGCACCGCCGGTAAAGGCGCCGGTGCCGCTCGCGTAGCTCGGATCGCCGATCACCACGGCGCCGTTGCCGTAGGCCGTGTTGCCCGAACCGATCGAGATGGCCTTGCCGCCCGTGGCAGTTGCTCCCTTGCCGATGGCCACCGCCTCTGCCGAATCGGCCGTCGCGCCGCTGCCGATCGCCACGGTATCCGCGGCACTGGCGCGCGAGCCGTTGCCCATTGCCACGCCGCTGGCACCGGCCGCCGAAGCGTTCACGCCGGCCGCCAGGGCATTGAGGCCCGTGGCGCCGTCGTTCGCATAGTTCCCCTGCTTCGTGCCGCCGTCGTTCACGCTGTAGTAGCGGATCTTGGCTCCGTCTATCTGGGTGTTCAGCTGGCTCACGTTCACCGCGTCGGTGGGTGCCACGCCGGGGGCCACGTTGGTGATGACCGTGTTGCCGGCATTGATGCCGGTGATGGTCACGCTCGGGCCGCCCGTGATCGTGAGGCCGTTGTTGTTCAGCACCGTGCCGCCCGTGGTCACGCTGGTGAAGGTGGGCGTTGCGCTGGTGGCGATCTGCACCTCGGCGCCATTCTGCGTGATGGCGATGTTGTTGCCCGCCGTGTAGGTGGCGGTGGCGCCCGGGGCGATGTTCTGCACGCTGGTGCCGGTCACGGTGCCGGTGCCGGTTTGCGCCGTGGTCACGTTCCAGCCCTTGCCGGCGGTGACGGCCACGGCATCGATCGCCGAGTTGGTGGCGAACAGCTGGCTGCCGTTGATGGCGTCGGTCGAGGTCTGGGAGATCCGTCCCGCCGCCACGTTGGTGATGGTGCGCTCGGCGCCCGGAGCGCCCACGCTCACCGTCGAAGCCGGCGTGGTGCCCTGGAAGTTGTAGGTCGTGCCGTTGATCACGGTGCTGGCCGTGCCGGCCACCTTGCTCGTGGTGGAACCCGCGCCCAGCGCCACGTCGCCCGCGTTGGCGCTCGCGTTCGCGCCAGAGCCCAGTGCCACCCCGTTGACCGTGCTGACCGCGGCGTTGGTGCCCATGGCCACGCTGCCGGTGGCCGCCGCGGTGGTGCTGGCGCCCACGCCTGCGGCGATGGAGTTGATGCCCTGCGCCCCGTCGTTGTTGACGTTGCCGCCGGCCACCCCGTTGTCGTTCACGCTGTAGTACTTGGTCTTGTTGGCCGCCACTGTGTCGTTCAGCTGGTCCACGTTGACCGCATCGGTGGGTGCCACGCCGGTCGCCACGTTGGTGATGACCGTGTTGCCGGCATTGATGCCGGTGGTGGTGATGCTCGGGCCGCCGGTGATGGTGACGCCGTTGTTGTTCATCACCGTGCCGCCGGTGGTCACGCTGGTGAAGCTGGGCGTCGCGCTGGTGGCGATCTGCACCTCGGCGCCGTTCTGCGTGATGGCGATGTTGTTGCCGGCCGTGTAGGTGGCGGTGGCGCCCGGGGCGATGTTCTGCACGCTGGTGCCGGTCACGGTGCCGGTGCCGGTCTGGGCCGTGGTCACGTTCCAGCCCTTGCCGGCGGTGACGCCCACGGCATCGATTGCCGAGTTGGTGGCGAACAGCTGGCTGCCGTTGATCGCATCGGTCGAGGTGCCGGAGATCCGGCCGGCCGCGACGTTGGTGATGGTGCGCTCGGCGCCCGGAGCGCCCACGCTCACCGTCGAAGCCGGCGTGGTGCCCTGGAAGTTGTAGGTCGTGCCGTTGATCACGGTGCTGGCCGTGCCGACGGCAGCGGCCGTCACCGAGCCCGAGCCCAGCGCCACATCGCCTGCATTGTTGGCCACGGCCGTGTCGCCGAGCGCCAGGGCCGAAGCTGCGAGCGCCTGCGCGCCGTTGCCGACCGCCGTGGCGCGCACCGCGGCGGCGGTCGCGCCCGGGCCGATGGCCGCCGCAGCCTCGCCGGACGCGTTGGCGAACTCGCCGACTGCCAGGCTGTTGGTGGCGCTGGCGGTGGAGAAGGCGCCCAGCGCCGTGGAGCCGCTGGCCCCCGATGCCGTGGCGTTGACGCCGATCGCGGTGCTGCTGACGGCCGAAGCCTTGGTGCCGGTGCCGATCGCAATCGCATCGCCGGCCGACGCGCTCGCCCCGAAGCCCTGCGCAACGGACTGATCGCCCGAGGCAGAGGCTGCCACGCCGCTCGCCAACGAGTTGACGCCTGTCGCACCGTTGTTGGTGTAGTTCGCCTGCTGCACGCCACCGTCGTTCACGCTGTAGTAGTGGGTGGGCGTGCTGGCCGCGATCGCCGCAACTGCCTGGTTGGTGGCGTAGAGCTGGCTACCGTTGATCGCGTCGGTCGAGTCGCCCGCGATCCGCCCCGCCGCCACGTTGGTGATGGTCCGTTCGGCGCCGAGGCTGCCGACGCTCACGGTGCTCGTCGGCGCGATGCCGGCGAAGTTGTACGTCGTGCCACCGATGGTGGTGCTGGCCGTGCCGACCGCCGCCGCCGTCACCGAACCCGAGCCCAGCGCCACGTCGTCTGCATTGTTGGCAATTGCCGTATCACCGAATGCCACCGCACCCGCCGCCAGCGCGCTGCTGGTGCTGCCGATCGCGACACTGCCCTGGCCCACCACCGTGTTGCGGTAGCCGATGCCGACCGCGCCCTGTGCTGCCGTGCCCGGCGTGCTGACCGCCTGCCCGCCGCCGCCCACCATGTTGGTATTGCCCATGGCCACGGAACCGTCGCCGGTGGCGGTGTTGTCCAGGCCCGAGGCGATCGCACCGTTGCCGGTGGCGGTGTTGGGGTCGCCGATGGCGACCGCGCCGTTGCCGTTGGCGACGTTGCCCGAGCCGATCGAAACCGCGCGACCGCCGGTGGCCCTGGCGCCGTGGCCGATCGCGACCGCGTCATCGGCATCGGCGACGGATTCACCGCCCATGGCGATGGCATTGGCGCCCGATGCGAGGGCGCCCAGGGTGGCATTGCCACCGATGGCGAGCGAACCGGCGCCGGTGGCGCGCACGGCTGTCGCCGCGCTGTTGCCGCCTGCGCCGAGTGCCGTCGCGTAGTTGGCGGCCGCAGTGGCCCATGTACCTGCCGCCAGTGAGTCCTGGCCGGTTGCCTGGCTTACGACACCCAACGCGACTGCGCGATCCTGCGAGGCCGTCACGTCCGTACCGATGGCGATGGCGCCCTGCGCCAGGGCGCCCGACCCTGCAAGCGTGCGTGCGCCCAGGTTGATGGAGTTGATCTCCGAGGCGATCGCCTGGAAACCGATGGCGATGGCGTTGCGGCCGGCTGCGCTCGTGTTGGTACCTTGCGCGACGGCGTCCAGAGCGGATGCTTTTGCTTGAGAGCCGAAGGCGATCGCCCTGTCCGCGCTCGCATTCGCGCTCAGGCCGATCGACGTGGTTTCGCTGGCGGCGACGCCGATACCTGCGTTGGTGCCGATGGCGATGTTGTCGCTGCCGCTGACCAGGCTGCCTGCCGAAGCCTTCAGGGTGCCATCGTAGGCGACCGTGCCATCGCCCGAGCCGAAGGCGACGTTGCGCGTTCCCGTGACGCCCGAACCCGCGCCCCGCATCACGCTCGCAATGCCCCCGCCCATGGCAGTGTTCTGCGCACCGCTGACCAGCGTGCCGGCGGCGATGCCCACTGCGACCGAACCCGTGTTGGCGACCGTCGAGCCCGCGCCGGCCCCCTGGCCGACCGCAACCGTGCTGTCCCCGATGGCGAGTGCTTGCGCTCCGAGTGCAAGCGAACTGTTCCCTAGCGCCCGAGCAGTGTTCCCGACGGAGGTGGCTGCGTCGCTGGTTGCTTCTGCCTGATTGCCTATCGCGACGGTGCGCAATCCGGTTGCCTGGGCCAAAAAGCCTCCGGCGAACGCGAAGTTTGCACCTGCCACGGAGTTGACGCCGACGGCGGTGGAGTTCCCTCCCGTAGCTGTGGCAGCGGTGCCCAACGCGCTGGCGCCAGCTCCGGTGGCATTGGCGTTAACGCCCAGCGCGACCGTATTGATATTGTTCGAGACCGTGCTGCTACCGATTGCGACTGCGCCGCCCGGGCCTGACGCTGCTGCATTCAAGCCAATGGCCACCGAGTATTGTGTCGACGAGACGGACTGACCGCCGATGGCGATGGCATCGACGCCCGATGCAAGCGCGCCACTGGTGGCATTGCCACCGAGAGCCGTCGAACCGACGCCGGTGGCCCGTGTGGCTGTTGCTGGACTGACGCCACCGCCACCGAGTGCTGTCGCATAGTCGACAGCGGCATTGGCTTGCGCACCCAAGGCAACGCCCCTAGTTCCCATTGCTTTCGACTGCGCACCAACAGCGACCGCTGCCGCGCCGCCGGAGTTGACATCCGTACCGATAGCAATCGACGACTCCCCGGACGCTCCGACTCCACCGGTGCGCGCACCAACGTAAATGGCGTTGGTGGCTGAGGCAAGGGCTTGGTAGCCGAGAGTCGTGGCATTCAGCCCCGTACTCTGGGCGTTATAGCCTATGGCAGTGGCTCCGCCGAAAGTCGCTTGGGACAGATAACCCGCGCACGTCGCGCTGCCGCTGTAGAAGTTGTAAGGCGCCGCAGTGCAGTTCACCTGGGCTTGGACCGACGAGGCCCAACCCATTCCGCCCATCGCCGCCAGCGCGGCCACGATCCTGGCGAACTTGCCGTAGACCTTCGAGGTGCCCGCCGGCCGCGATGCCTCGGCATCCAGGCCGCTCGCCAGTGCGCGCGAAGAACCCTTTTTGCCCCGTGCCGATGCGAGCTCGGAGGCCGCCACCCAGGCGCCCAATGCCTCATTCCAGATGCTGCGGTACGACTTATTCATGCATTTCTCCTCGATTGTTCAAGACGCCAGAAGCCTTGCTCCACGGCAAGCGGTATCCACGGATGGCATTGCCCATAGAACCTTTAGAAGTAATTGCAAAACTATTCGATCAATTGCAATTAAGCGGAAACATTTTTTTTGGCGAATCTTAAGAGGTTGTCGCGGAATGCAACTGGCGTGTGGCGAATTAACGTCAACGGCGCATTGCGGCAATTGGAGATTTTTATCGGACGGGCTTTGAGGTTAGTAATATGAATTTATTATTTACCATTAATGCATAGCATGATTTTCAATGAATTACTTTGGAAATTTCTATTAACTTAAGAATACAAATAGTAATACAAAGTTTTTAAATGTTCTATTCATTGCCACGGATTTCCGTAGCTTTCGATTAAAAATCTATATCAATTGTTTTATGGCGGTAGTACGCAGAATTGGCGCGTGACCCTGATCGGATGGCACCGAATTGATGCACGCTGAATAGCGCGGCGCCCGAATATCGGCTCGATGCCGTTTGCTGTGCGGAGGGTTGGCCGAGGCCGGGGAGGATGGCGCGCCGGACAGGCAGCGAACTGCGATCCGATCTGGCGCGCGCGCCGCCTCCGTGCGAGCTGCTGCCGATGGCTACGGCTCGCGCTCAGGAGGTGGTGCGGCGATCCGTCGAGCGCGGAAGGGGAGATTGCTGCTGCGAACGCCTGCCGCCATGGGGTATTCGCCTGGCCGATGCGCCGCGGGAGCCGCGGCGCATCCTAGGAGAGCGGCTTAGCGCAACACGTAGCCGCTCAGGCGCCACGTGCCGCTGGCGTCGAGGCGAAAACTCGTCATCTCGCGCACCACCCGGTTGCTCGCGTTGGCAAAGCGGGTTTCGTATTCGACGTTGATGTATTGGCCGGCCACATCGGGATCGTCGTTTGCAACCAACTGGCGATTCACCGAGACCCATGTGCGCTGCTGCGCCGCGCCGAGCGGCGACCGCGACGCCTCGACCTGGCGAACGAACTCGGGACGTGCGACCCGCTTTTTGGTGGCGGGGCCCGAGCCGTCCCAGAGTTCGCCGATCTTGCCCTGGTCCACCAATTGGATCGCTTGCAGGCCGCCGCGAACCATGTTCGTCGGATCGGCGTCCTGGGCCGAGGCTGTGCTCATCCAACCCGCCAGGAATGCGGCGCCGAGCAGCAGTTTGCTTTTTGAGGTCATGTCAGGTCCGGGAGTGATATGAATTTCAGTGTGTAACTACGTCGATATTGCATGCGGCACTTCCATGGTGCCATTCGTTTATAGCATTCGGGATTGATGTCGAGTGCGGATGCATCGCGCGATTGCAGCATGTCGGGCAATTCAAGGAATCGCGCCGATGTTTCCATTGCCATTGAAGCGCGAGTCGTCCATGTGCATGCAACACGCTCCGATGCCTGCGGCACTTGAAAGAAATGAAGAAGCAGCAATCGTTTTGCCGGGCGTTGCTTGCATTGAATTCGGATGCCGGGGGAATGGCGCCCCGCGCAGCGGTTGCGGATCGCGGCCTTACGCTGAGCCCGCCTGCGTCCATCGCAGCGACACGCGGGTGCCTTCGCCGCTGCGGCTGTCGATGCGCAGATGGGCGCCGATCGCGTCGGCCTGCTCCCGCAGTCCCACGAGCCCGTAGTGCCCCGCGGCGCCTGCACTCGGCTCGAAGCCGATGCCGTCGTCCGCGATCTCCAGTTCGATGCTGTCGCTCGCAGCCATGCGCTGCAGGCGGATCAGCAGCCGTGCCGCGCCCGCGTGCCGTTCGACGTTGCGCAGCACTTCCTCGCACATGTGGAACACGGTTTCAGCCGGCTCGGCCGCGAGCGCGGACAACACAGGGTCGATCCGGCAGTCGAGCTCGATGCCGGAGCGCTCGCTCAGGTTCTTGGCCAGCTCGGCCAGCGCTGCTCCCAGCCCGATGTCGCGCACCGGGTTGCTGCGCAGCTGGTCGATCGCGCGGCGCGCCTCGTCCAGCCCGTCGCGCGCCGCCCGTTCGGCCCGGACCAGCTCGTCCGGCAGCGCATCGGGCCGGTTCGATGCCAGGTGCTTGAGCACGCGGATCTCGGTGAGCATCGCCATCATGGAATGCGCCAGCGTGTCGTGCAGCCCGCGCGCCAGCCGAAGGCGCTCGCGCACCACTGCGGCATCGCGCGATTCCTGCGCGAGCCGATTGATCTCTTCGGTGCGCTGGCGTACGCGTTCGTCCAGCTCGGCATTGAGCCGGCGCAGCTCGTCGCGTTCGCGCCGCAGCGTGTCCAGCAGGCGGTCGAGCGCGCTGCCCAGCCGCGCGGCTTCGTCGACGCCTTGCGGCACCTCGATGCGCGTGGCGCTGCCGGCCAGCACCGCGTCCGCGGAATGGGCGATCACGCTCACACGGCGCGTGAGGCGGCGCGCCATGACGATGCCCGCCACCGCGGCGGCCAGGCCCAGCAGGCTCAGCACGATCGAGATGCGCCATTCGATGGCAGTCGCAAACGCCGCGACCGATTCGACCGGCTGGATCACCACGGCCTGCCAGCCGAGGCGGCGCAGCGTGCCGTCACGCGCATTGGGCGGGGTCGCGATCAGGTAGGGCCGGTTGTCCAGCAGCCGCCTCGTGCGGATGCGCGTGGGCAGATCGGATCCGTCGTTCCCCAGGCCTGCGACCACGGGATCGAAGGGCGTGATCGGATCGCCGGCATCCTGCCAGCGCTGCCCCAGAAGTGCGCCCGGCCCGTGGCGCACGATGCCGTCGCGGTCGATCAGCAGCCATTCGCCCGGCGAGGCGCGGATCTCGCCCATGATCTTCTGCACCCAGTTCCAGCGCAGGTTCGCGGCGACGACGCCGATGATTGCGCCGTCCGCGTTGCGCACCGGCGCAGTGAGCTTCAGGAAGCGCTCCTGCGGCGAGCGGCCTTCCTCGATCCATGCGGCGTCCAGGCCCTGCGAGATCCACGCGTGCTGATTGACGTTCTGGCCGACCACCTGCTCGTCGGTGGCGGCGACGATGAAGCCGTCGGCATCCGTCACCGCCAGCCAGATCAGGTCGGGCACGCCGCGGCGCACCGCCTCGAGCGAGCGCTTCAGGCGCGCGCCCTCGCTGTGCTGCACATCCTCCGACAGCATGGCCGCCACCACGCTGACGGCCTGCAGGCGCAGCAGCAACGCGGTGTCGAGTTCGGCATTGACGTGCTCGGCCGCGGCTTCCAGGCGCTGGCCGTGCTGCTCGAGCAGCGTCGCACGCACGAAGCTGCGCAGCCACAGGTTGGCCACGAGCGCCAGGCACAGGGTGAGCGCAATCAGCAGCCAGCCGATCGCGGCGGCCATGGAGCGCCGTGGGTCGATGCGGCGTGCGAGGTTCATTGGCTGCGGATTCTCGCAGCCGGTGGCCGTGACTTTCGGCATGGGTACTTCCCCGGAGTCCTCGGGGTTTGTCTCGATCCGCCGCGTGACTTCCGGCAGGCGCGCCGGCGGCGGTTTGCGGCAACAGTTGCACCCATCGCGATCCGTGCCCGCAGCGCGACTGAATCCCAACCCTCAACGTGCCGCGACGCGATCGGCGCGACAACGAATGGAGACCCAACGAATGAACCCCGCTTCCCTGACGCAGGCCGCATCCGGCGCGCCGCCGCGCCTGTTCGACAACCGCTGGCTGCAACTGGCCGTCGGCATCGTCTGCATGATTGCCACGGCCAACATCCAGTACGCATGGACCTTGTTCGTGCCGGAGATCCAGGGCAAGTTCGGCTGGGAGCGCGCATCGATCCAGATTGCCTTCACCATCTTCGTGCTGGTGCAGACCTGGCTCGCGCCGATCGAGGGCTATTTCATCGACAAGTTCGGCCCGCGCCTGATCGTGGCCTTCGGCGCGCTGTTCATCGGCGCGGCCTGGGCCATCAACTCGCAGGCCACGACGCTGATGGGCTTCTACATCGGCGCGGCCATCGGCGGCATCGGCGTCGGTTCGATCTATGCCACCTGCATCAACAACGCGCTCAAGTGGTTTCCCGACCGGCGCGGCCTGGCGGTGGGCCTGACCGCAGGCGGCTACGGCGCCGGCTCGGCCGCCACCATCCTGCCGATCGCCGCGATGATCGAGAGCTCCGGCTTTCAGCAGGCCTTCCTGTTCTTCGGCCTGCTGCAGGGCTCGCTGGCTTTCATTGCGGCCTGGTTCCTGCGCGCGCCCAAGGGCAACGAAGTGCGGGGCTCGACCAAGCTGGTGCAGAGCCGGCGCGACTACACGCTGGGCGAGGCGCTTCGCACGCCGCTGTTCTGGCTGATGATCCTGATGTTCTCCTGCGTGGTCACCGGCGGCATGATGGCCGTGGCGCAACTGGGTGTGATCGCGCAGGACCTGGGCGTGAAGAACTTCAAGGTGGACCTGTACTTCGTCACCATGGCCGCGCTGCCGCTCGCGCTGATGCTCGACCGTGTGATGAACGGCATCTCGCGCCCGCTGTTCGGCTGGATCTCCGATCACATCGGCCGCGAGAAGACGATGGTGATCGCCTTCACGCTGGAGGGCATCGGCATCATCGCGCTGGGCTACTTCGGCCACAACCCGTGGGCCTTCCTGATCCTGTCGGGCGTGGTCTTCCTGGCCTGGGGCGAGGTGTATTCGCTGTTCTCGGCGCTCGCGGGCGACGCCTTCGGCACCAAGCACATCGGCAAGATCTACGGCGTGCTGTACTGCGCCAAGGGCGTCGGCGCGCTGTTCGTGCCGCTCGGCAACCTGATGATGGAAGCCACCGGCACCTGGTCGACCGTGCTCTACACCGTCGCGGCGCTCGACCTGTTCGCCGCCTTCCTGGCCATCGTCGCGCTGCGGCCGATGCTGGCCCGGCACACCGCCAGCAATGCCGCCGCATCGCATGCGCCTTCGCCGGCAGCACCTGATCTCGCGATGCCCGGCGGCCTGTCGCCTGCAGGCCGCACGGCCTGACACCCCGCTGCCCATTCCAGTGCCCCCTTGGGGGGAGGCGCCGAAGGCGCTCCGGGGGCTTACTTCTTCAACACCAGCACCGCCAGTTCGGTGCGGGTGTTCGCGTGAAGCTTCTGCATGATCCGGCTCACGTGGTTCTTTGCCGTTCCCTCGGCCAGGTTGAGCGCGGTGGCGATCTGGCGATTGCCATAGCCCTTGGCGATCAGTTCGAGCACGGCGGCCTCGCGCTCGGTCAGGGGTTTGGTCGCCGCCGTCGAATCGGGCGGCGATGGCTCGCCGGGCGCGGCGGCCTGCGGTGCGGCGCGGGAATCCGGCGCGGGCGGGGAGGGCGGCTCCTGCGCGACGCGATCGGCCAATAGCCGGAACTGGTCCATCACCTTGCGCGCGATCTGCGGCGTCAGCCGCGACTCGCCGCGGTGCACGGCCCGCACGGTGTCCAGCACCTCTTCTTCCGAAGCGTCCTTGAGCAGGTAGGCCTGTGCGCCGGCACGCACCGCGTCGAAGACGAGGTCGTCGCGGTCGAAGGTGGTCAGCACCATCACGCGCGTGTGCGGCAAGGCAGCCGAGATCTCGCGCGTCGCGAGCACGCCGCCCTTGCGCGGCATGTGCAGATCCATCAGCACCACGTCTGGCAGCAGGCGGCGTGCCAGCTCCACGGCTTCCACGCCATCGGCCGCCTGGCCGAGCACCTCGATGTCCGGCGCAGCGTCCAGCAGCATGGCCATGCCGCGACGGATCAGTGCCTGGTCGTCGGCAATCAGCACGCGGATTTTCTGCGCGGCATGCGAAGAAGAGGATGACGGTTCGGCAATGGTGCTCATGGCAGGGCCGATTGTGCCCCGAGGGCTCCGAGCCCGTCACAATTTGCTGAGTCGACCGCTACACAAAAGGAAATCCGATGTCACATGCCAACCAACTGCGCCCGTTTTCGTTCGTGCTCGCTGTTCCGGACCTCGAGCGAAACACCGCCTATTTCAGGGACGCCCTGGGCTTCGAGGCGCAGTGGCCGGAAGGAACCGGATGGCAGCTTCTTTCGCGAGGAGATGTGCGCATCATGATGGGCCATTGTCCGGACGCCCTGCTGCCGTCTGCGACGGGCGACCACAGCTACTTCGGCTATCTGCATGTGGATGACGTCGATGCGCTCCATGAAGAATTCGTCCGGCGCGGCGCGTTGATAAAGCAGGCGCCGGCAGACAAGCCGCATGGCATGCGCGAGTTCTCGGTTGCGACGCCTGACGGACACCGGCTCATGATTGGCCAGGACCTTGCGTCGAGGGCGGGGAGCTGAACTGGCTTGCGGAAAAACGACCATGGAGAGTCCTCATTTGAAGAACTCTTGCCTGACCTCGCAAGATTCAACATCAGGACACGAGGCCAGTTGGTGGCGCTCATGACTCATCATCGAAAGCGGCTCCTGCGAATCGACAGTGAGCCGCTCGATGCATGGCATCCGCCGTCAGTACTGGTTCGCCTATCCCGCGCTGATTCGCATCGCGCTCGGACCTTTCGGCTCACTGCCTGTTGAATATCATGTGGCTCATGGCGATATCCGCGTTTGCTGTCAAAGTGCCCTCGGCCGAGCCGTGGGTCGGCGACCTTCGGCAGCGCTTCGACGCGACGACGGAGCTGGGCGTGCCAGCGCACATCACTGTGCTTGTGCCGTTCATGGACCCTCAGCACATCACGCCTGCCGTACTGGATCGGGCGCAACACGCGTTGGATCGCGTGGTTGCGTTCTCCTTCTCGCTGGACAGGGTCGCGCGCTTCCCGGCGACCGCGTATCTCGCGCCGGAACCGCCCGGGCCGTTCATCGCGATGACCAGGGCGCTCGTGGATGTCTTTCCAGATTTCCAGCCGTACGGCGGGGAGCACCAAGGAGTGGTTCCGCACCTGACCGTTGCCCATGGAAACCCATCCGAGGCCGATGCAGCCGCTGCTGAGTTGCAAAAGCGGCTGGATGCATTCGGCGGCATCCGAGCGGATTGCGCCTCGGTCGTGCTGATCGAAAATTCGACAGGCCGTTGGGAAGAGTTGCATGTCTTCCACTTGCCGTCGGCCGATACCCTGGACCGCGGCGATTGACGCCACTCGGTTCCGGATGCCAAACCACTACCTGGTCGTTCTCGCGTTCGCCTCGTGCCTGGCTGGCGCCTTTGTCTGCATCTGCCTCTGAGGCTTCTACACGATGAAGGTCATGACACCAGGCTCGACATTCGGGATCGGCATGCTGTGCGAGCCAACGAAGCGCCGCACGAGAGATCGGGTGCCTACGCGCCGTAGGCCGCCATGAAGACCCGCACGGCCTCGCGCAGAAGTGCCCTGTTTTCCCGGGAATCCGGCATCTCGAGCTTCAGCAGCCCGCGGATGTGCCCGGAGCCCAGGAACATCGACAGGAACAGGTCCGCTGCCTGAAGCGGGTTCCGCACCTTCAGCGTGCCCGCCGCGTCGGCACGGCGCAGGTATGCAGCCAGCTCGCCGTTCGCACGCTCCGGACCTTCCTTGTAGAACGCACGGCAGGCTTCCGGCTGCGCCCCCGCGACGCCGTAGACAGCGCGCAACGCGCCGAGGGCGTCCCCGCGCGCCAGTGCGAGAAACCGGGTGCCGACCGCCAGCAGCGCCTCCTCAGGGTGGTTCGGGTCCAGCGCCCCGGCGCCCGGGACGCCATCCACCACCGGCGCCGTCCTGTCGCGCACGACCGCCTGGAACAGCCCCTCCTTGGAGCCGAAGTTGCTGTACACGGTCATCTTGGACACACCGGCTTCCGCGGCAATGGCATCCACGCTGGCACGCTCCAGCCCATGCTCGTTGAAGTGCCTTTGCGCCGCTTCCAGGATACGCCGCACGCGCTCGGGATCGCGTGGCCGGCCGCGTTGGGGCTTGGGAGCAGGAACTGGGGAGCGGGCCATGGGCATATTTAGTGGACTTGACAGTTTACTATATCGACTCTACATTACTGTACTAGATAGTCCAATAATCAACCAGCCCACACGGAGCCCATCACCATGAATGACGTCATCATCGTCGGCGGCAGCTTTGCCGGCCTCGCCGCCGCCCTGCAACTCGGCCGTGCCCGCCGCAAGGTCACCGTTCTCGATACCGGCCGGCCGCGCAACCGCTTTGCCGGCCACTCGCATGGCCTGCTCGGCCACGATCACAAGCCGCCGCTGGACATCCTGGCCGAGGCGCGGCAGCAGCTGGCGCGCTATCCAACGGTCAGGCTGGTCAATGCCCGGGCCGAGAGCGTGTCTGGCGCCATCGACGATTTCTGCGTCGTCACTGACGATCACGAAAGCCTCGGGGCGCGCCGCGTGATCCTGAGCTACGGCGTTGCTGACCAGATGCCTGAGGTTCCAGGCTTTGCCGAAAGCTGGGGCACGTCCATCGTGCCCTGCCCCTATTGCGACGGCTTTGAAGTCGCCGACCGGCATTGGGGCCTCGTCTGGTCCGGCCCGCAATCGCACAATCAGGCCAGGCTGTTCCGCGATTGGACCGACAAGTTGACTGTCTTCGCCGATGGTCACGACATCCCGCCCGATATCCAGGCCGATCTGGCGCGCCGCAACATGCCTGTCATCGATGGCCGGATCGTCGAGATCGCCCATCACAAGGGCCATATCTCCACAGTCAATCTCGATACCGGCCGCAACGTCGCGGTCGACGTCCTGTTCGCCCATCCGCGCAACAAGCCGTCCGCAAGCCTGCATGAATCACTGGGCCTCGCCACGGTGGATACGCCCACCGGCATCGTCCTCAAGGTCGACGAGCGCCGCCAGACCAGCATGCCCGGCATCTACGCCGCCGGCGACCTGACCACGCCCTTCTTGCCCTCGGTCACCCAAGCATCGTCGCAGGGCGCGATGGCGGGAATCTTCGCCCAGCAATCGATGGTGGTTTGAGGGCATGGATTCCCTGCTCCGGTTGCCGCGGGCTTGATTCTGAAAGCTTGCGGGCCGGTGTCACGGAGAGCCGGCTGGCCGGCTGACCCCGCATTACACCCGGCGCCTGAGGACACGCGCCTGTCCAAACCAGGAACGCCGAAGCCAGCATCAGCATCTCTCGTCCGACCGCTCTTGGAGAAGCCCCACACATGGAGTTCGAACACGTCACTTTCGACCTGCCACACGGCACCTTTCATGCGTTGCAGGGGGGTGATCCCGATGGCCAACCGACCATCGTCTTGCACGGCTTCCCGGACCATCCGCCGACGGCGAAGCCCTTCCTTGCCGAGCTCGGTCGCCGTGGGCGTCACGTCGTCTCCCCCTGGCTTCGCGGTTACGCCCCGTCCCCGACTGCGGGGCCGTTCGACTTCGCTGCCCTCACCGGCGACGTGATCGCCCTGATCGACCGCTGGTCTCCGGGGCGGCCCGTGGAGTTGATTGGCCATGACTGGGGCGCCCTGGTCACCTACGATACCTGCGTCACCGCGCCGGAGCGGATCGAACGCGCGGTCACGCTCGCAATCCCTCATCCACTCACGTTCATGCGCCAGCTTGCGCGCCCCGCTCAGCTGCGCCGGAGCTGGTACATGGGGCTTTTTCAACTGCCGGGAAGCGGCTGGATGGCCACCGCCCGCGATCTCGCCCTCATCGATCACCTCTGGCGTCAGTGGTCGCCCGGCCTCTCGCTAGCTCCTGCTCTCCAGGCAGAGCTGCACGAACGCCTGCGGGCGAGCATGCCCGCGCCTCTCAAGTACTACCGGGCGATGCTGCGGCCCGGCATGCTTGGGGCGACGCGCCGCCTGTCTCGGCCGATCGCGGTGCCCCTGTTGCAGCTTCACGGTGCCGACGACGGCTGCATCCTCCCCCAGCAGGTCGACGACCGACATCGGTTCGCCGCTCCGCACGCGCTGGAAGTCATCCCCGGGGTCGGTCACTTCCTGCACATCGAGGCCCCCGAGGCGATCGCGAAACGGATCGCGGCATGGGCCGAGTAGCGTCATTTCCCCCTGCCTCGATAAAAGGGTAGCTAGTTAAGAACGAATCAGAACAAGGAGATAGCATGACAGAGAAAAATGCCTATCAGGTCGCCGACTGGAATGGCCAAAGCGGAGAGCGCTGGGTCGCCAACCAGGCCCGGCTCGACGCTATGGTGGCGGTGTTCGGCCAGGCCGCGATCGAAGCCGTCGCGCCTGCGACGGGCGAGCGCGTGCTGGACGTCGGCTGCGGCGCGGGCGCGTCGAGTCTGGCTCTGGCCGCCCGCGTTGGCCCGGGGGGCCAAGTGCTGGGAGTGGACATATCCGAAGCGCTGATCGACCGAGCGCGCGCGCTTGCGCCACAGGATACGCCGGCCCTGTTCCGGGTGGCCGACGCCAGCAGCGCCGAGCTGCCCGAGGGCGCGTTCGACATCCTGTTTTCGCGTTTCGGGGTGATGTTCTTCGACGATCCGACAGGGGCGTTCGCCCACTTGCGACGCGCGCTCCGGCCGGGCGGGCGGGTCGCTTTCGTCTGCTGGCGCGGCGTGGCCGAGAACGATTGGGTGCGCCTGCCGATTGGCGCGCTCAAGGGCATCGTCCCGCTGACCGCGCTGCCCGATCCCGAAGCGCCCGGCCCATTTTCGTTCGGCGACCAGGGACGAGTGGCGCGCATCCTGACGGCAGCCGGCTTCACCGATATCGCTATCGCGCCCTTCGATGCTTCCGTCCCGTTCGGCGAGGGCGGGACGCGGGACGCTGCGATCGACGACGCGGTGAAGATGGCGCTCGAGGTCGGCCCGCTTTCGCGCGCGCTCGCTGATCAGCCCGACGACATCCGCGCCCGCGCCTCGGCCGCGGTTCGTGCCGTCTTCGCAGGCCTCCCCGGCGAGCGTTCGGTGATGATCGACGGCGCAGCGTGGATCGTCATGGCACGCAATCCGATCAGACCTGCCTCCTTACACAACTGATCCTCCTCACTCCACTGCCTCTACACAACGGAACTGCCATGTCGAATTCCAAAGTTGTCCTCGTCACCGGCGTGTCGTCAGGCATCGGGTGCGCCGCCGCCACAAAGTTTGCCGAACAAGGCTGCCGGGTCTTCGGCACCGTGCGCAACACGGCAAAGGCCCAAGCCATACCTGGCGTCACGCTCATTGAGATGGACATCCGCGACGATGTTTCCGTTGATCGAGGCATTCAGGCCATCATCGCGCAGGCCAAGCGCATCGATGTGCTGGTCAACAATGCGGGTGTGACCCTGCTGGGCGCGACTGAAGAAACCTCGATTGCCGAAGCCCAGACGCTGTTCGAAACCAACCTTTTCGGCCTCTTGCGCGTGATCAAGGCCGTGCTGCCGCACATGCGTCAGCAGCGTTCCGGTCGTATCGTCAATGTCAGCTCGGTGGTGGGCTTTCTATGTTCGCCGTACATGGCCTTGTATGCGGCCTCCAAATACGCTGTTGAAGGGCTGTCCGAGTCACTGGATCATGAAGTACGCCAATTCGGCATCCGCGTGTCGCTGGTCGAACCCTCCTTCACCAAAACCAACCTTGATCTCAACGCGCCTCAGACTGCTGCCAGAATCCCGGACTACAGCAAAGAGCTTGCCATCGTCACCAAAGCCTTCCAGAACAACGTGCAAAAGGCGCCCACGCCTGAAGGCGTTGTGGCGACGATGGTCAGCGCGGCACTTGGTCCGTGGAAGATGCGCCACACGCCCAAGGGCGAAGCGTCCCTCCTGGCCAAGTTGCGCCGTTTCATGCCCGCTGGCCCGGTCGAAAAGGGCCTGCGCAAGACGTTCGGACTGGGCTGAAATCACAGCTGTGTTCACGGCCGGGTGCTAGACCTCATGGAGTAATATGAGCGTGCTTGTACTGAAGGTTCCTCCCCCCATCGCAGCGCTTGTCCTGGCGCTTCTTATGTGGCTGACGCCAGCCGCCGCGGGGCTTGTGCAGATTCCCTATCCGGCCCGCGTGCTCTGCGCCGTCGTTTTGGTGTGCGTCGGCCAAGGCATCGGCATCGCCGGAATGGTTGCGTTTCGGCGCGCCAAGACCACCGTGAACCCGGTCAAGGCAAGCTCGGCCTCCTCGTTGGTGATCCGAGGCGTGTACCGCTATACGCGCAATCCCATGTATCTTGGGCTCTTGCTGACCCTGTTGGCGTGGGCAGTGTTTCTGGCGAATCCGCTCGCTGCCCTGTGGGTTGTCGTGTACGTGCTCTACATCACTCGGTTCCAGATCATCCCGGAAGAACGCGTTTTGGCGTCTCTGTTTGGGGCGGAGTACGAGGCTTACAAAGGCAGGGTACGCAGGTGGGTATGAGGCCTGGCTGGTCTGCATCGTGCCCGGCACCCAACAAGTTGGGCCCATGGCCTGCGGCAGAATCCACCGACCACCGCTCTTCGCCGCGGACCCACCCGGCACGCAGGCATCGCCCCATGGGCTTCAGCATCTACTACACCGCGAAGCAGGACACGCCACTGACCCCCGTCGAGTCGCAGCGCATCGATGCGATCGTGCAATCCTTCGACGTCATCGCCGACGTCGAGCGCTACGCGCACACGGGCAAGGGCCTCAACTGGGAGAGCTTCACGCGCTACGAGACATCGCGGCTGACCGGCGCAGAGGTGTTCTCGGGCGCGACGGCCCTGCCCGACAACACGCCCTTCGCCATGCACAAGGGCGCCCGCCATTGGATCGAGTGCCTCGACCGGATTCGCCGCGAAGTGCTTGCCGATGCGCAGTGGAGCGTGCAGATCGAAGACAACGCGCTGCTGTGGGACGACAAGCATGGCTGGCACGACAAGGCCTCCAACGGCCTTGTGTCGCTCTGGCTGGGCTGTCTGTTGAGCTCGCCGTTCCGGCTGTTCAGCCGGAGCGCCTGAGCCGTCGGCCGCGCCGGCGGGGTGTTTGCTTGCAACCGGCGGTGCCTAGCCCGCGAGCGTCGGATAGTCCGTGTAGCCCTTGGCACCGGGCGTGTAGAAGGTTTCCGGCGCAGGCGCGTTCAGCGGCGCGTCCTGGCGCATGCGGTCGACCAGGTCGGGATTGGCGATGAAAGCCCTGCCCATGGCCGTCAGGTCCGCGCGCCCTTCGCTCAGGGCCTGCAGTGCGCTGGCCTTGTCGAGTCCGCCGGCAAGGATGAAGGGGCCGTCGAACGCAGCCCTGAGATCGGTCTTCAGCTGGGCGGGGACGGGCGGGGTGCCCATGGCCGAATGGTCCAGCACATGGACGTACATGAGGCCGAGTGCGGAGAGCTGCTTCACCAGCGCCAGGTACTGTTCGTCCACGCCTTCGAACGCGCCGGTGCCATTGAGCACGCCGTGCGGCGACAGGCGGATGCCCACGCGCTCGGCGCCGATCTCCTTCACGGCCGCACGCGCGACCTCGAGCACCAGCCGGTTGCGCCCTTCGGCCGTGCCGCCGTAGCCGTCGGTGCGGCGGTTGACGTTGGCGTTCAGGAACTGCTCGAGGAGGTAGCCGTTGGCCGCGTGCAGTTCGATGCCGTCGAAGCCGGCCTCGATGGCAAGGCGCGCGGCTGTGGCGTATTCGCCGATCGCGGCCTGGATGTCGGCCTCGGCCATGGCGCGCGGCGGCGTGTGCGGCTGGTTGCCTTGTGTATCCGTCCACATCTGGCCGGGGCACGTCTCCGACGACGAGCTCAGCACTTCGGCACCGGCCGGCAGGTTGTCCGTGTGGGCCACGCGGCCGGTGTGCATGAGCTGCACGACGATCCTGCCGCCCTTGGCATGCACTGCGTCGGTCACGAGCTTCCAGCCTTGCACCTGCGCGTCATTGAACAGGCCGGGGATCCGGGCGTAGCCCAGGCCGTTGGGCGAGGGCGACGTGCCTTCGGTGATGATGAGTCCGGCGCCCGCGCGCTGGGCGTAGTACGTGGCCATCAGGCTGTTGGGCGTGTTGTTCTCGGCCGCGCGGCTGCGGGTGAGCGGCGACATCACGGCACGGTTCTTGAGCGGGGTGGCGCGCAGGGAGAAGGTGTCGAAAAGCATGGACTGTCCTGAAGAAGAAAAGGGGAGTGAGAAAAAAGAAGGGGGAATGGCCTCGGACTGCAGGAGCTCAGGCGACCCGGTAGCGCGGGGCCGGCGTTCCCACCTGGGTGGCGGCGAACAATGCGGAGCGCGCCGCTTCGTACTTCTCCCACAGCGTTGCATCGGCGACCGACGGCCACGTGACCGCTTCGCCCTGGTCCCATCCCGCGAGCGCCGCATCGACCATGTGCTCGGTGGTCATCAAGGCGTCCTTGTTGAGGGCCGCCAGCGGAATGCCCGACAGGTCCCAGATCTCGGTGGCCGTCGAGGCCGGCAGGACCAGCTGGACCTTCACGCCGGTGCCGGCCAGCTCTTCCTGCAGGCCCCGGCTGTATTGCAGTACGAAGGCCTTGGTGCCGCTGTAGACGGCGCTGACGGGCAGCGCATGGATGCCCAGCACCGAAGCGATGTTGATGATCACCCCGTCGTTTCTGGCGATGAAGGCCGGCACCACCGCCTGGGTCAGGCGCGTCAGCGCCGTGACGTTGAGGGCGATCTGCGACAGCGCGTCGCCTGCAGACCTCTGGGCCACCGGCCCCAGCCGCGCAATGCCGGCGTTGTTCACCAGGACGCGCAGGTCGGCGCGGGTGGACAGGATCGTCTCGATGCGCGCCAGGTCCTCGTCCAGGGTCAGGTCGGCGATGACCGGCTCGGCCTGGATGCCGTGCGCCTTCGAGACCTGTGCGCAGAGGGCTTCGAGGCGGTCGGCGCGGCGGGCGACCAGAATGAGGTCGTAGCCGCGCGCAGCGAGGCGGTCCGCATAGACGGCGCCGATGCCGGAGGAAGCCCCGGTGACAAGAGCGACTTTCCTGGAGCTGGGATGTGTCATGGATGGCTTTCCAATAAAATTGAGGGCTCAACCAAAAAAGTTGAGGGCTCAAATGTAGAAGCGGTCCGACCCCGGCTGCCGTTGGTGCAGCACTCAACCATTTTGTGAACATGGGAATAAACACCAAAGCCGTCGACGCAAAGAACAGCCTGGCCAAGCCGCCCGCGGACGAGTTGGGCGGGCGTGTCTGCACGAACACGGCACTGCGGCTTGCCGCCCGCCGGCTCGGCCAGCTGTATGACGAAGCACTGGCGCCGTTGGACCTCAAGGCCACGCAGCTCGCGCTCATCGCGGAAATAGACAAGCTCACGGCGACCGCCCCGCAAGGACCGACGCTGCAGGATCTGGCGGCGCGGCTCGCGATCCAGCTGTCGGCGCTGACCCACGCGCTCAGGCCACTGGTGCGCGACGGCTTCGTCGAGTTGCGTGCGGACGCCAAGGACCGGCGCACCAAGCACGGCGTGCTCACTCCGCTTGGCAAGGCTCGGCTGTCGGAAGCGGTGGTGCGCTGGGCCGCTGCGAACGACCGCGTGGAGGCCGTGCTGGGCCCTGCCTCGGCGGCGAGCCTCCGGGCCCTGGCCGATCAGGTGTCTTCCGACGCGTTCCTGGCGGCCTACAAGTCGCAGGATTGATCGGCGGCCGCGCAGGTCGAGCCCGGCCTCGGGATCTATGCGGCCACCAAGGCCGGCATCGCGCAGATGGTGAAGGGCTTCGCGTCGGAGGTGGGCAGACACGGCTGCCTCCTCGTCCTAAACTGCGGCCCGCACAACTTCCGTTCGGAGCACCGATGACGACCAATTACCAAGGCAGCTGCCACTGTGGCCGGATCGCCTTCGAAGTCGAGGGCGACATCCAGGGGGCGATGGCATGCAACTGCTCGATGTGCCAGCGCAGGGGATCGCTGTTGTGGTTCGTGCCGCACGACCGGCTCAGGCTGAAGACGCCGCCCGAGGACATCGGCACCTACATGTTCAACAAGCATGTGATCGCGCATCGCTTCTGCGCGGTCTGCGGCATTCATGTCTTTGGCGAGGGCACCGATCCCAAGGGCAACAGGATGGCGGCCATCAACATCCGCAGCCTCGAGGGCATCGACCTGGATGCGGTGCCGGTGCAGCATTTCGACGGGCGTTCGAAGTAGGCCTGGGGCAGCCACCCGCTTGCGCCGGCACGGCCAATCCCGTACGCTGGCCTGGCGTCCACGCGCAGCACCCGAGCCCCCGCAGGCCGCCGGGCCGGCCATGCGGGCGCGTAAGGAGTGCATGCCATGCCAAGCCGATCGAACGGCCTTGCGGCCGAAATGCAGGCCGTGCGAACGCTGGCGCTGGTGGGCGCGGCGGCCGCCGGCAAGAGTTCGCTGGCCGAGAACCTGCTGCACAAGGCGGGCGCCATCGCGGCGTGCGGCAGCATCGAACGCGGCAGCACCGTCAGCGACCATGACCCGCTCGAGCGCCGCATGCAGCACTCGCTCAACGCATCGGTGATGCACCTCACGCACGCCGGCACGCGCATCCACCTGATCGACACGCCCGGCGGGCCCGACTTCCTCGGCCAGAGCCTGCCGGCGCTGGAGGCGGTCGAGACCGCGGCGGTGGTCATCAATGCCGCCACCGGCATCGAGCCGATGACCGTGCGCATGATGGAGTACGCGGCCTCGCGCCACCTGGCGCGCATGATCATCGTCAACAAGATCGACTCGCAGGGCGTCTCGCTGGCGGGCCTGCTGGCCGACATCCAGGCCACCTTCGGCCGCGAATGCCTGCCGCTGAACCTGCCCGACGGGGTCGGCCGCCAGGTGGTGGACTGCTTCTTCAACCGCTTCGGGCAGTCCGACTTCGGCCCGGTCGAGGCGGCGCACCGCGCGCTGGTGGAGCAGGTGGTCGAGGTCGACGCGGCCTTCGTCGACCGCTACCTCGAGGAAGGCGACGTGGACCCGGCCGAGCTGCACGCGCCGCTCGAGCAGGCACTGCGCGAAGGCCACCTGATCCCGGTGTGCTTCGTCTCGTCGCGCAGCGGCGCCGGCGTGGCCGAGCTGCTGGACGTGATCGTCAAGCTGCTGCCCGACGCGACCGAGGCCAACCCGCCGGACTTCATCATCGGCGAGGGTGCGCAGGCCAAGCCCATGGAGGCCAGCCCCGACTCGTCGCTGCACGTGCTGGCGCATGTGTTCAAGGTCACGGTCGACCCCTATGTCGGCAAGATGGGGATCTTCCGCGTGCACCAGGGCACGGTCACGCGCGACAGCCAGCTCTACATCGGCGACGGGCGCAAGCCCTTCAAGGTGGGGCACCTGTTCATGCTCCAGGGCAAGGACCATGTCGAGGTGTCGCATGCGGTGCCGGGCGACATCGTGGCGGTGGCCAAGGTCGAGGAGATCCATTTCGATGCCGTGCTGCACGATGCGGCGGAAGACGCCCACGTGCACCTCGCGCCGCTGCCTTTTCCGGTGCCGGTGCACGGCCTGGCCGTGGAGCCCAAGCGCCATGGCGACGAGCAGCGCGCCTGGGAGATCCTGGGCAAGCTCGCGGCCGAGGACCCGTGCCTGCGCATCGAGCACGTGGCCGCGACCAACGAGACGGTGCTCTACGGCCTGGGCGAGCTGCACCTGCGCATCGTGCTCGATCGCCTGCGCGAGGTGTACCGCTTCGAGGTCCAGACGCGGCCGCCGCGCATCGCCTACCGCGAGAGCGTGACCGCACCGGCCGAGGGCCACCACCGCCACAAGAAGCAGACCGGCGGCGCCGGCCAGTTCGCCGAGGTCTTCCTGCGCATCGAGCCGCTCGCGCGCGGCGCGGGTTTTCAGTTTGCCGACGAAGTCCGGGGCGGGGCGATCCCGGGCCAGTTCATTCCCGCGGTGGAGAAGGGCGTGCGCGAGGTGCTGGCGTACGGCGCGATCGCGGGCTATCCGGTGGTCGACGTGCGCGTGGTGGTGTACGACGGCAAGCACCACAGCGTCGACAGCAAGGACATCGCCTTCGCGACCGCCGGCCGCAAGGCCTTCATGGCCGCGATCCGCGAGGCCCGCCCGGTGGTGCTCGAACCGATCGTGCAGATCGAGATCGCCGTGCCCGAGCATGCCGTGGGCGACGTCACGAGCGACCTGTCGGCGCGCCGCGGCCTGGTCACCGGCACGTTGGGCCTGGGAGGCGGCACCGTGGCCATCGGCGGGCAGGTGCCCGAGGCCGAGCTGGCCAGCTACCAGTCGCGGCTCAATGCAATGACCAGCGGGCAGGGCCGCTACACCATTGCGCTGTCGCACTACGAGGCCGTGCCGCCGACGGTCCAGCAGACGCTGGTGAGCCAGTACCGGGTGCGCGACGAGGACTAGCATCGCCCGCCCGAGGCGGCCGGCGGCCCACGGCGCGCGGATGCGCTGCACGCTTTATGGAGACAATGGATCCCCTCCAAACCGACCATGAGGGGATCAAGATGTCAGCCGACGACTGGTGGAAGTGCGGAATCGTCTATCAGGTCTATCCGCGTTCGTTCCAGGACAGCAACGGCGATGGCATCGGAGACCTCGATGGAATCCGCGCCCGGCTGGATCATCTGGTCTCGCTCGGTGTCGATGCGGTCTGGATCTCGCCGATCTATCCCTCGCCGATGGCCGACTTCGGCTACGACATCTGCGATTTTTGCGGCATCGATCCGCGCTTCGGCACGCTGGAAGGCTTCGATGCGCTGGTGCAGGAGGCGCACGCGAGAGAGCTCAGGATCATCCTGGACTTCGTGCCCAACCACACCTCGGACCGCCATCCGTGGTTCGTGCAGAGCCGCAGCGCACGCGGCGATCCGCGGCGCGACTGGTACATCTGGCGCGACCCGGCGCCGGGCGGCGGGCCGCCCAACAACTGGCTCAGCAATTTCGGCGGCCCGGCCTGGGCCTTCGATGCGACCACCGGCCAGTACTACGGCCATTCGTTCCTGAAGGAGCAGCCCGACCTCAACTGGCGCAACCCCGAGGTGCGGGCCGCGATGTACGAGGCGCTGCGCTTCTGGCTCCGGCGCGGCGTCGACGGATTCCGCGTCGACGTGCTCTCGCAGATCATCAAGGACGCGCAGTTCCGCGACAACCCGCCGAACCCGGACTTCGCCCCGGGCCAGGACCCTTTTTTTCGCTGGCTGATGCTCTACAACACGGACCTGCCGGAGGTGCAGCCGATCGTGGCCGAGATGCGCCGCGTGGTCGACGAGTTCAGCGACGCACGCTCGTCGCGCGTGCTGATCGGCGAGCTCTACCTGCCGCTCGCGCGCCTGGTCGCTTACTACGGACTCAACACCGACGGTGTGCTCGAAGGCGTGCAACTGCCCTTCAACTTCCAGCTGATTGCGGCCGAGTGGCAGGCGGCGCGCATCGACCGCCTGGTGCGCGACTACGAAGCCGCCTTGCCCGAGGGCGCGCAGCCGAACTGGGTGCTGGGCAACCACGACAGATCCCGCATTGCGAGCCGCGTCGGGCCGCAGATGGCGCGGCTCGCGGCCATGCTGCTGCTCACGCTGCGCGGCACGCCGACGCTCTACTACGGCGACGAGATCGGCATGACGGACGTCCCCGTTCCCGCCGATGAAGTCCAGGACCCGTTCGAGAAGAACAAGCCCGGCATGGGCCTGGGCCGCGACCCGGAGCGAACACCCATGCAGTGGAGCGCCGCAGCGCACGCGGGCTTCACGACCGGCACGCCGTGGCTGCGCCTGGCAGCCGACTGGCCCACGTGCAACGTGGAAGCGCAATCGCAGGACGCAGGGTCGATGCTGGCGCTCTACCGGCGCCTCATCGCGCTGCGCCGCGCGCAGCCTGCGCTGAACCGGGGCAATTACGAAGCGCTCGATGCAGGGGGCGAGGTGCTCGCCTATGCGCGAAACTTCGAAGGACAGCGGCTGGTGGTGCTCCTGAACTTCGGCGCCACCCCGGCGCCGATCCCGCCGGCGTTGATGCCGCGCCAGCCGATCGTGCTGGCATCGACCGATCCAGCGCGCACCGGGTCCATCGAGTCGCCGCTGGTGATGGCCGCTCACGAAGGCATCGTTCTGGGCGCCGTGAACGACAAAGGTCCGGCGACACGCTGAGCAATCAAGGCCTGCCGGTCTGGATCTCCACGTAGCTGCGCGCGTGCCAGCGCACTCGAATGGGCCACTTCGCGTCGGCGATGGTTTCCGAATTCACGTCCTTGCCGCTGCCGTAGTTGATCTGCCGGTCGGGTCGCTTGTTGAGGCCGACCAGCAGCACGATGCGGCTGCCCGCCGCAAGCCTGCAAGCCGTCACGCGCTCGGCGGTGAACGCCAGCAGCTGGCGCTCGCCGGCCCGAAGAAGCCTGCGGCGCACGCGATGGCCTGCGTAGCTGGCGCGGAAGTCGTAGGGATCGAACAGCAGCTGGTACTCGCCGCTTTCCGTCTGCTCGTAGAGCGAGATGCTGAAGTCCACGTCCTGCCGCGAGGGCGTGATGTCGAACACGCCGTGCAGGCTGCCGGCGATCTCGGTGTCCTGCGGGAGCGGATCACTGACAAAGCGGATGCCGTGGCCCGCCGGCAGCTGCGCGGCGCGCAGCGCGTCCGGCCACGAGATGCGCACGTCACGCCGATCGGCAAGATCGACCGAGAGCCGCGTGCTGCCACCGCCTTCCTCGGGTGGTGACGGCAACAGGCGGTGCGGGTCGTTGCGCTCGCGGGTGTCGAGATAGAAGCGCAGCCGCGTGCGCTGCGGCGCGTCCAGCGCCGGCACATGGCGCCACTGGTCCGCGCCCATCACCTGGTAGTTGATGCGGTCCATCAGCAGGGAAGGCTTGCTCGCGCCCTTCAGGATGTGGTCGAGCCACTGCAGGCGCAGCTCGGGCAGGTCGACGCGTGCGGCGGGGTCCAGCGTGTAGCCGCGCAGCGTTGCCGCCGTGCCGAGCCGGATCGAGGCCGCGTCGTAGGGGCCGAGCAGCAGCGTCGTGTCGGCCTCTGGCCGGTTGTGGCGATGTTCCTGATGGAAGTAGAGCGCGCCGGCGTCCGCGCCGTAGTAGCCGGCGAAGCTGAGCACCGGGATGTCGATGCGCGCAAACTGCTCCGCCGACGGCAGGAATTTCTGCCAGTAGCGATCATGGCTTGGGTGCGTCAGCCAGGTTCGGACCAGCCGGCTGCGCCTGCCCAGCAGGACGCGGTCCACGTCCCAGTAGGGGCGATGGCCGCGATACCAGCGCGCGTCGAGTGCCTGCCACATCGCGTCCGGGTCGGCATCGGCGCCGGCGCGCAGGGGCTCGCCATCCGCGTGCTCCTGCGCCCAGCGCACCATGGCGTTGCGGAAGATCTGTCCGGCCATCGGGAAGTCGATGCCCGGCGCCATCGGCGCGATCGTGGCGATGGCCTTGAGCGCCGCCGGCCTCCTGCGGGCGGCGGCCCAGGCGGCGTAGCCGGAGTAGCCGTCGCCGATCATGCAGACGCGGCCGTCGCTCCACGCCTGCCGGGCAATCCAGTCGATGACGGCAGCGGCATCTTCGCCGTCGCGAACGAACGGCCACACGGCGCCCTTGCCGTCGGGCGTGCGTCCGCGCACGTACGCCGTGATGCCGACGTAGCCTCTGGCGGCGCTGCGCTGGGCGTCGTCCTCGGCCGGATCGAGCGTGAAGCGCAGCAGCGCCGGCAGGGTGCCCGGTACGTCATCGGCGCGGCCGGGCCGGACCAGGCGCGCATGGATGACAGCGCCGCGCACGGGAATCCTGACGTCGGCCTCCGCCACGTAGCGGTTGCGGTTTTCCGCCGCGAACAGTTCGGGCAGCAGCGCACCGAAGCTGCGGCGCGACTCGTACGAATGCCAGGTCCGCACGAGCGCCAGGGCATCGGCCTGCGGGAGGCTGCCCTTCGCGCGCCAGAGATCGAAAGCCCGGCGCAGCGGCTCTGCGTATACCGCCGCCGGGATTTCGAGCCGCGCCATGATGGCCTGGGCCTGCGCATTGTCGAGCGGCGACACCAGTTCCCGGAACGCGCGCGCGTAGGCTTCGGCGAAGCCGAGGCGCTCGTTCGCTTCGAGCGCGCGCGCACGCGCATACATGCCGTCGAGAATCGCGCGCTGCACCAGGTCGTCGAACGGCTTGCCTTGGCGGCGGGTGCGCAGCGACCGGCTGCTGTCGGAGGCCGCACGGTAGGCGCCGCTGACGATCTGCAGGGCGGTCAGGTTGGCCAGGAAGACATCGGTGTCCGCGTCCTGGTACACCGGCAGGATGCGCTCGGCCAGGTCCCGCATCAGGTCCGCTGCGGCGGCATCCTCGGGATCGCGCGGCGGCCGGAAGCCGAAATCCGCCGCCCAGGCCCCGGCGGGCAGCGCAAGAATCAGCCGCATGAGGGCGCGGCGCGCACGACCGACGGTGGACCCCAGGTGTGTCATGCCCGCTGCTCCTCGCGCACCGTGTTCGGCGCCTTGACCAGATGCACCACCTGCGTGAACAGCCGGTCGCGCGCTTCTCCGGCCGAGCCGATGTGGACTATGCCGGTGTGCTTGAGCCTGCCCAGCACGTCGATGATGAGTTCGACGGTGTCGTCGTCGAACGCGCCGAAGGCTTCGTCCATCACGAGCCAGGGCGGTGCCTGCAGCACCACGCGGGCGAAGCCCAGCCGCAACTGCTCGTCCATGCTGAGCTCCCTCTCCCAGCGGCCGGTCTTGTTCAGCAATGGCTCCAGGCGCTGGAGGCCCACGCTCGCCAGTGCGGCCACCATGGCTTCTCGCGGGTAGCTCGACGGTTCCATCGCATACGACAGCACTTCGGCCAGCGTGCCGCGCGGAATATAGGGCGTGCCGCGCGGCATGTAGTGGATGGTCTCGCCGGCAGGCCGGCGCACGGTGCCGGAGCCCCAGGGCCAGAGGCCCGCGAGCGCGCGGAACAGCAAGGTCTTCTCGGTGCCCGGCGTGCCGAGGATCAGGACGCGCTGGCCGCGGTGCAGGACGAGGCCCGGCGCGTCCAGCCGATCGTGGCCGGTCCAGGAGCGGACCTCGAGCGCTTCGATCGCGAGCGCCCCGGCTTCGCTTTCCTCGTAGGCGATGCGGCTGCCGCCTGCGCGTGCCTCCAGGTCGGACGCCAGCATCCGGCGCAGGTCGGCAACGCGCAGCAGCGTGGCGCGCCAGTCGGCAATGATGCTGAAGTTGTCGACGAACCAGCGCAGCGACGACTGCGCCTGCGTGAAGGCCGCGGCGGCCATCATCAGGCCGCCGAACGACACCTTCCCCGAGAAGTAGAGGGGCGCGGCCACCAGCGTTGGCGCGATGATGGTGATCCAGCCGAAGCCCGCCGTGACCCATGTCAGGTTGGTCAGCCCCAGCACCACGCGCGACGTGGCGCGCAAGACGTCGCCGAAATGCATGGCGACGCGGCGCTTTTCGTCCGCCTCGCCACCCGCCAGGGAGATGCCGTCGAGGTGCTCGTTGATGCGCGTCAGCGAGAAGCGCAATTCGCCTTCGCGCGCGTAGCGCTCGGCATTGCGCGAGATCAGGCCGTTGCCGACCCAGTAGGTGACCAGCGAGCCGGCGACCGCATAGGCAATGGCCGCCCACAGCATGAAGCCCGGCAGCACATGGTCCTTGCCGCCGAAGAAGAGGCTGAAGTCCTTGGAGAGGACCCACAGCACGCTCGCAAAGCTGCCGAACAGCATCGCCGCCTGCAACAGCCCCACGCCAAGGGTGACCGACAGATCGCACAGCTTCAGCGTGTCGTCGTGCATGCGCTGGTCGGGGTGGGCACCCATCGGGCCGCTGGCCTGGAGCCAGAACGCCCGGCGCGGCTGCAGCCACAGCCCCACGAGGTCATTGACCACGGCCTCGCGCAGCTTCAGCTGCAAGGTCTCGCCGAGCCAGCGCTGCGCCACGTTCAGGACCAGCAGCGCACCCGCAATGACCGCGAAGACGCCGACCTGCACGACGAATTCGCCCAGGTCGCGGCGCGAGATCGCATCGTAGAACGGCTTGTTCCAGCTGTTGAGTTCGATCTGCCCATACGCCGTGAGCGCAACGACCACGACGATCGCACCCATCAGCGCGACAAGCGTTTTCGCGACCGGGGACACGCGCAAGGCGCCGAGCAGCTCGCGGACCTGACGGAAGAAACCGGTCCTTGCAGCCGGCTCGACACGGTTCTCTGCCCGCGCGCTCATCCCCGCCGCGACGCCTCGCAGGCGGCGGCCGCGATCCGGCGCGCCGAGACACACGAAATGAACGCGGCGTGGCTCCAGGCCAGTTGCTTCGCCGAGGTCTGCGCGCCGCTGCGCTGGTCGAACTGTTCCGACAGCTCACCGCCGGCCGGCGTGTAGGCGCGCACGGTGGCGAGGTAGGCATCACCGCGTTCGAACCAATGGCGTGCATCGCCGCCCGCCGCCGCGGCGGCACGGAAGCAGAACTCGGCGGCGCCGAGCGTCGAGAAGTAGTACGCGCCGCCCGAGTAGTACACGTCGCCGGCATACCGGCCCATGGCCGCACCACGGCCTGCGGCGCGGCCGTGGTTGATGGGATAGGCCGCATCGAACAGCGCGTCCAGGCGCGCCAGCGTGGCCTGCATGCGCGGATCGGCCGGTCCATGCGCGGCCCCGGTTCCGAGGCTGTGGATTGCCGACAGGATCACCGCGATGTCCAGTGCCTTCGGACCGGGCCGGCCGTCCGACAGCGCGCGTGAGCGGTAGTAGCCGGACGCCGCGCCTCGTTCGCCTCGCTCGTCCACCCAGTAATCGTCGAGCAGGCGCAGCACCGCGCGCGACTCTTCCCGGCAGCGCTGCGCCTGCGCCGCGTCGCCCAGGTCTTCCAGCCAGGCCGCGCCTTCGGCCAGCGCTGCCGCCGCGACGCGCAGCGTGTAGTAGTGCTGGCCGAGTTCCTCTTCCCAGATGTCGTAGGACGGCTCGCGCCAGCGGCGCAGCGTGAAGTCGAGATCGAAACGGATCAGCTCGGAAACCTCCGCCAGCAGCGGCGCGTCGAGGTGCCCGCTGGCCGCCCAGCGCAGCAGCGCCAGCGCGCGCAGCGGTGCGCCGTCGTGCTGGGGGCGATTCCATCGGCAGACGTCGAGCGTGCCGTCGGGGTTCACCCGCGTCTCGGCGGCCACCAGGTCGCCGAAGGCTTTCGCCAGGTCGTGGTCCTCGCGCAGGTACTGCAGGAGTTCGGGGGCCACGCACGCGCTGCGGTCCTCCACCGCGGCAGCCGCGCGGCCGTCGAGGCGGTTCAAGTCCAGGCTGAAGCGGGTGAAGTCGCGCAGGTGCTGCAGGGCTTCGCTGCCGACTCGCCCTTTGGCATAGAGCAGGCGCAGTGCATCGATGACGACGGCGGAATCCCGGAACCAATGAAAGAAGTAGTCCGGGTCCGGGTTGTAGTCGGCGAGGACGGGCGAGGCGACGATGGCGCCGGGGACCGGCCGCACGGTCTGGCCGAAGCCCGGCCGGTGCTTGACGATCGACACCGGCGAGATGCTGGACAGCATCGCCGCCGCCGAATGGCGCAGCTGTGTTTCGAGCCATGACTCGAACGCCGGGTCTACCAGGCTCGCCACGCCGGAGCTCACGCGGCCGGCGACCCGAGATGCGGGCTGCTGAAGTCCAGGGCGCGCAGCCCGGCCTGCACTTCGGGCACGCTCATGAACAGTTTCCACAGAAGGCCGGTCCGATGGTTCTCCATCATCACGACGATCGGGCCCTGGTCGATGGCAAGGAAGGTGTCTGCGAACCAGCCTCGCTGCTCGCAGAACGCATCGACGAAGCCGTAGTCCCTCCACACCCGCTCGCCATGCACGGTGAGGAAGTGCCGCAGCACCTGCATCACCTCGGCGGGCGCGTAGGGCAGGCTGGCCAGCGCGGCCGTCGGCGAGATGGTGCCGTTGTCGTTGCTCGGATCGTGCGCGAGGTAGCCGTCGGGGTCGTCGCTCGCGGTCAGGCCCCAGCACGATTCGCCGTAGCCCCGGAAGCCCCGGGGATTGGCGACGCAGTGGGCACGGTTGATCTGCAGGTGGCGGGTGTTGAGATCCCAGTAGTCGGCGTAGCGGTCCTTCAGGCCGCGCGGATCGAGGCCGCAGAACGAGTAGTGTGTGAAGAACAGCGGGCCGCCGTACGGCATGCCCAGCGGTATCTCGATGCCGTAGTACGACCGGCCGTTGAGGAAACCGGACCCCGCCGCGAAGCCGCGGTGGTAGACCCTCGGATCGATCGCATGGCGCGGCGCGGCCGCCGCCAGGAAATAGGTGATGAGGCACTCGTTCCAGCCCCGCACCTCATGGTTCATCGCCCAGCCGTGCTTCGGGCTCCAGTGCCAGTACAGCACGTCGCGCCCGCCCTGGGTGAACCAGTTCCATTCGACCTCGTGCCACAGCGTGTCGATGTCGCTGCGCAACCGGCGCGCCGCGGCCGTGTCCTCGCTGAAATACTGGCGCGCGCAGAGCAGGCCCATGCAGAGGAACGAGGTCTCGACCAGGTCGCCCGCGTCGTCCTTGGGGCTCATCGGGATCGTCGCGCCGCTCGCTGCGTCCATGAAGTGGGGGAAGGCGCCGTGGTAGCGCCTGGCGCGAAAGAGGGCGTCCCGCATGCGCCCCAGGCGCTCCAGCGCCGCGTCGCGCGTGACCCAGCCGCGCTCCACCGCGACGATCAGGGCCATGATGCCGAAGCCCGTGCCGCCGATCGCAACCCGGTCGTCGGCCAGGTCCTCGCCCGTGGCCGCGACCAGCGTGCGGCGGTCGAGCGCCAGGCCGCTGGCGGCATCCGCACCGTCCCAGAAATAGCGGAAGGTCTGCCGCTGCACGGCGTCGATCAAGGCTTCATCGGGCAGGGCTGCCAATGCCTTCGGGTTCCTGTCATCCTTCATCAACACGCACGGCTCCTTTCGTTGGGGTCCCGGGTGTCACGTTTGGTTTCACCGAATCGTCGGCGACGCCACGCGGCCGGGGGCTCGCTGCCCGCAGCATGCCATCATTAAGGCCCTTGGGTTCTATTCGAAATCCCTGATGAGCCGCATCGACACCCTCATGGCCCGGATGACGCTGGCCGAAAAGCTGGGTCAGCTGACGATGACTGCCTCCAGCTACACGGTCACCGGACCGGTGCTCGCGGGGGACTCCACGCAGTCGATCATCGACGGCACCGTCGGCAATCTGCTGAACATGGTCGGCGCCGGTCCCACGCACGAGATGCAGCGGCTGGCGGTCGAGAAGTCGCGGCTTCGCATTCCGCTGCTGATCGGCCTGGACATCATCCACGGCCATCGCACGCTCTTCCCGATTCCGCTGGCGGAGGCCGGCACCTTCGACGAAGAGCTCTGGGAGCGCACGGCGCGCGAGGCCGCGCGCGAAGGCGCCGCCGATGGCCTGGCGATGACTTTCGCGCCGATGCTCGACGTGTCGCGCGATCCGCGCTGGGGCCGCACGGCGGAAGGCCCCGGCGAAGACCCCTGGCTCAACGCACGCATCGCGCAGGCCAAGGTGCGCGGCTTCCAGGGCGCCGATCTGTCGTCGGCCGAATCGCTGGCCGCCTGCGCGAAGCATTTCGTCGCGTACGGCGCCGTCACCGCGGGGCGGGAGTATGCCGCCGTGGACATCTCCGAGCGCAGCTTGCGCGAAGTGCATCTGCCGGGCTTCGCGGCAGCGGTGCGCGCCGGCGTCGCGACGCTGATGCCCGCTTTCACCGATCTCAACGGCGTGCCGATGACGGCGCACATCCCCTTGCTGCGCGGCTGGCTGCGCGGCGAGATGGGCTGGGACGGCGTCATCGTCAGCGACTACAACGCGATCGCGGAATTGATCAAGCACGGCGTCGCGGCCGATCTCGCCGATGCCGCGGTGCTGGCGCTGAAAGCCGGCGTCGACATCGACATGATGGCCGACGCCTACCGCAAGGGCCTGCCGATCGCGCTCGCGCAAGGACGGGTGACGATCGATGAGATCGACGCGAGCGTGCGCCGCGTGCTGCGGCTCAAGGAGCAGCTCGGCCTGTTCGACGACCCGTACCGCCGCGGCGCGGCACCGGAACCCGAGGCGGTTGTTCCCGAGCGGCGCGCAGTGGCGCGCGACGCCGCGCGCAAGGCCATCGTGATGCTGAAGAACGAGCGCGACACGCTGCCCTTGCCCGTTGCGCCGAAGGCACTGTGTGTCATCGGCCCGCTGGCCGATGCGAGCACCGAGATGAAAGGCCCGTGGTGGGGTGCCGGCGAACACGAGCCGGCCGTCAGCGTGCTTGCCGGCCTGCGCGCCGCGCTGCCGCAGGCCGACATGCGCCATGCGCCCGGCGTCGCCATCGAGGGCGGCGACGACAGCGGCATCGAAGCGGCCATCGCGATGTGCGACGGCGCCGACGCGGTCGTGCTGTGCCTGGGCGAGCGCGCCACGATGAGCGGCGAGGCGGCGAGCCGCGCCACGCCCGCGCTGCCCGGGCGGCAGCAGGCGCTGGCCGAAGCGGTGGTGGCGCGTGCACGCGCGCTCGGCATCCCCGTCGTCGCCATCCTGTTCTCGGGCCGCCCGCTGGTCGTGCCCTGGCTGGCCGAACACGCCGATGCGCTGCTGGCTGCGTGGTTCCTCGGCACCGAGGCCGGCCATGCGATTGCCGACGTGGTCACGGGGCGGGTATCCCCCGGCGGCCGCACGCCGATGAGCTGGCCGCGCGCGCTCGGGCAGGTGCCGATCTGTTTCGGCCAGCGTCCCAGCGGCCGGCCGATGAATCCCGCCGACCACTTCACGAGCAAGTACCTGGACGTGGCCAATACGCCGCTGTACGACTTCGGTCACGGCCTGACCTACGGCCGGTTCGACTACGGCGAGCTCCAGGTCGAGCCGCGGCGCGTGCGCGAGCAGGAGCGGCTTGCGATCAGCGTCAGCCTGCGCAACGTCGGCGCGCGCGAGGCCGAAGAGACGGTCTTCCTGTTCGTTCGCCACAAGCTGGGCCGCGTCACCCGGCCGCTGCTGGAGCTCAAGGGCTGCGCGAAACTGAGATTGGAGCCGGGCGTTGCCGGCGCGGTGACTCTGGAGCTGCCGGCGGCCGAGTTGCGCTACCTCGGGCCGGACCTGCAGCCCCTGTTCGAGGCGGGCGAAGTCGAGATCCTCGTCGGGCCGAGTGCCGAGCCATCAGGGTTGCTGCGCCAGACCATCGAGTTGTGTTGAAACCCCGTGGATGTCGGTCGCTTGTGACCGAAGCTCCTCGTACGCGCTTTGTTCTCCTATCCCCAGGCTCTGGTCGTCAACTCGTCCATCGCATCAATGATCTGTTGCCCATGCTCCGCAAGAGAGTCGACCACGGCACCGAGTTGATCGGTCGCCACGGATACCACCTGCAAAGGATTGAGGACGACTTCGACACCACCCATGCGGAAGATGGGATTCATCCGGGAGCCGGAAACCGATGAGCCAGGGGCGTACTGGCGCAAGACCAAGGGAACAACCACTCTGCGGCGGTAGGCATCGAATCGCGCAGACTGGATGACCACCACAAAGGGAATGCTTTCTTTCTGACTCCCTTTGTTGCGATGAACGTCGAATTGCGCCACTGGTTCAGAGAGTCGAGTGCTCGTCCGCGAACGAGCCGAACTTGGTGTCGAATTCATTCCAGGCCTGTGCGCTTGCCGTGGCCCAGTCGCGCGCAGATTTGCCTTCGCCGCTGCGTGCACGCGCCTCCTGGAACTCCTTCATGTCTTGAGGCGAGATCATGTAGGCAGCGGGCCGCCCGTGACGCGTGATGATGACTGGCTCGCGTTGCGCTGTGTCCAGCAGCTGCCCAAACTTGTTTTGCGCCTCGACGGAGGTGACGGTGATCATTGCCCGATCCTGCAAAGTAGCTAACATGGACAGTTTAGCGCGCCGGATGCCGATGTCCAGTCCGGGCGCCGAGTTCGCTGTGGGCTTCACGTTCGCGGTGGGCAATGCAACCAGTCTCTGCGGCGAAATCGGCAGGCGCTGCGCCGGAGGACCGCCCTCTGGACAGCGCCCGCAGGCCTTGCCACACTGCCCGCATGGCACTCACGCACGCATCCTCCGGCCAGGTCGTGAACCTCGGCGCGCTCGACGGGCAGGCGACGGAAACCTGCGCACTCCTGAAGGCCCGCGACATCGAACTCATGTGGCTGGTGCTGCCGGCCGGCAAGCGGGTTCCGTCGCATGCCGTCTCGACCTCGATGACCTTGCAGTGCATGCGCGGCAAGGTCGAGGTGCAGCTGCGCGGCGAGGCGAGGGTGCTCGAGGCCGACCAGGTCATGTACCTGGCGGGCGACGTGCCGCACGGCCTGCATGCGCTGGAAGATGCCAGGCTGCTGATGACCGTCGTGCTGCCGGCCAGCCGCACCGACTGAGTCAGCAGCCCGCCGCAGCCAGCTGCGCCACTGCGCCGAGGTCGGGCGCCACCCCGATGCCCGGCTGCTCGCCCAGGCTGCAGCGGCCTTCCATCACGCGCGACAGCGCCGGCGCGAGCGCGGTGCGCAGCGGATTGGGGTTGGCGTCGATCTCGAGGGTGCCGCCGCCGCCCACCGCGGCCAGCAAGTGGGCCGAATGCAGCAGGCCGATGCCGCCGCCCAGGTAGTGCGGACAGTAGCGCAGGCCTGCCGCCTGGGCGCGCGCGATCACGGGCCAGCAGCCCGAGATGCCGCCCCACTTGGCGCTGTCGGGCTGCAGCACGGAGAGCACGCCCTGCGCAATGGCGGCATCGAAGGCCGCCGGGCCCGCGATGTTCTCGCCGGCCGCGAGCGGAATGCCTGTGGCCTGCGACAGCTGCTGCCACTCGTGCCAGGGCCGGTCGGCGCGCAGCGGCTCCTCGAGCCACCCGAGGTTGAAGGCTTCCAGCTGCGGCGCCATGCCGCGGGCCTCGTCCAGGCTCCAGGCCTGGTTGGCATCGGTCATGAGCGGCAGGCCGGGGCCCAGCACCTCGCGCATCGCCGCCAGGTTTGCAAGGTCGCGCTCGCGGCCGAAGCCGATCTTGAGCTTGAACGCGCGGTAGCCTTCGGCGAGCCGCTGCGCCGCGAGCTCCTGCGGACGGTCGGGATTGAGGCCGCTGGCATAGACACCCACGCCATCGTGCGCGCCGCCCAGGTAGCGCCACAGCGGCTGGCCGGCGCGCCGCGCGCACAGGTCCCACAGCGCCAGGTCGATGCCCGCGATCACCTGCGCCATCGGGCCCGGCTCGCCCGACTGGATCGCGAGCACGGCGGTGCGCTCGGTCAGCCAGTCGAAGGCTTCGGCGGGGCCGTCGAAGGCGCGGCTCGCCAGCAGCGGCGCCATCACGGTGTCGACGAGCCTCGCGCGGTGCTCCGCGCCGCAGGAAGGAAAGTTGCACCAGACCTCGCCCCAGCCGGTGGCGCCGTCACGGTCTTCCACGCGCACGAAGACGGCCGGCCGGTCGTGCATGGTGCCGAACGAGGTGCGCACGGGCGTGGCGATCGGGCAGCGGAACACGAAGGCCTCGATGCGCGCGGCATGGACAGGCGAAGAGGGCAGCGGCTTCATGGTTTCAGGTTCATTTCGACGCGGATGGCATCGCCGCGGTAGGTGACGTCGGCCAGGTAGATCACGGTGTCCTCGGCGTCCTTGAAGATGCGGCGCACCTCGGCCACGGGCGCATTCATCGGCAGCTCGAGCAGGCCGGCCACCTCCATGTCGGCCGTGCCGATGGTCAGCACCTGGTGCGCCTGGGCGATCTTCACGCGCTTCATCGCGATCAGCAGCGGGATCACGGTTTGGGTGCGGAACTTCTCGGGCGCCTTGCGGAAGATGCGCTCGTCCAGGTAGATGTTGATGACGCAGTAGGCGCGGCCGTCGCGGAAGTGCACGCGGCGCATGAAGGCATAGCGCGCGGCCGGCTGGCCTTCGCCCGGTGCGAGCGGCGGCGAGGTCGCGGCCTCGTCGATGTTCATGATCTTCGGCTGCGTGTCCTCGTAGACGCGCGCCAGTTCGTCCAGGCTGGTGACCACGCTGATGAAGCGGTCGCGGTTGGGTGTTCCGGTGACGAAGGTGCCGCGGCCCTGCTGCGGCGACACCAGGCCCTCGCGCGCGAGCAGGTCGATGGCCTGGCGCACCGTGACGCGCGCCACGCCGAACTCGGCCGTCAGTTCCTCGAGCGAGGGCAGCCGGTGCTCGCGCGGCCAGATGCCGCGCGCGATGCGCTGGCGCAGCAGGTCCGCCAGCTGGTGGTAGCGCGGCATCGGACTGTCGAGAAACCTGGCGGACATGTTTTATCGATCAAACGTATGGTCTATAGTATGACAGATTGATAGAGACGAAAGCCCACGGGCCCAAGTCCGCCAACGAGAGACAAACCGCCGATGAGAAGCTCCTCTTCCCCGCTGACGCGCGCGCTGCTGATCGTGGCGCCGTGGCTGCTGATCCTCGCGCTCTGGTACGCCATCCGCGCGAGCGGCCTGGTCAATCCCGCGCTGGTGCCGGCGCCGCACATGGTGCTGGCCAAGTTCGTCGAGCTGTCGCGCGGCAGGCTGTGGGAAGACATCTACATGTCGACGCAGCGCGTCTTCGTCGGTGTGGCGCTGGGCGTGTCGCTGGCGGTGCCGGTGGGCTTCTGCCTCGGCTGGTACCGGGGCCTGCGCAGCTTCATGGACCCGGTCATCAACTTCTTTCGCGCGCTGCCGCCGATTGCGCTGATCCCGCTGGTGATCGTGTACTTCGGCATCGGCGAGGCGGCCAAGACGGCGATCCTTTTCTATGCCTCGTTCTTCGCGGGCGTGATCGTCATGTACGAGGGCATCGCGCAGATCAGCCCGATCTACATCAAGGTGGCGCGCACGCTGGGCGCGAGCGACGTCGAGATCTTCGGCAAGGTGATCGTGCCGCTCACCATCCCGCACATCCTCACGGCGGTGCGCGTGGCGCTCGGCGTGGCGTGGGCCACGCTGGTCGCGTCCGAGCTCATCGCGGCGCAGCAGGGCCTGGGGGCGCTGATCCAGAACGCCTCCTCGTTCTTCCAGCTCGACATCATCTACGTGGGCATCATCTGCATCGGCGTGATCGCACTCGTCATGGACCTGCTGCTGCGGCTGGCCACGCGCCGGCTGGTGGCCTGGCAGGACCGCATCGCCTGAAGGAGGGCCGCCCGCCATGACGCCACAGCCACCCATCCGCATCAGCTTCGAGCACGTGTCGGTCGACTTTCCCACCGACCATGGCGCCATGCGCGTGCTCGACGACGTGTCGTTCGACATCCGCCACGGCGAGTTCGTTTCCATCATCGGCCCCTCGGGCTGCGGCAAGACGACGATGATGAACATCGTCGGCGGCTTCGTCCAACCCACCAGCGGCCAGGTGCTGCTCGATGGCAAGCCGGTGGCCGCGCCCGGGCCCGACCGCGGCGTGATCTTCCAGGAGTACGGCGTGTTCCCCTGGCTCACGGTGCGGCAGAACATCGAGTTCGGCCTGAAGCTTTCCGCGAGCCGCGTGCCCGCCGCCGAGCGCGAGCAGATCGTGCAGCGCTACATGCAGCTGATGGGGCTGTCGGACTTCGCGCGGCATTTTCCGAAGCACCTGTCGGGCGGCATGCGCCAGCGGCTGGCGATCGCGCGGGCCTACGCGGTGCGGCCGGAATTCCTGCTGATGGACGAGCCCTTCGGCGCGCTCGATGCGCAGACCCGCTCGGCCATGCAGGACCTGCTGCTGCAGGTGCTGCAGAGCGACGGCAAGACCGTGATGCTGATCACGCACTCGGTGGAAGAGGCGATCTACCTGTCGTCGCGCATCGTCGTGGTCACCGCGCGGCCGGCGCGCATCCGCACCGTGATCGACATTCCCTTCGGCTACCCGCGCGCGGAGAACCTGCACGAGGATCCGCGCTTCGCCGAACTGCGGGCCCACATCCGCGAGCTCGTCATGCAGGAATACGCCGCGCAGGCCAGGCAGGCCGTGCGCATGTCGGACTAGCCGCTTCGCTGCTTTCACCACCCCGCCACAGGAGACACACCATGGCCCTTCGACGCAGACAACTGATCCAGGCCGCCGCCGCCGGCGCGGCCGCACTGGCCGGCGGCATGCCGGCCTTCGCCCAGGCGCGGACCAAGGTCAAGGTGGGCTACCTGCACACCCCGGCCGTGGACGGCCACATCTGGATCGGGCAGGAAAGCGGCGCCTTTGCGAAGCAGGGGCTCGAGCTCGAGATGATCCAGTTCACCACCGGCCTGGAGCTGTTCCAGGCCATGATCGGCGGCAGCCTGGACATGCTGTCCACCGGCGCCGTGGTGTCCAACTTTCCGGCGCGCGGCCAGGGCAAGGTGTTCCTGATGAACAACATCGAGTACGCGACGGCCCAGCTGTGGGTGCGCGAGGACGCCGGCATCCAGACGGTGGCCGATCTCAAGGGCAAGCAGATCTCCACCACCACCGGCACCACGGCGCACGTGTTCCTGGACCGCGCGCTGCGCTCGGCCAAGCTGGACCCGGCCAAGGACGTGAAGCTGGTCAACCAGCGCATGACCGAGGCCGTCACCTCCTTCATCTCCGGCGCGGTGCCGGCGGTGGCGCTGTGGGTGCCCTTCGATTCGGTGATCCGGCAGAAGCTGCCGGGCGCGCGCAAGCTGATCGATGCCTCGGCCTTCTTCCCCGAGGCCGCCATCATGGGTGGCTGGGCCGCGCGCAACGACTACTACGACAAGAACCGCGCCGTCATCGCCAGGCTGATCGCTGCATGGGCCGAGGTCAACGACGTGGTCACGGGCAAGCCCGACGCCGCGGCCGAGATGCTGCAGAAGACCCAGTACAAGGAAGTGCCGCTGGCCGACTTCAAGGAGCAGTTCAAGGCCTCCAAGTACTACACCAACGCCGAGTGGCGCACGCGCTACCAGGACGGCACGGTCACCAAGTGGCTGCAGCAGGTGACGGACTTCTTCGTGGCCAATGCCAACATCCAGGGCGCGCTGAAGGCCGAGCAGTACTTCGACGCCAAGCCCTTCCTGGAGACCGTCAAGGCATGACGGCGGGCGCCGGCGGCTACGACTACATCATCGTCGGCGCCGGTTCGGCCGGCTGCGTGCTGGCCAACCGACTGAGCGCCGATGCGCGCTGCCGCGTGCTGGTGCTCGAGGCGGGCGGCGAGGGCGGCGCCTTCTGGCTGCGCATGCCGATCGGCTACTTCCGCACCATCTACGACCCGCGCTATTCGTGGCAGTTTGCCGTGGAGCCGCAGGAGGCCACGGGCCACCGCGCCATCGTCTGGCCGCGCGGCAAGGTGCTGGGCGGCTCCAGCGCGATCAACGGCCTGCTGTACATCCGCGGCCAGCATGCCGACTTCGACGACTGGGCCGCCGTGGCGGGCGCCACGGGCTGGAGCTTTCGCGAGGTGCTGCCGTACTTCAGGAAATCCGAGCGCTACCAGGGCGGCGAGAGCGAATACCACGGCGCCTCGGGCGAGCTGTGCGTCTCGGACCTGCGCAACGAACACCCCTACTGCGCCGCCTGGATCGAGGCGGGCGTGCAGGCCGGCCACGGCCGCAACCCGGACTTCAACGGCGCGCGCACCGAGGGCCTGGGCGCCTACCAGCTGACGCTGCGCGGCCACTGGCGCTGCGATGCGGCCACGGCCTTCCTGGCGCCGGTGCGCGCACGGCCCAATCTCACGGTGCTGACGGGCGTGCACGTGACGCGGGTGCTGATCGAGCAGGGCCGTGCGGTCGGCGTGGAGTGGCTGCAGGAGGGCGGACTGCGCAGCGCGCGTGCGGACGCCGAGGTGCTGCTGGCCGCTGGGGCGCTGCAGTCGCCGCAGCTGCTGCAGCTGTCGGGCGTGGGCCCGGCCGGCCTGCTGCGCGGCCATGGCATCGCGGTGCACGCCGATGCGCCGCAGGTCGGCGAGAACCTGCAGGACCATTACCAGGCGCGGGTGATCGTCAAGCTCAGGAAGCGCATGTCGCTGAACGACCAGGTGCGCAATCCGCTCGCGCTAGCCGCCATGGGCGCGCAGTGGCTGTTCCGCCAGCGCGGCCCGCTCACGGTGGGCGCGGGCCAGGTCGGCGGCATGGTCTGCAGCCCGCATGCCCAGGGCGGCCGCCCCGACGTGCTGTTCAACGTGATGCCGCTGTCGGTGGACAAGCCCGGCGATCCGCTGCACCGCTTCTCGGGCTTTTCGGCCTCGGCCACCCAGTGCCGGCCGCTGTCGCGCGGCACGGTGCAGATCCGCTCGGCCGATCCGCTGGCGCCGCCGCGCATCGTTTCCAACTACCTGAGCGATCCGCACGACGCCAAGGTGCTGGTGGCGGGCCTCAAGATGCTGCGCGAGATCTACCGCCAGCCGGCCTTCCGCGACCTGGTGACGGACGAGGAATACCTGCCCGGGCGCGAGGCGGCCGACGACGCCGCGCTCGAGGCCTTCGCGCGCCACAAGGGCGGCACCGTGTTCCATCCCGCCGGCACCTGCCGCATGGGCGGCGACGCGCTCTCGGTGGTGGACCCGCAGCTGCGCGTGCGCGGCATCGAGCGGCTGCGCGTGATCGACGCGGCCGTGATGCCGGCGATGGTGTCGACCAATACCAATGCCGCATCGATCATGATCGCGGAGAAGGGGGCGGCGCTGGTGCGCGGGACGGGTTGACCGGTGTGGGCCTGTTTGGCATCCAAAATATACGCAATGCGTATTTTTTCTTGGAGGTTTTTTGCGCATGGCGTACATTCGACGCATGAGCCAACAGCAAGACCTCCTGCGCGACGCGATGCGCCGCCTCAATCTCACGCGCGACGCATTCTCCGAACGGCTGGGCGTGCGCCGCCGTGCGCTCGACACCTGGCTGCTGCCGTCCGACTCGAGCGAGTCGCGCGCGATGCCGGAGATGGTCGGCAAGTTCGTTGCCGAGATTCTTCAGCGCGAGGCGCTGGACACCGGTGCCGGTCCGGCGGGCGCAGGGCAGCGTCCGCTCGCGCAGCGCATCGCGGCTGAAGGCAAGCCGCAGCTGCTGTCGGTCGCACAGTTCGACCGTGGCAGCCTCGAGGACCTGTTCCACGTGGCCGACGTGATGCAGCCGATCGCGCGCCGGCAGAAGGTCACGCGCATCCTCGAGGGCGCCGTGCTCGGCAGCCTGTTCTTCGAGGCCAGCACGCGCACGCGCGTGAGCTTCGGCGCCGCCTTCTGCCGGCTCGGCGGCACGGTGTGCGACACCACGGGCTTCACCTTCTCGTCGATGGCCAAGGGCGAGTCGATCTACGACACCAGCCGCGTGATGAGCGGCTATGTCGACGCGCTGGTGGTGCGCCATCCCGAGCAGGGCTCGGTAGCCGAATTCGCGCGCGCCACCAACATTCCGGTCATCAACGCCGGCGACGGCCCCGGCGAACACCCGAGCCAGGCCATCCTCGACCTGTACACCATCCAGCGCGAGTTCTTGCGCATGGGCAAGCTGGTCGACGGCACGCATGTGGCGATGGTCGGCGACCTCAAGTACGGCCGCACGGTGCATTCGCTGATCCGCCTGCTGTCGCTGTACCGCGGGCTGAAGTTCACGCTGATCGCGCCGCCCTCGCTGGAGATGCCGGCCTACCTGGTCGAGCTGGTCGCGCGCAACGGCCACGTCATCGAGCAGACCTCCTCGCTGGCGCAGGGGCTGCGCGGCGCCGACGTGGTCTATGCGACCCGCGTTCAGAAGGAGCGGTTCGCGAACGGAGAAACGCTGGAGGGCTACACGCCCGAGTTCCAGGTGTGCAAGGCCCTGGTGGATGCGGCCTGCAAGCCCGACACCATCCTGATGCATCCCTTGCCGCGCGACGGGCGCCCGGGCGCGAACGACCTCAGCGTGGACCTCAACCACGACCCGCGGCTGGCGATCTTCAGGCAGACCGACAACGGCATCCCGGTGCGCATGGCGATCTTCGCGGTGCTGATGGGCGTGGAGCAGCAGGTCGCGCGCTCGATGCGCGATGCCAGCTGGCGCTCGCCCGCGCACATCGGGCCCGACGACGCGGACTTCGACGGGCTCGACTGAAACTACAAAGCACCTTTTCATGCGCCGGTGCATGGCGGGAGGGGTGCGCTCCTAGACTGGGTGTTCTGGCGTCCGGGGCGGGCGCCCCGAGGACCCCTGAATGAAGAACCACCTTTCCATGCAACCCCTGGCCGGCGTGCGCGTGCTCGACCTGTCGCGCGTGATGGCCGGCCCGCTGTGCGGCATGGCGCTGGCCGACCTGGGCGCCGACGTGATCAAGGTCGAGCATCCCGAGCGCGGCGACGACACGCGCGACTGGGGCCTGCGCATCGGCCGCCACAACACCTCCTACTTCAACAGCTGCAACCGCAACAAGCGCTCCATTTGCGTCGACCTGCAGGACAAGGATGGCCAGGCGCTCGTGCGCGAACTCGCGGCGCAGTGCGACGTGGTGATCCAGAACTTCAAGTACGGCGGCGCTCAGAAGATGGGCCTGGGCTACGAGGACCTGCACAAGCTCAACCCCAGGATCATCTACTGCTCGATCTCGGGCTACTCGGTGCTGAGCCCCGAGAAGGCGCGCCCGGGCTACGACCTGGTGATCCAGGGCGAGACCGGCCTCATGGCCATGAACGGCGAGGAGGGCCAGGGGCCGCTCAAGTTCGGCATCGCCGCGGTCGACATGTTCACCGGCATGTATTCGGCCCAGGCCATCCTCGCCGTGCTGTACGAGCGCACGCGCACTGGCGAGGGCCGCCACATCCAGATGTCGCTCTACGACAGCGGCATGATGATCACGTCCTACTACGGGCTGACCGCCTGGCTGGGCAAGGGCGATCCCGCGAAGTTCGGCAACTCGCATCCGTCGATCGTGCCCTATGGCGTGTTCGAGGCTGCGGACGGTCCGCTGGTGATCGCGGTCGGCAACAACGGCCAGTTCAGGAAGTTCTGCGACGAGGTGATCCTCTGTCCGGAACTGGCGACCGATCCGAAGTTCGCCACCAACACCGAGCGCGCGAAGCACCGGCACGAGCTGCTGCCGATCCTGCTCGGCCGCATCGCGCAGTTCCCGCGCGCCGATCTGCTCGCGCGCATGAACGAGGCCGGCATTCCGTGCGGCGAGGTGCTGGGCCTGTACGAGGCGCTGCAGTCCGACCGGACGGCGCAGACCGGCGTCTGGCACCGGTTCGAAGACGCGGAAGCCGGCGCGCAGGCCGTCCATGCGCCGCCCTACGTCATCGACGGCGCGCGTTCGGACGTGCGCCACCCTCCGCCGCACCTCGGGGAGCACACAGCCGAGGTGCTGCGCGAACTGCTGGACATGGGCGAGGGCCGGTTCGAATCGCTGGCGCGCAGGAGCGTCATCAAATAACGCGCGCTTCTACAGGCGCGCAGGCGTGCTGTTCAGCGCACCCAGTGGCAGACGCGGTGGTGATGGTGCGCATTCCACTTGCACACCTTGTGCGCCTTGTGCGCCCGGTGGTGGGGCGCGGCGGAGGCGATCGTCGGTGCGAAGGCGGCCAGGGTGGCGAAGGCAACGACGCTGGAGAGGACAAGCTGCTTGATCTTCATGATGTTCCTTCGAAGCAAATGGCGGAAGGACGCGTCGCGTGAACGGCGCAGCTTGAATAACGCTTGCCCCCGTTTTCCGGACGACGGGAGCCCCTGGAAATCCCGATCCGGAAAGAGCTGGCTGCACGGATGAGGAACTTCGCGGCGTCCCGTGGCCGGCATCCTTCAGTGCGACTGCTTCGGCAGGTTCAAGCCGCGCAACACGGGAAGCCAGCGGTCCGCCTCGGCCTTGATGAACTTGTCCAGCTCCTCGGGCGTGCCGCCGCGCGGCTCCATGCCGATGGCGCGGGCGCGCGCGACGAAGTCGGGGTCGGCGATCACCTGGTTGACGGCCTTGTTCAGGCGCTCGATCGCGGGCCGCGGCGTGCCTGCGGGCACCGAGAGCGAATACCAGAGCGTGGCTTCCATGTCGAAGCCCTGCTCCTTGAAGGTGGGCGCCTCGGGCACCTGCGGCAGGCGCTTCGAATCCATCACGCCCAGCACGCGCAGCTTGCCGGCCTTCACATAAGGCAGTGATCCCGTGATGGAGGTGCCGTGGATGTCGATCTGGTTGCCCAGCAGGGCCTGCAGCGCGGGTGCATCGCCGTTGAAGGGGATGTGCAGCGTGCTGAAGCCCTGCTCCTTCTCGAAGGCGATGGGCGCGAGGTTGGTCAGGATGGCCGCGCCCGGCGAGCCGCGGTTGATCTTGCCGGGGTTCTGTTTGGCATAGGCCACCATTTCCTTGATGTTCTTGTAGGGCAGGTCGGTGCGCCCGACGACGATGGCCGGCTGGTAGGCGATCTGCGTGACGGCGGCGAAGTCCTTCGCCGGGTCGTAGGGCAGTTTCTCGTAGAGCACGCTGTTGTTGGCCAGCGTGCCCAGCGAGGACACGAGCACCGTCTGTCCGTCGGGCTTGGCGCGGGCAACATAGTCGGCCGCGAGGATGCCGCTCGCGCCGGGCTTGTTCTCGATGATGACGTTCAGGCCCTGCTTGTTGAGCTCCTGGGCCAGGATGCGGCAGTACTGGTCGGTGCCGCCGCCGGCGGCAAAGGGCACGACGATGCGGGTCACCTGCTGGGCGAATGCGGGGGCGACGAGCGCGCAGGCGCCCAGCGCCAGCCCGATCACGAGTTTGCGGTAGCTCATTCTTGTCTCCTGTTCCGGCCCGGAATCGGGCTCTGGAGCCAGTCTAGGTGGCCGCCCTTGGCGCAGCGCTGCACGAAATGAAAAGCAGCTTTGCGGGATGCGCCGCCAGGGCACAGCCCGGCCCTGCACACTTCGCCGATGGCCGTGCAGATCATCAGAATCGGAACCACGAAAGACCTGTTGGGCGAAAGCCCTTGCTGGGATGCCGATGCGAAGGCGCTGAACTGGATCGATGCGCTCGGCGGCACGCTGTGGCGGCTCCATGCCGGAACCGATGCGCCCGAGCGGCACGAGCTGCCGGCACCCGTGGGCTCGATCGCGCCCTGCCGCGGTGGCGCGGCCGTGGTGGTGGCGCTGCGCAACGGCTTCGCGCGCTACGACTTCCCCACGCGCAGGCTGGAGCACCTGGCCCGCATCCCCGTGGACCATCCGAAGCTGCGCTTCAACGACGGCAAGTGTGATCCGGCGGGCCACTTCCTGGCCGGCACCATGCACGTCGACCGCCAGCCCGGCGAGCCGGTCCTGGGCGGCCTCTACCGGCTGCGCACCGATCGCCGCGTGGAGCAGCTGGCCGACGACATCGGCTTTGCCAACGGACCCTGCTTCAGCCCCGACGGCCGCGTGCTGTACCTGGCCGACAGCCTGGAGCGCACCGTCTGGGCCTACGACTACGACCCCGACGGCCCGCTGCGCCACAAGCGCGTGTTCGCGAAGACGCACGCATTCGATTCCGGTCCCGACGGTGCCACGGTCGACGCGCAGGGCTTCTTCTGGACCGTGCTGACCCGCGCCGCCAAGCTCGCGCGTTACGCGCCCGACGGCCGGCTGGAACGCCTGGTCGATCTGCCAGCGAGCTATCCCACGAGCATCTGCTTCGGCGGGCCGGACCTCGCGCACATGTACCTGACCACGATTTCGCGCAGCGCGCGCCTGGCGGGGAACAAGGCGGAGGATGGCGGGCTGTTCCGGATCGAGGGGCTGCCCGCGCCGGGGCGCCTGCCCCACCTGTTCGGCGGCTGCTAGCGCGCCCGGACTGGGCCTCGGTTTGTGATCGCAGTGCGCGACCTGGCCTTCAACTTTGGGCGAAGTTGCCGATAACCGGATGTGGCAGGACCCCGGGGCCCCGCCGCCCGCGAAGTTCCGGTCCTCCAACTGGACACGTCCCCCACACTGCGAAAGAAGAGTTCCATGCGCCTGCGAGATATGAAAATCGGCTTCCGCCTCGGCGGAGGCTTTGCCGCCATCTTGTTGCTCTTGATGCTGGTTTCCGGCGTCGCCCTGATTCGGTTGAACGCCGTGGCCCATTCGGCCCGTGTGATGGTCGATGAGGCCCTTGTCAAGGAGCGCGTCGCGAACCGGTGGGCCAATCTTCTCGGCCCGAGCATCGTTCATTCCTTCGGCATGGCCAAGGCCACCGACAGTGCGAATGAAGCCTACTTCAAGAAGAACCTGACCGAGGGGGTGGCATCGATCAACCCCGTCCAGGAGGAGATGGGCAGGCTGCTCACGGCGCCGGAGGAAAAGAAGCTGTTCGCCGAAGTGGTGGCGGCGCGCAAGGCGGTGTTGGCCCATCTCGCGACGATCAACAAGCTGAAGGCGGCCGGCGACAGCGAAGCCGCCGGCAAGCTGGCCGACACCGACTATCAGGCCGCCCTTCAGATCTACGGCAAGGCGGTGCAGCAAATCGCGGAAAACCAGCGGGTGCAGATCGACGCGAAGGCCCGCGAGATCCAGCAGATCCACCGCAGCGGCCGCTGGGTCGTGATCGCCCTGTCCGCCGTTGCGCTGCTGGCGGGGGCCTTGTGCGCCTGGCAGTTGACCGTCGGAATCGTGCGTCCGATGCGCGACGCCCTCCGCCTGGCTGAGCGGGTGGCGTCCGGAGACCTGACCACCCGGATCGTCCCCAGCTCGCGCGACGAGGTCGGCCAGTTGCTGGCGGCGCTCAAGTCGATGAACGACAACCTCTCCAAAGTGGTCGGGGAGGTGCGTCAGGGCACGGAGACGATCGCCACCGCCTCGGGCCAGATCGCCTCCGGGAACCAGGACCTGTCGTCGCGCACCGAGCAACAAGCGAGCTCGCTCCAGGAAACCGCGGCCTCCATGGAGGAGCTGACCTCCACCGTCAAGCAGAACGCGGACAACGCGCGCCAGGCCAACCAGCTGGCGGCCTCGGCTTCGGAGGTGGCGGTGCGCGGCGGCGGCGTGGTGAGCCAGGTGGTCGAAACCATGGGATCGATCAACTCGTCCTCGCGCAAGATCGTGGACATCATCGCGGTCATCGACGGCATCGCATTCCAGACCAACATCCTGGCGCTGAACGCCGCAGTGGAAGCCGCCCGTGCCGGCGAGCAGGGGCGGGGCTTCGCGGTGGTTGCGGCAGAGGTGCGCAACCTCGCGCAGCGCTCGGCCGCAGCGGCCAAGGAAGTCAAGGGCCTGATCGACGACTCCGTCGGCAAGGTCGAGGCCGGCAGCCAGAAAGTGGCCGAGGCGGGCCAGACGATGGATGAAATCGTCGCGAGCGTGCGCCGCGTGACCGACATCATGGGCGAGATCACCGCCGCCAGCCAGGAGCAGACGACCGGCATCGAGCAGATCAATCAGGCCATCACGCAGATGGACCAGGTCACCCAGCAGAATGCCGCGCTGGTGGAGGAAGCGGCCGCCGCGGCCGCCGCGCTGCAGGACCAGGCGGGTAGCCTGTCCCAATTGGTGGGTGTCTTCCGGCTCGACACGGCGCGCCGCGAATTGGCTCCCGCCTGATTCAACCTTGGGCCGGGGCCGCGTCCCACGCCAGATTCGCCTGGCCGGTTGCCCTGATCCGACCTGCCGGCCGACGTTCGCTGCGGGCTACGATGGCAAGCTTGGTGCACATTCCAGACAGGAGACATCGACATGGATGAGTCCCGCGCCGCACAGCAGCCCGACGATCTGTTGCATCTTTCGTTCCAGGCGGTCGCGCTCCTCGATGCAATCGGCCAGGTTGTCATCGTCAAGGACGAGGCCTTGCGTTTCGTGCATCTCAACCGGCGGGCCTGCGAGGTCCTCAACGTGTCGCTCGACCGCGTGCGCGGAAAGACAGACCGCGATATCCTGCCCCGGGCCGAGGCCGACCGGATCAGGGCCATCGATCTCGAAATACTCGCGAGCGGAAAGCCTCGCCATTTCGAGGAGGAGATCACCCTGGCAGACGGATCGACCAGGGCCCTGCTCACGCTCAAGCAAGCGGTCGATCTCACGGATTCCGGCGGCAAGCTGCTCGTGGTTGTGATCTCTGACGTGACCGAGCTGCGCACGACGGAGCGGGGGCTCCGGGCCAGCGAAGCGCACTACCGCTCGTTCGTCGAACTCCACCCGCAGATCACCTGGACTGCAGATCCTGCCGGCGCGATTACCGAGGTCGGACCGGGGTGGTCGGCGCTGACCGGCAATTCGGTCGAGAAGACGCTGGGATCGGGCTGGGAATGCGCGCTGCACGCCGACGATCTCGAACGCGTCCGAACGCTGTGGGCGGACTCGGTGGCCCGCGGCGTTCCCATCGACACCGAATACAGGGTGCGCAGCGCCGCTGACGGAAGGTATCGATGGTTCAGGGCCCGTGCGGCCCCCCGGCGCGACGGCAACCACGACATCGTGCGCTGGTACGGACTGCTCGAGGACGTTCATCAGCGTCGCATCGCCATCGAAGCGCTGCGTGAGAGCGAGTCGCTGTTCCGCCTGATCGCGGACAGCGTGCCCGTGATGATGTGGCTCACCGACCAGCATGGCGAGGCCACCTACCACAGCCGGCGCTGGCTCGAGGCGACGGGCCAGACCGAGACCGAGTCGCTGGGCGAGGGGTGGAGCCGTGCCGTCCATCCCGAGGACCGCGCGTCGGTGCTCGAACTGTTCAGGACGGCGAGCGCAGAGCGCAGGCCGGTTCAGCTCGAGTACAGGCTGCGTCGGACAGATGGCAGCTGGGCCTGGGTCATCGACACCGGCACGCCGCGGCTGTCGCCTGATGGCGGGTTCCTCGGCTATGCCGGCTCCATTCTCGACGTCACCGAGCGCCGCGCGGCCGAATCCGCGCTGCGCGAGAGCGAAGCCTCGATCCGGAGCATCTTCGACAGCAGCCCCGATTGCATCAGCATGCTCGACTTGTCGGGCAAGACGCTGCTGATGAACAGGTCGGCGCGGCGGATGATCGGTCTGGATGTCTCGCAACTCGCAGACCGCGAGGCGCTCGAGCGAATCTTTCCTGAAGGCCGGCTTCGGAAACTCAGCGCCATGTTCGACGTGGTGCGCGCCGGCGGCACGTCGAGACTCGAGGTAGATGCCGTCGACGCTAAAGGCGTGCACCGATGGCTCGACGTCATCGCGGCGCCGGTCCTGGACGCATCGGGCGTGCCGAGCCGGATGGTGAGCATCTGGCGCGACATCACGGAGGCCAAGGCGGCGCGCAACGATGCGGTGGCGGCGCAGCAGCAGGCCGAACGTGCGGCAACGCGGCTCTCTGCGGTGCTCGAGAACACGATGGATTGCGTGCTGGTCGTCGATCATGCATGGCGGATCACGTACATGAACGAGAACGCCCGGCGGTTCCTGAAGCTCGGCGTGGAGGCCGTGAACGCAAGGCTGTGGGACCTCTACCCCGCCGAAGTCGAAAGCCTGTTCGGCGACTACTTCCGGCAGGCGATGGCGGGCAAGGCTGTGTCGTTCGAGGAATTCGTACCCATCACCCAGGTGTGGCTCGAGATCCATGCCTCGCCCACCGAGGAGGGCCTGTCTATTTTCTTTCGCGACACCACCGCCCGCCGCAAGGCCGAGCAGGAGCGTTTCCAGGCCCAAAGCCAGGTTTCCCACATGGCCCGCCACGACGCTCTCACCGGGCTGCCCAATCGCCAGGCATTCCGCGAGGCGCTGCAGCAGCACTTGACCGATGCCGGCAAACGCGGGACCTCGGTGGCCGTGCTGACGCTGGACCTGGACGGCTTCAAGGCCGTCAACGACGCTTACGGTCATCCCGTGGGCGACATCCTGCTGCAGGAGGTTGCGCAGCGCCTGAGGCTTGTCGTCTCCGGTGACGAGCACATGCTCGCGCGACTCGGCGCGGACGAGTTCGTGATCGGCTGTTTCGGGCTTCTGCGTCCCGACGCGACGGTCGAGATTGCACGACGCCTCATGGCCATTCTGCTCGGCCCCTTCGACCTGGACGGGAGCAAGGTCAGCATCGGCGCCAGCGTCGGCATCGCCGTGGCGCCGGCCGACGGCGGCACGGTCGACGAGATCAAGCGTGCCTCCACCGTGGCGCTCCACCGCGCCAAGGCCGCGGGCGGAAGAAGCTTCTACAGGTACGACAAGAGCATGGACGCCGACCTGCAGATCCGCCAAACCCTGAAGCTCTCGATGGGCGAGGCGCTCGCCCGCGGAGATTTCGAGGTCCGCTACCAGGCACTCGTGAGTCTCGCGTCCAACCGCTACACCACCTTCGAGGCGCTGCTGCGCTGGCGGCACGCCGGCCGCGGCATGATCTCGCCGGCCGACTTCATTCCGATCGCGGAGGAGACCGGGCTGATCGTGGACATCGGCGAGTGGGTGCTTCGCGAAGCCTGTCGCGAGGCCACCGCCTGGCCCGACGGGATCGGCGTGGCGGTGAACCTCTCGCCCGTCCAGTTCCGCGACGACAACCTGGTCGACCTGATCAGGAACGCGCTGGATGCCTCGGGGCTCTCCCCGTCGCGCCTGCAACTCGAGATCACCGAGTCGGTGCTGCTCGGCAATGACGACAGGAACCTGCGCACCCTGCAGCAGATCCGGCAGCTGGGCGTGAAGATCGCGATGGACGATTTCGGGACCGGGTACTCGTCGCTGGGCTATCTGCGCAGCTTCCCGTTCGACAAGATCAAGGTGGATCGCAGCTTCATCGCCGACCTGCCCGACAGCAGGTCGCTCGCGATCATCCGGGCCGTGGCCGGCATCGGCAGAAGCCTGGGCATCGCCACGACGGTGGAGGGCGTGGAGACCGAAGCGCAGTTGCAGATCATCCGACAGGAAGGATTTGACGAGGTGCAGGGATATCTGTTCGCGCGGCCGCTCCCGGCCTCGGAGGTGCGAGGCCTCCTCGCGTCGCCCAGGAACTGAACGAGGCACCGCACAGTGGCGACACCTGCCCATCACCGGATTTCCAGTGTCGTGAACTAGGACGTCTCGCTTCGGAGTGCGTCAGCCACGTAGTCCACGAAGGCGCGCACCTTCAGCGGCAGCACGCGGCTTTGCCGGAACACGGCGAAGACGCCGTTGGAAAAGGCCCGCACCGCAAAGCGGTAGTCGGGCAAGAGCCGCACCAGCGTGCCGTTCTGCAGGTCGCCGCGCACGGTGGCCTCGGACAGCAGCGCCACGCCCATGCCGCCGATCGCGGCCAGGCGCAGCAGCTCCCCGTTGTTGGCGCTCAGCACGCCCTGGATCATCAGCTCCTGCTGCTCGCCCGCTTCGTCGATGTACTTCCAGGTGATGACCTCGCGCTCGCGCCGGTAGGTGAGGCAGCGCACCTGCGGCAGGTCGTTCGGATGCCGGATGCGCGAGTAGGTCTTCACGAAGGCCGGGCTGGCCACCAGCACCTCGTCGCTCGACAGCAGCCGCTTGATGACGAAGCCCGAATCGGTGGACTCGCCGGTGCGGATGTCGACGTCGAAGTCGTGCTCGACCAGGTTGACCGGATGCTCGGAGAGCTCGAGCTCCACGCGGATGTCCGGGTAGAGCTCCGCGAAGCGCGGCAGCAGCGGCGCCAGCACGCGCAGGCCGATGTGGGTGCGCGAATGCACGCGCAGCCGGCCCTCGGGCCGCTGGCGCGCGTTGTGCACGACCTGCTCGGCTTCGCTCATGAGTTCCAGCACCGCCTCGGCCCGCTCCAGGAAGGCCTGGCCCGCCTCGGTCACCTTGAGGTTGCGGCTGGTGCGGTCCACCAGCTGCACGCCCAGTTCCTCCTCCAGCGCGCTGATGCGCCGCGAGATGGTGGCCGGCGACAGGCTGAGGCTGCGGGCCGCGGCCGAGAGGCTGCCCTTCTTCTGGGTGGCCACGAAGATGCGCAGCGAATCGAGGGCCTTCATTTCGAAAGACGCAAAGAAGGTGTGCGTTCGCTGGTGATCCGCAGGCGGTTCGAGTTCCTACGATGGACCTCGATCAAAACCAGCCAACCAGGAGTCACAGCGATGGATTTCGGAATCTTCATTCTGATGCAGCAGCGGAACAAGCACAAAACCTCCCACCAGATCCTGCGCGACGCCGTCGAGCAGACTCGCCTGGCGGACGAACTGGGTTTTGGTGCCGCATGGTACGCCGAGCACCACTTCAGCAACTACGGCATGTGCTCCTCGCCGCTGACCATGATCGCGCACTGCGCCGCGGTCACCCGCAAGATCCGGCTGGGCACCGGCATCGTGGTCGCGCCGCTGTACACGCCGGCGCGCCTGATCGCGGACGTGGCGATGGTCGACCAGCTGTCCGACGGCCGCCTGAACCTGGGCATCGGCTCGGGCTACCAGCACTTCGAGTTCGAGCGCTTCGGCGTCTCGCTCGAATCAGCCAAGGGTCGCACCTTCGAGATGCTCGACATGCTCGAGGCCGGCCTGACGCAGCCCAAGTTCAGCTACGAGGGCGAGTACTACCGCCAGCCCATGAGCGCCATCAGCCAGCGCGCGGTGCAGCGCCCCATGCCGCCGATGTGGATCACCAGCGTCGACCCCGCCTTCCTGTCGCGCGCCGTGAAGTCCGGCCACCACGTGTTCGTCTCGGGCGGCGACGGCGGGCTGGAGAAGCTGGCCGGCACCCGCGCGCTGATCGACAAGGTGGCCACGGCCGAGGGCAAGGACCCCGCCGGCGTGCAGGTCGGCCTGTTGCGCGCGGCCTATGCCAGCAACGACAAGGACGAGGTGGAGCGCTACCTCGAGTGCGCCCGCTACCAGCGCCGCATTGCCGTCAGCCTGAAGCGCCGCACCGCGCAGATCGCCGACGACTACCAGGTGGAGGAGGGCATCGTCGAGGGCGAGCCGAGCCTGGACGAGATGCGCGCGCTGCTGCCCGTGGGCAGCGTCGACACCGTGATCGAGCGCGTGGTCAACGAGATCCGCACGCTCAAGCCGGTGCACTACTGCTTCCAGACGCAGATGGGCGACTTCGACCACAAGACGATGCTGCGCCAGCTCGAGACCTGGGGCAAGGTCATCATTCCGGCGGTGCAGCAGGAGATCGCCAACGATCCGCCGCACCGGCCCGCGGCGCGGCCCGAACTCGCCGCGGCCTGAGGCCGAGCGCGAGGAGACGCCATGTCCGAAGCCGCCGAAGGGATCCGCCCCGCCATCGAGCCCGCGCAACTGCGCCAGCTGCTCGGATGCTTTCCGACCGGCGTGGCCGTCATCACCACCTGCACGCCGGACGGCCAGCCGGCGGGCCTGACCTGCAATTCGTTCAGCTCGGTGTCGCTCGACCCGCCGCTCGTGCTGTTCAGCCTGCGCAATGCCAGCCGCCTGCTGCCGACCTTCCAGGCTGCGGAGGGCTTCGTGATCAACATCCTCTCGCAGCAGCAGGACGCGCTGTCGGGCCGCTTCGCCTCGAGCCGGATCGAGGACAAGTTCGACGGCGTGGCCTGGCGCGCCGGCCGGCTCGGCATGCCGCTGATCGACGACTGCCTGGCCAGCTTCGAATGTCGCGCGCATGCCGCCCACGAGGCCGGCGACCACACCATCTTCATCGGCGAGGTCCGGCACCTGAGCGCCGGCGTGCCCGACCAGGCGCTGGTGTTCTACAAGGGCGCCTACATGATGCTGGCCGAGTCGCTGCGCAAGCTGGTCGTGGAGGGCCGGCTCGGGGACGCCGACATCGACGAGGCCTACCGCACGCTCTACGGCACCTTGCTGCGCCTGGCGAGCGAGCGCGCCACCGAGGCCGAGCTGGACGCGGTGCGCGAGGCCGCCGACGCCATCGAGGCGCACCCCGACGACGCGCCGTTGAAGGAGCGCATCGCCTCCGCGAGCGCCTTCTTCGCCTCGATCGCGGCGGCCGGCCACAACGAGGCGCTGACGCTGATGGCGCAGACCATGACCAGCGTGCTGCGCGAACGCATGACGCATGTGCTCTCGGTGCGTCCGCGCCCCGACCTCTTTCCGCTGCGCCGCAAGGTGGCGCACGCGCTGCGCCGGCGCAACCCGGAGGGCGCCGCCGCCGCGCTGGACGAACTGATCACGCAGCTGCGCAAGGGCTGAGCCCTTTTCCAACTTCCAACAGGAGACAAGAAAGATGTCCATCGACTATGCCGGCTTCCGGCGCGAACTCGAAGCGTTCGCGCGCCAAGCCTGTCCGCCCGAGATCCGCGCCGTCGTCGCGGCCGGCCAGAAGATCACCAAGCGCGAATACCAGGCCTGGCAGCAGATCCTGAACGCCCGGGGCTGGGGCGCACCGAGCTGGCCGCGCGAAGCGGGCGGCACCGGATGGGACATCCGCCAGCGCCTGATCTTCGAGGAGGTGATGGCCGAGAACGACTGCCCGCCGCTCTACCACCATGGCCTGGGCCACATCGGCCCGGTGATCATCCGCTTCGGCACGCCGGAGCAGAAGGCGCGCTTCCTGCCGCGCATCCTCGACGGCTCCGACTGGTGGTGCCAGGGCTATTCGGAACCCGGCTCGGGCTCCGACCTGGCCTCGCTGTCCACCAGCGCGCGGCTGGAAGGCGGCGAGTGGGTCGTCAACGGCCAGAAGATCTGGACCTCGCATGCCCACGAGGCCAGCATGATCTACATGCTGGTGCGCACCTCGAAGGAAGCGAAGAAGCAGGAGGGCATCTCGCTGCTGCTGGTGCCGATGGACACGCCGGGCATCACCGTGCGCCCCATCAGGACCATCGACGGCTGGCACCACCTGAACGAGGTCTTCTTCGACGAGGTGCGCGTGCGCGCCGACAACCTGCTCGGCGAGGTCGGCAAGGGCTGGACCTGCGCCAAGTTCCTGCTCGAGCGCGAACGCCTGCCGCCGGCCAATGTGGCGCGGCTGGAGCTCATGCGGCGGCAGGTCACGCAGCTGGTCGAGCAGGCAAGCCGCGCTGCCGCGGGACGGCGCGACTTCAGCGGCCTGCACCACAAGCTGTTGCTGTGCGAAGCCGACGTGAAGGGCGCGCGCGTGATGATGGCCGAAGCCACCGACGACCTGATCCACCAGCGCCCGCTCGGCGTGCAGCCTTCGGTCATCAAGATGACCTGCGCCGACGTGGCGCAGCGCCTGACGACCATCGCGCTCGATGCGGTCGGCCCCGACGCGGCCCACCGCTTCCTCGCCGATTCAGGGGCGGACGTGCCCGACGCCACCTGGATCCAGAACTACATGTTCACGCGCGCCCGCACCATCGCCGGCGGCACCTCCGAGGTGCAGCGCAACGTCGTCGCCAACGAACTGCTGGGAGCCTGAGCCATGTCCACTTCTTTTCCGTCGCTCTTTCCCGGCATGCTGCTGGACGCAGCCAGCCGCTATGCCGAGGACCACATCGCGCAGCAGATCCAGGGCGACCCCGTGCGCGAACTGGGCTGGGCCGCCACCCTCGTGCCCGAGGAAGCCGGCGGCGTCGGCGGCAGCCTGAACGACCTCGCTTCCATCGTCGAGGGGCTGGCCACGCATGGCCTGCAGCTGCCGGTGGTCGAGACCTGCGCCGTGGTGCCGCTGCTGCTGCAGGCGGCCGGCGCCGAGACGGCGCACCGCTGGCTGGAGGCGGTGGCCGAGGGCAGCGCGCGGATCGCGCCGATGACCGGGCTGTCCGCCACGCCCGAGGACCATGCCGTGACGGCCCGGCACCTGGACATCGGCTACGCGCTGAGCGGCGTGGTGCAGGGCGTCGACCTGACGCTGCCCGCCACGCACTATCTCGTGCCCGCGCAGCTGGACGATGGCGACGAGGCGCTCTTCCTGGTCGATGCCGAGCGCATCGGCGCGCCCACGGCCCGCTACCGGACGATGGAAGGCCGCCTGGGTGCCGACTTTGCGCTGGAGCGGCTTGCGGTGCCCGAGGGCGCCTGCATTGCACGCGGCGCTGCCGTGCGCGAGGCGCGCGCGAAGGCGACCGACGCCGCGTTGCTGCTGACCGCCGCCGACACGGTGGCGGCGCTGGCCACCCTGATCCGCCAGACCGTCCTTCACCTGAAGGAGCGGCGCCAGTTCGGCGTGGCGCTCGCGAGCTTCCAGGTGCTGCGCCACCGCGTGGCCGACATGTACGTGAAGTACCTGGGCGCCAAGGGCCTGGTGATCCACTGCTTCCATGCCTATGAGCAGAACGCGCCCGACCTGCGCCGCACCTTGCGCCTGACCAAGGTGTCGCTGGCCGAGTCGGCGCGCGCCTGTGCCGAAGCGGCCATCCAGATGCACGGTGGCATGGGCGTGAGCGAGGAGGTGCTGGCCACCCGCACGGCGCAGCGCCTGATCGCCTCCGAGTTCCGCTACGGCGACCGGCTGCTGCACGCCGCGCGGCTGCTGGCGCCGCACGAGCCCGCGCCGCAAGTTTCTTTTTCCAACCAGACCGGGAGTGTGCGATGAGCATCGAACTGGAAGTTTCCGACTACATCGCCGTCGTCCGGCTCGACAAGCCGCCGGTCAATGCGCTGGACCGCGCCACGCGCCGCCGCCTGATCGAGATCTTCGACGAGGTCTCCGAGCGTGCCGACGTGCGCGTCGCGATCCTCACGGGTACCGGCAAGTTCTTCTGCTCCGGCGCGGACCTCAAGGACCGGCCCGATGCCGGGAAAGCGGGCGACTTCCTCGACCACAACCGCTGGACGCGCGAGACGGGCAATGCGATTCGCGAATGCAGCAAGCCCGTGATCGCGGCCGTCAACGGTCCCGCGCTGGGCGCGGGCTTCGGCCTCATGGCGGCCTGCGACATCTTCCTCGCGAGCGAGGACGCCACCTTCGCGATGCCCGAGATCAACGTCGGCCTGGCCGGCGGCGTCTCGATGCTGCGCACCCTGTTCGGCCGCTCGTTCACGCGCCGCATGTTCTTCACCGGCATGAAGGTGCCCGCCGCCGAGCTGTATCGCCGCGGCGTGCTCGACGAGATGGTGCCGGGCGATCAGCTGATGCCGCTGGCCATGGAGATCGCGCAGGAGATCGCGTCCAAGGCGCCGCTCGCCGTCGCCTATGCGAAGCAGGCGGCCAACATGATGGACCTGATGCCGCAGCGCGACGGCTACCGCTTCGAGCAGAACATCACCATGGCGCTGGCCAGGACCGAGGATGCGCAGGAGGCCCGCAAGGCCTTCCTCGAAAAGCGCAAGCCTGTCTATCAGGGGCGCTGAGATGCAGGCAGTGAAAGTGGGGCGCGGGCTGGACGCGCTGTTCAAGCCGCGCTCGATCGCGATCTTCGGCGCCTCGGACGACGTCACGAAGATCGGCGGCCGACCGCTGCAGTTCCTGCAGAAGTACGGCTATGCGGGCGGCATCTATCCGGTCAACCGCAAGGGCGGCCTGGTGCAGTCGCTGCAGGCTTATGCGAGCGTGGCGGAACTGCCCGAGGTGCCCGAACTGGCCGTGATCGCGGTGCCGCCCGCAGGCGTGCTCGAGGCGGTGCAGGACTGCGCGCAGCGCGGCGTGAAGGCCGCGGTCATCCTGTCCGCCGGCTTCTCCGAGATGGGCGAGGAGGGCAGCCGCCTGCAGGCGCGCATCGGCGAGGTGGCGCGGACCAGCGGCATGCGCATCGTCGGCCCCAATTGCCTGGGCGCGATCGGCGTGCCGGACAAGAGCATCGCTACCTTCTCGGTGGCGCTGGAATCGTCCTTTCCCGCGGCGGGCTCGGTGGGCATCGTCTCGCAGAGCGGCAACCTCGGCAGCTTCACCCTGCGGCTGGCCGGCGAGCGCGGCCTGGGCGTGAGCCGCATGCTGACCACGGGCAACGAATGCGACGTGGACATTGCCGATGCCATTGCCTCGCTGGCGGCCGACCCCGGCACCTCCGTGATCCTGTGCTGCATGGAAACCTGCCGCGACGGCGCCAAGCTGAGACAGGCCATGGACATGGCGCGCGAGGCCGGCAAGCCGCTGGTGGTGCTCAAGGTCGGCGTCTCCGAGGCCGGCAGCGCGGCCGCGGCCTCGCACACCGGCGCGCTGGCCGGCTCGGACGCGGTGTTCGATGCCGTGCTGCGCGAGGGCGGCGCGCTGCGCGTGCCCAGCATCGAGCTGCTGCTCGAGGTCGGCCATGCGCTGTCGGTGGTCGGTCCGGCGCGCGTGCCCGGTGGCCACCGCGTGGCGGTGCTCACGGCCTCCGGCGGCTTCGGCGTGCTGCTGGCCGATGCGGCCAGTGCGCAGGGCCTGGCGCTGCCCAGGCTGGCGGCACCGACGCAGGAGCGCATCCTGTCGGCCGTGCCCTTCGCCGCGCCGTCCAATCCGGTGGACATGACGGCACAGGTGTCGAGCCGGCCCGAGGTGCTGGCACTGATGCTCGATGCCGTGGCGCGCGACGACAGCTGCGACGCGCTGATCCTGCAGTCGGCCAACGCCTTCCACGTGCCGCGGCTGCGCGACGTGTTCCTGGAGGCGCTCGCGCAGGTGCGCAAGGACCATCCTTCGCGCCTCGTCCTGCTGTGCGCGCGGGCCCCCGACGAGGTGCGCGCACGGCTCAACGCGATGGGCTTCCCGGTGGTCGAAGGCATCGATGCGGCCTGCGCGACGGTGGCTGCGCTGCTGCGCTTCGGTGCGCGCGGTGCCGAACGGGCAGCTGCGCCGGCCATCGCGCGCGCGCCGCTGCCCGCCGAGGCCTTCGCCACCGAGGCCAGTGCGAAGGCGGTGCTGGCCGAGGCGGGGCTGCCTGTTCCGCGAGAGGCGATCGCGCGCAGCTTCGGCGAGGCGCTCGCTGCCGCGCGCGAGATGGGCTTTCCGCTGGTGCTCAAGATCGTCTCGCCCGACATCGCGCACAAGACCGAAGCCGGCGGCGTGTTCGTCGGCGTGCGCTCCGAAGCGCAGCTGCGCGAGGAATACGACCAACTGCTGGCGCGCGTCGCGCAGAAGGCGCCCGGGGCCCGCATCGCCGGCGTGCTGGTCGCGCAGATGGTGCAGGGCGGCGTCGAGCTGATCCTGGGCACCAAGAAGGACCCGGTGTTCGGCCCGATGGTGATGGTCGGCCTGGGCGGCATCTTTGCCGAGATCTTCAAGGACGTGGCGCTGCAGCCCGCACCCGTCGACGAGGCGCAGGCCACAGCGATGCTGCGCTCGCTCAAGGCCTTCCCGCTGCTCGACGGCGCGCGCGGCCGGCCCAAGGCCGACGTGCCGGCGGCCGCGCAGGCCATCGCGGCGCTGTCGCGCTTCGCGGTGCGGCACGCCGACAGCGTGTCCGAGATCGACATCAACCCCCTGGTGGTGCTGGAGCAGGGCCGCGGCGCCCATGCGCTCGACGCGCTGCTGGTGCCCGGGGAACCCACCAAGAAAGCTCAACCATGAACATGTCCCTGACAGGCCGCACGGCCTTCATCAGCGGCGCGGGCCACGGCATCGGCCGCGCCACCGCGCGCGCCATGGCGCGCCTGGGCGCCACCGTCGGCATCAACGACCTGAAGCCGGAGTTCGTGGAGGAGGCCGTGGCCGAGATCCGCGCGCTCGGCGGCCAGGCCATCGGGCTGCCCTGCGACGTGTCGACGCGCGACGGCATGCGCGAGGCCGTGGCCCAGTTCGCACGCGAGGCCGGCCGGCTGGACGTCATGGTCAACAACGCCGCCTGGGTGCGCTACCAGCCGTTGGCCGAGATCACGCCGGAGGTCATGGACCGCATGGTGGAGATCGGCTTCAAGTCGGTGATCTGGGGCATCCAGGCCGCGGCCGAGGCGATGGATGCGCAGCGCGGCGGCTCGATCATCAACGTGGCCTCCATCGCGGCCTTCAAGTCGCCGATGCGCTCGGTGGTCTACAGCGGCATCAAGGCCGGCGTGCTGGGCATCACGCGTGCCTCGGCGGCCGACCTGGGCGCGCGCAACATCCGCGTGAACGCGGTCGCGCCCGGCGCGGTGCCCACCGAAGGCACCGCCAAGCACCGCAATGCCGAGCTCGACGCCCGGCGCATCGGCCGCACGCCGCTGGGTCGGCTGGGCACGGTGGAAGACATCGCCGACGCGATCTGCTTCCTGGCCGGCGACGGCTCGCGCTTCTTCAACGCGGACGTGCTGCGGCTGGACGGCGGCGCTTCGGAGACCTCGCTGTGAGCAGCGCGCTTCGGCCGCCCAAGCGGGTGCAGAACGTGTTCGTCGTGGCAAAGCAGCCGGCCAGCCTGCATGCCTTCTATGAAGGCGCGCTGGGCCTGCCGATGAAGTTCCGCGATGGCGACCGCTGGATCCAGTACGGCGTGGGCGGCACCAACGTGGCGCTGGCCTGCGCCGAGGAGGCGACGCCTGCCACCAGCGGCCTGGTGATGGTGCTGGAGGTGGACGACTTCGAGGGCGCGGCGGAACGCATCGGCGCGGCCGGCGGACAGGTGCTGGGCCTGCGCGACATGGGCAGCCATGGCGCCGTGCTGTCGCTGCGCGATCCCGAAGGCAACCTGGTGCAACTGTTCCGGCGCGCCGCGCCCGCAGCCGCATGAGTGCCTCCGTGCAAGGGCCGGCAACCCTGCAGGCCCTGCTGGACCGCGAGGCGATCCGCGATTGCCTGCTGCGCTACTGCCGGGGCATCGACCGCTGTGACGAGGCGGCCCTGCGTTCCGCCTACTGGGAGGACGCCACGGACTGCCACGGCGCCTGGAACGGCAGCGCCGCCGGCTTCATCGCGCAGGCGCTGGAAAGGCTGCGGCAGGGCGGCCGGCGTGTCCACCAGGTCAGCAATGTGCTGATCGAGCTGCATGGCGATGCCGCGGCGGTGGAAAGCAGCTTCTTCGCGCTGCAGGCCACGGCCGCGCAGCCCGATCGCGAAACCTTCCTGTGCGGCCGCTATGCGGACCGCTTCGAGCGCCGCGGCGGCGAGTGGCGCGTGGCCGCGCGCACGGTGATCTACGACTGGATCGAGGAGCGCACGCGGCCCGAGCTGAGGCAGGACGATGCAGTCCTGTTCGGCGCGCGCCAGCCGGTCGGCACCGCGGCGCCGCACGACGCCGTGTATGCGCTGCTGCGCGAAGTGCGGGGCGGCTGATGGCGACGGTGCTGCTCACCGGCGCCGGCGCCGGCATCGGCCGCGCCGCGGCGCTGGGCCTCGCGCGTGCCGGCTGGCGCTGCGTGCTGGTCGACGCCGATGCAGAGGCGCTGCAGCGCCTCGAAGCCCTCTGGCCCGCCGAGGCCGAGCGGCCGCTGAGCCTGGTGGCCGACCTGACGGATGCCGCCCGCATCGAGCGCCTGGGGCAGGAGATACCGCCGCTCGATGCCCTCGTCAACAACGCGGGCCTGTCGGCCGGCGGCGCCGAGGCCACGTCCGGCCACGACGACGGCACGGCCGCGCGCCTGCTGGCGCTCAACCTGGCGGCGCCGGCCCGCATGGTGCAGGCCTGCGCGGCGCGGCTTCGGCCGGGTGCGCGCATCGTCAACGTGGCCTCCGGCGCAGGGCTGCGCGCCATTCCGTGGCGCGGGCTCTACAGCCCGAGCAAGGCCGGGCTGATTGCCCAGGGCCGGGCGCTGGCGCGAGCCCGGCCCGACTGGACGGTGACCACGCTCGCGCCGGGCTTCGTGCGGACCGAACTCGTGCAGCGCCTGATCGATGGCGGCCGGCTGAATCCGGCGCAGGCGGTCTCGAAGATCCCCCTGGGCCGGATGGCCGAGCCCGAGGACATGGCCGAGGCGCTGTGCTTCCTGGCCAGCGCGGCCGCGCGCGTGCTCACCGGGCAGCTGCTGGTGCTTGATGGCGGCTCCTCCGTCTGCGGCGGCAGCCAGCCCTTGCCGCCGTGCGAGCATCCGCCGCTTGCGTTCGAGGCGCCGCTTCGGCCGCATGGTGAGTCGGTGCGCGAGCCAGCCTGGCAGGCCGCCCTGGACGCGTGGGCGCGCTCGCATGCGGACCACCCCGGCAGCCAGGGCTATCCCGCCGTCGTCGACGGCCGCGCCCTCGATGCGCCGCCGGGCGCGCAGCTCGAGGCCGTGCTCGATGCGGCCCGCGGCTTCCGCGCACGCCATGCGGCGCTGGCCAGCCTCACGCTGCTGCTGCCGCGGCCTGCTCCGGCGCTGCCCTGGGCGCTGGCCGGCGATGCCGAAGCGGCCCGCATGCTCGTGGCCACGCTGGCCGCCGAATGGGGTGCGCACGGACTGCGCATCAACGCACTCGAGCTGCCGCCGGGCCTCGCGCCCGAGGCCTGCCTGCCGCTGCTCGGCTACCTGGCCGGCGCACGCGCGCAGTTCCTGACCGGGCAGGTGCTGCGGCCCGGTGCCGGCGCGGCCGAACGCTGAAACATGAACAAGGAGACACCGCATGATCGACACCCCCATTTCCCGCCGCCGCCTGCTGGCCGGCGCGGGCCTGCTCGCGCTGCAAGCGCCGCTGCGCGCCAGCGAAGCCGGCGGCTGGCCGGCACGCCCGATCCGCATGGTCGTGTCCGGCCCCGCGGGTGCGGGCTCGGACATCTTCGCGCGACTTCTGGCCGGGCCGCTGCAGCAGGCCCTCGGGCAGCCCGTGGTGGTGGACAACAAGCCCGGCGCCAACGGCCTGATCGGCAACGACGCGGTCGCCAAGGCGCCGCACGACGGCTACACGATCCTGCTGTCGCCGTCCTCGGCCATCGCCATCAACCCGGTCATCCAGCCGAAGATGCCCTATGACGCGCAGAAGGACCTGCTGCCCGTCGCCCAGGTCGGTGCCGCGGGCATCCTGCTGGTGGCGAACCCGGCCACCGGCATCAGGACGCTGGCGGATCTGGTGCGCCATGCCAAGGCCGACCCCGGCAAGCTGGCCTATGGCTCCTGGGGCAGCGGATCGACTGGCCACCTGGTGATGGAAGGCCTCAAGGCGCAGTACGGCATGGACATGGTGCACGTCCCCTACAAGGGCGTCTCGCCGCTGCTGAGCGACTTGCTGGGCAACAGCATCGGCGTGGGCTTCGTCGACATCGCATCGCCGGTGCCCCACATTCGCAGCGGCAAGCTGCAGGCCGTGGGCTGCACGGGCTCGGCGCGCGGGCCGGCGCTGCCCGACGTGCCCACGCTGACCGAGCAGGGCTACCGCTTCGATGCGGACGGCTGGTACGGCGTCTTCGCGCCGGCCGGCACGCCGCGCGAGGTGGTGCTGCGCTTGAACCAGGAGATCAACCGCATCCTCTCGGCCGACGAGATCGTCCAGAAGTTCGCCGCGCAGAACATGCCGCGCCCGCCGATCAAGGACGCCGACGAGTTCGCGGCCACGGTGCGCCGCGACCTTGCGGCCTGGCAGTCGCTGGCCAGGGTTGCGAAGCTGCGGCTCGATTGAGCGTTGGCGGGATCCACAGGCCATCGATTGCGCACTCCGCTGGATTTCTTGCCTGATCCTCTGGCGGTGGCGGACTTTTGTGGATGGAGTCCGGGCCGGCGGGTTAGAGTCTTTTTCGAAGGCTCCAAGCAGCATGGCATCCAGACACGACGACGCGGCAGCTCAATGCAGGCCGCCACAGGAAGCGATGGCGCAGATCATCGGCGCGCGGACGCCCGGAGCGGGCGACTTCGAAACACCCATCGCCGGCCTCGGCTTCTTCCGGCGCGATGCTCCCGCGCCGCCTGCGGTGTGCATGGTCGAGCCGAGCATCGTGCTGGTTGCCCAGGGCGCGAAGCAGATGTGGATCGGCGGCGAGGCCTATGCCTATGACACCTCGCGGTTCCTCGTCACCTCGTTGGACGTGCCTGCCAATTCGGAGGTGAGGGTGGCAAGCCCCGGGCAGCCCTGCCTGGGGCTGATGCTGAAGCTCGATGTGCGCATACTGGCCGAGCTGATCGCGCAGGGCGGCCTGCCGCCGCCGCGCGACCGGCCGATCGGCGTGGGGGTGGGCATCGGTGCGGCAACGCCCGCCATCCTGGCGCCGTTCTGTCGTCTGCTGGAACTGCTGGACGAGCCGCACGCCATCCCGGTGCTCGCACCGCTGATCCAGCGCGAGATCCACTACCGGCTGCTGATGAGCGACCAGGCTGCAAAGCTGCGGCAGATCGCATCGGTGGACGGACAGGGCTACCGGATCGCCCGGGCCATCGACTGGCTGAAGCTGAACTACGCCATGCCGCTTCGCATCGACGAACTCGCGGCGCGCGTGCAGATGAGTGCACCCACCTTCCACCACCACTTTCGCCAGCTCACCGCGATGAGCCCGCTGCAGTACCAGAAATGGCTGCGGCTGAACGAAGCGAAGCGGCTGATGCTGAGCGAACACTTCGATGCGGCCGGTGCGGCGTTCAGGGTCGGCTATGAAAGTCCCTCGCAGTTCAGCCGCGAGTACAGCCGCCTGTTCGGTGCGCCGCCCAAGCGGGACATCGAGGTGCTGCGAGGGGCCGCGCGGGGCGCCGAGGCGCCCAGGCAAGGGCTGCCGCGCCTGGCATAGGAACTTCCGTAAGCAGCAGCTTGCGGCATCAGCGGATTGGGCAAGAAAACAAGCGGAATGCCCCTGTCAATCCCCGCGCGGCGCCAGAAAAATGGGGAGCCGAAGACACGATGAAACTGTTCGCAGGTGCATGGCATCCGTTCTCCTATTGCGACCGCCGGTGGCGCGTGATATCAAAAAAGCGATGGCCGATGCACCCGAACTTCGAACGACAGGAGCCGACATGCACAGTCCCACGATTCCCTTGCCCTTGATCTCTCGGCGCGACGCACTCATTGCCGGCGCGGTCACCGCCGCGGCGGTTTCGTCCGCTTCCGCACCGGCCGCGGCCGCGCAGCCCGCGCCCCCGGCAGCCGCGGGACCGCGTGCGAAGTTGTCGCTCAACGTCAACGGCCAAACGCATTCGCTCGATCTCGACACGCGCACCACCTTGCTCGATGCACTGCGCGAGCACCTGCACCTGCCTGGCACCAAGAAGGGCTGCGACCACGGCCAGTGCGGCGCCTGCACGGTCATTGCCGACGGCCGGCGCATCAATTCCTGCCTGACGCTGGCCGTCATGCACGACGGCGGGCAGGTCACCACCATCGAGGGCCTCGGCACACCGCAGAACATGCATCCGCTGCAGGCCGCCTTCGTCAAGCACGACGGCTACCAGTGCGGCTACTGCACGCCCGGCCAGATCTGCTCGGCGGTGGCCGTGCTCGACGAAATCAAGCGCGGCGTGCCGAGCCACGTGAGCGCCGATCTCACCGCGCGCCCGCTGCTGTCGGCCGAGGAACTGCGCGAGCGCATGAGCGGCAACATCTGCCGCTGCGGCGCCTACTCCAACATCGTCGATGCCATCACCGAGGTGGCCGGGAGCCGCGCATGAAGCCTTTCACCTACGAGAAGGCGCAGTCCCCGGCGCAGGCGGCGGCCGCGGTCGCACGCAACCCCGGCGCCAAGTTCATTGCCGGCGGCACCAACCTGCTGGACCTGATGAAGCTGCAGATCGAGGCGCCCACGCACCTGGTCGACGTGAACGGCCTGGCGCTGGACAGGATCGAGCCGACGCCCGAGGGCGGCCTGCGCATCGGCGCGCTGGTGCGCAACACCGACCTGGCCGCCGACGAGCGCGTGCGCCGCGACTACGGCGTGCTGTCGCGCGCGCTGCTGGCCGGCGCCTCCGGCCAGTTGCGCAACAAGGCCACCACGGCGGGCAACCTGCTGCAGCGCACGCGCTGCCCCTACTTCTACGACACCGACCAGCCGTGCAACAAGCGCCAGCCCGGCAGCGGCTGCAGCGCCATCGGCGGCATCACGCGCCAGCATGCAGTGGTCGGCACGAGCACGGCCTGCATCGCGACGAATCCGAGCGACATGGCCGTGGCGATGCGCGTGCTCGACGCGGCGGTGGAGACGGTGCGCCCCGACGGCCGCACGCGCGTGATCCCGATCGCGGACTTCCACCGCCTGCCCGGCAACACGCCGCACATCGAGACGGCGCTGGAGCGGGACGAGCTGGTCACCGGCGTCACGCTTCCCAAGCCGATCGGCGGCACGCAGATCTACCGCAAGGTGCGCGACCGCGCCTCCTATGCCTTTGCGCTGGTGTCCGTTGCGGCGGTCGTGCAGCGCGACGGCTCGGGCCGCGTCGCACTGGGCGGCGTGGCGCACAAGCCGTGGCGCGTGGAGGCCGCGGAGGCGGCGATGCCCCAAGGCGCCAAGGCGGTGACCGCGCAGCTGCTGGCCGGCGCACAGCCGACGCACGAGAACGCATTCAAGTTGCCGTTGGCCGAGCGCGCGCTGGCCGCGGCACTGGCGCAAGCAAGGAGCTGAGCCGCATGAAATTCGACACGCCCGCCACCACCAATCCGATCGACCAGCTCAAGATCATCGGCAAGCCGACCGACCGCATCGACGGCCCGATGAAGACCACCGGCACCGCACGCTACGCCTACGAACGCCACACCGAGGTGCCCAACGCCGCCTATGGCTGGGTGGTGGGTGCCGGCATCGCGAAAGGCCGCATCGCCTCGATGGACCTGGGCGCCGCGCGCGCCGCGCCGGGCGTGCTGGCCATCATCACCGCGCGCAATGCCGGCAAGCTCGGCAAGGGCGACTTCAATACGGCCAGGCTCCTGGGCGGCCCCGAGATCGACCACTACCACCAGGCCGTCGCGCTCGTCGTGGCCAACACCTTCGAGCAGGCGCGCGCCGCGGCGCAGCTGGTGCGCATCGGGTACACGCGTGCGCCGGGGCGCTTCGACCTGGCCGCCGAAAAGGATGCGGCGCAGATGCCCAAGGCCGATCCGTTTTCCGGCGAGCCGCTGACAAAGGCGGGCGACTTCGCGGGCGCGTTCGCCGCGGCCCCCGTGCAGCTCGATGCCACCTACACCACGCCCGACGAGTCGCACGCGATGATGGAACCGCACGCCTCCATTGCGCAGTGGCAGGGCGACAAGCTCACGATCTGGACATCGAACCAGATGATTGCGTGGGGCGTCGGCGATGTCGCCAAGACGCTCGGCATCCCGAAGGAGAACGTGCGCCTGGTCTCGCCCTTCATCGGCGGCGGCTTCGGCGGCAAGCTGTTCGTGCGCGCAGATGCGCTGCTGGCCGCGCTGGGCGCGCGGGCCGCCAAGCGGCCCGTGAAGGTGGCCTTGCAGCGGCCCCTGATGATGAACAACACCACGCACCGGCCCGCGACCATCCAGCGCATCCGCATCGGCGCGGCGAGGGACGGCAAGATCACCGCCATCGCGCACGAAGGCTGGTCCGGCGACCTGCCGGGCGGACAGCCGGAAACCGCGGTCAACCAGAGCCGGCTGCTGTACGCCGGCGCCAACCGCCTGACGACCACGCGGCTGGCCGTGCTGGACCTGCCCGAGGGCAACGCCATGCGCGCGCCGGGCGAGGCGCCGGGCATGATGGCGCTGGAGATCGCGATGGACGAGATGGCGGAGAAGCTCGCGATCGACCCGGTCGAATTCCGCGTGCGCAACGACACGCAGGTCGATCCGGAGAAGCCGCAGCGTCCGTTTTCCCAGCGCCGGCTGATCGAATGCCTGCGCACGGGCGCCGAGCGCTTCGGCTGGAGCAGGCGCAACGCCACGCCGGGACAGCAGCGCGACGGTCGCTGGCTCGTGGGAATGGGCGTTGCCGCGGCGTTCCGCAACAACCTCCTGACCAAGTCGGCCGCGCGCGTGCGGCTGGACAACCGGGGCATGGTCACGGTGGAAACCGACATGACCGACATCGGCACCGGCTCGTACACCATCATCGCGCAGACCGCGGCCGAGACGATGGGCGTGCCGCTGGACCGGGTGCTCGTGCGGCTGGGCGACTCGGCCTATCCCGTGTCGGCCGGCTCGGGCGGGCAGTGGGGCGCCAACAACTCGACCTCGGGCGTCTATGCGGCGTGCATGAAGCTGCGCGAGGCCGTGGCACGCAAGCTGGGCTTCGGCGCGGTCGAGGTGGAATTCGTGGACGGCATGGTGCGCGCCGGCGAGCGTGCGGTGCCGCTGGCCGAAGCAGCGGGCGCTGAAGGTTTGATGGCCGAGGACGGCATCGAATACGGCGACCTCGACAAGCAGTACCAGCAATCGACCTTCGGCGCGCATTTCGTGGAGGTGGGTGTCGATGCCGCCACCGGCGAGATCCGCGTGCGGCGCATGCTCGCGGTGTGCGCGGCGGGGCGCATCCTGAACCCCAAGTCGGCGCGCAGCCAGGTGATCGGTGCCATGACGATGGGCGTCGGCGGGGCGCTGATGGAAGAGCTGGCGCTCGACAAGCGGCATGGCTTCTTCGTCAACCACGACCTCGCGGGCTACGAGGTGCCGGTGCATGCCGACATTCCCCACCAGGAGGTGATCTTCCTCGACGAGACCGACCCGATCTCCTCGCCGATGAAGGCCAAGGGGGTGGGGGAACTGGGCATATGCGGCGTCGCGGCCGCGGTGGCCAACGCGGTCTACAACGCCACGGGCGTTCGGGTGCGCAGCTATCCGATCACGCTCGACAAGCTGCTGGATCGATTGCCGCCGGTGGTGTGAGCTGGGGAGCCCCGGCCTTGCCAGCGGCCGGGCATGGCCGGTATGCAACAAATCAAGCCGTTCGGTACGCCTGGGAAGACGGCGTGTCGAACTTGGCTACGCCCGGCCCTCGCGCAGGTGCTTGGCCCATCGGAACGGCGCGGCGAGCCGCGAAACGCCCGAATAAAGCAGCTCATCGTGCGTGCGCGGGTTCGAGGTCGAAAGCGCGCGCATGAGCTTGATCTTCATCCGGTCCGAACGCACCGATTCGCCCGGCGCGCGCGGACGCAAGCCCAGCTTGCGCATGCAGTAGTTCACCTGGTAGACGTGCCCGCGCTCCTCCATCTCCGGCATCACGTAGTAGAGCGCCAGGCTCACCGACACGTCCTTGCCGTTCTGGATGCGGTGCGGCGCAAGGGGCGGATGATGGACGCCGATGCCGGGCACGAGCCTCCAGGCGCTGCCGGCATCCGCGAGTTCGTCGCGGTAGATGCCGGCCACCGGGTTGTGGCGGTAGAAGTCCTCGATCTCCGGCGCCGTCAGCGTGCCGAACTCGCGCGGATAAAGGTGCAGGTCCTTCTCCCCCTGCACCTGCATGAGGAAGTTGGTCTCGTGGTCGAAGTGGTAGGCCACCGGCAGCCACGGCGCGCTCAGGAACACCGAGAGGCTGCCCCATGTCATCTGGCTGCGTACCGGGCGGCGGGTGATCTCCTCGACGTCGGCCAGCAGCAGATCGAAGAGCTCGCCGTACTCGGGATCCATCTCGTCGATGTAGTGCAGCGCCACCCATTTGCCGTTCTCGCCGATCTGCTCGATGCTTTCGCGGAACCGCGCCTTGAGCGTGTCGCGCGGCAGCTTCAGCTCGGCGGCCTTGAAGTAGCGCTTGTAGTGGTCGCGGTCGAACGCGCGCTCCGACAGGCGCGCCAGGCGCTCGATCGACAACAGCGGATGGCCGGCCAGGCCATGCCGGAACGCGAAAGGCCGCTCGTTGAGCTGCTCCCAGGCCTGCGCATCGTCATGCTGGATGAGACCGGACGCCCCGTGCCGGCCGACGGAGGGGTTGCGCAGCTGAGGAATCATGGCCGTCTCCTGTCGTTATTAGCTTACGCATCAGAGGCTAGGCGTTACAGAACGGACGTGCATCACCAAATGGGGTGTTTTTGAATGAAACATTCGAAACACTTTGACGACCGGTGTTCGTGCCGTCCACTTCGAAGCGCAGCCGGCGTGCGGCCCCCCCGAAATGGAGTTCGCAGCTGTGTCCGCCGACGCGTGCCGACCTGCTAACCCATCATGGCCGCAGCTGCCTTGATGGCTTCGCGGACGCGGCCGTAGGTGCCGCAGCGGCACACGTTCTCGATGGCGTCGATGTCCGCGTCGGTGGGATTGCGGGTGCGTCGCAGCAGGTCGACCGCCGCCATGATCTGGCCCGGTTGGCAGAAGCCGCATTGCGGCACGTCGAGGTTCATCCAGGCCTGCTGCACCGGATGCAGCGTGCTGCCGTTGGCCAGCCCCTCGATGGTTGTCACCTGCCGGCCGCGCACATCCATCACGCGCGTCGAGCAGGCGGTGACCGCCTTGCCGTCCACGTGGCAGGTGCAGGCCTTGCACACGTTGATGCCGCAGCCGTACTTCGGGCCGGTGATGCCGAGCTTGTCGCGCAGCACCCAGAGCAGGGCCATGTCGTCGGGCGCCTCGACGTCGACGTGGCCGCCGTTCACCTTGAAAGATTGGACAGGCATGGCGGACTCCTCAGGCGGGTACCGGCACGACGACCGGCGTGGGCAGCTTGCCCGGGGGGATGGGGGTGAAATCGACGGGGAAGTTCAGCGGAAAACTTCGCGGCTTCTTGCCGGTGGCGCGCGCATAGGCGTTGGCGATCGCGCCCGAGCTGGCCGACAGGCCCACCTCGCCCAGGCCGCCGATCGCCTCGCCGCTGCTGGGCGGCATGATGATGACCTTCACGTCCTTCGGGTAGTTCTTCATGCGCGCGAAGTGGTACTGCGAGTAGCTGCCCTCCAGCGGCAGGCCGTTCTGGATGTGCAGCCCGGCCGTCAGCACGATGGAGATCGACTCGCACAGGCCGCCCTGCATCTGCGCCTCGATGCCCGAGGGGTTGATGGGGGTGCCGACGTCGATCGCGATGGTGGCGCGGGTCACCTTGAGGTCGGTCGGCACGCGCGCGTCGATCTCGACGATGCAGGCGGTGAAGGACTTCGACTCCTGGTGCACGCCCACGCCCTGTGCAAACCCCGCCGGCATGGCCTTGCCCCATTGCGCCGCCTCGGCCACGGCCTTCAGCACCGCACGTGCGCGCGGCAGGCGCAGGTATTCGAGGCGGAAGGCGACCGGGTCCTTGCGCAGCGCCCTGGCCATCTCGTCGACCAGGATCTCCTCCACCAGGCGCGAGGGCTGGATGTGCACCGAGCGGTAGGAGCAGGTGTTGATGTCCATCGCGACCGGTGTCAGCAGCTTGGTGGTGACGCCGAAGTTGTACGGCGAAGCGACCATGGTCTTGAACATGACCTGCTCGATGGCGAAGTTGCCCACCGTCTGCGGAAAGCCGTTGGGCAGTGCAATGGCCGCGGCGCCCAGCATCTCGCCGAAGCCGTGGCGCGTGTCGAGCCGCACGCCGGCGATGCGCTGCTCGAAAGAGATGACCTGGCCCAGCAGCATCGTGGCGCGCGCCCGATGGAACATCGGCGGGCGCACGCGGCCGTGGCGCATGTCGTCGGTGCGGTGGTACATCAGGCGGCAGGGCCGGCCCAGCGCCTTGGAGACCTGTACCGCTTGCAGCGTCGCGTCCCAGAACAGCCGGCGCCCGAAGGAGCCTCCTGAGGGCACGGCATGCACCTTGACCTTGTCCAGCGGCAGGCCCAGATCGGCTGCCACCGCCTGCTGCGTGACGATCGGACTCTGCAGGCCGGACCAGATCTCGGCGCGGTCGGCGCGCACGTCGGCAATGGCACATTCCGTTTCCATCGGGCAGTGCGAGACCGCGGCGAACTCGAATTCCCCCTCGACGGTCAGAGCACCCAGCGGCGGCAGCAGGAAGGGCAGCAGCGCGGATTTGAGCTGCTGCTGGATGCTGGCATTGGACTCGCCGGCGACCGCACCCGCGGTCCAGGTGACGTCGAGCGCATTCACCGCGGCCCAGGCCTGGCCGAAGGTCTCGGCCATCACCGCCACACCGGGCGGCGTGGGCACGATGCCGTTCGTGGCGGGAATCGGCGCGATGCCCAGGACGCCGGGCATGCCCATCACCGCGGTCGTGTTGTTGATGCGCACGAACTGGCCGTTGATGGTGGGCGGCCGGCACACCATGGTCGGCTTGGCGTCAGGCACGGCCTGGTCGAGCGTGAACTTCTTGCGTCCGGTCACGATGTCCAGCGCGTCGAGCCGCGTCACGCGCTGGCCGACCACCGCGTTGGCGGAGCCCGTGGCCAGCCCGCCGATCAGCGGCATGCCCGCATGCAGCGAACGCACGCTCGAGGAGCCTCCGGTGAGCTGGTTGAACATCAGCTCCGGACTGGCGTCGGCGGAGCCGACCTCGATCGCGTTCAGCGGCAGGCCCAGCTTGTCGGCCAGCATCATCGCGGCGGCGGTGGCGATGCCCTGGCCCGATTCGAAGCGCGGCAGCTCCAGCCGGACGCGGCCGTTCGCCAGGTTACTCACCTTGACCAGCGGCATGGTCGGCAGCGCCGTGACCGTCACCGCATCGCCGATGTCGATCAGGTCGGTCGTGTCAGGCGGGGTCATCGGCAGTATCGCGGCCCGCGCCGACGAAGGGGCCGCCAGGCCGCCGAGTCCCGCGGCGGCTGAAATCAGCGGCGCAGAGGCCGCGTATCCCAGCAGGTCGCGCCGGCGCATGCCCGGCGGTTCGTCATGAGATGGCGCAGGCGTGGGGCCCGCGCCGGATTCCGGATGTTCCATCCTTGTCTCCAGTCTTATGGTTGTGTTGTGGCGAACGGTGGCCAATATGTCATGATCGCCGCCGCAAAAATGTCTTTTTGAAGACATTCCTTACGCGCCCCGCAGGCCTCCCCACGCAGGGCCGGCGCGGGCGGAAGAGTGGGCCAGCGAGCCGAGGAAACACGAATGCCGTCGAAGGCCATGGAGACCATGCTCCGCGAGAGCTTGTGGGCGAAGACCCTGGCGGCCGAGGAACTCGACCGCGTGGTGCGCGAGTCGTACGAGCGCGAGGTGCCGGCCGGCGGTTTCGTGATGCGCCGCGGCGAGCCCGCGGATCTCTGGCTCGGCGTCATCGAGGGTCTGGTGAAGATGTCGCTGTCCCTGGCCGATGGCCGCGTTTCCACTTTCACCGGCGTGACTTCGGGTGGCTGGGCCGGCGAAGGCTCGCTGCTGAAGCCCGGCCCGTGGCGCTACGACGGCGTGGCCATGCGTCCGACGCGCGTGGCCTGCGTGCCGCGCCACACCTTCGAACGCCTCGTGTCGACGAACCTCGATTTCGACCGCTTCCTCCTGTCGCACATCAATGCGCGCCTGAGCCTCTTCATCGGCCTCATGGAGTTCGACCGCTTGCTGGGGCCCGACGCGCGCGTTGCACGCTGCCTGGCCAGCCTGTTCGACCCGATCCTCTATCCGCAGGCGAGCAGCTTCATACGCCTGACCCAGGATGAGATCGGGCTCCTGTCCGCGGTCTCGCGCCAGCGCGCCAACCGGGCACTGCATGCGCTCGAGCGCGCAGGCCTGCTGCGGGTGGAGCACGGCGGCGTCGAGGTGATCGAGCTTGAAGGCCTGCGCAGCTACCTGGGTGACGGGAGCGCCTAGCGCGGTCCGGCGGCATCCGGGTTTGTCCTCGTTTTTTTGGTTATGAATCAAAACTACATTGGTTATCTTCAATAACCTTTGTGGCCGACGAAGCGCCGCCGGCCGAGGAGACCAGCATGGATCACATCGTGTCATCGTCCCGGCGGCCGGCATGGGCCGCGGTGGGTGCGGCCGCCTTGCTCGCGGCCTGTGGTGGAGGCGGCGGCGGGAGCGGCTTTGCATTCCTGCCGATCGTTCCGGCCGCACCGGCGGCACCGCCGCCTGCGCCCGCTGCGCCGCCGCCCGCGGCTTCGCCGGAGGCACGACCCGGCACGCTGCAGTCGTGCACCGACCTCGCGAGCAAGGCCGCCTTCAACGGCACGGCCTACACCAGCATCACTTCCGTGGCGGCCGGCACCCTCACGGTGGCCGGCGTGAGCACGCCCACGCCCGCGCACTGCCTGGTGCAGGGAAAGATGAACGAACGCACCAGCAGCGTCGACGGCCGCACCTATGCGATCGGCTTCGAGATGCGCCTGCCGGTCGACTGGAACGGGCGCTTCTTCTACCAGGCCAACGGCGGGCTCGACGGAAGCGTGGTCCCGGCCTCGGGCGGGGTCGGGGGAGGGGCGCCCACGACCACCGCGCTGCACATGGGCTTTGCCGTGATCAGCTCCGATGCGGGCCACTCGGGCGCGCAGAACCCCGTCTTCGGCATCGATCCGCAGGCGCGCCTGGACTACGGCTACAACGCCGTCGCGCAACTCACGCCGATGGCCAAGAACCTGATCGCCAAGGCTTATGGCCGCGGGGCCGACCGCTCCTATTTCGGCGGCTGCTCCAACGGCGGCCGGCATGCGATGGTCGCGGCCGCGCGCTCCGCCAACGAGTACGACGGCATCCTGGCGGGCAATCCCGGCTTCAACCTGCCGAAGGCCGCGGTCGCGCAGCTCTACGGCGTGCAGCAGTACGCCCAGGTGACGACCGCCAACACGCCGGCGGGCAAGCCGGACCTGCAGACGGCCTTCACGCAGGCCGAGATGAACACGGTGGCCGCCGCGGTGCGCTCGAAGTGCGATGCGCTGGACGGCGCAACCGACGGCATCGTCGCGGATGTGCAGGCATGCAAGGCCGCCTTCAAGCTGGCCACCGACGTTCCCACCTGCAGCGGCGCCCGCGACGGCAGCTGCCTCACGGCCGCGCAGAAGACCGTGCTCGACAACGTCTTCGGCGGGGCGCGCAACACCGCGGGCGCCGCGCTCTACAGCGGCTTTCCCTACGACGCGGGCATCAACGGCGCCGATTGGCGGCAGTGGGAGTTCTCCAATTCGCAGAACCTGGACACGGCCGCGGTCGGGTTCGTGTTCAGTTCGCCGCCGCTGGGCACGAGCCGCCCCTCAGGCATCGACTTCGCGCTGGGCTTCAGCATGGACGCCGATGCGCCGGGCATCTTCGCGACCACCGCGCTCTACACGGAATCGGCCATGTCCTTCATGACGCCGCCGAACCCGGGCAACCTCGCGGCGCTGCGCGACCGCGGCAGCAAGCTCATGGTCTACCACGGCACCAGCGACGCGGTGTTCTCGTCGGACGACACGACGCGCTGGTATGACGAACTGCGTGCGGCCAATGGCGGCGATGCCTCCGGCTTTGCGCGCTTCTTCCCGGTGCCCGGCATGAACCATTGCGGACGAGGCCCGGCCACGGACCAGTTCGACATGCTGACGCCGCTGGTGGCCTGGGTGGAAAAGGGCAAGGCGCCTGATTCCGTGGTGGCCACCGCGCGCGGCGCCGGCGCCAACGTGGTCAACACGGAACTGCCCGCCGGCTGGTCGGCCGCCCGCACGCGGCCCCTGTGCCCGTATCCGAAGGTGGCGAGCTATGTGGGCGGCGATCTGGAGTCGGCGGCCAGCTTCGCCTGCAAGTAGGGCGCGGGCTCACGCCCGGAGTGCCGCGCGGAAGCCCCTGGCCGCGTAGTACGACTGCGCGCCGTTGTGATAGACGAACACGCGGCCGTAGCGGCGATCGCCGAAGAGGGCGCCGCCGAGCGCCCGGAGGTCGGGAGGGGTCGCGATCCAGCTCGAGGTCTTGAGGTCGAACTCGCCGAGCGCCTGCAGTTGCCGGTACTGTTCCTCGGTCAGCAGGTCGATGCCCATGGCGGCGGCCATCTCGACCGCGCTGTCCTGCGGCTTGTGTTCCTTGCGGGCGTCGAGCGCTTCGCGGTCGTAGCAGACGCTCCTGCGGCCGATGGGGGTCTCCGCGGCGCAGTCGCAGAAGACGTAATGGCCGGTTGCCGGGTCCTGGCCGATGACGTCGGGCTCTCCGCCCGTGGCTTCCATTTCGCGCAGCGAGCGCAGTGCGCGGGGGCTGGCTTCGAGCCGGCTGCGCACGTCGGCCCAGGCGATGGCCTTGTGCCGGTGCATGTTCTTCTCGAAGCGGGTCTTCAGTGCCTGGAGCAGCGCTTCCCGTTCTTGCGCCTTCATGGTTCTCGAGTGCGTTGGGCTTGGTTGCAGGTCTGCCTTGCGCGTGACAGTTTGCCAGATGACATGCGCGGCCCGCGGGATTATGCTTTTTGCCCCGCGCAGGAAATGGCTCGCCGATGGAGGTCCCGTCATGACCAGTCCAGCCCGTTCGTTGCTTCGTGCTCCGGCGCCGGGGGAAGAGATCGTTCTTCCGGCCAGGATGGTGGGCGAGGGGTTCCAGATTGCCGCCCGCTCGCAGAAGACCTACGTGGCTACCGGCGCGCCCGTGGTCTTCTTCGACGTCCTGTCCGAAGACGGCGAGCGCATCGGCATTGCCAATGCGATCCTCGAACCGCGTTCCGATGCCGTGGCGGGCATCGGGCATGTCTGCGTGACGCTGAGCGAGGCGCATGCCTCCGTGGAACTGCTGACGCAGGTCGCCGATGTCCTGGTCGACTACGCCTTCGATTCGGGCCTGCGCGAAGTCATGATCGTCGTGCCGCAATCGCACGCCGATTCGGTCGAGGCGTGCTGCAGGCTCGACCCGGTCTCGTCCGGTGCGACGCACCTCGGACACGGGGTCGAGGGGCAGGTCTACATGTATCGCCGGTAGCGGGGCACCTGCGGGATTCCACCAAGGCCCGGCGGCGGCCGGCGCGGCGCATACTTGCCGCAGCGCCGCTCGCCGGCCCCTCCGGGGTTCCGGGCGACTGTCAGGAGGCACGCCTTGCAGCGAACCGACATTGCCAACCCGGCCTATTTCCACAAGGTCGTCGATTGCCAGTACGCCTGCCCGGCGCACACCCCCGTCCCCGAATACATCCGCATGATCGCGCAGCGCCGCTACAGCGACGCCTACATGGTCAACTGGGTCTCCAACGTGTTTCCCGGCATCCTGGGGCGCACCTGCGACCGGCCCTGCGAGCCGGCCTGCCGTCGCGGGCGGGTGGAAGAAAGCAATGCGAAGGATCCCGAGCCGGTGGCGATCTGCCGGCTCAAGCGCGTGGCGGCCGACATGAAGGAGGACGTGCGTGCGCGCATGCCCAAGCCGGCGCCGAAGAACGGCAAGCGTGTCGCCTGTATAGGCGCAGGGCCGGCCTCGCTCACCGTCGCGCGCGACCTCGCGCCGCTGGGCTACGAGGTGACGGTGTTCGACGAGGACGCCAAGGCCGGCGGCTTCATCCGCACGCAGATCCCGCGTTTTCGGCTGCCCGAGTCGGTGATCGACGAGGAGACCGGCTACATCCTGGACCTGGGCGTCGAGTTCCGCGGCGGCGAGCGCATCGGATCGATGAAGGCGCTGATGGCCGAGGAGTGGGACGCGATCTTCGTCGGCTGCGGCGCGCCGCGCGGGCGCGACCTGGACATTCCCGGGCGCCGGGAAGCGGCGGCCGGCATCCACATCGGCATCGACTGGCTCAATTCCGTGTCCTTCGGGCATGTGAGCCGCATCGGCCGGCGCGTGATCGTGCTGGGCGGCGGCAACACGGCCATGGACTGCTGCCGCTCGGCCCGGCGCCTGGGCGGCAGCGACGTGAAGGTGATCGTGCGCAGCGGCTTCGACGAGATGAAGGCCTCGCCCTGGGAGAAGGAAGACGCGCAGCACGAAGGCATTCCGATCATCGACTTCCACGTGCCCAAGGCCTTCGTGCACGACGAGGGCCGGCTGCAGGGCATGACCTTCGAGCGGGTCCGCGCCGAGTACGACGCGCAGGGCCGCCGAAAGCTGGTGCCCACCGGCGAGCCCGATGCCTGGTTCGAATGCGACGAGGTGCTGGTGGCGGTGGGCCAGGAGAACGCCTTCCCGTGGATCGAGCGCGATTGCGGCATCGCCTTCGACAGCTCGGGCCTGCCCGCGCTCGACAAGAACACCTTCCAGTCGACGGTGCCCCATGTGTTCTTCGGCGGCGATGCGGCCTTCGGCCCGAAGAACATCATCACGGCCGTGGCCCACGGCCATGAGGCGGCGGTGTCGATCGACAAGTTGCTGCGCGCCGAGCCGGTGTACGTGCGCCCGGCGCCGATGACCAATCTGATCTCGCAGAAGATGGGCATCCACGAGTGGAGCTACGACAACGACACCTCCAACGACCTGCGCTACAAGGTGCCGTGGGCCAAGGCCGAGGCGGCGCTGGCCAGCATCCGGGTGGAGGTGGAGCTGGGCTTCGACGCCGCCACCGCCTTCAAGGAGGCCGAGCGCTGCCTGAACTGCGACGTGCAGACGGTGTTCACCGAATCCGCGTGCATCGAATGCGATGCCTGCGTGGACATCTGTCCGATGGACTGCATCAGCTTCACCACCAACGGCGACGAGGCGGATCTGCGCCAGCGGCTCAAGGCGCCTGCGCTCAACCTGGCGCAGGACCTGTACGTGTCGGGCGGGCTCAAGACGGGCCGCGTGATGGTCAAGGACGAAGACGTCTGCCTGCACTGCGGCCTGTGCGCCGAGCGCTGCCCCACGGGCGCGTGGGACATGCAGAAGTTCCTGCTGAAGATGGCGACGGCGGGGCAGGAGGTGGCCCGATGAGCGCCGTCCGGCCGCCCGACGGGGCGATGGCGCCCCCGGAAGGCGGCAAGGCACACGGGACGACGGGCGCAGGGGTCGCCCCCATCGAGGCGGTCAACGACTTCGTCATCAAGTTCGCCAACGTCAACGGTTCGGGATCGGCCTCGGCCAACGAACTGTTCGCCAAGGCCATCCTGCGCATGGGCGTGCCGGTGAGCCCGCGCAACATCTTCCCGAGCAACATCCAGGGCCTGCCGACCTGGTACGAGGTGCGCGTGACCGAAGAGGGCCATCTGGGGCGGCGCGGCGGCACCGACATGATGGTGGCGATGAACCCGCAGACCTGGGACGCCGACCTGGCCGAGCTGGAGCCCGGCGGCTACCTGTTCTACGACAGCACGCGGCCGCTGCCGCCTTCGAAGTTCCGCGACGACATCCGTGTGATCGGCATGCCGCTGACCGAGATCTGCAACGCCGTCTACCAGGACCCGCGGCAGCGCCAGCTGTTCAAGAACATCGTCTATGTGGGCGCGCTCGCGATCCTGCTGGGCATCGAGCCGGAAGTGGTCGAGAAGCTGTTCGGCGAGCAGTACAAGGGCAAGGAAAAGCTGCTCGCTTCCAACGTGCAGGCGCTGCACCTGGGCTGCGACTTCGCGCGCGAGAACCTCGAGCCGCTGGGCCTCCGGGTGCGGCGCGCCGACCGCGTGGGCGACCGCATCTTCGTGGACGGCAACAGCGCCGCAGCGCTGGGCTGCGTGTATGGCGGCGCCACGGTCGCGGCCTGGTATCCGATCACGCCGTCGTCCTCGGTGGCCGAGGCCTTCCAGAAGTACTGCACCAAGTTCCGCGTCGACCCGGCCACCGGCCAGCAGCGCTTCGCCATCGTGCAGGCGGAGGACGAACTCGCCTCCATCGGCATGGTGGTCGGCGCCGGCTGGAACGGCGCGCGGGCCTTCACGGCCACCTCGGGGCCCGGCATCTCGCTGATGGCCGAGTTCATCGGCCTGGCCTACTTCGCCGAGATTCCGGTCACCATCATCGACGTGCAGCGCGGCGGCCCTTCCACCGGCATGCCGACGCGCACGCAGCAGGCCGACATCCTGGCCTGCGCCTACGCCTCGCACGGCGATACCAAGCACGTGCTGCTGTTTCCCGAGGATCCGCACGAGTGCTTCGAGCATGCGGCGGCGGCGCTGGACCTGGCCGACCGGCTGCAGACGCCGGTGTTCCTGATGACGGACCTGGACATCGGCATGAACCAGCGCCTGTGTGCACCCTTCACCTGGGACGACAGCAAGGCCTACGACCGCGGCAAGGTCATGAGCGCCGAGGAGCTCGAGGCGGGCCGCGACTTCGGCCGCTACAAGGACGTGGACGGCGACGGCATTCCCTGGCGCACGCTGCCGGGCACGCACCCGAGCAAGGGCAGCTACTTCACCCGCGGCACCACGCGCGACGCCTATGCCCGGTATTCGGAGCGCGGGCCGGACTACATCTACAACATGGAGCGGCTGCTCAAGAAATTCGCAACCGCGGCCACGCTGGTGCCGCAGCCCGTGCTGCGCCCCGCCGCCGGGAAGACCGAACTGGGCGTGATCTATTTCGGTTCGACCAGCCCGTCGATGCACGAGGCGCTGCAGGCGCTGGAAGCGCGCGGCATCCACCTCGACGCGCTGCGGCTGCGCGCCTTTCCCTTCCCGGACAGCGTGGTGCAGTTCCTGGCGCAGCACCGGCAGGTGTTCGTGGTCGAGCAGAACCGCGATGCGCAGATGCGCAGCCTGCTGGTCAACGAGCTGGACATCGATCCCGCCCGGCTGGTGCGGGTGCTGCACTTCGATGGCACGCCCATCACGGCGCGCTTCATCGTCCAGGCCATCAGCGCGCATGTGCGGAAGACGCAAGCCGCCGGCGCCGCCGGCACGAAGGAAGCTGCATGACCTACCTCGCCAAGCCCCGGCTGCACCATCCGACGCTGGCCACCAACAAGGTCGGCTATACGCGGCGCGACTACGAGGGCAAGATCTCCACGCTGTGCGCCGGCTGCGGCCACGACTCGATCTCCGCCGCCATCATCGAGGCCTGCTGGGAGCTGGACATCGAGCCGCACCGCGTGGCCAAGCTCTCGGGCATCGGCTGCAGCTCCAAGACGCCGGACTACTTCCTGGGCGCGTCGCACGGCTTCAACACGGTGCATGGCCGCATGCCCAGCGTGCTGACCGGCGCCAACCTGGCCAACCGCGACCTGCTGTACCTGGGCGTTTCGGGCGACGGCGATTCGGCGTCCATCGGCCTGGGCCAGTTCGCGCACGCGATGCGGCGCGGCGTGCGCATGGCCTACATCGTGGAGAACAACGGCGTCTACGGCCTGACCAAGGGCCAGTTCTCGGCCACGGCCGACCAGGGCTCCAAGAGCAAGAAGGGCCTGGTCAACAGCGACAGCCCGGTGGACCTGGTGGCCATGGCGCTGCAGCTGGGCGCCAGCTACGTGGGGCGGGGCTTCTCGGGCAACAAGGCGCAGCTGGTGCCGCTGATCAAGGGAGCGATCAGCCACGGCGGCGCCGCCTTCATCGACGTGATCAGTCCCTGCGTCGCCTTCAACAACCACCCGGGCAGCACCAAGAGCTACGACTACGTGCGCGAGCACAACGAGGCGGTGAGCCGCATCGACTTCATCAGCGGGCGGGAAGAGATCACTGTCGACATGGGGCCGGGCGAAGTGGTGGACGTGCGCCAGCACGACGGCACGCTGCTGCGCCTGCGCAGCCTGCATCCCGACTACAACCCCGGAGACCGTTATGCCGCCATGGCCTACATGCAGCGGCACCAGGAGAGGGGCGAGGTGGTGACCGGCCTGCTCTACGTCGATCCGCTGGCCACCGACCTTCACACGGCGCTCAACACCTGCGACCGGCCGCTCAACGCGCTGGGCCCGGCCGAACTGTGCCCCGGCGCCGAGGCGCTCGCGCGGCTCAACGCCTCCTTGCGCTGAGCGGCGTCCGGCGGCACCATTACGTTCCTTTCCGGAGGGCGCACCATGGCCGAGCGCACCGTTTTCCAATCCATCTCGCGCAAGCACGTGATCAGCCTGGGTCCGCAGGCCAGTGCGCGCGACGCCGCATGCGCGATGACGCGCGCCAACTGCGGCAGCGTGCTCGTCATGGAACTGCCCGACATGCTGCTGGGCATCCTGACCGAGCGCGACCTGATGACCCGCGTGCTGGCCCGAGGGCTCGATCCCGACCGCACGGCGGTGCGCGAGGTCATGACGCCCAACCCGATCTGCGTGCCGCCCGAAACGCCGGTGTCCGACGCCGTGGTGCTGATGCTCGAACGCGGCTTCCGCCACCTGCCGTTGACGTCGGGCGCGAAGATCCTTGGCGTGTTCTCGATACGTGACGCGCTGCCGCGGGAGCTCGGCACGGCGGTCAGCCTGACGGAGTTCCGCGAGCAGGTGAACGACGCGCTGGGATAGGGCGCAGCGCGAGGAACCTGCGCGGCTCGAGCACTCGACAACACGGTGCGGGGTAAGCACTTGTCCGGCGCTACCATCGCTTCGCGGTCTCGAGCGGCAGCTTCAAGGAAAGGTCCATGCGTTCCATCGCGAAAATCACGAGCCAGCTCTTCAAGGTTCCCCTGACTGAAGTCCTGACGGACGCCAAGCACGGCGCACACACCCATTTCGAATTGGTGACCGCGACCGTGGTGCTTTCGGATGGCAGCCGGGGCACGGGCTACACCTACACCGGTGGCAAGGGAGGGCATGCGATCAAGGCCATGATCGACCATGACCTGGCGCCTGCGATGATCGGCATGGATGCGGCGGATGTCGAGGGCGTCCACGATTTCAGCGAATGGCATGTGCACTATGTCGGCCGCGGCGGCATCGCGTCGTTTGCGATCTCCGCGATCGACATCGCGCTCTGGGACATCCGCGGCAAGGCGGCAGGCCAGCCGCTCTGGCAGCTGGCGGGCGGCGCTGCGAACACCTGCGATGCCTACTGCGGTGGCATCGACCTGGCGTTCCCGCTCGCGAAGCTGCTGGACAACGTGCGTGGCTATCTCGCCAAGGGTGCGGGCGGCGTCAAGATCAAGATCGGCCGCCAGGATCTCGAGGAAGACATCGAGCGCATCCGGGCGGTGCGGCAGCTGATCGGTGACGGCATGGCCTTGATGGTGGACGCCAACTACGCGATGAGCGTGGATCAGGCCATCGCTGCGGCCAAGCGCTTCAAGCCCTTCAATGTCCTGTGGTTCGAGGAGCCGACCATTCCGGACGACTACCAGGGCTATGCGCGCATCGCCGCCGCCACCGGCGTGCCATTGGCAATGGGTGAGAACCTGCACACGATCCATGAATTCGAGCATGCGTTCGAGCAGGCGCGACTGTCCTTCATCCAGCCGGACGCCTCCAACTGCGGCGGCATCACGGGCTGGCTGAAGGTGGCCGAGCGCTCCCGCCGATACGGGATCCCGGTGTGCTCGCATGGCATGCAGGAGCTGCATGTGAGCTTGCTGGCGGCGCAGCCGAACGCGGGCTGGCTGGAGATTCACAGCTTCCCGATCGACGAGTACACGATGCGCCCGCTGGTTCTCGAAAACCGTCGCGCAGTTGCACCGGACGAGCCGGGAATCGGCGTGAGCTTTGACTGGGCGAAACTTGCGCCGTACCTGGTCGATGCGTCCCGCTAGCGGGCCCGTGTTTGCTTGACCCGGCGCCTGCGGCGCGGCCGCGTACGGGCGCCACCCTCAGTGGCAGTACGGGCGAATGTGATCCAGTTCGGATTCGATGACGCCGCGCACGACGTCCTTGAAGGCTGACACGAGCCGGGAATGAGGCGCATCGGGCGCGAGCAGGAGCGCAAGGCGCACCCTGATGGCAGGCTTGAAGGCCCGCACCTCGAAATCGAGATTGCGCTGCTCATCGAGCGCTGCCAGCGGATTGATCACGCTCACGCCCAGGCCTGCAGCGACCAGCGAGCAGACGGAGGCGCCCAGGTCGGACTCCAGCACCGTTCGGGTCTTGACGCCTGCGGCGGCCAATACCTGGTCGATGCGTTCTCTCGGGCCGCTGCCCAACGGGAACGAGATGAACGCCTCGCCGTCCAGGTCCGTTGCACGAACCTGCCTGACCCGCGCCAGATGATGTTCCCTGGGAAGCAGGGCAACGCAATCCATGCCCAGCAGCGTTTCGACACGGATGCCGGGCGGATCATCGCCATAGAGGATGGCGAGGCCCAGGTCGCACAAGCCCGAGCTCACCCATGTGTCGACGGTCGTGGCCGCACCGGAGTGAATCGTGACGAGCGTCTCGGGGTGGTCGCGCTTGAACCGGACGACCGCCTGGCTGAGGACGCCTCCGGCAATTCGCGCCATGGCGGCCACCGCCAGGCGGTCGCCGCCGAACGTCCGGATGTTGGATGCCGCGGACTCCAGGCCCTGCAGCCCGGCGAATGCCTTCTCGACTTCCTGGAAGAAGCGTTTTCCTTCGAGTGAAGGCGCCAGACGCGTGCCGCTGCGTTCGAAAAGCGCAAACCCGATGATCGCCTCCAACTGCGAAACGAGGCGGCTCACCTGGGGCTGCGAGGTGTGAAGCCGCCGCGAGGCTTCGGTCATCGACCCCGTCTGCACGACCACCCGGAAGGCCTCGATGTGCTTCAAGGTCATGCGTCGGCTGCTCATATCAATATTGTATGGCTCACTGTTGAGTACGCATTTGCAGTATCGAATGCCCGGAAGAATACTTGCGTCCATGCCCGACAAGATCCTGCACGTTGCCGACGCCGGGCCACCGCGCAGTCCATGCGCGGTGGCCCGCGTGGTGGACCTGCGCAGCGACACCGTGACGCTGCCGACCCCGTCGATGTACGACCGCATGCAAACCGCCGCACTGGGGGACGACGGCCTGGACGGCGATCCGACCGTGCGCGCGCTCGAGGCGCTGGCGGCCCGAACACTGGGCAAGGAGTCCGGCCTGTACGTGCCGACCGCCACGATGGGCAACCTCCTGGCCGTGCTGTCGCAGGCGGAACGCCGGTCGCAGGTCGTGCTCGAGGAGTCCGCACACATGTTCGTCTCCGAGCGCGGCGGCGCCGTGTTCAGCGGCGTGACCTACACCGGCATTCCGGGCGTGGCTGGCGCGATGGACCTCGAGAGCCTGGCGCTGGCGCTGAAGCCGTCCCGCGAATTGCGCACGGATCTGGTCTGCATGGAAACCACGCACGGCAACGCGGGAGGAGCGGTGCTGCCGCTGGACCACATGCGGGCGGTCTGGAAGGCATCCAGTGGCGCCGGCGTGCGCGTCCACCTCGATGGCGCCCGGCTCTTCAACGCCGCCGTGGCGCTGAACGCCGATCCGGCCGCGATCGCGTGCTACGCCGACACGGTGACCCTCTGCCTTTCGAAGGGCCTGAGCGCGCCTGCAGGCGCGGTGCTCGCCGGACCGTCCGCCACCATGGCCAGCGCCAGACGGTTGCGCAAGATGCTCGGGGGCACGCAGCGCCAGATCGGCGTGGTTGCCGCAGCGGGACTGGACGCCCTGGAAACCATGCCCGGACGGCTCGCCCAGGACCATGCTTCGGCGTCGCGCCTGAGTGTGGCATTGCGGGCTGTGCTGCCTGGCGCCGTCGGCGTCAGCACGCCGCCCACCAACATCGTCTTCGTCGACCTGCCCGAGGCCGTACCCGACAGCCTCGCCTGGGCGGAGGCACTCAAGGAATGCGGTGTCCTGGTCCGCCCGTGGGGTCCGCGCAGGATCCGGCTCGTGACGCACCGCCACATCGGCGCGGCCTGCGTGGATGCCGCCGCCGCCGGGTTCCGGCGTGTCGCGCAATCGCTGCTTGCTTGAACGCGTTCTCGCAGGAACGCGCCTCCCTTCGGACCCATCGAGTACCTACCAGGAGCCTTGACCATGCCTTCCATCTGCCGCCGGGATTTCGTCGCCTCTGCCTTCCTGATGGCCGCCGGCCTGGGGAGCGGCCGCGCATTCGCCGGCAGTTTTCCCAGCCGTCCCATTCGCCTGATCGTGCCGTACGGGCCCGGAGGCGGTTCCGATTTTGTTGCGCGCCTGATTGCCCAGAAGCTGACCGAAACGGCGGGGTGGAACGTCGTCGTGGACAACAAGGCCGGGGCCTCGGGGCTCATCGGCACCGATGCCGCGGCCAAGAGCGCCGCGGACGGCTACACGTTGTTCCTTGCGGACGCCGCACACGCCACCAATGCCGCAGTGCAGCCCAAGATGCCTTTTGATCCGATCCGGGACTTCTCGCCACTTACGCTGGTGGGCTCTTCGCCGCAGCTGCTGGTGGCGCATCCGTCCCTTCCAGCCAACTCCCTGCGAGAACTGCTGGCGCTGCCGCGTGCCCGAGTACGCGAATACGGCGTAGGAACCCCAGGGCAGGGGTCCGTTCCGCACCTGCTGTACGAGACGCTCAAGCGCAAGACGGGCATGGAGCTGGTGCATGTACCCTACAAGGGCGGCAGCGCCGCCTTGACCGATGCGGTGGGCGGACAGGTGGCCATGGTGATCAATTCCGTGCCGGCCTGCATGCCGCACATCGAAGCGAAGCGGCTCAAGGTACTTGCCATCGCCAGCGCGACGCGACATCCGAAGTTGCCGGACGTGCAGACCTTCTCCGAAAGCGTCCCGGGCATGGTCGGAAGCGCCTGGTATGGCGTGATGGCGCCTGCCAGGATGCCCGCAGATCTGCTGCAGCAGCTGAACGCAGCCATCGACAAGGTGCTGGACCTGCCCGATGTCAAGGCCAGGCTGGAAGGCTCTTTCGTGGATCCCATGCCGCGCGGGCCGCAGGCGTTTTCCAACTACCTGAATGAAGAAATCGCGCGCTGGAAATCGGTCGTGAAAGAGACGGGGGTCACGATCAACAGCTGAGACTTTCCCGGTCCCGCATTGCCGAAATCGAAGAACATGGAGGGCAGGTCGAGGTCTGTGGACTTCGCCGCAATGTTTCGTCTACGGTTGTCGTTTGCCTTTGCGGTGCTTGTGGCGCTGGTCTGTTGCCAGGCTGCTGGCGCTGTGCGTGTCGACTTCCGTGTCCGCGCAGACGGCCTCGAGCGCAAGTTGCGCTTCACCGGCGAACGCGAGATCGCGGGGTTGTTCAAGGACGCTGCCGACACAAGCATGACCCAGTTGGCCGGGCCGGCCGTCAGTGCTGAAGAATCTTGGAAAGAAACTGCTGCGCCCGGTCGGAGCGCTCGGACGGGTTGCCGAAGAACTCGTCCTTGCTGCAGTCCTCCACGATGCGGCCCTGGTCCATGAAGATGACGCGATGGGCGACCTTGCGCGCGAAGCCCATCTCGTGCGTGACGCACATCATCGTCATGCCTTCGCGGGCCAGTTCCACCATCACGTCCAGCACCTCGTTGACCATCTCCGGATCGAGCGCCGAAGTGGGCTCGTCGAACAGCATCGCGATGGGGTTCATCGCCAGCGCACGCGCGATGGCCACGCGCTGCTGCTGACCGCCCGACAGCTGACTGGGAAACTTGTGCGCATGGGTGCGCATTCCCACGCGCTGCAGCAGGCGCATGGCGGTGTCGTGCGCCTCGTCGGCGGAGCGCTTGAGCACCTTGCGCTGCGCGATCGCGAGGTTCTCCTCGATCGACAGGTGCGGGAACAGGTCGAAATGCTGGAACACCATGCCCACCCGTGCGCGCAGCTGGTTGATGTTGATCTTCGGATCGCCCACCGACACGCCGTCGACCAGGATGCGACCCTGCTGAAAGGGTTCCAGCGCGTTGACGCACTTGATGAGCGTGGACTTGCCCGAGCCCGAGGGCCCGCAGACGACCACGACCTCGCCCTTGCGCACGTTCGTGCTGCAGTCGGTGAGCACCTGGAACGCGCCATACCACTTGCTGACTTGCTGGATCTCGATCATTTGCTTTCCACCTTCAGCGTTGCAGGAGTTGGAGGAGGGTGTTCGCGATGACCTGGGTCGCCTGGCGCAGCTCGGCGAGCGGCACGCGCTCGTCGGCACGGTGGCCGTTGGCTTCGAGCAGGGACTCGGGGCCGGCCCCGTACATCACGGTGGCAATGCCGGCCTCGCTGTACAGGCGCGCATCGGTGTAGAGCGGCACGCCGATCGGCGTGACCGGCTTGCCCATCACCTCGCCGGCCTCGCGGCACAGCAGCTCGGACAGCGCCTTCGCGCCCGGTGCCGGCACGAACGGCCGCGCGAGGAGGATGCGGCGGATCTCCACCGTGATGCCAGGCAGCGCGCGGCAGGCGCTCTCGATCACGCTGCGCAGCTCGGCCTCGACCGCCTCGGGCGATTCCTCGGGCACGATGCGGCGATCGATGCGCAGGCTGAGCCGGTCGGCCACCACATTGGTGTTGATGCCGCCTTCGATCAGGCCCACCACCAGCGTGGGATGGCTGATGCCAGGCGTCTGCGAGGGACGGTCCGCGAGTCCGTCGCGGTAGCGGTAGAGGGCGGGCAGCAGCGTGGCCGCGGCCTCGATGGCATCGTGGCCGGTGTCGGGCCGCGCGGCGTGCGCGGACTTGCCGCGCAGCGTCACCTCCAGGTGGAGGCAGCCGTTGTGGGCCACCACCACGTGGTGCGAGAAGGCGGCGGACAGCACGTAGTCCGGACGGCTGAGCCCCTGCGAGAGGATCCAGCCCGGTCCGGCCATGCCGCCGGTTTCCTCGTCGTAGGTCAGGTGCAGTTCGATGCTGCCGTTCAGCGGCGCGCCCGATGCTGCGGCCTGCTTGAGCGCGCGCATGGCAAAGGCATAGGTGGTGAAGTCCGATTTGGAGACGGCTGCGCCGCGGCCGTACATCCAGCCGTCGCGCACCTCGCCGCCGTAGGGGTCGCTGCTCCAGCCTTCGCCAGGGGGCACCACGTCGCCATGGGCATTGAGCGCGATCACCGGCCCGCCCTCGCCGAAGCGTTCGCGCACGATGAGGTTGACCACGCTCTGCATGCCATGGGCGGCGGCGAACTCGGCGGGCACCGGATGGCGCTCGACCTCGAAGTCAATCGCCTCGAGCAGGGTGGCGGTGAGTTCGGCATGCGGCGCGCAGTCGCCCGGCGGGTTGTCCGAGGGGCACTGCACGAGGCGGGCCAGCATCTGCACCTGCTCGTCGAAGTGCGTGTCGATGAATTGGCGCAGCAGCGCCCGGGTGTCGGCGTGGTCGTTCATGGAGCTCGGAGGAATCGTTCAATGCGGAAGGGAGTGATGTCGATGTCTGCGCGGGCGCGCGTGATGAGATCGGCCACCACCCGCGCGGTGACCGGCGCGAGCGTGTAGCCGTTGGAGGTGACGGCGTTGAAGAAGCCTGGCACGCCAGGCACTTCGCCCATGATCGGCGCACCGTCGATGTTCACGTTCATGCCGGCCCAGCAGCGCAGCACATGCAGTCCCGCGATGGCCGGCAGCACATGCCGGGCCACCCAGAGGTTGCCCTCGATGCTGGTGCGCTCGGCGCGGTTCAGGCGCATGTCTTCGTCGAAGGCCGCGGTCCAGCCGCCGCCGACCAGCAGCGCGCCGCTGGCCGCCTGCTTCAGGCTGAGGTGCCGGTTGGCATGCGCGATGAGGTGGTCGACCAGCGGCGGGGCGGGCTCGGTCACGATCATCTGCAGCGGCGCGCCCTTCACCGGAATGCGCACGCCCAGCATGTTGCCGATGGCACTGGACCAGGCACCGCTTGCGTTCACCACGCGGCCGGCGCGGATGCTCCCGCGCGAGGTGCGGACCTCGAAGCCGGCGCCGTCGCCGGGCAGCCGTTCCATGTGCTGCACGTCGCAGCCGCGCAGGAAGCGTGCGCCATGCTGCTGCGCGCGCCGGGCGACCGCGTAGGTGGCGCGCAGCGGATTGATCTTGCCTTCCATCGGGCACAGCTCGGCGCCCAGCAGCGTGCCGGACAGGGCGGGGGAGAGGCGCCGCAGCTCGGTGCTGTCGATCAGCTGCGCGTCGATGCCATGGCTGCGCTCGAGCGCAGCCTTGGCTTCCAGGAAGCGCAGCCCGGCTTCGCTGTCGGCCACCATCAGGCCGCCGGTGATCTTGATTTCCAGGTCCTCGTCGCAGTCGGCCTCGATCTGCTGCCACAGGCGCACCGACATCGGCCCCAACGGCAACGTGGCCGCGGCCGGGCCGCCGCCGGCCTGCGCGCGGTCGCCGAAGTCGAAGGAGAGCAACTGTACGTGCAGGCTGCCGGCATTGGCACCCGAAGCCTGGAGGTTGAGGTCGTCGCGGTCGACCACCGTCACGTCCACGCCTTCCTGCGCCAGGTAGTAGCCGAGGCACGAGCCCAGCACGCCCGCGCCGATCACCAGCACATCGGTCTGAAGGGGCTGCGGCTGCAGGGGGCCGACCGCAACGGGCCGCGCGAGATTGGGCGTGATGGCCGGCTTGTGGCCGCCCCATTCGGGTTTCTCGAAGCCCAAGGCGCCGGCGGGAACCGGCTTGGCCGGCGGACGCGGCGCAAGGTACTGCTCGACGCCGGGCGCCTGGCCCGTCATTTCGGTGACCAGCCGCGCAGCGGTCACCGCACAGTAGCGGCCCTGGCAACGGCCCATGCCCAGGCGGGTGTTGCGCTTGAGCGCGGCGAGCGTGTCACGGCCGGCGCGGATCTGCTCGCGAACCGTGCCGAAGCTGATCTCCTCGCAGCGGCACAGAAGCGTGTCGTCGGGCACCGCGGCGAGCGAGACGGGCGGCGCCTGGTAGATCGTCCACAGCGCCTGCTGGAACCGCATGGCCTTGCGCAACCGGGCGATTGCTTCGGTCGGCTCCAGCGGCGCTCGGCCCAGGTTGCGTGCCGCCGCCGTGCCGGCGAGCGTGCCGCGGGCCAGGGCCACGCGCGATCCGCCCATGTCGGCGCCGTCGCCCACGACATAGACGCCCGGCAGGCTGGTGGCGCCGTCTTCGGCGGTCACGGTGGCCAGGTAGCCAAGATGGCGCGGCGTCAACCGGTGCTCGCAGCCGAGCATGCGTGCCAATTCGGTGGAGGGGATGAAGCCGTAGCCGAGGCACAGGGTGTCGACATCGAATGCGCGCGTATTGCCTGGATGCGCAAGCTCGCAGGCCTGGACCTGTTCGAGCGAGCCTTGGCCTTCGGCAGCGGCCACCGTCCAGCCCCAGAGCACCGGCACCTTGTGGGCACGCAGGCGGCGCAGGTAGCGCCAGCCGTCGCGCAGCAGGTCGGGCGCCGTGCGGGCTGCCGTCAACACCGGGCGCCACTGCGTGGGCGAAGGGTGCGGCGCGGATTCCAGAACCGCGGCGACATGGGCGCCCCCGGCCAGCAGTTCGGCGGCGAGCTGCAGGTTGAGCGGACCGTTGCCGGCCACCAGCACGCGCTGGCCGGGCGATACGCGGTAGGCGCGCGCCAATGTCTGGCCCGCGCCGGTGGTCATCACGCCGGGCAGGGTCCAGCCTGGGAAGGGCACGGGGCGTTCGTAGGCGCCGGGTGCAATGACCAGCTGGCGGCAGGCGATCACGTGCGCCTGGCCATCGATGAGCGCGCCGATCTCGCGCGGCGAGAACGCCGACCAGACCTGCGCGCCTTGCTCGATGGCTACGCCGGCCTGTCGCACCTCGCGCTCCAACGCCAGCCCGTCGGCGAACTGGCGGTCGGCCGCGCCCGGCGTCTGGTGCGAAGGTGCCAGGGGTTTGTAGAACTGGCCGCCGGCCTGAAGCCGCTCGTCCAGCACCAATACCTGCGCGCCGGCACGTTGCGCGGCCAGTGCCGCCGACAGGCCGGCCGGGCCTGCGCCAACCACCAGGACATCCACTTCGCGGCGCGCGGGCGCCTGCTCCGGTTCGCGGGTCAGCGGCTGAAGAGGATCGGCCGGGGTGCCTGCTGGCATTGCCGAGCGCACCTGCTGCCCCTCTGCCACCTTGGTCAGGCAGGCGCGCTGGCTGGCCCTGCCATCCACCGTGACCAGGCAGTCGAAGCAGGCGCCCATTCCGCAATACAGCCCGCGGCGCTCGCCGCCGCGCGTGTGCCGCATCTTGTTGATGCCGGCCGCAGCCAGCGAAGCGGCGATGGTTTCGCCGTCCAGGCCGTCCACCGGTTGGCCGTCGTACCAGAAGCGCACGGGGCGCCCGGCGACGGCGATCGAGTGATGGGTGAGTCTGGCGGCGCTCATGAGCGGGGGCGAAACGGCGAAAAAGTTCGTTGACGACATCGGATGTATACGTATACTACACGTATACCGAATCGCCCGCTATCCCCATTTTTCAGCCAGGACCCGCACCAATGACAGCGTTTCGCGGCACCTACACAGTGCTCATCACCCCCATGACCGCAGACGGCAAGCACGTCGATGTGCCGGCGCTTCGCAGGCTGGTCGACTGGCAGATCGAGCAGGGCATCCACGGGCTGATCCCTCTGGGAAGCACCGGGGAATTTCTGTCGCTCACGCCCGAGGAGCGGCAATTGGTGATCGAAACCTGTGTGAGCACCGCAGCAAAACGCGTGCCGGTGCTGATCGGCACCGGGGCCGAGTGGACGGACGAGTGCGTGCGGCTGAGCCGCGAGGCCGAGAGCATGGGCGCCGACGGCGTGATGATCATTCCGCCCTTCTACAGCACGCCCACCGATGACGAACTGTTCGCGCACTACCGCAAGGTGGGCGAGTCGATCGGCATTCCGATCATGGTCTACAACAACCCGGCCACGGCCAATGTGGACCTCCGGCCCGAACTGGTGGCGCGGCTCTCGCGCATCGACAACTGCCGCTACATCAAGGAGTCGACGCTGGAGGTCACCCGCGTGCGCGACATCATCGAGCTCTGCGGCGACCGTATGACGGTGTTCGCCGGCATCCTGGGCTACGAGTCGTTCTGGCTCGGCGCACAGGGCTGGGTGGCCGTGTGTTCGAACCTGATCCCGAAGATGTCGGCTCGCCTGTTCGAGCTCGTGGCCGACGAGCGCGACATGCCCGCGGCGCTCGCGCTCTACAAGGAGATGCTGCCGATCGTGCGCTGGGTCGGCGGCCACCGCTACGTCGCGGCCTCCAAGGAGGGCCTGGCGATGATGGGCCTGCCCGTGGGCAAGCCCCGTGCGCCGCGGCTGCCGCTGCCCGACGCCGATGCGGCCGACCTGCGCCGCGAGCTCGAGCGGCTGGCGCTGATCGATTCGATCCGGGCCTGAGCGCCGGTTCCAGACACCTTTTCGCCGACCCGTCCACTTCCAGGAGGAATCCACCATGAAACTGCTCCCCACACTCGTGTCCGCGTCGCTTCTGGCCCTGCTTGCCGCGGGCACCGCGCAGGCCCAGGCCTGCAAGTCGCCGGTGCCGGACTCCGCGCTGGTCAAGAAGGGCACGCTCGTCATGTCGGTCAACCCGACACTGCCGCCGATGCAGTTCGTCGACCAGACGGGCGCGCTCAAGGGCATGCGCGTGGAGCTCGGCGAGCAGATCGCCAAGCGCCTGTGCCTCACGCCCGAGTACGTGCGCATCGAGTTCTCGGCCATGATCCCGGGCCTGCAGGCCGGGCGCTGGGACGTGATCAACACGGGCATCTTCTACACCGACGAGCGCGCGAAGCTGATGCAGATGCTGGTCTACGAAGACCAGGCGATCAGCATCAGCACGGCCAAGTCCAACCCGCTGAAGATCGCCAAGGTGGACGACCTCTCGGGCAAGAGCATCGGCGTGGAGCTCGGCGGCTTCGAGGAGCGCAAGGCGCGCGAGCTCGACAAGCAGCTCACCGACAAGGGGCTCAAGGGCATGAACATCCGCACCTTCGAGAACTTCGCGATGGCGTTCCAGGCGCTGCGCGCGGGCCAGGTCGAGGTGGCGCTGTCGATCGACTCGACCGGCGCCGAATACCAGAAGCGCGGCGATTTCGATCGCGTGCTGCACGGCCTGTTCCCCACGCCCGTGGCGCTGGCCACGCGCAACAAGGACCTCGCCGCCGCCATCGCGAAGGCCATGAACGACATGAAGGCCGACGGCAGCTTCCAGAAGCTGTTCGACCAGTACGGCGTCAAGTCGGTGGACGGCGCGGTGGCCGTCAAGGGCCCGGCGGGCTGAGGCCCGGCGCCAACGCCATCAGGCACGCGAAGGAACGCTCATGGGACAAGGCTGGAGCTGGTCGGGGTTCGTCGACTACCTGTTCAATCCGTACCTCCTCAGCGGCGCGGTGACCACGCTGTGGCTCACGCTCGCGGCCATCGCAGGCGGCCTCGTCGTGGGCTTCGCGCTGGCGCTGGCGCGGCTGTCGAGCCGCCGCTGGCTGTGCGCGCCGGCGCACTTCTACATCTGGGTGTTCCGCGGTACGCCGCTGCTGGTGCAGCTGATCATCATCTACACGGGACTGCCGCAGCTCGGGCTGAAGCTCTCGGTCATCGAGTCGGCGCTGCTCGGGCTGATCCTCAACGAAGCCGCCTACCTGGCGGAGATCGTGCGCGGCGGCATCCAGTCGGTTCCCCCGGGCCAGACCAACGCCGCGCGCGCCGTGGGCTTCAGCAGCGCGCAGACCATGCGCTACATCGTGATGCCGCAGGCGATGCGGTTGATCGTGCCGACGCTCGGCAACAGCATCAACGGGCTGCTCAAGACCACCTCGATCACTTCCGTGATCTCGATGGAGGAGCTGCTGCGGCGCACCCAGGTGCTGATCCAGGAGAAGTTCATGGTGCTCGAGCTGTTCATCGTGGCGGCGATCTACTACCTGCTGATGACCACCGCCTGGGACTTCATCCAGCGCCGCATCGAGCGCCACTATGGCCGAGCCCACGGCGACGCCGGCGCGCCGCCGATCCCCGCCGAACCCGCGCTCGAGCAGCGCTGAAGCCACCCCGCGCCATGAACACCACCCGCTACGACCTGATCCTGCGCAACGCCGACATCGCCACCGTCGGCGACCGCTATACCGCCGACATCGGCGTGCGGGACGGGCGCATCTGCGCCATCGCCCAAGGGCTCGAGGCCGGCGCCGCGCGCGAGATCGATGCGCGTGGCCGGCTCGTGACGCCGGGCGGCGTCGACGGCCATTGCCACTTCGACCAGCCCACCAGCGACGGCTCGCGCTTCGCCGACGACTTCCTCTCGGGCACGCGTTCCGCGGCCTGCGGCGGCACCACCACCGTGCTTCCCTTCGCGGCACAGCAGAAGGGCCGCAGCGTCCAGGAGGCGGTCGACGACTACCACCGCCGCGCCGAGGGCAAGGCGGTGATCGACTACGCCTTCCACCTGATCGTCGCCGATGCCACGCGCGACGTGACGCAGCGCGAGCTGCCGATGCTGATCGAGAAGGGGTACACCTCCTTCAAGATCTACATGACCTACGACGACCTCAAGCTCGAGGACCGGCAGATCCTCGAGGTGCTCGCCACCGCGCGCCGCCACGGGGCCATGACGATGATCCACGCCGAGAACAGCGACTGCATCGCCTGGCTCACCGAGCAGTTGCTCGAGGCGGGCCTGACCGCGCCGCGCTACCACGCGAGCTCGCGGCCGATGGCGGTGGAGCGCGAGGCGACGCATCGCGCGATCGCGCTCGCGGAGTTGGTCGACACGCCGATCCTGATCGTCCACGTCTCGGGCCGCGAGGCGGTCGAGCAGATCCACTGGGCGCGCGGGCGCGGCCTCCCGATCCATGCCGAGACCTGCCCGCAGTACCTGTTCCTCAGCGCCGAGGACCTCGGCATCGATCCGGACGACCCGATGCACGGCGCGCGCTGCATCTGCAGCCCGCCGCCGCGCGACAAGGCGAACCAGCCTTTCATCTGGAACGGTCTCGCCAGCGGCCTCTTCACGATCGTCTCGTCCGACCACGCACCTTTCAACATGAATGGCCCCGACGGCAAGCGGGTGGCCGGCGACAACGCCTCCTTCGACCGCATCCCCAACGGCATCCCCGGCGTGGAGACGCGCCTGCCGCTGCTCATGAGCGAGGGCGTGCTGAAGGGGCGCATCGACATCCACCGCTTCGTCGAGCTCACGGCCACCAATCCCGCGCGGCTCTACGGCCTGTACCCGCGCAAGGGCACGATCGCGGTCGGCAGCGATGCCGACTTCGTCGTGTGGGACCTCTTCGCCGAGGGCGAGGAGAAGCTGCTGAGCAACGAGATGCTGCATCACGCCGCCGACTACACGCCCTACGAGGGCATGAAGCTGCGCGCCTGGCCCGGCCTCACGGTGTCACGCGGCCGCGTGGTGTGGCAGGACGGCGTGTTCCAGGCCGAGCCCGGATCGGGCGAGTTCCTGCCGTGCCTGCGGCCGCGCGCGCCGAACGACGGCAATCCGCTCGCCAAGTGGCTGTGAGGCCATCGGTGCGCGCCGCCAGGCCCTGCTAAGCTTGCCCGCCCGTGGCCTTCGCCGTTCTCCGCATGCCCAGCCTTCCCAGCCCTACGCAACCCGCCACCATCACGATCGCTCCGCTGGAGGTTCGCTCCGCCAGCCTGGCCGAGCAGGCCTACGCGCGACTGCGCACGCTCATCCTCGACCGCCAGATCTCGGCGGGCAGCCCGCTGCAGGAGGCACGCCTGGCGGAGGAACTGCGCATCTCCCGCACGCCGATGCGCGAGGCACTGGTACGACTGGCCGGCGAGGGCCTGCTGGTGCGGCGCGATGCACGTTCCTATGCCGTTCGGGCGCTCGGCACCAAGGAGTACTTCGACTGCATGCGTGCCCGCGAGGTGATCGAGTGCGAATGCATTGCCCTCGCGGTGGCCAAGATCACCGATGCGCAGATCGACGAGCTGGAAGCCCAAGGCAAGGCGTTGCACAGCGGCGAGCACAGCGAGATCGAGCATTTTCATTTCGACGATCATTTCCATCTGGTCATTGCAAGCGCCAGCGGCAACGTGGTGTTTCCGCGGCTGGTGGAGGAACTGCGGGTCAACGCCCGGCTTTTCCGCCTGCACAGCCCGCTGCATCGCCAGCGCGAGAACCACGACGAGCATGGCGAGATCGTCGCGGCCCTGCGCTCTCGCGATGCCGGGCGCGCCCGCGAGGCCATGCGCAGCCACCTGCGCAGCTTGCAGGACGACGTGCGGCGCGCACTGACCGAGTAAGCGCAGCGGATTCGCGGGCCGCGAAGTGCCGCGCGACCGAAAAATTCTGCCGCAGGTGCCGAGCTATGAGAACTTGGCCTGCCCGCGCAGAGGTATCCCCAGCACGTCCGCCAATATCTGTGCGTACATCATCTTTTGCTGCACGAGGGAGGTCCATGGTTCGGACCGCCGCCGACGCGCCCAGCGCAGCCGCTGCGCCCGCGGTCACATCAGGCGCAATCCCCGGGCGAACCGCATGGAGGTCTTCACGAGTTCCGGGACGTCGCCCATCTTCGCGATCTCGGCCAGGCCGTCCTCGGTGATGCGGATCACCGTCGCCACCTGTGATGCGGCGTATCGCGCGCTCGACCTGAGCGCCTTGATCTCGGCTTCGATCAGACCCGTGGCCAGCAGCACCGAGACACACCGGACATCCTCCGGGTCGGCCACTCGCACCGGAAGCTGCACATGCTGCAGCCTCATCAGGAACAGGAGAGGCATTCGATTCTCCGATTGCCGGCTCTTGCGGTGACCAAAAAATGCCGGCGGTTCTTGGTCTACAAAATGTAGCTTCAAGTACATCCTGTCGCGGCAGATGTTTATCACTTAAAACCAATTCTGCAAACAAGTTCACGAATTGCCCCCGGCCGGCGATGACACCGGTGCCGATGGCATGGCGCCTGTCGGGCCGGTTGATGGTGCCTCGGCCCGAATCTCCGCCACGACGCGCTGCGCCTCGACCTGGTCGCCAACGGCCACGTGCACGGCCAGCAGGGTTCCCGTGGCGCAGGCGTTGTGGACGTGCTCCATCTTCATGGCTTCGAGCGTCACCAGGGGCTGGCCCGCCGTCACCTTGTCCCCCGGTGCAGCATGCAAGGCGATCACGCGTCCATTCATGGATGCGCGCACCCGGCCGTCGCCGCCGCCGTCTTCGCGCCGCGCCGGCGCGGAACGAGTGCGGTCTTCCAAAGCGTGGGGGTGCCCTGCATAGCGCAGCCAGAGGCTGCTGTCGTCACGGTCGAACACGGTGCTGTCCATCACGCCGTCGAGGATGAATCGCGCGTCATGCTCGCCGAGGGCGATGGCCTCCAGAACGTGCTCGACTCCGTTCGCCGTGAGCGTGAAGACCTGCGCCCGGGTCTGGGACACGCCGACCTGGCAATCGCTCCCGTCCAGCGAGAAGCGCATCCCGATCGGCAGCCCATGCGCAAGCCTGCGGCTGCCGGCCCCTTGCCTGGCCTCGCCCGCGGTTTCGTACAGCAGCCAGGCGCCGATGAGTGCGGCGCCGGTGCCCGCGGCTTCCTCTGGCTGCAGGAGCTCGCCCTCATGCTGCGCAATGAAGGCCGTGGTCGCACCGCCGGCCGCGAACACGGGCTGTGCCAGGCAGCGGGCGAGGAAATCCTGGTTGGTGCGAACGCCGAGCGCCACGGTGTCCTGCAGCCCGCGCAGCAGCTTGCGCCGGGCTTCGTCGCGGCTGCGTCCGTGGGCGATCAGTTTCGCGATCATGGAGTCGTAGCAGGGCGGAATGACGGCGCCATCGCCAAGGGCGTGCTCGACGCGCAACCCATGCGGCGGTTGCCAGCGCCGCATCGTCCCACTCTGCGGCATGAACCCGGCGGGCACGTCCTCTGCGCACAGGCGCACCTCGATGGCATGGCCCTGAAATCGGATGTCCTCCTGCGCCAGCGGCAGCGGCTCGCCGGCGGCCACCCGAAGTTGCCACTCCACGAGGTCAAGCCCCGTGATCGCCTCGGTCACCGGATGCTCCACTTGCAGCCGGGTGTTCATCTCCATGAAATAGTAGTTGCCATCGCGGTCCAGCAGGAACTCCAGCGTCCCCGCGCCCTCGTAGCCGATCGCTTTGACCGCAGCCACTGCGGTGGCCCCCATGCGCGCGCGCAGCTGCGCGTCGACCGCTGGCGACGGCGCCTCCTCGATCACCTTCTGGTGGCGCCGCTGCACCGAGCAGTCGCGCTCTCCGAGGTGCAGCGCGTTGCCGTGGCGATCGGCGAACACCTGGATCTCGATGTGGCGCGGCTCCACGATGGCGCGCTCCAGGAGCACGGTGGCATTGCCGAAGGCATTCTTCGCCTCCGACTGTGCACCGCGCAGCAACTCCACGAATTCGCCATGCGACTTCACCAGCCGCATGCCGCGACCACCGCCGCCGGCAGTGGCCTTGATCATCACGGGGTAGCCCAGCCGGGCGGCTTCGTCGGCCAGGCGCTGCTCGCTCTGGTCCTCGCCCAGGTAGCCGGGAATGCACGGCACGCCGGCCTGCATCATCAACTGCTTGGCGCCGGCCTTGTCCCCCATCGCCCGGATCGCTTCCGGCGACGGGCCGATGAAAACCAGTCCTGACTCGCGGCAGGCCGCGGCGAAGTCTTCGTTTTCCGCGAGGAATCCGTAGCCCGGATGCACCGCATCGGCACCGCTCGCACGCGCCGCATCGATGATGGCGGGGATGCGCAGATAAGACTGCGCGGGAAGCGGCTCGCCGATGCAGACGGCCTGGTCCGCCGCAGCCACGTGGGCGGCCCGCGCGTCAGCGGAAGAGTACACGGCCACGGTGCGGTATCCGAGGATCTTCGCGCTGCGCATGACACGCAGCGCAATCTCGCCTCGGTTGGCAACGAGGATCTTGGAGAACGGCGTCATGGTGCTCATGGGGATTCGATGCTTCCTTCAGGGACGCGCGACCGAGAATTGCATCTTCTGCGGCCGGCGAGCCTGCGCCTCGCGGCAGACGGCCAGAACCTTCGCCAGGACCGCACGGGTATCGCGCGGGTCGATCACACCGTCATCGAGCAGGTGGGCGCTGGTGGTGAAGACGCTCATCTGGCTGTCGAACCGGTCGACGATCCGTTGTGCCATCTCGTCCAGCCTGGCCTCGTCCACCTGGCCCTTGCGGCGCATGCCGGCTTCCGCGACGATGCGCATGGTCTGCGCCGCCTGTTCGCCTCCCATCACCGCGGTCTTGGCGTTGGGCCAGCTGAAGCAGAACCGCGGGTGGAAGCCGCGCCCGCACATCGCGTAGTTGCCGGCGCCGTAGGAAGCACCGCAGTAGATCGTGACCTGCGGCACGGTGGCATTCGTGACCGCCTGGATCATCTTGGACCCGTGCTTGATGATCCCGGCTTCCTCGTAGGAGCGGCCCACCATGAAGCCGGTGGTGTTGTTCAGGTACAGGATCGGCGTGCGCGACTGGCAGCAGGCCTGGATGAAATGCGTCGCCTTGGAGGCACCGGCCGGGTCGATCGGACCATTGTTGGTGATCACGCCGACGGGCCAGCCTTCCAGCTTGAAGTGCCCGCAGACGGTGGCACTGCCGTAGTTCTCTCCGAACTCGAGGAAGTCGGAGTCGTCGGCGATCCGGGCGATGATCTGCTTCATGTCGACGGGCCGCTTGTGGTCGGCGGGCATGATGCCCAGCAGTTCCTCGGTGTCATGGCGGGGCGGCTTGAAGGCGCGCGGCCGCTCGGCCGGCATGCCCCGGTTCCAGTCGATCTGAGCCAGGATGTCGCGCGCGATGCGCAGGCCATCGCGGTCGTCCTCGGCCAGGTAGTCGCCCAGTCCCGAGATCGAGGTGTGCATCACGGCGCCGCCGAGCTCCTCCTCGGTGGCGATCTCGCCGGTGGCGGCCTTCAGCAGCGGCGGTCCTGCCAGGAAGGCGCGGGAGCGCCCGCGCACCAGGATGATGTAGTCCGACAGCCCGGTCTGGTAGGCACCACCCGCGGTGGACGAGCCGTGGGTCACCGTGATCACCGGAAGGCCGTCGGCGGACATGCGCGCCAGGTTGCGGAACAGGTTGCCGCCGCGTACGAAATCCTCGACACGGTACTGCATCAGGTTGGCGCCGGCACTTTCCACCAGCTGCACGTAGGGCAGCCTGTTCTCCAGAGCGATCTCCTGTATGCGCAACTGCTTGTCCAGGCCCATCGGCTGCAACGCGCCGGCATCGATACCCGAGTCGGAGGCCAGCACCATGCAGCGCATGCCGCTCACGAAACCAATGCCGGCAATCAGGCCGCCGCCGGGCACGCTCCTTTCGAGATCGGCGGTGTCCAGGCCGAGCCCTGCCAGGGAGGCCAGCTCGAGGAACGGCGCGCCGGGATCAAGCAAAAGCGACAGGCGCTCGCGCGGCAGCAACTGCTGCCGCTTCTCGAAGCGCTCGCGAGAAGCGGCTGACCTGGCTCGGGTTCGCTGCTCGAAGTCGCGTACGCGTTTCAGCAGGCCCAGCATGTGATCGCGGTTCGCCACGAAGGGCGCGTTGCTGGCGGAAATGGTGGATTCGATCTGCGGCATTGCTCTGGTTTCCTGCGCCGCACCCTGCGTGCGGTGGACAGGTTCCAGCGTAGGGGAGGGGGCCCGCGGGGTCTTGTGCGAAGTGGCTGGCGACGCACAGGCGCGATCGCGAGCGGTGCCTATGCCGACAACTTCATCGGCGTGCGCTTCGTCCCGGAGGAGTTCATTGCCCGATTTGAGGCGGGAGAGCCGATCGAGCAGATCGCCGCGCGCCCGCCGCTTGCCGCCGACTCTTAGCGGCACCAGGCTCAGGAGGCTTCGCGAGCCCACTGAACCGCGTCGGCGCCTGCCGGTATTTCCATCGGAGACGACGGGTCGATCGCTGCGCACCAGACTGCTTCGGCCATATCTGCAGAGCGGGTGCCGGGGCCCCGGCGAGGCCCGCATTCTGGCCATGCTCTGCCGCATGAAGTCCCCGTAGGCTTGTGGGCGCCGGTTGAGTCTTGACCCACCTTCACTGGAGGGGTGCGGATAAAAACTTGGACTGGTTTATGCCGCAAGTCCAAGGTTTACCCAGTATTCGATGGGGTTGAGGGAGCCGAGAGAGATCTTGATCCGCTTCTCGTTGTACCAGCAGATGTACGAGTCGACCGCCTCGATGACTTGCTCAATGGTGGCGTTCTTCCAGTCTCGAGGATAGAACAGCTCGTTCTTGAGCCGACCGAAGAAGCCTTCGCAAGCTGCGTTGTCAGGTGTGCATGCCTTGCGAGACATCGAGCCATCGGTGGGAAGCAAAGGCGACTCCTATGACAACGCCCTGGCGGAGACGATCAACGGCCTCTACAAGGCCGAGCTGATCCATCGCCGGGCACCGTGGAAGACCAAGGAGGCGGTGGAGTTCGCGACGCTCGAATGGGTGTCCTGGTTCAACCACCATCGCCTGCTCGAACCCATCGGCTACATCCCGCCTGCAGAAGCTGAGGCAAACTACTATCGGCAACTCGCCAGTCAGACCGCCACGATGGCGGCATGACTTAAACCAACCGGCCTCCACGAAAGCCGGGGCGATTCATTCATGTGGGAAGGCTGGACGCTACGCACCAACTGCGCAAGTCCCGTGTTTATGGTCGCGAAATCTGCGCCTGCTCTGTGTTTGTGGTCCAAACGTCCTTAGTTTTTTTTTTTGAAGCTGTCGGCAGAGTTCTGTCGTCTCGTCAAGAGGGAACGATTGGCCGCATACGCCTCGGACGCCCAGTTTGCATAGCAATTGCTTTACAATCGCCTTTATGAAAACTGCCCAGTTGCCTCCCGTGCGCGTCGAGCAGTCCGTGCGCGATGAGATCGAGAGCGTACTGCGCCAAGGTGAAAGCCTGTCGCAGTTTGTGGAAAATGCGGCCGTACAGGCCGCCCAGCGCCGCCGATCCCAACATGAGTTCCTTGCGCGCGGCCGCGAATCATTGAAGCGTGCCAACAAGAGCGGCGAGTATTACTCTGCCAAGGACGCACTTGACGCAATGCAAGCGCGCCTCGACGTGCGCATTTTGCAGCTTGCGCAGGAGAAGCGCGGCAGAGTCGTTCGCCCGTGACCTATGCGGTTACTCTGACGCGCGAAGCCCTTGAGGATCTACTGCGTCTTGAAGACTTCCTGGTCGAGTCCGCTCTGCTGCACGGAGATTTGGATCTGCCGCGTCGTGCAATAACGGCCATCCGCACAGAATTTCGAATTTTGGAAACGAATCCGTTCACCTGCCGTATTGCCGACGCCGACCGGCTTGAGCGCGAGTTGGTCATTCCATTCGGGGCTTCGGGATATGTAGCATTGTTTCGAGTCATCAGCGAACGAGAGGTCGTGGTCGCTGCGATCCGCCACCAACGCGAAGACGACTACCACTAGGATTGTTGAGGGTAGGCGCCCTGAATCGCCCCGGCTTTGAACTGGCCCCCAGAAGTTGAACGGTCACGAATCCGCCGATCAGGCGGTGCTTGCCAACCGGTACTCGACCGGACCGAGTCCCTGCAGTCCAAGCTGATCCATGTCTGGCTTCAGGATGCCATGAGCGACCTTGAAGCGCTGCGCCAGTTCCGACAGGCGCCGGTCCAGGGTCCATAGCCGTGCGCCAGGAGTGATGAGGGTCGATGCGAGTAGCGCCATGTCGACGAATCCGCACCCGAGCCCGTACAGTTTTTCGCGCTCGATCAGTTCCCGCACCTCATCCAGCGTTGCTTGATTGCATGTCCTCAGCAGGCTCAGACTGCCAAGGGTGTGCTCCCGCGGAGAAGGTGGAGTGCCACAGGCCAGCTCAACGAGCACCAGCGGATGGGTCAAGGCGAGATCCGAGCCGACCAGGTGCGCGAGTGCGGCGTTGCCGCTGCGGAAATGGTCGACCCAAACAGACGTGTCTACGAGCACGCTCATGACGAGACAGGGTCGCTCCGACGACGCGGCACGTCCTTGATGTCGGGCGCCGCCCCTCCGAGCGCAATGAGGCGCTTGCCCGCCTGAACACGCACGAACGTGCGGAAGGCTTCCCGAAAAATTTCCGTTTTGTCCATGTCGGGATCGGCCATTTCCAGAGCTTTCTCGAAAAGAGAATCTTCGATGGTGACAGTGGTACGCATGATAGGGTGGAATCCATTTTGATGCAATGTAGCATCAATTCTATCATCTGAACGGCCGTTGTGAAAGCTGTGCCCGTCTTGTGTTTATGGTCCGACGGTCCACAGTTTTTGTGAAAACGTCGGTAGTTTTTCGTCGCCGCAGGCGAACCTTCCAGAAAGCAGGGGCGCGAGTTGGGTTGACGTCAAAGGAATTACTAGAACCACATGGATTCAAACGGAACATGTGGTTCTAGTAATTCCTTTGACAATCGGAGGCCGGCTTCTCCTCTGGTCTCAAGGTGGCAGAAAGAGTCAAACAAGAAATTCGTTTGACATCTTCTAACTCAATTCTTTGTCAAACATCGAATCGAAGAGATTCGTTTGACGAACGATCCCAAACGGACTATGTGCGATCTGGTGAATTTGGAGCAGCGTCGGCACGCAGCCTCTGACGGGCAGATCTGCCCATCAGGTGTTCGCCGCGCTCAAAGCGCAGTTCGCGGCGCCCAGGGTAGGCCTGAGGACTATTTAGTTCGGCCCGCAGGCTTGTGGCAATCGTCCGTCATCAGATCGATCACAACTCCGCCGAGGGCATGTTCGTTCTGGTAGTAGTGGCGCGCGAACTCCATAAAATGCTTGTGGCCTGACAAGTCCATGGCGGCGTTCAGTCCGATGTTGCGCCTGCCTGCCTCGGCAACAAAACCTGACCGCAGCGAGTGGGCAGAGTACTCGTTCGGCAGACCGGCCCTTCGGCACCGATCCTTGACGATGCGGCGGATCGCCTCCGGATTGAGTCCTCGGCTCGAGCACCTTCCGTTCCTGCGGATCGACCGGAACAGCGGTCCTTCAGCAAGCCCCCTGATTTCTAGCCAAGCGTCGAGTGCAACGGCAGCGTCGCCAGTCAAAGGCTTTTCACTGGCGACTTGACGCGTCGTTTTCGGTCCGGGCAGGAAATAGACGTAGTGCTGTGGACCTACGCGGCACAAGTTCTCCATGGTGGCGGAAGCCACTTCCGAACGCCGCCGCCCGCCGCCCTCCCAAGCGAAAAGCAACAGGGCGCGGTCGCGCCTGCCCGTTGGGGAATCGTCGCAGGTCGCCAAGACCGCGTTGAACGTTTCTTGCGTGAACGCCGTCAGACCATGCTCCGCGACTCCGTGTTTTGCATACTCTTGGCGAACTTCGCCCATCAACTCTCGCACTCGAACGTGTTTGCACGGATTTTCCGAATTCAGCGATTGATGCACGCTGGAGAGTGCTGCGAGACGAGCTATCAGCGTACTGAGGGTGAATGAGCCCAGTTCGGCTTTGAAGCCAGCGTTGACCAAGAGCTCGTCAATGGGGTTGGGGAGGGGGCCCTTGGTCTCTCTCGCCGCGGCAGTGCCATCGGTCGCACACGCTTCGTCCCTGGCAAAGGCGATAGCGCGGCGCATAGGTGCTGGCAGTGCTGCGTGGTCCACAATGAACTGCACGACGACCAATACGGAAACGGGGAACTTCATCTCCCCACCGAAACGCAACTGGTACCAAGCGAACCAGTACCGCATTGCAGAACAGTAGGAGGCGACCGTATTGCGAGAGTGAAACTGGGACAATCCGTCTCCCACAACCTTGCTGGTGAGCCGGTTTATTTGCTCCCGGTCAGGAGTTGGCGCGCTATAGGTCATGGAGGTTCTCCATTGCCGTTCTTCACTTGCTTGATTTTATGAGCGAAGTGCCGCCAGCGCGGGCACGTCGGAGTGCCTCATGCTTTGTTCAAGATCTTGCCGAATGGCCCCTTGATTCGCCATGCTTGTTACTTGATGGTTGGATCGATTAACAACTCCGAGATTGGCAGTTCACAAGCCACAAACAGTTGAGAGGAAAATCGAATTCTCAGGCTGTGTCCAGTCCGCGTGAATAGGGCACGCGGGTTCATCCAATCTTCGATGTTTCAGTTGAGTGCTTTCAGAAGCTGCCCTTCGCATAGGTGAGAGGTTTCATCGTTGTCGGAACGCGCTAGCCGTAGCAAGTACGAGGAATGCCATGGAAAGTTCGACCATTCGGACCGCTCGAGGCAGACAACCGCTGAAAGCTTCGCGTGCCGTGCGGAGCGCGATCAAGGCGCGAGGCAAGCAGCCCGGAAACATCGTATTCGGCTACGGTGCAAAGGCCGATCGGGAATGGGTGCTGAGGAGCGATCTTGAACTCGCTGCCATGCTCTGGGCCGAGGCGTCTCAGGAGATCACCAGTTACAGCTGCGACGTTGACACCATCTGGACTGCGCTTTCTTCGGAGGGCTACTCTGGCTCGAAGCCCGACATCAGTTTTCAGCGCTACAGAGGTCGACGAGGACTGTACGAGGTGAAGCACGAGCGCGACTGCAGGAGCGATCCACGAGCGTGTAAGCAAGCTGAAATTCAATCCCGACGTGCCAGCGAGCTCGGGTATACGTGGGATTGGTATACCGAGCAGGACGCGCTGAGCCAGCGCGTCCTGCTGATGAATTGGTTGAGCATCAGCTCGGCGCTTTCGGAGTTCAGGCACTTCGAAACATCGAACTTGCAGTTGGAGGTTGCCAACTTGGTGCGCGCTCGCGAGGGCCTGTGTCTGGGCGACATTTACAGGGAATTCTCGCTGCCCAGAGAGCAGGTGTTCGTGGCCAGCATGAGAGCGCACCAGCAGCGCAAGCTCACGCTTGAACTGGACGCGCGGCCCGTAACGCTGCGGACCGTCGCCAGACCCTGGGTGGAAGCATGAGGAGAACTGCCACGCGCGCCATCCGGCTGGAAGAGTTGGATCTCGCGCACGCACCGGCGCCCCGCTCGGTGCCGAAGGAGAAGCAGGCGAGATACCACCGCATCAAAGCAGCGCTCGAGCAATATTGGAATGGGATGAAGCCTCGGGAGATCCTGCGCTTGTATGGCATAAGCAGGCAACTGCTTTCCTACCACGAGGCCCGCTTTTTCAGCGCGCATGCCGACGGACGCATCTACGGCTTCCGAGCGGTTGCCACGAATGCCCACGTCAAGCCATACGAACGCAAAGTCAGCTCGAGCGTGGCCACCATCCAGGACGGCTTCGGAGCGGCAGGGAGCTTTGGGCAATGTCTGCGTGAGCACCCGGATGCGCAGCGTGCCATCGATACAGAGATCAACAAGCCGCCGGGCAGGCGGTTCTCGCATGCGCTCTCGATCATTGACGTTCACCAAAACTTTCTCAATGCATTGCGCGCCGACGGCGTACCTGCCACGGCCTATCCGTTCTGCACGAAGACAATGGGCTACGAATCGTTGCGGAAATATGTGCTGAAGAAAGTCCGCGAGAAGAAGAAAAGCAGCAGCCGCACGGCCTTGTTCGGCCACCAAGCCCTGAATGGCCTGGATGGACGAAGCGACGAGAGCAGTTGGCTGTCGTCGGTACTGGCTTGCGACCTGGCCTGCTACGACGAGCAACAGTTGCCGGCCATCGGATCGGTCGTTGTGGAACATGAGGGGCAAACCCTCGTGCTTCCGATGGAGCGCATGTCGTTGTGCCTGCTGGTCTCGATGCGCCCGAAATGCATCCTTGCCTACCATCTTTCAAACAGAAGTCGCGTGAGCTCGGCGGACTTCCTCGAGACGTTCTCCAACCTGTTGACGCCTTGGACTCCCTGGAAGTTCGAGGCGATTCCAACCCTTGCCTACAAGCCTGGGGCTGGTTTGCCCAACGGCGTTGTTCCTGGCTTTCTGGACAGCCTGCGTCTGGGCCTTGTGCGGATCGACAATGACTTGACACACTACGCCGATGCGGTGCTGGTGTACCTCAAGCGCCTTCTGGGCTTGAACATCGAGTTCGGCCAAGTGCGCCGTTGGATCACCCGCTACGCCGTGGAGCAGGTTTTCGGCGAGTTGCAAAGGCTCCTGGTACAGCTGCCTTCGACGACGGGAAGCGGTCCCGGCGACCGCCATGTGAAGAATGCTGGCGCCAATGCCGTCAAGTGGCAGATCACGCTCGCACAACTCAGGGAACTGGTCGAAGTCATCGTGGCGAACTTCAATGCGATGCCGCGCACCGAACTCTATGGCGCGGCTCCACTGGAGGTTGTGGCCCGTGAGTTTACCGGGCGTTACGCGCAGGGTTCGGCCGTTCCCGGCTACTCTCGTGCTCTTTCGGAGGGTGTACCGCTGCCCGTCGGTATCTGCAAGGTCACTATCCGCGGGAGCGAAAGGAACGGCGAACCGCCCTATATCGAGATGGACCATGCCAGGTACAGCAGCCCGCTTCTTCGGGATGCATGGCAGCTGATCGGAACACCCTGCATCGCGTTGCTGCAAAGGGATCATCGTGTCATCAAGTTGGTTCGCGAGGACGGGATCGACCTCGGCGCGGTGCAGGTCACCGGCCATTGGTCGGACAGCTTCCACGACCAGGCGACGCGTAAGGAGATCATCCGGCTGCGAGACAAAGGCATGCTGAATTTCCGTGGAACGGAAGACCCGGTCCAAGCCTTCAAGGCATTCAAGCTGGAAGAGATGGCAGCGCACGCCAGGAAACACCCCGGAAAGGTCAAGCGCGGCACCAACCGCTATCTGGATACGCTCAGTGCAGCACCGACCGATCACGCCGCAGGGCCGCCCAGGCGAATCCCTTCCACCAAACTGCCCGATGCTGCCGGGGGCCGATGGACGGCCGCACGCCAGAGCGCCAAGGAGCAGAAAAAGTGATGGAGGACCTCGCTTACCGCGTGGCGATGCAAGCACGCCACCCCACCGTCACCCGTTTCGGTTACGTGCTTGAGACGAAGACCATTCAACGCGCGGACAACTTTCTGAAGAATTGGGTCGAGCTCGGCAAGAGCGGCCTCGCGTTTTCTGCCCCCTCGCGCATGGGAAAGACCTACGCGATCCGTCAGCTGTGCGCCTCCGTACAAGAACAATTTTCGCACGTGGTCTGTGTGTCCGTCTCCGCCGAGACGCAAGCTCGCACGGACCGATTCGAGCGTACCTACACCACGTTACTGCAGCAGTTGAACAAGGACGACACCCATCGACAGAGGAGCAAGAGCTGCGATGTCTTCGCGAACCATCTGCTGTCGCTATGCCGTGATGCCAGCGCGGTCCATTGCGTGGTGTTCCTGGACGAAGCGCAGAAGTTCAGCGAGTTCCAGTGGAACGCGTTGTATATCGCGTTGAACAGGCTCGAGAGCAACGACTGCGGCATGCTGGTCTACTCGTTCGGCAATGAAGAACTGCGCAATCGTGGCGAACTCTTCATGCAATCGGGCTGCCAGGGGATCGAAGGGCGCTTCTTCGTCAAGCTGGTCGACTTCGACGGCGTGCGCACGAAGGAGGAGCTCCAGGCGCTGCTGAAACAGTACGATGAGACGTTGTACTTTCCGGATCCGCTATGGCCTTTTACACGCTACTTCGCGCAGTCCGCCTATGACAGCGGATGGCGGCTCGAGCAGGAGGCGGGCGCTTACTGGAGCGCCCTGTGCGAGTACGCAGGCGTTCCTGAAACGCCATCGATACGAGGGTTCCGCATGCAGTGGATCACCGACCCGATCCATTTTGTTCTCAAGGATTGCCTGGTGACGACGGAGAAGGCGGACGATGCCAAGCCCGACTGGGCGGCGGCCATCGATCAAACATGTCCGATGAAGATCGTTTGATCAACTCGCCGTGGGTCTGGCCGCGCTCCTATTGGCGTGAGACCGAGAGCGCATGGATGTGCGCACACAAGTTCGGCTTCCTCAATGCGTTGCATGGCGTGGGACTGCGGCGGGCACTTGCGGACCGTCCTGCGGGCCCGACCGGGCAGGCGTCAATGCGAGGCGCGAAGAAGCTGTTCAGCGCGATTGCCGAGGAGCGCGCCAGAGGGCTGCGCCCCGGCGCGCAGGCCGATGTCCTGCGTGCCTACACCATGAATGAACTGTTCTTCCAGCACGCACAAGGGACAACTGTCAAGTCGCTTCGCTACTGTCCTGAATGTTTGCGACATTGGTTTCATGCCAGTCTTTTCCAACTTGCGGGCGTGGAGGTGTGCCCCTTCCACGGCCTTCCGTTGCGCACCGGCTGCCCGAGTTGCGGTGCTTCGGTCGACATCGAGTTCATGGATGCCGATTTCAGGATTCCTATGTTTTGCGCGCGATGCGCTGAACCATTTGCGGGAAGACCGCCGGCCTTCATCGAAGTCTTCGGCAGGAATGCTGCCGATAGCTACGAGCCCGCACAACAGATGGCGGCGCTGCAGCGAGGCATCACCAGGGTGTGCGGCTCTACGCATTTCGGGGGCGAATGGGCGATCGAATTGCCCTTTCCAGCAAAAACTTATCTGGCCGGCATCGTGGCCGGCCACGAAGATGTCGCCCGGCCGATTGTGGCTGCACAGGTGAGCTGCCCGAGCGTCGTCGCCATGCCATGCTCTTTCGTGATCGACTCGGCCGAAGAACCTCTCGATCAATCCCGCCGAACGATCAAGGCGATCGGGCGGTACCTCGGGAAACTGGTGAGACGTCATTGCGGTCATCGTGCGCCGCCCAGCCTGCGCATTGAAGTCCAGCAGACTTCCTTTGATCCGGAGGCTCCCTGCTGGCTGATACCGGCGACCTCGGATGAATTCGGTCGATATCTCGGGGTATGCGCGTGCTGCTTTGTACTCGCGAGGTGGCGCGTTTTGTTTGCCGAAACGTTCGCGTCTTCGCGATACCACCAGCGCATCTATCCCGCGAACTACCTGGGCACCGAAGATGACCTGTCGCATTTCTCGCCGCAAATTGCGTTCACCCAGTTTTCTCGCTGCGCGGTACAAGTTGCTTACGGAATGGGATTTGATCTGTCAGTGCCGGGCAGTCACGACTGGATCGAAAGAACCGATACAAGCGCAGCTTATCGACAGGTATGGCCGAGCGGCTTCAATCATGTGCGGCTGCATCGAGCATCGAGTTTTGCGATCGGCTACTCGGCGTCTGTGGTGACCGACGTCTTGGCGCGACTGGCTGGCACGTCTATGTTGCCTTTAAGCAAACATACCGCGTTTCCCCGAGCCGATACCGACCGTGCAATCTGGGGTCAATCACTCGCCGAGCTGAAGTCCGGCAGATGGCATGTCCGCAACATGGTGCGCGACGAATCGTAGGTCGGGGATGGATGCCAACGCACCATTCCTGGCCATCGCCCGGCAGACGTTCGCTCGGGCGCTGCCCATCCAAGCTCGCGCGGTCCTGTTCATCGACTTTGGCGGCGTGCTTCATCTCGAAGGCGGGGGCAGAGGCCAACTCCGGCGCCTGCGTCGCAGCCGCTTCGAGCTGAGTTGGTCACGCACACATCGCCTGTGGCGCCAGGCAGGCCTGCTGGTGCCTCGGAAACGGCCGCGCAAGCGCATCGCCTCGGTGCGCCCGCGCATCCACACGCCGTTCAAGGCCAACATGGTTTGGGCCTACGACTTCGTCTTCGACACCACGGCCAGCGGCCAGCAGATCAAGTGCCTGACCGTGGGGGACGAGGACACCCGCGAGTGCCTGGCCATCGATGTGGCCGCAGCCATTCGGTCCAAACGGGTGATCGAGGTGCTGTCGCGCCTGGTGAGCCTGCACGGGGCGCAGCTGTTCATGCGCTCGGACAACGGGCCCGAGTTCGTCAGCCAGGCCATCCTGGAGTGGATCGCGCACGCCGGCATCGCCACCGTGCTCTACGATCCCGGCAAGCCTTGGCAGAACGGCACCGACGAGAGCTTCAACGGCAAGTTCCGCGACGAGTGCCTGTCCATCGAGTGGTTCCGCTCGCGCCGCGAAGCCGCTGTTCTGATCGAAGCCTGGCGCAATCACTACAACGAGGTACGTCCCCACAGCAGCCTGCAATACTTGACTCCGTCAGAGTTCAAACTGGAACTCCGCAAAGAACCGCAACCCGCCGTCTTCTAGGAAAAACTGTCTCGACTAAACCGAGCAGGTCAGGCCTAGCAAGATGACGCATTGGCAGCCTGATTCTTGTCCAAGGTCTGTGCGGGTGGACAGCGTCATCAGAAGGCGGCTCAGTGCCTATCCCTCATTCATGGGATGCGTGAGGCGCGCCACCAAGCTCAACATCCACCTGGACTGCACTGCACTGCACTGCCTGGATCTGGACGGCGTGTACCGGTGCGGCGCTGCTGAGGTACCAGCATTTCATCGAGGTAAGCGCGCTCACCGCCCGCAAGTTGCAATTGATCGATTGCTTGTCCGTCGTTCGCGCCTCGATCTAAACTGTCAAAAATTTGCCAACCGCGCTAAGTGGATGGATTGGAGGGAAGTGGTGATGCGTAACTTTCCGGAGTGGGCGCGACCCTGGCTTGCGAACCAGAGCCGCCAGGTCAGCCACGGCCTCAACCTGGTGTTGGAGCTCGACCCAACACCAAACCGTCTGCCCCTATTGTTGTGGGACATTGTCCTGGCCCAGGACAAGATCAAGCAGGCACTGGAGGATCTGTCCTTCGTCCACTACGCACGCTTCGTCCCATCCTGGGACGGCCAAGCGTTGATGGTCACCACAGAGTTCGACGGTCCACTCGACCCCTATGTGCTGGATTTTGTCATCGCGCTTGGGGAAGTTTTCGACACCTTGCTGAGCTATGTCAAAACGAGGCCGACGATGCCGGTGCGTGAGCACCCCGAGGAGTTTCTTGCCTGGGTGCGACAGTGGAATCGTGTGCCGTACTATCTGCGCACGGACCTCACCCTGTTCCCGGAGGGCTTCGACTATCCGCTGTACAGCGCGTATCCAAGCAAAACGGTGACGGACATCGTAGGCAAGCGAACCAACCTGCCGAGGCCGTCCCTGGATGCCCCAGCGGCCGAGGTCGATCCGACGGATGTGCAAGGCAACATTCTCCGGGGTTATAAGGCCAATCATGCCAGCTATCTGTTTTTCAGGATTGATGATCCTGCCTTGGCGCGCAACTGGCTGGCCCAGGATCTGCCCAACGCCGCGACGCCATGGCTGGGAGTTGCGAGCGCAAGTCACTGGCCTGGCGACAAGGCGCCCGCTGTTCTGACTCAGGTTGCATTCACCCACCAGGGACTCCGGGCCCTGCTGGCGCCGGCTCGTCAGCCCGAGTTGCAGACATTTCCGACCGCCTTCCGGGAGGGGGCGACCCAGCGGGCCGAGGCGAACTTTGACCGTGGAAGCAGTGGGCCCGACCATTGGCTCTTCGGCAAACCTGCTGGTGAACCGGAGCACGTCGTGCTGTTCCTTTACACAAAGGAGTCGGGAACCGAAACTTCAGCCTACGAAACTGCGGTGCGGGTGCTCGAGCAGGGCGCGGCGAAAGGCCTCAGGCATCTGCGGACGCTGAGGGGGGACTCACGTGGAGGCTACGAGCCCTTTGGATTCCGGGACGGCATCTCCGAGCCTCGCGTCAGTGGCCAATACACATCGGCCGAGCCCGCATTCCAGCCTGCCGCCAGTCCTGGCGAATTCTTGCTGCACCAGGATTACGACAGTGTCTATGGCGGCACATCGCTGGGAAACATGCCACAGGCGTTGGCCGGCAACGGCACTTTCGGCGTACTTCGGCTGTTGGAGCAGGACGTTGCAGGCTTCAAGGCCGCTACCGAGCAGGAAGCGAAGCGCCTCGGGGTCGATAAGGATCGCCTGCGGGCCAAACTGATGGGTCGACGCTACGACGGCACGCCGCTGGCGCTCGAGCCTGCGGCCCCTGATCCTAGCGGCCCACTCGATGCCTTCGACTATGCACCTAGTTGGGAATTTCCAGACCTTGAGAATGATCATGAGGGCCTGCGTTGCCCCGTTGGCGCACACATCCGCCGGGCCAATCCACGCACGGCCCGCGTCGCGGGCCAGCGCCACGCCCGACGGCTGCTGCGACGGGGTATGGCGTCCAGATGGCAGGAGGGCAGCGTCGAGAAAGAAGGCTTGATGGGCCTGTTTTTGGGCGCCAACATCGAGCAACAGTTCGAATTCATCCAGCGCGAGTGGCTTCAGGGGGACTTGGCCGCGACCGGCATCCGCGGCACGACGTGCCCGATCGCCGCAATTCGCAGCGCCTCCACCGAGTTCCGCTTTGTCGAGCCGGACGCCGCCGGGTTGCCGCGAACCCTGGTTGCGAACATTCCTCCACTGGTCACCACGCGCGGGTGCATGTACCTGTTCTTCCCGGGGCTGAAGGCGTTGAGGGCACTAGACCACGCCGAATCGCCGGTTGCGATTGCGGGGACGACACTCGGCGCGGCCGTCGGGAACATCATAGGCGGCGCCCAAGTGGTGGCAGGTGCAGCCCAGACGGCACTTGCGGCCGCGGGCCAGGTGAGCAACCAGCTGATAGGCGGCATCAGCGCGTTGGTCGGCAGTGTCGCCGGCGGCTTCGCACAGGCCCACGCCACTGCGACCAACGCGGCGGACCATCTGCCCGGCTTACCTGCATTTCCGCTGCTCTCGGATCGCGACCTGAGCTATCTTGGGAACAACGCTCTGCGGGACTGGGTCTTGCAGCCAGCGTTGGGGAACCTCCTCGATGGCCAGTGGCCCGAGTTCATCCAGGCATTGATCGAGCGCGAGTTCGACTCGCCCTGGGTCAAGGATCTCGTCGCGTCGTTATTGCCGCCGGCCGTCGATGTCTCCCCCCCGCCGGACCTGAATCAGGGACGCATCAATCTCTCCGATCCGCGATTCGTGGCCAATCCTTTCGAAACGCTCCAAGAGCTTCGCGCGACGGGAAAGCGCATGGTTTGGGTGAGCGAGCAAAAGGCCTATTGGGTACTGGACCACGCCGGTTGCCAGGAGTTGCTCGGGCGCCATACCGATTTCGTGCAGACACAGTCTCGAACCCCCTATCGCGGCATCGTGACGCTGGACAGGCCCAGGCACGAGGTCGTGCGGAATGCGCTCGACGAGGCTTTCCGTGCGGCACTGACGGCCCTCGAACCGAAGATCGATGCCATCGTTCAGCGTGCCAGCAGCAAACTTCTTGATCAGCGGCACCTGATGCACTTCGACTACATGCGGTCCTTCGCACATCCGGTAGCGCGGGCCGTCATCTGGGACCTGCTCGGTATCGGCGACGCTGCGCAACGCAGGGCTTGCGACACGTTGGCGCACACGATGACGTTGAACTATGGCCGGACGGCTCGCCCGGGCGCGATCGAAGGCCTGGTGCTCGCTGATGCTGGACTGCGCTTGGCCGCCAGACTCGCTCTGTCACTGGCCGATGCCTGGCGATACAGCTTCCTGCCTGGCTCACCCTACAAGGGCACCTTGATCGGCGAACTGGCGGGCCGAATGGCTCCGGGCGTGCCCCTACCGGGCCGTCCGTTGAAATTCATCGAAACGCTGCTGACGTTGATGCAGACAGTGCTCGCCAGCCAGTCACCTCACATGTTGCTCTGCAGCGCGGCGCTGCACCTTCTTCTTCCCGACGCGCGGCCAGGGGCGAAGAACGTAACGCCTTGGTCCCAGTTGGCGGCCATGGCCACCAACCGGCCTGCATTCGACAAGGCGCTGAGGCTCTCCCTGGATGAAACACGGCGCTACCAGCCCCCGCTTGCCCTGATCGAGCGCTACGCCCATGGCGCACAAACCATCTGTGGGGTGCAGGTGCCGGACGGTTGCCCTGTCTTCGCCATGGTGGGGTCAGGCAACCGGGACGAGAAAGTTTTCGGCAGCCAACCCGAGCACTTTTATCTGGATCGCCTCGAGGCTACCAATCATCTCTCGTTGGGCCACGGGATCCACGAGTGTGCTGGCCAGTACGTGCAACAACGCGTAGTGCGCGCAGCCCTGTCCCTTCTGATCGATGCGATGCCGGACTTGCGTCTGAGCAATCCCACGGCAGTGCCAGCCTGGCACCCAACCATCTACTTCCGCCTGCTGCAGGCGCTGCCTGTAGCCCGCTGCCCCGTCTGAATCCACGGCCCAGTTTGTTCATGGACATCCTGAAGTTCCCGGGGTTCGAGATCCATACGGCGCGCCGGCAGGTCCGCATCAATGGCGAGTCCGTGCCGCTTGGCGCCCGTGCCTTCGATCTGTTGATGCTGCTGGTCGAACAGCGCGAACGCATCGTCACGAAGGCGGAGATCTTTGCCTTGATCTGGCCAGGACAGGTGGTGGAGGACAACAATCTGACGGTACAGGTGTCGGCGCTACGCAAATCGCTGGGATCCGAAACGATCGCCACTGTCACGGGGCGCGGGTACCGGTTCGTCGGGCAGCCCGAACAAGACTGTACGAGTGTTCCGAGGCATGCCGTTGGCAATCTGCCGCTTCGTACGCTGCCGGTTTATGGACGCGAGCGCGAGTTGGCCGATCTGTCACGAGCGCACGAGACGCAACCTTGCGTTACGGTATGCGGCCTGGCCGGCGTGGGCAAGACGACCCTGGCGATTTTGGCGGCTCGGCAAATGGCCGCGGCGCGACACTACGCACATGGCGTCTGGCAAGTCGAGTTGGCCACCGTGCTGGATCCAGAACGGCTGGTGCAGGCGGTTTGCGGCGCCATCGGCCTGCAGGTGAATCCGCGCGAAGTTCCTTTGGCGCAGTGCCTGGCGCAGCTCCGGCATCGCGAACTGCTGTTGTTGCTGGACAACTGCGAGCACTTGGCCGACGAGGTAGCATCATTCGTAGACACGCTCATCCAGGATGCCCCCAAGGTGCATGTTCTGGCCACCAGCCATGAGCCCCTGCGCCTGCCCGGCGAACGCATCATCCGGCTCAACCCCCTGGAAGTTCCACCGACTCCCGACGTGCGCGACGCCATCGACTACGGTGCCGTGCGCATGTTGCTGGAGCGGGTGCGCGCGGCGATGGGCGGCAGCTTTGAGCCTACCGCGCAGGACCTTGTCGATCTGGTCGAGATCTGCCGCCAGTTGGACGGCGTACCTCTTGCGTTGGAGTTCGCCGCGGCGCGCGTGCCTGTGCTAGGGCTTGGTGGCGTGCGCAGCCGTTTGTACGACCGGTTGCGGCTGTTTTCGCGGGGGCCGCGCACCGCGCCGAGTCGACATAGCAGCCTACAGGCGGCCCTGGAATGGAGCCACCAATTGCTGCCGCCGGCCGCGCAGCAACTGCTGCACCAATTGGCGATCTTCCCGGGCGGTTTCAGCCTGCAGGGAGCCGAGCTGCTGGTGGGCCCGGAAAGGAGTGCCGATCTCATAGAGCACCTCGATATTCTGGTAGAGCGCTCGCTGATCACCCGGCAGCCTGGCTCCCGTCCGCGCTATCGAATGCTGGAGACCACCCGTGCATTTGCGCTCGACGCCCTTCAGGCTTCGATCGACGGTATCGACTGGAACTCGCGCCTCGCGCATGCAATGGCCCAACTGTGCATGGACGCGGCCCGCGATCGCGACAGCATGTTGATGTGGGAGGAAGTCCCCAACGTGCGTGCGGCGCTGACCTGGACGCTCACGGCGCCGGGGCACGAGCAGGTGGCGATCACGATTGCGACCTTCATCTCCGTGGGCCTGGGTGCTGCCGGCGCGACGGGGGAAGCGTTGGAACATTTGAAGCGCGTGCAGCCCCTAGTGGACGCGCGCTGCCCGACGATGCTGGCCGCGCGATTCTGGCATTGGTACGGACGCGTCGGGAGCGAAGGCCGCATGCCGGTCTCACTGTCTGTGGAGGCGATGTCGAAGGCAGACGCGCTGTTCGAGTCGTTGGGCGAACGCCGTCACCGGCATTCCTGCCAGCGGCACTTGGCCGAGGTCGAGCTCGAGGCGGGCCATCCCGAGCGCGCAGAGATGCACTTGCGCATCGCGCTCGAACTCGAACAGGGCGGTGTACCGGAGGTCGATTGGATGCGTAGGCTGCGCGTCGAAAGCCGGCTGGCCGATGCCCGCGGTCAGTTCGATCTGGCCCTGCGGCATGCACAAGCCGCCCTAGAGCTCGCCGAGGCGCTTGGTGTGAAACGCTACCGCCTGCTACTGCGCGCCGACATGGCTTGGACGCAGTTGCAGATGGGCCGCGCCGACGCTGCTGTCGAGGGGGGCTTGGAGCTGCTGCAGTATCTCGATGACAGTATCCGTCAGGGACAAGCCCGCGGGCGTGTGCTGTCGGGCCTGACGGCCGCGCTAGTAGCAGCCGGTCAGATCGAGCGTTCTATGCGCAGCGCAGCCGACTCATTGACGGCCTTGCGGCAGGCCAACCTGCTGCGCTCACGATCCGAAGTTTTTGCCTGGGTCGCTGCAGCTGCAGGCTTCGTGCACGAGGCTGCACAACTGATCGGGGCGGGCGAGACCTTCTTCGATCAAAGCGAAAACGAGCGCGACCCGATTTCCAAGATGGCGCAGCGACGCGCGCTGGAGTTGATCGACGCGACCGTCGGCAACGCCGAGCTGCAGTACTGGCGGGCCCAGGGTCGCGGACTGGGCGATGCCGGCCTGGACCACTTGCTAACGCGAACCTTCGCGACACCTTCCCAAGCGCGGGACGATTAGCAAGATTTAGGACGGCTTGCTGGCGCGGCATGAGCCGCGGGTGGCAAAGTTCTCGCAGAGGGGCCGCTGCGAGCTCCTTTTGCAAGGAGCCGCCATGCTGGAGAATTCAGCCGCCCTTCCCGCCACCGACTACCAACTGTCCTCCGCGTCACCGACTCGGTCCGAGGACATCCGCCTCGAGCGGCCGCAAGCGCTGATGATGCGGCTGACGAGCCGTCGACCGGTGCTTGCCAACGCGAAGGCCAATCCCCGTTTGCGAGCGGCTACGGCCCGGGTTGCGCTGACTACCTCACGAAGATCGGGCATTTGGGCGTGCAGTCGATGCAATCGGGAACGGGAGCGGGCCTGCTACGGACACAGCGCGCAGGCCGGCGTCTGGTTCCCGCAGTGGCACACCAGTTGGGTGAGCGTGTCACGCGTCCCATCCGCCATTGCCAACAGTGCCAATCTGCTCGACAGCCTGCTTCTGGTTCACCTGGACGGGCTCAAGCCCACCCAACGGCGCGCATCGACGCGCTCTGCCTGCGCGCAGGGCTGGCCAACACGGGGCCGTACGCGTTGCTGCTCCTGGCCGAAGGCATGCCCGCGCAAGACATCGACCGGCACCGCGCATTCTGGATCAGGCGGGTAGCCCGCCGTCGCTGAACGCCCTGTAGCGCGACTTTTTAAGAGGACGGAGCAACTGCACGAGCGACTTGAACAATCCACCCTCCATTTCGTTCGCAACCGTAGATCACTTCACCAAGGAGCAAATAATGGCTGACATCTTTGAACGTGCCTGGGGCAACTATGTGGCGCTTTTCGAATTCCTCACGAAGAGCGAGTTCGATGAAGCGAAGGGCTTGATTCAACCCTACAACTTCGCGACGCTTTACTCCTACGACCTAAAAGCGCCCAACTTCAACCTGTTCCTCCTGTTGAACGCGGTCAACTACGTCGGCTCGGGTACGCCAACAGACGACAACAAGGAACATGTGGATCAGAGCACGAATCTGAGCCGGATTCAGCGCCTCGTCGATGCGTATGAAGTCTTCCTGAACCGCTTGGAAAAGATCATCGCCCAAGCGATCGACCCCACGGAGAAAGAAGAGTACGCAGCGCTCCAGGCTCGGGTGGAAAAGGCGCGCGACGCATTGGAGGACTACGACACCGTGACCGAGGGAAAGTGGCAGATCTTCCTGGAGCGCAACCCCAATATCCCTCCAGAGGAACTGCCGGCGCGCCGCATCATCTGGGAGCGCGACAACGGCTATTCGATGGAGCGCGAGCGGAAGCGCAATCTCGTGCGTGCCGCCAATGTCCAGCTAAACGGCTGGCTACGCTCGCAGGTGCCGCCGGAGTACTCCAAGATCGTCGATGCCAGGAACTACTTCGATGATCCGAATTATCACGTTGACCTGCCCATCGCGCCCCAGTTCGACAACACTGCCATGCAACACATGTGGCGTAAGTATCCCGCCCAGTTCCCGTTATTCAGTGTCGATGAATTCCTCGCCAACGATAACGTAGTGGATCACAACTACAGCACCGAGGAGGAGCACTACAAGCGCGTCGAGGAAAAGTGGAAGGTGTCCGTGAAGGGGCGGTGGGGACTTTTCTCGGGTGGCGGCTCCGCCGAGCGCCGCGAGATGGAAGAGATATCGAAGAAGAGCGCTTTCTCGTTCAAGATCGCATTCAAGCGCTTCCAGGAGGTCGAGATATTCCGCGACGAGTGGTTCCAGGACGCGCTCTTCGAAACGGTCGGCGCAAAGATGTCGGACATGTGGGGGCCCACCGGCATCCTTGGCCGCATCCCCGTCTCAGTGATCGTCGCGAGAGGTACTCGCATCGAGGTGAAGATCTCCGAGGAATATCGCAGGTCGCTGGAGCGATTCTTCGCCGCCGGGGGCAGCGTGTCCTTCGGTCCGTTCTTCTCGGGTGGGGGTAACTATTCCAAGGACGAGCGCTACATGGACTACCAGAAAACCGCCGAAGGCTTCACGCTGCAGGACTCGGACAAAACGATTCGGCTCCTGGGCGCGCGCATCAAGCGCTATCACTGGAAGGACAAGGATGCTGTCGACTATCGCAGCGGCATTTCGCTAGACGACGGCCGCGCCTTCCTCCGGCACCTGGACCAGAGGAAGAAGCCGTGATCCGTGCCGTCCGCTTCGCGATCGCGGGACTGGTTCTCGGGCTCGTCGGGTGCACCACGCTCGACACGTGGCTCCTCGATGATCCTGCCGGCGACTCGGTGTCCATCCGGCGTGTCGAAGAAAGGATGGAGCGCTTCCTCCGATCCGTCGAAGTGAAGGGGAAGGTGGAGGACTGGTACACCCTGAACGGGTACTACCTCGTCGTCCGCACCCCGCTCCACTTCCGGTCGACGTTCAGGACACGCATTCCCTACGTGGTGTGCAGTGGTACGGACCACAAGGACCCGTTAGAGATGCAAAACGCCTGTCGGCTCCTCGAGCTTCCTCTTCGTTCGGCGCCCACATCCTCATTGGAGCATGCACATGAAACTCAACATCGATGACATTGGGCGTGCTGGCCTCGGCATATTCGGAACAAAGCCTCCGACCCAACGGGAGTTGCTGCGGGCCGAGCAACTGCTCGCCGACGCACCTGTCCATTCGCCACTCGCTGTGGCCCGTTATTTCGAGGGCATGGAGGAGAGGAATGTCGATGGTGAACCGTACAACGCCGAGTGGCGCGTCCGCTCGAATCCGGTGATCGTGGCATTCTTCCTGCAGGCGACGAACTACGGAGAGGGCGCTACAGACCAGACGCGTTGGTGCGCGGCGTTTATCAACTGGTGCTTAATGCGCGCAAAACAACCGCACACCCACAGCGCGAGCTCTGGGAGCTTCCGATGCTTCGGCACGGCCGTTTCGCCGCCTCGAACGGGTGATGTGGCCGTCTTCAAGAATCGCGGACAGGACGAGCTTTGTCGAGGCACGGGCCACGTCGCCTTCTGGCTGGATGCGGACCCCAAATGGGTGAACGTACTTGGTGGCAACCAGGGGAACCGCGTCAAGGTCAGCCGGTATCCGGCTACGGAAGCCGGCGCAGGCTCCTTGCCCTGGTTGACGACCGTGCGAAGGATCGAGTGAACATGCGCCAGTTGTTCAAAGAGCAATGGGATCAAGCAGATCAGGAGCCGCGCCGCCTGGGCTCTCGCGCACTTGCCCGCCGTCCTTGGGCCTCGGTTTGATAGCGGAATTACTCGAACGGCCTCCCCATCCAAGTCGGAATTGCCTTCGAACCTTGAGCGGAGGCTAGGCAGAGGCCCAGTCGGGGAGGGAGTCGCTTGCCCTTGTGTGTGGCCCACCGCGCCGATTCAGGCAAGGGATGGGCGGCCCAGAACTCTTCCTCCGTGAGTTGGTCCACGTACGAGCTGCGAGCGAATATGCCGAGCAACATTCTTGCGTCCGGGGAGATGCGGAGCCGCAGTGCACCGTTTTCCTTGCTCGCCGTGTGCCTGGCCAACTCCACGCTCAGCATTTTGCCCTCCAAAACCTGATTGCGCATGTGCGACAGGCTCGTGAGATCCTTCGTGATCTCGATCGCGCTTGACTTCGACTTCGGTTTGTATTTCAGTTCCACGGCAAGGACGATCTTGTTGTTCTTGCAGATCAGCGTGTCGATAAAGATGTTTCTCACCTTCGGAGGCGCGGCGCCTTTCGCGATCTTGCTTCCCGCTGGCGACGGCACGATCACCTTCGCCTCAATGTAGATCGTGTATCCCGCCTTCTGCAATGCCGTTCGGAGATGAAAGTAGAACGCTGCCTGCAGGCAGCGCTCGGAGTTCATCGCGTATGCGTCGTAGTCGGAGCAGCAGCGCTTCCAGGCTTGCTGAGCACCCCGAAGGGCCATATCGACGTCTGTGCTCAAGATGTGTGGTGCGGGCATATCGCTCTCGTCCTTCCGTTGCTTGGCCGGCATTGGACCACGGGTGCCAGAGCACCGTACTCAGATTGCGACAGGGAGCTGAGCCCCTTCACGTTGCCGTGGATCCGAGGATCGCAAAAGTAGACTTGGATGTTGGTGACCTGTGTGAGCGCTTGTGCCTGGCCATCAGGCTGCTTCGGGCCCCCTCTGAGATCACCAGCACAGCCCGGGCTTGAGTTCCTGGTCGGCGAAGTTCGCACCGGTTCAGAACCTTGTGACCTGCGATCGTGCAGCCCGCGACGTGTGGCAGGGCTCCTGGTCGAACAGCAAACAGGCCGCCTGTATGGGCTGCGGGAAGCCAGCCTTGCCCTTCAGGCTGATGAAGTTGTCCAATACCAATATGAAGAGGAACGCGAGGCCGCCCAATGATTTCGGAATCAGTGCTCGAAGAGTTGACAAGAAAAAGCCCGCTGTGTCAGCCGCTGATCGAAGCGGCGTGGCCGGATCTATCCACGGAGTCGAAGCTCCAGCTGATCGACGCAATGCTGGTACTGAACATCCGTCGTCCACCGGATTGGCTGGTCAAGCTTGCGCTTGGAGACGCGGCTGCGATCGTGAGGTTTTGGGGTGCAAAGCAGGCGTACTCTCGCTCACTCACGGAGCTCACGGAAATGACCAAAGTGGACGAGTGCGCCCTGGTGAGGACGATCGTTCAAAGACCTCGGCTGGCCATCGAACTGCCGCAGCAGGCGCGGCTTCTGGCGATTCGGAGTGACATCGACTCGCTGCTCGCCCTCGTGGTCTTCCTTGATGCAGGCTTGGCGGCTGGCGTTCCTGACTCGGAACTCGCAGAATGCAGTGAAGAGTTTTTCCTCAAACCTGGGGTCAGAGCGGAGTTCGCCACCAAGTTCACGGACGGGATGGAGGCCCACACGGCCGGCAGTTCCATGAAGGATGGTTGGGCTCTTGCAAAAAAGGCGGGACCGGAACTGGCCGGGAGCCTCGCCTGGAACTTGCCGACCAAATATGGCATGGGTCGGATGAAAGCCGAGGAACTCCTGCAGATGCCGGACATCGTGCTCCAGTATCTCGTGGGTCGCGTTTATCAAACCCCAGAGCAGCAGGAAGTAGCCTCACATATCCTTGACCACCCTGAGCGCTACTCCGAAAGAGTCCTCAATTGGGCTTCCAACCGGTCGGGCATAGAAAAGCCTGAACTGGAGAAGCACTGGCGCAGGCTCTCCATCTCCCGGCCGGGCGAAACGCTCGACGCGATCCTCGAGGTCAAGGACCAGCTCACCGCACTGGAATCTACGGTACGCGAGGGGATCGGAAAGCGGAAAAGCATCTTTGGCTTGTAGATCCAGGGCCTCGAAATCTGGAGCATCAAGGCATGTTGGAGATCAATGAGCAGCTGTCGCTTTGGCCATTTCACTTCAAGCCGCTGGAAGACGAGCCGCTGAGCATTTGGTGGGCCTGGCCCACGCGCATGGCTACAAGGTGGAGCGGCTGTGCTCCCTGCCACTGGGTCGGGGCCGACAGCTGTGGAACTCGGACATCGATAAGTTCCAACCTGAGGCCCTGCGCGAAGCGCTCAAGCGTGTGACTGGCATCACCAATGCCCAACTGGACGCGGCGAGCCTGAATTCCTTGGAGGGCCACATCTCGGACCACTTCAACCCACGCGGCGGCAGCCGATGGATCGTGCCGCTGCATATCTCTGCATGAAGCGAAAAATAGCCATACGACACCAGGCTACCATTGGAATTGGACGCCTGGTTCAAGGAAAAAACAGCTGCACGCGCTGCTCATCTCGTGCATGATCAATGCCCATCGCAAAGACGTTCTGGCAAGGGCGTTAGTTGGATCATGGACTCTTACCGGAGCAAGGCGTGGAAGGTATACCGCTCGGAAGTCTTCCGTCTTGATGACTTCACCTGCACGGTGTGCGGCCGCACGGCTTCGAGCGGTGCGGTTCTTCAGGTGCACCACAAGCGCTACTTGCCCGGGCACAAGCCTTGGGAGCACCCTTACGAGCTGTGCTCGACGATCTGCAAAGGGTGCCATGCAGCCGAGCACGGCATTATTCCCCCACGTGTCGGCTGGACGCATTGCGGCTGGGATGACCTCGGTGGCCTGGACGGATCATGTGAGTTGTGCGGCAACGAAATTCGCTATGTCTTCGCCGTCTATCACCCGAAGTGGGGCACGATGGAGGTGGGCGAGATCTGTTGCGATCACCTCACCGACACAACGCTGGCCAGCAACCTCATGGAGTCGCAGCGGCGCTACTTGAGCCGTCGCCGCACCTTTGTTTCCTCCAGTCGCTGGCACACGCGCAGCCAATTTCATCACACCATCAAGCACAAGCGCTACATCATCGAGGTTCTTTGGACGAAGACGGCAGGCGCCTACCAGCTGCAGATCGATGGCAAGTGCGGAAAACTGAAATTTCGCGAAATGCTCGACGCCAAGATCAAGGCTTTTGATATTGTGGAATCTGGCGAGCTCGCAAAGTATGCGGACCGCCAGCGAAAGAAATCGCGCAGCCGATGGTGGGATTTGTAGAACTCGACCACCGGCCATTGATGGAGTGGGGACAACGAAGTGGCGACCGGAAATGAAAATGTGGTGCAGACGGCCATTCATAGCGCGCTGGAAGTCCACTGTGACCGCCAACGTCTTGGCAGACTCAAGCTGTTTACACCGTACCCGAACCAACAAGGACCGGCAATGCGCAGCTACTGCGCAGATTTGGTCGGAATGCTCGGTAGCGCAAAGATCATCATGCTGGAGGTCAAGGAACTCGACGTCCCGTCGCGCACGCTGCGTGGATTTCGCCAAGTTCAACACGAGAGCGCGCTCGTTTTCGAGAGAGCCGGTGTTCCGATTGCCTATGCATACAACCGGGACTGGCCGCTGGCTCATAACTCTCCAGTAGCGGATGACGACTGGCCGCGCCTGACTTTAGAAAAAGTTCTGCGATCAGTACCAAGTGCGTTGCCGGGTGCACAACCCCAGATGGATGCTCACGCATCTTTGCTGGACTGGCTGGAGCACGACACTGGGGCGAGCGCGTACAGCATCTTGGGGCAGGTCGAAGGAGCGATCCGCTCGGCCCGGGACATGACCAATGCCATGATGGTGCTACTGCACGGTGTGGAGCAGGGAAAGCTCGCGCGCCTCAGCACCACACAGCTCAACAACGTGGTGAACTACCTTAGAGGCAACAGGCATCTGATGAGGGATCAGTTGGCACACTTAGAATCGATCATCGACGCGTCGGCCGACTCCTTCAAAATGTTCTACCCTGCAATGCAGAGTGCAAGGCGTGCATCGCGCACCTCTGGACGCAGCCGGTGAAGTATTGCGCCCGTAGAGGCCGGTCGCACTTTGCCATTCTCCGAAGCAGATGCGAAGGACTAGAACACGTGGCGGATTGAGCCGGTCGATGCAACAGATTCGCTAAAATTTCAGCGGGCGTTTGGAAGCCAGGCGTCTTGCAAGTGGTTGTCCTAGTAGGTGACGCCGCCCTGCACGGTGCTCTCGCGCAGGCGCAGGCCCGACGGGTCATAGCCGTAGCGGTTGCTCTTGCCCCCACCGGCGCCTCCGATGTGCCGGCCGGCCACGTCGTGGCCGGAAGAAAGCGATGAACAGGCATCAAGCTGTAGGAGCAATCCCGCTTCCTACACTACACATGGCGACCAGCTACGGTGACCCGAGCGTAGGGAGCCAACGTTGGGGCCGCAAGGGAAGGCCACGCGCACGTTCAGCACGAGCATCGTCTCAAGATTGCGCCAACTGCGATCGAAGCTCTTTCTTGTACCGCTTCATTAGCGACCGCATCAACTCCGCCGGCTCGACGGTCAGTCCTTCGCACAGCGACACAAGGCTGGTTAGGGATGGACTTGTCGTCGCCGTCTCCAGCTTGGCGACGAAGGTGCGGTTGAGGCCGGCCGCAAATGCCAGCTCCTCCTGATTGAAGCCGAGCGCTGCCCGCCGAGCTTTCAGCTCAGCCGCAAAGGCTCTCAGCAGCGCAGGATCCTGATTCGACCGCATGCAACGAATCTCGTTGCATGGCCTTCTTTATGCACCTGCTTGTATGGTACAAAATGAGGGGTCGAATCGGAATACAGGGGGGAACTTGATGCTTGCCGTTTTCAGAATGGATAGCGGACTACCGTCGAGTGGTCTGCGGTCCTCGGCTTGCGCCCAGAAAGGCCGGGCATGACGTTGCCGTTCCTGCTGGCTCTCGGTGTCGCCCTGCCGCTTTTCTATTGGGTATGGGTCTCGGCTCCGAACAGGGAGCGGACAAGGCGGGAGGCCTTGCTCCAGACGGAAGGCCGCGCATCTGGCGCGACCTTCTTCCCGGTCGATCCCGGGCGCATGCTGGGCGATTGGGATGAAACCTGCATCCTGTTCGACCCGGATGCACGCAAGGCCTGCATCGTCAGTCGCGGAAAGAAAGCCCGGACGGTCGATTTCGAGTACTTCAACACCTGGCAGCTCAAGTGGACCGAATATCCCGGCAACCCGGTGTTTCGCTTTCAGCACGTGCACTTTCTCTTCGAGACCAGTGACTTCGACCGCCCGACGATCCGCGTCGCCGTGCCCTCCAGGTCCGATGGCGAGGCATGGAACGCCAAGCTTTCCATCCTGATGCCTTGAGCGCACAGCAAAGAGAAAGGCATCCCGATGTGAAACTGCTCATCCTTTCGGACCTGCACCTCGAGTTCGGCATCTTCAACGTACCGAAGGTCGACTACGACGTCGTCATCCTTGCCGGAGACATCTTCGTGCCCGGCTCCAAGGCCATGCGCTGGGCCCGGCGAGCAGACATTTTCGGAGAGACGGTCCCGATCGTCTTCGTACCGGGCAACCACGAGTTCTACAGTGGCGTGCTGCAGACCACGCAGAAGGAAATGGTGCTGACCGCGGCCACGTGCAAGGTTCATCTTCTGGCGCCTGGCGAGGCCGTGATCGACGGCATTCGGTTTCTGGGCTGCACGTTGTGGACCGATTTCGAGTTGCCCATCCAGGCCAAGAGCGGCTCCACCGTCGACACCGAGCGCGCCATGAAGGTGGCCAAGCTCCAACTCAACGACTACTCATCGATCCGGTGGGCCGAGACACCAGAGCCTGCCGAACAGTCGGTGGCACACGCCAAGCCGAAGAAGCGCCGGCTGACGCCCGAGGACACGCGGGCGCTGCACCAGCGTGACCGTGCCTGGCTGGCCCAGAAGCTCGCAGAGCCCTTCGACGGACCGACGGTGGTCGTGACCCACCATGCCCCGCACCGCGGATCGCTCGCATCGCACTACCAGGCCAACTGGCTGTCCGGCGCCTTCGTGAGCGAGCTCCCGGGCTCTTTCTTCGACGTTCCCTCGCTCTGGGTGCATGGCCATATCCACGAGAGCTTCGACTACCAAGTCGGCAACTGTCGCGTCTTGTGCAATCCCCGGGGATACTTGCAGTACGGTCGCGGCCTGGAGAACCAGCGGTTCGATCCAGGACTGGTGGTCGACCTATGAAAGACACCCATACACCTGCCGGGAACGAGATCTTGATCGCCACGGTCCGGGGGGCCGAGCTCGTCGCTTTCCTGTACGACAGCCCAAGCGGTCGCACGAAGTCGATCATCATCGAGTCCGCGCGCCCCGCGGTGAGTGCACCTTCTCGCTCTGGACGCACAGCGATCTCATCTCCCCGGCGCATGCTGCCGCCGCCCGCAGTGGCATTGCTCAAGCAGCTAGCCAAGAAAGTCGGCACGACAGCATCAGGCGTCCCAGAGGCGATGGTGAAGATCGAGCAGGCCTTGAAGCGTCTCGGTCTTGACGGCCTGGCCCGCCGGAATGATCTCAGTGGTTCCTTTGTCGTGGAGGCCACGGCCGACCAGATTCGAGAGCTGGCGGCAACGCCTGGGGTTCAGGTCATCCGGCCGAATCGGCGTCATCGCAATGTCCGCAATATCGCTTCATAGGTTCATCGAAGGAAGGCCATGGACCAGCCTCCAACCCCGCGACTGCCGCCCGATCCGGTGGACCAGGGCACCGCAGGCCATCAAGGCGACTCCAGCGATCTGCTGTTCCTGGATGTCGATGGTGTTCTTCATCCCGTCGGCGCGGACTACTCGTTCAGCAGCAGGTTCTTCAGCCATCTGCCGCTTCTGGAAGAGCTGCTCCGGGAGTTCGGGTCCATCGATGTCGTCATCTCGTCGGATTGGCGATTGGCCGAGAGCATCGAGCAGCTGCAACGGTATTTCAGCGTCGACATCCGGCCTCGGATCATCGGCGCCACGCCGCAGATCGACCCCGGTGTGGCTGTCCACCACCGGCGCCAAATGGAGATCCAGGCCTGGCTCGACGGGAATGGCCGCCGTGACGCAGAGTGGGTCGCACTCGACGATTGGCCCGGGAGCTTCGAAACGGGTTTCGAGCGGCTCGTGCTCACCGATCCCCAACGGGCGTTCGATCAGGACAGCTTTCAGGAGCTGCGTTTGCACTTTCTGCGGTTTGCCGCTGGCCGATGCTCCGTCGCCACTTCGACGCACACGTGAAATGAACCCTCTCATTCCTTCGAATCTCCACGCGCAATTCAAACACCAGCGATCGAGGCCTACGCTGATGTTCTTCGGCGACCCGCACGGCGATCTCAAGCCCGTGATCGCCGCGGTCGAGCGCTTCCGGCCCGAGGCCATCGTGATGCTGGGCGACATCCAGGCGCGCCAGCCATTGCACATCGAACTGGGCCCGATCCTGGATCTCACCGAGGTCTGGTTTATCCACGGCAACCACGACACGGACTCTGACACCGACTACGACAACCTGTGGGGATCGGAGCTCGCCGACCACAACCTGCACGGACGGATCGTTGAGATCGCCGGGTACAAGGTCGCGGGCCTGGGCGGGATCTTCCGCAGCAAGATCTGGGATCCGCGACAGCCGATCGAGGAGGCCGCATTCGTTTCGGCCGACGCCCTGCGCCAGTCCATGCGCCGCGAGGAGCGTTGGAGAGATGGCATTGCCCGCCGGCACCGATCCACCATCTTCCCGGACGACTACCTGCAGTTGCTACGGGCCCCGCCCGCCGACATCCTGGTGACGCACGAGGCGCCGACGGCGCATCCACATGGTTGGCAGGCGATCGACAAGCTCGCGGAGACGCTCGGAGTCCAGCTGTTGGTCCATGGTCACCATCATCAGACAATCGACTATCTCGCCGAGGGGATGCAGACCGCTGCAGCACCATTCCGCGCCTTCGGGGTTGATATGGGATCGCACCTTGCGTGGCCATTGGATCCGCAGGGGGAGACTGAGCGGGGAAGTCCTCCACAAGACTTGCTGGATCTCGCTACCCAGGTGTTCGGCACAGAGGCCCAAACATGGCTGGACAAGCCACACGAACTGCTCGATGGCCAAACGCCTGTAGCGTTCGCTGCCGCGGGCGGCTCGGGCAAGGTGCGATCGATGCTCAACGCAATCCGACACGGTGGTGTCGTATGAGGACCGCCGCGGCACTGTATTTTGTCTTAGGTCGACATGGATTCACACTTGGCCTGGCCGTTGGATGGGAATGGAAGGGGAGGTCACGAGTGATCCTGTTTCTCGACTTCGATGGCGTGCTTCATCCCGAGGGGGAGGGGCACCTGCCCGACGATGGTTCGGATTTCTGCTTCCTGCCTCGCCTGGAGGCGTTGCTGCGCGAGTTCCCTCGTGTGAAGATCGTCATCAGCTCGAGCTGGCGCGAACGGCTTGCCTACCCGACGCTCCTCAAGCCGTTCTCCGAGGACATTCGGACCCGAATCATCGGCGCGACGCCCCCTCGCGAATTCGGTCTTGCCCACCCGTTCGCCCACCGCGAAGGAGAAATCCTCGCCTGGCTCCAGATCCACGATGCGGTCGATAAGCCCTGGGTGGCGCTCGACGATGCCGAATGGCAGTTCGACCGCTGCAAGGGCCACCTGGTGGTGTGCGGCTCGTTCGTCGGCTTCGACGACGAGGCCAGTGCCGAGCTTCGTGCCCACTTTGAAGGGGCACTCCGATGAAAGTGCTGATTCTTTCCGACCTTCACCTCGAGTTCGCGCCCTTCGAGCCGGTGCCAGATCTCGAATTCGACGTCGTTATCCTCGCCGGCGACATTCATTCACCGGCCCAGCGCGCCGTCCAATGGGCGGCGGATCGCTTTCGTGGCAAGCCCGTGATTTATCTGCTTGGCAATCACGAGTACTACGATGGTCGCTTGGACACGACACTGGCCGAAGCACGCCAAGAGGCCGAAGGAACCAATGTCCATCTGCTCGACGGTGATGAGGTTGTGATCGACGGCGTGCGGTTCCTAGGCGCGACGCTGTGGACCGACTTCGAGCTCGCCATCGAGACACCTGAAGGACCGATCACCGATGCCGGGCGGGCCATGAAGATGGCGACCAATCTGCTGAACGACTACGCGCTGATCCGGACGGTCGACGAGTCGGCAGAACCCGATACCTGGCGAGACAAGCAGGGAAGAAAGCTTCAGGCGGCCGACACACAGCAGATTCACCAGATGCAGCGTGCCTGGCTACGAGACAAGCTTTCGGAACCGTTTGCCGGACCAACAGTGGTCGTGACGCACCATGCACCTCATCGCGGTTCGCTGGCGCAACGCTACGCCGACGACTGGGCCTCAGGTGCCTTCGTCAACGAACTTCCAGATGCCTTTTTTGATGTGCCCGCGCTCTGGGTGCACGGCCACACGCATCAGCATTTCGACTACCAAGTCCGTTCTTGCCGAATCGTGTGCAATCCGCGCGGCTACGTGAACTGGAGCGGCAGGATCGAGAACAAGGTGTTCGACCCTGGCCTGGTCGTCGACGTGGAAGCTCTCGCCGGAAGCGAGCGCCAATAAGCTGCTGATCCTCTCCGATCTCCACGCCGAGTGCGAGACCCTTGAGGTTCCGAAGGGGTTGGGCTACGAGGTGGCGATCCTGGCAGGCGACATTGTGACGCCTGGGCGGATCGCTGGTCGCTGGCTGCGCAACCCCGTAAGCTTCGGCGACGAGCCGATCGTGCAGATCGCCGGGAATCACGAGTACGACGAATCCGTGATGGATTAAGCACTGGCCGAGATGCGTCGCAAGGCCGATCAGCACAGCATCCACTTCTTCGACGGCGACGAAGTCGTGATGGAGGGCGAGCGATTGCTCGGCTGCACGCTCTGGACCGGACTTTGGCCTGCGGATCGATGATCCGGGCTTTGCGGGGCAGCCGGTGCGCCGGCTGTCGGACCGGCACCGGTCGATGGACGCCTGTACACGCTACTTGGCCGACTACGCCGCCATCCGCGTGGACGACCCATACACCTCCAATTCGCGCGGGACGCGGCGCCTGGCGCCGATGGACACCCTGTTGATCCTTCGGCGGCACCGCGCCTGGCTGCGCCGCAAGCTCGCCGAACCGTTCGACGGGCCCACGGTGGTGGTGACCCACCATGCGCCGCATCGCAATTCACTGGCACCGCGGTTCGCCGAGGAGTGGTCATCCGGCGCTTTGTCAACGAGATGCCGATCGAGTTCTTCCAGGAGCCCGTGCTGTGGGTGCACGGACATACGCATGACAGCTTCGACTACCAGGTGGGCGGCCGCCGCGTCGCGTGCAACCCGCGGGGGTACATGAATTGGCACGGAAAGTTTGAAAACAGGGACTTCAATCCTGGGCTTGTCATCGAGGTCGGCTTTCGGTCAAGGTGACGCTCGTCGAACCCTCCGGTTGCACGCCGACTACCTCATGCTGGAGATCGAACGCATCCACGGATGCAGCACAACACATGCTGAGCGCGTCGCGGCTGGCATATGCCGATCGTGTTGGCAGGACTACTCGATAAACTCCTTAACGGTCGCTGTCGAGCGACCGTCCAGGTTCGAACACGACCATGGTGAAGCGAGTCACCCTGGAGCCCGCACAGGCATAGGCGTGAGCCCGGTCGGTGCGGGCGTGAGCCGAACTACCCGCCTCAAGAACGTAGCTCGTGCCTTCGACGTCAAGGGCAAGCGTTCCTTCCAGAACATGGATGAGTTCCTGCGTACCGGCCGAGTGGGCTTGAGCCTCGAAGCGCTCCCCAGGATGCATCTCCCAGGCCCACAGTTCCAACATGTCGGGCCCGTTCGACCCGACCAGGAGCGAGCCCGATCCGTCCTTCGCCCCGGTCCAAAGGCGGCGACAACCGCCAGGGCCAACGATGCGGACAGGACTGCGCTCCGAGTCTGCCACCGCAACCAACTCGGCGACAGACACCCTCAATCCCGCTGCGATGCGGCACAGTGTACCGATGCTTGGATTGGCTCGGCCCTGCTCGATCTGAACCAGCATCCCCTTGCTCACTCCTGAGTGGGTCGACAACTGGTCAAAAGAGAGGCGGCGATCCTTGCGCAAAGCCGCGAGGCGCTCCGCGATGGCAGCGTTCACCGCCTCGGCGCTGTCCATCTCTTCGGTCGGTATATTGACTTTTTCGGTCATTTAATTAGACTGCTTTGACATTGATGAATTGTCAACCGCGGAGTGTTCGTCCAATGCCGTTTATCCCCATCGGGCGATCTCGCATGGCGGCTGCCGTCGGGCTCGGGTCGGAATCGGTCAAGCCCTGGCAAGCCGGGTGGGCAGATAAACACTTACAGAATCGATCCGACAACGCATTTGGATCGCTCTACACAAAGGAAGCAGCGTATGGCATGGGTGCTCTTGGTTGTTGCAGGTCTGCTGGAAGTGGGGTGGGCCATCGGCCTCAAGTACACGGACGGATTCACCAAACCGTGGCCGAGCATCTTCACTGTCGCTGCCATGGTCATCAGCGTCGTGATGCTGGGGATCGCCATGAAGTCCCTACCCGTTGGCACGTCCTACGCAGTGTGGGTAGGAGTTGGGGCAGTTGGCACGGCAATCCTCGGCATCATCCTGTTCGGAGAGCCCGCCACATCTGGCCGGTTGATCAGCCTGGGGCTCATTGTTGCCGGTATTGTCGGACTCAAACTGGCAAGCCCGGAGTAGTCTGCTTCGCGCAGTGCAATTGTCCGAGCATGCGGGACTTGTCTGCTCCATCCGCACACGCTTGACCAAGCTGATACCAATGCAGCCAATGGTCACGGAACCTGGTTCTCATGTTCCAAGTATTCCCGCACCGCAATCTTTCTGGAGGTAGCAAGAGTGAAGAATCACCCGACTGAAATCAAAACGGAATCGTGGCTCGTCACCGCGGGTCGCGCTTCCGAGCCCGGCGCTCCGCTGAACGTACCGCTGATCCCCGCTTCGAATTTCATCATTGGCAGTGGGCGCGAATACTCGCGCGATGACGGAACGCCGACTTGGGAGGCACTCGAAGAGGTCGTCGGCGGACTGGAGTCAGGCCACGCCGTGGCGTTCGCCTCGGGCATGGCGGCCATCGCCGCGGTTTTCGATCAGCTTCCGGCCGGCTCGCTCGTCGTGCTGCCGGATGACTGCTATCAAGGTGTCGCGGGCCTGGCTGCTGTTGGGGCGGAACGTCGTCGCTGGTCGGTGCAGCGCGTGGCTTTGGACGATACGGCCGGCTGGATTCAAGCATGCATTGCTGCGGACCTGATCTGGCTCGAATCGCCTTCGAACCCGCTCCTGACGGTCGCGGATCTGGAGGCGATCTGTGCCGCGCCTCGCAAGCCCGGAGCCGTCGTCGCCGTGGACAACACGTTCGCCACGCCCCTGAACCAACGACCGCTCGACTTTGGCGCCACGGTGTCCCTGCAGTCGGCCACCAAGTTCATCGGGGGGCACTCCGATCTGCTGGCAGGTGTCGCGACGACAAGAGACAAAGCCCTTTGGCATGGGCTCAAGAAGTCGCGCGAGCTAACGGGCGCCACGCCGGGAACGCTCGAGGCCTTCCTTGCTGTCCGGGGCGCAAGAACCCTCGCACTTCGTCTTCAACGGGCTCAGCAATCGGCCATTGTTCTTGCAGAACGCCTCGAAAGTCACCCCCTGGTAACGTTGGCGAGGTATCCGGGTTTGAAATCACATGCGACGCATGCAGTAGCCAAGCGCGTTCTCAAGGGTTTCGGCACCATCATCTCGTTCGACGTGCGCGGCGGAGCTGAACTGGCAGATGCTGTGTGCAAGAGTGTCCGCCTCATTCGTCATGCGACAAGCCTTGGTGCGGTGGAGTCGACGATGGAGCGCCGGGCTGCAATCCCAGGACAAGGCCATTTGCCTCCCTCACTGCTCCGACTCAGCGTGGGCATTGAAGATGTCGAGGATCTCTGGAACGACCTGGAAAACGCGCTGCGTGCAGCGGCCACTTGATGCCAAGAAGATCAACTCCTGCGGCAACGTCACTTGTGCTCATAGCCATTCCCGAACGCTTGCGGCCATAGCGCTCGTCGAAATGCCATAGCGTTCGTGAAGCGTAGGCAGGGCCCCCGCGTCGAGGAAGGCATCGGGCAACGCGACCTGACGGAATGTTCGGGTAATCCCGTTGCGCATGAGCAGGCTCGCCACCGATTCACCAAGGCCACCGATCACCGAATGGTTCTCAGCCACGACGACCATGCGGTCGAGCCGTTTCACCTCGGCGAGGATCGTCGCGTTGTCCAGCGGCTTGATCGTCGGCACGTGCAGCACGGCGACACCCACGTTGTCTGCGTGCAACTCGTTGGCCACCTCAAGGGTGCGCATGGTCATGAAGCCGCTCGAGATGACGAGCACATCGCCTCCGTCGCGCAGGAGCTTGGCCTTGCCGAGTTCGAACTTGTAGTCGTATTCGTCCAGCACCAGAGGCACCTGGCCGCGTGGCAGCCGCATGTAGACTGGACCCTGGTGCGCGGCGATCTGTGGGACTGCCTGCTCGATGTCGAGCGCATCGCAAGGGTCGACGATCGTCATGCCCGGAATGCCACGCATCAGCGCGAGGTCCTCGGTCGCTTGATGGCTAGGGCCGTAGCCGGTGGTGAGCCCGGGCAACGCACAGCACAGCTTCACGTTGAGGTTTTCTTCTGCAATCACCTGGTGCACGAAATCGAAGGCGCGGCGCGTGCCGAATACCGCGTAGGTGGTGGCAAAGGGCACGAAGCCTTCCTTCGCGAATCCGCCGGCGGCCGCCATGAGTAACTGCTCCGCCATTCCCATCTGGAAGAAGCGCTCGGGGTAGGCGTGCGCGAAGAGATGAAGGTCGGTGTACTTGGCCAGATCGGCAGTGAGGCCGACGATCTCTGGTCGCGACTGCGCCAGGTCGACCAGTGCCTTGCCGAACGGAGCCGCCTTGACGCGCTGCCCTTCGGATGCGATGGAGGCGATCATCGCCGAGGTTTTCAGGCGCGGCCTTTTTGCGGTGTCGGCGGTCGCGTTGCTCGTGTTCATGCTTCGGCTCCTTGCGCTTGATCGAGGTAATCGATGGCCTGTTGCCATTCCGGGGGATCGACGCGTATGAAATGGTTCTTCTCACGTTGCTCGAGGAAGGGAACGCCCTTGCCCATCAGCGTGTCGCAGAGAATCACGCGGGGCTTCGTTTCGGGCAATGCACGCGCCGTGTCGAATGCGGCCTTGACGGCCGGAAGGTCGTTGCCGTCAACGCGCTGCACGTGCCAGCCGAAGGCGGCCCATTTGTCGATGAGCGGCTCGAAGGCCATGATCGTGGACGACGGGCCGTCGGCCTGCTGGTTGTTGATGTCCACCAGGCAGATCAGGTTGGCAAGGCCATGGTGGCTGGCCGCCATCGCCGCTTCCCATGTCGAGCCTTCGTCCAGTTCGCCGTCGGACATTGAGTTGTAGACGAAGGCCGGGTTGCGCTTGAGCCGCAGGGCCAGCGCTATGCCCACCGCGATCGGCAAGCCCTGACCCAACGAGCCGCCGGACATCTCCATACCGGGCGTGTAAGTCGCCATGCCGGACATCGGGAGACGACTGTCGTCGCTGCCGTATGTTTCCAGTTCAGCTTCTGAAATGATCCCGGCCTCGATCAGTGCCGCGTAGAACGCGATGGCGTAATGTCCGTGCGAAAGCAGGAAGCGGTCCCGCGCCTCCCATTGGGGATCGTCGGGCCGGTAGGTCATCGCATGGCCGTACGCGGTGGCCAGAACATCCGCATAGCCAAGGGCTTGACCGACGTAGCCCTGGCCTTGCACTTCGCCCATGCGCAGGGCGTAGCGCCGGATACGGTAGGCACGCTCGGAAAGAGGGGATTGATCAGACATGATGGTCCTTCTTGAAAGATGGGGGAGAGGGGGAAGCGCTTCAGCGAATCGTGAGCCAGGGCAGGTACGCAAAGCCCAGCAACAGCCCGATCGCGACGAAGTAGAACGGGATTAATTCCTTCACCACGTCCCCGATGCGCACCTTGGCGATGGTGCTGGTGATGAACAGCGTGGTGCCTATGGGCGGGTGATAGAGACCGATCGAAAGGTTGACGATCATCATGATGCCGAGCTGCACGGTGTCCATCCCGACAGCAGCGGCGAGCGGCACGAACATGGGCGTGAGAAGAAGCACGGCTGCAGGCAAGTCGACGAACATGCCGGTGGCCAGCATGATCAAGTTCATCGCCAGGATGATCAGCCAGGGCGACTGCAGTGTTTCCTTCGCAAAGCGCGTGAACTCCGCCGGCAACTGCTCGTAGGTCACGATCCAGCCGACGACGCTCGAGGCCATGATGATCAGGAGCACCACGCCGGTGGAGATTCCCGCTTCGATCGCAGCGGTCTTGACCTTCGCGACCGTGAGATCCTTGTAGACCAGGCCCGAGACGACCAGCGCGTACAGCGTGGACATCACGCTCACCTCCGTCGGTGTCGCGATGCCGAAGCGCAGGAAGACGATGATGAGCACCGGCATCATCAGCGCGGGGGCCGCTTGTGCGAGCAGCCGCCAGAACGCAGGCCACTCGAACGGCGTCGTGTCGCGCGGGAAGTTTCTGCGACGGCCCTGCACGTAGCACACCGCCATGAAGCCGGCGCACATCAGTAGCCCTGGCAGGATACCCGCCACGAACAGTGCGCCAATCGAGGCTCCCGAGACCAACGCATACACGATCATGGGGATGGACGGCGGGATCAGGATGTCGATCGTCGCTGCTGCAGCCAGCGTGCCAGCCGCGAAGGGCGCCGGATAGCCCAGCTTTTTGAGCCAAGGGATCAACATCGAGCCGATAGCCGAGGCGTCGGCTACCGCCGAGCCCGAGACTCCGCCGAAGATGGTCGACGACAGCACTCCGACCTGGGCCGGGCCGCCGTGAACGCGCCCGATCATCATGGACAGCAGGCTCACGAGGCTCTGGCCGAGCCGGCCGCTGACCATCAGCGCGCCTGTCATCATGAAGAAGGGAATGGCAATCAGCGGGAAGCTCTGTGTCTGCGAAATCATCTGCTCGACCGCGAGGTGCACGGGCACCTTGTCGATGATGAGAAGCCCGCCGACAGAGGCGAGAACCAGCGCGTGCGCAATCGGAATCGACAGCAACGCGGTGACGATGAAGAGTCCAATAATGAGTGCGGTCATGGCTAGACTCCGTGAGCAAGGGCTTCGGCGTCAGGCTCCTGGGCCCCGGCACTGCTCCACAGTGCGGGCAGCTTGCACAAGGTCACCACGCTCAGCAGCAGAAACCCCAGCATCAAGGCCCACACACTGACTGAGCCGGGAACCTGCAACATGGGGCTGCGTTCGTCTGCCGCGATCTCCATCAACGGCCAGGCCGCCACCGCCAGCGATCCATAAAGCGCCGCGACGGCCAGCGATCCGCCAGCCAGAACCCAGCGGCGTGTCGCGCGGAGCTTCTGCGTGAACATGACGACCGCGATGTGCGAACTGTGCTGAGCCGCCAGCACGACGCCGGCCATGATCATCCAGGGGAACATCAGTTCCGGCAGCTCGGATGCGGAGGCGAGGCTGGTTCCCGCGACATAGCGCAGGCCCACGTTGATGCTCAGGATCAGGAACACAACGGTCAGCGTCACATAGAGCACACCGCGGCATGCTGCACTTATGCATCGGTCAAGGAAAGGAAGGAACGACATATCAATACCCTCGAAGAAGGACGCGCGTTGAAGCGCTGTCATGAACTCGGGACGGCAGACTTCACTGCGTCGCTGCGCTGCGCGATGCGTTGTTCGCCTACCTTCAGGTGCGCTACTGCGCTTGCTGGACGACGCGCTTGACGAAGTCGCCGGCCGGGCTTGCGGCCCATTTGGTGTAGACGGACTTCGTTGCTTCGACAAAGGCCTTGCGATCCACCGTGTCGATCTGCACCCCCTTGGCTTTCAGATCCGTGGTCAGCTTTTCGTCGGCTTCCTTGGAGAGCTTTCGCTGCATTTGCGTCGCTTCGGCCGCCGCGTCGGTGAAGATCTTCTGGTCGGCAGGGCTCAGACGCTCCCATGAACGCTTGCTCATCACGAAGGGGTTGGCTTCGTACTTGTGACTGGTCAGCGAGAGGTATTTCTGCACCTCATAGAGCTTGGCCGAGGCGATGTTGGTCAGCGGGTTCTCCTGTCCGTCGACCACGCCTTGCTGAAGCGCCACGTACAACTCCGAGAACTTGATCTGCTGCGCGTCTGCGCCGAGCGCCTGCATGATGTCCATGGTCATCGTGTCGGGCGGAGTGCGAATCTTGAGGCCCTTGATGTCCGCCGGCGTCTTGATCGGCCGCTTGTTGTTGGTGACGTGGCGGATGCCGTTGTCCCAGTAACCCAGCACGACCATGCCTTTGGCGGCCGTCCGCTTGGACAGCTCTTCGCCCACCGGCCCGTCGAGCAGTTGCCAGGCCTTCTGGATATCCGTGAACAGGAATGGCAGGCCCAGTGCTGCGTACTCCGGAACCACGTTGGCCATCGCGCCCTGGCTGTTGGCGGATATGTCCATTGTTCCCGAGCGCAGCGCAGTGATCATCGCGGCGTCGTCACCGAGTTGCGCCGAATGCGCCACCTGGATCTCGAAGCGCCCGTTGGTCTTCGCCTTGATGGTTTCGGCGAACTTCACGGCCGCCTCATGCCGGGGGTTGCCCGGCGCGGCGCCGTGGCCGAAGGTGAGCTTGGTGGGCGCCTGCGCGAAGGCAAGGCCGCCCGTGGCGATCAATGCGCCGACGAGGATGGCAAGGTTTCTGCGATTCATGGTTTGTCTCCGTTGTTGTGGTGGGATGAATCAGTGGATCAGCATGCCGCCGTTCACGTCGAGCGTGATACCGGTGCAATAGCTCGACAGGTCGCTGGCGAGAAACAGGCATGCGCCGGCGACGTCTTCGGCGTCGCCGATCCGCCCAAGCGGAATCTCGCCGGCGATCTGCGCCTTGCGCTCTTCGGTCAGCTTGCCCTTGCTGATGTCCGTGCCGATCAGCCCGGGCGTGATCGAGTTGACGCGGATGCCAGCGGTGCCGAGTTCACGTGCCATCGCGCGCGCAAGACCCAGGACGCCGGCCTTGGCTGCTGAGTAGTGGGGACCTCCGAGAATGCCGCCGCCGCGTTGCGCGGAGACGGACGAGATGCAGATGATCGAGCCGCTGCCTTGACGCTGCATGGCGGGAACGGCGGCCTGCGAGAAGAGGAGGGTGCCGCGCAGGCTGACATCCAGCACCGCGTCGTAGTCGGCAGCCGATATGTCCACCGTCTTGCGCGGTTGCGTAATGCCGGCATTGTTCACGAGGATGTCGAGTCGTCCGAACTTCTCGAGCACGCACGCCACGGCGGATTCGACTTCGGACTTGTTGGTCACATCGGCAACCAGCCCCAGGTGGCCATCGCCGAGGGACGCGGCAGCCTGCGCGGGGGCGGCGGCTTCGAGATCTGTGATGACGACCCGGGCGCCTTGCGATGCCAGCAGGCGCGCAGTGGCAAAGCCGATGCCATTGAGGCCGGCGGCCCCGGTGATGAGGGCGACGCGATCGGTGAGCAACATGGACTGTCTCCGTGGTGGTGGTGGTGGTGGTGGTGGTGGTGAGCGTGTGGGGGTAACTATCGATGGAGTCACTCATGAAGACAAACGACACTTCGTCAGCGATGAGTGAATCGCGTTCATAAAGGGTTTACCCGATGCGATCGTCGTTTCCGCCCCTGAGCTGCCTGCTTGCGTTCGAGGCTGCAGCTCGCCGCGCAAGCTTCAGCGCGGCGGCCATCGAACTGCATCTGACACCGTCGGCGGTATGCCACCAGATCGCCAAACTGGAGGAGCTCCTCGGCGTGCGGCTGTTCGAGCGTTCGGCGCGCAGCATCGAACTGACCGAAGCCGGCCGCGAATACATGAGCCGCGTCTGCGGTGCACTCGACGCGATCAGCTCAGCGACCGACAACGCGCGCAAGGGCGTTCGCAACGCGCTGTACGTTCACGTGGCGCCAAGCTTCGCGAGCCTGTGGCTCATGCCGCGACTGGCCGATTTCGCGCGGATGCATCCCGGCATCGCACTCTCGTTGTCGTCGTCCGTCGTTCATTCGGACTTTGCGAGCGGACAGGTCGACGTCGATATCCGATACGGCATACCGAACTGGCCGCATCTCAACGTGCAACCCGTGTTCGAGGAGCGGATTCAGCCGATGGCGAGCCCGGCGTTCATCAAGAGACATCGCATCGAGAATCCTTCGGACCTGCTGAACCTTCCATTGATCCAGTCTGTCGTCAACGTCGTGCAATGGGGCGATTGGTTCCGCAGTCGCAAGGTCGCGTTCTCGAGCGGGCAGTTCGCATTCCGCTTCGATCGAACATCCATGGCTCTCGATGCCGCGGTGCAAGGTCTGGGCGTCGCCCTGGACAGCTCATCGGTGGCAGCGGGCCATCTTGACCAGGGCCGTTTGAAGAAGGTCTTCGACGAACGCTGGTGCCTGAAGGTTCATGCCCATTTCCTGGTCTGCCCCCAGCGCCACTTGCAGCGCAGCGAAGTGACGAACTTCATGGATTGGATGCGGGAACAAGCGGTCGAGCCGGAGAAGGCTGTGGCGTCGACTTGACTGCGGCCGGCGAGGCTATCTTTCGCGGGATGAGCGTCGGGAAGCGATGCATCGTCAGGCGCGGCCTCCGGAGGCTGGCGCAAATTGTGAAAAGTCTGAGCGAGGTCACCGTGGTCGGTGCTTTCTCTTGCCATCCGGTGCAAGCGCGATGATCGCGGCGAGCCGCTTGACCGCCCCCTCCAGCTGCTCGTTGTCAAACGCCCCCAGCCCCAGCACCAACCCAGGGCGGCTCTTGCCCTCCGAGTACATTGGAGAAACCGCACGGACCGCGACTCCGGCTTCGATCGCCTGCGACGCCACCAGCTCGTCATCGACACCGTGTGGTAGCCACAGCACCAAGTGCATGCCCTGGTCACTTGGCTGCAACCAAGCGAGGTCTTGAGGAATCCATTTGGCAATGATCTCCATCAGTTTCATGCGCCGCTCCGCGTAGACATTGCGGATTCGTCGAATGTGCCGGTCCAGGTGGCCTTCGGCAATGAATGCGGCCAGCACGTGCTGATCGGCGCTCGGCGAGTGCCGATCCATCAGCACGCGAGCACCGCAGAAGGCCGGCACCAAGTCTTCCGGAACAACAGCGTACCCGAGCCGAAGCGACGGAAACAGGATCTTGCTGAAGGTGCCGAGGTAGACAACCCGGTCCGGATCCAGACCCTGCAGCGACGGGAATGGATGGCCGCCGTAGCGCAGCTCGCTGTCATAGTCATCTTCAACGATCCAAGCATTGTTGGCCCTGGCCCATGCCAGCAGCGCGCTCCGTCGCGACATGCTCATCGGCATCCCGAGCGGATACTGATGGGACGGTGTAACAAACGCGGCCCGTGCATCCCTCGCCATCGAGATTCCTGCATCGACGTTGATGCCCTCGGCATCGACCGGCACTCGCACCATGCGCTCGGGCCGGCCTGTGTTCTCAAGGATCGCGGTGATGCCTCGGTAGGCGGGGTCCTCCACCCAGGCCAGATCTGCATCGTCCAGCAGCACCTGGCATGAGACATACAAGCCCTGCTGTGTCCCGGTGGTGGTGACGATCTGGTCGGCATTGCAATGGACCGCTCGCGATCGGCGCACATACTCCGCGACCGCCTCGCGCAAGGGCCGCACGCCTTGTGGGTCGTCGTACCCCGAAGGCGCGCCCGGCCCCCTTGCACGGATGCGGTTGCCGAGCCGCCGCCAGATGTCATCGGGCTGTGTGGGCCCCACGGGGACGGACACGGCGAAGGGCGCTGCGGCGAGGGGTGCGAACTGTCGGGCGACCCTGGCAAAAGCGTCTGCGCGCGCCGGCAGCGGCATGACCTTGGCTGGACTTGGGCGCCGGCGTGTCCGGCTGCTCGCCTCCACCGCATCCGCCAAAGACCATGCGATGCGGGTGCCCGCTCCCGCCTGGGATTCCAGGAAGCCCTCCGCCCTCAGCTGCTCAAACGCCTCGATGACAGTGCCGCGGGCGATGCGCAGCGACTGGGCAAGCAGACGCGTGGAGGGCAGCAGCTCTCCCGGGCGCATGTCGCCGCGGCGCACCGCCTCCCGCAGCGCCTGAGTCAGTTGACGACCCAGATGTCCCTTGGAGCGGTCCAGGGTTCCTATGGCTGGCACCTCCAACGCCTTGGCTCTTCTTGGCATGATTCTGGTTCAAGAAAAATTATCGAAACTGGCTCTTTAGAATAAACCAATTCACAACAACAATGCATCCCTATGTGGAGGCGGACCACACCCGTGCCCCCTTCGTGGAATGAGATTGGAGTTCCCCATGAACGATGAAACCCTTGACCAGGTCCCGGTCTCCGCAGGGGCGTCAGGCGCCTTCAAGACGTGGCTGTGCGTGCTGTGCGGCTTTGTATATGACGAGCGGGAGGGCATGCCGCAAGAGGGAGTTGCGGCAGGCACGCGCTGGCAGGACGTGCCCCAGGAGTGGGCCTGCCCCGAGTGCGGGGCGGGCAAGAGCGACTTCGAGATGACCGAGATCTGAGACAAGTGCTGCCCTGGGGCAGCGGAAGCCTGGATGGTGCGAGCCGGAGGCCGGTATCGCCAAGGAGATTTGCAAAAGGAGATTTGATATGTACGTACCTGCCCATTTTGATGAATCGCGCCCCGAAGTGCTGCACGAGTTGATCGTGAAGAACCCGCTGGGGATTCTTGTGACGAACGGCAAGAGCGGCCTGGATGCCAATCACATTCCGTTCGAGCTCAACGCGGCCGAGGGGCCGCAAGGGGTGCTGCACAGCCATGTGGCGCGCAACAACCCGGTGTGGCAGGACGTAGCGGACGGCGACGAGGTGCTGGTGGTGTTCCGCGCGGCGAATGCCTACATTTCGCCGCAGTGGTTTCCGAGCAAGCAGGAGTTCCACAAGCAGGTGCCGTCGTGGAACTACATGGTGGCGCACGCCTATGGGCGAGTGACGATCCGTGACGACGAACGCTATGTGCGCGGCATGGTGGCAAGGCTGACACGCACGCATGAGGCGGCCCAGCCCGTGCCGTGGAAGATGACCGATGGGCCGAAGGAGTACATCGACATGATGCTCAAGGCGATCGTGGGCATGGAGATCGAGATCACGCGGCTGGTGGGCAAGATCAAGCTGAGCCAGAACAAGGAGACTCGAGACATCCGCGGTGCGGGCCAGGCGCTCAAGGGGCTGGGGGAGCACGAGATCGGCGACGCCATGCTCGCAGCGGCGGCGGCCAAAGCCGAATAGGGCCGAGGCGTTTGGGGATCGAGGTGCAGCCCCCCGGAAAGGTGGAGCGTGAAGCAAGAATCTATCGTCATTGTCGGCGCTGGCCATAGCGGCGCCAAGGCTGCCGCGGCGCTGCGCAAGCACGGTTGGATGGGGGGCCTGACGTTGATCGGTGATGAGAGCTGCGTGCCCTATGATCGCCCGCCGCTGTCGAAGGCCGTGTTGCTCGGGAAGAAGACGAGCGAGCAGTGCGCCTTCTTTTCGCGTGCTTGGTACGCCGACAACGGTATCGATCTCATTCTCGGCGAATCGGTTGCCAGCATCGATCGGGGTCGTGGCCGGGTGATGCTCAAGGGCAACTGGGATCTTCCGTATCACCGCTTGCTGCTCGCCACCGGCTCGGTGCTGAACCCGCTTGCTGTCCCCGGCGCCGGTCTACAAGGGGTGCATGCGCTGCGCACCCCGCAGCACGCCGACGATGTTGCGCGGTCATTGCATACCGGTCAGCGGGTTGTTGTGATCGGTGCGGGCGTCATCGGCCTTGAAGTCGCCGCGGCGGCCGTCGAGCGTGGTTGCTCGGTGCACGTGCTCGAAGCGGGGCCCAGTGCGATGGGGCGCAGCCTGCCGTCGCTCGCCGCAAACGCTTTGGTCGCAGAGCATCGACGCCGTGGCGTGGATCTGCACTTTGGAGTTCGAGTCGCGGCGTTGTTGGGAGATGAGGCGGTTGCAGCCGTCCAACTCGAGTCAGGCGAGTCGCTCGATTGCGACGCCGTTGTCTACGGCGTCGGCGTCAGACCAAGAACGGAACTGGCGCAAGCGGCCGGTCTGCTGGTCGACGACGGCATACGCACCAATGGATTGCTGGAGACCAGCGACAGCCGGATCTTCGCATGTGGCGACGTCTGCCGCTACGACAGTGGGCTCTACGGGCGAGCGCTGCGTCTGGAGAACTGGAGGAATGCCGAGGATCAGGCGGACACGGCCGCAAGGAACCTGCTGGGCCACGGCAAGGTGTTCGACGAGGTGCCCTGGTTCTGGAGCAATCAGTACGATCTCGCGCTGCAGGTGGTCGGGCTGCCCGCGCTGGGCGCTGCCACCGAGGTGCGCACGCTGGGAGCGTCACAGCTGTACCTGTCTGTCGATGCCGATGGACTCCTGCGAGGAGCAAGCGCACTTGGTTCCGTGCGCGAGATCGCGGCGCCCATGAAGACACTGAAGAAGGCGATGGCCGCTGGCGGCAGCGCGGCTCCATTCCTTTAGGGCCGATGCTGTTGAAAGGAACTACCGACCAAAGCGTTCACGCGGCGGCTGCCAACCTCGTTCACTGCGAGTTTGGGGTCGATCCAACCACCTGTCAGGGCACTGGCGCGATCGAGGATGGTTAGCCGCGATTGTTCATCCTTCCCGCCGCAACCGGCCTGATGCTTGCGGACGACCGCGACCCTTGTACCGCGTCGCCCATGGCAAGGACACCCTGCCAATCCCGGATGATCAGGTCAAACGTCGAACAGCGAGTCGATCCTGTCGGGCGTGGTCACTGCGAACTTGGCGGGCCCGATGCTCTTGAAGTAGTCCCTGGTCACTTGGATCAGCGAGCGCACGAACATCGGCTTGTTCGAGCCGTAGATGTCCACCACGATCAGCGCCGGCGACGAGTACACGTCCGACAAGGGTCTGCGCACGATTCCTGTTCCGTCGCGGGAAGACTTTCCCGTCGGTCGCATGTTGACGAAGGAAAAGCCGAAGCCCGCCGATACGGCCGAACGTACCGTCTCATAGGAACGCGTCCTGAGCGCCACTGGCGGCCGTTCGGCTGCCAGCAGGTCGAACAAGGTGGTCAGGTACGTTGACGTCTGCGGCAGATCCAGCAGCACCATGGGCTGCCGGGAGAGTTCCGCAATGCTGACGACCTCGTTGCGCGCCAAGGGATCGTGGGCCCGGCAGGATGACATGGGCCGGCACCTTGCAGATCTTGGTCATGCAGTCTTCTTCGAAGCTGGGGCCGATCTCGTAGGTGATGATGAGATCGACGGAGCCGTTGGCCAACCAGTCGCGAAGCTGCCGCTGGTCACCCTCCACCAGTTCGATCTCCACCGGACCGTACCGGTCAGCATAGACCTTCAGTACCTCTGCGATGAACAGCGACCCAAACGGCTCGAAGCATCCGATTCGCACCACTTGCGGCGTGCCTTGCGCAAGAACCCCGATCTCCCGCTCGAACGCACCGTTTGCGGCAAGTAGTCCTCGCGCGGCAGTGACGAAGCGCTCCCCCGTTGGCGTGATCTGCACGCCGCGTGCCGGCCGGCGATCAAAGATCTTCGCGCCCAGCGCATCCTCCGCGATGTCGATCGCTGCCACGATGGACGATTGCGAAATGTGGACCGCCGAGGCGGCAGCCTGAATGCTGCCCAGTCGCGCGACCTCACACACATAGCGGATCTGTCGTGGGCTCAGGTTCATGAGCGCGGCTCGTTTTCGTTTTGCATCAACTAGAAAATGTTTGATGTCTCGCTTAAATATGTATTTTACATTTTTATGACACCGACTCAACAATGCGCGCCAACCCACGATGCCTTGCGCGCTTTAATTCATGCTGATTCCGAACCCCAGCCCGCTCTCCGACGCCGATGGGCTGTGTCGCTTGGGGGTGGCCGAGCTGACGGCGCTGTACCGTAAGAGCGAGCTCTCGCCCGTGGAGGTCGTGCTCAAGACTCTCGATAGGGCCGAAACGATCAACGGCCGCTACAACGCGTTTACTTACATCGATCACGAGGGGGCGATCGAACAAGCTCGCGCGGCAGAGCAGCGCTGGCGGGCAGGCGCCCCGTTGTCGCCGATCGACGGCATTCCCACGACACTGAAGGACATCGTCTGGGTAAAGGGGTGGGTGGTTAGCTCCGGCAGCCTGGCGATGCAGCCGCAGCCGCAGCGCGAGGACGCACCCGCCGTGCAACGACTACGACATGCCGGGGCGGTCTTTCTGGGTTTGACCACTACGCCCGAGATCGGCTGGAAGGCGGTAACGGACAGTCCGCTGAGCGGCGTCACGCGCAATCCCTGGATGCCCAGCGCGACCTCGGGAGGCTCCTCCGGCGGTGCGGCGGTGGCGGCAGCCACGGGCGCCGGCGTACTTCATCTTGGGACGGACGGCGGCGGGTCCGTGCGTATTCCGGCCTCCTTCACCGGGACAGTGGGGTTCAAGCCGACCTTCGCGCGCGTCCCATCGTATCCGGCGAGCGCATTCGGTACTCTGGCGCATATCGGGCCGATGGCAAGAGCGGCCGAGGACGCAGAGGCCATGCTCGCGGTCATGGCGGGCAAGGACGTGCGCGACTGGACTCAATGCAGGGGAGAGCACGCTAGCTCCGAACGCAAGGCCATCGCGCTGGCGGGCGCCCGTGTCGGTTATTGGTCGCAGCCCGCAACGGGGGAAGTCGACCCCGAGGTCGCTCAGATCGTCGAGAAGGCCGTGTGCCGAATCGCGAGCGCCGGCGCCCGCGTCGAGCCCATGCAGCTTCCCGGCATCGATCTTCTGGATGTCTTTCATCATCACTGGTTCTGTGGCGCAGCAGCGCGCGTCGACTCGATCCCGGAGGTGGATCGCGGCCGACTCGACCCAGGGCTGCGTGAGATCGCCCGTCTTGGCAGACAGATGAGCACAGGTTTGGTATCCGCACAGATGCGGCGCGCAGAGTTTGGCAGTGCGATGGACCGCTTGCTCGATGACTTCGATGTACTCGTATCGCCGGCAACGGCGGTGGCTGCGTTCGAGGCAGGTCACGAAGTGCCTCCGGGCGGTGGACTGTCCCGATGGACCGAATGGGCCGGCTTCAGCTTCCCAATCAACCTGAGCCAGCAGCCCGCCTGCGTGATCCCTTGCGGCGTGACCGCGGACGGCCGCCCCGTGGGCATTCAGTTGGTCGGTGCACGAGGTGGAGATTACCGGTTGCTGTCACTGACGCGCGAAGTCGAACATCTGCTCGGCTCGCCATAGTTTTTCGTTGCGCTGGGCAAGAGGCCAAGTCGGCTCGCTTCCTCGCTTTTTTCTCAACCATGCATCTGTATCGAAAGAGCTTTATGAATAGACGAGACCTGCTCAAACTGGCCGCAGCCAGTGCCGCTCCGGTGCCGTTCGCCCGTCTTGCGCACGCGCAAGCGGTGGCGGGCATCGAGTTCGGTGCTTCCTTTCCGATGTCCGGCACCTTTGCGGCAAATGGCAAGTACGGCGACCTCGGAGTACGCCTGGCGATCCAGCAGTATGGGAGTGTGATCAAGCGCGGCCTTTCGTACACCGTCCTCGACACCGAGGCGAAGCCGGCGACCGCCGTGCGCAAGGTGCAGGAGGCTGCCGAGCAAAAGAGAACCAAGTTCTTCGTCGGCGGCATCCTGTCGCCCGAAGCCCTCGCCACGGGCAAGGAGGTTGATCGGCTCGGCGGCGTCTTCTTCACCTATGCCGGTGCTGACGAGATCACGGGCAAGGAGTGCAACGCCGCCACGTTCCGATGGCCGGTGCCGGCATACGGTGCCATCGCGCAGACGGTACGGCCGATCATCGAGGCGCACGCCAACGCGAAGCGCTGGTACACCATCACTGCCCAGTACGTCTTTGGCGAGGGAATGCTGGCCGCCACCAAGGATGTGCTCAAGGAGAAGGGCGTGGAACTGGTCGGCAACAGCTATCACTCGCTGGCCGAGAAGGAGTTCAGCGGCTATCTCACCAACGCGATGGCGGCCAAGCCAGACGTGCTGCTGCTGCTCAATTTCGGTGCGCAATCGTCGGATGCTCTGCGCCAAGCCATCAGCTTTGGCCTGCACAAGAAGATGATGATCGTCGTGCCTTGGACGTCAGGCCTGGAGCAATTCCAGGCACTCGGCGCTGACCTCACGGAAGGGATCTACTTCGGCGCCCAGTACTGGCACACCGTCAATGCGCCAATCAACCGGGATCTCGCCGTACGGGTGGCCAACGAGCTGAAGATGACGCCGAACTACTCCCTGGCTGGCGCCTACATCTGTACCAAGTGCGTCATCGATGCGATCGCCAAGGCAGGTTCGGCCGAGCCGCGGGCGGTTATTGCGGCACTCGAAGGCATGAAGTACGAAGGGCTGACCGGTCCGGAACAGATTCGCAAGGAAGATCACCAGGTCATCAAGGACTACTACCTGATGCGCGGCAAACCGAAGAGCCGAATGAAGGATGCAGACGACTACGTCGACGTGATCAGCTTCGGCAAATCGTTCCTGCCAGTGGATCGGACCGGCTGCAAGCTGGCTTGAGAAACCAACCCATCGGATTCGCCGCGCCATGAATGTCTATCTTCTCCAGGTAGTCAACGGCATCGGGATAGGCATGTTGTACTTCCTGCTGGCTGTTGGACTTTCCATAGTTTTCGGATTACTTCGATTCGTCAACTTCGCCCATGGCGCTTTCTATCTGCTGGGGGCCTACCTCTGCTTCGAGGCCACGAAGCGGGGTGTCAACTTCTGGGGGGCACTGCTGGTCGTACCGCTGCTCGTCGGAGCGGCAGGCTGGATCGCCGAGAAGACCCTTCTGCGGCGTGTCTACCCCAAGGCTCACGAATTCCACATCCTGATCACCGTGGGCCTTGCGCTGGTGATGCAGGAAGCCGTGATCGTGCAATGGGGGCCTCTGGGCGACAGCGTCGCGGTTCCCGCGACCCTGCAGGGCGTTGTCATGTGGGGCGACTTCATCTATCCCAAGTACCGTCTGTTCGTGATCGCCTTCACGGCGGGCCTGGCGGCACTGCTTTGGTGGATTCTCGAGGGAACGCGCCTTGGCAGCGCGGTGCGAGCCGGCAGCGAGTCGCCAGAGATGGTCTCCCTGCTTGGCATCAACGTCTTCCGGATCTTCAGCCTGGTGTTCGCTCTCGGGGCGGCCACGGCTGCCATCGCGGGGGTTCTCGCTGCCCCCATTCGAGGTGTGGAACCATTCATGGGGATCGAGGCGCTGGCGGTCGCGTTCGTGGTCGTTGTGGTTGGAGGCCTGGGAAGTTTCTCCGGCGCGCTCGTGGGGGGCGTTCTCATCGGCATCGTGCAGAGCGTGATGAGCACGCTCTGGCCCGAGGCCGCCCGTCTGATGATCTATGTTGTCATGGCCGCAATCCTGCTCTTGCGCCCCCATGGCCTGTTGGGAAAGCGAGGCTGAGTCATGCGTCGAAACCTGGATATCGCGATTGCACTCGTGGTTGTGTTGGCGTTGCCACTCTTTCTGAAGTCCGGCTCCCTGGCCAGCGAAGTCCTGATCTATGCGCTGGCGGTGCTGGGCTGCAACCTGTTGCTGGGCTATACAGGACTGCTGTCCTTCGGCCAAGGCATCTTCTTCGGGCTTGGCAGCTACGCCATCGGCCTCCTGCTGACGCGCGCGGCGATGCCGATGCCCATTGCCCTGGTCGCCGCAGTTCTCATCGGCGGCCTCGCGGCAGGCTTGGTTGGCTTCGTGTCGATCCGGCAGAAGGGGACCTACTTCGTCATGTTGACCCTCGCATTTGCGCAGATGTTCTACTTCCTTGCTTACACCGCCACGCCCCTGACAGGCGGAGACAACGGGTTGCTGAACATCCCACGCCCGCCGGTGTCAGTGCTCGGGGCGATACTCTGGGACAACAACTCACCCTGGCGGTTCTATGGCATGGTGGGCAGCATCTTCATGCTTGTTTTCGTCGCGCTGCATCGGGTGTCGACTTCAATATTCGGACGCACGCTGCTGGCGATCCGGGACAACGAAGATCGCGCCGGCGCCATTGGCTACAACGTTCAGCGATTCAAGCTACTCGCCTTCGTGCTTTCGGGCGCGGTGACCGCCTTGGCCGGCGCGCTCAACGCCATGATGACCGGCGTCGCTCCGTTGGCGAATGCTGAGTTCCACGTGAGTGAGATGATCCTTGTGATGACGGTGATCGGCGGCGTCGGAAACCTAGCCGCTTCGCTGATCGGAGCCCTGTTCTACATGCTCGCCGCCGACTGGCTGTCCACGCTGTGGCCGCGCTGGCTGATGCTGCTGGGCCTGCTCCTGGTGGTCATCAGCCTTGGTATGCAGCGCGGCTTGTGGGGCCTCGTGGAGGACGCCGTTCACACTCTGTCGGCACGTTTCAAAGGGGATTCGGACGCGGATCAAGCACGGGAGAAGCGGGCATGAGCGCGGACTTCCTTCTAGAGGCCCGGCAAGTCACCAAGCACTACGGGAAGTTCGTTGCCCTCGGCGGGGTGGACCTGCGCGTCAAGCGCAACACGGTGCATTCGGTCATCGGCCCCAATGGCGCCGGCAAGACGACGCTGTTTCACTTGCTCAGCGGCACGGTGGGCGTGACGGGCGGGACAATCATCTTCGATGGCCACGACGTGACGCGCGAGCCTGGTCATGTACGGGTGCGCAGGGGCTTGGCGCGATCGTTCCAGGTCACCAGCCTCTTCCACAGCTTGACGGTTCGCGAGAACCTCCGCCTCGCGGCGCAGGGGGTTGACGCAAGGCGAGCACTGAACTGCTGGCGGTCGCCGGAAGGCCGCTGGGCATGTTCGGAGACCGTGGATCGGGTAGTCGAGCGTCTCGGTCTTCGCAGACAACAGCATGCAACGGCCAGTTCCCTGTCGCATGGACAGCAGCGTCGGTTGGAAGTTGGCATGGCCCTCGCCGCCAGGCCCAAGGTGATCTTCCTGGACGAGCCGACGTCGGGTATGGGCATCGATGATCTCGCCGACATGAAGGCCCTGATCGCAGATCTGGGGAGAGACCACACCGTCGTTCTCATCGAACACAACATGAGCATTGTCATGGACATCTCCCACACGGTAACGGTGATGCAGCAGGGGCGAGTGCTGGTGGAGGGCGCTCCGCAAGCGGTGCGTGACGACGAACGCGTACGCGCCGCATATCTGGGCAACATGATCACGGGAGGCCGGGCATGATTCTTCGCGTCGAACACCTCCACAGCCACTATGGCAAGAGCCACATCCTTCAAGGCGTAGATCTGCAGATCGATGATGGCGAGCTGGTTACCCTGCTCGGACGCAATGGGGCAGGTAAGTCCACCACGCTCAAGACGATTGCGGGCGCGCTTCGCGCCACGGGCGGCAGGATCGTATTCGCAGGCGCCGAGCTCCAAGGCCTGCATTCACACCAAATCGCGTCGCGCGGGGTCTGTTTGGTGCCCGAAGACCGGGGCATCTTCAAGCTCTTGACGGTTGAGGAGAACCTCCTGCTGGGGCAACGGCGCGGCTCCCCGTGGGCGTTGGCCGACATCTACAGGATCTTTCCACGGCTGCTCGAGCGCCGCAAGAACGGGGGCGCACAGCTCTCAGGCGGTGAGCAGCAGATGCTCTCGATCGGCCGCGCGCTGCTCAACAATCCGAAGCTTCTCATGCTGGACGAGCCGGTTGAAGGCCTGGCACCCGTGATCGTCGAGGAGATCGTTGCCCAACTGAAGGAGATTCGCCGCGCGGGTGTGGCGATCCTGTTGGTGGAACAAAACCTCGAGGTCTGTACGCAACTCGCCGACCGCCACTATGTCATCGAACAGGGCGCGATCGCATACCAGGGCAGCAACGCGCAGTTCCTGGCCGACGAGACGGTCAAGGATCGGTATCTCGGCGTCGGCCTTGCCTAGCCGACCCTCACTCACCCTTCGCGGCGCGAAGGGTGAGTGAGGGGCTGAGTTGCATGAAATGCCGCCAAATAAAGGATTGCCGGAATTTTATGCTGCGAGGCTCGCATGGAATCGGCTGTACCGGTAGCTAATTTGCCGCTTGGCGGCCTAAAGTGCCGGCATGAACGCCCCGATTTCCGCCGACCAGATGCGCGCGCTGCTGCTCGACACGCCGCTCACGCACGACCCCGACCCTGCCGAGACCGCTGAATGGCGCGACGCCTTCCTGGCGCTGGCCCAGGCGCACGGGCCCCAGCGCGCCCGGCAGATGCTGGCGGAGCTTGCCCGCCTCGCGCGGCAGCAGCGCATCGGCTGGCAGCCCGAGCTTGCGACGCCCTACGTCAACACCATTGCGGTGGAAGACCAGCCGCCGTTCCCCGGCGACCTCGCGGTCGAGGAAAAGCTCGCCTCCCTGATGCGGTGGAATGCGCTCGCGATGGTGGCCAGGGCCAACCAGGCGTATGGCGAACTCGGCGGCCACATCGCGAGCTATGCGAGCGCGGCCGACTTGTTCGAGACGGGCTTCAATCACTTCTTCCACGCGCGCAGTGACACACACCGCGGCGACCTCGTGTTCTTCCAGCCGCACAGTGCGCCTGGCGTCTATGCGCGCGCCTACCTCGAAGGCCGCCTCGGCGAAGAAGACCTCCAGCACTACCGCCAGGAACTCACCGCGCCCGCCTTCACCCAAGGCAGTGGCGCGCGCGGCCTCAGCAGCTATCCGCATCCTTACCTGATGCCGGACTTCTGGCAGTTCCCGACCGGCTCCATGGGCATCGGTCCGATCAGCTCGATCTACCACGCGCGCTTCATGCGCTACCTCACGCACCGCCACCTGCTCGACTGCGAAGGCCGGAAAGTGTGGGGCGTGTTCGGCGACGGCGAAATGGACGAGCCCGAATCGATGAGCGCCCTCACGCTGGCCGCGCGCGAGAAGCTCGACAACCTCGTGTGGGTGGTCAACTGCAACCTGCAGCGCCTGGACGGCCCGGTGCGCGGCAACGGCCGCATCATCGACGAGCTCGAAAAGCTCTTTGCCGGCGCGGGCTGGAACGTCATCAAGCTCATCTGGGGCAGCGACTGGGACGGCCTGTTCGCGCAGGACGTGAGCGGCGCGCTCGCGCGCGTGTTCGCCGAAACCGTCGATGGCCAGATGCAGACCTTCGCGGCCAAGGACGGCCGCTTCAACCGCGACAACTTCTTCGGCCAGAACCCCGAGCTCGCGCGGCTGGCCGAAGGCATGACCGACGAGCAGATCGACCGCCTCAAGCGCGGCGGCCACGACCTCGTGAAGATCCATGCGGCCTACGCTGCCGCGGCCGCGCACAAGGGCCGGCCCACCGTGATCCTCGCCCACACCAAGAAGGGCTACGGCATGGGCAGCGCCGCGCAGGGCAAGATGACCACGCACTCGCACAAGAAGATGGGCGACGTCGATTTGCTCGAATTCCGCGACCGCTTCAGCCTGCCGCTCACCGATGCGCAGGCCATTGCGATGGACTTCTACCGCCCGCCCGAAGACAGCGCCGAGATGCAGTACCTGCGCAGCCACCGCGAAGCGCTCGGCGGCGCCATGCCGCGCCGCGAGACAGCGTGCGACATCGTGCCCAAGCCCGACATCGCAAGCTACGCGCAGTTCGCCACCGCAGCGGCCGGCAAGGAGATGAGCACCACCATGGCCTTCGTGCGCATGCTGGGCAACCTCATGAAGGACGCTGCGCTCGGCCCGCGCATCGTGCCCATCGTGGCCGACGAGGCGCGCACCTTCGGCATGGCCAACCTGTTCAAGCAGGTCGGCATCTATTCGAGCGTGGGCCAGCGCTACGCGCCCGAAGACATCGGCTCGGTGCTGAGCTACCGCGAAGCCACCGACGGCCAGATCCTCGAAGAGGGCATCAGCGAAGCCGGCGCCATTGCCAGCTGGACCGCCGCGGCCACCAGCTACAGCGTGCACGGCCTGGCGATGCTGCCCTTCTACATCTACTACTCGATGTTCGGCTTCCAGCGCGTGGGCGATGCCATCTGGGCCGCGGCCGACCAGCGGGCGCGCGGCTTCTTGCTGGGCGCCACCTCTGGCCGCACCACGCTCGGCGGCGAAGGCCTGCAGCACCAGGACGGCAGCAGCCATCTCGTGGCCGCGACCATTCCCAACTGCAAGGCCTACGACCCGGCCTTCGCGGGCGAGATGGCGGTGATCGTCGATGCGGGCATCCGCGAAATGATGGTCGAGCAAAAGGACGTGTTCTATTACGTCACGCTCATGAACGAGAACTACGCGCAGCCCGACGTGCCGCAAGGCGCGGAGGCGGGCATCCTGCGCGGCTGCTATCGCTTCGGCGTGTATGCGCCGGTTTCAGGCGAGGCGAAGAAGAAGGTCACGCTGATGGGTTCCGGCGCGATCCTCACCGAGGTCGTGAAGGCTGCGCAGCTGCTGGCCGATGAAGGCATCGAAGCCGAGGTGTTCAGCGTGACGAGCTGGAGCGAGCTCGCGCGTGATGGCCTGGCTTGCGAGCAGCGCGCGATTGCAGGCGAGAAAGAAGCCGGTGTGCCGTTCGTCGCGCAGCAGCTCGGTGCCGGCACGGGCCCGATTATTGCTGCGACCGACTACGTGCGCGCCGTGCCCGAGAGCGTGCGCGCCTTTTTGCCCGAGGGGCGCCGCTACCTCACGCTGGGCACCGATGGGTTCGGGCGCAGCGACACGCGCGCGGCGCTGCGGGAGTTCTTTGGGGTGGATGCGGGGAGCATTGCGCGGGCGGCGCGGTTCGCGATGAAGTAGAAGCTACCGGTGGCCGTGGCGATCATTCCGCATCACTCGAAGAACACCGTTGGATCAAGAAACAAGATATGTTCGCAGTGACAGAATGGGAGACAGGCGCCATGGAAACATTTGACAAGCAGCTTCGCTACTTCATCAAGATCGCCGAGGTCAAGTCGCTGTCTCGCGCTGCGGAAGATCTCGACTGCACACAACCCGCGCTCAGCCGCCAGCTTGCCTCGTTGGAGGTGCACCTTGGTTGTGCACTGTTCACGCGAACCGGCAGAGGCATGGATCTGACGGACTGCGGGAAGCGGATTCTCGAGGAGGTGCGCCCATCATTCGCAACGATCGATGTCGCGATCAGCGCGCTAAGGGACCGAAACGACGTCCAGGGGTCCTTGAGGCTGGCCTGCGTGCACACCCTGAGCTACTACTTTGTCGGTGAACTGGTGAAGAAGTTCTCCGCCCGGTATCCCGCGACCAATCTTTCTGTCATGGGGCGTAGTTCTCCGGAGGTCGTCGAGTTGGTTGCAAGCGGCAAAGCCGACGTCGGGTTCGTCTACGATACGGCGGTGGCTTCCGAAAAGATCGTGTCGACGCCGCTCTTCGACGATCAGATGTGTCTTGTGGTTGGTCCGGACTGTACTGCCAGCGATGGGGTGGATCTGAGGACAGACATGCCGAAACTGATCGGCTTTCCTGCGCACTATGCGTTGCGGCGCATGCTGCACAGCAGTGGATTGAATCCGCATTTCGTGGCGGAGGCCGAGACGGTGGATGCCATGCTTGAGATGGTGGGTTCCGGGGTGGGGGGCTGCATCCTTCCCGAGCGCCTCCCGGATCGTGTTCTGAACCAGTACCGATTGCGCAAGGTCAGGATCGGGAATCCGTGCATGTCGCGCCGGGTCGTGGCAATCGAACGAGCCGATCGACATGAGCTGGCGGTGATGAAGCAACTGATGCTGACAGCCATCGAAGTGGCGCAGAACGCTGGCGCACAGGCGCATGAGGTGCTTCGTTTGACGCCCTGAGCACGCGTGAGTCCGAGAACGCTACCTCGAGGTCACCGGTGCCTTGCGCGAAGTGTCGATCTGCATCGAAAACACATCCGGTCGTGCATAGTGGCCGACGACGTCGAAGTCGTACTTGCGACGACGGATCTCATCCATGTCCAATTCGGCATGCAGGATCGTTTCTTCGTCGAAGACGGGTCCCGCAAGAAGCCTGCCGAAGGGATCAACAATGCAACTGCCCCCGCGCATCAGGAGGGTGGACGGCTCGTTGCCCTGGACAGCCTCGTACTTTTCAGGGCAATCTGATCTGCGCAGAACCTGACAAGCGGAGAGAACGAAACATGCGCCCTCCAAAGCGATGTGCTGCATGCTTGGCACCCAACTGTCGCGATCGTCTGCGGTCGGAGCACAGTAGATTTCCACGCCCTGCGCATACATGGCCATCCGCAAGAGCGGCATGTAGTTTTCCCAGCAGATCACCGTGCCCAAACGGCCAAGTGAAGAGTCGAAGGCCTGCATTGTCGACCCATCGCCGTAGCCCCATACGAGCCTCTCGGCGGCCGTTGGCATGAGCTTTCTGTGCTTGCCGACCAGCCCCGCTGAGGGGCTCACGAACAGGGCTGTGCAATAGAGCGTTCCACCCTCACGCTCGATGACTCCGACGACAATCTCGAGGTTCAACTCCGCGCAGATGCGCTCCATCTCCTTCGTCTCCGGGCCCGGAACCTCGATAGCGCCTTGGTGATATCGCACAAAGTCATCTCGCCCGGCGGCGGTGCGACTACCGACGCGCGCCCCGAAATCCAGCCCCTTGGGGTACGACCCGATGAAAGCCTCCGGAAACACCGCGAGTCTTGCACCCTCCATGGCCGCGCGAGCGGCCAGCCGTGCAAATTTCTCCATTGCCTTCGGGGTGTCGAAGACGACGCTTGCTGCCTGGACGACAGCCACTTTCACAGGCTTTGCGGGATTCATTTTCCGCCTCGATCAACGGGCAGGTAGTCGTATTCCCCGACGCCTTGGATCACCAGAAACTGGCAATCGCAAGTGCTGCCATTGACGACACTGTGCGCAACCCCACGTGGCACGTTGAACCGCTCCCCCGCGTGGACGGTGATTTCCTCGCCGGCCTCTCCATGGAGGATGCGAAACTCACCGCGCAAGCCGATGAAGAGATCGTCGTTCATGGGGTGCCGGTGCCACGGGACGCTCTGCCTCGGCATGAGAGTCATATCCAGAACACGCAACTCCTTGGCCTCGGCCAGTACAGTCGTGTCACGAATTTCGTAGCGAGATTCCCACGGGCGGGTCAGGTGGTCTGCGGCTGTTGTCATGGTTGCTCCTTTGGCTTTCCATTCTGTGTCTCAAGCGAGGGGAAAGCGAGATGCAAAAATGCCAATGCCAGGGGCGAAAATGCACGTTGGTTCAGCACATATTCGCTCGTGGGCATGAGATGACCGGAGACAATCGCAACCTTGGCATTCACTGGGAAGATCTCGAACTTGTCTTCCAGGTGTTCCAGTGCGGCGGGGTCAAACCCGCCGCTGACGCCTTGCGCCTGGACATTTCGACTGTCCGGCGGCGCCTGCGCACCATCGAGCAAGAACTGGGATATCGGCTCTTCGAGGTTCGCGCAGGAAAATCCATCGTCACTGCCGATGGCGAAGCGCTCGTCGACGTGGCGATGCGCATGGACAAGGCCGCAAGCGAACTGCGTGGCGCCAGGATCGACCAGGAGCGGGACATTCACGGCAGCATCCGGGTGTCGACCATGGAGGGGTTCGGCGCCTGGTATCTCGCCTCGGCGCTCGCCCAGATGCAGGCGCAACATGCGGACCTGCAGGTGGAGCTTGTCACGGCGCATCGGCCGTTGAGTCTGGATCAGCGTGAGACGGATCTTTCGATCGAAATGGTGAGGCCCTCGACGGGGGCTTTTCGCGTTCGGCTGCTGGGTACGTACGATGTCGGTTTGTACGGCGCGGTCGAATACCTCGCAGGTCATGGCACGCCCACCTCCGTCGACGGCCTGGCCCGTCACCGCTTCGTGGGATATGTCCCGGAGCTCGCACTGACGGAGGTCAAGTGGCTGGACGAGTGGGTTCCACACGTCAAGCTCCACTTCGCGAGTACCAGTCTGGCCGCGCAGCTTCACGCTGCCGCCTCGGGGGCAGGCCTATGTGCTCTTCCGGCCTTCATGGCAGAAGCCAATCCTTCCCTGGTCCGAGTGCTGTTGACGCAACCGCCCGTGACCCGGCAATGGTGGCTGGTCACGCGGGCATCCGATCACATGGTCAAGAGGGTCAAGGCTGTAGCTCAGTATCTGGGGGCGATCGTGGAAAGGGATCGATCGCGCCTGAGCTATCCGCCGCTTGCCGCCGCAACGTCCTTACAGGCAGAGCAACGACTAGGCCCTTGAGCCGCTCGGTGCTTCAACAGCTCGTTCGGCTGCGTCGAGGACGACACGCGTTGCATGGATTCGCCCGGGATGGCTCCCAACATCCCGATGACTTGGGCTCATAGCTGACATGGCCTGTGAGGCATGGATCTTCGACTGCGCGGATCGGACACTCCTGAAGGGCAGCACTGCGCAGGAAGCAGTGCTGCTGATTCCCAAAAAAAGGAGACAGTTCCCGTGAAGCATTCCCTGACGTCGCTCGCACTTTCAGCGGTCGTTCTTGCCGTTGCAGGCTGTTCAACACCCAGCCCTTCGTCCAACCTTGGACCCACAGCGGTGCTCGGCGGCGACGTGGCAAAGTGGTCCAATGCATGGTCCGAGGTGGACGCGGTAGCCTTCGAGCAAAACATTGCGCAGTTAAAGGCGCAAATTGGCTCAGGCCCCCAGATATGCGCCACGATGAAGGGGGATGCATATCGCCACGGTCTTGGCTTGCTGATGCCGTCGATCATCAAGATGGGCATTCCATGCGTGGGTGTCGCCAGTAACGAGGAAGGATTGCTTGTCAGGCGCAGTGGCTTCAAGGGGCGACTCCTTAGGCTGCGCGCAGCTTCGATTCCAGAGATGATCGAAGGCATCCCGTTCGATTTCGAGGAGTTGATCGGCAACGTCGACGTTGCGCGTGAACTGGCGCTGGAAGCAGGACGTCGCAATGCGACGGTGCGGATCCATCTTGCCATCAACGCCGGGCAGATGGATCGCAATGGTGTCGAGATGCGAACCGACCGTGGGCGACAGCAGGCGGTGGACATCCTGAAGATGCCGGGGCTACGTCCGGTGGGCATCATGACGCACTATGCGCTCGAAGATCGCGAGAAGGTGAGGGCGCAATCACGCGAGTTCGCGCAGGACGCGGAATGGCTTGTGCGGGTTGCGGGACTACAGCGGGAAGCAATTACCCTCCATACCGCAAACTCCTATGCCACCATGGAGGTGCCAGAAAGCCATTTCGACATGGTTCGTCCCGGCCGCATTCTCTACGGATATTCGAGCTACCCGCAGTTCGCCAAGCTGCTGACATTCAAGTCGCGCGTGGCTACCGTCAACGAATACATGGCCAACACCGGAGTGACATACAACCACACATACGTGCTGAGACGCGATTCGCGCCTGGCCAACATCCCGGTCGGATATGCCGATAGCCATCGCAAGGTTTACACGGGCGGTGATGTGCTGATTCGAGGACATCGGGCGCCCATAGTCGGCGCCATCACGATGAACACGCTGATGGCCGATGTGACGGACTTCCCGGACATCCGGGCCAATGATGAAGTCGTTCTCTATGGGGCGCAAGGCGGCGAGACGATCCAGGGAGATGAACTTCAGAAGTACACCAAGGAATCCATGGTCGAGATGACCACACGTTGGAGCGTCAATCCTAGAAAACTGATCTCGAACCAAGTTGCTCAGCCTCGACCCTAGCTATCGGCTGCTCGATGCACTCTCGCTGTTGCAGATCGCAGGCGGGCTGTCGTATGGAAGTTCCGGCACTGGCGGCACGCCGCACGCCGCTGCCGAGATGCTGAGAGTGAAGACGGGCGCGAACTTCGTCCATGTGCCCTACACGGGCGGTCGTGCCGACCGTCGCCGAGACCGTGCCCGGCTTCGAAGCGAGTTCGTCGATCGGCATCCTCGCACCGGCCAGGGACGCCCAAACCCATCGTTGACCGCGTGCAGCGCGAGCATCAAGGCGCGCCTGACCAAGCTCGGCATCGCGTCCGCGGGCAACACATCGACCGAACTCGGCCAGCAGATTCATACCGATCTGAAGAAATGCGCCGAGGTGCTGAAGGCCGCCGGCATCAAGATCGATTGACCGTTCAAATCCTTGTTCCGGGCCGATTGAGCTCGGTCAAGGGAATCATCGCAGGTGCCACCGGGCCGGGGCGGGTGGTAGCAGGCTGGCAAATGCATCGACGCGGTGCCTTTGCCAAGTGCTACTCAGTTATGCCCGCCGAGCAGCATGCTCCCGCCCACTACGGTGAAGAACAGCATCAGGACGAAATTGATCCGGCGTTGCATGCGTTGATAGATCCGTGCCAAGGGCGGCATTGAGAAAACTGCGGCGTAACAGACGTAGATCAGCACGGCGATCGGCACGCACCCGGCGAGAATCACGAATGGCAAATAGGCCGGCGCGCCAGATTGAAGGCCCAAGGACATCGTCGCTACCCACGAAAGGATGGCTTTGGGATTGGCAACGTGGATCAGGAGACCTCGCACATAGAGGGCCTTGAACGAGTGCGGCGCTGAAGACCCGGCGCCAGCAACTGATGACGACCGATCGCGAAATGCTGAGCGTCCGAATGCGAAAGCGAAATACAGAAGGTAGGCTCCTCCTGCCATCGTCACCATCGTCATGGCGCCGCTGTGAGTGATCAAAAGCGCTGCGAGCCCGGTCGATGCAAGAATCGCCCAGATCATTGTGCCCGTCACGACACCAGTGGCGACCACCAGCCCATCCCGCCGACCTCCGCTCATCGCCACTTCCATGACGGTGAGATTGCTCGGGCCAGGGCTCATCGCTCCAACGAAGAACGTCAGGTAGGCTGGAGAGAGTTGGGCCAAATGTTCCATCGGCATGCAGAGCTTGTCGGCAGCTCGCAGGCTGAAAACTCAGCATGCCGTGCTGTTGCACGGCATGCCGATTGATCTGTCGTTGCCGCGCCGTGGGCATCGACCTGCGAACGCCTTCTGAGGCATGGTTACCGGATCGTATCGAGTGCTTGCCGAAGATCGTCGATGATGTCGTCCACATCCTCCAGCCCTACGGAAAGCCGGATCAGATCCATGGTGACCCCGGCGCTCAGACGTGCCGCTGGCTCGACCTTTTGGCGAGCCTTGATCAGCGTTCCGGGGTGAGTGATCAGCGTTTCTGTGTCCCCCAGGCTGATTGCCCGCGACACGAGCTTGAGGTTGTCGATCATCTGGATGGCGCCGTCGAGCCCTGCGTGCAGCTCGAAAGAGAGCATGCCACCGCCGCGGCTCATCTGGGTCTTGGCCAAATCGAAGTCGGCGCTGCCTGCGAGGAACGGATAGCGGACGAGTTTCACGGCTGGGTGTGCCGTCAGCATCTCGGCAACTTTCTGTGCACTCTCGCTGTGCTGGCGCATGCGCAGCGTCAAGGTCTTGAGGCCTCGCAGCACGAGGAAGCAGAGCATCGGCGACAGGGTCGCGCCCGTCATGTATTTCAGACCCGCCGACCGGATCTTCTTGATCGTGGCGAGGTCGCCAAGCACTACGCCTGCAAGAAGGTCTCCGTGCCCATTGATGTATTTGGTCATCGAATGGACAACGAGATCCGCGCCGTGTTGGAGCGGCTGCTGCAGTGCCGGCGAACCAAAGGTTGAATCCACCAGGACCCGCACACCGGGGCTTTCGTGGGCCACATCGGCAAGGGCCCGAATGTTCAGCAGCTGGGCCGTCGGATTGACGGGCGTCTCGAAGTAAACGATGCGGGTCTTGTCAGAAAGAACCTGCCTCAGATTGTCAGGCTTGGTGAGATCGGTCTTGATGACTTTGATACCGAACCTCGGCAGGCCTTCGTCGATCAGGGAAGTCGCCGTGGAATACATCGTGTGGTGCACGACCAACTCGTCGCCGGCGGATAGCAGCGTCAGGAGGGTCGAGCAGATGGCTCCCATGCCTGATCCTGTCGCCAGGGCCGCCTCCGCGCCTTCGAGTTGTGCAAGCCGAGTCTCGAGGAGATGCTGGGTGGGATTGTGTTGGCGGCCGTAGACATATCGGTCGCTTTCGCCAGAGAAGACGGCTGCCGCGTCCGCGGTGTTCTCGAAGGCGAAAGTGGATGTCATGTAAATGGGCGGTGACACTGCGCCGTAGGGGTCCGACGCATCGTGACCGTGGTGGAGCGCGCGGGTTTGAAATCCGAGCGTATGCGACTTGTCTTGCATTGATTGTCTTTCTCGACTGTGTTGGGCTGGAAAAAAGATGCTTGCGGCGCTGGCGCTTGATAGCTAGTGCACGATCTGGCTCAGAAATTGACGGGCACGGTCCGATTGCGGGGCGCTGAAGAAACTCTCCGGTTCGCCCTGTTCGACAATTTCCCCGCAGTCCATGAAGATGACGCGATCGGCCACCTTGCGTGCGAAGCCCATTTCATGTGTCACGCACAACATCGTCATCTTGGTTTCTTCGGCGAGGCTGATCATCACGTCGAGAACTTCCTTGACCATCTCCGGGTCCAGTGCCGATGTGGGCTCGTCAAACAGCATGATCTTCGGCGCCATGCACAAGGATCTTGCGATCGCCACCCGTTGCTGTTGTCCGCCAGACAACTGCCCCGGGTACTTGTGCGCCTGATCTGGAATCCGTACGCGCTCGAGGTACTTCATCGCAAGCGCCTGAGCCTCCGCAAGGGGCTTTCCCAGAACCCAGGTCGGGCCGAGTGTGAGGTTCTCCAGCACGGTGAGATGCGGGAAAAGATTGAAGTGCTGGAAGACCATACCGACGTTGCGCCGGGCCGTCTCGATGCGCTTGAGGTCATTGATCAATTCGGTGCCGTCGACCGTAATGGTCCCTGCCTGATGCTCCTCGAGTCGGTTGATGCACCGAATCATGGTCGACTTGCCAGATCCGGAGGGACCACAGATCACGATGCGCTCCCCTCTGCGCACATTGAGATCGATGTCCCGCAGGACGTGGAAGTCTCCGTACCACTTGTTGACTTTTTGAAGACTGACGATGGCGTCGTTCATGGCTATATCCTTTTCGTCTGCTGTGAGATGAATCAGCAACTCTTACTTGCTGGCCGCGGTGTCATGTCCGCGCGCCAGATGCCTTTCCAGGGACCGGCTGTACTTCGATATCGAATAGCAGAAGATGAAGTAGATGAGGCCGATGAAGAGATAGGCCTCGACGCCGAAGCCAGTCCAGGCAGGATCGGCAAGCGCCGCCTTGGCCGCTTGCGTCAGATCGAAGATCCCGATGATGACGACCAGCGACGTGTCCTTGAACAGTGCGATGAAGGTGCCGACAAGCGGGGGAATTACCACCTTGAGCGCCTGCGGCAGGATGACCTTTCTCATCTGCTGCCAGTAGGTCAGTCCAATGGATTGGGCCCCTTCATACTGACCTCTGGGAATCGACTGGAGTCCGCCGCGCACGATTTCCGCTATGTACGCCGCGGCGAACATGATGATCGCGATCTGTGCGCGCAGAAGCTTGTCGATGCTGATTCCCTCAGGAAGAAAGAGTGGAAGCATTACCGAGGACATGAAGAGCAGGCTTATCAGCGGGACGCCGCGGATCAACTCGATGTAGGCGACACAGATGGCCTTGATGGCAGGCATGCGCGAACGCCTGCCCAACGCGAGCAGCACGCCAATGGGAAAGGCGAAAGCGATGCCGAAGGTGGAAAGAATCAAGGTCAGGGGAAGTCCGCCCCAGCGGACGTTCTCCACGAAAGTCAGACCCAACACCCCGCCCCACATGAGAACGGCGACCGCGAGGAGAGTGAAACCCCACAGAGCGAACAGGCCACGGCCCTGAAAGCGCCGCACACCTGTTCCCACAATGGCCGCAATGAGCGCCACTGTCGCAAGCAGGGGGCGCCATTGTTCGTCATAGGGGTAGGTTCCGAACAGGATGAGCCGGTACTTCTCCCGGATGAAGGCCCAACACGCTCCACCTGCTTCGCGGCATGACTGCGCATCGGGCGCCCGGAAGCTGGCCTTGAAGAGGAGCCATTCGAGCAGTGGGGGTGCTGCCATCAGCAGCAGCCAGGCGATCAGCAGGGTTGCGAGCAGGCTGGCGGGCGAATAGAAGAGTGTCCGGCGCGCCCAACCCCAGGGGGTCACAAGAGATGGGGGCGGCTTTGCCGTCATGGTTGCGGTAGATGAAGTGGTGCTGTTCATGTCTACCGCTCCACCAGCGCGATGCGCTTGTTGTACCAGTTCATCAACAGCGATACCGCCAAACTCACGGTCATGAAGGCTGCCATGATGATGAGGATGCCCTCGATGGCCTGTCCCGTCTGGTTCAACGTGGTGTTGACGACGGAAACGAGATCCGGATATCCGATGGCGACGGCAAGAGAACTGTTCTTGATGACGTTCAGGTACTGACTGGTCGTCGGCGGCACGATCACGCGCAGCGCCTGAGGCAGGATGACCAGCCGCAGGATCCGGCCGCGTGGCAATCCCATCGATTGGGCCGCCTCCCACTGCCCTCGGCTGACGGATTGAATGCCCGCACGGACGATCTCCGCGATAAAGCCCGCCGTGTAGGTGATAAGGCCGATCAGCAGCGCAAAGAGCTCGGGAGAGAATGCCCACCCTCCTTCAAAATTGAAGCCGCTGCGGTGAGGCAGGTCGAGATGAATATCCTGCCCACCGAGCAGCCATCCGAGAGAGGGCATGATCAGGCAAAGTCCGAGCACCCACGGCCACAGTCTGGATTGAACGCCTGTGGCGCGTTGCCTGGTGCGCTGATGGCGTGCCACCAGGAAGACGGCGATGGCGGCGATGACCAGCCCGACCGATATGCCCGAAAGTGACGTTCCCTCGACGGCTGGGGCCAGCAAGCCCCGGTTGGACATGTAGACCCCAGGCAGAGGATTCAGCGCAGACCGCGGCCCAGGCAGGACTTCGCCGATGAAGGCATACCAGATAAGCAGTTGCAGCAGCAGCGGCACATTGCGTATGAATTCAACGTACGCAGTGGCGAGCCGGGAGACCAACCAGTTGGCCGAAAGCCGGGCGATGCCGACGATGACGCCAAGGATGGTCGCGAACACGAGGGCGACGATGGATACACGCAGTGTGTTGACCAATCCGACCAAGATAGCGCGGCGATAGGTGTCGGAGGGAGAATAGTCAATCACGGATTCGCCAATCGCGAATCCGGCTTCCCGATCGAGGAATGCAAAGCCTGTAGCGATGTTGCGCGTAGCCAGGTTGTGCAGCGTATTGGAGACGAGATACCAGGCGGCGAGGGCGACAAGGCCCACTACGATGATCTGGTAAAGGACAGCCCTGAACTCCGGATGCTGCCAGGAGAATCTGAAAGGGGCACGATGGCGTGATTTCATGATGTGGCGGTAGAGCATTGAAGCGAAGGCGGCACCGGATTGAGGCGCCGACGAGCGCCTCAGTCCGGCATCACCCACGGATCCTTATCGGATCGGCCACCCGTACATCAATCCGCCCTTGTTGTAGAGGGCGTTCAGTCCGCGATCGAGCTTCATCGGGCTTTGTGCGCCCAAGCTACGGTCGAAGATCTCGCCGTAGTTGCCGACTTGTTTGATGATGTTATATGCCCACTTGTCGTCCAGACCGAGGCCCTTCCCCATACCCGGGGTCGTCCCGAGGATGCGCTGGATGTGCGGAGCCGTATTGTTCTTGACGACCTCGTCGACATTTTTCGAGGTCAGGTTGTACTCCTCCGCCTCGAGGAGTGCATTGAGCGACCACCGTACGACGTTGAACCACGCTTCGTCACCCTGGCGAACCATGGGGCCCAGCGGCTCTTTCGAGAGCGCTTCCGGCAGGATCACGTACTTGTCCGAGTTGCCGAAGTTGATTCGGGCGAGCGCGAGCTGGGACTTGTCCATCGTGATGCCGTCACAGCGGCCGGAAGCAAAGGCGCGCTTGATCTCGTCGACCGTGTCGAGCAGCACGGGTTTGAACGCCATCTTGAGGCCTCGGAACCAATCGGTAAGGTTCAACTCGGTCGTTGTTCCGGGGAGGACGCAGATGGTGGCACCAGCGAGATTCTTGGCACTGGTGACATTGGCATCTTTGGTGACCATGATGCCTTGGCTGTCGTAGAAGTTCACGCCGACGCCGATCAGCCCCAGTGTGGTATCGCGCGACATGGTCTGTGTCGTGTTGCGCGTCAGGACATCCACTTCACCTGATTGAAGAGCTGTGAAGCGCGCTTGGGTCGTGAGCGGCACGACCTTGAACTTTGTGGCATTGCCGAACATGGCGGCGGCGATCGCGCGGCAAGTGTCGACGTCAATGCCTTGCCATTCACCCTTGCTATCGGTGAATGCAAAGCCCGGCAGGTTCGTGGATACCCCGCATTGGACGAAGCCTCGCTTCTTGACAGCGTCAAAGGTTTGGCCGGCTTGCGCGACGCCGGCCAAACATAACCCCATGAGTGCAGTGGCTGCGAGGTGAATGATCTTCATGATTGTCTCCTGTTGTTGATCGAGGGGAAGGACCGGCGGTGAGATGTGTTGTCCGTGTGGGTGAAGGCGTGCGTACTGTTGAGAAATGGCGAGTGCCTCCACCTGGAAACCGATGCAGGCCTGCCCGCTGCAAGCCTCCTCTTGATAGAGGGACGATCGGAAGCCAAGAACACCGTGCGCGATAGCACCATGGTGCTATCGGGGTGGCTGGATCCCGCTTGTGGCGTGCCGGCCTCGCTTACCGAACTGTTGGCCGCGATCCCCAGGTCGACAGCCGCAACACAAGAAGCCATGGCGCGCAGACGTCAGCAGGCCGTCGAACTCGAGATGGGCTGTGGTGCACCTGCCGTCTGACGGCACCAGTAGTCGAAGGTGCTGTTGACGATCGACGGCTTGAGCAGGTAGTCGTGGGCTTCTCGTGCGAGTGCGTCGTCGACGGGAGTCAAAGCGCCGAAAGCAGCCTGGGCGCGTAACTGCATGCGGGCGGCACGCTCGAGATAGACCGACAGGTAGGTGGCCTCCTGAATGGTCTTGCCCGCGGTCAGGTATCCATGATGGGCGAGAACGATTGCGCGCTTGCTCCCAAGGGCGCCGGAGATGATGACGCCCTCATCGTCGGCGATCGGCACTCCGGGCCAGTCCGGCAGGAACGCGCAGTCGTCGTGCAGAGGGGTCATGTCCATCTGCGCGATCACCAGAGGCTGTCTGGCTGCGGCGAGTGCGGAGGCCCACGGCGAATGGGTGTGGATGATCGACTGTACGTCCTGACGCGCGCGGTAGACCCAAAGGTGGAAGCGGGTCGCGGGGTTGGGCATGCCCGTACCCGTCAGTGTGTTGAGATCTCCGTCGACCTCGATGAAGTCTTCCGGCGTGGCTTCGTCGAATCCCAAGCCGAAACGCAAGGTCCAGTAGGCCCCCTCCCGCTCCGAGCGCGCGCTGATCTGTCCCGCCAGTCCGGCTTCCTGGCCGGTCATCGCCAGGATCCTGCAGGCATAGGCTAGCGTCTCCTTCATATCCCGCTGAGGCGAGGGCAGGTGCTTCGCCATGTCTCGGGTGGCGCGGTCGTCGAAGTAGTTCTTGGGGCGCAGGGTTTCAGTCATCGAGGGTTCTTCGGATCCGTGATCTGACAGGCACTCGTGCCCATCCGGTTGATGACACGAAGTATCTTGACCTCGCGCAAGACATGCCATGCACCTGAGGGCATAGCAGCTATAAACGGGCTGCCTGCGCCATACGTGGTGACCAGTGATTGCGGGAAGGAGCAGAGGTAAAGGATCGACGTGACACTGCCGGTCCAGGGATTGCAATTGAGCCGACGCGCCAGCGGCTCGTGGCGTAGCCGGCTTCGCGCTATTCGCGCCTCAGGCCTGCCGGCCCAATACCGCATCCCTTGCTGATGCTCCCTACGAAGGAGAGCGAAGACAATCTGCGTTGCGCGGGTCCTTCAAGGACCGCCGCGCGTAGTAGTCGAATGCGAATTGGTTGCGCTTGGGCCGCAATACCCAATCATGGGCTTCGAGGCCCAATGCGGGATCGATCGACTTGATCTCGCCAGCTCCGCTCGCCAGCAACTGCATGCGCGCGGCCCGCTCGAACGCGATCGCCAGCACACAGGCTTCTTCCACCGTGCTGCCGGCGATCAGGAGGCCGTGGTGGGAGAGCAAGAGGGCGCGCTTGTTGCCCAACGCTGCCGCAATGAATTCTCCCTCCTCATTTCCCACGGGAATGCCTGGCCACTTGGCCACGAAGGCGACATCGTCGTACAGCACGCAATTGTCCATGTGCGAGACCACGAGAGGCTGTTCCAACATGCCCAATGCTGCCGTGTGGACCGCATGCGTGTGGATGATGCAATTCACATCGGGGCGTGCGCGATAGACCCACGAATGGAAACGGTTCGCCGGATTGGGCATGCCTGCGCCTTCCAGGACGTTGAGGTCCTCGTCCACGAGCAGGAGATTGTCTTCGGAGATTTCATCGAATCCCAGGCCCAAGCGCTGCGTGTAGAACTTCCCGGGCGTCTCCGTGCGCCCAGTGATCTGGCCGGCCAGTCCGGAGTCATGCCCGTTGTCGAACAGGACGCGGCAGGTCAGCGCGAGCTTCTGGCGAAGCGTATAGACACTGTCCTGAAATTGCTGGTCCATCTGTCTCGTCGATTGCAAGACAAGGGTGGCCTTGTCGAGTTGGAATGTGTCCGAATCGGTCATATATGCCTCAAGAACGTTCTTGGGTGGAAAAGCTGCGTTCGGGTTCGCCGGGGCGTTTGCCAGCAGTGGCCCGCCACGGCTGGATCGAGGATCTGGCGATCGCCTCTTCGAGAAAATCGAGACGATCTTGGCCCCAGAAGACCTCGCCGTGATAAACGTAAGTTGGGGAGCCGAAGACGCCAGCAGCGATTGCGGCGTGCGTGTAGCCTGAGTAGGCCGCCTTCACACGCGCCGACTCTGCATCACGTACGAGGCCCTCGTCGTCGAGGTGCAGCGAGTGAATGATCGAGCGAAGCGTTGCTTCGTCGGAGATGTCTTGGTCGTCGCACCATTCGGCGTGCAGGATGGCCTTGTAGAGCGGATGACAGGCGATGCCTTGCATGTCCGCCGCAATGACGATGCGCGATGCCAATCCGGCGTCGGGGCACATGAATCTGGGGCTCGGATTCACATGAATGTCCAGCCGTGCACACCAGCGCTCGAGCTCGGCGACTCGGTAGGCCTGGCGCTCGGGTGCTCGAAGCGGAAGGATGACGCCACCGGTCTTGGAGTAGACGTAAGGCAGGTCCACTGGCATATAGCGGATCTTCGCCCCTTGACGGGCGGCAAGGTCTTCGAGGCGGTCTGCGCCCAGGTAGGCCCAATCCGAGTTCAGCCAGAAATAGTAGTCGATGAGCTTCATGAGTTCACTTTGTATGCAATGGATCACCGACGATCGGGCCGTGTGCGAACCGCGACTCGCCGTGCATCTTCAAGGCACTGATCAGAGCGACCACACCGAGGCCGCTCAGGTACCAAACCACATATCGCGGGTCACCGTTACCCTTGGCCAGGAGCCAAGTCGCCACAATCGGTGCCAGGCCGCCGCCGATGGCGCCAGAGACCTGCACCGCTAGCGAGATGCCGCTGTATCGGACCTCCGCTGGATACTGACTGGAGAAGAGCCCACCTTCGGGACCGTACAGGGTTGCGTACACCAAGCCGACCGCGAGGATGACCGCCAGCTTGACCTGCAAGGGCTGACGTGTCTGCAGCAGCTCGAAGAAGAGCGGGGCGCAGGCGATGATCCCGACGGTGCCGAGGGCGAAAATCCACTTGTTGCCGATCCTGTCGCCAAGCACGCCGGCCAGCGGCATGATGACCAATGCCGCTGCCGCACCCCAGATCGTTGCGTCCAGCATGAGCGTGCGAGGTATCCCCAGGGTTCCGGTTGCATATGCCAGCGCAAACGTCACTGTCGTATAGAACCAAGTGACTTCCGCAAGACGCGCCCCGATCACAACGATGGTTTCCCGCGGGTACTCCCTAAGCACCTTCGCTATTGGCATCTCGACACGCGCGCCGCGATGGGTCATGCGCTCGAAGTCCGGGGACTCTGCCACTTTGATTCGAATGAACCAACCCACCAGCAGCAAGATCACGCTGGCCAAGAAGGGGAGGCGCCAGCCCCACGAAAGCATGTCGGCCTCAGGCAACTTGGCCACTGCTCCCATGGCCAGCGAAGATAGGATAAGTCCAGGCGCCACGCCGGCCTGGGGCAGGCTGCCGAAAAAGCCCTTCTTGCCGGGAGGCGCATGCTCTACGGCCATCAGCACAGCACCGCCCCATTCGCCCCCGACGGCGACCCCCTGCAGGAAGCGCATCAGAACCAGCAGGAACGCGGCCCAGTATCCAATCGACTCGTAGGAGGGGATCAGTCCGATCAAGACTGTGGGAACGCCCATGAGGAAGAGCGTGATGAGCAGCATCGATTTGCGTCCGACGCGGTCACCGAAATGCCCAAAGATGACGCCGCCCAGAGGGCGGGCGAAGAAGCCCACCGAGTAGGTAGCAAACGCAGCCATCGTGCCCGCGATCGGATCGAACGACGGAAAGAAGATCTTGTTGAAGATGAGCGCCGCTGCCGTGCCGTACAAGAAGAAGTCGTACCACTCTATCGTGGTGCCCATCATGCTCGCCAGTGCCGCGGTCACGTAGCCTTTGGTGCGCCCGCGGCCCGATGAAGATGTTGCAGAGTTCAAGCTGTCCTCCTCGCTTCAGGATCTTTCTGTACTTGCGTGCCAGCACCTGACAGGGACTTGGACGGAACTTCGGTCTGCCTCCACCAGCAGGTGCCGTGTCCTCGGGCGACGCGGTCGTCGACGTAGTTTTTCCGGCGCAGATCTTTGGTCATCATCAGTCCTTTGGATCCGGGGTTCGCGTGCCTGAAGCGATGACGACGGCTCGGCGCGTCGTTTCGAAACCCAAAGTATCCGGAGCACAGTCGCGTGGAGCCATGCATCACAAGGCATAGCAGCTATGCGGTTCGGCACGCCGGCTTCGCAGAGGCGCATATGCGGCCTATGCTGCAGTGCGCCAGAGTCTGCTTGGTGCAGGACGTCGATTCACCCACTAATGTCAGAACCCCCCATGACAGCAAAGATCCTTGAGAATGCGCCGGCGGAGGCTCACGGGCCTTCAGAGCGCAAGTTCCCCTTGCGCAAGCGCGACGGGTTCGTTCCCCAAGTGCAACGCTGGTCTTTTCAACTGCCGCCCGATTGCATGCAGATGCGCGTTGGCTTTCTGGCGGTACAGGGTGTGGACGACGCCGCGCTTGAGCAAAGCGCATTCTTCAAGTGGGCAAGGGGTGCGCTGTCGCATCCCGCCAGTCCGGCGACCTTCGACCACGCCCGTTTCACTGATACGCAGGGATTGCGGAATCACGTGATCACCGCCTACTGGGTCGACGAGCGCCGGTTCGAACGTTGGCGCTCCGACGACGTATTGCAGTCGTGGTGGACCTCGAATGAACGACTGCACGATGGAACAGGCGTGTGGCGCGAGATGCTGCGCGTGCCACGCGAACGCCAGGAGAGCATCTACTGGAGAGACTATCCGGCAGGTTTGATGTCGAGCGAGGAGGTCGCGGTCTATCCAACGCCTTATTGTGGCTACTATGGCGCGATGCGTGATCGTATTCCGCTTGCTGCGGACGATCCTTTGGATGCACCGGAGGGTTCGGCACTCGTCGTGCAGTCCGGGCGCGCTGGGTACGAAGAGCGCTGGCGTATCACACCGCCTCACAATCTGGCCGTCATAAGGTCCGCGAATTCATGGGAGCGCATGGACGAGGAGCAGTTGGCTGACTTCGAGACGAATCTCAAGAAGCCGCTGAATGACGGAATGGCCTATCTGCGCGGGTCACCGTTGCCTACCGGCTGTGCTTCGCTGCGCATGCAGTGCAAGCTCGACACGGATGGGCGCCTCCTGCCCGAGGAGCATGCGCTCGGGCATTTTCTTTCGCTGCGGCACATGGAGAAATGGGCGGAAGACCACGCGACGCATGCCGCCATTTTCAAAGCCGCGATGTCTCGCTACAAGCGCTACGGCAAAGACAATCAATTGCGTACCTGGCATGAGGTCTATGTGCTGCCGGCGGGCGACCAGCTCTTTGAATACATCAATTGCGGTCCGGAAACCGGCCTGCTGCGATGGTTCGACGGCGAGCGTTTGGACTGAAGAATCTTGCTTCGAGCGGTCCAGCACAAGATTAGATTCACTAAATTGGCGTTAGCAAAGAGAGTTTGTCTTCGTCAGCGTGTGCAGGCATGCTTTGCGCATGCCGAACTTGCCTAGCTTCGCTCGCTTCCAGGGAAAAGGAATGTACGTTTCAAAACATCATCAACTGACAGATCAAGATGCAATCTTCTCGCTGATGGAGTCCCATCCCCTTGGGGCTTGGGTGTGCCAGGTGGACGGTGCCCTCGTCGCGAACCATTTGCCCTTCTTCCTGGACAGGAGCAGAGGGCGCTTCGGCACCCTGATTGGACATGTCTCTCGCGCCAACGCCGTTTGGCGCGATCTGCGCGCTGCATCCTCGGTGGTGGCGTTCCAGGGTCCACAGGCGTACATAACGCCGGGGTGGTATCCGAGCAAGGCAGAGCACGGCATGGTCGTGCCCACTTGGAACTACGCCGTCGCCCATGCACATGGCATTGCGCGGGCCGTCGAGGACAGGGGGTGGGTGCTCGACATGTTGAACCGGCTTACTGGTTATCACGAGTCCAATCAGCAGGTGCCGTGGCGGATCGCCGATGCACCCACTGCGTTCATCGACAAGCTCCTGGGCGCCATCGTAGGGATCGAAATTCCGATTGATCGACTCGAGGGAAAGCTCAAGGCAAGTCAGGACGAAGCCATACAGGACAGGCGCGGCACGGTGGCGGGCTTGCAGAATGATCTTCGCGACGAATCCAAGGCGATGGCCAGCCTTGTAATGAAGGCGATTGAGGCGACGCAACAGCGCGGCGATAGTTAGTCGAGGCGCGATTCCTCTGGTGCTGTAACTCCACACGACACATTCTTGGCAGCTTCTTCATTGCTATACGACGCTGATGCTCAGTCGGTACTTCCTCAACCCGACCAGCCACGCTGCGAGAGCTGCCGCAACAAGACCTGCCATGGTCCAGCCGAGCAATCGCGATGCAGTCAGTTCGCCCTCTCGTGCTGCGCCCATGAAGAACAGAACGAATGCGAGGACGTGCACGAGAGTGCGCTCAACTCTCACCCAGGCGGCCTCAGAGCGAATCAGCCATGCAATCGCGACATCCACGCACCACCAGAGCGCAAAAACTGTATCCAGTACAGGAGCACTCACTCGGGGAGTGCTCATGATGCGTTTCCAGTCGTTCCCAAAGATAACGACGACGGCCCAATAGAAGTGAACGCAGAAGGCGGCCAGAGCCACCGTCCAGAAAGCAAGCCAATACCGGGCAGCCAACTCGGAACGCCGTCGAAAAGGGAACAGGCACAGAGCGGGCATGACCAACAGCAAGGCTACCCAAATCGTGAAGAACGTGCGATGCAGATCCAGACGCTGGCTCGCCAGCATGTCGGGTGGCTTTCCGGGCGCCGGCGCCAGGGAGAAGATGGTGGCATCGCGACTTAACCAAGCAGCCGCAAAGGCTGAGGCCAGGCCGATGGCGAGCAAGAGAATCGCCAGAAGCGCGGTCCTGCGGTTGGGCAAGGGAGTTTGGAGTGAGAGTCTCATCTGCAGGCGAACTTGTAAGGCACCTTGGGTACGGGGCCGCGAATGCTATGGCAATGCTCACCGGGAAACTGTCACTTTTCCGACAATTTGGGGGCGTCAATGCAGCATGTCCACAGCTCGGATGTGGTGGCGAGCCCACTTGTCAATCCGTCGAGACCGCCATATCATTTGGTCCTAATGGACACAAAGTGTCCTACCTGTCTTCATTCTGCTGAATCGTCCATCCTGCATCATGAGCGCCTCGATCTCCAACGCAACAGCACGGCACACTCCAGCCTCCGCCCGCGAGGGCATCCTCGCCTGGACAGGGGTGGTTCGGCATTTGCACATCACGCCTCGCGCCTTCCTTCCGATGGAGTCCTTCGAGGAACTGAACCTGATTGCGGGCAAGGGGATTCAGGGGGACCGATACATGATCGGTCAGGAGGCCGGCTTCTATTCCCACAAGCCGGAGGAGGGCCGCCAGATCACGCTGTTCGAAATCGAAACGCTGGAGGCACTCGCTCGCGATGCCAAGATCCAACTCCTGCCGGAGGAACATCGGCGAAACGTGACGGTGCAGGGCGTGCCTCTCAACCACCTCGTGGGCCGCCAGTTCTGGGTAGGCGAGGCACTTCTGGAGGCGACGCGGCTGTCCACGCCATGCCGTCATATCGAGGAGATCCTGGGCAAGCAGGTGTTCGATCCACTCATCAACCGCTCAGGTCTGAACTGTCGCATCCTCAAAGGAGGAGTGATCCGCGTTGGCGACATCGTTCGCGGGGGGTGAGATGGCAAAGGCGATCAAACATCTCCAAGCCGTCGTACAAGAGATCGACGAACCGCTCCCAGGCGTAAAGCGTCTGGTTCTGGCGGATCAGGACGGGTGGCGCCTGCCCGCCTTTCGACCCGGCGCCCACGTCGACCTGCACCTCGCCAACGGGTTGGTGAGAACCTATTCACTGTGCAATGACCCCGCCGATTGCCGCAGGTACGTTGTCGCCGTCAAACGCGAGGACGCCGGCCGTGGAGGCTCACGCCATATCCACGACGAACTTCGAACCGGAGAAATCATTGGTGTCTCCGTGCCGCGAAGTGGACTGGCCTTCTCGTCCGAAGCAATGAACATCTTCATCGCGGGCGGGATCGGTGTGACGCCGTTTGTCTCTGCGATCCTGGCACTGGAGCGGGAGGGCAGGACGAACTACGTGCTGCATTGGGCAAGCATGGGAGAGCCCTGTCTCATCGACGTGCTGGAGCCTGCGGTCAAGGCCGGACGCGTGTGCCTGTACAACACCCTGGAGGTGGCTCCGCCCGATATCCATTCACTCGTGCAAGGCTACGGCGAGGAGGCAAAGGCATTTTGCTGTGGGCCGGGCGGCATGCTCGATGCCTTCGAGGCCGCTGTCGCCGATTGGCCCGAAGAGCGCAAGCACGTGGAACGCTTCACCCCGCCGAAGCTCGCGCCAACACGAACGGCCAGACCATACAGCGTGGTTTTGGCAAAGAGCGGTCGTGAGATGGAAGTTGCTCCCGAAGTCGGCCTCCTGGCGACACTCGAGGCCATGGATGCCGACATATCGGTTTCTTGCGCTGGCGGTATTTGCGGCGCCTGTCGAACACGATGGGTCGAAGGACCACCCATTCACCGCGATCGAGTCCTGAGCCCGGAGGAGCGTGTGCACGAGGTCATTGTGTGTGTCGCAGAGTGTGCCGGGCCGCGCCTGGTTCTCGATATCTAGTCCCGCCTTGACGACAAGCGATCGGGCCGCTGCGGCCACCGGCGAGGGTGCGGGCGACACGGCCGTGCCAGAATCGAAGGTTGGAGCAACTCACAGTGGGTCCCCGGCAGCAGATCAAACAGTTGCGGACCCATACAAGGCCTTGGCACTACATCTAAAGTACCTGCGCGTTCAAAGCGGATTGACGCTGGAGAATCTGGCCCGGGATTCCGGGTTGACGCGAAGCTACTTGTCCAAAATTGAACGCGGCGTCTCCACACCGTCGATCGAGTCTGCCCTCAACATAGCGAAGGCGCTGGGCGTGACTGTGGATCGTCTCTTTGGGCAGCAGACCGAGGAAGACATCATCACCATTGTTCGAGGCAATGGTTCGATCGCAGGTGACCTCACGACCCATCTGTCGTTGGTGGGGGGACTTCGCAAAGACCGGGTGATGCGCGCGTTTGTCGTGCGTCCGGGCAAGACACAGAAGCGCGGGCGGATCATGAGCCACCACGAGGGCGAGGAGATACTGTTCGTCCTCACAGGCAGCATCGAGATGCAGATCGGTGCGCGCAGGGAGCGCCTGAGCCCCGGAGATTGCGTCCAGTTCGACTCGACGATCCCTCACAAGCTGACGGCACTGACCGACAAGCCCGCCTCGGCGCTTGTAGTGATTGCCGCCACTGCGTAGGTCTTTGCTGCCGAGACCGCGGCGGTTCCGCCGCAATGCTGCTCGCTCGCACGTGTGGTGGCGGACTCAGTCAGAAAACAGCACGCCATCTCGCCCGAATCGCTGGACACGGGATGCAGCCTTGACCGGTGCACCGGTGAGTTGTTGCACAGCGCCGAGGGACGCGTCCTCAAAGAGTGCTTCCACGACAAAGCCCTCGGCCCTGACGTCGATGATGGCCAGGTTGGTGAACACCTTGGCGACCACGCCGACGGCCGTGAGGGGCAAAGTGCAACGCTCGACCAACCGCGGCTGCGCGTCCCGGGTGGTGTGCTCCATCATTACCCAGATCTGCCGGGCTCCCACCGCGAGATCGATGGCCCCGCCTATGGCAGGCGGCGCGCCGTTGGAGTCACCGGTCGTCCAGTTGGCGAGGTCGCCATGCTGGGAGACTTGGAACGCGCCCAGGATGGCTATGTCCAGGTGGCCTCCTCGCATCATCGAGAACGAGAGGCTGGAGTCGAAGTAGGAGCCGCCCGGAGCAAGGGTGACTGGCATCTTTCCGGCGTTGATCAGGTCCCAGTCCTCCTGCCCGGCGACCGGCTTTGGCCCCACATTGAGAATCCCGTTCTCGCTGTGAAGCATCACCGACGTGTCTTTGGGAAGATGGTCGGCGATGCTCGTCGGCGCCCCGATGCCCAGGTTGACAAAACCCTCTTTGGGAAGCTGGTTGGCGACCAGGCGTGCAAGTTCCTGTCTTGATAGCGAATTCATGCTTTCCTCGAAAGAAATACCCGATCCACAAAGATGCATGGTGTGACGATGCTCTCCGGATCGAGTTCGCCGGCGTCGAGGAGCTCGTCGACCTCGACCGCGACGGTCTTTGCTGCAGTGGCCATCACGACTGAGTGGTTGCGTGCGGTTTTGTTGTAGTTGACATTCCCGAGAACGTCGGCCTGCCGGCCCTTCAGCAGCGAGAACGCGGCATGCAACGGCTTCTCCAGGAGATACTCGCGACCATCGACGACGATCTTCTCCTTTTCCTTCTCGAACATGGTTCCTACGCCGGTAGGGGTGAGAAAGCCGCCGAGTCCTGCGCCGCCCGCGCGAATTCGCTCCACCAGTGTGCCTTGGGGAACCAGTTCCAGCTCGACCGAGCCGGCGCGGTACTGCTCGGCGAACACGTCCGCGCTCCGTGGGTAGGAGCAGACGATCTTGCGCACGATTCGTGCGCCGAACCAGAGCGATAGGTCATCGCCGCCAGAGCCGGCATTGTTGGAGATGACGGTCAATTCGCGGACGCCCAGATCCAGCACGGCCTTGATCATGGTGCGCGGCAGGCCGGCGCCGCCGAAGCCGCCAACCATCACCGTGTCACCGTCGCGCAGGCCCGCGACCGCGGCGTGTGCATCCTTGACGACTACATTTCTCATCTTGACACTTTCTTCATTGGAGGGGCGCAGGCCCGTACTCCTTTGCGAGTCCCTTGCCGATGCGGTCAAGCAGCATCTCGCTGCTTCCATCGCCATAGGCAGCCAGGCGCGTTTCCGCGAACAACATGGCCAGACGGTGTGAGGCGCTTGCCCCGGTGGCCCCCATCGCACGAAGGCACTGATCGATTCCCCACACCGCGACGTCCACGGCGAACTTCTTGGCCTGGGCGGCCAGCGTCAATGCGGGCGCACCTGTCTGCACAGCCAGGGCAGCGCGCAACACCAGTGCGTTGGCGGCCTCCAGCCGCAGGGAGACTTCTGCCAGCTCCCAAGCCAATCCCTGATGGCTGATCAGCGGCTTGCCGAACGTCTGTCGGCTCCCTGCATAGCCGACCGCCTCACCGAGGGCCGCTCGCGTTGATGCGACGCACATCGCTGCGACATGAACGCGGGCTGCATTGACTGATGCCATGGAAGCCTTGAAGGCCTGACCGGGTTGACTGAAAAGAAACCAGTCGGGAACGAAGTGATCCTGGAAGGTCAGCCTCGACAGTCGGAACGACCGGGCGCCCGGCATGAGGATCTCTTCACGACTGAACGTCGGTCCGTCAGCCAATGGCACGAGGAAGGATGCGATCTCGTCGGAGCCGCCGCCTGTTGCAGTCACGCGCGCGAGGAGATTCGCGCATTGAATGATCTGGCCATTCGTGATCCACGATTTGGTGCCGGTGATCGACCAGCCGCCGTCCACCCGTCGCGCGCAGGTCTTCAGCGCGCCCAGGTCGCTGCCTCCATCAGGCTCGGACATCGCGGGGGCACACAAGATGCCGCCGCTGAGCAAGCCCTCCAAAAGCTCGGAGCGGTGTTTGTCAGAGCCCAGGCGCGCGACTCGGGTCACCGAGCCTTGGAGGTTGTTGATGGCAAAGGCGGCAGCAAAGCCATGTTCGGCCATCGTCTGTGCAACTCGAATCTTGCACAGGAAGGAAGCGTCGTGGCCGCCGAGTTCACGGGGCGTCTGCAGTCCCAGAAAGCCCGCCTTGGCCCACTTGCCAATCCATGCTGAGTCGTAGGGCTGGCCCTGGGTGTGCGTGTCAAGCAAGTGGGTGCTGAACTCGCCCTGGCAGAAGTCGGCCGCGGCAGCGACGAGAGCCAGCTCCTCAGCGGCGAGTTTCTCGTCGTACGAATCGTAGAAGCTCATGAAGCAAGTGTCCTCGCCAGACGGTCAACGGGCCAGCGGCGTCTTGAGCGTTTTGGCCCAGTTGTTCCAGAAGTCGATTTCGCGGGCAACCTGCTTGGAGTAGGCCTCGGGCGACGAGTTCTTGACTGGGACCGCTCCGAGCGTCTCCAGCTGCGAGAGGAATTCAGGACTCGTCACTACCTTGTCGAGTGCTGCGGCGATCTTCTTGGTCACGGCACTCGGCATGCCGGCGGGTGCGGCAATCCCGAACCAAGGGGAGAGATCCATCGGCTTGCCGCCAGCTTCCTCTGCGGTCGGGAGGTCCGGGAACGCCGGCGAGCGCTCTGGTGCGGCAACCGCGAGAGCCTTGATCTTGCCGGCGCGAACGTGCTGAGCAACGGTCGCCTCCGTGAAGAACCCGACTTGAACTACACCGGCTATCAGGTCGCTGATGGGCTGCGCGCCGCCCTTGTAATTCACAAAGGTCAGTTCAGTGCCATTGAGCGCGTCGAACAAAGTACCGCCGATGTGCGAGGTAGCGCCAAAGGTGCCACCCGAGTTCAGCTTCCCAGGGTTTGCCTTGGCGTAGGCAATGAGCTCTTTGATGCTGTTGATGGAAACACCGGGATTCACCACGATCAGGTTGCGTTGCTTGGCAACGTTTCGAATGTAGGTGAAATCCTTGATCTGGTCGTAAGGCAGGGTGGGATTGAGTGCCTGTCCACGCGTTTGAGAGGACTCGACCGCAACCAGGAGGGTGTAGCCATCGGGCTTGGCTTTCGCCACGGCCTCGGCGCCGATGATGCCGCCAGCGCCGCCGCGGTTGTCGACGATGACCGAAGCCTTGAGTTCCTTGCCCAACGATTGGGCGATGACGCGGGCGACGATGTCCGTGGGACCACCGGGAGGGAAGCCAACCACAAGCTTGATGGGCTGGGACGGATAGGCTTCATCGGCCAGTGCGGGCGCGACGGTCATACAGGCAAGGCCGGCGGCAACGAGCCATTTCCTGATCGCATTGAATTTCATTCGGGCTTCCTTCAGCTGAGTCGAGGAGGGTGTGGGCAGTATGAAATCCAAGGACACATTGTGTCAATAAGGACTCTCATAGGGGTTTTCCAGCAAGACCCGGGCCAGCTTGGCAGTGCGTCCGAGCGCAACGCCTCACTCTTGGTGCAAACCACGAATTCACCCATTTGCACAATAAGGGTGCGGAACTCTGTCGCGTTGTGGTGCGCCATGCGCCTCAACTCGGCGTGATTGCGCAGGCTGGAAAAATCGCTGGATGTTTCCTAGTCGATCGGTCTAGAATAAAAAAATGACGACAAAACTGAAGGTGGCCGTGTCTCGCGGCCGCGGTGCCTCGCCAGCCTATTCGGCCACGAGAGACGTGCTGATACGGTGTGGGATGGAACTGCTGACCGAGCAGGGTTTCAGCGCGACCGGCCTGGATGCGGTGCTGAAGCGGGCGACAGTGCCCAAGGGGTCCTTCTATCACTACTTCGAGAGCAAGGATGCATTCGGCGCTGCGGTGATGGACGCCTACGACGACTACTTCAAGCGAAAGCTCGATCGGTGGTTGTTGAGCGAGGAGCGTCCGCCGCTGGACCGTCTCGCGGATTTCATCGCCGATGCGTCGAAGGGCATGCGCAAGCATCGCTTCACGCGTGGATGCCTCGTCGGGAACTTGAGCCAGGAGCTGGGTGTGCTGCCCTCCGGATTTCGCGAACGCCTGGATGCCATCCTCCTCGGATGGCAGGCGCGGGTAGCCCGTTGTCTCGAGGCCGCCCAGGTCGAGGGAAGCATTTCGGCTGCATTGGACCCAGAGCAGCTTGCCGAGTTCTTCTGGATCGCGTGGGAAGGTGCGGTGCTTCGTGCCCGGCTCGTTCAGAGCGACCGCCCGTTGATCACTTTCATCACTGCATTTCTCTCGAGCCTGGGCGCGCGTGCCGAGGCAATCCCCCACCCCGGGGCGAATCAGCAGCACTTTTAACTGGAACGGAAAAGCATGTTCAAAGGCATCGTTGTAGAGAAGGACGCCGAAGGCCATCGTGCGTCGGTGAGCGAGATCGATGACAGCCGCCTGCCTGCAGGCGACGTCACGGTTCGGATCGAGTACAGCACCCTCAATTACAAGGACGGACTGGCCATCACGGGCAAGGGGCCGGTCGTCCGGAGCTTTCCGATGGTGCCGGGCATCGACTTTGCGGGCGTCGTCGAACAGAGCGAACACGCCGATTTCAAAGCCGGTGATCGGGTGCTCCTCAATGGCTGGGGCGTGGGTGAGACTCACTGGGGTGGGTTGGCCCAGCGCGCGCGCGTAAAAGGTGACTGGCTCATCCCACTGCCGCAGCGCTTCAGTGCCAAGCAGGCGATGGCCATCGGGACCGCTGGCTATACCGCGATGCTCTGCGTGATGGCACTTGAGTGGCATGGCCTGAAGCCGGGGCAGGGGCCCGTGTTGGTCACCGGTGCGAACGGGGGCGTAGGTAGCTTCGGGGTCGCGCTCCTGGCCAATCTGGGCTATCAGGTCGTGGCCTCGACGGGTCGCCCCGCTGAGTCGGAGTATCTACGCCGCCTCGGCGCGAGCGACGTGATTGATCGCAAGGAACTGAACGAGCCAGGCAAGCCTTTGCAGAAGGAACGGTGGATCGCTGCCGTGGACTCCGTGGGGAGCCACACTCTGGCGAATGTGTGCGCGCAAGTTCAATACGGCGGGGCTGTCGCGGCATGCGGCATGGCGCAAGGACTTGATTTCCCGTCTTCCGTCGCTCCCTTCATTCTTCGCGGCGTGACCTTGCTCGGTGTCGATAGCGTGATGCGTCCGAAGGCAGATCGGTTGGCAGCGTGGGAGCGCCTTGCAAAGGATCTGCACGGGCCGATCCTGGAAGACATCGCCGATGAAATCCCTTTGGGACAGGCGATTGATGCTGCCAAAAGGCTGATGCGAGGAGAGGTTCGCGGTCGCCTGATTGTCAATCCCAACGCTTAGCAAGAGCTGAACCGCCCAGACCGATGGGCTTCATGAGAGGACAGTCATGGCATACCGAGTTGCTGACGCAATCGTTGACAGCATGGTCGCGCACGGTGCGGATCGCGGATTCAGCGTCCCCGGGGAGAGTTTTCTGGGACTGCTGGACGCCTTGCACGCACGTCGCGACTTCGATCTGGTCACTTGCCGTCATGAAGGTTCCGCCGCCCTGGCCGCCATCGCCGACTCGAAGCTGACCGGCCGCCCCGGCATCGTCATGGCAAGTCGTGGTCCTGGCGCATTCAACGCTGCGATTGGTGTTCACGTGGCTGCGGAAGAAGCGATTCCCATGATCCTCCTGATTGGACAGGTGGATACGCCAAATCTGGGACGAGGAGCGGTCCAGGAGATCGATTCGTCCAAAGCGTTCTGGGGAAGTATCAAGTGGTCCGGGCGCATCGATCGCGCTGACGCGGTAGCCGAGGTCATGGCCAGAGCCTTCGCCATGGCAGTTTCGGGCACACCCGGTCCCGTGACGGTCGAATTGCCCGAAGACGTTCTGACGGCCGTTGTCGACCAGCGGCCAGCACGAGTCCACGGTCGAGCCATTGCTGAAGCGAGCGTGGACGATGCCGCTCGCGTCCATGAGCTGCTTGCAAGCGCGAGCCGGCCCATCCTGATCGTGGGTGGTGAATGCCGCAGTTCCGAGTTCCGACGCGATCTCCAGGAACTCGTGGGCCTGTGGGACGTGCCGGTGGCGCTGACGAACAAGAATCAGGACCAGTTCTCCAACCTGGATCCACATTGGGTCGGCCAGCTGAGCTTCTTCGCTTCGCCAGCGCACACGGCGCTGTTCAGCGAAGCCGACCTGTTGATCGCCATCGGGAGCCGGATGGGCGATGTCTCATCGCTCGGCTTCGCATTCCCGCGTCAGGGCCTGAACCCTCAGCGGTTCGTTCACGTGTATCCCGATCCTGAGATGATCGGGCGGCACTTTCAAACGGATTTGCCGATCGTTTCGACAGCGCATGGATTCGTGCGCGCGACGCTGCGCCACGGCAGGCGGGCAGGCACCTCCGCGGCCTGGATGCAGCGCGTTGCTGAAGCGGCGAATCGTGCGCACGGCTGGCAGCCTCAGAACGTGGTGGCCGACGACGTGATGGGGCACACGATCATGGCGTTGGAGCGCTTGGCGAAGCGCGATGCGATCCTGACGACGGACTCCGGGAACTTCGCCTCCTGGGTGCACCGCATCTTCAAGATGACACCGGAGAACCGGCTGCTGGGATCCGCGTGCGGCGCCATGGGGACGGGCGTTCCAGCCGGGGTGGCGGCCGGCTTGCGCTATCCGGACAGGGAGGTCCTCGCATTCGTAGGTGACGGAGGCTTCCTCATGAACGGCAACGAGCTGATCACAGCCGTTGATCGAGGACTGAACATCCGGGTGGTGATTTCCAACAACGGCTCGTACGGGACCATCCGAACCCATCAACAGCGGCACTTTCCGAATCGGGTGAGTGGTACTGACTTGGGGAATCCGAACTTTGCCAAGCTTGCTGAGGCGTTTGGCGCCCGTGGTTTCAGGATCGAGCACGCCAGGGACGCAGCAGGAATGGTCGAGCGGGCGATGGCGACCGAGGGACCGGTGGTGATCGAGGTCTGCAGCGATCCCGACATGTCTGTGGAGCGATCGCTCAAGTGGGAGTGAGTTGCTGCGTTTAACTTCCTGGAGAAGCCGATGTCAGTCAAGAAGTCGAGTCTTGCCGCAGGTGCTTTCATGCTCCTTGCGATGGGGGCAGCGCAGGCCAGCGGCTATCCCAATGCCCCGATCAGACTTGTCGTTCCCTACCCGCCAGGAGGGCCCGTCGACTTCGTGGCGCGGGTCGTCAGTGTGCCGCTTGGTCAGGAGCTGGGTCAGGCTATCGTCATCGAGAACAAGGCGGGAGCAGGCGGAAATGTCGCTGCCAATGAGGTGTCTCGCGCGAAGCCTGATGGCTATACGCTGTCGCTGGTTTACGAGACCCATGCAACGACCAATCTGTTCTACAAGAATTTCAAGTTCGACGCCTTCAAGTCCTTCGACCACATCTCTCTGCTCGGCTACTCGCCACTGGTGCTCACGACATCAACGCAGTCAGGCCTGGACACCTTCCCGAAGCTGATCGCTGCGTTGAAGAGCAAGCCCGGCGCGCTCAACCAAGTAGTTACCGGTCCTGGCGCAGCGAGCGTTCTGAAGCCGGAACTGATGCATCAGGCGCTGGGCACCAAGGTGACCTACGTTCCGTATCCGGGCGTCGCGCCGGCGATGCAGGCACTGGTCGGTGGGCAGATCGACATCGCGCTGGTCTCGGTTACTGCGGCCTTGCCCTTGATACAGGCCAAGAAAGTCAATGCGGTCGCCGTTGGATCGGCCAAGCCGCTGCCCGCGCTGCCGGGCGTTCCCACCATGAACAGCAGTATCCCCAACTTCGAGTCGACGGCGTGGATTGGCATCGTGGCACCTGCGGGACTGCCCAAGGACGTGTTCGATCGTCTTCAGGGGGCCGTGCAGAAAGTGATGGCGAGTGACGCCGTCCGAAAGCAGCTCGAGGCATCGACGTTTGTCGTCCTCGCGACCGATCAGAACGGCTTCATCGATCGTGCCCGGGCGGACTTTCGGGACGCGGAGCAACTGGTCCAGAAGGGAATTCTCAAGCCCGAAGAGTAATGCTTGCCTCTGCGGCAGAGGCGGCGCAGTAGGAGCTGGTTTCGCTCATCTTCGGCGTGACGTGCTTTGGGATGTCCGCCCGCTGAATGGCCGCCTCAACAGTTCCTGTTCCCCTAGGAGACAACAAGGAGAATCGAATGTCCCCAGCCAAGTTGATTGCGGCCGTGTTGCCTTTGGTCGCGGGCCTGGTTTCGGCCCATGCAGATGTGTATCCCTCGGCGCCGGTCCGGCTGGTAGTGCCCTTCCCGCCTGGCGGGCCTGTCGATCTCGTTGCACGGGTGATCAGCGGCCCTTTGGGGCAGGAGTTGGGTCAGCCGATCGTTGTCGAAAACAAGGCCGGAGCCGGAGGCAACATTGCCGCTGGCGAAGTGGCGCGAGCCAAGGCGGACGGGTACACGCTGTCCATGGTCTATGAGACCCACGCGACGGCCAATCTTTTCAACAAGAACTACAAGTTCGACGCATTCGATTCGTTCGAGTACATATCGCTGCTGGGTCAGTCGCCAACGGTCCTGGCAACCTCGCTCCAATCGGGCTATGACACGCTTGCGAAGTACATCGCTGCCTTGAAGGCAAGGCCGGAGCAGATCAACCAGGCAGTACCCGGACCTGGTGCGGCGAGCATGCTGAAACCTGAGCTGCTGAACCAGGCACTCGGCTCGCGCGTCACTTATGTGCCATTCTCGGGGGCGGCGCCTGCGTTCACGGCGCTCGCTGGAGGGCAGATTGACGTGGTCCTTGCCTCGGTCCCGGCGCTTTTGCCTTTGATTCAGGCAAAAAGGGTCAACGCGATCGCCGTGGGATCGGCTCAGCCCCTTCCAGCGCTGCCCGGCGTGCCGCCGCTGAGCACCGTGGTCCCGGGCTACGAATCAACGATATGGGTGGGCCTGGTCGCTCCCAAGGGCACGCCCAAGGCGGTGACGGAGCGCATCGCCCTGGCTGTCCGACGGGGGTTGGAGCAGCCCGCGGTCAAGAAGCAACTCGAGGACGCGAGCTTTGTGGTGCTTGCGACCGATCGATCGCGATTCATTGAGCGGGCGCGGGCCGACCACCGGGCCGCGCAGATGCTCATCGACAAGGGCGTGCTCAAAGCCGACGAGTAACTCACAGGAGATCTGAAGATGACCGACTGCATCGATGCCTTCTATTGGATTCATTCAGACTGGGCCTATTTCGGAGGCCCACGGTTGAAGGCCATGGGTGAGCGCCATGGACTCAAGGTGAACCATCGCCCCGTGGATCTCGCAACGGTCTACTCAAGAACGGGCGGCATCAAGCTTCCCTACCGTTCGAAGGAACGGAAGGACTATCGCCTGCTGGAGATGAGGCGCTTCCGGGAAATCCTTGGCATGCCCATCAATCTCGAGCCCAAGCACTTCTGCGTGACGGGGCATCTTCCCTCCTGGTTCGTGATCGCGGCGGAGGCGCTTGGTCACGAGGTGGCGGACCTGAGCCAGGGCATCATGCGCGCCATCTGGGTGGAGGACCGCAATGCCGAAGACGCTGGCACGCTGGTGTCCATTGCCAACGACATGGGCTTGGACGGTCAGGAGATCCTGAAGAGCGCGCAGGACGGGCGAACGGAACTGACCTACATGAAGTACACGAACGAGGCGATTGAAAAGGGAGTGTTTGGCGCGCCGTTCTACTTTTTCCGGGGGGAGGCCTTCTGGGGCCAGGATCGGCTCGACATGCTCGACAGGACCATCGAGAAGGCACGGGGAAGATGAGCACCTCGACGAAGTCGGGTGACTCGCGCAGCTTCTATGCGGATTGGGATGCGCTGCTGACGCCGCGTGAGGTCGAGTTGGTGCAAAGGGCCAAGTCCTTCTGTGCCTCCGAACTGGTGCCCTTCGCCGAGCGAGCTCATCACACCGGAGAAGTGCTCCCCAAGCAGCTGATTCAGGCATGGGCCGCACTCGGGCTGCAAGGGTTGCAGACTCCGCAGGACCTCGGAGGCCAGGGAGCTTCGTACCTGGCGAAGATCAGGGTGGTGCAGGTGCTGTCGCGCTTCGCCTTTGCGGCGGCGTTCAGTCTGAACAATTCGCACAGCATGGTCCACATGGTCGCGACGCAGACGTCGGACAGGCTGCGCAATCTTTATCTTGGCGATCTGCTGTCCGGCAAGCTGGTGGCCTGCATCGCGCTGACTGAGCACACAGGGGGCAGTGATCTGGCTGCGACCAGAACCTTGGCCAAGAAAGTCGACGGTGGCTGGTTGATCAACGGCGAGAAGGCGTGGATCACCAATGCGACGATCGCTGATCTGGCTGTGGTCGGCGCGCAGACGGCCACAGGAACCGCCGGCATTGGGCGATTCCTGGTCTCCCTGTCGGCGTCGGGTGTGGATCGCTTGGGCGCACATCCCGTGGATGCCGGTTCTGCCAGCGGGGTCGGGGGCCTGAGGTTTTCGGACGTCTTTGTCCCTGACGACCATCTCCTCGAAGCTCCGGGCGAAGGGTTCAAGCGCTCGATGGCTGCCATCAACGGCGCGCGGGTCCATGTCGCTGCCATGGCGGCGGCATGCCTTGAGCGGGCGCTTGAGGTTGCGGTGGCCTACACCCTGACCCGGACGGCATTCGGGCATCCTCTGATGGATCACCAAGGTCTTCGGTGGCGATTGGTCGACGTGGCCAATGAACTGGATGCCGCCAACGCCTTGGTACTGCGGGCAGCCCAGCTGATCAACGCGGGCGAGAACGCCGAACTTGCGGCCGCGCATGCAAAGAAGTTCGCGACGTCGAGGGCAATCTCGGGGATCGAACACTGCATGCAGAGCATGGGAGCCAACGGTCTGCTGCGCACGCACGGGCTGCAGCGGCAACTGGCCGAGGTCAAGATGGCAAGCTATGCAGATGGCACGACGGAGATTCTGAACGAACGGATCGGCAGTCATCTGCGGCGGAGGTATTCGTGAAAGGCAGTGTCCGAATGGATCTTGGTCGAGCCTTTGAAGGCGTTCGAGTTTGCGATCTGAGCCAGGGCATTGCAGGGCCACACGCCACGATGCTGCTGGCTCAATATGGCGCAGAGGTCGTCAAGGTGGAGCCGCCGGATGGCGATTGGGGACGCCTTCTTGGGCCCCGAAGCGGCGATCACTGCGTGCACTCGTGGCACTACAACCTCGGCAAGCGATCGATCGCTCTGGACCTGAAGAGCGAGTCCGGCCAAAAGGTGCTAAGGACGATTGCCAGCCAATGCGACATCTTCATCGAGAGCTTCAGGCCCGGCGTCATCGAACGGCTCGGCTTTTCGTACGACGCAGTCAAGGCGATTCGTCCGGACGTGATCTATGCGTCCGTGTCGGGGTTTGGGCAGACCGGTCCCTACAGTCAACGGGGCACTGTTGACTCGCTCATTCAGGGCTTCTCGGGGATGATGGTGATGAATCGCACACCCGACGGAACGCCTCACCGCCAGGGAATGGTCGCTGCCGACGTCCTGACCGGTTTGTACGTGTTCTCTGCGCTTTCAGCGGCACTGTCGGCGCGCCGCCAACAGGGGGAGGGCGGCTATCTGGACCTCAACTTGATGCAGTCGGCGGCTGCCTTTCAGGGTGCCAAGATTGCCGAGTTCCATGCCAGTGGCGGCGAGCCCAAGTCGTTCTACGGGCCGGTCGGTTTTCTCCCGACGAGCGATGGCGGGGTTTCTGTTTCCTGCCGAAAGGGCGAACACTTTGTCTTGCTATGCCAAGTGCTGGGAGAGCCTGCCCTTGCAGGGGATGCCCGGTTCAAGTCGGGGGAGGATCGTGTTCGCAACGAAGGTGTGCTGATGCAGGAGCTCGCTCGACTGGCCGAAAGCTGGACAACGGGCCATCTGCTTGTTGCACTCCAGGCAGTCGGGGTGCTCGTGGAAAAGGTGCAGACCTATGATGAATGGCTGTGCGACGAGCATGTCCTCGCCCGGCAGGCATACCGATGGATCGATGGTGGCGCGCTCGGCTCTCTTCCTCTTGCCGAGATCCCTGGTGTGGCGAACCCATGCGAAGACAGATGCCGCGCGCCGTCCGTCGGTGAGCACTCTGTTTCCGTCTGCCAGCGATTTGGCGTCGACACGGCCTTGGTGGAGGAGAGTCTTCGAACCGGAACTCTCGGGCCAGTGATTCGAGCCGGGTAGTCCTGGTTCAGGACTGGAAGACAGGCCCCGCATAAGCGGGCCGCGCGGAAGCAAGTTGGCGCCTGGACATCGTCTGCCCGCGCTCATGGGCGGAACGCAATAGGCAATCGGACCCCGGCATCCGGCCGTCAGAGCGACGAGGGCAAGTGTCGAAGTTCGCGGTACAGCGTCGCACGGCTGATCCCGAGCCGTCGTGCGGCTTCGTCCTTGTCGCCGACGGTCTCCGCCAGCGTTTTCCGTATGCAGGCGGCGCGCTCGCGATCGAGGTGTTCCTGCAAGGTGGTCGCTGACGAGGCCTCACGCGGGTCGGTGCCGGCCCGCGAGAGCTTCGCAGCCGGTCTCGTCGGCAGCCCCGCGTCCCCGGATATGAGGAAGCGTAGGAGCGCGGCTTCAAGTTGACGCACGTTGCCCGGCCAGTCGAACGCGCGCCATTGCGCGCGTACCGAGGGCGGCACGCGGCGAGACGGCAGACCTTCTCGCTGCGCGATGCGCTCGAGCAACTGCTCGGTCAACCAATCCAGGTCCTCGCGCTCGCGCAGCGCTGGCATGTGCACGCCGAGAACATTGAGCCGGTAATACAGGTCGGCCCTGAACTTGCCGGCATCCACACGCATTTGCAGATCGCGGTGCGTGGCGCAGATGACGCGCGTGTCGATCGGGATCGGCGAGACGCCGCCCACTCGCACGATCTCCTGGTTCTGCACAGCACGCAGAAGTGTGGCTTGCAGGCTGAGCGGCATGTCGCCAATCTCGTCGAGAAACAGCGTGCCACCGCTCGCCAGTTCGAATTTGCCTGGCTTGCCGCGCGTCCGGGCGCCCGTGAACGCACCACCTTCGTAGCCGAAGAGCTCGGCATCGATCAGCGACTCCGGAATCGACGCGCAGTTGACCCAAACAAATGGCCGTCGGGCGCGCGGCGATAGCGCGTGGACGGCGTTGGCCGCGAGTTCTTTTCCGCTGCCCGTCTCCCCTTGCACAAGCACTGGCTGCGACAGCGATGCGGCTCGTTCGATGGCCGCGCGCACTCCATCCATGGTGGCGCCCCGGCCCAGGATGTCATCGGGCCCGTACCGCACAGTCCATGGCGTGGGCGGGCTGTGGATGGCGCGATCCTCGCTCCCGGCGACGGCGACTGCCTTCTTAAGCGCCGCCATGTTCGAGAACAGCGCCAAGCCGACCGCGCCGATGATCCGTTCGTTCTGGTAAACCGGCACTTGGCGTGCGAGCAACTGATGGCCTCGCACTTCCAGCGGCATCATGGTCACAGTGGTGTCGCCGCGCGCTACACGATGCAGGCGCGTCTTCGCCGACACGACATCAGTGATGTGCCTGCCGATGAAGTCCTCGGGGGGGCCGCCCAGCAGGCGGCAGTAGGGCGCATTGATGAGCACCACGCGGCCATCGGTGTCGACCGCCACAAGGCAGTCGGACACATGGTCAAGCACGCTGCGCAGGAACTCGGCCTCGTTCTGGCCGGAACCGAACCATTCAGGAAAGGGCATGGATAGTCTCGAATTTGCGAAATCTGGACGCAAATCTGAGACTAGTGCATGTGCGGAACGCCGTCAATCAATTGGCGCTGTGGCGTTTATCCCTGAGGAATCAACGACTTAGTGTGCGCGCCAGAGTCCGCCGCGCGATTGGCATCAGGCTTGCTCTATGTCGTCCGCACCGCGCGCAATCGGCGTGGCGCCTTCCATCCCTCACCTCAGTGGAAATGCAATGAACGACATTATTACTATCGGAGACATGCAAGTACGTGTGGCGGGCCACGGTCCGGCCCTCGTGTTCTGCCACGGCTACACCACGACCGGCGAGTTCTGGCGCGAGCAGATCGCCCCGTTCTCGCGTGACCACCAATTGGTGGTCCTCGATCTGCCGGGGCACGGCCGCTCGGCATCCCCGGCCACGCGCCGCTACACGATCGATGCTTTCGTCGATGACCTCGTACTGCTGTTCGACAAACTGCGTCTCGACGATGCCATTCTCGTTGGGCTATCGATGGGCGGCACGATCGCTCAGCGCTTCGCACTCACGCACGGAAGCCGCTTGCGCGCATTGGTGCTGGTGGGCGCCACGCCCCATGGACTCGGCCCGGACGTAGAGGTGAAGAATGTGCTGCAGGCCATCGACAGCCTGGGCGTGGCAGCGGCGAGCCAGGCAGTGATCGACCGCTCGTTCGGCTCCGCCGCCTCGGCCGAGCTGTTGGCGTTCGCGCGCGAACAGGTGGCGCAGACGCCAGAGTTCGTCGCCCGTGAAGCCATCATCTCGCTCAACGAGGCCGACAGCCGCGCGCAACTCGCGCGCTTGGCCTTGCCGACGCTCGTCGTCTGTGGCGACGAGGATGCCATCACGCCGCCCGCCGAGTCCCATGCGCTCGCCGCCGGCATCCCCGGCGCGATACTGCAACTCGTCGCTGGTGCCGCGCACTTCCCGATGCTCGAGCAGCCCCAGCGCTTCAATGCCATCTTGCGCGACTTCATCGCTTGCGTCGACAACTGGAGCGGCGCCTGACGCCCGCCATACATCAAGGAGTATGGACATGACAACAGTCAATGCATCCCCCGCAACGCCTCGGCATGCGCGTGAAACGCGCCGTGTGGTCTTCGCCGCGGCGCTCGGCACCGTGTTCGAGTGGTATGACTTCTTCATCTATGGCAGCCTCGCCGTGTTCTTCGGCGGGCTGTTCTTTCCCAAGGGCAACGAGTCGGCGGCCATCCTCGCGTCGCTCGCGACCTTCGGGGCAGGCTTCGTGTTGAGGCCATTCGGTGCGATCGTCTTCGGGCGGCTGGGCGATCTGGTTGGGCGCAAGAAGACCTTTCTTGTGACGATGATGATCATGGGCACCGCCACCGCCACGATCGGATTCCTACCCACGTTTGAGACCATCGGCTGGGCCGCGCCTGCAATCCTGGTTCTGCTGCGTCTTTTGCAGGGCCTGGCGATCGGCGGCGAGTTCGGCGGCGCGGTCACCTACATCGCCGAGCATGCAGACCCGCGGCGCAGGGGCTTCATGACGAGCTGGCTGCAGATCACCGGCACCATCGGGCTGCTCGTCTCCCTGGCCGTGATCCTCATGCTGCGCTCCTCGCTATCTGCTGAGTCCTTCGCCCTGTGGGGATGGCGCGTACCGTTCATCTTGTCGATCGGGCTTCTCGCGTACTCGCTCTACGTGCGCATGCGGTTGGAGGAGTCGCCTGTCTTCCTCGAGATGAAGGCGCACGGCAAGGGATCGCAAAACCCGATCAAGGACACCTTCGGCAATCCGCGCACCCTGCGGATCGTGCTGGTGACGATCTTCGGTGCGGTGGCTGGACAAGCGGTGATCTGGTACACCGCGCACTTCTACAGCCTGCAGTTCCTCACCGCCACGCTCAAGCTGCCGCCGCAGTCCGCCTACGCCTACCTCACGATCGCCCTGGTGCTGGCCACGCCGTTCTTCGTGTTTTTCGGCTGGCTTTCCGACCTGATCGGGCGCAAGTGGATCATGCTGACGGGCTGCCTGCTCTCGGCGCTGCTGTTCATGCCGCTTTTCCAGGGCATGGCGAAGTACGGCAACCCCGCCCAGGAGGAGTTCCGCGCCCGCACCCAGGTCGTGATCCAGGGCGGCGACTGTCGCGAGGACCAGTCCTTCATCGGCCAGCTGTTCCAGCCGAAGGCGACCAAGCCGTGCACGCGCGCCCGCTCGTTTCTGGCAGCGCAAGGCGTGCCATATGTGCTGCGGCCGCAGGCGGGTGAGCTGCGGCTTGTAGTCGACGAGACGACGCTGACCGGTTTCGACGAAGCAGCGCTGCGCCAGGTGCTGGTCGAGCGCGGCATGCCGCTGTCGGCCGATCCGGCGCGCGTCAATGCGCCTATGGTCGTGCTGATGCTGTTCGTGCTGGTCCTGCTCGCGACCATGGTGTACGGTCCGATGGGCGCTTTCCTCGTCGAGCAGTTTCCGACACAGGTGCGCTATAGCGGCGTCTCGGTGGCTCTGCAGTTCGGCAACGGCTGGATCGGCGGCTTCGCGCCGTTCATCGCCACCGCGATGGTCGTGAGCAGCGGCGATATCTACCGCGGCCTCATCTACACGATCGTCGTGTCGCTGCTTACGCTGGTGGTCGGCGCGTTCTGCATCCGTGACCGCCGCGGCCTGGACATGCGCGAACCGACGACGCCGACGGAGAAGCCGAGCCCGGTCGCGACACTCACCGCTTCGCAACAGTAGTCCGGACGAACGGCAAGTGGCTATGAGGACCGGTATGGCGCTCCACAACATCCCCGTCACGATCGTCACCGGCTTCCTCGGGGCCGGCAAGACCACGCTCGTGAACAATCTGCTGGCGCAGTGCGGCGATGCCTACATCGGCATCATCGTCAACGAGTTCGGCGAGGTCGGCATCGACAGTCAGCTGATCGTCGCCGATGAACAGCCACTGATCGAGATCACCAACGGCTGCGTCTGCTGCACCGTGCGCAAGGACCTGACGGCAGCGGTCGACGAGCTGCTGCAGCGTGCCGGCCGCCCGGTCGATCGATTGATCATCGAGACCTCCGGCCTGGCCGACCCGGCCCCGGTGCTGCAGAGCTTTCTTGCCGACGCCGCGCTGTTGGAGCGTGTGGAACTCGAGTCGGTGGTCACCGTCGCCGATGCATGCCATGTCCTGCTTCACATCGATGACGACATCGTGCGCGAACAGATCGCCTTTGCCGACGTGATCGTGCTCAACAAGATCGAGATGGCCAGCCCGCAGGAACTGGCGCGGCTCGAGCGCGAACTGCGCCGGTTGAACCCGGCCGCGCATCTGATCCGCACTGAACACGCACAGGTCTCGGCTGCTGAGCTGCTGGGGACGAAGCGCTTCTCGTTGCCGCACGTGCTATCGATCGAGCCTGATCTGCTGGATGGCGAGGAGCACGACCACGAACACGATACCTCGATCGGATCGTGCTGTATCGAAACCGACGGTGCCCTCGACCCGGAGCGATTCAATCGCTGGATGAGCCAACTGGTCCAACGCGAAGGCGCCCAGTTGATGCGGACCAAGGGCGTGCTGCGCCTGCACGGCGAGGCGCGCCAATTCCACTTCCACAGCGTGCACATGTTGCTGGACGCACGGCCGGGGCGTCGATGGCGCCCCGATGAGCCGCGCCGCAACAGGCTGGTCTTCATCGGCCGGGATCTGGCGGTAGACGCGCTGCGCGAAGGCTTCCTCAATTGTCTCGTTTCTCAATCCGAACGAGTGCCATGAAGGCGTGGCCTCGAATCTGCCAACCGGAGTACCCATGAAACTTCAACACGCGCTGGGCGGTCTCGAGAACCTCGGGCCCGTCAACCTCGAAACCCGCGTCTTCGTGCAGGACTGGGAGAAGCGCATCTTCGGCATCCACACCGTGATGATGGCCGAGAGCGCCCATCTCGCCGAGGCGTTGCCGAAGTACCCCGTCGACACGCTTCCAACTTCGTTCAAGGACTCCTGGACCTGGGCCTCGCTGCGTACTGGCGCAGAGAGCATGCAGCCCTTCGAGTACTTCAAGTTCCGCTACTACGAGAAGTGGCTGATGGGCATCAGCCAGTTCTTCGTCGACAAGGGCTACATCACAGCCGACGAGCTGGCCAGGATGACTGCGCACTACCGCATCCAGCCGGACGCGCCGCTGCCCGACCGGCCCAGCGAGCCGATCAAACGCCAGGTGATCGACTATCTGCTGCGCGGCGATTCCGGTTTGCGGCCTCTGCCCCATGCGCCGCAGTTCACGGCGGGCCAAACGGTGTACGTGGCCGACCCCACGGCCGCCGAACACACGCGGCTGCCCGGCTACCTGCGCCACAAGAAGGGCACCATCCGCGAGGTGTATCCAGGCGCCTTCGGGTACTTCTGCTCGACCGGGCCGGACGGGCTCGGAGCGCCGATGCCGGTGTACCGCGTTGCGTTCGACGCCGGAGACATCTGGGGTCCCGAGCTGTGCGAGCCGAACACGACGATCTACGCCGACCTCTTCGAGGTCTACCTGCAATCCCCGAACACTTGAAGAAGAGGAAATATCATGAGCAGCGATCTGTTCAAGTACAACGCCGAGCGTGAAGCCGAGAGCGCGGCGAAGGTTCGCGCACTGGAAGCCCTGCTGATCGAGAAGGGCGTGATCGCCAGCGATTCGGTCGATGCGGTGCTCGATCATTTCGAGAAGGTCGCCGGCCCTTTCAATGGCGCACGCATTGTCGCGCGGGCGTGGGCCGACCCCGACTACAAGGAGCGCCTGCTGGCGAACACGCCCAAGGCCATCGCCGAACTCCAGCTGCCGCAGGGCATGGAGGGCGCCGAAGGCGAGCACATGGCCGCGGTGGCCAACGGCCCTGGCGTGCACAACCTGATCATCTGCACGTTGTGTTCCTGCTACCCGTGGCCGGTGCTCGGCCTGCCTCCGTACTGGTACAAGGACCCGGTGTTCCGCGCCCGCGGCGTGCGCGAGCCTCGGGCTGTCCTGCGCGAGTTCGGCGTGCCGGTGAGCGAGGACAGCGAAGTCAAGGTGTGGGACAGCAGCGCGCAGATCCGCTGGTTCGTCGTGCCGGAACGGCCCATCAACACTGACGGCCTCAGCGAAGAGCAGTTGGCCGCGTTGGTCACACCTGAGTCGATGATGGGCGTCGCGCTGGTTCAGCCGCCTGCATCGGCAGCGTGAGGTCGGCGCGATGTTCACCCGCTTCGAGGAATACGCGGCCGCCCAGATGCTTGGCCATGCGGACTCTCCCCCCCGCAGCCATGGCAAGCTGTACTTCGGCCAGGACTGGCAGCGCCAGCTTTTTGGACTGACGCTCGCGGTGGCCAAGCAGGGCCACTTCGAGTGGGAGGACTTCCGCCAGCAGTTGATAGGATCGATCGGCGATTGGGAACGGCTCGACTGCGCGGCGCAGCCGCCGTGGGATTACTACGAGCGCTTCCTGGCGGCGCTGCTGCAGGTGCTCGAGCAGCATCGGGTGGTCACCGCGGGCGAGCTGGCCCAGGCAGTCGCCGGGCAACCGAAGAAGGCCTGAATGACCATGGCGGAGCAGTAAATGAGTGCCGAGTTGCTTTCCCTGTCAGGGCTGTTGCTGATGTTTGTCCTGGGGTTGCGGCACGGGCTGGATCCGGACCATATCGCCTGCATCGATGGCCTCACCTGGCGCGCGCTCAATCATTCGCATGCCCATGCGGGCTGGATCGGGACCTTGTTCGCACTGGGTCACGGCCTGCTGGTCACGCTGATCGCGGTGGTCGTCAGCAAGCTGGCGCTGCACTTCGACCCCCCGGGCTTCGTGGTGACCGTTTTCGATTGGATTCCGACCTTGCTGCTGGTCGTGGTCGGCTGCCTCAATCTGCGCCTGCTGCTGCGCAGGAACGAGGCCTACGCGCCGACCGGTTGGAAGATGAGCCTGATCCCTGCGCGCTTGCGCCAGCAGTCAAGTGCCTGGTCGGTGGTGGTCATCGGCGTGCTGTTCGCCACCGTCTTCGACACCGCCACGCAGGCGGCCGCCTGGGGCTACGTCGCCAGCAACAAGAACGGCGGCGCGTGGGCCGCCCTGCTCGCAGGGCTGACCTTCACGGCAGGGATGATGGTGACCGACACGCTGGACGGCCGAATCATCTGCCGGATCGGCCGGGGCATCGAGAATCCGGAAGCGGGGCGCCGCGTGCGCCGGACACTGGGCTGGCTCGTCGTGGCCATCTCGTTTGGCGTGGCGGGCTACAACGTGGCCAAGGTCTTGCTGCCGGAAGTCGAACTCGACGACATGGCGTTTTCAATCACCGGCGCCGCGCTGGTGGCTGTGATGCTGGGGATCTGGGCGTGGAGTGCCAGGCGCGCACGCAGCGCCAAAGCGGCCCCCGCACCCCGCCCTTCACGGACCTCCTGATGCCGCCTCGCGATCCCGTCGGGGAACCGACGGCTGCCGACAGGCAGCGCAGCCGCGGGCCGGTGGTTTTCTCTTGCTTCTTCTCCGGTTCCCCCATGTTCAAACACATCGCATTCCCGGGCTTCATCGCCCTGGCCAGCACCCAGGCGATGGCGCAGCCGAGCCTGCAAGCCATCGAGGTGACGGCCACGCAGCAGGACCAGTCGCCATCGCTGCAGGCCACGCCCGCGGTCGGCAGCCGGCTGGGCCTGAGCGTCCGCGAAACGCCCGCGTCGGCGGAGGTGATCACGCAGGAAACGATGGAACGGCGCGGTGCGCGAACGTTCGAGGAGGCATTGCGCGGCAGCGTGGGCATGACCGCGGGCGGCGCACCCGGCTCGCCCTCCGTGGCATCGACGCGCGGCTTCACCGGCGGCTTCATCACCTACCTGTTCGACGGCGATCGGGTGGCCGTGGCCTCGATGGTGAGCCGGCCGCAGGACACCTGGAACTACGAGCGCATCGAAGTCCTGAAGGGCCCCGCCTCGGTGCTCTACGGCGAAGGCGCCATCGGCGCGGCCGTCAATTTCGTGACCAAGCGGCCCGACCGCAACAACCCGGGCGCCGAGGCCATGCTGTCCTACGGCAGTTTCGGCACGGCGCGTGCCGGCGTCGGCCTGGGCGTCAACGTCGGCGAATCGAGTGCTTTCCGGCTGGACTACAGCCACCAGGAGACCAACGGGTACATCGACCGCAACAAGCAGCGGTACGACAACCTCACCATGGGGTTCACCACGGCATTGACGCGTGACCTGGTCCTCGATCTGACGATGGACTACGCCAAGGACAGCGCACTGTCGTACCAGGGGACGCCGCTGATGCCGCGCGCCTTTGCGCTGCAGCCGACCGGCATCCTCAGCGACTCGTCGGGGCGGGTGGTCGATCGCAGCATCGCCTTTCGCAACTACAACGTCGACGATGCCCAGATGAGCGCGCGCAGCCTCTGGACGCGTGCCAAGCTGAGCTGGCAGATCGCCCCGGAATGGAAGCTGCGCAACGAACTGTCCTACTACACGGCGGACAGGGCGTGGCGCAATGCGGAGTCCTTTGCCTTTGCCGCGCCCGGGCGAATCGTGCGGGACCTGGTCGGCATCACGCACGATCACCAGATCCTGACGAATCGGCTCGACCTCACCAACACCTCGCCCATCGCCGGAATGAAGAACCGGTTCGTGGTGGGCCTCGAATACACGAAGACCGACTTTTCTTCCAACCGCGATTTCTCCAATGGATCGGCCGCGGCCAACACTGCCCTCGCAGTGGGCGAGTTCGCCACCTTCCCGGGACGCTACGACGCCTTTGCCGCCAATCCGGCGCTCTACGCCGGCGCCGGCAACCGCACGGTCTTCGACGCACGGATCCCCACCCGCTCACTGTTTCTGGAGGACGCCTTGTCCGTCAGCGACCGCTGGACCATCGTGGGCGGCTTGCGGCAGGACGACGTGAAGCTGCAGCGCCAGAACGTGGACCTGAACACCCGTGCGCTCACGTCGTTCACCCAGAAGTACAGGCCGACGTCGGGACGGCTGGGCGTGGTGTTCGCCATCGACACCGACACGTCGGTCTATGCGCAGTACACCAACGCGAGCGCGCCGGTCGGGACGGGCAACCTCCTGCTGCTTTCGGCCGCCAACAGTGCCTTCAGTCTCTCGACGGGCAAGCAACTCGAGGTCGGCATCAAGCAGTCGGCTTTCGACGGGCGGCTCGACTACACGGTGGCGGCTTACAAGATCGAACTCGACAACGTGCTGTCGCGCGATTCCAGCAACCCGACGCTCACCGTCAACAGCGGCAAGCAGTCGGCCCGCGGCCTCGAGCTCGCTGCGGCCTGGAGGGCGACGCGTGCACTGACGCTGAGCGGCAACCTGGCGCGTGTCGATGCGCAGTTCGATCAACTGATCGAGGCCGGGAATGTTTCGCGCGCCGGAAACACGCCGCCCAACGTGCCGAAGACGGTCGCCAATCTCTGGGCCGACTACCAGATTCCCGGATGGCCCGTGCGCGTGGGTGCGGGCGTCAACCGGACCGGCCACTCCTACGCCAACAACGCCAACACGGTGCGCATGAACGGGTACACCACGGCCAGCGCCTATGCCACGTGGACACTGCCCAAGGGCGACCTCACGTTTCGTGTGCGCAACCTGACGGACAAGCTCTACGCCTACTGGAGCGGCGCGAATTCGAACAACCAGGTCCTGATCGGCGCGCCGCGCAGCTTCGAAGTCAGCTACCGGGCGGCGTTCTGATGCGCGTCCGAATCAAGCCGATGGAAAAGACATGAAGCCGGCCTTGATCTTCATTCACAAGTGGCTCGGCATCTCGCTGGCGTTGCTGTTTCTGATGTGGTTCCTCAGCGGCATCGTGCTGTACTACGTGCCGTTCCCGAACCTCACGCAGGCAGAGCGCCGGGCCGGACTGCGGCCCCTGGTTCCGGCCACCGGCTGCTGCCTGACGGCCGAAGACGCTGCGCGGCGAGCCGGCGTGGCGTTCACCGAAGCGCGCCTCGCCATGGCCGAGGAAGGGGCGCCGGTCTGGCGACTCCTGGTCGATGCCGGCGACAAGACCCCCCCTCGATGGCAAGCGCTCGATGCCCGCACCGGTGCACTGAAGGCGCCGCTGACGACCGTCCAGGCCATGAAGGTGGCCGAGACCTTCAGCGGCCGGCGGGCGCTGGCGGCCGAAGCGCTCGAGCGTGACCAGTGGACGGTTCCGCAAGGATTGGATCCTTACCGTCCTCTGTTCAAAGTCAGCCTGGATGGCGACGACGGTCTCGAACTGTACGTGTCCCGCACGGCCGCCGAAGTGGTGCGCGACACGCGCCGCGCCGAGCGGTTCTGGAACTGGATCGGCGCCGTGCCGCACTGGATCTATCCGACCGTGCTGCGGCAGTTCCCGCAGGCGTGGAACCAGGTCGTCGTCTGGCTCTCGATTCTGGGCGTGCTGCTGGCCGCGAGCGGGTTGGTGCTGGGCATCTGGCAGTTGTTTCTCAACCGGTCCCGCTGGATTCCGTATCGCAAGTTCTGGATGCGTTGGCACCACATGGTCGGTCTGGTCGCCGCGGTGTTCACGCTGACCTGGATTTTCTCGGGCCTGATGTCGATGAATCCTTACGGGGTGTTCTCTCCACGGGGACTTCCGCCCGCCGAGCGCGACCGCTGGCTCGGCGCCGACCGGGGTGCCGCTGTGGCGCCGCAGCTGGCCCTGGCCGCGGTCGCGTCCCGGGCGGCCGGCGCGCAGGCGTTGGAACTGGAGCGGGTCCGGATCGACGGGCAGGTCTGGTACCGCCTCCAGGGTACGCAGCGCCGGTGGTGGGTGCGTGCGGACGATGCGGACGCCCGGCCGGCGGTGGAATCGGTGCTGCCGGACGGCTTGGTGTCGGACGCCCTGCGGCGCCTGCGCGGCATCGACCAGCCCGCGTCGAACGTGACGCGGATGGATCGCTACGACGATGTCTACTACGCGAAGGACCCGGCGTCGGCGGAGGCGCCGGACACCCGGCCGCTGCCCGTCTGGCGCGCCCATTGGCCGGACGGCACGGCCCTCTATGCTGACGCTGCCTCGGGCAAGGTGCTGTTGCGGGTCGACCCGTCGGGCCGTTGGCAGCGGCTTCTCTACCAGGGATTGCACAGTCTCGACTTCGAGCCGCTGCGCGAACGGCCCTGGTTGCGCGAAGCGCTGGTGCTGGTCCTTTCCCTGCTCGGTATCGCCCTGTGCATCACGTCGTGCGTCATTGGCTGGCGCGCCCTGGCGCCGAAAGGCGCAGTGCGACAATCTGCGACGCGGCGCGTCGCCTGAGCTCTCTTCTTCATATTCCTGGGCCATGCCGGTGACGGCAATGACCGAACTCCCAGTCGACGCGCCCGTGCTGTAGGACGAACTGTTCTACAACACGGCGGACATCGTGACAGACGCGCGGACGATGGCGTGGTCGTCGCCGGTGGCGGGGCAATCTTCAGCTCCAAGGCCTTGGTTTCGCCCGCTTCGGCTTTGCTCCTCGTGTGGTGTGTCGGCAGGCACCCCGTTTTTGGGATACCGGAGCATCACACTTGGACACCCTTCGCAAGCATGCGAGGGGATGCTGACGAGTTGTCCGAACGGATTGTGAAAATGGAAGCGCCTCGCCCACATAGTCGACTTAGGTCGAAGGTCGGGCTTCTGCGTGCCGGAGCCCTCAGGTACCTATCTCGCCGACCAGTTGGTGTCGCCCCGTCATCGTTACTTTTGCGGTCGGCGCAGCGGCGCATCTCCGCGAGAGGCAGGTGCGGCCGGTCGAATTCAGCCCGGCGCTGCTGTTGCTGGTTTTCCTATTGTCTGCATCCCCATGAAAAACTCGACCGCCCCTGCAACAACCCACGGCTCGATGACGTGGTCGCCGTCAAAGGGCAGTAGCGTCAGGTCGTACCCGCTCTCCAGCAGCCGCCGTGCATGCGGGTGGGCGCTGGTCTCGATCGGCAACTGGTTGTCCGACCGCCCGTGCGCGAGGAACACGCGCGGCTTGCCCGTCTGCGTGAACGCGCTCATGAAGCCCGCCGATAACCCGATCACGTGGCTCGCCACGTCGCCGTTGGTCAGGCCGAGCGACAGGGCGTAGCTGCCGCCGTCGGAGAAGCCGGCGAATGCCAAGCGCGTGGGGTCGATCCGGAAATGATCGGCCACCCTGGACAACGCGCCGTCCAGCCGCTCCAGGTCGGGGCCGTACCCGCCGACCACAATGTCCCAGGTGGGGTACATCGACTGCGGGGCCAGCAGCAAGAAGCGCCGTGCCCGCGCGTGGGCCACGAAATGCGGCAGCACCCGGTTGGCCTCGCCGCCCGCGCCATGGAATATCACCAGCAGTGGCAGCGGTGCATCGACGGGCAGGCCCTCGGGTGCCACCAGCACCGCCTCGCGCCCCTCGGCGAACGACAGGCCGTGGCGTCCGGGCGGCAGCGGGTCCGCCACGGGCACAGCGCCGGGCCGGAAGGCCATGCGGCCGGTCAGCGCGCCGCCCAGCAGGGTGGGGTCGATCATGGTGCGGTCGCTCCTGCAGGCGACGAGGCGCAGGCGATGCCGCGGAATACCGCGCATTGCGCGAACGTGGGCGTCGACAGCGGCAGGTCCTTGCGCCGGCAGTACTTGCTGGTGAGCTTGAGCAGTTCCTTGATGTCGCGGCCGCTGGCACCGGCGTAGTCCACCACCAGCCTGTCGATTAGCGTGTCCGGTACGTCGACGCCCAACTGTGCCGACAACATGGACCACAGGCGCCGCGCGTCGTCGGGGCCCGGCGGCTGGTAGTCGATCACTGCGATGCAGCGCGACAGGACGGCCTCGTCGATGTCGCCGACCCGGTTGGTGGTCATGAAGAGAAGGCCGCTGAAGTACTCCAGTGTACGCAGGAACTCCGCGACGATGGCGTTGTGCTGCAGGTCGTTGTCGCGCCGGCGGATATAGACGTCAGCCTCATCCAGTAGCAGCACGCAGTCCCAGCGCGCCGCGCGCTGCAGGATCTGCGTCAGGCTGGCCTCGACCGAACTGGCCGTGACGCCGAGCTGGCCCGAATGCACGCGGTACAAGGGCTTGCCGACCACCTCCGCGTAGACCTCGGCGGTGAGGGTCTTGCCCAGCCCCGGCGCGCCTTTGCACAGGATCGTGGTGCCGCCCGATTTATTGGACACCACATCTTCCACGAGGAAGTTGCGGTCGGCCGTGAGGATGTCGATCAGGTCGCGGTGCGCCTGCGGCAGCACCAGCCGCTCGCGCAGGCTGGGCTGGTATTTATATTCCTGCACGTGCTGCGCGTGGACCCAGATGTTGCGGTGCCAATCCAAGTGGAACAAGTGCAGGTAGCAGTGCTGGGGAATGCGGTCGAAGCCATTGGCGACGCCGTTCTCGCGCCAGTAGCGGGGGTCGGCGGACAGATCAAAGCGTCGGCGCACCAGTTCCTCGTCGTTCACGCAGCGTGCCACCGTGCCTGTGGGCAGCCGATGGCGCACCATCTCTGCCCGCGGGCTTTCACCGGGAGTCCAGGCGCTGCCGCTGACGGTGAATTGAGCGCCGAACTGCGGCTGCAGCCTGGTGAAGCAGGCCACCTGCAAGTCGTACTCGCGCTTGAATTCGGCGCATTCCTTGTGAAAGCCGTGATCGGCAAACAGGCCGGCGAGGGTGCGTCCAGGCAGGTCTTCGGCATAGAAGCTCAGGCCCCAGGTCATTCCGGCGAAACGCAGGCGCGGTTCGGCGGGCGGATCGCGGCCGGCCGCCGACAGCGTGTTGGCCAGCAGTCCCACCAGTACATAGGACTGACCGTCCGCTGGCTTCACCAGGCGCACCGAATGGATCAGCCAGGCCAGAAGCACACCGTCCTTGCCGCGCTGGTACAGCCAGCCGTCGATCAAGTCCCGCCCGAGCCACTCGATCAGCGCCGGGACCATCAACTCCAGGCTGGGGATGGGGCGCACCAGCGGTTCGCCGTTGAGGTTGTCCAGCGCGAGAAGCTGGAACACCAAGTCGCGCGCACCGGTGGTCAGGCCCAGCTGGTAGAGCAGGTTGAGCGAGTGGCCGTCGAAATGGCGGCTGGACACGACCCGGGTGCCGCTGCCGGCGCCTTGTCCACCCAGCTGAAGGCCAAGCGGCGATTGCGCACCGACCTGCCCCTGCAGCGCGGCGGCCAGCATTTCCGGTATCTCGAGTTCCACGGCGTCTCCTCGCGTCGCCTTCGATGTTATCTACGCGTGTGGCTTTCGGCGCTTGACTTTGATCAAGTTTCGGGAGGATGTTGGTGGCGGTGGCCTGGGCGATCTGTTGTTGAAACAACGACTGCGATCTCGGCTTTTGTTTTTGGTCCTCTGTAGGCGGCTCGGTTTTATCTAACGCCCCAACTCATTCGGATTGCGTACACACATTGAAGATATAGCTGGATCCTGCCGCGAACTGCCCCCGTACCATGCCGCGGTCAAGGAAGGCCGTTGCTATCGTCGAAAAATGCAGCCTCGAACCACCGCCGTGCTCGCGAAGGAAACCAAGTGCGGCTCAAGCTGAGAACGAAGACAGCACTGCCGATCACCTCGCTCGTGCTCACGCTGGTAGGTGCAACGGGCTGGTGGTTGTACCGAAAGCCTGTCGGGTGAGTACGTCAACCTGATGCGCGAGCAGCAGCAGGCGCTGACCGAGAGCGCTGCGGCGGACCTCGACGACAAGCTGGGCGCTCATCTGGCCGCCCTGGCGCGTGCAGCCCGCGAACTTGGCGCGGACGGTTTCACGGATCCCGCGGCCCGGCAACGGGTCCTGCGAGACGGCGACTGCCAGCGAAATAAAAGAATACGTAGGTTCCGCACTTGCGCCAAGCTTCGGGACTGCGGGCGCCGCTGCCATCCGGCGCCACTTGTGCACCAGGTTCGCGTTCAGGCCATGGGCCAGCGCAATGCTAGCCACTGAAGCTTCGGGCTTGGCGCAGGCGCTGTGCTGGTGACTGTCATGCTGGGCATCACGCAGTGGAGTGCCAGGCGGGGCCGAACTCGAAAGGCGGCGCGATAGCGACGGGGTCAGGTGATGACGCTGATCTGCCAAGGAACAAATTCGTTCTGGCCATAGCCATGCACTTCACTGCGTGATGGCCGGCCCGAAGCTGTGTCGAGCAAGAGTTGGAACAACTCGGCGCCGAGCTCATTGATCGACTTCGTGCCATCCAGGACTTGGCCGCAATTCAGGTCCATATCGTCCGCCTGCCTGTCCATCAGCGCTGAGTTGGTGGCAAGCTTGACCGAAGGCGATGGCGCACATCCATAGGCCGAGCCCCGCCCGGTGGTGAAACAGATCAGATTGGCGCCGCCCGCCACCTGACCCGTGGCCGATATGGGGTCATAGCCGGGCGTGTCCATGAAGACCAAGCCCCGCGCCCTGACGGGCTGCGCGTATTCGTAGACCTCGGTGAGATTGGTGGACCCGCCCTTGGCGATCCCTCCCAGCGATTTCTCGAGCACCGTGGTCAGGCCACCGGCCTTGTTGCCAGCAGAGGGGTTGTTGTTCATCTGCGCGCCGTTACGCCCGCAATAGTCTTCCCACCAACGAATGCGCGAGACGAGCTTTCGCCCAACTTCGAGGGTTTGAGCGCGTCGAGTCAGCAGATGCTCGGCGCCATAGATTTCAGGGGTTTCCGAGAGAATGGCCGTTCCACCGTGTGCCACGAGCAGGTCGACGGCCGCGCCCAAGACCGGATTGGCTGAGATCCCGGAATAGCCGTCAGAGCCACCGCACTGCAGCCCAATGATCAAGTGGCTGGCTGGCACGGACTGACGTCGGACCTGGTTGGCCGATGGAAGCATTTCCTTGACGAGTTGGATGCCGCGGGCGATCGCCTTCGTCGTTCCCCCTACGTCCTGGATCGTGAACGAGCGCAACGCCCCCGAATCGCTCAGGCCTTGCGTGGCCAGCAACTTCGGGATTTGATTGGTCTCGCAGCCCAGTCCGACAACGAGGACGCCCGCGAAGTTGGGATGGCACGCATAGCCGCCAAGCGTACGTTGAAGGATTTGAAGACCTTCACCGGCCGAGTCGATCCCGCAGCCTGTGCCGTGTGTCAGTGCGACAACACCGTCGACATTGGGAAACTCCGCAAGAGCCTCGGGGTGTCCATCGCGTCGAAAGTGGTCCGCAATCGCGCGAGCGACTGTTGCCGAGCAATTGACCGAGGTGAGGATGCCAATGTAGTTGCGCGTCGCCACCCGGCCATCCTCGCGCACGATGCCCTCGAAACTGGCGGGCAGCAGCGCTGGCACCGTCTCGCGGACTTCGGCCCCAAAGGCGTAGTCGCGCTCGAACTCGCCCATTTCCAGGTTGTGCGTGTGCACATGCTGACCAGGCCGGATGGGCTGGCTTGCAAAGCCAATGATCTGACCGTACCGCCGCACCGCCGCGCCCGCTTCGATGGCGCGCGTCGCCATCTTGTGGCCCGGAGGTATCAGGCCGGAGACCGTGGTGTTCTCGGAAGCGATGTGCGCTCCGGATACCAATTGGTCCAGGGAAATGACGACATCGTCATCGGGATGCAGGCGAATGACGCGCGCGCCAGTGGGTGCCGTGATTTTCTCGATGGCTTGCTCTTCGATAGGGGACAGCATCAGTGTGGCTCCGGGGTGTATTCAAGTCGTCGTTGCAAGCGCTGCGCGCAGCCGCGGCTGGGCGAGTCCGCACCGCAGCTTGTCTGCAAGATCCACGATGGGAGCGAGCCTCCGTTGTTTCTTTTGCGCGTGGTTCTGCGCAATATCGGCGAGACGATGGTTCAGAAAGGGATTGAGCAGCCTCTCCCTGAGCTCGACGAGGTAAGCCTCTGCTTCGGTGCGTTGTCCAAGTGCGTCGAACACTGGCAGAACTTCATCGGCCCAAAGCGACTCGAGATCCCCCCGCGAGGCGGCGTCGTTCATGGCTTGCTTCACCGTCTCGTCCTGGGCGCGGTTCTCCGTCAGCCAGCGTTCAGCGAGGAACGTGTGCCCCGCGTTCAGCAAAAACAGTTTCAGCCGCTCGAACCGCTCAAGATCGTCCGTCACCACGATGTCCGGGTGCGCACAGGGCAGCGTCAATCCTCGCTGACGTTCTATGGCCCACAGTGCATAGGGTTCGGCAACCGCGCCGACCGGATGCAGGGCTTCCGACACAATGCGATCGACGAGTGAGTTGGCCCAGACACAATGCTCGCCCAGCCACTCGATGAAACTCGCGTCCAGCTTCCACTGTGCAGCCATTGCGCGCACCACATCGCGCAAGACATCGCCATTGCGCTCGATGAGTTCGCAGGGAAAGATCGACAGGTCGGCAGCGGGGATCGCCTGCCAACGATGGTGGAGCAGCACCAGCAACTTTGCCGGGAAGCTGCGGGGCGCATGCAGGCGGTCGGCGATCAATCCCGGGCCGTCCTCGTCGTCGAGTTGATACCCACGATCGGCCGTGTTGGAAATGATCACCCGGACGTCGGTCGCGACCGCGTCGCGCAGCGCCGACCAGTCGGCGTCCGCCTGCATGGCCTGGCGCACGGCGCGGCAGGTGATGGTTTCGTCGATTTGCCGACCACTCCTTATGCCGCGGATGCGGACCGGATAGCCGCCACCGCTTGCAAGGGCTGCCACCCGTTCGGTGCTCGCCGGGTTGCGGGTCGTCTGCACGACCATGATGCCGCCGAGCGCCTGGCCCGCTTCGCCGCGATCGAGCGCCTGCGAAACGAAGAGGTCCACATGCGCCTGAAGGAAGCGGCTGGTGCCGAACTGGAGGATGGCCTGGCCCATGATGCTCAGCACTCCACGATGGCCTTGACGACGCCTCTGGCAGGATCCAGCAGGTTCTTGAAGTCGGCTGGAACATCGGCCAGCGCAAGGCGGTGCGTGTTGAGCGCCGCGTCCGGAATGAGGCCCGCGCGCATCGCCTCGAGCACTGTCTCGAAATCTTCGGTCGTCGCGTTGCGGCTTCCGAGCAAGGTGGTTTCGCGCTTGTGGAACTCCGGGTCCGAGAAGCTGATCGTGGCACCGACAACGGAGATCAGCACGTAGGTGCCGCCGTGCGCGACGAACTTGAAGCCGCGCTCCATCGCCTTCGGATTGCCGGTGGCATCGAAGACGATGTCGAAGAACTCGTTGTCGGTGAGTGCAGCCAACTGCTTTTCGTCGTCGTCCGAAATCTGAACGCTGGCAGCCATCCCGAGTTGCGCTGAACAGAAGTCGAGGCGGTCTTTGCGCGTATCGAGCGCGGTCACCTGCGCACCGCGCAACTTCGAGAAGATCATCGCAGCCATGCCGATGGGTCCTGCGCCGACCACCAGTACGCGCTGCCCACCGCGAACGTCGGCACGTCGCACCGCGTGGGCGCCGATCGCGAGAAACTCGACCATCGCCGCCTGGTCAAGCGATACGCCCTCGGCCTTGTGCACGAAGGCCTGCGGAACGCTGAGGTACTCGGTAAATGCGCCATCGCGATGCACGCCCAACACCTGGATGTTGACGCAGCAATTGGTCTTGCCCTGGCGGCAGGCAATGCACTTGCCACAGGACAAGTACGGCATGACGTAGACCTGGTCTCCCGGAGACAACCGGCTGCCCATCGGCGCGGCTTCGACGATGCCGGAAAGTTCGTGACCCATGACACGCGGGTAGCTGAGATACGGCTGGTTGCCGGTGAAGATGTGCAGATCGGTGCCGCACACGCCCACGCGCTTGACGCGCAGCAGCACCTCGTCACCGCCACGCAGCGGCATCGGCCGGTCTTCGGCGCGCAGCGTGCCGGGGGTTTCGCAGATCACAGTCAGCATGAAAATTTCCTTGAGTGATGGAACGAACGCTTCAACCGTGGAAGCGCTTGTAGATGGCGGCGAGCTTGCCGTTCTCGGTGTTGTTGCCGACCCACTGGTTGATCCAAGCTTGCAGCTTGGTTTCACCCTTGCGCATGCCAATGCCCAAGGGGAAGCTCTTCATCACGAATTTGGTCTCGACGCCCAGTGCGGGCACCTTGTCCGCGACCGTCTTCACGATGGCGGGCGACGTTGCGAAGATCTCGACCTGGCCACTGGCGACGGCGGTGACGAGGGTGCTGTCGTCATCGAAGCGAACGATCTGCGCACCCTTGGCGCTCTCGGTGGCAAGTTTGTCGTTGGTCGTGCCGCGCGCAGTGGCAACCCGTTTGCCGACGAGGCCGGCAAAGTCCTTGACCACGACGGATTTGGGCGCCGCAATGACCGCCTGGATCTGCGCATAGGGAGCCGAGAAGTCGATGACCTTCTCGCGCTCTGGCGTGACCGACAAGGAGGAAATCACGACGTCCGCCTTGCCGGTCTGGAGAAACGGAATCCGGTTGGCGCCCGTCGTCGGGACGATTTCCAGTTCGACGCCGAGGTCCTTGGCCAGCAGGCGCGCCGTTTCGACGTCGGAGCCGGTCGGGTTCATCTGCGCGTCGTTCGTGCCGAACGGGGGCGACCCGAGGTCGATGGCGACGCGAATCTTCTTCGCTGCGCGCACCTCGTCGAGTTGGTCTGCCTGTGCAGCACCCGCAATGGCGACCAGGGCAATACCCGCACACAGGCGGCGCAAGATCTTGGAACGTTGAATCATGGGAGTCTCTCTTTCGGTGGATGGTTGCAAAGGTGGTTGTGCCGTGGGGCGTACTCGATGAGGCTTGTGCGATGCGGTCATTTCACAGGCCGCTGCCGACGAAGTTGCGCAGTTCCTCGGTCCTGGGAGCGTCGAGCATCTCGCCAGGGCCTTCCTCCCAAACGGTGCCGCGGTGCATGAAGATGATCTTGTCGGCGACCTTGCGGGCGAAAGCCATCTCGTGTGTGACGAGCACCATGGTCATTCCGTCAGCGGCCAGTTTTTCCATTACGCGCAGGACCTCGCCGGTCAGCTCCGGATCGAGTGCTGAGGTGACTTCGTCGAACAGCATCAGTTGCGGAGACATCGCGAGCGACCGGGCGATGGCGACACGTTGCTGTTGGCCGCCGGAGAGCTGCGACGGGTAGAAGTCCGCCTTGTCCGACAGGCCCACTTGAGCCAGCACGGCGTGGGCTCGTTCGCGGACCTCGTCCCGCTTGCCTTTGAGAACAATGCGCGGAGCAAGCATGATGTTCTGCTCGACCGTCATGTGCGGGAACAGGTTGTAGCTTTGGAACACGATGCCCACATCGCGCCGCAGTTGGTGGAGGTCCAGCTTGGGCGAGGTGATCTCGTGCCCGCAGACATCGATGCGACCCTCGCTGACCGTCTCGAGCCGATCGATGCAGCGCAAGGCCGTGGTCTTGCCGGAGCCGCTGCGCCCGATGATCGCAACGACCGAGCCCTTGTCGACAGTGAAGGACACATCGTTGAGCACACGGGTGGCTCCGTAGCTCTTCGAGATCGACTGGACATTAACGATGGGCGACATTGAATTTCCTTTCGAGGCGCCGACTCAGCACCGACAGCGGGTAGCACAGGGCGAAGTACAGCGCTGCGACGAGCACGAAGATGACGAAGGGCTGGAAGGTGGCGTTGTTGATCACCTGGCCGGCACGTGCGAGTTCGACGAATCCGATGGCGGAGGCCAAAGAGGTGTTCTTGACGATTTGCACCATGAATCCGACGGTCGGCGGCGTGGCGATCTTCATGGCCTGGGGAAGGATCACGTGGATCAGTCGCTGCCCCCAGTTGAGCGCCAGGCACTCTGCGGCTTCGGCCTGCGTGCGCGGCACGGACTCGATGCAGCCGCGCCAGATCTCCCCCAGGTAGGCCGACACATAGATGCTCAGGCCGAGTGCGGCAGCGGTGAGCGGCTTGATGTTGAAGCCCAGCGTCGGCAGGCCGAAGTAGGCGAGAGACAGCAAGACCAGTAGAGGCGTGCCCTGGATCAGCTTGATGTAGAGCATCACGATCTGGCGGGTGAAGTTCGGCCCGTAGACGCGAGCGATCGCGACCACGAAGCCCAGGATTCCGCCACCGGAGAATGCAAGCAGGGTCAGGACGATCGTCCACCCGAAGCCGCTCAAAAGGAACTGGAGCTGGGGAAGAGACAAGGCGGTCATGGCATTTCTTCCTCAGACGGTCGTGCCTAGGCGTCGGCGGCGAGGGAAGGCGACGTAGCTCGCGCACCAGAAGACCAGTCGCATCACCAGCGAGAGCACCAGGTAGGCGGCAGCCACGATCAGGTAGGTTTCCACCGAGCGGAAGGTTTCGGACTGGATCCGGTTGGCGACCGCCGTCAGTTCCTCGGCAGAGATTTGCGAGGTGATCGACGAGGCCAGCATGAGCAGCACATACTGGCTGGTGAGCGCCGGGTAGACCCGCTCGATGGCCGGCGGTAGCACCACGTGGGTCAGAAGCTGACGCCGCGTGAGGCCCAGGCACTCAGCCGCCTCCAGTTGGCCCTTGGGAATCGACTCGATGCCCGCACGGACGATCTCCGAGGTGTACGCACCGACGTTGATCACCAGCGCCGCCGTGGCAGCGGTGAACGCATCGACTTTCAGGCCGATGGTGGCAAGCCCGAAGTACACGATGAATATCTGTACCAGCAATGGCGTGTTGCGGATCGTCTCCACGTAGATCGTGGTCAATCGTGCAAGCCAGGCGACGCGGCTCTTGCCGGCGACGGCGCAGAACACACCGAGCAAGAAGCCGAACACCGTCGCGGCCAGCGACAAGCCCAAGGTTGTTCCGGCGGCGTGCAACAGATCCGGCCAATAGGCCAGCGGGGCGCTGATGTCAAAGTCGTATTTCATGGCTCCTGTCCTGGTTCTGTGGGGATGTGCGCCTTGAAGGGCTGAGCCTGCCGAGGCAGCGTGGTCTGGCCAAATCGCTTTCCTGTCGTTTCGTATGCTCAAAAAATCGACACATCTTGGTAAGGCCACTTTACCCAATTGGCGGTCGTGGCCTTACCGTATATACCCTTGGTTGCCAACTGGCCGAGGACACGTTCCCTTCTGGCGGGGCATAGCTCCCCCTGTTTTCAAGCGCGCTTTGCGGGGTACACTGCGGGTCAATCGGTGGTAAGGTCACTCGCCACGCACGCATGTGGTAAGGCCGCCGAGCCTCTTTTTTGGAATGAAGGGCAAACGTGATCAATCAGCTCAAACCCGTCGATAACCGGCGGCTTTACCAGCAGATCGCCGACCAGATTCGAGCCCTCATCAAGGAGGGCGGTTTTTCGGAGGGCTCCCGGTTGCCCCCGGAGCGCGACCTCGCGCAACAGCTGGGCGTATCGCGTCCTTCCGTTCGCGAGGCATTGATCGCACTGGAACTGGATGGCAGCGTTGAAGTCCGCATGGGCGTCGGCGTTTATGTCTGCGCCCCGCCGGAGCGCGCATCGCAATCGACTGCATCGTTGGGCGAGAGTCCGATCGAGCTGATGCAGACCCGTTCGGCGTTCGAAGGTTCGGTGGTCGCGTTGGCATGCGGCCTGGCGTCGCCTGAAGGGATCGCGGCCGTATCGAAGGCGTTGGCGGAGATGCGTGCCGCGATCGAAGAAAATCGTCCGCCCTTGAAAGAAGACCGCGCGTTTCACCTGGCCATCGCCGCAATGACAGGCAACTCGGTCATGGAGCGCCTGGTCGGGGAATTGTTCGATGGACGCCACAGTCCCATCTCCTCCCGGCTCAGGGTGCGCTCGGAAAGCAGCGAAACCTGGATGGAGGCGCTGCGCGAACATGAAGGCATCTTGCGAGCCCTGGAAAGCCGGGACGTGCTTGCAGCGCAGACCGCCATGCGTTCACACCTTCAGGCGTCGCAGGATCGTTGGGTGGCATCCCGGCGGGAGTGGTCCTGATGCAGGTTCACCGTTCTATGCCGGCCAAGGCGTCAGGCGCGCAGTCGCATTGGGAGGACGCTCAATCCGGTGCTCTTGCTCTTGATCACCGGCTGGCCTGTCGGTGGGTCGTCAGGTCACCCCGCTTCATTCGAGCTGCACGCCCGCCGTCTTGATGACCCGGCCCCAGCGCATGCGCTCATCGCGTGCCGCGGTGCGGAATTCTTCCGGAGTGCCGGTCATGGCTTCGAAACCGAAGTTGCTGAAGAGGGCGACCACCTTCGGATGCGCGAGGGCCTTGTTCAGTTCGGCGTTGAGCTTGGCGACCACGTCGGCGGGCATGCCGGCCGGGCCGATCAGGCCCTGGAATGCGTAGGCATCGACGTCCTTATAGCCGCCTTCCCTGAAGGTCGGCACGTCCGGAAGGGCCTGGGCACGCCGGTTCGCAGCGATCGCCACCACATGGATCTTGCCGGCGCGGATGTACTGGAGTGACGAAGCCAAGTCCACCATCATGACTTTCACCTGTCCGCCCACCAGGTCCTGCAGCGCCGGCGCTGCCCCCTTGTAGGGAATATGGACCAGGTCGAGGCCGGCCTGCTGCTTGAACAGCTCCATGGCCATGTGGTGCGGCGTTCCGACGCCGGCTGAGGCGTAGTGCGCCTTGCCGCTGTTCTCCTTGGCATAGGCCACGAAATCCGCCAGCGTGCGGACCGGCAGCGAAGGATGCACGGCGAGAGCCACCGGCAGGCGCCCGATGCCGCCGATGTATGTAAAGTCCTTAGTGGGGTTATATGGGAGCTTGGCGAACAGGAATTCGTTGAACAGCAGGGCGCCGTTCTCCGCTTGCATGACCGTGTAGCCGTCGGCCTTGCCGTGCAGGAGCGCGGCGACGCCGACATTGGTGGCCGCGCCCGGACGGTTGTCGATCACGACGGGCGCGCCGAGCCCCTGCTGAATGACTTCGGCAAGCGTGCGCGCGATGTTGTCGGTGCCGCCGCCGGCCGCGAACGGCACGATCCATTTGATGGGCTGGGCCGGGAAAGACTGGGCCTGGGCCGTCCAAGCCGCCAGTGCTACGCAGGCAGCGAGAAGAAATTGCATCGGCTTCATGATGTCTCCGTGGGAGTGAGGTAGGAATGCGAGCGTGGGGTGCGCGACTCCAGCTCCAGCCGTGCCGCTTGGATGCAGCCGGAAGCTGTTTGATCACCCACTTGGTTCACCAGCAGGAGGATCAGCAGCGCATTGAAAGCCGAGGACTGTTCATCGCTCAGGCCGGCATGCGCGTCCAGGAGTTGTTCGTAGATGCCGTCCGGATCTTCGAGAGCGAGTGCGGTCTTCATTGGATTCCTTTGGCAGCAAGGCCCAGTGCCGTGCGCACCGCCGCCACCGGGTCATCGTGCTCCAGGGAGCCTGCCGCGGCCAGGTACGCGTCGGGTCGCAGCAAGGCCCAGCCCGAGGTCGCGGGCAGCATGCAGGCGCGTCGCAGCCGGCCTTCCGCGTCCACGATGTGGTCGATGCCGCCAGCTGAGGCCTGGCCTTCCTGCACGGCGATGCAACGCACGGGCAGACCCGCAAGGCGCTCGCGCTGAAGCGAATCGTCCGCTTGCCCCGGTCGCCCGAACAGCAGCAGTACCAGGACGTGGGGGCCACCGGATTCGAGCAGGTCGTTGAGCAGCGCCTGGGTCCCGTTCGGGCGGGTGAACCTCACGTTTTGCACCGATGTCCCGCCGTGCAGGCCGCAGACGGGTGAACGCGTGTAGCGGTTGGCCACCGCCATGCGCCCGGTATTGACGAACGAACGCGCGAAGGGGTGCTGGCGTGCCAGCGACAGCACGGCACTGCGGAAGAGCCGCTCAGTCGCGGTGCGCGCGCGCATGAAGCGTGCGGTGCGGTCCGTCACCGCGATGTTGACCAGAGCGGCTTCATGGCGCTCGTCGTGGTAGGTCTCCAGAAGCTCTGGGGGCGCCGCGCCGCGCGTCACCGCCGCCAGCTTCCAGGCGAGGTTGTCGGCATCAGCCACGCCGGTATTGCCGCCGCGCGCGCCGAACGGACTGACCACCTTGGCCGCGTCACCCATGAAGAAGAGCCTGTGGTAGCGCATGCGGTCGATGCATTCGCTGCGGTACATCCAGGGCCCCACCCAGAGGACCTCGACTTCGCAGTCCGCCCCGAACTGCTGTGCCAGGCGCTCTCGCACGATATCCTCCCGGCTGATCTCGCGGGGATCGGCGTCGGGTGCCATCTGGTAGTCGATACGCCAGACGCCGTCGCCCATCAGGTGCTGCCAGACCGCGCGGCCCTCGTTGAATGGCGCCTCGACCCACGTGTGGCGCTCCAGCGGCGGCTGGTCGGCAAAGCGGACGTCGGCAATGCACCAGCGATCATCGCTGCGCTGGCCCGACATCTGCGCGCCGGCCCAGGCGCGGAAGGGGCTGCGCGAGCCCGTGGCGTCGACAACGTAGTCCGCCTGCAGGACGTACTGCCCGGCGGGCGTCTGCACCTCCAGGCGTGCACCATCCTCGTCCATCCGGAAGCCTGTCACTCGGCTGCTCCAGCGCAGCTCGACGTGGCCGAGCTCCATGATTCTTTCGACCAGGTAGCCCTCCACGTAGAACTGCTGGATATTGATGAAGGGCGGCTGCTCGGACAGTTCGAAGCCCGGCTGCCGCTGCAGGTCGAACGCGTAGATCTCGTCGTCGTCGAGGTAGGTCCGACCGACGCGCCATTGGATTCCCTTGGCAGCAATCCGCTCGAAGATGCCCAGTCGCTGGAAGATCTCCAGCGACTTCTGCGTGTAGCAGATGCCGCGCGAGGAGGCGCCCTTGACCCCCACGGTGTTGTCCTCGTCCAGCAGCACCGCCTCGACGCCTTGTCGCGCGAGGGCGCAGGCCAGCGTCAGCCCGGAAAGCCCGCCGCCGACGATGGCCACCTGGCAGCGCCCGACCGTGCCTTCGACAAGCGCTGGCGGCGGAACGAACGGATATTCGGGAAGAGCGTAGCCCCTGCCCTGGCTGAACTCGTAGCCATTCGTGTACGGCGAAGCAGCGTAGGGCTGTTCAGCGGAACTCATGGTGTGGCGCACATCCGGTTGTGGCATCAGACGAGCGCAGCCCAGAGCTGCCGGTCTTTCTCGGTCGTCCAGATCTGTGGATGCCGCAGCCCGCGCAGCTCATCGAAGGCCCGCGCCACGTCGAACGGCAGCACGTGCCGGTACACGGGCCAGTCGCCGAAGCGGGCCGTGAGCTGGCGATCGGCCAAGTCGTAGCAGCCCTTCAGGTCCAGGCCCTGCGACAAGCCGTACCGCACGGTCGCGAGCAGCGTGACCAGAAAGTCCTTGTGCGTGTCGATCGCATCGGAAATCTCCTTGGGCGTTCGCATGGGGTTGCCCCGGCCGGGTACGAGTACCCGCGGCGCACACTCCCGCAGCCGCTCCAGCGTCTCCAGCCAGTCCGCCAGGTAGGCGTCGCCGCAATAGATGCCGCAGCGGTTCTCGATCAGGTCTCCACCGAACATGACGTCCGCCCCCGGAATCCAGCAGACCGCGTCTCCGGCCGAGTGCCCACGGCCCAGGTGCTTCAGGACGACCTTTTGGTTGCCCAGGTCCAGGGTGAGCTCGTCCTGGAAGGTGATGTGCGGCGTGGAAAGTCCCTCGATGACGTCGGCGTCCGCGAACAGCCGTGGCATGCGGACACGCTCGGACTCGTAGTCGGCCAAACCGCGCTCCTCGATCAGCGAGCCGGTGCCGCGGCTGGCGATGATGGTGGCGCCCTCGAATGCTGATACGCCCATGACCCGCACCGCGTGGTAGTGGGTGAGAAACACGTAGCGAACCGGCTTGTCGGTGATCTTGCGGACCTCCTCGAGCCAGCGCCGGGCGCTGGCTGGGGTGGCCGTGGTGTCCACTGCGAGCACGCAGTCGCGCCCCACCACGAATCCACAGTTGGGATCGGACGCGCTGATGTAGCCGTACACGTCGGGCGCGAGTTCGACCACCTGAGGACGTTGCTCGTTGAGGTCGGCACTGGATGCGAAGGGTTTGTTCATGGTTTGCTGGTTCCGGTGGTTGTTGAATCAGTAGGTGAGGGAGGGCAGGATCAGGCCCCGGCATTCGCCGAAGCCGATCGGCACATGCCCGGGTGCGGAGGCCCGGGCGCGCAGGACGACCTCATCACCATCGGCGAGCCAGCCGCGCGATTCCCCGCCAGAAAGCGCGAGCGGCGCGCGGCCGGCGCTGGTGAGCTCGGTCATGCAGGCGCGGCTATCGTCGTGTGGACCGGAGATCGTTCCGGTTCCGAGCAGGTCGCCCGTCTCGAGGTTGCAACCGTTGCTGGTGTGGTGGGCCACCATCTGGGCCGGCGTCCAACACAGATGGCGCAGTCCGGTTTGCGTCACTACGGCGGCAGCCTGGTTTCGTTCGCGCATCTGCCGGGTCGAGAGGCACGCGACAAGGTCGATGTTCCAACTGCCGGCCTGCGAGTGCCGTCCCACATCGAGGTAGGGCAGGACCGGCGGATGCGAAGTGGCGCGCTGCGGCGCGGCAACCCGGAAAGGCTCCAGCGCCTCCTGGGTGACGATCCATGGCGAGATGGACGTAGCGAAGTTCTTGCCGAGGAAGGGACCGAGCATCTGCTCCCACCACTGCACGGCCTTCGAGGACCAGTCGTTCAGCAGGCACAGGCCGAAGATGTGCCGGTGCGCGTCAGCAAGCTTGACAGGCAGGCCCTGAGGATTGCCTTGCCCGATGAAGATGCCCATCTCCAGTTCGAAGTCGAGCGCGTCCGCCGGGCCGAACACCACCCGACCGTCCGCAGCCTTCCACTGTCCGTTGGGGCGGCGTACCTCCGTGCCGCTGACGACGATGGAAGAAGCACGGCCGTGGTAGGCGACCGGAACCGATCGGTAGGCCTCCGGCACCGGGACGGCGAGGCCCTTGAGCCGTCCATTGCGCTCCGTGTGGTGCTCCGAGGCCAGGAAGTCCGTATAGCCGCGAATAGCGCAAGGCAGTTGCATCTGCACCTGCGCTGCGTCCCGGAGCACTTCGGGCGTCAGGCCTTGCGTTCGCGCGCCGGCTTCGGTGTCGTCGCACAGCAGGTCGAAGACGCCGGCACGCAAGGAAGACATTGCTTCCGCAGGCAGGGCCATCAAGGCCGCGAGTCCGCCCTCGTGTGCCACGGCTGCCGCATCGGCCGCCTCTGCGCGCAACAGCCGCGCGCTGTGCACGGCAAATAGGTCCAGTACGCTCTCGCCGATGGCGATGCCCACCCGGACTTGCGGGGATCCGGCAGCCTTGAAGCTGCCCAGCGGCAGGTTCTGCAGCGGAAAGTCGGTACCGACGGCGTTGGCCGACGCGAGCCAGCCGCGGCGCTGCGGATCGTGCGTGCGATTCAGCGGCATCGGTGCTCCAGAGCGTTGACTGCCGCGCCGTCTGTGACTGCAGCTGTCTTTTCCGCGGTCCACGCACGCAGGCGCGCATGCGCCTCGAGCTCGTAGCCCGTGACCTCGGCTTCGCTCGCGGTCGGCACAGTGAGTTCCAGCCGCAGGCCGTTCGGATCGAAGAAATAGATCGACTGCACGAAACCATGGTCGGTGGGGCCGAGCACCTCCACCCCTGCGGACTGCAGGCGGACCTTCATGGCCAACAGCTCCGGCAATGCGCGGATGTTGAAGGCGATGTGGTGGACCCAGGCCGGTGTGTTGGGAGACGGCTCGGCCGCTTGGCCATCACCCAGGTCGAAGAAGGCGATGCACGAGCCGTCCGCCAGCCGGAAGAACAGGTGCACGTAGGGACAGTGCTCGCCAGTGCTGGGGACCCTGTCGGCACGGATCACATGCGCCAGCGGCAGGCCGAGCAGGTCCTCGTAGAAATGCCGGGTCTGTTCGGCGTCGCGACACCGGGCAGCGTAGTGGTGCAGCCCGTGGATGGAGGGGCAGTCGCTCATGGCGCGGTGCGCCTCGTGCAAGTGTGTCGATGTGTCATGGGGCCGCAGTGTCGGCCCCCCGCGCTCACACGTCTGTCCCCTAGCAATGGGGACAAGGCGATCCGTTGCTCTACGCCGGCGGCGATCTCCGCCCGGACGCGTGCCACAGCGCCACGAGCGCGTGCCCGTTGGGCACTTCGATCTTGTCCAGCGCGCGCTTCTTGTAGGTCACGACGCTGCTGGGCTCGATGCCATAGGTCCTGGCGATCTCCTTCGCCGACAGGCCGCCCACGATGCCCGCGCAAACCTGTCGCTCGCGGGTGCTGAGGGCAGGAAAACGCGCCGCCAAGCGCTCGTCGAGCGAATCCTCCTGCGCGCCCGGGTTGCGGCCTGGCTCGTCTGCCATCTCGACATGCTTGCCTACCAAGGCCACCAGGATGTCGGCATTGGCGGCAAAGCCGCGGATCTCTTCGTCACTGAAGGGGCCATGCACCGCCCGGCGGTAGGCGCTCAAGAGCAAGCGCCTGCCTGCGACATCCGCGAGCACCGAAACACGATCCACCAACTGTGGCTGCTCGTAGCACACGGCCCGATACCAGGTGGGCGGGATGTGGCTCCACGCCTGCTGGGACACCACCGTGCCAGGCGTCTCTCGTTGCGCCCGGACGAGCCCGCCCAGTCCGGGATCGCTGCTCCAGTAATCGGACTCATAGCGGACACCGGCGCGTTCCGCAAAGGCGTTCCCGAGTTCGGTGACGGCTGTCGCAAATCGATAGTGCGGGCGGCCGACCTCGTCGAGAGAGAAGGCCGACAGCAGGTCCGCCCGGAAAGCGTCGCCGACGACGCCGAGCAGCGCAGGCCCAAAAGAGGGCTGACCGAGCGCCAGAATGGGTCGAGCGAGCAGACTCGTGAGTTGAGCCGCGGACTCCGGGCTGGACCTGAGAATCAGTGACATCCGATGTCCCTCATCGAGTTCCCTTTGCTGATGCACTCATGTATAGCAAAGTAGGCAATCTTCGGGAATCGGGAATAGTCCCGGCAGTAGCGCGACGTAGCGGGTCCCTCGCAAGAGCGAGGCGCACCCGCTATGTGCTGAGCAAGAGGAAGGCAGCGGTTAACTCAGGCATCGACGCCCTTCGATTCTTCTGCGATGAGTCGCTCCATGCTTCGACGCATGCGCACAGGTCCTGCATCGACAGGCAGAAGTACCGGCTTCATTGACCAGAATTCCTGTGTCCCGACAACGCGCTGCTGTGCCTCGACGACCGGCTTGTCCTGGTCGGCAAAGGCAATACGGCGACAGCGAGCCAACTCCGCGTCCAAGTCTGGGTCGACGACCGAGCCTGGTGGGCGGGCCGAAGCGAAGTGATAGTGCGTTGTCGACTCGGTCTCTGGCGTCAGCAGATGGATGCCAAAGAACCATGCGCCGTCGTCGCGAGAATGACCAGGAGCAGTGACACCGACGTCCAGCAAGTAGCAGCTCGGCGGTGTCCAGCGCATGTTTTGCCACGCGTCAACGGGCTTGCCGTCGTTGCGGAAGATCATGTTGAACACCGATGGAACATCGACGTCCTTCATCAACCGGTCGACGTGGAGGTGGCCCGACTCCTCGCGCACCGACGGTAGCGTCTTGACCATTTGGTCGCTGCCCAACAAGCCCTTGTGCAAGAACGCCACGTGGCTGAGGTCCAGAAGGTTCTCGCCCATCAGGATGTAGTTGGACTGCATGAGGATGTCGCCACGCGTGGTCATGAAGCCGCTATCGGAATCGAGCACACCGTAGTCGGGGATTCTTTCCGGATTGGCCTCTTGGTCACCCATCCAGATCCAGACAATGCTGTGGCGCTCGACGAGTGGGTAGGTCCGCACTCTGGCTGCCGCTGGGATCTTTCCGTCGCCGTGCGGATTCAAAACGCAGCGACCGGAGCAGTCGAAGCGAAGCCCGTGATAGCAGCATTCCACGGTGTCTTCGACGATTCGTCCCATGTGAAGTGGGATGAACCGATGGGGACAACGGTCTTGCATGGCCGCGACCTGACCTTTCGAATCGCGCAGGAGCAGCACATCCTCACCAAGAATCTTGCGAGGCAACAGTTCGCCGGGCTTGAGTGCATCGCTCCAACTGGCCACATACCAGGCGTTTTTCAGGAAAGCCATTGAAATCTCCTCTGGGTTTCGGTACCGGCTCAGCAAAGCATTGCCTTCTCCTTGCTGGCTTGCCACAACACAAACAGAGCACACGGTGCAGGGAACTGCGCGCAGCGGCGCTAAAGATCGAGCACCAGCACGGGCGTCCTCGAGCGCGAGCAGCAGGGTGTGAACTGGTCGTTCGCCGCATGCTCCGCGTCCGAGAGATAGACGTCGCGATGATCCGGCGTTCCCTCCAGCACACGCGTGAGACAGGACCCGCAGACACCGGACTCGCACGAGAACGTGATATCGATGCCTGCACCCAGCAGAACTTGCAGGACGGTCTGGTTCGCCTCGACCCTCAGCGAGTGACCCGAGTGTGCGAGGCGCACCTCAAAAGCGGCGTCCGCAATTGAAGCTGCGGCCGATGCGGCGAAGTATTCGCGATGAAGGCGGTCCTCGGCCCAGCCAAGGCGCCGCGCCGTGCCGAGCACATGGTCCATGAAGCCGGAGGGCCCGCAGACATACAGGTGCGTTCCGGGCAGGGAATTCGCCAGCACATGGTCGGCGTCGAATTTCTGCGCCGGCTCGCCGTCGTCGAAATGGAAGCTGACCTTATCGGCAAAAGCCCCAGTCCCGATCTCGTCGCGAAATGCAATGCGCGCGGGAGAGCGCGTGCAGTAGTGCATGTGGAAGCTGCGGCCCTCGCCGTTCAGCGCGCGCGCCATGGACAGGATCGGCGTGACGCCGATTCCCCCCGCGATCAGGAGGCTGTGGCGCGCCGGAACAAGCGGGAAGTGGTTGCGCGGCTCGCTCACCTGCAACGTGGTGCCCGGACGGACGTGGTCATGCATGCCGGCGGAGCCCCCGCGCGAAGCTGCCTCACGCAGCACCGCAATGCGCCAGCGACGCCGATCGGCCGGATCGCCGCACAGCGAATACTGGCGCACGATGCCCGGCTGCACGTGCACATCGACATGCGCCCCGGCGGCGAACGGCGGCAGCTCGTCACCGTGCACCGCCTCGAGCTCGAAACTGCAGATCCCTTCGGCTTCCTGCCGCCGGCTGCAAACGACCAGATTCAGCGCTTCCATTGCTTCATTCCCTTGGTTTCTCAAGCGCCCAGCGCGCGCCGCACGAGCGTCTCGGCCGAACCGTCGTCGCGCAGTCCCAGCGCGCGCGAAGGCGCATCGTCCAGCTGCGGATAGCGTCCGAACACGTTTTCAAGTCCGGCTTGAGGGGCGAACCGCACCAGCTGCCGGCGGTCCTCTCCGTACAGCGCCGCGCACGTGTCGATCACCTGCGCGATGGACAGCCGCAGCACGGGCAGGGGCCATGCCCGGGCGGGATCAGCCTGCGAGACATCCATCACGGCCGCGTGCAGCAGGTTCTCGGCACAGCACTGCGCCGACATCCACCAGGCCGTGGCCTGCGGCGACACCGGGCAGATGAATGGCTCCCCGGCGGCGAGCGCATGCAGGATGTCGCTCATGAACGCGGACGCCAGGCCCGAGGGCGCGCGGGGCCTGGCGACGATGCCGGGCAGACGGACCGAACGCCCGTCCAGCAGGCCCCGGCGGCTGAAGTCGGCGAGCAGGATCTCGCAGGCAAGCTTGTGCGCGCCATAGGTGAGCGGGGGGCGAAGAGGCGTCTCGGGGCCGACCCGCTCGGGGAGGCTGCTCCCGTAGACCGCGATGCTGCTGGCGTAGACGACCACGGGTGGCTTGCCATCAGCGGCCAGCGTTTCGAACAAGGCCAGCGTGGCGTCAAGGTTCACGCGGCGCCCCAACGCGTAGTCCGCTTCCGCCGCGCCGCCCGGCACGGCGGCGAGATGGAAGACCACGGCCGGCGCGAAATCGCGGATCTGCTGCAGCAGCCGCGCGGAGCCCAGGTCCCCTTGCAGCGCCAGCGTGCCTGGGGGAACGTCGGCAAGCCGCTGATCGGCCAGCGCAAGGGCGCTGATCGGCTGCTGGCCGATGCGGCCGGTCGTGCGCAGCAGCGCCGCCAGCTGGGCGCCGATGAAGCCGCCCGCACCTGTGACAAGCACCTTCATCTCAGTCCTCGAAGATGCCGACCGCCCGCGTCCAGCCGGCTGAGGCGCTGCGGATCTTGTGGGGAAAGCAGCAGATGGTGAACCCATGGCCCGGCAGCGACTCGAGGTTGTGCAGCTTCTCGAGATGGCAATAGCCGATGTCCTTCCCCGCCTTGTGGCCCTCCCAGAGCAGCGACCTGTCGCCGGTCTGCGCGAACCTCGTGGCGGTGTACGAGAACGGCGCGTCCCAGCTCCACGCGTCGGTGCCCGTGAGCCGCACGCCGCGCTCCAGCAGATACATCGTCGCTTCGTAGCCCATGCCGCAGCCCGCATTGACGTAGTCGCCATGGCCGTAGCGCGACCCGGCCCGCGTATTGACCACCACGATGTCGAAGGGCTTCAGTTCGTGGCCGATGCGCTCGAGTTCCGCCGCCACCTCGGCCGCCGTGCAGACGTGGCCGTCGGGCAGATGCCGGAAGTCCAGCTTCACGCCCGGGCGGAAGCACCAGTCCAGCGGCACCTCGTCGATGGTCATCGAGGGGCGCGGGTCGCCCAGCTTCGCATCCTGCGTGGAATGGAAGTGGTAGGGCGCATCGAGGTGCGTGCCGTTGTGCGTGGTCAGCCGCACCCATTCGGCCGCCGCCGCTTCCTGGTCCGGGTAGTCCTGCGGCTGCGTGCCCGGGAGCAGCTTCATGAACTCCGGCAGCGTGTCGCCGTGCTTCTGGTATTCGATCTTCGGCGCCAGCATGGGCGGGTCCGAAAGCACGTCGTTCTCGAGGTAGATCGACAGGTCGACGAATCGTGGCATTGGCTTACCTCGCTCCTTCCGGCAGCTCGGCCCGGACCACGCGCTGGTCGATCGCGCCGAACACGGGCCGGCCTTGCCAGCGGGCTTCCATGCGCACGCGGTCGCCGAACTTCATGAACGGTGTCTTGGCTTCGCCCTGGCCGATGGCTTCGATCGCGCGGCGCTCGGCGATGCAGGCAGAGCCGTTCTTCCCGGATGCGTTCGAGACAGTCCCGGAGCCGATGATCGTCCCCGCGCGCAGACGCCGGGTGGCGGCCGCGTGCGCGATCAGCTGGTCGAAACCGAAGTTCATCTCGCCGCCGTTCGGATTGCCGAACCATTGGCCGTTGTGTTCCACCTGCAGGTCGAGGCCGATGCGCGCATCGCGCCAGGCGTCGCCGATTTCGTCTGGCGTCACGACCACCGGCGCAAAGCTGGACGAAGGTTTCGCCTGGAAGAAGCCGAAGCCGGTGCGCATCTCGCGCGGGCCGAAGGCGCGCAGGCTCACGTCGTTGATCTGCACCAGCAGCAGGATGCGGCTGTGCGCCAGCGCCGCGCCGCTGCCCATGGGAACGTCGCCGACGATCACGCCGAACTCTCCCTCGAAGTCGATGCCGTGCGCTTCGTCCGGCAGCGGGATGTCGTCGTGCGCCCCGAGCATGTCATCCGACCCGCCCTGGTACATGAGCGGAATCGTGTCCATGTCCGGGATGGGCGGTATGTTGAAGGCCTTCTCCATCAGGCGCCCGTGGTTCAGGAAGGCCGAGCCGTCGCACCATTGGGGCGCGCGCGGCAGGGGCGCTGCGGCCTGGCCTGGCTCGAAATCGAATGCGCCCTCCGCCTGGCCTTCGTTCAGGCGTTCGTACAGCGCGAGCAGCCGCGGCGCGCAAGCGTCCCAGGTCTCGACGGCGGCCAGCAGGCTGGGCGCGATCGGGCCGGCATCGGCGGCGCGCTGCAGGTCGCGCGATACGACCACCAGGCGGCCGTCCTTGCTGCCGTTCTTGAGTGTCGCGAATTTCATGCGGAGCAGATCTCATTCCAGTGGATGGGTGCCAGCCCGGCGACGGGCGAGCGGAAGCTGGGCAAGGTGGTGCCGCGGAGGCTCCCGAGGTAGACGGTGCGCAGGTCGGGTCCGCCGAAGGTGATGCTGGCCATCCAGGGCGCGAGCGTGCCGGCGCAGGCGCCCATGATCTCGGGCGTGAGGGTGCGCGCTTCGTAGTGCTCGTTGAGCTTCCGTGCCGCTTCGGGATTGCTGTCGTCCAGCAGCATCAGGACCTCGCCTTCGGGGGTGATGGCGATGAGCTGATCCGTCATCACGAGCGTCACCCAGAGATTGCCGTGCGCATCGAAGGCGAAGCCGTCCGGAAAGCCCGGCAGCGAGCTCGGGCCATACACTTCCCTGTGCGTCAGGGAGCCGTCTTCCTGAACCCGCAGGCGCGAGATGTGCCGGCCGTTGCTCTCCACGACGTACAGCCATTCCTCACGCGCATCAAGCCGAACCTCGTTGGTGCCCTCGAAGCCGTCGGCGACGATGCGCACGCCCTTGTTATCGATGAGGGCGATGTAGCCGTCACGGGCGCGCGCGTTGACGGAGTCGGTCCATGGTTGCATGCGCGTGGTCACCGTGAGCCACACCCTGCCGCGGCTGTCGCGCAGCACGAAATTGGCCTTGCCAATGGGTTGTCCGTCGATGCTGTCGAACAGGCGGCGTACGTGCCCTTCGCGCGTCATCAGCTCGACTGCGTCGCTACCCCAGTTGGCGATGACGAAATCGCCGTTGGGCAAGAAGGCCATGCCGTTGGGCAGCGAGCCCTGGCTCTGCACGTAGCGTGTCTGGAAATCGGTGGAGGTCGCCGCCGCGGCGGATTGCTGCGGCACGATGAGGCGCTGGCTGCCGTCGGGCGCGATGCGCATCACGCCGCCGCGCGCATCGGCGGCCCACAGCGTGCCGTTCTTTTCGGCGAGGATGCATTCGGGACGCTGAAGGTCCTGGCCGATATGGCGGACGGCGTCGGGGTCGACCTGCCAGCCTTGCAGTGGATTGCTCTTTGTCATGGCGACAGGAGCATAGGGACCGCGGGCCCGCCGCACCAATGGCGTTTCGCAATGCGAGCCATCGGGCGGCGCGATACCTGCCACTATGATCGCGCCATGCGGCACCAACGCGTCGACCTCAACCTGCTCGTGGCCCTGGATGCGCTGCTGGCCGAGCGCAGCGTCACGCGCGCCGCCGAGCGCATGCACATCACGCAGTCCGCGATGAGCGGCGTGCTGGCGCGGCTGCGCGAGCACTTCGACGACCAGCTGCTGGTCCCCGTCGGCCGGACCCTGCGCCTGACGCCGCGTGCCGAAACGCTCGTGCAACCGGTGCGCGACATCATCATGCGGGTCGATTCCACCCTCGGCGGTCGGCCGGACTTCGAACCCTCGACGGCGCAGCGGCACTTCACCATCATCGCGTCCGACTACCTGTCGCACGTGCTGCTCGCAGATGCGCTGCGGTGCATCGCGCAGGAGGCGCCGGGCCTGAGCTTCGACATCCGGCCCAGCGGCTCCGGCATGGTCCAGGACCTGGACCAGGGGCGGATCGACTTCCTCATCACGCCCGCGCACCTGACGCTCGACGAGCATCCGCAGGCGGTGCTGTTCGAGGACACCTACCAAGTGATCGCCTGCCGGCAGCATGCGGACCTCGAGGATGGCATCACGCTGGAGCAATACCAGGCCCTGGGCCACGTGGTCTATCAGAACGACAGAGGCACGAACCCGTGGTTCGAGCAGTGGTATGCCAACGAACATGGCGATACGCGGCGCATCGAGGTGGTCACGCACGGGTACGGGGTCATGCCGCGCTTCATCGTGGGAACGCGCCGCATCGCCACCGTGCAGACCCGGCTGGCACTGCAGTTCGAGCAAGCCACGCCGGTTCGCTTGCTGCGGCCTCCGATGGAGACGCCGCGGCTGACCGAGGTGCTGCAGTGGCACCGCTACCGCGCCGACGATCCCGGCGTGCAATGGGTGCGCGACCGGCTCATCGCGACCGCACAGGCGCTGCCGAAGATCTGAGCGCTTCAATCGACTTGCTGCGCCAGTGCGGACGCGAGGCGGCGTTCCCGCGCACCGGTGAAGACCAGGGCGGACAACACGCCGGTGCACGCCACGATGATGCCCAGTGCCGGGTAACCCATCAGCTTGACCGCCGAGCCGCCGAGAAGGGGACCGATGGCGGCGCCGATCATCAGCATTGCCGGCGTGGCCGCCACGGCCCGGCCGCTGGCGTCGTGGCGTGCCAACAGGCCGAACAGGAAGGTGTGCGTGAATACCGCCACCGCGATCAGCGTCGAGACCAGCGCCGCGTAAACGGGAAAGGAGGAGGTGTGCGTGACGGCGAACGCGATGGCCGCATGCAGCAGCGGCCCGGCCACCACCACGGTCTCGGCGCGCAGCCGGTGCTGTAGCCAGCCCGCCAGCGGCGCGGGCAGCAGGTTCACGATGCCTGCGGCGACCAGCACGCCGGTCACGGCCGTGCTGCCGTAGCCGCGGTCCGCACCGATGCGCTCGACGAAGCTGAACATCGCGGCCTGCGCCAGGGCCAGCAGGCCCATGCCGACCATCCCGAACCAGACTTGCCGCGGCAGCCGCGCTTGACTCGCGCCGTGCCGGTGCGTCGTGTCGTCGACCCGCGGAAAGCCGATCGCAGCCGCCACCAACGCCACCAACATGACAGCGGCGAACAGCGCGAAGAGCGCGGCTCCCCCGTGCGTCGCCACCAGCCTGGAGCCTCCGCCCAGCATCAGGATGCCGAACAATGCAAGTGCGAAGCCGGCGGCGGCGAACAGCCGGTGCGGATTGGCGCTGCGTCCGATCAACCCGTGCGTCACGCTCAGTGCACAGCCCGCGCCCAGCCCGCCGGTGAAGTGCAGGAGGGCCATCACCGGGTAGCTCGTCGACAGGCTCACTCCGAAGAAGGACAGTGCGGCCACCGCGAATCCGGTTGCGGCGGCCGCGCGCAACGGCACGTGCATGAACTTCGGCGCAAGCAGGACGCTGCTGGCCACCTGGCCCGCGAGGAACAGGCTGGCCAGCAGCCCGGCCTGCTGCGGATCGAAGCGGTACCAGCCGATGAGGGCGCCCATCCAGACAGGCAGGGACACCAGGTCGAGCATCCCGGCGCAATGCGCGACGAGCAAGGCCCCGCGGCGGGTTCGGGTGAAGTCATTCATTGGCTTGCCTCCAGTGTGTTCGGATCGACGGTCAACCACCCGTCTGCGCTTTCCACCAGTGCGACGCGCGTCAGCGCCTGGCCCAGGCACGGGCCGAGCACGCACATCCCGGTCTCGATCTCGAACTGCGCCCCATGGGCGGCACAGACGATGCGGCTCGCGTCGGCGTTCAGAAAGGCGTCCTTGCGCCAGGCCATCGAGGTGTCCGCCCAATGCGGGCAGGCGTTGCGGTAGGCATGAAGGCCGTTGCGGCGGACCACGAACAGGGTGTCGCGGCCGCGCGAAACCGGATCGAAGCCACGGGCGGTGCCTTCGGGCAACTCGCTCGTGTGGCAAAGGCGCACGAGATGGTTCATCTGCTCACGCGGTGCGCCCGCCCAGGGTCTCGGCGACCCAGTCGGCGATGTAGTGGCCGGCGTTGGCGCTGTTGTCGAAGCTGGAGTGCTGCACCCCGCCCTCGCGCTCGGTGAAGATCTTCAGCTCTCGCTTGGGACTGTTGACCAACTGCTCGTAGGTGCGTTGTGCCCACTTCATCGGAATCTGCGAATCCTTTTCCCCGTGCGTCACCAGGAAAGGGACCTTGATGCGATCCAGCACGCCGTCGAGGTGGACGTTCTCGGCGATACGCATGAAGTCGTCGAGATCCCCGGCTCCCCATACCCACTGCACGTGATGCCAGTAGTGCGGCACGGGGAGGCTGCCTTCCTTCTGCAATCGCTTCTTCTGCACGTCGCGCCAGTCGTGGTTGGCCCCCCAGACCACACCGCAGGCGAAGCGCGGCTCGAAGGCGACGGCGCGCGGGCAGAAGTAGCCACCGAGCGAGACGCCTTCGAGCCCGATGCGTTCACGATCCACGTCATCGCGCGTTTCGAGCCAGTCCACTACGCGGCTGGCCCAATGCTCGCTGTCGAAGCGCGCCGCGAGACTGTGCAGGCGCAAGGCTTCGCCGCTGCCCGGCTGGTCGATCACCAGCGACGAGATGCCGCGCCTGGCCAGCCATGCCGGCAGCCCGACCCGGTACTTCATTTCCTTGGTGGAGTCCAAACCATTGAGCTGCACCAGCACCGGCGCGCGGCCGGCCACGCCCTCGGCGCGGACGTACAGGCCCGCGATCACCTTGCCTTCGTACGGAATCTCGACGCGTTCGCAGTTCTCCCTGGCGAGACTGACGCCGCGCGTGAACACGTCGAGAAAGCGCCGGTACAGCGCCAGCCGGCCCGGCGCGCCATGGGCCTGCAGGCGCTCGCAGGTGATGAGATAGGTCGCCGCGCGGTTGTACTTCTCGCCGGCCGCGAGCAGCCGCCCGCGCGCTTCGTCCTCTTCGGCCAGCGCGCACAGCTTGTCGGCCATGCTGGCCCAGGTCTCGCGAAACGCCTGCGTGCCTGCGGCATCGGGCGCCTTGGCCGCCTCCTGGAGCGGGGCGCACATCGCTTCGATCTCTCCGATGCGCGCGCCCATCTCTATCGCGAGGTCGACGGACAGGTTCCAGACGTAGTTGGTGGGGAAATAACGGAACAAGAAGATCTCCAGGAAAGTGAAGGGGTCAGGCGGCTGCCTCGGCCTGAGCAAGGGCCGTGAGTTTGCGGCGGGCGCGCACGGCGCCGGCATCCGGCGCCAGCAGGACCGGCTTGAGCGACCAGAAGTCATGCTCGCCGATGCGCCGCTGCTGGGCCTCGAGCATCGGCTTGTCCTCATGGCGGAAGATGTGCTCCACCATCGGACGGATGGCGGCATTGGCTTCGGGCGAGATCGCGAAGTCGCGCGTGGCCCAATACCAGTAGTGCGTGTGCCCGGGGCCCTCGGGCGTGCCCAGATGCAGGTTCAGGGTCGTGACACCCTCGCTGCGCGGTTCTCCTTGAAGGGTCGCGCCGACGCAAAGCAGCATGTTGGAGGGCGCGGTCCAGGTCACCTCGGTCCATTGGTCGGTGGGCTGGCCCTGCTGGCGCAGGTGCGTGTCGAACGCGCGCGGCGCGATGTCGCCGCTGGAAATCCATGAAACCCTGACGCTGCGTTCCGACAGGTCTTCCACGGTCGCCTTCACGCGCGAGATTGCGCCGCTACCCAGCGTGGTCGGGTGCAGGAAATCGACGTGCGACAGGTCGAGGATGTTATCCACCAGCAGCAGGGTGTCGCAGGCGGTGGGCAGGTAGCCGCGGAAGGACGAATGCTCGGGCGCGGCCGCGACGGCGCTGAAGTCGGGAATCAGCACTTCGTCGGCGAGTGCCGGCTCGCCCATCCAGATCCAGAGCAGGCGATGACGCTCGCGCACCGGATACGACTTCACGCAGGCAGCCTTCGGGATCGCGCCGTGAGGATTGCGCACGCAAGTCCCCGAGCCGTCGAACGTCAGACCATGGTAGCCGCACTGAATACCGCCTTCGCGCAGCGTGCCCGCCGACAGCGGCGCGAATCGATGCGGGCAGCGATCCTCCAGGGCCCTGGGCGTGCCGTCGGGCTCGCGGAACAGGACCACACGTTCGCCGAGATAGGTGCGCGGCAGCAGCGCTCCGCGCTGCAGCTCCTCATCGAAGCCTGCCACGTACCATTGATTGCGCGGGTAATTCGTCATTCGTCGCTCCTGTTCAGACAATGGGATCAAGCGCCGGCCGCCTGTTCGGCGGCAAGCAACTGGTCCAGCACGCGCCGGGCGCGCACCGCCGGCGCATCGACATCCAGCAGCACCGGCTTCATGTCCCAGAAGGCGCGGCCCGCCAGCGCGCGCTGCTGGGCCTCGACCATGGGCTTGTCTTCTCGAAGGAAAGGCTCGCGCAGGCCCGCCACGTTGCGTTCGGCCGCTTCCGCGGCCCAGTCGCCCAGCGACTTCGGCAGCGCCAGCGCATAGAAGTAGTGGGTCTTCTGCTCGGAGGCCGGCGTGAACAGGTGGACCTGGGGCGTCTGGATGCTCTGCTCGCGCGGCGTGCCGGAGACCGCCATGTCGGCTTGCAGGTACATGTACGAGGGGGCATCCCACCGCACGTCCAGCCAGCGGTCGCAGGGCGCCTGTTCGGGCAGGCCCGTCGCCTGATAGAGGAAGGCCGGCAGGATCTCGTTGCGCACGAAGCGCCGCGACCAGACGGTGTGGCCCTCCTGCGAAACCATCGTCTTGCCCTCGCCGGACTGCCCCGCGCCCAGGCTGCCCGGATGCAGGAACTCGATATGGCTGAGGTCGAGGATGTTGTCGCTCTCCAGCACGTAGTTGGCGTCGATGTCCATCTGCGCCTTGCCCACATGCCAATGCTCGGTGTCGAGGAAGGGATAGCTCGGGATCAGGCCGGCATCGGCGCGGCCGGGCTCGCCGAGCCAGATCCACAGCAAGCTCCAGCGCTCGACGACGGGATACGCCTTCACCGCGGCACTCGCGGGGATGCGGCCGTCGCCATGCGGGTTGTGCTTGCACTTGCCGTCTGCCCCGAAGCGCAGCCCGTGGTAGCCGCACTGGATCGATTGCCCGCCCTCGCAGAGCGTGCCCATGGACAGGGGGGCGAAGCGGTGAGGGCAGCGGTCGAAGAGCGCGTGCGGGGAGCCTTGCTCGTCGCGATAGAGAACGACCGGTTCGTCGCAGATCTGCCGCGCGAGCATCCCGCCGGGCTGGACCTCGTCCGACCAGCCGGCCACATACCAGACATTGCGCAGGTAAGCCATGTTTGTTTGTCCTTTCAGGTTGGCGCCAGCGGCGGCGCCGCTGCAGGCTGGGCCTCGGCCGGGGCGCGGCGCGCCGGCACGAGCAGGAAGTGGGCGAGGGCTGGCAGCAGCACCAGCGCGCCCAGCATGTTCCAGAGGAACATGAAGGCCAGCAGCAGCCCCATGTCGGCCTGGAACTTGATCGGGCTCGCCACCCAGGTGACGACGCCGATTGCGAGCGTGACGCCGGTCAGCATCACGACCTTGCCGGTGAACTGGAGCGCGCGGTAGTACGCCTCCGACAAGCTCATTCCCGCGCGCATCTGGGCAAGCGTCACGGACAGGATGTAGAGCGCGTAGTCGACCCCGATGCCCACGCCCAGCGCAATCACCGGCAGCGTGGCCACCTTCACGCCCATGCCGAGCGCCACCATGAGCGCCTCGGCCAGCACCGAGGTCAGCGCCAGCGGGAGCACCGCGACCACCACCGCGCGCCAGGAGCGGAAGGTCACGAAGCACAGCAGCACCACTGCCCCGTACACAAGCAACAGCATTTGTCGCCAGGCCTGCTTCACGACGATGTTCGTCGCCGCCTCGACTCCCGCCGATCCGGCCGCCAGAAGGAACTGCACGTCCGCCGTGTCATTGGCCTGCGCGAAAGCCTCGACGTGGCGCACCACAGCGCTGAGGGTTTCCGCCCGGTGGTCCCGCAGGAACACATAGGCGGTCAGCAGGCCGCAGCTGTCGTTGTACAGCCCCCGCGGCGCACCCGCGGTGACGGTGTTGAGCATGTCCTGGTTCGGCAAGAACTCGTACCACTTCGGATTGCCTTCGTTGAGCCCGGTGAGCATGCGCCGGTTCAGCAGGGCCAGCGTGTTCGTCGTCTCAACGCCGTCCAGTTGCCTGAGCTCCCACTCCAGGGCGTCGACCTTGTTCAGCGTGTCGTAGCTCGAGCATCGGCCTTCCGGGGTCTTCACGAGAACGGCGAGCACATCGCTGGAGGCGCCGTAGGCCGTGTTCATGAAGGCGACATCCTGGTTGTAGCGACTGCCGGGCCGCAGTTCCGGCGCGCCGGGATCGAGGTCGCCGATGGACAACTGCGTGCTGATCGCCACGCCCAGCAGCCCGAGGACGGCCGCTGCGCCGACGGCCGCAGCCGCGTGGCGGCGCCGGGTGAAGCGGTCGAGCCAGGCCCACAAGGGGTGCTTTGCCGCCGGGCGCGCGACGCCTTCTTCCGCGCCCAGGCTGCGACGCGCCGCCTTCGGGCTGACCCCAAGGTACGACAGGAGGATCGGAAGCAGGATCAGGTTCGTGAAGATCAGCGCCGCGACGCCCAGCGATGCGGCGACCGCCAGCTCGCGAATCACCTGGATGTCGATCACCAGCAGCACGGCGAAGCCCACTGCGTCCGCGAGCAATGCGGTCAGGCCGGCGAGGAACAGGCGGCGGAAGGTGAGACGCGCCGCCACCAGCTTGTCCGCGCCGCGTCCGACATCCTGCATGATGCCGTTCATCTTCTGCGCACCGTGGCTCATGCCGATGGCGAACACCAGGAAGGGCACGAGGATCGAGTACGGGTCGAGCGAGTAGCCGAGCGTCGGAAGCAGCCCGAGTTGCCAGACCACGGCGACCAGAGACGCTGCGACCACCAGCAGGGTGGAGCGAACGCAGCGCGTGTATCCGTACACCATGGCTGCTGCGATCGCGACGGCGAGCAGGAAGAATGCGAGTACGGCGCGCACGCCCTCGATCAGGTCGCCGACGACCTGGGCGAAGCCGGTGACGTGGATGCGCATGCCCTGCGCCTCGTACTTCGCGCGCAGCGCTTCGATGTGGCCGGAGAAGCGCGCATAGTCAAGCTGGCGCCCTTCGGCATCTCTCGCCAGCAAGGGAACGTAGATCACGCTGGAGCGAGCATCGAACGCGACCAGTTGCCCGATCTCGCCTGAGCGAGCAATGTTGGCGCGCAGTTGCTCCAGCGAACGTGGGGAACCGTCGTAACCGTCCGGAATGACGGGTCCGCCCTCGAGCCCTTCCTCTGTCACCCCGACCCAGCGCGTAGTCGGCGTCCAGAGGGATTTCATCTGGTTCCGGGCGACGCCGGGAAGGAGGAACACCTCGTCGCTGAGCTTGCGCAAAGTGGCCAGGTAGTGGTCGTCGTAGATCGTGCCGCCCGGGTTCTCCACGGCGATGCGCACGGCATTGCCCAGGCCGTCGAGCTCGCCCTGGTACTTCAGGAAGGTGCCGATGTACGGATGATGCGTGGGGATGGTCTTTTCAAAGCTGGCGTTGAGTTGCAGCTTGCTGGCCTGCCAGCCGAACACGGCGGTCAGCAGCAGGCACAGCGTGACGATGAGCGCGCGATGGTTGAACAGGGCGCGCTCGACCAGTGATCCTGAACGCGCATCGAAGGCCTCTGCGGCCGGGGCAGGAAACTTGGCATTCATTGCGACACCCCTTTGCGGGCCTCATCGGTGCTGCGCAGACCCACACGCAGCGCGCCCTGCACGGACAGCGCGAGCACGCGCGCGCGCTCCAGCGGCAGGACGAAGTTCAGTGGCGGCAGAGCAGCCGCGCTCAGCGGCTTCAGCATGCCGTCCGACAGGCCGAGGATCATTCCCGCCTGGTTGGCGAACAGCGCTTGCCCGTCCGGTCCCTGTGCCGAAGCCGTGATCGACACAGGCACAGGCGAGGCGAGCTGGGTCCAGCTGGCGCCGGCATCCGTCGAGCGCCACGCATTGCCGCGCAGCCCCGCGACGATGACTGTCCGGTCATCCTTCAGCTCTGCGGTGAAGAAGCTGCCGCCGTACGGCGTCGCCACGCGCCTGAAGCTCTGGCCGCCGTCCAGCGACTGCAGCAGAAGGCCCTGCTCGCCCGCGATGACGATGCGGCTGCCGCGCTGGCGAACGGCATACAGATGGAGTTCCTTGGGGTTGTCGAGACGCCCTTGCCAGGAGGTCCATGTCGCGCCCCCATCCTCGGTCGCCAAGGCCAGGCCGTAGGCACCCACGGCGAGGATGCGTTTCGCATCGAAGACGAGCAGATCGAGCAGAGGCTTGTCCGGGCCGTCATCCACCAGCCGTTGCGCGGATTTCAGGGCCGCCGCATCACCACCGGCCTTCGCCTGTGCCAGAAGCACTTGCGCAAGCTGCCGGCCGTCCAGCCGGCGGGTCCAGGTCTGGCCGCCGTCGGTCGTGCCGAGCACCGTGCCGCCATGCCCGATCGCGTAGCCGTGGGCTTGATCGGCGAAGCGCACGGCGGTCAGCGTGACGCTGACCGGTACGGGCGCCTGGCGCCAGTGTTGCCCGCCGTCTTCAGAGAGCACGACGAGGCCCCGCTCGCCGACCGCGACGATGCGCGAGCCGGCCTGCGCCGCGGCCAGCAGCACCGAGCGCTCCGGCTGCCGGGCGACGAGGGCAGGGCGCTCCAGCGCGTCGGCCGCGGGAGCGGCGGCATGCCCTGCCAGCGGCGCAACAGCGAGGCCGAGCATCAGCAACGCCCGGCCCAGCCCCGGACGGCAGCCGTGCTTCAAGAGTTCTTGCATGGCGTGGACTTGTCCGCGGGTTCTCAGCGGACGCCTTCGCCAGCCAGCGCATCACCCGTGAACGTGCCGTCCGGGTATCGGGGCTTGAGCGGGTATTGCGCGGACTTGGTGTTGTACAGGTTCGATACGAAGCCGGTGCCGGATAGCAGGTCGTTGAAGCCGAAGGTGCTTCCCACGGTGCCGGGGAGGTCCGGCGCGACGAAGTTCATCTGCCAGAGCGTCTTCCAGAGCTGCCCGTTGGCGTCCCAGCGGTCCCCCAGGGCGCACGTCCACGTGTCCTCGTCGCAGTAGTACCGGCTCTTGGGTGCCTGGTGGCGCTGGCCCGGACGCAGTGCTGCCTCTACCACCCAGACGCGATGCAGTTCCCAGCGCACGTGATCGGGGTTGAGGCCGTGCTTTGCGAGGACGTCGCTGTCCGTCTTGGGTTGCATCAGCTTGTTCCCGTTGTAGGGGATGAACATCTCCTTCTTCCCGACCAGCTTCCAGTCGAAGCGGTCCAGCCGCCCCGTCCAGACCTCGAGCTCGTCGAAGCTCATCACTCCCGCCGCGGCCGGTGTCGGTGTGTCGCAGCATGGATTCGGCAGCTTGCGCACGCGGCGTTGCCCGGTGAGGTAGACCCAGGCCTCGTCCTTCGTTCCGTCGAGCTTGGTGCCGCCGGCGATCGCTTCTCCCGCCCGGATAGGAGGACCGGCATTGACCAGCCGGACCTGCCAGTACGGAAGGCCGCTCTTCTCGAACGCTTCCGGTGATCCATCAGGCATGTAGAAAGACATCTGCTGGTCGCCGATGCCGTCTGTCGTCAGCACGGCGCGGCCATCGGCGGTGATCTGGTACATCGTCGAGACGAACTGCCAGGAAGAGCCCCGCCAGCGCAGCATGTGGTTCCACATCACCTCGGCGCCGTTCTTGGGGATTGGGAAGGGGACGCCCCCGTAGCCGCCCTGTTCGATGTCGCCATCGAGCTTGGCGCGCGTCGCGTTCTTGAACGTGTTCTCGTACACCCATTGCGGCGCGGCGGCGGTGCGGTGGGTCTTGTAGACGTCGATGCGGTACTCGGGGTACTTCTTCAGCAGCGCCTGCTGCCCGTCGCTGAGCCTGTCGGCGTACTGCGCCATGTTCTGGGCGCTGATCGAGAAGAGCGGTTTCTCGTCCTTGAACGGGTCGCCGCGGCGGCCGCCCGGCTTGTCGCCGGCGATCGGCGTCGTATGGCCGCCGGTCCACGCCGGGATGCTGCCGTCCCTGTTGCCGGCCTTCTCGGCTCCAAGGGGCGTCAGCTCGCTCTTGAGTTTGGCAGCCTCCTCGGCGGTGACGGCCGCCAGAGCGGACGACGCCGCACCGAGCACGGCCAGCGTAGCCGCCGCGAGAACGATTCGTTTCATTGCTTGTCTCCAGTGTTGAATCAGAAGGTCCGGCGCAGCGAGACCGCGATGTTGTTGCGGTCCGCCAGTGGGTTGCCGGTCGAATAGATGGGTGAACCGCCGCTGAGCAGCGGTGCGAATTCCACGAAGGGCGCGGCCTTGCCGATGTAGTGCGTGTAGGTGATCGCGAACTGCCACACGCCGAGGTAGGTGCCTTCCACGCCGAGGGTGGCACTGCCGCTGCCCCGTGCGTCCCAGGCGGTGATCGCGGAGCGGCCATCGATCGTGTAGCGCAGTCCGATCGGCACGTTGATGTCGAGCCCGGGAAGGACCTGCCGGTAGCTCGGGCTGAAGACGAGCTGCACTGCGGTGGCGCTGCGCGTGCGGCCGGGATCGAGCTGCTGGGACGGATCGTCGAACTTCAGGACCCGGTTCCATGCGAGTTCGCCGACCAGGCTGCTTTCCCGGGCAAGGAAGTTCGGGCCGAGCGTCGCCAGCCACGAGAGGTTCACGTGCGCGGTGCGTCCGGTTGCATAGGTGGGCGCAGGGCCGAGGGCGCCGGGATAGACCATGTTCTGGCTGCGCAGCGGCATGTTCCAGCGCAGCGACGCCTCTCCGGCGAAGTTCACATCGCCGATGGAGCGGCTCGCGCTCACGCCCGCGGTCTTGATCGCCTCCGGGAACACGTAGAACCACTGGCTGGCTGCAGGCGCGAACACGTTCAGGTTGCCGTACAGCTGGCCGCCCTTGTCGTGGTAGCGCGCGGCATAGAAGCCGAGATCGGTTTCGGCCACGCGCCACTTGAGCTGTGCGCCGAACTGTCCCGAGTTGCGCGGTTTCACGTCACCGGCGGGGTTGAGCACATAGTTGCCCGCGAGCTGGCCCGACTGGATGCCGACGAATTCGGGCTGCACCGAGCCCCAGGGAATGTTGGCCGCCGAATAGAAGCTGCCCGAGGGCGGCAAGCGGTCGGCCTGCCAGTGGAACTGGTAGTAGCCGCCGATGGAAAGATCCGGCGACAGCTGCAGCTGCGTAGACACCTGCGGAACGGGGCGGATGATCTCCTTGAACTGCGCGTTGGGCGAAGACTGCAGCTTGTAGATGTCGACCGGCCCCTGCGCGCGCGCGATCCCGTTGTCACCGAAGAACAAGCTCTCTCCGTACAGCAACGCATGCCGACCGAAGCGCGCTGTGAGCTTGCGGCCATCGCCCAGCTCCCAGCCGCCGAACACGAAGGCATCGAGCAGCTCCGCCTTTTCGCCGGCCAGCTTGCGTGTGCGGGACGGGAATTGGTTGAAAGGCGTCTGGCCATTCCTGGAGTCGATGGCATCGGTGGTGCCGTGGTAGGCGTCGTCGTACCAGGCCGCCGCGCTCACGCGCAGTCCGAAGTTCCTGCGGTAGACCGCATCGAATTCGCTCAGCAGGTCGACCCGCTTCGAAACAAAACCGCGGTTGCGAAAGTTGTCGTCCCCGGCATTGAAGTTCAGGGCCTGCGGGAAGGCCGAGGCGGGTACGCCCGGCGTCAGCTGTCGGAATGAGCTCGCGAGCGCCGGATCGGCCTCGCCGGTACGGTAGATCGTGCTCGCCTTCACCGTGTTGTCGAAGCGCACGCTCCAGTCCGGGTTGCCGGTGTCGAGCTCGATTGCCCAGCCACGGGCCGCCGTGAGCGCAGCGGCCGCGGTGAGGGTCAGCCTGAGCTTCCTCGTCTTGTCCATGTCGTCTCCTCGTTTTGGAATGGTTCTGTGATTCAGTGCCGCAACGCTGCGAAGCCTTCACGCAGCGGAAGATGTTTTCGGGGCCGGGGACCGATCGATGCGGGAATTCCTTCCGTCAGATCGGCTCGGCCAGGGCCATCAGCGACTCACGCATGACCCGGGCGTGCTCGTCCTTGTCGCCGCCCGCGATCTCGATCTCTCCGAGGCGCGCGGAGTTCTGCACCACCATGCGGCAGCGTTCCCAGCGCCGCTCCTCGAAAGCGGCCAGCGCGGGTGCCGGATCGCCGTGGCGGGCAAGCTCTTGGGCCAGCACCAGTGCGTCCTCGATGCCGATGCAGGCACCGGAGGCCAGGTGTGGGGTCGTCGCATGCACCGCGTCGCCGATCAGGACGATGCGCCCGCGGAACCAGGGACGCGGCAGCAGCAGGGCTTCGAGTGGGCGGTAGACCACCAGCGAATCCGGGCCGAGCTGACGGCGGATCTGCTGCAACTCGGGTGCCGGGAAGTCGGCCAGCAAGGCGCGCACCCGCTCGACGAAGGTGGCCGGGTCCACGTGTTCGTTCACCGGCCGAGGCTCGGTGATGAAGAGGTACATCTCCTCCTTCGACACGGGGTTCACGCCGGGCTTGATCCTGGGGCCGACCCACATGGTCGCGGTCCGGATCTCCGGCGGGCGCGGCAGCACCGCGCGCCAGACGCCCTGGCCGCTGTATCGCGGCTGCGGCGCTTCGGGGCAGACAGTCTGCCGCACCTTGGAGTGCAGGCCGTCGGCGCCCACGAGCAGGTCGTAGCGCTCGCGCCGGCCGTCGGTGAAGCTCACCTCCACACCCTCGGCATCTTGTTCGATGGTGCTGAAGGTGCAGCCCAGGTGCACGCGGGTGCCCGCCCTGCGCGTGGCATCGGCCAGGATCCTCGCCAGCATTGGCCGCATGATGGCGCCGCCTCCGGGCACCTCCGCCCCGGCGATCCGGGGCGTGGGCAACTCGCCGATCTGCACGCCGTGGGGCAGGCGAATGGAGACGCCGTCGTGCGCGCTGCCATGTGCAAGGAATTCCTCGAGAACCCCGAGCTGTCGGAACGCCCGAAGGGTCGCTCCGCCCAGGCTGATGCCGGCGCCGTAGTTGCGCCATTCCGGGTCGATCTCGACCAGGTCGACTTCGGCCCCCGTCTTGCGCAGCTCGATGGCCGCGGACATGCCTGCAAATCCGCCGCCGACGATGAGGATGCGACGCGCTTGTCTTGTCATAAATGGATCTCCGAACGGTTGAATGGATCAGCGCGACTGCGCTCCCTGAGGCGGTGGGCCGCCCGGAGCCCACTTCTCGCGGTACTGGAACAGGAATGCCTGCGAGTTGTCCGCGCCCATCGGCGATTCGCGTGCCTGCCAATGCTCGTCATGCAGGTCCATGTCGGCGTCGTACTCGACATGGCAGCCGAGCGGGCTGTTGAAGTACCAGAACCAGTTGCTGCCGAACTTGTGGCGCCCCGGCCCCCAGAACGACTCGTAGCCCTTCTGCACGAAGCGCGTGCCGGCCAGCATCAGCTCCGTGGGTCCGCCCAGGTGGAAAGTGAAATGCTCCACGCCCTTCATGGATTCGGGCGTCTGGATCAGGAACAGCGTGTGGTGGTCTTGCGTGCCGGCCGGCCGCAGGAAAGGCCCGCAGTCCGTGAACAGGTCGGTGCGCACAAAACCCAATCGGGTGTAGAACGCCTCGGCCTTGGCCGCGTCCGGCACGAAGTACACGACATGCGACAGGGTGCGGGGGCGTGCCGCCATGTCCTCGCGCACGCCCGGCACGTTCAGTCCGCGCTGCGCTGGCGCGCCTGGTGCATTCACCGCTTCGACGGGCAGCGCCAGCGGCCTTCGCACGGTCACCTGAAAGGCGAGCGCGAAGCCCATGTCGTCGACGCAGCGCAGGACCCCGTCCCTGCGCGTCACTTCGCGGTCACGGCGCAGTTCGTTCTCGATTTCGTCCAGCGTCTGCGCGTCGGCGACACCGTAGACCGTTTCACGCAGCATGCTGGCGGTCGCCAGCGGGTCCGGCAGACCCGGATCGTCCTTCGGTCGAAGCACGACCGCCGTGCCGTCCAGCGCCTCGAAGCGGCCGTCTGCTGACGGCAAGAGGCCATAGTCGGTGAGGTACTGGGCGCAGGCGGCGACGTCGTCGACGCCGAACACGAGTGCGTCGGGTCCGATGATCTTCATTGCGTTTTTTGTCCTAGAAGGGTTGGAAGGGGGCGTTGCGCAGGCTCGTCAGTGCGCGCTGCGCTCGTAGATCGGCACTTCCGTTGCATGGAGGAAGAACGATTTCGATGGCTGATAGAAAGCTGATCCGGGATCGGCATTGATGGCGAGCAGCGCGCGCTCGTACGCGCGGAAGGCACCCACACTGGCCACGTCGTCGAACCAGAGGCTCGCCACTCCTTCGTAGAAGACCTCCAGCCCACCGAAGTACGCGAGCATCTCGTTGAACTGCGGCAGTTGCCGGTTGTGCACACAGCGGCGCACGGCCTCCGCGGCCGCCGGCGCCGCAGCGAGGGCCTGCTCGTGTGCGCGCGCCCAGCGATCGAAGAATTCCGCCAGGCTCAGGCCTTCGGAGGCCCGCATGAAGTGCATGACCTTGGCGCCCGCACCACGACCCGGGCGCTGGACCGGCTGCTCGCTCTCCTGTGCAACCAGGCTCAATGCCACGCTCAGGTCGCTGAAGTTGGCGCCATCGGGGCCGACCTTCGTGCGCACATGCTCGTGCGCGAAGTTGGCGGCCATGTCCTGCGGGGTATCCCAGTACAGCTCCGTCACCGAGTCGCGCGCCACCACCATCGAATGCGCGCGATCCGCGGCAGTGCCGAAGGCAGCATCGAACACATGGTTCTGCACGTAGCGCCTCAACGTGACCGGTGTCTCGGTCGCGATCGGGCCATGCACGTGCTGCACGTACGCCACATACTCGGCGTGGGTCATGCCGGGGCGGCGGCAGATCGTGGCCATCATCTTGATCATGGAATGGAGCTCCTGTTGAAGTTGGAAGAGGGGGCTGCGCGGGTCATGCCGGAACGGCCAGGATCGAGCCGAGTTCGCGCGACAGGGCCATCAGGTCCATCGCCGGCTCGGGTTGTGCGACCCATCGCGCCGCGCGCTCGAGCAAGGAATGGACGCGGCGTGCGCGTTCGCCGCGCCTGGCCATGTACTGCTCCAGCAGCGACGGGCGCGCCAGCCGGGCGCCGACGAGTTCGCCGAGCACGACCGCGTCCTCCAGCGCCTGCGCGGCGGCCTGCCCGAACGGCGGCGGCGGCGCATGCACGCAGGCGCCGACGCCCACGACCGCTTCCTGATACCAGGGGGGCTCGAGCAGGGCGACGCTCGCCGGGTGCAGCGCCGTGGGCGTCTGCGGAGAAATCAAGGCAGCGAGCCGCTGCGGTAGACCACCCCAGCCGGCCAGCGTCTCGCGCAGCGCAGCGCCGTCCGTTCCGGCGCCAACCGCCTGCGTCCGAATCACGGCGATGCCGGCGCGTGACATGTCGATGGGGACGAGAAGCAGGCGGCGCCCCGGCGCACCCGCCATCCAGGTGGCGCGGTCCAGGCCCTCGGGGCGGGGAAGCAGCGCATGCCACCACCAATGCACGATCGCTCTGCGCGACACCGAGCCGAACAGTTGCGCGGCGAGGGGCGAGTCGGCTCCCGTGGCGAGAACGACGAGATCGGCCTCGAATCGGCTGCCGTCTGTCGCGGAAACGCGGCCTGTCGCGGGATCGACGGTGGTGGCGCGACGCCCGGCGTGAATCACAGCCCCGGCCGTTTGCGCATGTGTTGTCAGCACATCCAGGGCTTCGTCGTAGGCGATGCCGGCGGCACAGGGCAGGTGGCTGCCGGCGAGACGCGGCGTCGGGATCTCGAAACCTTGATCGCCGTGTTCGTTGACCACCGCCAGTCCGTTGTAGGCAAAACCGCGGCGCACGCATTCCTCGGCGATGCCCAACCGTGCGAGGTCGCGCAACAGGTTGGGGACGAGGTCGAGGTGCGCCGGCGTCGCAGCCGGTCGGGTCCGCGCTTCCAGGATCTCCACGCTCGCCCCGGCACGGGCGCAGGCGAGGGCACACGCCAGGCCCGCGATGCCCGCTCCGACGACGACGACGCGATGCACCGTCATCTTCAGGTCGCCGCGCGCCATGCAAGGGCGCATCCGGTGAAGCCGGGGTTCGTGGGCACGAACACGCCCTTCGGTTGGCACATGGCCATTCGTTGTCTCCTGCCTTTGGTATTGCACCGCTGCTTGCGGTGATGGAGCGGAAGGTTATGCGGGCACGCGCCTTCGGAAAATCGCTTTCGATGAAGGCGAGCTTTCGGTGCGGCCGAACGATCGAGGGTTAACCCGGGACGCGCGAATCGCGTCCAAGATGCGCTCCGAGAACCTCGACAATTACGCGCTGGAGACCGGAGTCCGCGCCGCCGAACCAGACCGGAGATGACACAACAATGAGATTCAAGAAGCTCGATCTCAACCTGCTGGTGGCGCTCGACGTGCTGCTCAAGGAACGCAGTGTGAGCCGCGCTGCCGAAGCACTGAACCTGAGCGCATCAGCGACGAGCAATGCGCTGGCGCGCTTGCGCGACTACTTCGGCGACGAATTGCTCGTGCAGATCGGCCGCAAGATGGAACTCACGCCGCGGGCGGAAGGGCTGCACGCCGCCGTTCGCGATCTCCTCTTGCGCATCGACAGCACGATCGCGGACCAGCCGGTCTTCGAGCCGAATGGCAGCGACCGCATCTTTCGCATCTTCGCCTCGGACTACACCCAGCTCGTGCTGGTGCCGTCGCTGCTGGCGCTCGCGGCGAAGGCGCGCAGCACGGTCCGTTTCGAGTTCCTGCCGCAGGTGGCGGCGCCGCACCGGCAATTGGAGCGCGGGGAAGCCGACCTGCTCATCATTCCCACCGGCTTCATGTCCCCGGACCATCCGCGCGAGCTTCTCTACCACGAGGATTTCGTCTGCATGGTGTGGCGGCACGGCTCGTTGGCGCAGGGCGAGCTTAGCTTCGAGCGGTACGTGAACGCGGAGCACGTCGTCATGCAGCCGGCCGGTGGGCAGGCCGACGCGTTCGAGGGATGGTTCCTCAGGCGCTTCGGCGTCACGCGTCGCATCGCCGTCTCGACCTACAGCTTCGTCACGCTGCCTGCGATGCTGGTGGGCACGGAGTACGTCGCGACGGTGCATGCACGCGTCGCGCGCCGGCTGGTCCAGGCCTTTCCGCTTGAGATCCGCCAAACGCCGATGCAATTCGATCGCATGGAGCAGTCTGTGCAATGGCACAAGTTCCGCACCAGCGATCCCGGGCTGGTCTGGTTGCGCAGCCTGCTGGCGGACGCGGCAAGGCACATGGACGAGACCTGAGGACAACGACCCCATGCAAACCATCGTCGACGCCAGGTGGCGACTGTTCGTCAAGGTGGCAGACCTCGGCAGCGTGTCCGGCGCGGCCGTCGCGCTGGACCTTCCGCAGTCCGTGGTGAGCCGCCAGATCGCGCAGCTCGAGACCGAATCGGGAGCACGCCTTTTCCGCCGCACCGGCCGCGGCGTGGTGCTGACCGAATTCGGAGAGCAGGTGTATCCGCGCATCATGGCGCTGATCCGGCAAGCCGAGCAGCTTGCCGATGAGATGCGCACACGCAGCGGCATGCCCATTGGGGACGTGCGCTGCGGCCTGCTTCCGTCGACCGTGCCCTTGCTGGCGGGGGTGCTCTTCTCCGAAGTCCGCAAGCAGTGGCCCGAGGTGCGCCTGCATCTCACGGAAGGCTCCAGCGCACAGCTGGAGGAATGGCTGGGCCAGGGCCGGCTCGACATGGCGCTGCTGCTGCGCGAGGAGGACACGGCGAGGCCGGACGAGCCCGTGCTGGTTCGGCTGCCGCTTTGTCTGGTGGTGCCCGCGGGACATCTCCTCGCGAAGCGCAAGAGCATTCCCTTCGAGGAAGTCGCCAGGCTTCCCCTGGTGCTCCCCAGTGAGCCTCATCCTCTGCTGGCGCGGCTGGCGGTGCTCGCCCGCGAGCACCAGGTGTCGCTGGTCCAGGCGCTGGAAGCCGACTCCATTCGCCTGCAGCACGAGATCGTCGCCTGCGGCGGTGGCTTCGCGATCACCGCCGGGGCACTGATGCAGCACGACGCACGGCGGCTGGCCGCGGTGCGCATCACCCGGCCCACCCTGTGGCGATCCATCGTCCTGGGCATCACCGCGCATCGCCCCCACACGCTGGCAACGCGTTCGGTCGCGAGCCTCATACGCTCCATGGCCACCGCCACCCTCAAGGCGACATAGTCGCAGCTGCCAGCTATCCGATAACGGGAAAGCTGCTTTCGCGCACGTGCTCTCGCTGCGCCGGTCCTGCCTGCCTAGCATCCGCTCCAACTAAAGGAGATATGGCCTTGGGCATCCAGACCCCCGACACGGCGGCTTCCGTCCCGCCGACTCTGTTCCTCACCGACGCCGACGTCGCGCAACTCGCCGACTGGAACGCGGCCTTCGACGCCCTGCGCAGTGCCTACGCGAGTGCGATCGCGCCAGCGATGGTCCCTCCGCGCTCCATGGCACGCGGCGACGGCGTCTGGTTGCGCGGGCTCACCGCGGTTTCGCCGAGCGGCCGCCACCTGGGCTGCAAGCTCATCTCGGCCAACATCAAGGCCCGACGCGCCAGCTACCTCGTTTCGCTGTTCGACCAGGAGACCATGGCTCTTGCCGCGCTGATCGACGGCAATCGCATCACGGGCATCCGGACCGCCGCGACCGCCGCCGTGGCCGTGGATGCGGCCGCACCACACCGGGCGTTGAAGGTCGCGGTGATCGGCTCCGGCTTCGAAGCCAGGGGGCTGCTGGCCGCGCTGGCCGCCGTGCGCACCATCGGCCGTGCTTGCGTGTTCAGCCCCACACCCTCCAGCCGCGAACGATTTGCCGCGGCCTTCAGGCAGGAGCAAGGTATGGCCATCAATGCCGTTGCCTCGGCAGCCGAAGCGGTGGCGGGCGCCGACGTGGTGCTGTGCGCCGCGCGCAGCCGCGACGAGACGCCGGTGCTGCGCGGTGAGTGGCTCGAGCCCGGCATGACGGTGGTTTCGATCGGTTCGACGCTCCCGGAACAGCGCGAAGTCGACGAACAGGTGATCGCACGGGCGGCGCGCATCGTCGCCGACATGCCCGAGGAGGTGGCCCACGACACCGGCGACATGCTGGCTGCCGCGAGGGCGGGCATCGACTTTGCCGCCCGGCTCGTTCCGCTTTCCGACTTCGTGGCCGGCAAGGTTGCGCGCGCGCCGGAAGACATCGTTCTCTACAAGTCCGTCGGCTCCGCGCTGCAGGACGTCATCACCGCCGAGATGCTGCTGGCCCGCGCGCGGGCCCGCCATGTCGGAACCGAACTGGCCCGGAGCATCGTGCCGGTGGCCAAGTAAACCTCAAGAAAAGGAAAACCTCATGCCCGCCTACCAACTCAATGACGCCCGTGCATGGGCTCGCGAACACCTTGTCGGCTGTTCCGCGGTAACGATCCCGAGCTACTCGGCCGATCTCGCCCGGCTCAACGAGCGCGGTATCCGCCACGACGTGGCGCTCGCCAAGGAACTCGGCTACACCTACACGCTGCTGTGCGCGGAGGTCGCGATCACGCCCGAGGAGAACGCGCAATTCACCGCCTGGGCGCGCGACACCGCCGGCAGCGGCTTCGGCCTGTTCTTCCACGCTGCGTTCGGTACGCTGGCCGAGAACATCCGGGCAGTGAAGCTGGCCGAAAAGGCTGGCGCGGACATCGTGCTGCTCTCCTACCCACCGCAGTTCTGGCCCACGACCGAGCAGGAGATCTACGACTACACGAAGCAGTTCTGCGATGCGACCGGGCTGGCGGTGATGCTGTTCCCGATCCCCTTGTGGGGCTTCGAGCGCGTGCATCCTGCGGGCATGTCCGTCGAGCTCGTGCGCCGGCTGCTGAAGGATTGTCCCAACATCGTCGCGATCAAGTCCGAGCAGGGCTTTCCGCTGCCGGCCGGCATCTGCGAGATGTACCACCACTTCCGCGACGAGGTCGTGATCAGCTGCCCGATCGAGGGCGATGCCATTCCGCTCATGAGCCTGATGAAGCTGCAGTTCTCCGGCACGAGCAATACCCAGTGGATGGGCAGCTACTACCCGCGCGCCTTCGAACTCGCGCGCAAGGGCGAATGGGAAGCCGCGATGGAGCTCTACTGGAAGGTGAATCCAGCGCGCAACGCCAACGGCGCTGCGGCCCAGAGCTACGCCGGTGGCACAGGCGTTCTGAACCGCACGATGTGGAAGTATCAGGACTGGCTGGCGGGCTTCAACGGCGGACCGCTGCGCGCCCCCGCCATGCGCGTGCCCGACCGCCTCATGAAGATGCTGCGCCAGGGCCTGGTCGCCTCGGGCCTGCCGGTCACGCAGGACTCGGACAGCGCATTCATGGCTGGCCGCCATCCTTGTTAAGGAGCGCCGGCATGCGTCATCTCCTGAAGGACAAGCAACTCTGGCGCGAAGGCGCGTACGTGGACGGCGACTGGGTCACCTCGTCCCCGCATGGCAGCTACACGCTGCACAACCCCGCGAACGATGAAGCGCTCGTGGCCCTGCCGCGATTCAAGGAAGCCGAGACGGCGGCCGCCATCGAAGCCGCGCACCGCGCCTTCCTCTCGTGGCGGCAGACCACCGCGAAGTCGCGCTCGGACATCCTGCGTCGTTGGTACGAGCTGATGGTGCAGCATCGCGATGACTTGGCGACGTTGATCACCCTCGAGGAGGGCAAGCCCCTGGCCGAAGCGAAAGTGGAGATCGACTACGCCGCCTCCTTCCTGCAGTGGTTCTCCGAGGAGGCCAAGCGCGTGCGCGGCGATGTGATCCCGGCACCGCGGGACACGGCGCGCATCGTGGTGCTGAAGGAGCCGATCGGCGTCTGCGCGGCGATCACCCCCTGGAACTTCCCGGCCGCGATGATCACGCGCAAGGCGGGCCCCGCGCTCGCCGCCGGCTGTAGCATGGTCGTGAAGCCAGCGAGCCAGACGCCGCTCACCGCGCTGGCACTGGCCGAGCTCGGTCAGCGCGCGGGCGTGCCGGCGGGGGTGTTCAACGTCGTGACCGGCAACGACACGCGCGCCATCGGCGGTACGCTGACCTCGCACCCGCTGGTGCGCAAGATCACCTTCACGGGCTCAACCGAAGTGGGGCGCGTGCTCCTCAGCCAGGCGGCAGCGACGGTCAAGAAGTGCTCTATGGAGCTGGGCGGCAACGCCCCCTTCATCGTCTTCGACGATGCCGACCTCGACGCGGCGGCAGACGGCCTGGTGGCCGCCAAGTTCCGCAACACCGGCCAGGCCTGCATCAGCGCCAACCGTGTCCTGGTGCAGTCGGGCGTCTACGAGGCCTTCGCGGCCAAGCTGGTCGAGCGCGTGGCCGCGCTTCGCGTGGGCAATGGTCTCGAGCCCGGCATGCAGCAAGGGCCGCTGATCGACGATGCGGCCGTGGCCAAGGTGGAAGAGCACATCGCCGACGCCGTCGCCCAGGGCGCCACCGTGCTGCACGGGGGCAGGCGCCATGCGCTTGGCGGCCGATTCTTCGAACCGACTTTGCTCGCGGGCGTGACGCCGCAGATGGCGGTGGCACGAGAGGAGACCTTCGGGCCGATCGCGCCGCTGTTTCGTTTCGGGACCGATGAGGAGGCCTTCGCGATGGCCAACGCCACCGAGTACGGCCTGGCCGCTTATCTGTACAGCCGCGATGCGGCACGGATCTGGCGAGCGTCGGCCGCCATCGAGTCGGGCATGGTAGGGATCAACTGCGGATCGATCTCGAACGAGGTGGCGCCCTTCGGCGGCGTGAAGCAGAGTGGCCTCGGACGCGAGGGCTCGCAGTACGGCATTGAGGAATTCCTCGAGATCAAATACCTTTGCTGGGATGGCCTGGCACCGGCCTTCGGCTGATCGCAGGCAAGGAGACAAAAATGCAGACTCATCTTCGCCGGATACGGCAGACCTGGCTCGCGGCGAGCTTCATCACGGCTGCCGGCGTCGCGCCGGCACAGCCGAACGTGATCAAGCTGGTCGTGCCCTTTCCTGCGGGCGGCGTGACGGACCAGGCCGCTCGCATCCTCGCCGAGAAGTTGTCGCAGCAACTTGGCCAGACCACGATCGTCGAGAACCGTCCCGGTGCCGGCAGCCGGCTCGGCGTCGATGCCGTGGTGAAGGCGCCGGCGGACGGCACCACGCTGCTCTTCACCAATTCCAGCTACAGCATCCTGCCGGTGGTCGATCCCAAGGTGTCTTTCGACCCCACCAGGTCGCTGGCGCCGGTGAGCATGTCCGCGACCTACGGGTTGCAGATCGTCACCAGCAACAAGATCCCGGTCAACGGCCTGGCCGAGTTCATCGCCTATGCGAAGAAAAACCCCGGCAAGCTGAGCTATGGCAGCGCCGGCGTGGGCAGCGGCACGCACTTCGCCGGCGAGTACTTCAAGGCGCTGACTGGGACATTCCTGGTCCATATCCCGTACAAGTCGACGACCGGCGCATTGAACGACGTGGCCGGCGGACAACTGGACCTGGCGTTCGACGCCGCGGCCAAGCCGCTGGTGGATGCCGGTCATGTGAAGCTTCTCGCGGTGACCAGCACAAAGCGCGATCCTCGCTTTCCCAACACGCCGACGGCAGTGGAAGCCGGTGTCAAGGATTTTGTCCAGCAGTCCTGGGTGGGCTTGCTCGCACCCGCCGCGACGCCAGCGGCCACGCTCGAACGATTGAACAAGGCCGCTGCCGCCGCCGTGGCCGATCCCGCTGTTCAGAAGCGCTTCCTGGAACTCGGGCTGCAAGCCCAGGGAGGGCCCGCCGCTCGGCTCGCGGACACCATCGCGGGTGAACTCGCCTTGCACCGGAAGATCGCTTCGGAAGCGAAGCTGCGGTTCGAGTAGGGGATGCCAGCCGGGCGGGAGCAGACAGACAAGAGGCCTACGCAGGCCGGATGCCTTCGAAGGCGCGCTGCAGGAGTTGCCTGATCTCGCCGCGCTGCGCCAAGCCTGCCTCTCGCGGGTTCCAGTAAGGACTGCTCACGACGATATCTGCCGCACGATCGAGATCGTCCTCCCTCATGCCGATGTCGCGCAGCGCGACCGGTGCTCCGTTGTCTCGCGCCAGATCGAACAAGCCCGCCGCGGCGCTGCATTGCGCTGCCCCGAGTGCGCGCTGGATACGGGACATGGCTTGCGGCACCGCCGGCGCGTTGAAGGCGATGGCCTGGGGCAGCACCACGGTGTGCACCTCGGCATGAGGCAGGTTGAAGCTGCCGCCCAGGGTGTGGCACAGCTTGTGGTGCAGCGCCATGCCCACGTTGCCAAGCACCGCGCCGCACAGCCAGGCACCGTACAGCGCATCCCCGCGCGCATCGATGTCGTCGCTGCGCCGGCGGATGGCCGGCAGCGCACTGGCCAACGCCCGGATGCCTTCCTCGGCCATCAGGTCCATCACCGGATTGCCGTCGCGCGCGTACAGGCCTTCGGCCGCATGCGCGATCGCGTTCATCGCGCTCGTCACGCTCAGGGGGACTGGCAGCGTCAGCGTCAGTTCGGGGTCGTAGATCACGGTGCGCGGCAGCACGCGAAGGTCCTTGCCGGTCTTCTTCAGTCCGCCCTCGGTGATGCCGTAGATCGGCGTCATCTCGCTTCCCGCGTAGGTCGTGGGGATCGCAAGAATAGGCAAGCCGGAGTCGAGCGCGATCGCCTTGCCCAGGCCGGTGGTCGAGCCGCCTCCAATGGCAATGGCACAGTCCGCGCCCAGGCGGCGCGCCTCGTCACGGGCCTCGCGCGCCGTCTCGATGGGCACGTGCATGACGGCACGCGCAAAGATGCCTGCCGCACGAACGCCAAGGCGCTTGGCCACCATGTGCGCCTGCTGTTGCTGCTCGGGCGTCGACAGGACCAGCGCACGATGTGCACCGAGGAGGTCGATCTCGCGCTCCAGATGCGCCAGGGCGCCCGCGCCGAACACCACCCTGGACGGCTGGCCGGTGTAGACGAATTCCTTCATGCGGTTTCCACTGTATCGAGTTCAATCGGTATGGACTTCGTAGTCCACTTGGTGCCTTGCGATACGGACGCCTTCAAGCTCATCGCGCACCTGCAGGTGCTCCGGATGCCTTGCATAGGCATCCAACGCCTTCCAGGATTCGAACTCGCTGTACAACACGACGTCGCAGGCATAGTCGATTCGGCTTGCATCCACGCCGACCTCCAGCCGAAGCAGCCCGGGAATCCGACCACGCAGGCCATGGAAGCATCTTCTCAACCGCTCGATGTTTCCCTGCCTCTCCTCGGCCGTGGCACCGCTCACGTTCCACATCACGATGTGTCGAATCATTGCGCATCCTTTGCGGGTTGCCAGTTGGGGGCAGGATGCCGGGCATCCGCCGCGCCCTGCTTGGCGGGGTTCAGCACGAAGTCGTACTCGACCAGGTAGCTGCCATCGGATTGCGGCTTCCAATCGGCGATCAGCGACTGGCGCACACCGAACACGGCGTCCGAATCCAGGTACCGATCGTCGCTGCGGAACACGTGCGTGATCAGCTTCTCGTAGCCGTTCGCCTTGATCAGGAAGTGCAGGTGCGCGGGACGCCAGGGATGCCGGCCCGTGGCCTCCAGAAGATCGCCCACCGGCCCATCGTGCGGAATGGCGTAGGGGACGGCCAGGATCGAGCGGAAATGGTAGCGACCCTCGCTGTCGGAGTGCACGATGCCGCGCGCCTGTGCATGGCCGATCTCCGGGTGCTGCACGTCGTACAGGCCGTCCTCGTCCGATTGCCATACGTCGATGTGCGCATTGGCGACCGGTTTGCCGCCGATCCCGCGCACCGTGCCGCGGACAAGGCAAGGGATGCCACGCGCTCCATTGGAAATGTCCGCACCCAGTTCGTAGTGCGGAGCCCCTTCCACGTGGAAGGGGCCGAAGACGGTCGCCTCGGTACAGCCGGCCGGCTTGTCGTTGTTCTGTGCCACCGTCAGCATCGACAGGCCCAGCACGTCCGATAGCAGGATGAACTCCTGACGCTTGTCATCCGTGATGTGGCCACAGCGGGTCAGGAATTCGATGCCTTTGAACCACTCCTGCTCGGTCAGCTCCACCTCGCGCGCGAAGGCGTGCAGGTGCTTGACGAGGCTGTCCATGACGCGCTTGAGCCGCGGATCCGCCGTCTGCGCCTGCCGCGCGAGCACGGCGTCGGTGATGGTGTGCTGATTCAGGTTGCGCACGTTGTTCTCCTCAATCCAGTTGCAGCTTGGCTCGCTGCGCCACAGCGCCCCACTTGGCGAAATCCTCCTGGCTGCGTCGCTGGGCTTCCTGCGCGGTGTTGCCTTCCACCCGCAGGTCCATCTCTGCCAGCCGAGCCTTGATGGCCGGTGCATCCAGCGCGGCACGCACGTCGTGCTGGATCTTCTCGACGGTAGCGGCCGGCAGGCTCGAAGGTGCCAGCAGCGTTTCGAAGAAGGTCGCATCGAAGCCGGGGTGTCCGCTCTCGGCCACGGTCGGAATCTTGGGCAGCAGAACCGATCGTTCCTTGCTGGAGACGGCGATGGCCTGCAGCCGCCCGCCTTGGACATGAGGCAGGACGACGGAAGAGACGATGAAACCGCAGTCGACGTGGCCCGCCAGCACGTCCTGCGCGGCGGGGCCCGGGCCCTTGTAGGGCACATGGGTGAGCTTGCTGCCGGTGGTCGCCAGCAGCATCTCCATGGTCATGTGGCTCGGGGTTCCCGTCCCGCCGGAGGCATACGGCTTCGAAGGGGGCAGGCGGGTGAAGGCCTCGAAAGACGTGATTCCGGTGGCTGGATTGCAGACCAGCATCTGGTTGAAGCTGGCGAAGTAGGTGACGGGCTTGAGCGAGGCCCGCAGATCGAAGCTCAGCTTCTTGTACAGGTGGGGATTGATGGTGAGGATCGTGTCGGGCCCGACGAGCAGGGTGTGGCCGTCCTTGGCCTGTGCGACCTCTCCAGCGGCCAGATTGCCACCCGCACCCGGCTTGTTCTCGACCACGACAGGCTGGCCCCACGTGGCCTGCAACGCCGGCTGGATCAACCTGGCAATCACATCACCGGGTGTGCCTGGCGGGAAGGCCGCGACCAGGCGGACCGGCTTGGTCGGCCAGGCCTGCGCGTAGGCCGGCGGAACGATGGCCAAGGCCATCGCGATGGCCGGGAGGCGAAGAAGCAGGGCAGTGGTGGTTCTCATGCAGGGTGTCCTCAGGTGGATCGCCGGAAGTTGTTGGTGTTGTTGAAGCGGGGTACGGAGCCGATGGCCTCTACCTGGCCGTCACGCGGGACAGCACGCTCACCGCATCGTCCGCAGCCATGCCGCGCCACGCCACGATCTGGTCGGGGCGAATGAGTGCCAGCGGCGCCTCATAGAGCTCGCGCAGCAATCGCTGCGGCAGCCGCACGACACGCAGGTCGATCGCCAGTGCCCGGGCCGCGGCCTCGAAGGCCTCGGTGGAAGGCGGGTTGGACCCCAGCGCCAGCAGGGTCCATTCGGTGTGGAACAGGTCGAACAGCGAGCGCCCGTCGTCCAGCCAGGCGTGCGGCGGACGACCGCCAGGACTGGCGGTGGGCGTGTAGACATTCGGCTCATCGGGCGGCAGCGCAGCGCCATCGCCGACGATGACCGGTGAACCGTCGTAGCGGCCGCCGAAGGTCACGCCCGGGATGTTGAATTCGAGGCGGGCATGCGCATCGAAGTGCAGGCCCGCAAGCCTGCGCTCGGCATCACCTCGCTGGGAGGCCTCCTCCAGTTCGGGCTTGGCCGCAAAGAGTCCCACCGAGTCGGCGAACTTGCGCGCGTAGCCGGTGTTGCGCTCGGCCAGGGGCCTGCGCTCGGCCTCGTAGCTGTCGAGCAGCGCCAGCGGCGCATGGCCGCGAATCACGCTCGCCAGCTTCCAGCCCAGATTGACCGCATCCTCGACGGCGGTGTTGTAGCCCAGGCCGCCGGTGGGTGTGAACAGGTGGGCGGCGTCGCCGGCGATGAAGACGCGACCCTGCTGGAAGCGCCGGGCCACCAGCGCGTGCCCGGCGAGCCAGGTACCCATCGAGAGGATCTCCATCGGCACGTCGGCGCCCACCGCTTCGGCGAAGACGCGGCGCGCATCGGCCTCGGTCCAGCCGTCGGCGTCTTCGCCAGGCCGCAACGCCGCGTGGAAGGCGTACTCGGACACGCCATCCACCGAAGCCATGAAGGCACGCCTTTCGTGGTTGACGGCCACGTACATCCAGGCCTTGGGGTGGCGCAGCACGGAGGGAAACTGGGGCGCGCGCAGGTAGATGGCGAACATCTTGCCGCCCATGAACTCGCGCTGGATGCCGGTGACGCCACCCCACTCGATGCCCAGCTGTTGCCGGACAAAGCTGCGGGCGCCGTCGGCGCCGACGAGGAACTTCGCGACCACGTCCTGTGCCGGACCGCCTTCGCTTCGCCGCACCGTGGCGCTCACCGACGTGCCGTCGTCATCGAAGCGTTCCAGCCGCCAGCCATAGCGCACATCGGTGGACGGCCAGGCCTGCGCATGGCGGCGCAGCGCCTCCTCCACGAACTTCTGCGACACGCGATGCGGCAGCTCGGCGGCGCTCCAGGAGCCCGTCATCGTCTTGATCTTCACGGTCGCCTCGGCAGCGGTCGGCAGGCTGATGCGCGCCAGCTCGTGCCCGGCGAAGCGCGTGAAGTAGGCGATGTCCGTCGGGTGGTCGGCGGGCAGTCCCAGCGCACGGATCTCGTGCGCGAAGCCCAGCCGGCGGAAATGCTCCATCGTGCGGGCCTGCGTCGCGTTGGCCTGCGGGTTGAAGGCCGTGCTCGGCTTGGCGTCGACCACCAGACAGCGGATGCCGCGGCGGCCGAGTTCGTTGGCGAGCATCAGCCCACAGGGGCCGCCGCCGGCGATCAGGACGTCCGTCTCGATGACGGGGAGCTTGCCGTCGGCAGGCGGGGAGGCGGCGATCATCGGTTGTCTTTCTTCATGGCGAGATTCATCTGCAAGTGGCGTGCTGGGGAACGTCGCCTCATCAGTCGGCGCGAATGCCGCGTTCCCGGATCACGGCGCCCAGGCGTTTGAAGTCGGCCGCGCCCTTGTCGCCGAAGGCGGCAGGCGTCAGCGGCTCCGGTACGTTGCCGAGGGTTTCGATGTGTGCCCTGACGGCCGGCAATGCCAGCGCGCGGTTGACTTCCGCGTTGATCCGCTGGATCACGGCCGGCCGTGTGCCGGCCGGGGCGTAGAGCCCGAACACCGCATCGGCGTCGAAGCCTTTCAGCCCGAGTTCGTCGAGCGTCGGCACCTCCGGCATCTGGGGCGCCCGCTTGGGACTGGCCACCGCGAGCATGCGCAGCTTGCCGGTCTTGACGTGCTGGATGCTGATTCCCGGGTCGAACAGGAAGTCGATCTGCCCGCCCAGCAGATCCGTCAGCGCGGGGGCCGCGCCACGGTACGGCACATGGACCGCCGTGGTCCCTGTGCGGCCCATCATCATCTCCCCGGCAAGATGGGGCGAGCTCCCGTTGCCGGGCGAACCGAAGGATCGCTTGCCGGGGTTCGCCTTCAGGTCGGCGACGAGGCTCTTGAAATCCTTGACGGGGCTGTCGGCACGAACCACCAGGTAGAACGGCACGCGTGCGACGGATGCGACCGGGACGAGATCCTTCGCGGGGTCGAAGGGCATCTTCGCGTAGATGTGGGGGTTGATCGACACCATGCCGCCGGAACTCATCAGGAAGGTGTAGCCGTCGGGCGGCGACTTGGCGACGAAATCGCCGCCGAGGTTGCCCCCGGCGCCGCCCTTGTTCTCGACGAGCACCGGCTGCCCGAGCGCTTTCTGCAGCGGCGCGCCGATCACGCGGGCCAGTTGGTCGGCCGCGCCGCCGGGCGCGAAATTGGCGACGATCTTGATGGGCTGCTTCGGCCAGTCCTGGGCCTGGGCGATGCCGCACGGTCCGAGGCCGAGCGCAAGCGCGGCTGTTGCCAGCAGGAATTTCATGAACTGTCTCCTTCTTGTTGTCAGAACGGGTAGTGGCGCTCGGTGGTCTGTATCGTGAGCCACCGCAGTTCGGTGAAGGCATCGATGCCGGCCTTTCCGCCGAAGCGGCCGTAGCCCGAGTCCTTCACGCCGCCGAAGGGCATCTGCGCCTCGTCGTGCACGGTCGGGCCGTTCACGTGGCAGATGCCGGAGTCGATGCGGTTGGCGACCTCCCACGCACGGGCGATGTCGCGCCCGAACACGGCGGCGGACAGGCCGTAGGGGTTGTCGTTGGCCACGCGTACGGCCTCGTCGACGCCGTCGACACGCACCACCGGTTTCACGGGACCGAAGCTCTCCTCGTGGTAGATGCGCATTTGCGGCGTCACGTGATCGAGCAGCGTCGCCGGGAACAACGTGTTGTCGGCCTTGCCGCCGCACACGAGTTTCGCGCCCTTGGCGAGCGCATCGTCGATCAGCGCGTTGCAGCGCTCGACGGTGCTCGCATCGACGACCGAACCGAGCACCACGGGTCCTTTGCGCGGATCGCCCAGCGGCAGTTGCGTGGCCTTGGCAGCGAGCCGGTCGACGAAGGCGTCCGCGATCCGGCTGTCCACGATGATGCGCTCGGTGCTCATGCAGATCTGGCCGCTGTTGGCGAAGGCGCCGAAGGCCGCGCCGTTGACCGCGGCTTCGAGGTCGGCGTCATCGAGCACCACCAGCGGGGCCTTGCCACCCAATTCCAGCACGGCCGGCTTGAGGTACTTCGCGCAGGTCAGTGCGATCAGCTTGCCCACGCGGGTGGAGCCGGTGAAGTTCACACGGCGCAGGGCCGGATGGGCAATGATCGCTTCGACAACCTCGGCCGCGTCCGCTGGCGCGTTGGTCACGAAGTTGACGACGCCCGGGGGGAAGCCCGCATCCTTGAAGGCCTCCACGATCAGCCCGTGGGTGGCGGGGCTGAGTTCCGAGCCCTTGAACACCACCGTGTTGCCGCAGGCCAGCGGCGTGGCGATGGCACGCACGCCGAGGATCACCGGCGCATTCCACGGCGCGATGCCCAGCACCACACCAGCGGGACGGCGTATGCCCAAGGCCAGGCTGCCCGGCACGTCGGAGGGGATGACTTCTCCGCCGATCTGGGTTGTCATGCCGGCCGCCTCCTGCAGCATGCCGGCAGCCAGATGCACGTTGAAGCCGGCCCACGGCGCGGCAGCGCCGGTCTCCGACGCCATTGCCTCGGTCAGGGCCTGCGCCTTGGCCTCGATGGCCTGCGCCGCCTTCAGTAGCAGTGCCCTGCGTTCGCCAGGGCCTGTCCGGGACCAGGCCGGGAACGCCGCAGCCGCAGCCTCTACCGCAGCCACGGCGTCGGCGCGAGTGGCGGCGGGCGCTGTGGTGGCCACCGTGCCGTCGAGCGGGTTGCGGCGCTCGAAGGTGGCGCCGTCCGCGGCCTGCCGGCTTTCGCCATTGATCAACATCGATATCGTGCCCATTGTCTTGTCTCCTTGTAGGTTTGAAAGAAAGCGAAAAACTGTCAGGCCACTTCGACCTCGACCAGCATCGGTGCAGCCGATTGAAGGGCCTGGTGCAAGGCCGGGCGCAACTGCTCGGCCGTCTCGACGCGCAGCGCCTTCATGCCTTGCGCGCCGGCCAGCGCAACAAAATCGAGATCTGGCAGGTCGGTGCCCGGAACATGCTCGTCGGGCCGGTAGCCGAAGATGCGGGCGAACTCGTAGAGCGCCGCGTAGCGGCGGTTCTTCAGGATCACGACCGTGACCGGCAGCGCCAGCTGCGCCGCACTCCACAGCGCCTGGATCGCGTACATGGCCGAGCCGTCGCCGATCAGTGCAATGACCCGTGCGCCGGGCTTGCCCAGCGCCACGCCCACGGCCGCGGGGAGTCCGTAGCCCAGGCCGCCGCTGCACATGGTGTAGAAGGTCTCCGACGCGAGGATAGGCAGGTGCGCATGCATGACCGGCCGTGCGCTGGGTGCTTCCTCGACCACGATGCTGTCGCGCGCGCGCACATCGGCCAGCGTCTGCAGAACCCACGGCACCGGCAGGCGTTCGCCAGGCGATGGTTCTGCAACGCGCGGCGGCCGTGGATGAGGCGGTGGTGCCGCGCGATCTCGCGGCTGGCTCTGTTCTAGCAGGTCGAGCAAGCCGAGGCGAATGCTGCCGACCACCGAGGTTCCTGTCGGCGCCCAGGCCGCGACCTGAGGATCGTCCGTCAGCTGCACGAGCTCGGTTCCTTCCGGGAGATGCGGCCCCTGGCCCGGGACGTGGTAGGTGAACGCCGGCGCACCGAGCGCAAACACCAGGTCGTGTCCGGCGAGCCGCTCGACGATGCGCTCGCGCATCGGAGGCAGGAAGCCGCCCCACAGCGGGTGGTCCTCCGGGAAGCTGCATCGGCCCGACATGGGCGCGACATACACGCGCGCGTTGTGCCGCTCGGCCAACTGCACCGCCTCGTTCCAGGCTTCGTCGCGATCGACCGCGGCACCGACCACGAAGGCCGGTGAGCGGGCGCCGTCGATCGCCTTGGCGATGCGCGCGAGAAGGTCCGGGTCCGGGCGCAGGTGGCGGCTGACCTCTCGCGCATCGACCGGCAGGGTCTGGACGTCCCAATCGTCCGATGGGATCGAGACCAGGACCGGACCGCGCGGCGGCGTCATCGCGATGTAGTAGGCACGCGCGATCGCCAGCGGGACGTCTTCGGCCCGCGCCGGCTCCACACTCCACTTCACATAAGGCCTCGGCAACTCGGCCGCCTGCGTGGATCCCAGGAAGGGCTCGAAGGGCAGGATCGAACGCGCCTGCTGGCCGGCCGTGATCACCAGCGGCGTGCGGTTGCGATAGGCCGTGAAGATGTTGCCCATTGCATGGCCGACGCCGGCGGCGGAGTGCAGATTCACGAACGCCGCGTTGTGCGTGGCCTGGGCATACCCGTCGGCCATGCCCACGACCACCGACTCCTGCAGGCCGAGCACATAGTGGAAATCGTCCGGAAAGTCGATGAACAGCGGCAGCTCGGTCGACCCGGGGTTCCCGAACACGCGCGTCATGCCGAATGCGCGCAGCAGCTTGTAGACGGCGTCCCGCACGGACAGGGTGCGGCCCACTGCGAGTGGCTCTTGCTCAAGCGGCTCGACGCGTTGATCCATGAATGCTCCTTTTGATGAATGCCGCAGTTTTGCCGCTGGTGGTTTATTCATCAATACAATGAAACATCTAGAAGAAAATAAGCACTATGCATAGTGAAAAGCTGGACATGAATCTGCTTCGCCTGTTCGAAGCGGTGTATCGCTTGGGCAGCGTCAGCCTTGCGGCCGATGCGCTGGGGCTGTCCCAGCCGGCGGCCAGCCAGGGGTTGACGCGATTGCGGCTTGCGCTGGGCGACGCGCTGTTCGTGCGCGCCAACGGACGCATGCGGCCGACCCTGCGGGCGGAACGGCTGGCCAGCGTGGTGCAGCCGGCCGTGGCCGCCATTCAAGAGGTGTTGCGAGACGAAGACAGCTTCGATCCTTCGCACTCGCGCATGACCGTTCGAATGCACATGAACGACATCGGGGAGGCGAGGCTATTGCCGGAATTGATCTCGGCCTTGCACCGCCAGGCACCCGGCGTGCGGGTGCACACGACCCCGCTGCCGCACGCGGAGATCGCCGATGCCCTGGAAACCGGTGCTATTCATTTCGCGCTTGGCTTCCTGCCCTCGGTCAGCGGAACGGAGCGTGTCGAGTTGCTGCGCGACCGCTATGCAGTGGTGGTCCGGGCGGGGCATCCCATGGCCAAGGCCAAGAAGGGGCATACGACCATCCAGGACTTGCGGCGGCTGGAGTACGTGGCCGTGCGATCGCATTCGGAGACCTTCCGTATCCTGCAGCAGCTCGGGCTGGACGGCAGGTTGGTGCTGACCTCCGCGCACTTTCTTGCATTGCCGGCCATCATCGAACGCACCGACCTCGCCGTGGTGATGCCGGAAGAAATCGCACGCCGGTTCATCGATGCCAAGCGTTATGCACTGCTTCCGGCCGAACTTCCCCGCAGCACCTTCACCGTGTCGATGCACTGGAGCCGCCGCTTCGAGTCAGACCCTGCGCTCCAATGGATCCGAAACCTCTTCGTCGGTCTCTTCAAGGACAAGGGACGCTGACGGCCGGCAGCACGCGGACGAAGGGCCTGCGGAAACAGGACCTTGCGCGGAAACTCATGTCCCCGCGCAAGAAGGGATGATCACCAGGCGCCTTGACGCCCCGGGGTTCCGGGGGGCCATCCATCGGTCACTTCACGTGCTGCTGCGTACGATCACTTCGAAGCCGATGTTTACCAGCCGCGCGCCAGGGTCTGCACCGGCCAGACGCGCGAGCAGCATCTGGCCCGCGCGCTCGCCCATCTCGGCACGGCGGATGCGCACTGTGGACAGGCGCGGTGACGCGGCTCGGGCGATCGGCATGTCGCCGAAGCCCATCACCGCGATGCGGCCCGGCACGTTCCAGCCGCGCTGCTGGCATTCGAAGAGCAGGCCGGCAGCCAGCAGGTCGTTGTTGCAGAACACGGCGGTGATGTCAGGGCGCCGCGCGAGCAGCTGCGCGAGCCGTGGTCCGGCATCGTCGATCTGCACCGGCGGGCGGATCAGTTCAGCCGGCACTTCACCCGCGCCCTGCGCGGCGGCCTCCGCGCGGAAGCCTTCGAGCCGCAGGCGCGAACGCTCTTCCTCGGCGCCGATGAAAGCCAGCGCGCGATGCCCGCGCGCGAGCAGGTGCCTGGCGGCAGCGCGTCCCGCATCGACGTTCGAGAACCCGACCAGCATGTCGATCGGCGCCTCGTCACCTGCGGCGGGCAGGTCCCAGGTCTGCACTACAGGCACGCCCGCGCGGCGCAGCTTGAGCCGCAACGCGCTCGGTTGCGCGATGCCGGTGAGCACCAGCCCGTCGACGCGGCGGCCGAGAAAGGTGTCGACCAGCGCGGCTTCGTCGCCGGGACGGTATGCACTCTGGCCCAACAGCAGTTGGTAACCCCCGTCGGCCAGCGTCTGCGCGAGCGCCTCAAGGGTCTCGGAGAACACGAGATTTGAAATGGTCGGCACGATCGCCGCCACGATGCGAGAGCGGTTTGACGCCAGACTTCCCGCCATGAGGTTGGGCACGTAGCCCAGCCGCTCGATGGCCGCGCGCACGGCGGCCAGCGTGTCGGGTGCGAGCTTGTCGGGGGTGTTGATGGCGCGCGAGACGGTGACCAGCGACACGCCGGCTTCGCGCGCCACGTCGCTCATGCGGGCGGTGCCAGGTGGCGAGGTCTCTTCAGAAATGTGGGTCTTGGGAACGGGCATGGCGAAACGCCGTCGATCATAGCCTTGTGAGGCAGTAGAAACTTCTTGAAATGAAAGCGCTATCAGCTCGGTCCGCCGCGTCCCATGCTGTGGGACTATTCTGAATGAGGGGTGATCGACAAGGGTTGTAAAAGCTCTTGTGAAAGCCAAAATGAAAGCGCTTCCATAAACAAGCATCCAACAAGCGAACCCAGCGCACAGGAGACAACCCATATGTTCCGCAGAACCCTTCTTGCCGCCCTGGCCGTCGCCGGCCTGCTGGCCGGCGCAGCCCACGCCCAGGATGACTACCCATCGCGCCCGGTGAAGCTCATCGTGCCGTTCCCCGCGGGCGGCACCAGCGACATCATGGGCCGACTGATTGCCGAGGTGCTCGGGCGGCAGCTCAAGCAGCCGTTCATCGTCGACAACAAGGGCGGGGCGGGCGGCGCCATCGGCACCGAGCAGGCGGCCAAGGCGCCGGGCGACGGCTACACGCTGCTGCTGTCGGGCATCGGCAGCAACGCGATCATCCACGGCTTCTCGCCCAGGCCGCCGTACGACTCGAACCGCGACTTCGTCCACGTGTCGCAGCTTGCGGCCGGGCCCAACGTGCTGGTGGTGAACCCATCGTTCCCGGCGAAGAACTTCAAGGAGTTCATCGCATGGGTCAAGGCCAACCCGGGCAAGTTCAGCTACGGGCAGGTCAACGCCTCGTCCGGCCACGTCACCACCGAGTACCTCAAGCAGGTGGCGGGGCTCGACATGGTGGGCATTCCGTACAAGGGCAGCGCACCCGCGCTCAACGACGTGCTGGCCGACCAGATCCCCGGCATGTTCACCAACCAGGATTCGGTGCTGCCGCACATCAAGGCCGGCAAGCTGCGCGCCTTGGCCGTCACCAGCGCGCAGCGCAACCCGCTGTTCCCCGACGTGCCCACGGTGGCCGAGTCGGGCTACCCCGGTTTCAGCGCCGTGTCGTGGACCGGCCTGTCGGCGCCCAAGGGCACGCCGAAGGCCGTCGTCGACAAGCTCGAAGCCGCCATGGTCAAGGGCTTTGCAGACTCGGCCGTGCGTGCCAAGCTGGAAGCCAATGGCTTCGTGGTGGTGGCCTCGCGCTCGGTCGACTACACACGCTTCGTGCAGGACGAGACCGCGCGCTGGACGCAGGTGGTGCAGAAGGCCGGCATCAAGCTCGAATGAACCTCGCGCCTTTCCCTTTTCTTCCTTGTTCCCATTTCCGAAAGTGACCGTATGAAAGCCGTCGAATCCAACATCGTTTCCTATGCCAAGGTGGCTGAAGGCGCGCGCACCGCGGCCGATGCGGCCGACCGCATCGACTGGATCAAGCTCTCGCTGACCTACCTGCCGCTGGCCACGCCGGTGAGCGATGCCAAGGTGCTCACCGGTCGCCAGAAGCCGCTGACCGAAATCGCCTTCATCTTTGCCGAGGTCCGCACGCGCGACGGCCATGAAGGCATCGGCTTCGGCTACTCCAAGCGCGCCGGCGGCCCCGGCATGTACGCGCATGCCAAGGAGCTCGCGCCGAACCTGATCGGCGAAGACCCGAACGACATCTCGCGCCTGTTCACCAAGCTGCTGTGGGCCGGCGCAAGCATGGGCCGCAGCGGCCTCACGACGCAGGCCATCGCCCCCTTCGACATCGCGCTGTGGGACTTGAAGGCCAAGCGCGCGAAACTGCCGCTGGCCAAACTGCTGGGCGCCGAGCGCGACTCGGTGCAGTGCTACAACACCTCGGGCGGCTACCTGCACACGCCGCTCGACCAGGTGCTCAGGAACGTGGCCATCTCGCGCGAGAGCGGCATCGGCGGCATCAAGCTCAAGGTGGGCCAGCCCGACCTGGCCATCGACATCCAGCGCGTGGGCGAAGTGCGCAAGCTGCTCGGCGATTCGTTCCCACTGATGGTCGATGCCAACCAGCAATGGGATCGGCAGAAGGCCACGCGTGCCTGCCGCGCGTTCGAAGGCTTCGACCTGACCTGGATCGAGGAACCGCTCGACGCGTACGACTTCGAGGGTCACGCCCAGCTCGCCGCGCGTTTCGACACCGCCATCGCCACCGGCGAGATGCTCACCAGTTTCGGCGAGCACGCGCAGCTCATCATGGCCGAGGGCAGCGACTTCATCCAGCCCGACGCGCCGCGCGTGGGCGGCATCACGCCCTTCCTGCAGATCATGAACCTGGCGGCTTTCAAGGGGCGCAAACTGGCACCACACTTCGCGATGGAAATCCACCTGCACCTGGCCGCAGCCTACCCGATCGAGCCCTGGCTCGAACACTTCGAATGGCTGGGCCCGATGTTCAACGAGCAGATGCACCTGAAGGACGGGCGCATGCACCTGTCGGACCGTCCGGGCCTGGGCTTCAGCCTGAGCGAGCAGGCACTGAAGTGGACGACCGAGACGCAGGAGTTCGGCAAGCAGCCCTGAGTCTGCCGCCACCGCCGCCGCGTCCCAGCGGGTGGGGATTTTCGGCCATTGCGCCCGCGGGGCCGTACGCCGCGGCCGCGCGGGCCTCCTAGCATCAGCGGGCCGCAGGGCGTCGTCAGTCGCCCCGATCGCGCATCCACAGGAGACACCATGATCGACCGACGCACTTTCACCATCGTCAGCGCCTGCCTTGCAGGCACGCTGGCATTTGGCAGTACAGCTGCCCACGCGCAAAGCGACACACTGGCACGCATCCAGCAAGCCAAGAAGATCCGCATTGCGCTCGACCCCAGCATTCCGCCCTGGTCGTTCAAGAACGACAAGCTCGAGATGAGCGGATCCGAATACGAGACTGCCAAGATGCTGGCTGAGGATCTCGGCGTGACGCTGGAGATTGTGTCGACCAATGGCGCCAACCGCATTCCGCAGCTGATCACTGACAAGGCGGACATCGTGGTGGCTGCGATGACGATTACCGCCGAGCGGCAGAAGGTCATCGACTTCTCGCTGCCGTACTCGGGCACGACCACCGCGGTCTCTGCGCCGCGCGGCATGGCCATCAAGACCATGGCCGATCTCTCCGGCAAACGCGTCGGCGTCGCGCGCGGTACCTCGATGGACACCGACTTGACCGCCGCCGCTCCGAAGGACGTGGAGATCGTGCGTTTCGAGGACGAGGCGACCACGCTGACCGCGGTGCTGAGCGGCCAGGTGGACATCGTCGCGCAATCGGTCACCCTCAACGAGACCGTCAACAAGCGCAATCCGGCGAAGGCGCTGGAGACCAAGATCGTGCTGCGCAACAACCTGCACGGCATCGGCATGCGCAAGAACGAGGCGCGGCTCAAGGAATGGGTCGACCAATGGGTGAGGACCAACATGGCCAATGGCAAACTGGCTGCAGTGTTCAAGAAGAATCAAGGCATCGACCTGCCCGCTGCGGTAGCACAAGCTGCGCGTTAGGCGGACGGTGGCGTGTGCGTCCCGCCATCTGGTACAGCTGGCGGAGCCGAGTGCGCGGCGCTCTCCGGCATGGACAGCTGCGTTCGACAATTGCGACACCCCGCGACGCGGGCTCAACCGAGACCTTTTCAAGTATGAAACGTATTGCCATCACGGGCGCCGCAGGACTGGTCGGAACCGGCCTGCGCGCGCAACTGCTCAAGCGCGGCTACCGCGTGCTGTCGCTGGACATCAAGCCGATCCAGGACATCGCGGCCCATGAGGAAGCTGCCGTCGTCGACATCACCGACCAGGCGGCCATGACACAGCAGCTGCGCGGCTGCGACGCCGTCGTGCACTTGGCGGCCTGCACCACCGACGCCCCCTGGCCCGAGCAGGTCAAGCTCAGCGTCGAGGGTTGCATCAGCGTGTTCGATGCCGCGCGCGATGCCGGCGTGCGCCGCGTCGTCTACGCCAGCTCACACCACGTGGTGGGCCTGCACCCGCGCGCGCCGCACGGACCGCGCATGGGGGACACCGCCATCCTGCGGCCCGACAGCCGCTACGCCGTGGGCAAGGCCTTCGGCGAGTCCCTCGGCGCGCTGTACGCCTACAAGTACGGCATGCAGGTGCTGGCAGTGCGCATCGGCAATGTCAACACGCGGCCGATCGACCGGCGCCGCCTGGGCAGCTGGCTCAGCTGGCGCGACCTGGGCCAGCTGGTGGCCATCGGCATCGAGCATCCGGACATCGGCTTCGACATCGTCTACGGCATTTCCGACGCCGAGGGCCGCCACTACGACAACGCCACGGCCTACGCACTGGGCTATGTGCCGCAGGACAGCTCCGAGGGCTGGGACGAACAGGTGCTGCGTGACGATCCGCTGCCCACGCCCGGCAGCGCCGCGGCGCTCGCCGCGGCCGAGCTGACGCTGGGCGGCCAGTTTTCGCAATCCGAATACGAAGGCGACACCGATCGGCTGCTGCCGCGCACGAGGAGCGCCGCATGAAGATCGCGCACATCGAAGTCATCGAGGCGGTCATTCCGTTCGACGACGGCGGCAGCGGCCTGGGCATCACGCCGGGCCGCTGGGACTCGCTCGAGTTCGTGCTGGTGCGCGTCGAGACGGACACCGGCCTTGTCGGCTGGGGCGAGTGCTTTGCGTATTCCTGCCGCGCCGCGGTGGCGGCGGCCGCGCGCAGCATGGTCGCGCCCTTGCTGCAGGGACGCGAGCTGCCGGCCACGCCCGAGGCGCTGACGCTGGAGCTGCAGCGCCGGCTGCACCTGTTCGGCCGCTACGGCATCACGATGTTCGCCATTTCCGGCTTCGACATCGCGCTGTGGGACATCGCCGCCAAGGCGCAGGACAAGCCGCTGCATGCCCTGCTGGGCGGCGCGCGGCGCAGCGAGATCCCGGCCTATGCGAGCCTGGTGCGCTATGGCGACGCCGAGCTGGTGCAGAAGTACTGCCGCGAAGCCGTTGCCCAGGGCTACCGCTACATCAAGCTGCACGAGATCGAGCCCGACATCCTCCGTGCCGGCCGCGCCGCCAGCGGGCCGGGCATCGGCCTGTCGGTGGACGTCAACTGCGCCTGGTCGACCGAGCAGGCCCGGGAGCGTATCGCCGTGCTGCGCGAGGTGGATGCGATGTGGGTCGAGGAGCCGGTGTTTCCGCCGGAGGACATCCGCACCCAGGCGCAATTGAACAGTGCGTTCCCGCTCGGCGCCGGCGAGAACGCCTGCACGCGCCACGAGTTCGCCCGCATGCTGGAAGCAGGCGCCGTGCGCTTTGCCCAACCCTCGGTGATCAAGGTCGGCGGCATCACCGAGTTCGTGGCCGTTGCGGCCCTGGCCGAGGCGCAGGGTGTGACGATGATGCCGCATTCGCCGTATTTCGGCCCCGGCTACTTCGCCACTCTGCAGCTCGGCGCGGGCCTGGCGGGCGAGCCGCTGTTCGAGCACCTGTACGTGAAGCCTGGAGCCGACCTGGCCGAGGGCGGCACGCCGCTGCCGGTGCGCGGCACGGTGCGCATTCCGCAGGTGCCGGGCCACGGCTTCGTGCCCGACGCGCAAGTGCTGGCGCGCTACCGCGTCTGACCCTGTGAGCATGGCCGCTCCCGCACACAGGGAGCGGCCGGGCGGCTTCAGCCGCCTTTCAGGAGTTCGGTCGGCAGGTCCGTGCCGTGGAACTTGCGGTAGATCGCGTTCAGCTTGCCGTCGGCCATGTGGCCCTTGACCCATCGGTCGAGATAGGCCTTCAGTTCCGTGTCGTTCTTGCGCAGGCCGATGCCCACCGGGAACTGCGCGAAGATGAACTTGGGCTCGATCTGGCGGGCCGGGTTGCGCGCGGCCACGGCCGTCAGCGTCGCCGGCTCCTGCACCACGATGTCGACCTGGCCGCTGGCCAGCGCCGTCATGTTGGTCGACTCGTCGTCGAAGCGCAGCACCTCCACGCCGAGGTCCTTGGCCTTCTTGGTCAGTTCCACGTCGCCGGTGGTGGCGCGTGTGACGCCCACCCGCTTGCCCTTGAGGTCGGCCTCGCTCTTGAGCACCACGTTCTTCGGCGCGCCGACGATCTGCACAGCGCTGGCGTAGGGCTGCGAAAAATCGATCACCTTGAGCCGCTCGGGCGTGATCGAGAAGGTCGACAGCACCACGTCGGCCTTGCGCGTCTGCAGGAAGGGGATGCGGTTGGGGCCCGTCACCTCGACGATCTCCAGCTTCACGCCCAGGTCGGTGGCCAGCAACTCGGCGGCCTCCATGTCCGAGCCGGTCATCTTGAGCTTGTCGTCCTTGTATCCCCATGGCGGGCGGCCGAACTCCAGGGCCACCTTGAGGGTCTTGGCCTGGCGGATGGCAGCGAGGGTGTCCTGCTGCGCGTGGGCGGGCCGGGCACCGGCCAGCAGGCAAGCCGCGCCGAGGGCCGCCAGGGGAAAAATGTGTCGCCGAGAAATCACGGTTGCTCCTTGTGTAGAAATCAGGCGTCGGCGCTGACGAACTGCGCCAGCTCGGGCGTGGAGGGCTTGCGCAGGATGTCGGCGGTGCCGCTCTCGTGCACCTTGCCGTCGCGCATGTAGATCACCTTGTGGGCCACGTTGCGCGCAAAGGCCATCTCGTGCGTGACCAGCACCATGGTCATGCCGTCCTTGGCCAGCTGTTCCATAACGCGCAGCACCTCGCCGGTGAGCTGCGGATCGAGCGCGGAGGTCACCTCGTCGAACAGCATCAGCTTGGGTTCCATCGCCAGGCTGCGGGCGATCGCCACGCGCTGCTGCTGGCCGCCCGAGAGCTGCTCGGGGTAGGCCGACATCTTTTCCTGCAGGCCGACCTTGGCCAGCACCGCGGCGGCGATCTCGCGGGCCTCGGATGCCTTGATGCCCTTGACCGTGCGCGGCGCCAGCGTCACGTTCTGCTCCACCGTCAGGTGCGGGAACAGGTTGTAGCTCTGGAACACGATGCCCACGTCGCGGCGCAGCCTCTTCACGTCCAGGCGCGGGTCGTGCAGCGCATGGCCGCAGACCGTCAGCTCGCCCTGGTCGATCGTCTCCAGCCGGTCCATGCAGCGCAGCGCCGTGCTCTTGCCCGAGCCACTCTGGCCGATGATGGCGGCCACCTGGCCCCGTTCCACCTCGAAGCTCACGCCGCGCAGCACATGGTTGGTGCCAAAGGTTTTGTGGATGTTGCTGAGTTCAACGACGGCTGACATTGAGCTTCCTTTCGAGCTTGCGGGCCTGCCGGGACAAGGGATAGCAGACCGCGAAATACAGAAGACCGGCCAGCCCGAAGTACAGGAATGGCTGGAACGTGGTGTTGTTGAGGACCTTGGCGTTGTAGGAGAGCTCGGTGAAGCCGACCACCAGCGAAGCGACCGACGTGTTCTTCACGATCTGCACCATGAAGCCCACGGTGGGCGGCGTGGCCAGCCGCAGGCCCTGCGGCAGCACCACCAGCCGCATGCGCTGCCCGCGCGACAGGCCCAGGCATTCGGCAGCCTCCCACTGCGACTTGGGCACGGCCTCCAGGCAGCCGCGCCAGATCTCGCCCAGGTAGGCGCCGGCGTAGAAGGTCATGGCCAGCGTGGCCGCGAACAGCGGGTTGACCGATTGCATGCCCAGCAGGCTGGGGCCGTAGAAGCACAGGCCCATCAGCACCAGCAGCGGCAGGCCCTGCATGAACTGGATGTAGGCCTGCGTGGCGCGGGCGACCAGGCGCAGCGGCGAGATGCGCGCCAGCGCGATGACCAGGCCGAACAGGCCGCCGAACAGGAAGGTCAGCAGGCTCAGCAGCACTGTGCCCCACAGGCCCTGCAGCAGCGAGCCGATGTATTGCATGTTCATGGTGCGGGCTCCTTCAGATCGGCGTGCCGAGCTTGCGCCGGCGGGTGAACAGCGCCAGGTTCAGCAGCCAGAAGGTCGCGCGCAGCAGCATCGACAGCGCCAGGTACACAACGCCAAGCACGACGAACACCTCGAAGTTGCGGAAGGTGTCGCTCTGCACGCGGTTGGAGATGCCGAACAGTTCCTCGACCCCGACCGACGACAGGATGCTGGAGGCCAGCATCAGCAGCACGTACTGGCTGGCCAGCGACGGGTACACGCGCTCCATGGCCGGGCGCAGCACCACATGCAGGTAGACCTGCGTGCGCGACAAGCCCAGACATTCCGCCGCCTCCAGCTGGCCCGGCTGGATCGAGTCGATGCCCGCGCGCATGATCTCGGTGGTGTAGGCGCCGATGTTGACCACCAGGGCGATCGTGGCGCCCACCAGGATCGGCAGCCGCAGGCCGATGCTGGCCATGCCGAAGATCAGGAAGTAGCTCTGGATCAGCAGCGGGGTGTTGCGGATGGCTTCCACATAACCGGCCACGATGCGTTGCAGCCAGGTCGGCCCGCTGGTGCGCGCGATCGCGCACAGCGTGCCGAACAGAAAGCCGATGACGGTGGCAAAGAAGGCCAGCCGCAGCGTGACCCAGGCGCCTTCGGCGAACAGTGGCCAGAACGCCAGCACAGCGCCGAAATCGAATTCGTAGTTCAAGGGGTGGACCTCGGGTGAGGCCGCTGCGTGGCGCGGGGCCGGCAGCGGAGAAGAAGGAAGGCAGTGCTCATGGTGCGAGGGGAGGGCGTCCCACCATCCGGACAGGCGGTGGACGACGCGTGCCGGGAATGCTAAAGAGCACCCCGGTGTTCAGGGCGTTCAGGGTTAACCCGAGTCGCCCTGGATCGTCCCGTTGGGTGGGACGAAACCCCTTGCGCTGGCGTGCGGGGCAGCGCTCAGGAAGCGGACTTGAGCACCGCCGCTGGCAGATCCGCGCCTTGGTGCTTGCGGTAGATCGCCTGCAGCTTGCCATTCTTGAGCTGCGCCTGGATCCAGCGGTCGATCCACTCCTTCATGCGTGTGTCGCCTTTGCGGAGACCGACGCCGAACAGGGATTCCTGCAAGGGCAGCTTGGGCTCCAGCTGGCGCGCGGGCGCCTTCTGGTTGATCAGCGCGATCAGCGTGGTGGCCTGCGCGATCACGTCCATCTGGCCGCTGACCACGGCGGTCATGGTGGTGGCCTCGTCCTCGAAGCGCACGATCTCGGCGCCGGGCGGCGCGAGCTTTGTCACGTCGGTGTCGTTGGTGGTGCCGCGCGTGACGGCGATGCGCTTGCCGGCCAGGTCCGCCGGCGTACGGATGACCATGGACTTCGGTGCGGCGACGAACGTGGAGATGCCGGAGTACGGAATGGAGAAGTCGATCGTCTTCAGGCGCTCGGGCGTGATGGTCATGGCCGAGATCACGATGTCGGCGCGGTTGGTGATCAGCAGCGGAATGCGGTTCGCGCCGTTGGTGGTCACGATCTCCAGCTCCGCGCCCAGGTCCTTGGCCAGCAACTGGGCGGTCTCGGCTTCCGAGCCGGTCACCTCCAGCTTGTCGTTCTTGTACGACCAGGGTGGTACGTTGAGGTCGATCGCGATGCGGATCTTGCGGCTCTCCTGCACTCTGGCGAGCGTATCGGATTGGGCCAGGGCGGCAGGCGCCCACAGGGTGCACGCGGCGGCGCACAGGGCGCCGAGGAGGCGGCCGGAATGGCGCATGGTCATGGCAGTGTCCTTGATGTCGGTTCGGGTTGGGTGTCAGGCGCCTGCGGCGCGCGCGACGTCGGGCGACAGGTCGGCGTTGTGGTGCTTGCGGTAGATGGCATTGAGCTTGCCGTTGCGCAGGTTCTCGCGCACCCAGTCGTCCACGCGGGCCTTCAGGCGTGTCTCGTTCTTGCGGATGCCGATGCCGGTGAGGTTGGTCTTGACCACCAGCTTGGGCTCCATGGCCAGCTCCGGCCTGCGCTGGTTGACCGGGGCCAGCAGGGCGGGCGCTGTGCAATAGAACTCGGCCTGGCCGCTGAGCACCGCGGTGATGGCGGTCGCATCGTCGTCGAAGCGCACGACCTCGGTGCCGGGCTTGGCGGCCTTGGTCAGCTCGGCGTCGTTGGTGCTGCCGCGCACCACGGCCACCTTGCGGCCCACCAGGTCGTCCATGCGAGCCAGCGGCGTGGCACGCGGTGCGCCCACGATGACCTGGATGCCGGAATACGGCACCGAGAAATCGATCACCTTCTCGCGTTCCGGCGTGATCGACAGCGTGGAGATCACCAGATCGGTCTTGTCGGTCAGCACGTACGGGATGCGGCTCGCTGGATTGGTCGGCACGATCTCCAGCTTGAAGCCCAGGTCCTTGGCCAGAAGTTCGGCGACCTCGACCTCCGATCCCGCGAACGCGAGCTTGGCGTCCTTGGCGGAGTAGGGCGGCGCGGCCGGGTCGATCGAGATGCGCAGCACGCCGCTCTTGGCGATGCTGTCCAGCGCGTCGGCATGGGCTGGCGCCCAGGCGACGCCGGCGAGCGTGCAGGCGAGGGCGGCCTGTAGCCAGGTGCGGCGCAGGTTGGGTATGGGACTGTGGTGCATGTCTTGTCTCCTGGTCGTGTTGTCGGTGAAAGGGAAATGGATTCAGGCCGCCTGGGTGTCGCGCTGGTTCAGGGCTTGCGGCAGCGGCAGGCCACAGGCCGAGGCGTATGGCGCCAAGCCGTCGAGGATGGCCTGGTCCAGCGCCACACCTTCGGCCAGTGCCGTGCGCTGGCGCGCCATGGCCCGATCGCCGGGCACGCGCACGCGGTCGAGGCCGGAGCGCGGTGGATTGGCGTGGCAGGCTTCGATCAGCCAGTCGGTCTCGTCGGTGAATGCGCAGCGGCCACCGAAGGCCGCCGGATCCAGCACCTGCAGGAAGGTGTTCATCACAGTGCCGGTGGGGCCGTCGCGGCGGCCGTAGCCCGACAGGCCCTGCGTCAGCGACTCGACGAGCAAGGCCATGGCGTAACCCTTGTGGCCGTGGTCCAGGCCGCCGACGGGCAGCAGGCTGCCGCCGCCCTGCAGCAGCACGGCAGGGTCGTCCGTGGGCTCGCCGTGTGCGTCCATCACCCACTGGCCCGGGAGCCGGCCGCCGGCCTTGGCCACCTGCGTCGAACGCTTGATGGTGGTGATGGAGCAGCTGATGTCCAGCAGCACAGGGTCGCCGCCGCTGGGCATGCCGGCGGCCAGCGGGTTGGGGGTGAACAAACCGCGCGTGCCGCCAAAAGGAGCAACGCCGCTGTGCGCTGGGCCCGAGCAGGCCAGAACCACCATCAGCCCGCGCTCGGTCAGGCGCGGCAGGTATGTTGCCAGCGCACCGGTGTGATAGCCGTTCGCGATGGTGCAGGTGACGACGCCGTGCGCCTCGATGCGCTCCAGCGCCACGTCGATCGCGCGGTCGATGAGCCAGGCGCCCGGCAGGCGCCGGCCGTTCCAGGCCACACAGGCGCCGCGGTCGGACAGCACCTCGGGCTCGCCGTGCAACGCCATGGCGCCGCTGTGTGCCTCCTGCAGGTACCAGGGGGCGATGGCCAGCCCGTGAGTCGTGTGGCCCATCATGTCGGCCGTGACCAGCGAGCGCACCACGCTGTCGATCTTGTCGGGCGCGAGACCGGCCGCCTCGAACAGTTGGCGCGCGAACGCGCGGACAGCGGCGACGTCGTAACGCAGGCTGTCGCTCACAGAGCGCCCCTGCCGGCGGCTTCGTCGACCATGTCGAACAGCGAATACTTCGGCGCATAGCCCAGCAGCGCGCGCGCCTTGGCCGCACTGCCGTGCGTGCGGCCCAGCTCCACGGGGATGCGCGCCTCGACGTAGCGCCGGCCGGTGGCCTCGGCCAGATAGGGAATGAACTCCGCCAGGCTGACCGGCGTGGCGGGCGCCAGGTTGAAGGTCTCGCCGATGGCCTCGGGCTTGTCGTGGATCAGCAGCAGGCCCTGCACGATGTCGCGCACGTCGACCAGCTCCTGCGTGTGCGGCTTGCCGTCGGCGTCGCGTGCCAGTAGCAGCGGCTCGTCGGGCGCGACCAGCGGCTCCAGCACGTCCAGGATGCTGCGCAGTTCGGCCTGGCTGGTGGCGCCCGCATGGTGCGTGCTGCTGGCCTTCAGGCTGCGCACGCGGCCGTTCACGTAAAACGCCGCGCTGGAATATTCGCCGTTCGGGTCCAGCAGCTCGTGCGCAGCCTCGATGTGCGAGAAGACCGCCGTGCTGATCTTCAGATTGGGCTCGGAACGCGCATAGAACGCGGCCATGTCCTCGCCCAGCAGCTTGCTCAGCCCATAGAAGGTGTAGGGCTCCCGCGGGTGCAGTTCGTCGGTCGGCCGGTAGCGCGCGAAGCGCGTGGGGTAGACCTGATCGCTCGACGCGAACACCAGGCGCACCGGCCGCCTGGCGGACTGCTCCGCAGCGGCGCGCAGCACGTTGTAGGTGCCCACGACGTTGGCGCTCCAGATCAGGTCGCGCGCCTGCGGCTGGAACGAGATGGCAGCCGCCATGTGGAACACCGCATCGGCGCCCTCCATGGCCTGGCGTACGACGGGGAGGTCGGCCAGGTCGCCCACCACGCAGTCGATGCCGGCGTCGCGCGTGGCCGCCAGGTTGCGGTCCTGCGGCAGCGCCAGCGTGCGCACGCGCCAGCCCCGTTCCAGCAAGGCGCGCGCGAGCGTGCCACCGACGCGCCCCGTGGCGCCTGATACGAAAACCTGCATGGGATGTCTTCCTTCGAGTGTGTTGAACCGGCCCGCACTGTAGAAGGGATGCCATCCAATTAATATTGAAGAAATTTCCGGATTTGATACGCAATGGTTATCAGCAGAGACGACGCGCAAGAGCAGGCCGCGGAGCGCGCGCGGCATCGCCTGGTGGGCCGCTTGCGGCTCAAGCATCTGCGCCTTATCGACGCGCTGGCGCGCACCAGCAGCCTGCGGCAGGCGGCAGTTGCTATGAGCCTCACGCAGCCGGCGGCCACCAAGATCCTGCAGGACCTGGAGGATGTGCTGGGCGTGCAGCTGTTCACGCGGCGCGCGCGCGCGATCGAGATCAACGACTTTGGCCGCTTCGTCGCCGTGTATGCGCGCCGCGTGCTCGGCGAGACGCAGCGCTTCGGTGCCGACCTGGACACGCTGGTGCGCAGCGGCCACGGCACGCTGACCATCGGCGCCATCATGGTGACGGCGGCCGGTCTGCTGCCGGCGGCGGTGCTGGAGCTCAAGAAGACACGGCCCGCGGTCTCGGTGCGCATCGTCGAGTCCTCCAGCGACCGGCTGCTGGCGGACCTGGGGAAGAACGAGTTCGACTTCGTGCTCGCGCGCTTCGTGCGTCCGCAGGACAGTTTGCAATTCGAACTGCTGCCGCTCAGCGACGAGCCGCTGTGCATCTTCACGGGGCGCGATGGCCCTGTCTCGCAGCGCTCGCGCAGCCTGGCCGACCTGCATGGCCTGTCCTGGGTGATCCAGGATTCGCCCACGCCGACGCGGCGCTTGCTGGAAGCTGAGTTCGGCGGCGAAGGCCTGGGATTGCCGGCCGACCTGGTGCGCGTATCGTCGGTCTACACCATGCTCAACATGGTCGAGAAGGCGGGCATGGTCGGCGTCCTGCCGCGCGCCATGGTCGACAACGAAGGCGAGCGCTTTCGCGTCTTGCCTGTACGGCTGAAAAGCGCGCTGTCGCCCTACGGCATCGTCACGCGGCGTGGCATGGAACTGACATCGACTGCGCAGGACATGATGGCGATCCTGCAGCGCCTGGCGCGCAAGAGGCCGCGCCGCGGTTGATGGCACGGCGCGCGCCGATCATCCCAGCACGATGTCGAGCTGCCCCTGCAGCTGCGCGCCGGGCGCCAGGATGCGGGTGCCTGTGCCCGTCGCGCCGCGTGCGTGCAGGTTGAAGCCATCGGGCAGATGGCTGACCGGCTCGATGCAGACGTGTGGTGCGTTCGCGGGCCGGTGGATGACGAGCTGGTCCATCGCGCCGCTGGCGAGCAGCCGGACGGGTCTGGCCTGCGCAGAACGGATATCGAGCGTGCCGGACCAGTCCGCAATGAAGTGCGTGACCTCGCCAGCCGCGAAGTCCGCTGCGCCCACCGTCCAGGGGCGGCGATGTCTGCCATCGGCCGCGGGCTCTCGCGGCAGGTAGTCGGCGTCGAACGGCCAATCGGGGCCGGCATCGAACCGCACCTGATTGTCGGCCCGGTGCACGAAGTACGGGTGCAGGCCCACGCCGCCCGGCATGTCCGCGTTGCCGGTGTTGCGCAGTGTGAGCGCGATGCGCACGCGGCCCGGGTCCAGCGCGACGTCCATGGTCGCCTCGAATGCCCACGGCCAGTGCGTGTCGGCGGCGTGCATGTAGACCAGGCTCGCCCGGCTCGCATCGCACGCCAGCAGTTGCCAGGGCCGGCGCTGGGCGATGCCGTGCAGTGTGTGGGGGCTGCCCGCGTGCGGTGTCAGCGCCCAGTCGCGATCGGCGTGCCGCAACCGGGCATCGCGGATGCGCCCGTTGTAGGGCACGAGCGGGTAGATGCCTCCCTTGGCCCATCGGTCAAGGTCGGCGTGCTGCTCGGGGTAGAGCTGCAGTATCTGCTGCAGCGTGCCGTCCGGCGCGGCCAGCGTGCAGGCGGTGATGCGCCCGCCGGCGGCAGGCAGCAGGCGCAACTCGGCGCGGCCGACGCGCAGCCTGACGGGGTTCATGGCCAAGCCGCGCTCAGGGCTGGCGCACAGCGCCATCGACCATGCGCCACAGGCCCAGCGGATTGGCCTGCTGCAACGCGGCGGGCAGCAGCGCGTCCGGCAGGTCCTGGTAGCACACGGGGCGCAGGAAGCGCTCGATGGACTCGGCGCCGACCGAGGTGAACATCGCGTTCGAGGTGGACGGGAATGGGCCGCCGTGCACCATCGCGTGGCAGACCTCTACGCCCGTCGGGAAGCCGTTGACCAGGATGCGGCCAGCCTTGCGTTCGAGCACAGGCAGCAGGCGGCGCGCGTCCGCATGGTCGGCGGTGTCCAGCTGCAAGGTCGCGGTCAGCTGGCCTTCCAGTTGCTCCGCCACCTGCAGCATCTCCTGCATGTCGCGTGTGCGAACGACGATGGCGGCGGGGCCGAACATTTCTTCGCGGAGCGTGGGCGTGGCCAGGAACCGTGCGGCATCGGTCACATACAGCGCAGCCTGCGCGGCGTTGGGCCGATCGCCCGCCCCGCCCCCCAACACCGCGGTTTCCACGCCGGGCGTGGCACCGACTTTCTGCGAGCTGGTCTGGTAGGCCGCGTGGATGCCGGGCGTGAGCATGGTCTGCGCCGGCGTGGCGGTCAACGCATCGTGCGTGGCCTGCAGAAAGCCGGCAAAGCCGGGGCCGTCGCAGGCCAGCACAAGACCGGGGTTTGTGCAGAACTGGCCCGCGCCCAGGGCGAGCGAGGCGGCAAAGCCCTTGCCGATGGATTCGGCCCGCTCAGCCAGCGCCGCCGGCAGCAGGAACACGGGGTTGATGCTGCTCATTTCGGCATAGACCGGGATGGGCTGGTGCCGTGCGTTGGCGATCTTCTGCAGCGCCAAGCCGCCCTGGCGCGAGCCGGTGAAGCCGACGGCCTGGATCGCCGGGTGGGCCACCAGCGCCTCGCCGATCTGGCGGCCGGCGCCGATCAGCAGCGAGAACACGCCCTCGGGCAGGCCGTGGGCCTGCACCGCCTGCTGCAGCGCGCGGCCCACCAGTTCGGACGTGCCCAGGTGCGCGCTGTGCGCCTTCACGATCACGGGCGCGCCCGCGGCCAGCGCGGCGGCCGTGTCGCCGCCGGCCACCGAAAAGGCCAGCGGGAAGTTGCTGGCGCCGAACACCGCCACCGGGCCCAGCGGCAGCTTGGCCAAGCGCAGGTCGGCGCGCGGCAGCGGCTGGCGCGTGGACTGGGCCGGATCGATCGTGGCCTTGAGGAAATGGCCGTCGCGCACGACCTTGGCGAACAGGCGCAACTGGCTCACCGTGCGGCCACGCTCACCCTGCAGGCGCGCGATGGGCAGGCCGCATTCTTCGTGCGCACGCGTGATCAACGTGTCGCCGAGCGCCAGGATGTTCTCGGCGATTGTCTCCAGGAACGCCGCGCGCGTGGCCAGCGGCAAACTCCGATAGGTGTCGAACGCCGCGGCGGCCAGCGTGGCCGCGCGGTCCACGTCGGCCGCGTCGCCCAGGCCGAAGCTGGGCTCGGCGATCTCGGCGTTGGTGGAGGGGTTGAAGGCGCGCTGAGTGCCTGCGCTGCCGCGCACGGCGCTGGCGCCGACGAGCATGTCGCCGGTGAGGGTGATGGTAGTCATGTTAAACGGTGTAGTCGACGGCGGCCCAGTCGAAGTAGGGCTTGAGATCTGCGACCAAGGCTTGGTGCAGGGGATGGAACAGGTACGCGTCGAGCGCTGCGGCGCTCTCGACCTCGGACTCCAGCACGTAGTCCCAGCTGATCGGCCGCACGAGCTCGTTCGCGGCCACGCGCCAGTGGCGGATCGCCGGAATCTGCGCGCCCAGGGCAGCCATCCGCTCGGCCAGCGCGGCTTCGCGCGCCAGGTCCTTCTCGACGTCCGTCTTGCGGCGAAAGAGCACGACGTGGCGGATCACCTGGCAGTCCCTTCGCTCTTGAGCGCGTAGCCACGCCCGGCATAGTCGAAGTCGACCAGTTCGTTGATGGGCGTGCCCTTGTCGGCCGGCGAGGCGTAGTAGGCGCGGATCTCCTTGATCTTGCCGTTCTCGAAGTCGTACCACTCGGCGCCGCGCAGCGCCGTGCCGCTCTTGTTCTTCCAGTGCGTCCACTCGATCATGGCCTCGGGTTTGTCGTGGCTGATCAGGATGCGCTCGATGGTCCATTGCGAACCCAGCGTCTCCACGCACCAGATCCACTTCTTCGCGATGGTGTCGGCCGTGCGCCAGGGCACCTCCGGCAGGCCGGCCGGGAAGTAGTGCACCGCGTCGGGCGTGAAGCAGTCGATCAGCGCCTGGTAGTCGGCCGCATTGCAGGCGTCGAAGTAACGGCGGATCAGGCCGTCGTAGTAGTCGGGGGCGTAGTAGGTCATGTCTCTTTCCGGTTCAGCGCGCGCCGGCGGGCTGCGCGGGCTTGATCTTGGGGCGGCCGGCGGCCACCCATTCCTTATGCTGGCGGCGCGTCGCGTCGCTGGGCGGGTACAGGCCCCACAGCGCCTCGCCGGCCTGCACGCGCAGGGCCAGGTAGGCCTCGATGTCGTCGCGCTTCTCGCACAGGTCTGCCATCTCCTCGGCCAGATGCGCGGGGATCACGGTGATGTTGTCGCCGTCTCCGTGGATCACGTCGCCGGGGTACACGGCCACGCCGGCACAGCCGATCGGCACCTGCAGGTCGGCCACGTGGTGGTAGGACAGCCGCGTGGTCGCGGTCACGCCGGTGCACCAGATCGGAAAGTCCATTTCCTTCAGTTCGGTGCCGTCGCGAAAGCTGCCATCGGTGACCACGCCGCGCGCGCCGCGCATCATCATGCGGGTGATGAGCATGTTGCCCATCGAGGCGGCGCGGCCATCCTTGTTGCTGTCGATCACCAGCACGTGGCCGGGTTCAATCTGCTCCACGCCCACCCACTGCAGGTTGTCGGCGCTGGGCTCGGTCGTGAGGTTGCCGTACACGTCGACGTCTTCCCGCGCGGGAATGAAACGCATCGTGTAGGCCCGGCCTGCGAATGGTTTGATCTTCTTGTTCAACGGCGTCAAGCCGTGCAGCACCGGCTGGCGAAAGCCCTTGATGTAGAGCTGCGTGGTCAGCGAGCCGCTCGTGGCCTTGGCGAGGCGGTCGAGCACCGCATCGGGCACGAAGGGAGTGGGGGCGCGCTGGGGGATGCTGGCCAGCGGCTTGGGCAGGGACGTCGTCATGGAAGCTGTCTCAAATGGTGGGATCGGACGAGACCACAGGTCATCGCGGGGGCGGAACACTCACTGTAAGGAGACAGGTCCAAAAATAGAATGGGTTGCAGCTGCGTTGCTGCCCTGCACGACACACGCAGTACCGTTATCTGAGACAAACAGGCAAACAAGGGCTTCTCCACTATGGCCACCACTCCCGGCGAGGGCACCGGTGCCCTCGAAAAGGCACTCGACGTGCTCGACGCCATCGGTTCCTCGGCCGGAGGGCTGGGCCAGAGCGAGCTGGCCGAACAACTCGACCTGCCGCGCACCACCGTCTACCGCCTGCTCGCCACATTGGTCGCGCGCGGGCTCGTGCGGCGTGATCCGCTGCGCAAGGTCTACTGCCTGGGTTTCCGCTGCTTCGAGATGGCACGCCAGGCCTACGCCATGCCCGACCTCGTGGCGGCCGCCGCGTTCGAACTGCGCGCGCTGCGCGACCTCACGGGGGAGACGAGCTACCTGGCCGCGCTCGATGGGCGCGAAGTCATTTCGCTGGAGCGCTGCGACGGCGCGCACAGCCAGCGTTCGGCGGCCGTACTCGGGCAGCGCAAGCCGGTGCACTGCACAAGCCAGGGCAAGGCCATTCTCTCGGCCATGCCCGACGAGGCGCGCGATGCCATCGTGCGCGACGCGGTGCTGAAGCCGTTCACGCCGCTCACCATCACCGACCGGCGCCGCCTGCAGGCCGAGCTGCGCATCACCAAGGCGCGCGGCTACGCCATCGACGACGAGGAGATCGTGCTGGGCGTGCGTTGCGTGGGCGCGCCGGTGGTCGATGCGGCGGGGCAGGTGCGCGGGGCGATCAGCGTGGCGGGACCGGCGTACCGGCTCACGCGGGGGCGGCTCGAACTGCTGGGGCCCGAGGTGGCAGAGGCTGCGCGCCGCATCGGCGCTCAACTCCAAGCGGTCGGCACTGATCCAGCACCGGAGACCGAGGCGGCGGTGACGGCGCTGCCCGGCCATTGGGCATTTCATGGGGCGCATCCCCTGTGGTCTGCCGACGGCAGCCGGCTCTGGTGGGCCGATGCGCTCGCGCCTTCGGTGCATCTCTATGCGAATGGGCGGGACCGCGAACTCGCCAACATCGAGGCGCCGGTGGTCGCGCTGCTGCGCCATGGCGACGACGTGGTCGCGGTGCACGAGCGCGGTGCGCAGCGGGTCTGTGCCGACGGGCGGTCTTCGCCTTTCGCGCCATGGCTTTCGGGCCAGGTGCTCGCGGCCTGCAACGGCAAGGACGGCATCCTCTGGGCCGCGTTGGCGTTGCCTGAGGCTGGCTCGGCCATCGGCCGCCTGCGCGAAGATGGCACGCTCGACGTGCAATGGCGCATAGGCGAGCCTGTGCAGGCGCTCGGCTGGCACCCGCAGGACCAGATGCTCTATGCAACCGCCCCGGGTTCCGGCACGATCTTGAAGCTGCAGCAGGAGAGGGGCATCGTGCGCCGCCTCGCCACCGTGCCCAGAGGGTCCGGGCGCATCAGCGGCCTGGCGTTCGACGCGGCCGGTGGTATCTGGACGGCGCTACACGACGGCTGGTCGGTGGTTCGCTTCACGGCGGACGGACAGCTCGACCGGGTGGTTGGACTGCCCGTGCCGTGTGCGACCGACCTGGCTTTTGCACCGCCCGTCGAGGGCGAGGGGGAAAGGTTGGTCATCACGACCGCGCGGCACAGCGTGCCGATCGACACACTGACCAATGCACCTCTGTCAGGGCGAGTACTGTCTCTGGCCCTTTGACCAGGTACGTCCGTCTCAACCGCGGAATCGACGTGCAGAACGGTCTCGGGCTATAGGCGCTGTTCCGGCGTCCGGTTCAGGTCATCTCCGCCAGCGCTTCCCGAACGCCTTGTTCCTGTAGGGGTGAGTCCGCGCCCTCCAGGTGCAGCGCCGCCTGGGCCGGGACCGGCGTGGCGCAGTCCTTGTGGATCACGCCGTCCTTCATCACTAGCTGAACCTTCGCGGGATCTGTCAGCAGTGCAAGGTTCTGGAGCGGATCGCCGTCCACGAGAACGATGTCAGCCAGGAAGCCCGCCTTCAGCTGCCCCAGTTCGTCGGGGCGCTGCATGATCTGGCCGCCGAGCTTCGTCGCCGACATCAACGCTTCCTTCGGCGTCATGCCGACGTAGTCGACGAAGTACTGCAGGTCGTTCGCGTTGGTACCGTGCGGCATCCAGGCAAAACCGTAGTCGCCACCTGGAAGGACACGAATGCCGCGCTTGTGCATCTCGCGCAGCGTTGCCGATGCAATCTCGAGCTCCCGCTTGTAGCCCATCTGGGTGGCGACGGCTTCGGTGATCCCGTACTCGGCCGCGTTGTAGGTGGTACGAATCAGCCAGCCGATACCTGGCGCAACGAAGTGCCTGTCCTTTGCGACTTCGAGCATGTCCAGCGCTTCCGTATCCGCAAAGCTGGCGTGATACACCATCTCGATGCCGTGCCGGACGCATTGCTTCACCGATTCACTGGACCGCGCATGGGCCGCCATGCGCTTGCCATACCGCTTGGCCTCCTGGGCGAGCATCGCCACTTCGTCCTCGGCAAACGGAGACATTTCGGCCGGCAGGCCGGCAATGTACTCGCCGGACAAATTGATCTTCAGGTGATCGACGCCATACTTGATGAAGGTCCGGGCGGATCTGCGGATCTCCTCGGGTCCACTGCACACGCTGCCGAAACTCAGCTCCTCGAACTTCATGTGCGGCAAGGTGTTGTCGCCCAGCGCGCCGATGGTGGTGAGTTCCTGGCTGCCCGCGAGGTAGCGCGGCCCGGGAAACTCGCCGGCGTCGATGGCATTGCGCAGCACGACATCCAGCCGCGGCTTGGCTGCCGCCGCACCGATGGCTGAAGTCCAGCCCATGTCGAGATAGCGCTTGGCGACCCGCACGCACCACAGCATGTGTTCCTCGGGCGGCATGAACTGAATCGCGGCGAGTGAAGGCTGGTCGTTCCACGAGAAATGCGTGTGTGCTTCGGTCATGCCTGGCATGAGAAATCGACCCTTGCCCTCGATCACGCGCGCGTCGTCGGTGCTCACGCGCTTGGGCGCGCGCGCGACCTCAGCGATACGTTTGCCTTCGACCAGAACATCGCCGACATAGGCGTCCTCGCCCGATCCGTCGAAGATGCGGACATTGGTGAATGCTGTACGTGTCATGGCTTGTCTCCTCCGGCCGTGGTGCCGGAAACGGGTTGAGGGAACGTGAGCGGTTGAAAGAAAAGATCAGTGCAGCGATGCGTAGAACTGTTCGAGTTCCTGCATACAGCGCTGTGGTTTTTCGAAGGTCGTCCAGTGGCCGCAGCCTTCGAGGACCACCTGTCGCGATCCTGCGATGCGCGAAGCCATGGCGGCCACGCTGGCGGGAGGGGAGACGCCGTCCTGGTCGCCCGTGACCAGCAATGTCGGCACCTCGATCCGCTCGATCTCGGCCGGCTGCGCAGCGGCCAGCGCTTCACAGCTTTGCGCATAGCCCTCCGGCGGCTGGCGCATCACGCTTTCCCTTACCAGCGCAAGTACTGCGGGCTGCTGCGCCTTCGTGTCCTGGCTGGTGGCGCCCTTGACGATGGTGTCGGCGATCTCCTGCATGGCCGCTGCGCCGCCACGCGCGGCTGCTGCGCGCGCCATTAGGTTCGGCCGGGCCGCCTCAGGCGGCGCGACCAGCGGGCCGAAGAGCACGAGCGACCTGAGCTTGCCAGGATTGCGCACCGCGAGGTGCTGCGCAACGACGGTTCCGAGCGAGTGCGCAACGACGTGCATCGATTCGACGCCCAGGCTGGCGAGCAACGCTTCAAGAGCCGCTGAACAACCCTCGACCGAGATCGCCTCCTGAAGCAGTGGCGAACGTGCACTGCCGGGAAGGTCCGGGCGAATGAGCTTGAAATCCGACAACGCTGCAAGAAGTGGCGTCCAGGTATTCGACGAGCCGCCAAGCCCATGAATGCACAGCAGCGCGTCGCCGCTGCCGTCGACCTCGACGGCCAGGCCGTGGATAAACTGTGTCGCCATGGGACCGCTCAGACGAACTTGTTCTCGATGAAGCGTCGAGTGCCGTCGAAGAGGCAGATTGCGATGCGCATGGCGGTGTGCTCCTGTGTTTTGTCTGCGGATTCCGTGATGCCGGTCAAGGTACCGCGGGATCAGGGAACTGTAGAAACGGGAGCGCCCGGACGCTTATCGCCGCATCCTGTGACGTATCACGGAGTCAGGTGAAGTGCTAGGGATTTACCCGGAAATGAGGGATCGCAAGGCGCGTCCGGACGAACAATTGCGCCGTTGATCCATGATTCAAGGACCCGAGAGATGTCGAAGGCATATGCGCTACGCGAAGGGGCGTTTGGTACGGCGATCGTTCTGGAAGCGCGTGCCAACCTGGTTGCGCACGCGCATTCGGAATCGCAACTCGCCCTTTGGCTCGGCGGTACGCGTGCAGTTGCCCACGTGGGCAGCCAAGTCGTTCCCTATGGCGAAAACGTTGCGCTGGGCGTCAACGCGTTCGAGGCGCATGACATGGTCATGGACAGCGGCGGCGGTTCCTGCCTGTTCCTGGTCTTCATGATTTCGCAAGAGTGGCTGGACAACCTCGGCAACGCCACAGGACGCAGCTTTCGGTTTCCTTCGCCTCGCGTACCCATCAACGCCGCGCTGCGCCGATCATGCTGGCGTGTGCTCGATCTGATCATCTCCGCCAAGGACGTCCGATCGACCATCGACAAAGAGGTCGAACGGCTGCTGGAGGCCGCCATCGCGACCTCCTCCACCGCCGGCGGTGTCGAACCATCTGCGGCCAGCGTGGGCGTGCTGCTCGACCAACGGCTGCGCGGCGCCATTGCCTACATGCGGGAGCATGTGTCGGAGATCACGACCATTGATGAAATCGCAGCCAAGGTGGGCTTGTCGCGCGGCCACTTCTTCGCCCTGTTCCGCGACCAACTCAACACGACGCCGCAGGTCTTCTGGAGCGGCGTTCGCGTCGAAGAAGCCATGCGGCGCGTGGCGGAAGGCAGCGCACTGACAGACGTCGCGTTGGATCTCGGCTTCTCTGCTCCCGGAAATTTCTCGCGATTTTTCAAGGAGCACACCGGCGTCTCGCCGTCCATCTTCAAGCGCGCGACGCGGGACCCTTTGCCCGTGACCGTGACGGGGATTCCGCGTGAACGGGGTCAGTCGACCTTTCCGATGCGATGAACAACCGTCGCCATGGCTTGCGCGTCTTGTGCAACAAATGCAGTGAACTCGGGGGTGTCGAGGTATTGCATGTAGGTGCCTGCTGCCTCCAGGGATCGGAGCGCACGCGTGTCGCTTGCGGCAAACCTGGCAGCCTCCCGCAGCCTGGCCGCGACGGCACTCGGCGTCGATGCCGGGGCAAATACACCGGTCCATTGCAGGTAGGCCACCGGCACTCCTGATTCTTTCAGGCTGGGCACTGTGGGAAGTGTCGGAATTTGGCGCTCGCCCCAGTGCGCAAGGGCGCGAAGCTTTCCGGCCTGGATATGGCCAGCAACCGTCGAAGGGCCGGTGGCCAGGGCGTCCACCTGGCCGCCGAGAAGCGCCACGACTGCAGGGCCCGCACCGGTGAAGGGAACGTGCAGCATGGAGGTATTGATCGCTGCATTCATCTGTTCGAACGGGACGTGCATCGTCCCGTAGTTGCCCGATGATCCAAAGGTGTATCCACTCGGCTTTGCGCGCAATGCCGCGGCGAATTGCTCGAAGTTCTTCCACGGACTGTCGGCCCTGACCACGAGAACCACCGGGTCCGCCGTGAAGCGGGCAATGGGCTGCAGTTGAGAGAGTTCGAACATGGGCCGGCGCTGACGGACGACGTCCGCCTCGGGCAGCACGACGATGGAGGAAAGGGCCATGAGCACGGTGTAGCCATCAGGCTTCGCCTTCGCGACCTGCGACATGCCGATGCCTCCCCCGGCACCCGCCTTGTTCTCGATGATGACCGGCTGATTCAGGTAGCGGCCCATGGCTTCCGCCACCGGCCGCGCAGCAATGTCAGCCGCGCCGCCAGGCGGGAAGGGCACGACCATGGTGATCGGTTTCGCCGGGTATGCGTCCTGTGCCGAGGCCGGCACGTGGGAAAGCAATGCTGCAGCGGCCAAGCCGATCAGCACCCGGCGTTTCTTCGAATCGATCATTTTGTGTTGTCTCCGTTCTTTTTGAATGGGCCGCCTGTCCGGCGTACCGCTCGCGCCGGGGGCGATGCAGGAGGGGCTCAGCCCGGCCGGTCACTTCGCGCGAACGCGGTTGTTCAGCTCGCCCAGCCCCGTGACGGTGACGCGAACGAGGTCGCCGTGCTGCAGGAACTTGGGCGGGGAATGGCCGATGCCGACACCAACGGGAGTGCCGGTCGCGATGATGTCGCCGGGCAGAAGCGTCATCGCCTTCGACAAGGTCGAGATCAAGGTTGGAACGTCGAAGATCAGATCCTTGAACAAGCCGACCTGGCGGAGTTCGCCGTTCACCCAGGTCTGCACCTTGAGCGAATCGATCGCAGCTTCGTCCGCCGTGGAGATCCATGGACCGACAGGGCAGAACGTGTCGAGGGACTTCCCGAGAAACCATTGTGCATGGTTCTTTTGAAGGTCGCGCGCTGTCACGTCGTTGAGGGCGATGAAGCCGAACACTTTCGCAAGAGCATCCGAGGGGGAGACGTTGCGGCATTCCGTGCCGATCACGGCGCCGATCTCGCCCTCGTAGTCGACTGACGAGGTGTGTGCCGGGTCGAAGACGATGTCATCGGAAGGACCCGCGAGCGAAGTTGTCGCCTTGGTGAAGATCTGAGGGAAGGCGGGCACTGCGGCGGCGCCACGCGTGGCATTGAAGCCGCTCGCATCAAACTCGGCGGCGTGCTCGATGTAGTTCTTGCCTACCGCGAAGATGTTTCGCACAGGCACGGAGATCGGCGAGAGAAAGGTGACCTCGGAAAAGTCCGCCCTGCCGACTTCCAGTTCTTCGAGTTCTGCCGATGTCATGCGGCGCTCGATCACGGCCTGGACCGGATTCAGATGGCGCGAGAAGCTTCCGCCAATGAATGCAACGGTCGTGTTGGCCTCGTCGACCAACACCATGCGCACTCGCCCGAGATGAGAAACACGTCCGATCTTCATATTGCTCCAATTGGGTTAATGTTCAAACCAATTTGATTCGATTGGTCGATTATGGACTGAATTGGGTTGCTTAGGTTCAATTTTCAGGCCGTTGCTTAAATAATCAGCTCAATTGGTTCGAATTGGTTTGGCGTTGGCTCTTTGTTGACAACCACTTGATATGATCTGAACCGAAAGAGGACCCACGATGGACAGCGCGGCGGTATTGAGAGAAGCAATCCTGAGCAAGCTCAAGTCCGGCGAATGGCCTCGGGGGCACAGGATCGACACCGAGCGTCATCTCAGCGAATCCTTCGGCATTGGCCGCTCGACGGTTCGGCGGGTATTGGCGCAGTTCAAGGCAGCTGGTCTCATCACCCAAACGGTCGGCAGCGGTACGTTCGTCAGCGACCGGCTGGACCCGGACAAGTTGAGCAACGGCGGGCCGGCCGAGCCGGACACGGTGCTGGCAACCGGGGCGGGTTCGATCAGTCCGGCCGAGCTCATGGATGCCCGGCTCGCCATCGAGCCGAGCATCGTGGAGCTCATCATCCGCAATGCCTCGCAGAACGACTTCGCAAAGATGGCGCACTGCTGCGACAAGGCCGAGGCGGCGCGAAGCATGGAAGAGTTCGAGGTATGGGACGGTGAACTGCATGAAGCCATTGCGCTCGCCGCGCACAACTCACTGGTCACGAACATATTTCGGCTGATCAAACAGGCACGCGCTCAGGACGATTGGGGAGCGCTCAAGCGCCACAGCCTTTCGCAGGAACGGCGCCTTTCCTACCAGGCCGAGCACCGCCAGATCGTGGGCGCGCTCACCGATCGCGATCTGGTGCGTGCAACGGCGCACACTCGAGACCACCTCCTTCACGTGCGACGCAATCTGCTGGGTTCCTAGAGCCTGGACGCATGGGGGGCAAGCGAGCAAGTTGCGGCGGGACCGCGCGATGAAGCAAATGGGCTTTCTAAGGCACGAACAGCTTCTTCAAGAGAAACGGTGCCCAAAACAACCCGCCCAGCACCATGAAATATGCCAAAGGTGCGCCTGCCATGGTCTCCCACCATCTCGGTGGGCCGCATGGCTTGGGTGGTTTACGCGTCCGAGTGTTCATCATGTGTCCTTGCGCCGTACCTCAGCCTTCGTCCGCCAGATCATTGCTGCGCTTCAACTGATTCGGATCTTTGGATTGACCAGCGCGTTGATCCGCTCGGCCAACCACAGCAGCGCTGCGCGGCTGGGGCCGTGCAACGAAAGCTGATGGCTGCGATAGAGCAGCGCATGGCTCAACTGTGCGAAGCGGCCCTTGATAAAGCCGCCCCGGAAGAAACCGAAGCGACCCAGTGTTCCAAAGGCGTTGTAGTCACTGAGTGAAACGAGAGCACCGAAGTCGCGAAAGTTGAACGGCGGCAACTGCTTCCCGGACAACCATGCCGGAAGATGTCTTGCCAGATGCAGCGCTTGCTGGTTGGCGACCTGGGCTGTCGATGGAAGCGGCAGCTCGGCACCATGCGGTACCAGGCTGGCGCAATCGCCAATGGCAAAGATGCAGTCTTCGCCGCTGGCCAGCAGGCTCGGCGTCACTACCACTTGCCCGAGTTTGTTCAGTTCGAGTCCGCAGTCCGCGATGCCGTTGGCCGCACGGATGCCGGCGGCCCACACCTTGAGAGCGGCGTCGATCCGTTCGCCGCTTTCAAGCACGAATCCCTTGGCGTCGGCTGCCATGACTCGCACCTTGGTGCGAACATCGATACCCAGCGCGCGCAACTGGGCCGACGCCGAAATAGAAACCGCTTCCGGAAAAGCGTTGAGTATTCGCGGCGCGCCTTCCAGCAATGTCAGACGGAGGCGCTGACGAATGCCGCTTTCGGTTCCATAGCTGGCGGCAAGCTCGACCATGCGGCTCATCTCCGCGGCCAGTTCCACGCCTGTCGCGCCGCCGCCCACGATCGCGACATCGATATAGTTCCCGTTCACGAAGCTGCGCGCCACGTGTGCACGCAAGCGTCTATTGAAGGCATCTGCCTGCGCCTGACTGTCTATCCAATGGCAATGCTCGTTGACTCCCGGAGTGCCGAAGTCATTGGCGCTGCTGCCCAATGCCAGCACGAGTGCGTCGTATGCCAGTTCGCGAGCCTCGGCCACCATTTCTCCTTCCAGCCGGATCGGCGCCAAATGGACACGTCGGGCGGCACGGTCGATGCCGTCGAGCTCGCCGGGCACATAGCTGAAATCATGAGCCCGGGCGTGTGTCAGATACTGAACCTGCTGTTGATAGATGTTCCAGGTCCCTGCGGCGATGGTGTGCAGCATGGGTTTCCAAACATGCGTGGGGCTTCGGTCGACAAGGGTGATCGCGGCACGCCCTGTGGCGCCGAGTGTGCGCCCCAGGCGAGTCGCCAGGATCAAGCCCGCGACACCACCTCCCACCACCACGATGCGCCGCGGATGCAGGTGAGGCGCGCTCATGGCGTTGACCCGATCAGGAGCCGTACTTGCTCGTTGGTCATGTCCACGACGGTGGCACGGTCTCGCCGCAGGTCGACGATGGAACGAAACGCCAAGCCGCTGAACAGCGCCGCGATCATATCCATGCGCTTCATGAGCGTGGCTTCGTCCAGTCCTGCGGGCAAACCGATGCGCCGTGTCATGTCCAGAAAGCGCTTCTTGACCGCACGATCGGTCCTCTGCAAGATCTTTGCGACAGCGGGGTTGCGCGCCGCTTCGGCTGCCAGCTCAAGCATCAACCCGACAGAAGCCGGATCGCTGTTGCGCTCGACCATCTCGTGAGTCCGACGAATCAGCCGGGTCGCAAGGTTTCCACCGCCCAAGTCCTGTTCCATGCGGCGCACGAGTTCAGCCATGTCGCTTTCTTCGCGTTCGGCAATGGCTTCGACCATCGCTTCTTTGCTGGCGAAGTAGCGATAGAGGCCGGCCGGGCTGATACCAGCAACCTGGCAGATGGTGGCGGCGCTGCTGCCATGAATGCCTTCCCGACGGAAGCATTCCGCCGCGGCATCCAGCACTTGGTTCCGGCGCAACTCATCGTTGCCTGAATCGAGATTGGTATCTGTCTGAGAGCTCATTTCGTGATCTCACGTGTGCGATGAAGTGCGTACGATCAAGATTTTTTGGGTACTCAATCTGTTTCGGGAACGCAATTGAGCACGGCTCATGACAGCACCGCAGCAAGATCGCTGCAGGCGCCGGCCATGAACAGGTCGATGCATAGCGGCGATGCACGCCGTCTGCAGTCTTCCCGTTGATTGGCATGCTCGGCAAGAACGGCGATGCCCACTGAATGCAGGCAGCGCGCTACGCATGCCGGACGCAGTCCCTCCCGCAGTTGGCGGCGCTCGCAGGCCACGGTCATCACTTGGCTCAGTCGCTCCACCGCGTCACCCATCGTGCGCACCAGCCGAGTCGCCACGCCCACAGGCAACTCGGCCCGCTCCGGAGGCAGAAGCACCAATTGCGCGGCGAGCCATTGATCTGGATCCTCCATGCAGCGAGTCATCTGTCGCCACATGTGCTCGCGCAAGAGTTGGAGCGGCTTCGCGTGTGCGCGATAGGCGGCGATGTCCGGCCCGATGTCCATCGGCCATTGAAGCTGATCGACGATCGCGGCCACCAGTGCGGCCTTGTTCTCGAAATGCCAATACACCGCGCCGCGCGTCACTCCTGCAAGCGACGCCACGTCTTCCAGCGTGGTCGCGCGCACACCGCTGGCCGCAAAAGTTTCCAGGGCGGCCCGGAGCACCCGGGCGCGGGTGACTTCGGTCGCAGCGCGACCGCGCCTCATGACGCCGGTTCCGCGGTGCGTGCGAGTGCCCCTATCATCGGGGTTGTCGAAGTCTCGACCCAACCGCCGCCCAGCGTCTTGTAGAAGGTCGCCAGATTGGTGAAACGCGACAGGCGCGTGCCGATCAGGTCCTGCTGGGCGGTGTAGAGCGAGCGCTGCGAGTCGAGCACGCTCAGGTAACTGTCGACACCGCGCTGGAAGCGCGCCTGCGAAAGTCGGTAGCTGTCCGCCGTTGCGTTCACCAGCGACTGCTGCGCATCGAGCTGGCGCCCGAGCGTGCTGCGTTGCGCCAGGGCATCCGAAACCTCGCGGAACGCCGTCTGGATGGCCTTCTCATATTGCGCTACCGAGATGTCGCGGCTCACGGTGGCGATCTTCAGGTTGGCGCGGTTGGCGCCGCCGTCGAAGATTGGCAGCGAGATCTGCGGCGCGAAGCTCCAGCTGCCCGAGCCGCCCTTGAAGAGGCCCGAGAGCTCCGCGCTCGACGTGCCGGCCGACGCGGTGAGGCTGATGCGTGGGTAGAAGGCCGCGCGCGCCGCGCCGATGTAGGCATTGGCCGCCTTGAGATCGCGCTCCGCCTGCAGGATGTCGGGCCGGCGCTGCAGCAGTTCCGAAGGCAGCCCTGGCGGGATGGTGGCCAGCGGGCTCGTGGACGCTGCCGCGCCGTCCGGCAAGGCCTGGGGCAGCAGTTCGCCCGGCACTTCGGCGCCCACGAGCAGCGCCAGCGCATTGCGGTCCTGCGCCACCTGCGAGGTGTAGCGCTCGACGTCGACACGGGCGCTGTCGACGCTGGTCTGAGCCTGGCTCAGCGTCAGCGCCGATGCCACGCCCAGCTCGAAGCTGCGCTGGTTGAGGCGGTAGGAGTCGCTCTGGCTCTGCAATGTGTCGCGCGCGAGCTTCAGCCGGTCCTGGTCGGCGGCGAGCGTGAGGTAGCTGGTCGCCACCTCGGCCACGAGCGTGATCTGTGTGCTGCGCCGCGCCTCGGCCGTGGAGAGGAACTGCTGCAGCGCCTGCGCGCTCAGGCTTCGCACGCGGCCGAACAGGTCGAGCTCGTAGGCGCTGAATCCGAGCGATGCGCTGTACTGGCGCGCGGTGAGCGCCTCGCCGGTGGACGACAGGTCGGCCGGGGTTCGGCTGCCGCTGCCGCCGGCGCTGGCGTTGACGGTGGGAAAAAGCGCCGCGTCCTGCACCCGGTACTGGGCGCGGGCCTTCTCGATGTTGAGCACCGCCACGCGCAGGTCGCGGTTGTTGGCAAGGCTCATCTCGATCACGCGCTGCAGCGAGGGATCGGTGAACACGTCGCGCCAGCCGAGATCGGCGACCGGTGTGGATGCCGGGTCGCCGTTCGTGTCACCGGCGAACTTGCCGGGCACGGGCGCTGCGGGCTGTTGGTAGGTGGGCATCAGGCTGCAGCCGGCCATCAGGGCGGCGAGCGCGAGCGGTGTGAAGCGCAAAAGATTCATGACAGAAATCTCAGGATGCGGCCGCGGCCGGTTGTGCATGCGAGGCCGGCGCGGCGAAATCGCCTTGGTCCTTGCCCTTGAAGAGCCCGCGCACCAGTACGAAGAAAAGAGGCACGAAGAAGATCGCGAGGACGGTGCCCGACAGCATGCCGCCGATCACGGCCGTGCCCAGCGCATGCTGTGCGCCGGCGCCGGCACCGCTGCCAAGGACCAGCGGCAGTACGCCGAGGATGAAGGCCAGCGAGGTCATGAGGATGGGGCGCAGGCGCAGTCGCGCCGCCTCCAGCGCGGATTCGACCAGCCCCTTGCCCTGCGCGTGCAGGTCTTTGGCGAACTCGACGATCAGGATGGCGTTCTTCGACGCCAGGCCGATGGTCGTGAGCAGGCCGACCTGGAAGTACACGTCGTTCATCTTCCACGTCAGAATCGCGCCGACCAGCGCGCCCAGCACGCCGAGCGGGACCACCATGATCACCGAGAACGGGATGGCCCAGCTCTCGTAGAGCGCGGCAAGGCAGAGAAACACGATCAGGATCGACAGGCCATACAGCAGGCCGGTCTGGCCGCTCGATGCCTTTTCCTGGCGCGAGAGGCCGGTCCACTCGTAGCCGATCCCCGCGGGCAGCTTTGCGACCGCCGCTTCCACGATGGCCAGCGCCTCGCCGCTGGAGGCGGCGCCCGGCATCGCCATGCCCAGGATCTCCACGGAAGGAACCCCGTTGTAGCGTTCCAGCCGCGGCGAGCCCGAACTCCAGCCCGCCTTGGCGAATGAGGTGAAGGGCACCATGGATCCAGCGCTGTTGCGCACGTACCAGCGATCGATGTCCTCGGGCAGCATGCGGTACTGCGCATCGGCCTGCAGCATCACCTTCTTCACGCGGCCCTTGTCGATGAAGTCGTTGACGTAGCTGCTGCCCCAGGCAGCCGAGAAGGTGTCGTTGATGTCGGCCATCGAAAGGCCCTGGGCCTGTGCCTTGTGCGGATCGATCTCGAGCCTGAATTCGGGCGTGTCCTCCATCCCGTTGGGACGCACGGCCACCAGTCGCTTGTCCTTCGACAGTTCGTCCAGCAGCTGATTGCGCGCCTGCATCAGGGCTTCGTGGCCGAGGTTGGCACGGTCCTGCAGCATCAGGTCGAAGCCGGTCGCGTTGCCGAGCTCCGCCACGGCCGGCGGCGCGAAGGCAAACACCTTCGCGTCGCGGATGGTGTTGAAGAAGGCGCCGGCCTTCGCCGCCACGCCCGTCACGCTCAGTGCTTCGCCCTTGCGCTCGTCCCAGGGCTTGAGCTTGATGAAGGCGAAACCGGTGTTCTGTCCGCTGCCCGCGAAACTGAAGCCCGCCACAGTGAAGATGCCCGAGACCGCGTCCTTCTGGTCGACGAGGAAGTGATGCTCGACCTGATGGATCACTTCTTGCGTGCGCGCGTTCGTCGCGCCCGGCGGCAGCTGCACCAGCGCGAACATCGTGCCCTGGTCCTCGTCCGGCAGGAAGCCCACCGGCAGCTTCATGAAGCCGAACACCACCGCGGCCAGCAGCACCGCATACAGGACCATGTAGCGCCAGCCCTTGCCCACCATGTGCCGCACGATGCCCTGGTAGCGGTGGTTGCCGCGGTCGAAGCTGCGGTTGAACCAGCCGAAGAAGCCGGTGCTCGCCATTGCGTGTCCCTTGGGCACCGGCTTGAGCAGCGTTGCGCACAGGGCCGGCGTGAGCACCAGCGCCACCAGCACCGAGAGCGTCATGGCCGAGACGATGGTGATGGAAAACTGCCGGTAGATCACGCCGGTGGAACCACTGAAGAAGGCCATCGGCACGAACACCGCGGCCAGCACCAAGGCCACGCCGACCAGCGCACCGGTGATCTGGCCCATCGACTTGCGTGTCGCCTCCTTCGGCGAGAGGCCTTCCTCCGTCATCACCCGCTCGACGTTCTCGACCACCACGATCGCGTCGTCGACCAGCAGGCCGATCGCCAGCACCATCGCAAACATGGTCAGCGTGTTGATGGTGAAGCCGAAGGCCGCGAGCACGCCGAAGGTGCCGAGCAGCACCACCGGCACGGCGATGGTCGGGATCAGCGTGGCGCGGAAGTTCTGCAGGAAGAGGTACATCACCAGGAACACCAGCACCACGGCCTCGATCAGCGTGCGCACCACCTCTTCGATGGAAATTCGCACGAAGGGCGTCGTGTCGTAGGGCTTCTGCACTTTCATGCCCTGCGGAAAGAACTTCTCGAGCTCGGCCACCCGGGCGTCGACCGCCTTGACCGTGTCCAGCGCATTGGCGCCTGTGGCCAGCTTGATGGCCAGGCCGGCGGCCGGCTTGCCGTTGTAGCGCCCGACCGTGTTGTACGACTCGCTGCCGAGTTCGATGCGGGCCACGTCGCGCAGGCGCACCTGGGCGCCGTTGGTCTGCGTGCGCAGCAGGATGTCTTCGAACTCCTGCGCGGTCTTCAGGCGCGTCTGCGAAGTGATGGTCGCGTTGAGCTGCTGGTTGCCGGCCGCTGGCATGCCCCCGAGCTGGCCGGCCGAGACCTGGGCGTTCTGCGCCTGGATCGCGTTCTTCACATCCAGCGGCGTGAGGCTGAAATTGGCAAGCTTGTTCGGGTCGAGCCACACGCGCATGGCGTACTGCGAACCGAAGAGGGTGGTGTCACCCACACCTTCGACGCGGCTGATGGCGTCCTGCACGTTCGCGGCCACATAGTCCGACAGGTCGGAGCCGTTCATGCTGCCGTCCTCGGAGGTGAAGGCCAGCACGTTCAGGAAGTTGGTGGCCGACTTCGTGACGGTGACGCCTTGCTGTTGCACCTCTTGCGGCAGGAGCGGCGTGGCCAGCGAGAGCTTGTTTTGCACCTGTACCTGGGCGGTGTCGGGATCGGTGCCGTTCTCGAAGGTGAGCGTGATGGTGACCGAGCCCGAGGACTCGCTGGTCGAGGCCATGTAGCTCAGCCTGTCGAGGCCCTTCATCTTCTGCTCGATGACCTGGGTGACGGTGTCTTCCAGCGTCTTGGCGGAAGCGCCGGGGTAGTTGGCGGTGATGGCGACGGCAGGCGGCGCGATGCTCGGGTACTGCGCGATCGGCAGCGTGGCGATGGACATGACGCCGCCCAGCATCACGATGATGGCGAGGACCCACGCGAAGATGGGGCGGTCGATGAAGAAACGTGCCATGGCGGTCTCTCGCGATCAGTTCGCAGCGCCGGCGGGCTCGGAAAGAGCAGCCTTGGCTGTTTCAGTACCGGTGGTTTTGGGCTTGGGATTCCATTGCACCGTCTTCACCTCAACGCCCGGCGCCGCGCGCTGCTGGCCATCCACCACGAGCTTGTCGCCGGCCTGCAGGCCGCTCTTCACCAGCCACTGGTCGCCGACGGCGCGTTCGGTCTCGAGCACGCGCCGCTGCAGCTTGTGCTGGGCATCCACCACATAGGCCATCGGCTTGCCGGTGCTGTCGCGCGACACCGCCTGCTGCGGCACCATGAGCGCCTGCTCCTTCACACCTTCCTGCAGCACGGCGCGCACGTACATGCCGGGCAACAGGTCCGCCTTGGGATTGGGAAACACCGCGCGCAGGGTGATGGCGCCGGTGTTCTGGTCCACGGTGACGTCCGAGAACTCGAGCTTGCCTTCGAGCGGATACGCGCTGCCGTCCTCCAGCATCAGTTGCACCTTGGCCGCATTGGCGCCGCTTTTCTGAAGATCGCCGCGCCCCATCGCCTGCTTGAGCTGGAGCACGGCGGCGCTGGGTTGCGTCACGTCGACGTAGATCGGATCGAGCTGCTGGATGGTTGCGAGCGAGGTCGACTGGCTGGCCGTGACCAACGCACCGGGTGTGACCGTCGACTTGCCGATGCGGCCCGAGATCGGCGCGTCGATGCGCGCATAGGCGAGATTGATGCGGCTCGTCTCGACATTCGCCTTCGCAGAGGCAACGTCCGCTTCGCCTTGCTGCAGGGAGGCCGCGGCATCGTCGTAGTCCTGCTGGCTCACTGCATTGATGGCCACCAGTTCCTTGTAGCGCTCGGCCTTGAGCCGTGTAGTGCGAAGGCTGGCCTGCGCCTTGGCGAGGGCGGCGACGTTGCTGTCGTAGGTGGCCTTGTACGTGGCGGGGTCGATCTGGTAGAGCGCCTCTCCGGCCTTCACGTCGCTGCCCTCGCGGAACTTGCGGGCTTTCACGATGCCGCCGACCTGCGGTCGCACGTCGGCAATGAGGAAGGGCACGGTGCGCCCAGGCAACTCGGTCGTGATGGCCACGCGCTGCGGCTGGACCGTGACGATGCCGACTTCAGGCGTGCCGGGCGCTGGCGGCGGACCGCCGGGCGGCTTGCCGCAGGCGACGAGCAGGCAGGTGGACGCGAGGGCCGCGACAAAGGTCAGGCCATAGGCGAGAGGGGGGCGCATTGAGATTCTCCTGAAGAAGAGCGACCGGTCCATGGTGTGCCCGGGTGCTTGTTAACTAGACAGTGCTGTACTGAAATGTATTTTGACTTTCAGGTGCTGTCAATCAATAATGATCACCTGTGTATAGAAATAAGGAGACGCGAGATGCGGGTCAAGACCGAAGCCAAGCGCGAGGCCATCGTCCAGGTGGCCTCGGAGGTCTTCAGGGAACTGGGGTTCGAGGGGGCCTCAATGGTGGAGATCGCCGCACGCGTGGGCGGCTCGAGGGCCACGCTCTATGGGTACTTCGGCTCCAAGGAGGAACTGTTCGTTGCCGTGATCCACGCCTCGGCGAAAAGCCACTTCGACCCGATCTTCACGGCGCTGGCCGAGGAGGGCGATGACGACCTCGAGCGCGTGCTGCAGCGTTTCGGCGAGAAGGTCCTGGCCGTGGTGTGCTCGCAGGAGGTGATCCAGGCGCACAGGGCGGTGATCGCCGAATCCGGCCGCAGCGACATCGGGCGGCTTTTCTACGAGGGCGGTCCCAAGAAGGGCCTCGCCGAACTGGCGGGTTTCCTGGAACAGCAGATGCGCAAGGGCCGGCTGCGCAAGGCCGACCCGCACGTGGCGGCCGCCCATCTGACGGCGCTGCTGGACTCGGAAACCGTCAGGCCGAGTCTTCTCGGCATGCAGGGGCCGCTGACCCGGAAGGATTTGCGGGAGGCGACGCGCCGCGCGGTGCAGGTGTTCCTCGGTGGCTACGCACCGGCCAGCACGACGGCAGGATGAGAGTGGGTCGAGGCTCCTCGTGCGCGCACCTCGATCAGCAGGCCTGCTCTCATGAAAGTCGGCGTCCGAGCCAAGCTCTTCCTGTTCGTTCTGCTGGCCTGCGCTGCCGTGGTCGTGGTGCAGGCCATCGCCATGCGGCTCGTGATGGAGCGTGGCTTCCTGGGCTACCTCAACCAGCAGAGCAGGACGCGGATGGAAGAGATCGTTCCTCGCCTGGAGCAGGCCTACGCCACTCGCGGCAGCTGGGACTTCCTGCGCTCCGACTTCCGGGAGTGGATGAACCTGGTGCTACCCTTTCTCCAAGAAACTGGGGGTGATGCGGCGTCCCGGTTGGTGGCTCCCGATCAGGCTGGCGCCCTTGCACGCGTGGGCCTGCTGGATGCGCAGATGCACCGCGTGGTCGGCAATTCAGACGTCAACGCGGATTCGATCCGCGTTCCCATCATCGTCGGCGGACGAATTGTGGGCTGGGTTGCGACGGTGCCGTTCGACGCCGTGATTCCGAAGAATGACAAGCGCTTTCTCGAACATCAATTCACCGCCTTGACGCTGGTCGGGCTCGGCTCGCTCCTGGTGGCCGCCATGCTGACACTCGTCCTGGCCCGCGCGCTGCTGCGGCGCGTTCGCGAGATGGCCCGGGCCACACAACAGGTCGCGGCGGGGGACTACGCCTCCCGCATCGCGGTTGGCGCCAACGACGAACTCGGCGCGCTGGCGAGGGATTTCAACCGCATGGCGCAGACGCTGGAACATACCGAGCGCGCACGGCGTGGCTTCATGGCGGACATCTCCCATGAACTGCGCACGCCGCTCGCAGTGCTGCGCGTGCAACTCGAAGCCATCCAGGACGGGATCCGCTCGCCAACGGCCCAGTCGACCAACGCCATGCACCTGCAGGTCGATCGCCTGGGCAGGCTGGTGAATGACTTGCATGATCTGTCGCTGAGCGATGTCGGTGCGATGGCGTACCGCCGGGTCCCCATCGACGTGGCAACCGTGTTGCAGGCGGCGGCCAGCAGCATGCAGGAGCGGCTTGAAGAGGTGTCGCTGCATCTGGTACTGGAGACCACGCAAGCGCCGCTGATGATCAGCGGCGACGAACCGCGCCTGCACCAGCTGTTCGGCAATCTGCTCGAGAACTTGCTGCGCTACACGGACAGCGGTGGCGTCGTTCAAGTGCGCTGCATCCAGCACGGCACGAATGCACTCCTTGTCGTCGAGGACAGCGCGCCAGGTGTTCCCGACGACAAGATGGAGAAGCTGTTCGAGCGCTTCTATCGCGTCGAGGCTTCACGCAATCGGGCGACGGGCGGCAGCGGACTGGGCCTTGCAATCTGCCGCAACATCGTAGAGGCCCATGAAGGGTGCATCACCGCCTCGGCATCGAAGCTGGGTGGGCTCACCATCGCCATCGAAATGCCGTTGGTCTCGGTATGAGCGGTACTTGTCACAAGGATCAGGTGCTGATCATCGTGGACGAAGCGAACCATTCCTTCTTGGCGGTCTCGTCAGATCTAGCGTTGTAATGTTGCCGACGGCAACTCACCGAAGCGCTCCTTGTACAGCCTCGCGAACAGGCCAAGGTTGGAGAATCCCAATCCCGAGCGATCGCCTGCCCGAGTAGTGGCGCGACCTGTAGCGGTTCTTTCGATTCCGCCCGCCCGACCGGCAAAGTGTGGGTCTATCGCTACAAGCGGCACGGCAAGGAGGCCAAGCTCAGTCTCGGGCACTACCCGGTCGTGGCGCTTGCCGCCGCGCAAGAAGGCGCGTGCCGAAGCAGCGGGAGAAGTCAAGGTAAAGCCCGAGTGCAGGCCCTACCCCTAATCATGAGGCGCGCGGTTTCAGAAGACGATTTCTAGTGTCCGGTCACCAGACTGGTGCGTGCCCCGTGTAGTGTTGGCATCGGGCTTGCGTGTGCAGCTATTTTTCGGAGTTGCACGTGGTTGTCAGTGATATCGACGTCCGATTGTTGAAGGTCTTTCGCGCTGTTGTCGAATCCGGAGGATTCGCAAATGCTCAAGCCATCCTCAACGTAGGAACCTCGACTATCAGCACCCAAATGTCTCAGTTGGAGACGAGGCTCGGCTATGTGTTATGCCATCGCGGTCGAAGTGGCTTCAGGCTGACCGAAAAGGGCGAGTCGTTCTACCGCCTCGTTATTGAACTCTTCCAGTCCGTACAGAATTTTGAGGTGCAAGCGGGGTCTTTGCGCGGAGGAATGGAAGGTCAACTTCGCATCGGATTCATCGACAACATCATCACGGACCCGATGTCGCCATTTCGAGGGGCGATCGAAGACTTCCGCCGGCACCCGAGGAACCGCGCGCGCCTTCTGCTCGAGGTGCTGTCGCCTCAGGATCTAGAACGAGCTCTGCAAGAGCATCGCCTTGACGTCGCGATCGGTGTCTTCTACAGCCGGCTCCGAGGTTTGGCGTATGAACAGCTATATCAGCAACGAGACGTGCTGGTCTGTCATCGTGACCACCCTCTCGCACAGATCCAGAGCGAAATCGAACTCGCACACGCACTACCGGCCAGCAACAAGGTGCTGAGGTCCTTCCTCGGCACTCATGAGTTTCCGTTTGTAAGCCCAGGCGGTGACTCCATGATCACCAGCGTGAGCCATATCGAAGCAGCAGCGCTACTGATTCTCACCGGTGATTGCATCGGCTTCCTGCCACGGCACTACATCAAGCAGTGGGTGAACTCGGGTGAGCTGGTCGAGCTTCTTCCTGATCAGCTCTATCGCGACACGCATTTCTCCATTGCGACGAGGGCCGATCAGCAGCACACAGTTCCCGCCCTGCATGTCTTTCTCAGTTGCCTGCGCGCCGCAAAGGTGCATTTGGATGGCACCGTACAGGTGCGCCTGGCTGCGTAGTTCGAAAAACTGCAAACATACTTCGATTCGCCGCAATTTAACCGCGGCAACCTCCTCGATAGAGTGACTTCTCAGCAGCAATAGCTGGCGCAGCCCGCACCAGACGCTGACTGAAAAGGACGTGAAATGAAGAGGTTCCTCGTGGGATTGGCCTGCGCCGCTGCGTTGGCCGGGGGTGGTGCGAGCGCGGCAGACAAGCCGCTCATCAAGGTGAAGGCCGGCCATCTTGTCGCCATCGACATGGCGCCGCTTTTTGTCGCCAAGGAGAGCGGCTGCTTTGCAAGCCAAGGCCTGGACGTCGAGACTCTGTTCTTCGCAAATCCAGGCGACAACAACGCCGCGCTTGCCGGTGGCGCGATCGACTTCAGCACGAATCCGTTCACCTTGCCCTTCTTCGCTGCGAACAGCGGCGTGCCAATTCGCGTGGTCTCCGCAGCAGGAGGCTGGGGCGTGATGGAGGTGGTTGCCCAGGGCAAGCTCGGCTTGAAGTCGATGGACGACCTGAAGCCATATGTCCAAGCCAAGAAGCGGAAGCTGAAGATCGCCACCCTCCAAGGTGACACGCTCGAACTTATCCTGAAGCGCGACTTCAGCCGCCTCGGAATCTCAGAAAACGACGTCGAGCTGGTCTACTTCAACGACCTGATCGCCATGGTTGAGGCGTTCCGTAGCGGCCAGGTCGATATTCTCAGCCACATCAAGCCATACACGACTGACATGGTGGTGAACAAGGGCGCAACTGTGCTCACGACCAGTGCCAAGACGTACTCGGTCACAACCCCGAACACGGTGGTCAGCGTTCTCGAGAAAACCCTCAAGGATCGCCCGCAGGTCGTCCAGGCCTATCTAAAGGGCCTGATATGCGCGGCCGAGATCATCAACAAGCAACCCGAGAAGGCAGCGCAAATCCTCACTGCGGGCAACTACTTCCGGGTGAACGAGAAGGTCTTGCTTTCCTCGTTGAAGTCTGCCCCCGCGCCAGTGAGCTTCGTGCCAGATATCGCGGTGATTCAGAGCGTGGTGGATGAGCTGACCAAGCTCGGATACGTCAAGGGCACCGTTGGGACCTCGGACATCTTCCGCCTCGACACCATCAAGTCCTTGGAGAAGAAATGAGCATGTCTACCCAAGCAGCGGGCGCAGCTCTCATGTTCGAAGACCTTCCGAGACTTGCCCGCGACGCCGTGCCCGAGCATTCGACGCGCTACTCGCCAGAACTCGAGCTATGGCGCGAGGAGATGCCCGGCGGCTGCCACTGGTCCGGTCTCCTGCGTCGTGGTAACACCCTCCGTGTCACCGCACGTGGTGCAAACGCCAATGTGTCTGCACTGTTCTACAACTTCGAGGATCGCGGCGAACGCTACAACATGCCCGACACCTTGAAGATCCAAAGTACCGCTTTCATTCGCAAGGGGCTGGTGTGCTACTCCGACATGGGAAGGGTACTTTGCTCGGTCGCTGATTCGAACTGTGCATGGCACGACACCATTGGTGGACTGATCGACGGCCCCACCGTGGAGCGGCGATATGGCGTTCGGAGATTTCAGGAACACCGCAACGACATGTTCCGCAACGCGCACGACGGGTTCCTCACAGAGCTCGGCAAGTGGGGTCTTGGTCGTCGAGATCTCGTGCCCAACGTGAACTTTTTCAGCAAGGTGCAGGTAGACGACGACGGCGCCATGAGCTTTGCCCCAGCCCATTCCAAGGATGGTGACTTCGTCGACCTGCGCTTCGAGATGAATGTGCTTGTCGTGCTCGCCAGCGCGCCTCACAGGCTCGATCTCAGTCCTACATACGCCCCCCCTACGGTGGAGCTTCAATGCTGGCGCTCAGGAACCGCAGGGAAAGATGACCCGTGCCGCCAAGCCATGCCCGAGAACAGGCGCGGCTTCATGAACACCGAACGGTATTACCTCTGAGATCGCCTCGCTATGAAAATTCGAATTGTCGAAAGCTCGCTTGATCCCGCCGACGCACTGATCGACACCGTCCATCCACCTGGCACCCCCTGGGTCCAGCTGTTGAAGGCAGGGCAAATGTTCCGCATCGTCGATCTCGAGGGCAATCAGGCCGTCGATACCCTGTTCTATAACGCGGCTGATCTGAGCGAACGCTACAGCCTGCTGCACACGATTCTGGCTCAAAGCAATCTGTACCTCGGGGTCGGCACCGCCATCATGTCCAGTGAGAACAGGCCGATGATGACGATCACGGCTGACACTTGCGGAAGACATGACACCGTGGGCGGAGGCTGCTGCTCTTCCGAGAGCAACACAGTTCGCCATGGGCTCGACAAGCGCTTCATGCACAGCTGTCGCGACAACTTCATGCTCGCGATCGGCGAGCATCCGGCCGGCTTTCAAAAGCGGGATGTCGTCTCGAACATCAACTTCTTCATGAACGTACCGATGACGTCAGCGGGCCGCCTCACCTATGAGGATGGAATCTCGGGGCCAGGTAAATACGTTGAAATGAGAGCGGAGATGGATGTCCTTGTTGTCATCTCCAACTGCCCGCAGCTCAACAACCCTGCAAATGGCTACAACCCGACGCCTGTCCGATATCTCGTATGGGACGCGCCCGTCACCGTTGCGAGCCCCACATGACCTTCGACACGAAGCCGCGGAAGGGCGCCCCGCTGATCATCGGCGCGCTTTCCATCGCAACACTCCTCGGTGCATGGGAACTCGCCGGTATGCACGGCGGAGCGTTGGCAAGCGTCCTTCCACCGCCTTCTCAATTCCTACGAAGCATTGCGCAAAGCAACTTTCGAATCGGCCTGGGTTCTCAGGCCGCGACAGTCACGCAGTCGCTTGCGGCAACCTTCTTTCGCGTCTTTCTCGGAATGGCAATTGCCTTCATCGCCTCGATTCTCACAGGGGCTCTGCTGAGCCTTTCACGTGTCGCGACATGGAGCCTATCGCCGATCCTCCAGCTGCTCGCGCCCATCGCTCCCATCGCATGGATTCCAACAGCTATCGTGGTCTTTGGAATCAGTGACATCACCGCGATTTTCATCGTGTTCATGGGGGTCTACTTCATCCTCACGCTTGCAACGTTGAATGAGATCCGGCGCATTCCGCCCGAGTTTCAGATCGTGGCGGGAAACCTTGGCGCGACACCCGCGCAGCGCTGGATATGGGTGACCTTACCGGCGATCTTGCCTGGCGTCTTCGTCCTCCTGCGAACCAATTTCATCGCTGCATGGATGGCCGTTCTCGTCGCAGAGATGGTTGGGCTTCGAGATGGGCTAGGCGCGATCATCATGATGGGGCGAAACCTCTTCAACAATGAACTCGTGATGTTCGGTATGTTGGTCATTGGCATCACTGGATATGTCGTCGACCGCATCCTGCTTCTCATCGGGCAGCGTGTCTTGTGGTGGCGGGTGTGAGCGTGAGCGAAAAATCCGAAGCCAGCGATGCATTTCGCGTTGAAAGACTCACAGTCGATTTTGGAGCTGCTCATGGACCGCTCCAAGATTTCTCGCTAGCCCTTCGAAAAGGCGAGATCACTTGCCTTCTCGGTCCCTCTGGGTGCGGCAAGACAACCCTGCTGAAGTCGCTGGGCGGCTTTGTCGTCGGCCGGGATACTGGAGGTGTCCTGTTCGAAGGGCGGTACCTGAATGGGCCCACGCCAGACATCGTGATGATCTTCCAGGAGAACAATCTTTTCCCTTGGTTGACCGTTCGAGGCAACGTGGAGTTTGGACTCAAGTTCAAGGGTAGATCATCCGGCAAGGCCAAAGTCGTGGACGAGATGCTTTTTACCGTGGGCCTCGCGGAGGCGGCGACAAAATACCCGCATGAGTTGTCGGGAGGCATGCGCCAACGCACGGCCATTGCACGTGCCCTTGTTTCGGGTCCTCGTGTCTTGCTGCTCGACGAGCCCTTCAGCGCGCTCGACATCAGTCTGCGCAGGCGCATGCACGCCCTCATGCTTGATCTTTGGGAGAAGACCGAGACGACGATGGTGATGGTCACGCACAGCATCGAAGAGGCAATCCAAGTAGGTCATCGTGTACTCGTCCTCGGAGGGCGCCCGGCCGAGGTCTTGATCGATGCGGACACGTCGGAAGGAACCATGAAGGATCGGTACTCGCCGGAGTTTCTTGCGTTGCAACAGCGCATCGAAACCGTCATCTACTGAGGCTCGGAATGAACGGGATACATGACATGGGTGGTCTCCACGGGTTCGGCCTGGTCGAGCAAGAGGTGAATGAGCCCGTCTTCCATTCTTTCTGGGAGAGCCGAGTGTTCTGTATGACACAGGTTCTCGATACCAAGGAGATTTGGAACCTGGACGAGCATCGCCATGAGATCGAACTGATGAGCCCTGATGACTACATTCGCTCGGGCTACTACGGCCGCTGGCTATTCGCGATGGAACGCCTCTTGGATCGCAAGAACATCCTGCGGCGCGCTGAGATCGAGAGGCGGGTCGAGGATCTGGCGACGCACATGGAGTCCTTGTCTGTATGCGATGCGCCGAGGGACTGGCCCAGGCGAGATGACCAAAAGGTTCGTTGGGGTGCGTGGAGACATGAGGACAGCGTCAGTCCGCGGTATCACGTAGGCCAACAGGTTCGCATCAGGAATATTCACCCTGAGGGCCACACACGCGTCACCGCCTACGCACGGGGAAAGGTTGGCGTTGTTGATCGCGTCAACGCCGAGGCATGGGTCTTCCCAGACACCAGAGCTCACTACAGGGGCGAGCGGACTCAGGCGGTCTACGGTATTCGACTCTGTGCGGCCGATCTCTGGGGGCCCCAAGCTGAACCCAACACCACCGTGTTTATTGACCTCAGCGAGGAACACCTCGAGGAACCTTGACATATGAAAACGCATACCCCGCCAGAGAAACCCTGGCAAGCGCTCCGTACCGAAGCAGTGGAAAGCCTCCTTGTAGAGCTCGGTGTCATCAAATCCGAACAGGTCGACGAATTCGTCCGCCACTATGAGGAACGCGTTGGCCCTAGGGGCGGCGCGCGTGTTGTTGCCCGAGCCTGGGTGGATCCAGATTTCAGGACAAGGCTTTTGGCCGACGGGCTAGCAGCCTGTGCCGAGTTGGGATTGGGCGGCCCTGAGACGGAGAAGCTGCATGTGGTGGAGAACACGTCGAGCGTTCACAACGCCGTTGTTTGCACGCTTTGCTCGTGTTACCCCTGGCCGATCCTGGGTGTGCCGCCAGCTTGGTACAAATCCAGCGCCTACCGTTCGCGCATGGTGAGGGAACCCCGCCGGCTTCTGGCTGAGATGGGGCTGGTGATCGATCCTTCGGTTGAGATCCGCGTGTGGGACAGCGTTTCAGAGATTCGCTACCTTGTTCTGCCTGAGCGTCCGGGTGGGTCGGAAGGGCTCGACGAGGATGCGCTTGCCACCCTGGTGACGCGTGACTCGATGATCGGTGTGGCGAGGGTCGTGCTATGACTGGCATTGAAGCAATACCCGAATCGTTCCCAACTCCCTGGGCTGCACGAGCGTTCGCACTTGTCAGCGCGCTGTCGCAATCTAAATGGATCGACCTCAAGGACTTCCAGCGCGAACTGATCAGATCGATTTCTGATCATGAGCGCGGCGGCGGGTGCATTGCCGATGAAGAGTCCTACTACGACTGCTGGATCGAAGCGCTGACGACCGTTCTCCATTCGACGGGCTTCCCGATGTCGCGAATCGAACTGCTCGAGGATCGGATCCGGAAGAGCCTGATCGCAGCTACCCACGTGCATGGCGACCATGACCATGAGCTTGCACCCATCTATACGGAGAGAAGCCTGTGAAGAAGGTCGAGGCAAGCCCTTATCAGTTTCCTATTGAAGGCCCCTTCAGTGCGCCGGAGACGGCGCTGATCATCATCGATATGCAGCGTGACTTCTGCGATCAGGAGGGTTACATGGGGCGTAGAGGGGACGACGTGACTGCCGCCCAATCGCTCATCCCACGGATCTCGTCGTTGCGGGACGCCGCTCGCGCCGCCGGCGTGCATGTGATCTACACCCGTGAGGGCCACCACCCCAACCTCGGGGATCTACCGAAGAACAAACGGGCGAAGACTTGCCGAGCGGGTGCGGAGATCGGATCGAGTGGAGGACTGGGGTGCTTGCTTATCAGGGGCGAGCCCGGTTGGGACATCGTCTCCGAACTGACTCCCTCCGCGAATGAGACTGTCATCGACAAGCCTGGAACCGGGGCGTTCTATGCGACAGACCTGGAGCATCGGCTGCGCTCGTCACGCATCTCGCAAGTCGTACTCGTCGGCGTCACCACGGGAGTATGCGTGTCCACCACCGCAAGAGAGGCGTCGGATCGAGGCTTCGACGTTCTCGTGCTGTCGGATTGTTGCGCCGAGCCGAACGCCCGAACTCACCAGATCGCACTCGAGCTCCTGCAGGTCGAAAGCGGGTACATCGCCGCGGTATCGGACAGCGCATCCCTGACCGACGCACTGAGGTGTGATTAAACGTGCCCTGCCGGGCAAGCATAGAACCCAAGATCCGACTGACATGAATTCCGCCATTGAACCCAGCATCCAAGCCCTTACGCAGAAATTGCACACAGGCGATCTGAACCCGCTGACCGTCGCCGAAGAGGTCATACACCGACTCGAGCGGCATCGTGAGAATCCCATTTTCATTGCGACCAGTTCCCCAGAAACATTGCGCGAAAGGGCGCACGAGCTTGCCAAGCTGAACGCGGCGGACCGCATGTCGCTGCCACTCTTCGGCATACCTTTCGCCGTCAAGGACAACATCGACGTCGCGGGCATCCCCACGACTGCGGGATGCCCAGAGTACGCCTACGTTCCGGAGAAGACCGCGTTCGTCGTGCAGAAGTTGCTGGCCGCTGGCGGCATGCTTGTCGGTAAGTGCAACCTGGACCAGTTCGCGACCGGACTGACCGGCATGCGCTCCGTGTACGGCAGCCCGATCAATCCGTACAGCCCGGACCATGTGTCGGGCGGATCAAGCTCAGGCTCGGCCGTGGCCGTCGCCTGCGGCATCGTACAGTTCTCCTTGGGGACTGATACCGCTGGTTCAGGGCGGATTCCAGCGGGGTTCAACAATATCGTTGGCTTCAGACCGTCCAGCGGGGTGCTGAGCGCAACCGGTGTGGTCCCATGCGCCCGCTCCCTTGACACCATCTCGATCTTTGGGAACTGCTCGGACGATGTGCGTCGGGTGCTCGCGGTTGCCGCTGCCTACGATGACGCCGATCCATTTTCCGTTCGCGTGCAGGATGGCGGGGCGCAGATTGCTGCTCCCGTCTATGGGGTCCTCGAGCCGCGGGACGATCTGTTCTTTGGCGACAAGCAGGCACGTGCAGCGTACGAGCGGGGACTGAATCGGTTGCGAGCGCTGGGTGCACAGACCAAGGTGATCGACTTCAAGCCATTCAAGGCCATCTCCGACATGACCTATTTCGGGCCCTCGATGTCAGAGCGAACCGCAGTCCTGGGTGACTTCATCGCGAGTCATCCGGATGCCACCTACACCTCGGTGGTGCGCGATGCCATCGTCAATGCTGCAAAGTTTTCGGCAGTCGATGCTTTCTCGATGCTCCACGAGGTCAAAAGGCTGGAAAGGCAAATCGAGCGGGAGACTTGGTCGCAAGTCGATGTTCTGTGCGTTCCGACTTCACCGACGATCCACACCCGAGACTTTGTTCGTGAGAATCCTGCCCTTGGTTCAACCAGTCTTGGCGACTATACGAACTTCGCGCCGTTTCTCGGGTTGCCTGCAATCTCGGTTCCAAACGGCTTCCGCCCGGACGGGCTGCCGACTGGAATGATGTTCGTCGGGCGTGGGCACGATGACTCCAAGCTTCTGCAGGTCGGGGAGATGTACCAGGCTTGAACTTGCTTGCGCCGCGAGCCGTTCGGACCGATCGCAGTCCTTGAGGCAAACGGTCGTGCGTACGAGATGGCGCGCGCCTCACCGCCGAGAGAAGGTGCAGCACTCCTGCAGGGGCGCGTGGTCTGCGGCCGATGCGGTCAACACATGCGCGTGCGGCATGCCGCAAGGCGCGGAGGGTTGGAGGCATGGTATGTCTGCGACCGCGCGCATGGCCAGAGCGCCGCACCCAATTGCCAGTCAATTGCGGGAGGGCCCATCGACGCCGCGATCGCAGCGGTCGTCGTCGAGGAGATGACACCGGCCGCAGTCGAGTTGGCGCTCGAGATCCGGTCAGAGATCGAATCTCGACAGGAGGAGGGCGACCAATTGCGGCGTCGCGCGATCGAGAGGGCCCAGGTCGACGCGGATCTTGCACAGCGTCGCTTCATGCTGGTCGATCCTGGCAACCGTCTCGTCGCTGACACGCTCGAATCCGAGTGGAACGACAAGCTGAGAACGTTGGCCCGGGCGCGAGAGGACCGCGAGCGAGAAAGGAAGGAAGACGAACGCCTCCTTGGCGAGACGGTTCGCGAAAGACTCATCACGATGACGACGGACTTCCAGCGACTGTGGGCCGACCCGGGCACGCCGAACCGGGAGCGCAAACGAATGCTCGACCACATCATCGAGGATGCCACGCTGGTCAAGCTACCCGCCGAGGGGACCACCAAGGTTCATGTCCGCTTCAAGGGCGGCCGGACGGAGACGGTCACGACGCTGAATTCCAAGTCCTCGGCACAGCAAGTGAGGACGCCACGGAAGACCGTTGAACTCGTCGACAAGCTGCTCGACGAGCATACTTGCTGCGAGATCGCTGAACTCCTGAACGAGCAAGGACTACGTCCCGGTGGAGCGGGTCGACCCGGATGCGCAGAAGCGCAGTTCACGGCCTTGCGCGTTGTCTATCTCGCCCACAGCTACGATCTGCGCTCGCGCTACGATCGACTTCGAGACCGGGGCATGCTGACCAAGGCAGAGGCGGCGGCACGCTTGAACATCCGCGAGTGCCCGCTCGTGCGCTGGGCGACGAGCGGGCTCATTGCAAGGCACGTCTATAACGCCCACGCCTACTTGTACGAGGACCCAGGAGCGCCCCCGCCGAGCACGCATTGCAGTCGATGGGATCGGCTCGTTGATCGGACAGCGGCCAACAAGAAAAAGGGGGCGTCAATGCCCTCGCCTTCATCGGGAAGAGGTGCAGTATGAAGATAGTTGGTTGAGCAGCAGCCAGAAGACGTTGCGCTCTCAACCCAGGATCTTCACCCGGTCGCGCCGGCGGTTGCTGAACACGTACGCGCAGGAGGCGAACGGGTCCAGGCCCAGGGCCTGCTCCACCAGCACGGCCAGGCCGTTGATGCTCACCGTGATGCGTCTGACCTTGAACAGCGCGACCATTTCGCTTTCGGAAGGCAGTTGCGCATGCGGTGGGTAGGTGCCGTCGAGGATGCGCTCGCGCAGCGCTTCGCGTACCTGGGTGTAGAGCGGAACGGGAGAAAAGGCTATCGGCTCGAGAGCCCTGGCAACTTTCATGCGGCTGACCTGTTATGACCGGTTGGTCGAAACCGGACGCTAGTCAGCGATGCTTGGGCCGTTAAATAACAAAAACGTGCTTCGATATTCGGAAAATGATCAGCTGCTGCTGATGCCCAGCAAGGCCACGCTCTGAACTTCCGGTCAAACAAATGACAGTACTTCGTGCCGACGCGGACTGGACGCACAGCCCTTCAATCTCGCCTTGGAGCACATGCTGAGCGAGTTCAGGCCCCGCATGCTCGGCGCTCTTGTGCAGAAATGAGACGACTATCCAGATAACTCTTCTTATCACAATAGCAAGTTCATGCGGCTAAACTGGCGGGCATGAAAGTACGCACCGTGAATGGGGCAGGGGCCGGAGATGGCGATTTCCCCAGCGCCTCGCAGCTGGCGGCGCTGCGCGCCTGGTATGCGGGTCTGTCGGCGCGCGCCGCGGTCGTGCAATATCTCGGCGAAAACAAGGCAACAGGACAGTCCTCTCGCGCCATGCTGGGCGAGATCCGTCGCCAGCTGGCGAGCTACGCGCGGCTGCGGCACCGCGACGACCTGGCCTCGCTGATCGCGCACCCGGCGGCCGAGCGCGAGCAACGCGCCCGGGCGGTGAGGGATGCCATCGAGAAGCTGCAGCAGTTGCCCCTGCCTGCGCCGATGGTGACGGACACCGTCGAACGCTGGTTGCCGACACGCGCCGCCCATGCCCTGCAAAACGCCGGCATTCGGACGCTGGCCGATCTGACGGTGCGCGTGCCGCGCCGGCGCCGATGGTGGGCGGCGGTGCCCGGCTTGGGCGCACGAAGCGCGCGCCAGATCGAAGTGTTCTTTGCCGCCCACCCGGCGTTGACCGAGCGGGCGAGGGCGCTGGTGGTCGTGCCGAGGGCCGAGGCCGCACCGTGGGAGCACCTGGTCGTGCCGCAGGAAGTCGATGGCACCCGAGGCACCTTCCGAGCACCGCAGGCCACCTGCACCCTGTCAGCCAGCAATGACTACGAGGCCCTCCAGGCCTGGCTGGGCCTGCAGGACGCGGCGGCCACCCAGCGCGCCTACCGCAAGGAAGCCGAGCGGCTCATGCTGTGGGCGATCCTGGAGCGCGGCAAGGCGCTGTCATCGCTCACGACCGAGGATGCCGTGGCGTACCGTGCGTTCTTGCGGCGGCCGTCGCCGCGGGAGCGCTGGGTCGGCCCCGCGCGGCCGCGCGCATCCGCGGAGTGGCGCCCCTTCCAGGGACCGCTGGCGCCGCGCTCTGTGGCGTACGCGCTGTCCGTGATCGGCGCGTTGTATCGCTGGCTGATCGAGCAGCGCTATGTGCTGGCCAATCCCTTTGCCGGCGTGAAGGTCAAGGGAACGGGCCGTGGCGGCGCCCTCGATGCATCCCGGGTGTTCACGGAGCACGAATGGACGCTGATCCGCTCCACCGCCGACGGCATCGAGTGGATCGGCGGATGGAGCGAGGAGGGCGCCCAGCGCCTGCGCTTCGTGCTGGATTTCTGGTACGCGACGGGCCTGCGGCCCAGCGAGATGGTCGACGCCCGGCTGGGCGGCATCGAGCACGATGCGCAGGGCGACGACTGGCTGAACGTGGTCGGCAAGGGCAGCAAACACGGGAAGGTGGCCTTGCCATTGCTGGCGCGAGGCGCGTTCGACCAATATCTGGCGCAGCGGGGTCTGCCCGTGACGCGGTCTCGCTGGAATCCGAAGACCGCGCTGGTGCCCGGGCTGGCAGAAGACGGGACTGGGATCAGCGCATCGCGCTTGTGGTCCGTGATGCGCCGCTTCTTCCTGCACGCCGCGCACGCCTTGGAGGGCGTAAGTCCGTCCACCGCGGACAAGCTCAAGCGCGCCACGCCGCACTGGATGCGGCACACCCATGCGACCCATGCGCTCGCGCGCGGCGTCGAGCTGACGACCGTGCGGGACAACCTGCGGCATGCCTCTGTGGCGACCACTTCGGTCTACCTGCACACCGACGAGGTCAAGCGTGCGCGGCAGATCGGGGACGCTTTTCCAGTCCTGGGTATGCGACGTGACGCTAGCAGCGCATGTTGATCCAACGCCTCACGACCAAACAGATCCGTTGCGCAGTTGGGCGCTCGCCAGCTTTCGTTTCATCATGCCAGCGAATCGGGCAACTGGCAGGGGGGCTTTGGGAGCTAGCTGCAGTAAACGTACAGGGGGACTTGGAAGGTTTCCGTGAGAAATTTTTCAGTCACTCCCAGTAGCGCAAGTTGATGTTCCGCTGCTGCGTCGCTCGAAAGGCCTGGTTGAACGATAAACACTCGAAGGGTGACAGCGCAGGTCCGACTGATTTCACGTATCTCGACAAGCCGCTCATTCGTTCCCACTTCAAAGCGGCTCGGCCGACCACCTTCGATGCGAGACGCTTCGCGCTTCAACAAATGTGCGAACAGGTCCGTTCGTCGATCTTTGCTGTGCAACCACATGACGCTCCTCTGGGCTTGACCGCAAACCTCATACATGTCATCGATACGCGCGCCGGGTGCATCACCGATCGAATACTTGCAATGGACCAGATCAACTGTGATGAGCCGCGGTGCCGCGCGGTTGTCCACGCGAATGCCAACAATGTCCGCGGCTTCACCTTTGCTGTCATCGTCAAACAATACGTCGTAGTCGTTCTCTCCTCGAAGGATCTCTATTGCTCTGTACTGGACGGAGTCCGTGCGACGCTCTTCGCGCTGGGACTCTTTGCGAATGTCGATGCCGCTCCAATCGACCGCCTGCAGTCGGTCGCGCGAGAACAACGTAGCCGCGGTCCTGAGTTCGGTGTGCATGTTGCCGTCCAAGCGTGAACCGTCGGCAAACCAAAATGTGGGAGGGAACTCGGTGAAGAAGTCGCAAAGATCGTACGTCTTGCCTCTGCGAATGTGGGCCCGTGTAGCCTGCTCGTACGAGAACGTAAAGTCCGCAGTTGCTCCGTTGCCAACAAAGTTCAGTCGCATCAGAACCTCGTTCGACGGCGACGCTACGCGTATCACGAGTGGCGCTGTCGCGGAGAATTCCGTCAGCTCGATGCTCACGTTGGTAAGCCGCTCTTCACTGGTCGCCGAAAAAATTATGGTAGTGGCCGACTCGATATGGTCCAAAAGTTCAGCCGGCCAATCGACACCGATTGCGACGGATGTCGGGCGAGCTTCCACCATTCGAGGAACAAGCGTTCCTCTGAGAACTTCTTCTGGGTCGATCGCTTCGTCGGAAATTTTTTCTCCTGCTCTCTTGCACCAGTCCGCGAACGTGTTAAGGCGTAAGCGAAGGTTCGACCACACGCGCCCCCGTTTGCCCGCTCCGATGGATGTCTGCTCGCCGCATTCGAATCCGACGCCGGCGAGCACTGCCTTGGTCGTTGTGCCCAGGGTTGCATCTGAGAGACGAGCACCGACATCAGGACCCATCCGCCCCGTGTAACGCACCTGTCGACCGATCTGCTCGTCGAGACCGACGCTCATGAGCATCAAGCGATTGATGCCAGAAAGCACCCGAAAAACCTCTGGCGCACGAATGAGTGCGACGTCGTCGCCGCACAAGGCCTTGGCAAAATCGGTGTACATGCCCGTGTTTGTTGAACCGTGGATGTACAGGAGGCCCTTGGGCTGATCCCACACCGCTATGCACAGCTCCCAAACGACGCTCTCAACTGAAGCGATGTCAGTCCATGGAACGCCTTGGCGCATGGCGGCAATCACCACCAAAGTCTTCTCCGCTTCATTCAGGATCGGGTAGATGCGCTCTTCCTTCGAACCGCCATGAAAAGCTCGTCGATAGGCGGCAGGGCGCCAGTTAGCGCAGTAGGTCCGATAGACCACCATGCTAGCCGCCGGAGTAATCTCGTTCAGCGGGATTTCATTCAATACCCCCTGGAAGCCCGACATGAACTCTTGCGCTTCGACTTCTCGGTGGATTGCTGCTTCGCTCAAGTCCGGGAGTAGCAAGTTCCAATCGGGATCTTGTGAGTAGAGCGCTCTGAGTTCACTCGCAAGATTGACGTCAGCCGTGTTTGCTATGAAGACCGGATCACCAAGGTCTGCCCTTACACGGGTGAAGCGACCTGCCAATTGCAACGTCACGGCCAAGCTTTTGCGCAGGTCGTGGAACGCCGCAATCTTTAGTTCTGGCATGTCAAAGCCTTCGCCCAGCATGTCAACGCAGACGACGATTCGCGTCTGGCGTGCCTCAAGGAGACTTCGAGCCTCCTCGAGTTCGTCCCTCGGCATCCCGCTGTGCAGCATGACTGGGTTGTATTGACCGAGGTCGCGGTAGATCTGCAAAACCTCGGCTGCACGCGCAGTCGTGGAGACCCTTGCCATCGCGATATGCAACCCTGTCGCGTCGTTGTCAAGTTCGTCGACAACCTTTCGTGCAATGTCCCTATCGGCTCGAGCCAGACTAAATGCGTAGACCGGACGAAAACTGATGGGGCGAAAGTAACCTTCCTGCTGCGCCAATCTCAGGGGGTAGACATACACAATCTTTCCATCGAGCGGCATTCCGTCTTCGCGGAAAGGCGTGGCGGTGAACTGCAGGATTCTTCGTCCGTGCGATCTAAAACTTGCCTTGAATTGCTTCCAAGTTGGTGCCTCGGCGTGGTGGGCCTCATCGATGAACAATTCTGTGCAGAGTTCCGCCATGCGGTCCCTTACTTCCTGGACGCACTGCCCAGCCAGCGCGCTGGTCGTCACGATGACGTTGCAGCGGTTGAAAAATGCGTCTACTTCGGCGACGTTGGCTGGGCGTTTCGTGAGCGTTCCGACCACGGGGCGAACAACACTCTCCGCAAGCACAACACTATTTGGGCCTTTGAAGATTCCTAGTGTTATGAACTTGTCGGAAACTTGGCGACGCAGCGCTTCAGTGGGTACAAGCACGAGAAGACGCAAACATCTGGCAGTAACAAGGGTTGCCAGCATGGTTTCGGTCTTTCCAGTGCCTGTTGGCATCACTACTGTCGCTACTTCGTGATTGGTCGACCAGTGCGCGTGGATCGCATGCAAGGCGCCGATCTGTGGTTTACGCAGGCCCACTTGGCCGACTTCGACCTCGTCCTCGCCGATATAGCGGAACGCCGACTTCCAGCTTGACCTTGCAAATTCGTGTGGATTCGGTGATGCGGCGTGCAGGTTGCTCAACCACTTCGAATTCCTAAGGTCAACCTCGTCAGTACCTGACGGCACGGTGCCAAGCAGCGTGTTGCCCGCTGGAAGGTGTTCGGGCCGAGGAGCGCGCGGAAAAATGTAAACAGTGCCGCCGTCGTCAGCGGTGATGCACCAGCCGGTAGCCGACGGTACCGTGAACTGAGTCGCGCGACCGACAAAAGTCGTGTGCGGCACGAGAAGTTGCGCGAGGATGCCTTTCGGCAGTTTTTCTTGAACACCCAGAACGCGTGGCAACAGAATCCTCATTTGGCCTCCCCTTGTAGCGATGAATTCTTCGGAAGATCGTCGGCGTATTCAATCGTATCTTGCGTTTCGAGGATGGATCGGTGCCCGGCTCGAGTCAGCGCTGACATCGCCAAGCGCCGGTCGGGCCTGCCCAAGGCCGTGACAGACATCGCCTGGATTGCACAGTTGCGGCTGTGCACACGCTTCAGGCGGCTGACTTTGTGCACATACACTGGCACGGCGCTGTCTGACGGCCTCAGGATGGGGGCGGTTCATCGACGTGCGCGCGTAACGAGTCAGAACCGGCTACGCGTTGCCGGTCCATTTTTATCGATATGGAGTACCGAGTTGCCTTACGAACTGGAAAGCCGCCTCGTGATCGGCGTTGCGTCGAGCGCGGTGTTCGACCTCACCGACTCGGACGCCATCTTCAAGAGCCACGGCGAAGAGGAATACCGCAAGTTCCAAGAGGAGAACCTCTACAACCCGCTTCCCAAGGGCATCGCCTTTCCATTCATCAAGCGCCTGCTCGCGCTGAACGACCTTCGCGCGGATGCCGCCGATCCCTTTGTCGAAGTGGTACTTCTTTCGAGAAACGACCCCGACACAGGGCTGCGGGTGATGAAAACCATCGAACACTACAAACTGGGTATGACGCGCGCGATTTTCATGCAGGGGAGGTCGCCCTACGAATACATCCCGGCGCTCAACATTGCCCTTTTTCTCTCGGGTAACAAATCGGACGTGGACGCCGCGATCAAGGCGGGCCATCCGGCTGGACAAGTGCTTGACTCCAAGTTCGATGACGACGAGGAGGACAACTCCCTTCGAATTGCTTTTGACTTCGACGGCGTTCTGGCGGGCGATGAATCGGAGTCGGTGATGCAGGCGTCCGGCCTGAGCGCGTTCCATGCGCATGAAGTCAAGAATGTCATGCAGCCGCACCATCCGGGCCCTCTCAAGGAATTCCTGGTTCGGGTCGCCAAGATCCAGTCTGCGGAAGAGCATCACAAGCGACAAAATCCAGCGTATGAGAACCGGATCCGCGTCTCGATCGTCACCGCGCGCAATGCGCCGTCTCACGAGCGCGCGCTTAAGACACTGAAAAGCTGGGGCGTGATGGCGAACGATGCTTTTTTTCTTGGCGGCATCGAAAAGGGGCGCGTCCTCGCCGTGCTGAAGCCGCACATTTTCTTTGACGATCAATCGGGTCATCTCCGATCGGCAAGCACGGTGGTGCCCTCTGTGCACATCCCGTTCGGAGTTACCAATCAGGAAAAGGCACCGAGCCCGTTGTAGAGAGCGGATTGAAGCCGCGGGGATCCCGCGCGCAGCGCCAGAGGCGGGGCCGTGTGGAGATCGACAGTGTGGGCTGACCAAAAACGCAAGACTGGCGCGAAAATCTGGACAAAAAATGCGAGACGCGCGCGGACGCGTCCTGACGCCGGTGCACACTCGGCCCCAGTGGCTCGACGAAAAAGTCGCTGACGGCTTGACGAAAAACTGAGGACAGCCGGACAACAAGCACTCTGCGGCAGTCCTCTATTGGGAAGCACTTTATCGCTCAAAGTGTTAGCGGGATATTGTCCGCGCAGGCCAGTGCCCGCCAATTCTCGGCCGCAATACCACGGAGTGACAACCCTGAGGCCAATCGCCGCAACATGTGTGCCCCTGGCGTCGGCGGGCAGGGACCTTCGTTCAGTCACCTAGAAGCCTGCGCCACCAGGATTTGGGCTTCTCCACTGTCGGCGGCGGCGTTTCGGTCGCGGCGACGCGAGGTGCGGCAACGATTTCGTCAGGCGGTCGCGTGGCGCCTCCCTGTCCCGGTTTGCGATACTCCCGCGCCTTGGCCGCCTTGTCCCTCGCTCTGGAAAGAGCGGTGAGCTGCGGCGTCATTCGGGCCTCCCACAGCACGCTGTTGTCTTCAATCCAGTAGTGCGACTTGCAGGGAAAGTTCGAGTTGCCGATGGACGTGGAGATGGAAACGCCGCGGCCGTTGTACGTAACGGAGGAGTCGGCGGGGCCCAGGATAGTGACCACTTCGAAGCCACACCCGCAGGCGCACAGGTGATTAGCGGTGTTGTACTCCAGACTTACGTACAGCTTGCCTGGCTCGAGTTTCTCCGGGACGAACTCGACGAACTGGTGCTGGATGCGTTGCAGTCTCACTGGAATTCCTCGTTCAGCAACGCATTCCCATCAACGGTATACGTGCAGTTGTGTTCACGTTCGAGGTCGTTGTAGAAGCCGAAGTGCTTCTTCCAGCGGACGACCGCCAGCGAGGCGTTGAGCGCGTTCAGCTCGGCCACCTGAATATTGTGGGCATACTCGTTCGGCACGCCGGCTTGATTCGGCTTGATATGGCGGTCTATATGGTCCTGCTTGGAAGCCGTGACCGTGGTCAGGCGCAGCTGACCCGCGAGGCTCTCGTCGACAACGTACAAGCCCATGCCACAGTCAACGAATGGGACGTTGGCCTGGAGCAGGGCGGCAATGGCCAACTTTTTGTGCTCGCCCGGGTCAACTGCAAGGAAAACGAAGTTCATCGAGCCCAGCTCTTGAACGTTCTGCGCCGTGAGACCAGCAGGGTGCGGCACGATTCCCGAGCGCATATTCCCGTACACCTCTGCGAAGTAGTCGACCTTTGCCGTCTTGCGCCCAAGTTCCTCAAGCGATGCCGCGCCGGGCGCCCTGAACGCGTTGTGCTGCAGGAACGTGTCGGGGTCGTACAGGTGAATCTCTGCGACCGGCGCTTTGGCGACCAGGTCCAGGATATACGAGCCAGTGCCTCCGACACCCACGATGGCGATGCGTTGGCCTGCGAGTTTTTTCGAGATGGGCACGATGTTGGCTCGGATGGACGCGGTGTCGTGGTACTTGAAGACGGAGTTCTCCTCGGCGTCCGGGACCACGACCGGGTAGGTGCACGCGGTCTCCGTGCCGCCGAGCGCTTTGACCGCGGCTCCCAGTTTCTCTACGTACCGCGTGAACTTGGAGTAGTAGTCGGTGTCGGCAATGTGGTTCTTGCCCGCGTCAATCAGCTTGATGGACAGGTACCACTGCGCGACGACCTTCTCGCTAATGGGCTGGTTGTGGAGGGGGCCGTCGCCAGCCAGGTAGCGGACAAGCGGCTGACCGTTCTCGTCCGAAGGCTTCTCGCTGGACATCCACATCGTGTGATTGGCAGGCTGACCGCTGGCATCGTTATAGGGGTCAGCGATGATGCCGCGGGCAATCTGCTTGTTCGGCGTGACGTACGGGACGTCGCGCATCACCAGGTGACCGCTTTCGACGGAGATGTTGTAGCCCTCGGCGCGCAGCCGCGACAGGTCTGGACTACGACTTATCAGTAGCTGTGACATTGAAGACCGTGCCGTCCTTGACCTTGACGGTGTCGTTGCCTGACAAGCTGCCTTCCGGCCGGTGCTCGTTGCCGCCCTTGCGGTAGGTGATGGTGAATTCAACGTTCTCACCCGTGGGCGGGGTGTCGAACGCCATCGCCACCAACTGTGCGACGGTGAGCTCGCTGTTCTTGGCGACGGTACGCTGGCGACCGTTGACGATGATGGTGACTTCTGTGGATTCGTTCGACATGGCTAGTCCTTGGTAAAGCGTGGTCAGATGAGCGGCAGGGACCGCTTGGTGGTCGCGTCGAGCGCTAGGTGGGCCAGATAGCTCGCGATCCCGGCGAGGGCAACGAAGCGCAAGAACTTCCCAAGGTCGTCCTCGGGTTCCCACTCCCAGGCCTTCTTAAAGCCAGCGATGAGAACTACGGCGCAGGCGACGCTGTGAAAGATCTTGCGGTGATTGGGCGACGTCGCGGGCTCCAGGATGTCCGGCAGGTTGGTGCAGAACGCTCCGACGACGCCGGCGGCCAAGGGCATGGATGTCAGCTGGTCGCCGTTCAGTTGTTCCCGGTGCGCTGCAGCTGCTGCGATGCCAAGGCCAGCAATCAGGCGGTGGGTGGGACCGTTCATCTGTAGGGCTCCAGCTCGTGACGCAACTGCCGGCCGCCGAACATGGCGCTCAGGCCAAGGCCGAGCACAACCGCCCAGGCGATGACGCCTGCAGCGCTCTCTGGCACCCACCAGGTCGGCAGGCCGGGCAGGAATTGTTGCGCGGTGACGGCCCCCTGTGCGCCGGGCAGGCTCCCCATCACGCTTGCAAGTGCCTGAAAGATGAAGCCCGCGACCAGGACGAACCCCGCAACCCGGCTGACCACCTCGCCGGCGGCCTCGATTACGCGCGGCCGGTTCAGCGCGAAGGCGAGAAGATGCGTGAGCATGTTAGCCGCCTTTCTTTTCGCGCCGCACGCCCTTGAAGGGCGCAGGACTAGACGTCTTTACATCCATGAAGCGCCCGGTGGAGGTGTCGCGCTTGACCCAGTCACCCGAGGGGATCTGGCCTTTCACGGCGCCGATGCGGCGCCCGTCTCCGGGCGGGTTGTTCTTGGCCATGACTGAGTTCCTGCAGAGTTTCGATGTGCGGAGCATACATAATCAAAATGAGTATCACAAGTGCTCTTTATGAAGTTGTAACAGGGCTATAATGATGAGGTGCATACCCATTCACAAGCGCTTCCGGACATGCCTCTTTCACAAGCCGAGAGGCTCGCGTACATCGATTTCCGGGTGTACTTCCTGGGGGAGCTAAAGCGCTCAGACCTCACGGAACGGTTCCAAACCGGGCCGGCGGGTGCTACGCGCGACATCGCGATGTACCGCAGCCTAGCGCCCGAGAACCTGGACTTCGATGGCACCAGCAAGCTCTACTTGCCTTCTGCGAACTTCCAACCGCTTTTTGCGCACAGTCCCGGCCGAGTCCTAGTCACGCTGTCCGAGGGCTTCGGAGACGGGGTGCATAGCGCGGGTCGGCCGCTAGTGCCTTGTGAATTCCCGAATGCGTTGAGCCTACCTTCGGTGAGCGTCTTGGCGCCCATTACACGCGCCATCAATCGTCGAAAGGCCGTGAAACTTAAATACCGGTCCAAGTCCAGTGGGCTCAGCGAGCGAGAGGTTGTGCCCCTTGCCCTAGTGAATATCGGCACACGGTGGCACGCGCGTGTTTATGACCGCAAGAGCGAAGAGTTTCGAGACTTCGTCTTGACGCGCATGTTGGAGCCTCAAGTTCTGGAAGACTCGCCTGTTCGTGATGAAGAGAGTGCGCAGAGCGACCTTCAGTGGAGTCGCATCATTGAACTCGAGCTGGTTCCACATCCGGACTTCGAGAGCAGGGACGTGGTCCTCATGGACTACCCGATGGAGGACGGTGTGCTCAAGGTGCGCGTTCGGGCCGCGAACGCCGGCTACATGCTGCAGCAGTGGCACGTTGACTGCTCGCCAGACCACAATCTGCGTGGTCGTGAGTTCGCCTTGTGGTTGCGAGACCCCTTTGCGCTCTACGGCTCCGAGTCTGCTTTCCTCGCACCCGGGTATCGCGATCCGAAGTCAAAGTAGTTGCGCGCGGGAGTGGCCTACACGCGCCGTCCGGTCGACGACGGCCTGGATGGTCTTGGGGCGATCGGCTTCACGCATCGACATGGTGATAGTAGTTGCCACCGGTGTTGCCATCGCTGTGCCTCGGCTCCAGGAGCTGGACCGGAGCAACAATGCGATATTTCGGGCCAAACGCGACATTACTATTCAGCCGCTACAAATTTTGTCAACGCCAAGTTCAAATGTCGTAGTTCTAGCCAAGTAGAAATGTCGCATTTCTTCGTTTTGGATGGAGCCCGGCGAACGCCGTGACTGCCTTGCCTTTGAGCCTGCACAGTGCCTTTCAGCCGGAGGCCAACACGGTTGTTTTGTTGGGGGCTCGGCAGACCGCTCTGACCGCTTCGTCGAGGTCCTGTGACGTGAACTGCCTGGACCGTTTGGTCCCTGGCAAAGCCTTGGTGGAGTAGGGCGCCTGCCCCTGATTCGTGCGCGAGGGCGTACTGGACTTCCTTCGATCGTCACGCTGCGCCTGGATCACCAGCGCAGCCTGCAGAGCATGGCCCAGGCGCTTGTTCTCGACGATGGCGGCGGTGTCGACCTGCGGCAATCGGTCATAGCGCTCATAGACCAGGTTGACTCCGTCGGCTCGCAGCTCGATGCGCCCATCCGGGTACTCATAGACATCGATGTACCGATGGATCAGCTTGCGGTTGGCCGGCGAGTCCTTGAGCAGATAGATGATTCGGTCGTGTTGCAGCGTGAGCGACAGCGACACCTTGCGCTGCAGCCGCCAAGTGAACAGCAGATCCAGATCTTCATCGTCACGCACCGGCCTGTGCGCATCGAAGTCCCGTTTGGCCGGCTTCGCAAACCGGGCGTTGAAGTCAGCGATGAAGTGCGGCGCAAACGCATTCGCTGCCTCGCGCGTGCTGATCCCGCGCAGGCGCAGCTCCTTGACCAGACGGTCCTGCAGGGTCAGGTTAGCGCGTTCCACGCGACCCTTGGCCTGGCTCGTGTTGGCACACATGATGTCGATGTTCAGCTCGAACAGTGCACGGCCGTATTGCGTCGTGCCGCGACCGAAGTCGGTCGAGTCGCGCGCTGAACGGAAGATGGTGGCCTTGTCACTGTAGAACGCCACCGGCTTGCCATGCTGCTCGAGGTAGGCCCGCGTGGCTTCGAAGTACGCGAAGGCCGACTCGGTCGGCACGAAGTGCAGCTGCATCAGCCGGCTCGTGGCGTCGTCGATGAACACCAGCAATGTGCAGCGCACATCACGCTCTTCGAACCACTCATGATCGCTGCCGTCGATCTGGATCAGCTCGCCGACGCACGCCCGGCGGTTGCGAGGCTGGTGGATCTTGGCCGCGCGCTGCTTGCGGGGCGTCCACAGGCCGGCCGCCGTCATCAGCGCTCGCACGGTTTCCTTGCTGAGTACGACGCCATGACATTCCTTCAGCTTCTCGGCGGCCAGTGTCGGGCCGAAGTCGCCGTAGCGCTCGCGAATGAGCTCGACGGCGCGCTCGGCAATCCCTGCGGCCAGCTGGTTACTGCTGGGACGCCCGCGCTTGCGTGAGACCAGGCCGGAGGGCCCGTCGTCCAGGTAGCGGCTCACCAGCCGCTCGATCTGCCTTCGGCTCATGCCAAGCCGCTGCGCGGCCTGGCCGACCCGCAGCATCCGGTCGACCACCGCCTGAATAGTCTTGAGCCGATCGGCTTCGCGCATCGTCATAGTGATCGTCGCAGCAGGTGTCGCCATGGCCATGCCTCGGAGCTCGGGGCAGCCAACTTTGCGACATTTCAACTTTGCTGGAATGCGACATTACAACTTTGCTCCCACAAATTTGTGCGATACAAGAATGATTATGTTTAATTCATTGCGGATTTGACGTCGAGAGATTTTCGCGCCGAGATTCTTTTGATGCTTTACGCGAATGCTTGCTTAGCAGCTTGGCATTCGTGCCCATCCTGTTTCCGGAGATGTTCGGGCCATTGGCCTGTGTCGCTGAATTCGGGAGTGCGGCAGTGTTACCCGCGTGGCGAAGCCCCGCAACAGGACAAAAGGTGTCGAGTTGCTGCCAAACTTGCCGATCGGCGTCGAGGCCTTGCGCGATTTCTTGCCGCACGCGCATCGACTGGGCCTCTTGGTTTGCATGCCAGCAGTCGCTGTCAGAAAGTAATGCCGGCATACCTCCCAAGTTGGCCCATGCGGAAATCATCCGCGTCTCCCGCAAAACTTGGCAACCCAACTTCTCCAGAAAGCAGCGCGTGAGTCGATGGTGTCAAAGGAATTAATTGGAGAGTGTCAAAGGAATTACTAGAACCACATGGAACCCCTAATGGTAAGCCGTCCAGTATATTATTTAACATAAGATACATTGCATCTTTCGCAGATGTAGCGGCCGATTAGTAATGTCCCATTTTGGCTAGGTAGAGATGCCGCCATCGAGCTGGCGCCCCACAACGTGCTGGTGAACGCCATTGCGCCCGGCCCCTTCGCCGCGAACATCAACAGCGGCCGACAGCACGTTCCGGAGTCAGCCGAGCCGATGCGCACCCACATCCCCCTGGGCCGGGTGGCCCAGGTCGACGGGGTCAAGGGACCGGCGCTGCTGCTGGCCTCGCCCGCATCCAGCTGCATGACCGGCGCGATCATCCCGGTCGATGGCGGGGCCACCGCGCGGTAGCGAAGACAGCAGGCCGCTACTTCAGTGCGGCGCCGCCGCGCGCGAGGTACTGTGCCGACAGCCGCGCGAACTGGCCGCCATCCGTGGCAATGGAGGTCTGGTGGCTGCCGCCTGCGCTGAAGACGATCGCGAAGGTTTGCATGTCGCCGTACTCCTGCGTGTTGCGCAGCATGTAGTCGACGTGGTTGTCGCGGTAGTGCTGGTCGGTGCCGCCGGGCGTGTCGGAAGGCACGCCCATCGGGGTCTGCCACCACAGGATCGGCAGGCCGTTGCCCAGCGCCGCGCGGTAGTCCGAATACTGCTTCTGCGAATCGTGGAAGTTCGGGCTGGTCTTGTTGCTCGCGTCCCAGTAGAACGGAGCGCTTCCGTTCTGGCATTCGGCAGGCCGCGATGCAGCTTCCCTGCAGCCCGCGTCGCGGTCGCTGGTCTGGGCGACGATGAAGTCGGCCTGATTCGCGCCGGCCGTGCGCATCTGAGCAGCGATCTCCGCAGGGGTGCCGTTCCAGAAGGCAGGAGGGAACCCGAGCAGCGCCTTGGGCGCGACCTTCCTGCCCATCTGAACGAAACACTGGCCGAGGCCCGCGACGGTGTTCGGCAGTGTGCTGCATTCCGGCTGGCCGCTCACGGCAGCGGCCATCTTCGTCAGATCGCGACCGGGTGCCTGCGACGCGGCGAATCCCCAGAAGTCCGGCTCCAGATTGATCAGAACGGGCGTGCCCAGGTCCGCAATGCGCTGGTACATCAACCGGACCTGGCCCCAGTACTTGTCCATGAAGGTCTTGTCGCTGATGCCGCTCAGGTTGCCCTCGCCGTTCGCCGTCATCTGGTAGAGCGTGAACATGGGAACCGCACCGTAGGCCTGGGCGGCCTGCGCGGTGAAGGTGACGTAGGCCCCATCGGGACTGTTCCACGTGGGCCAGGAACCCGGCCCGACACCCACCAGATAGCGCTCGACGATGTCGGGTTGGATGTCCTGGCTCTTCATGTCGTCGATGGAAGTGGCGCCCAGGCCGACCAGCACCCGGGCGGGCTTGCCGAGCCTGCTGGCCAAGGCGACCGTGGCCATGAGGGGCGCGGTGTCGCCCCCGCCCTGGATGCCACCGCCGCCTTGAACATCACCACCACCCGAAGCGCCGCCGGTGCCTTGGCCGCCACTGCTCGGGCCGGCATTGGAGGAAGCGCCGCTGCCGGACTGGCCGGTCGGGCTCCCCACCAGCGCAACGCCGGCCCCACCGCCGCCCCCACCTCCTCCTCCGCCGCAGCCGAAAAGCAGCAGCGAAGTCATCAGTGCGGAAACGCATCGTCGAGAAGCAAAGTTCATGAGAAAAGTCTGTTTGGATCGAGGAAAGCCCCGGCGCGTCCTGGAAGGCGCACGCGGGTCGGTTGAAGGTCAGGGTCGGCTGCGCCGCGCAGCTATCCGTCGGCCGTCAGCGCGCGAGGTTCGCGATGAAGGCCGCGTCCTGCGCACCGCCGTAGATGCGGAAGTCCTGCATGCGGCCCTTGAAGAACGGATCGCCGCCGTACTGCGAACGGCCCAACCAGGTCTGCGTGGTGCGGCCCAGCTGGAAGGGATTGATCCAGATGCCGTTCCCGGTGGCGACCTGCGCGCCATCCATGTAGAGCGTGCCCACGGTGCCCGAGAGCGTGAACGCCACGTGCACCCAACGCCCCGTGGGCAGCAGGCCGGCGGTCACAGACTCCTCGTTCCAGAACTGATTGCGCGAGGCCGAGAAACGCAGCTGGTCCTTGCCATCGCGCGGGATCAGCGACATGTAGGCCACGTCGTTGGAGCCGAAGTCGAAGATGCGCGTATTGACGGCTGTCGCATCCCAATAGACCCACACCGCGATCGTGAAATCGCCCAGGGCCGACACGGCCCCGTCGGGCAGCGCAACGTGACCGCTGCGGCCGTCGAGCTGCAAAGCACTTCCGCCGGCGCGTCCTTCGCCCCAGCTCGTGCCGCCCTTCAACTGTGCATGCAGGCCGTGGCCGCTGGCATCGTTGGCATCGCCGTTGAGCGGCAGGTGCAGCCACAGCTCGCCGGGCACGGCCACGCGCAGGGTGTCCGCGCCGGCGAGTTGGCCCGTGTCGGTCACGGCGTCGATCCGGTAGTACCAGGTGCCCTGGGCCGGGGCATCGGTGTAGGTGCGCGGGTCGGTGACTGTCGAAAGGGTCGTGAACAGACCGTCGGGCGAAGCCGCTCGCTGCACGAGGTAGTGGGAGGCGCCTGCGCTGCCCCACCAGGACAGCTGCACCTTTCCATCGTTGAGCAATGCACTCAGTCCGCTGGGCTTTGCGGCGGGGACCGGATCGCGCGCATAGAGCAGCGTGCCCAGCCCCGGCTGGTCGCCGCCATCGGCTCGCTCCGGCCGTACCTTGTCGACGACTGCCTTGGTCCACGGTGCCGAGAGGCCCTTGCGGTTCACGTAGTGGTTGTAGATGAGTTCCCAGCAAGGCCGCAGGCTGCCCGTGCCCGCCGCCTGGGTGCCCGTTCCGAAGACGCCCGTGTAAGGGGCGAACGGCATCGTGAACAGGGCGTTGCCGCTGGCGTCCGCCAGGTTCGTCTTGGCGACGTACTCCGCGCCGGCCAGCAGCCGGTTGTTCCAGTATCCGTAGAGATCCTCGCCCTGGTTCCAGGCCATCTCGCACAGTGCGCCGGCCAGGGAGATGCCAAGGGTCGAATGGCCCTGGTCGCGATGGCTTTCCTGCCATTGCCCCAGATAACCGGGATGCACGTAGTAGACGTTGTTGGCGCCCGCGCCGTTGCCCCGGCCGGTCTTGTAGTAGCTGATCGCCTCGGCGGTCAGATCGGGCCGGTCGCAGAACACGCCGATCGCGTAGACGGAGCAGATGTTGCACAGGTCCCAGTTGGCCCAGTAGTGGGTGACCTTTCTTGTCTCCGTGCCGTTGTGGTTGACCAGGAAGTCGTGGCACAACGGATAGAACACCTTCAGCAGCATGTCCTGAAAGCGGGTGAGGTCCTCCTTCGCCCATCCGGAATAGGTCCGCATCAGCTCTGCGGCGTTGGCCCACTGGAAGCCGTAGAGCCCCGAGGCGAGGAAGACGTTCGAATTGCCGTCCAGCTTGGTCAGGGTCGAAGACCAGGCGTTGAGGAACTCCACCGACTTCTTCGCATAGTTCTCGTCGTTCGTGATCTTCCAGCGCAGCGCGAGATGGAGCGCGCGCTGCATGTCCACGATCATCACGCCGAAGTTCTGGCCGTCCACGCCACGGATCACCGTCGCCAGCGGGAACGGCCTGGTGTCGAGGTTGGCCCGCCCGCCATTGAGCAGCATGCCCCAGCCACCGACCCACGGCTGCGCGCTGGCTGCGAGCTTGTCACGGATGCGCTGCAGGTCGGTCTCCGTGACGAGCAGGCCCGGATGCCCAATCTTGCGTGCTTCCGGCGCGGGGGGCGTCGTCTCGGGCGTCGAGGCTGCAGGGTTGTCTGCGGCACCGGGAGCCGCACCCGATGTCTGCTGTTGCGGCGTCTGCTGCGCGGCGGCGCCACCCATGGGCGAGAAGCTGCTGCCCCCGCTTCCTCCACCGCAAGCCGTCGTTCCCAGTGCCAGAGCACTTGCAGTACCGATAAAGAAAGTGCGGCGATCCAGCAGCGAGGCGCTCTTGTCGTCGTTCGTGGGATGTGTCATCTATCTTGAATGTGCAAAGAAGAGACTCTGCAATCTGCGTGCCACTCGCCCCGATCGCTCGATACGGAGAAATTCGGTAAAACCGATGGATGCATTGCACGTGCTGCAAGGGAAACGCACCGGCAAGAAGTGACATTCGTTGTCACCCGAGGCGTCGGGCGAAGCCATCGAATGTCAGCAGCCTTGCGATCCCATGCAGGATCGACAGGAACCACCGACGCATCGACATGCGCGCGCCGGAGGCCCGCACGACGGGGCACGCCTGCCTCGATACCGCGTCGGGTCGCATCGCCGGCCCGCAGTTCGATCTCTCCCGCCGAGCCCACTGCGTCATGGCTCCTCCGCAGACCCTCTCTTCGGCCCGCTTGAGCTGGGGGGTCGCCGCACTTTGCTTGATCCGGATAGACATCGGGCGCTGGCCCGTGCGTTGACATTTTAGTAAGACTGTTCTTACAATAAATCTAGTAAGCAACGTCTTATGAAAACCATGGCAAAAAATCGAAATGACGCCCAGGCTTGTGCCAGCCAACTGCGGCGTGCTGTCACCCTGCTCTCACGCCCCTTGCGGCCCAAGCTTCAAACCGAGGGCATTGGCGCGGCCAAATTGAGTGTGATCGGTCAGCTCCGCCTTGCAGGCCCCATGACACCTACTGAACTAGCCATGCGAGAAGGCGTCAAGGTCCAATCCTTAACCCGTCTGCTGGCTGAATTGGAGGCCGAAAACTGGGTGAAACGCGAACCGCATGCCACCGACGGTCGGCAATCGGTACTCACGCTGACCAGATCGGGTTTGACATTGCTGGGCAGCGCTGCCAAACGCGTGGAGATTTCACTGGCACAGGTCATTGCCTCCGAACTGACGTCCACGGAGTGCGCGCAGTTGCAAAGTGCTTGCGTACTGCTGGAGCGGATTGCACAGGCTCTTCCGACAGTTGCTGCCGACCCAACCGCTGCCAACGCACGGCAAACCGATCAGGAGTAGGCCATGAGCATGAACAAATTCCTGGTCCTGGTGGTGCTCCCCATTCTTGTGCTGGCCTCGCTGCTGGAAGCCGCCGTTCTGGCGCGCAGGCAAGGCTACGACTGGAAAGCCCTGGGCGTTTCTCTGACCAATGTGGTGGCGCGCCATGTGTTCGCCATTGCGATTCCGTTCTCCCTGGCCGCCCCCGTTTTCGATTGGGCGTGGGCTCATCGCTTGACCACTGTCACGATCGATTCGTGGCAGGCGATCGCCGTGTTGTTCCTGGGTCAGGAGTTTTGCTACTACTGGTACCACCGCGCCTCGCACCGTGTGCGCTGGTTTTGGGCCAACCACTCGGTGCACCACACACCCAACCAATTGACCCTGGCAGCCGCCTACCGCGTTTCCATGGTGGGCAAGCTCACCGGCAGCGTGGTCTTTTTCGTGCCTTTGGTCTGGCTGGGATTTCACCCGCAACTGGTGTTGGCGACCTTGGCGCTGAATCTGGCCTACCAATTCTGGATCCACGCCGCGTGGATTCCCAAACTGGGCTGGCTGGAATACGTGCTCAATACACCCTCCAGCCACCGCGTGCATCACGCCGCCAACCTGGAGTATCTGGATGGGAACTACGGCGGTGTGTTGATTGTGTTTGACCGTCTGTTCGGTACCTATATTGCGGAGCGCGCAGACACTCCCTGCCGCTACGGTTTGGTCAAACCTCAAACCAGCTACAACCCCTTCCGGGTGGAATTTGATCAGTGGCTTTCGCTGGTGAGAGATGTCGTTGCGGCGCGTGGCTTCAAGGCCAAACTGGCCCATGTTGTGATGCCACCTGGGTGGAGTGCCATAGGACCCGGCGAGACGACCGAAGAACTGCGCCAGCGTGCGGGCAAATAGCTTTCCCGCCGGATGGCCTCAGGGGCATCAGCTCTCCAGCCAGGCGTGCCTGAGAAGGCCAGCAGACGCACATGCCGCGCCGGACGTCTGCGTTGACATGATGGCGCTTGCAGGCGGTCATTGCGAACGTGGGCATCACGGCCGTGCCGAAGCCTGCTTCACCATCGAGATCAAGGTGCCGAAGAAGCTCACCGACCGGCTTTCGGGTGCCACGCGCGCATGCCATCGCTCCAGTTGCCCGCTCGGAGTCGTCGCGCCAGGCGGCGGCCACGCCCACGCGCAGGCGCGGCAGATGAGTGCAGGGTTACGATCGGGCCTCATCCGCAGGCCCTCCATGCTCCTCCACGTCGACGAAGAGATCACCTTCCGCAAGCTCGAGATCCTGCTGGCCTTCATGGAGACCGGCAACCTGGCCCGCGCAGCGGAAAAGCTCGAGATCAGCGCCGTCAGCGTGCATCGGGCCCTGCATTCGCTGGAAACCGGCCTGCGCTGCGCGCTGTTCCGGCATGAAGGCCGCAACCTGCACCCGACCGAAGCCGCACATGCGCTGGCGGAGGTGGCGCGCGAGGTGCTTCGCACCATGGCCCAGGGCATCCGCGCCACGCGGGAGGTCGCCGGCTACTCGTCCGACCGCATCCGCATCGGCTCCCTCTATTCGCTGACGAGCCGCACGGTGCCGCAGCTGATCATGGGCATGAAGCTGCGCAAGCCCGACCTGCACACCGAGCTCGTGCTCGGCTCCAATGCGCACCTGCTGCAGAAGCTGCGCGATGGCGCGATCGACGCGGCGCTCATGGCCATTCCCGAGGATGTTTCCGATGTCGAATCGGAGCCCCTGTTCGAGGACGACATCCAGTTTGCTGCGCCGGTGGGCTCGCCCTATTCCGCGCTGGGCGAGATCGACCTGAGCAGCTGCGCCGGCGAACGCTTCGTGAGCCTGAGCGAAGGTTTCGCCACCTACCGGGGGTTTGTGGAGACCTTCCGCATCGCCGGCTTCACGCCCAACGTGGTGATGAAGACCGACGACATCTTCTCGCTGATGAACCTGGTGAGCGGCGGCGTCGGCTACACGCTGCTGCCGGGGCGGGTGCGCGGCGTCATGCCGCAGAAGGTGCAGTTGATCCCGCTGCAGCCCAGGTACCTGATGCGCCAGACCATCGCGCTCAACTTCCTGCGCACCCGCGAGCGCGATCCCAACCTGCTTGCGCTGCTGTCGGTGTGCCGCCTGGCCAAGGCCGAACTCGGCTGAACGCGCGGTACCGGCCCGATTCGGGTTAACCCTCGATCGTTTCGCAAGGCGTAAGGGTCGGCCACGCCGCTTCATTGATCGTCCCGGAGGGGGTCCGTAACGTACGGACCCAGGCGCACGGTGCATGTGCGTCGCACCCAAAACACCGGAGACGCCTCGATGAGTTCACATTGGATTTCGATCTACGCACTGGTCGGCATGTTCGTGCTGGCCACGGTGCTGCCCATCAACATGGGTGTGATCGCCTTCGTCGGTGCCTTCCTGGTCGGCACGCTGGTGGCCGGCATGAACGCGAAGGGGATCATGGGCGGCTTTCCCGCCGACCTGTTTCTCACGCTGGTGGGCATCACCTACCTGTTTGCGCTGGCGCAGAACAACGGCACCATCGACTGGCTCGTCAGGCTGGCGGTGCGCGCCGTGCGTGGGCGCATCGCCGCCATCCCGTGGATCATGTTCCTGATCGCCGCGCTGCTCACGGCGGTGGGCGCGGTCAGCCCGGCGGCGGTGGCCATCATCGCGCCGATCGCGCTCGGCTTTGCCGCCAGGTACGGCATCAATCCGCTGCTCATGGGGCTCATGGTCGTGCACGGTGCGCAGGGCGGCGGCTTCTCGCCGATCAGCATCTACGGCGGCATCACCAACAAGATCGTTGCCAAGGCCGGCCTGCCGCTCAACGAGATCGCCACCATGCTGGCGAGCCTTGGCGTCAACCTGTCGGTGTCGCTGCTGCTGTTCTTCCTGATGGGCGGCATGAAGCTGATGCGCCAGCGAGCGAATGCCGATGGCAGTGCGCCGGTCGTGCCGCGCGCCTCGCATGGACAGAGCGGCGCCCAGGTGTATGGCGACGCCGAGGGCGAATCGTTCCCCGAGGAGCGGCGTACCGCGGCGCGGGCGGAGAACTCGCTGATGGAATCGGCGCCCGCCGGGGCCGCGAACCCAGGCTCGCGTGGCTACCAGATCGCAACCGTGGCCGGCCTGCTGGCGCTGGCCGTGCTGACGCTGTTCTTCAAGCAGGACATCGGCTTCGTCTCGATCACCATCGGCCTCGTGCTGACGCTGATGGCGCCCAACCTGCAAAAGCGCGCGCTGGGCCAGGTGTCGTGGCCGGAGATCATGCTGATCGTGGGCGTCAGCACCTACGTGGGCGTGATGGAAAAGATGGGCACGATCGACTTCGTCGGCCACAGCGTGGCCGGGCTCACCTCGCCGATGGTCGCGGCGCTGCTGCTGTGCTTCGTGGGCGCCGTGGTCTCGGCCTTCGCCTCGTCGACCGCCGTGCTCGGTTCGCTGATCCCGCTGGCGGTGCCGTTCCTGCAGGGCGGCAGCGGCGTGAGTGCCATCGGCTTCATCGCGGCCATGGCCGTGTCCTCGACCATCGTCGACGTCAGCCCGTTCTCCACCAACGGCGCCCTGGTGCTCGCCAACGCCAAGGGCGTGGACCGCGACCTGTTCTTCCGGCAGCTGATGGTGTATGGCGCCGTCGTGACGCTGGTGGCTCCCGTGGTGGTGTGGCTGCTCTTCGTGGTGCTCTGAGGCACTTCCCCCGATTCGATCGACTTTCAACCCCCTCCTCCTCTCATGACCCCCAGTTCCTGGACCTCCAAGGCTGACGACCGCAATGCCCGGCTCGCGCGCGCGGCCGATGCGCTCGGGACGCGGCTCGCCGGCAAGCGCGTCGAGACCGAAGCCATTGCCACCCTGCTCGAAGCCGTGCTCTCGCCCGGCGACCGTGTCTGCCTCGAAGGCAACAACCAGAAGCAGGCCGACTTCCTGGCGCAGGCCCTGGTGCAGGTCGATCCGCAGCGCATCCACGGCCTGCACATGGTGCAGTCGGTGCTGGCGCTGCCGGAGCACCTGGACGTGTTCGAGAACGGCGTGGCGGCCCGGCTGGACTTCAGCTTCTCGGGGCCGCAGGGCGCGCGGCTGGCCAAGCTGGTGTCGGCGGGGCGCATCGAGATCGGCGCGATCCATACCTACCTCGAACTGTTCGCGCGCTATTTCATCGACCTGACGCCCAAGGTCGCGCTGGTCGCCGCGCAGGCTGCGGATGCCGAAGGCAATCTCTACACCGGCCCCAATACCGAGGACACGCCCGCCATCGTCGAGGCCACGGCGTTCTCGGGCGGCATCGTGATCGCGCAGGTCAACGAAATGGTCGACGGCAGGACCACCACACTGCCGCGCATCGACATTCCCGCCGACTGGGTGAGCTTCGTCGTCAAGGCGCCGCGCCCGAACTTCATCGAGCCGCTGTTCACGCGCGACCCGGCGCAGATCAGCGAGGTCCAGATCCTGATGGCGATGATGGCGATCAAGGGCATCTATGCCGAGTACGGCGTGCAGCGCCTGAACCACGGCATCGGCTTCGACACGGCGGCCATCGAGCTGCTGCTGCCGACCTATGCCGAGTCGCTCGGCCTCAAGGGCAAGATCGGCAGGCACTGGGCGCTGAACCCGCATCCGGCATTGATCCCGGCGATCGAGGCGGGCTGGGTGGAGTCCGTGCACTCCTTCGGCTCCGAGCTGGGCATGGAAGACTACATCCGCGCGCGCTCCGACGTGTTCTTCACCGGCCCGGACGGCAGCCTGCGCAGCAACCGGGCGTTCTGCCAGGCGGCGGGCCACTACGCCTGCGACATGTTCATCGGCTCGACCCTGCAGATCGACCTCGACGGCAACAGCTCCACCGCCACGCTGGGCCGCATCGCCGGCTTCGGCGGCGCGCCCAACATGGGCGCCGATGCGCGCGGCCGCCGCCATGCGAGCCCGGCCTGGCTCAAGGCCGGGCGCGAGGCGCGTGCCGGCCGCACGGGCGCCGCCGGCACGCCGCGCGGGCAGAAGCTGGTGGTGCAGATGGTCGAGACTTTCCGCGAGCACATGCAGCCGGCCTTCGTCGACCGGCTCGACGCCTGGACGCTGCAGGAGCAGGCCGGCATGGACCTGCCGCCGATCATGATCTACGGCGACGACGTCTCGCACATCCTCACCGAGGAAGGCATCGCCAACCTGCTGCTGTGCCGCAGCGACGCGGAGCGCGAACAGGCCATCCGCGGCGTGGCCGGCTACACCGCGGTGGGCCTGGCACGCGACAGGCGCGCGGTGGAGAACCTGCGCGACCGCGGCGTGATCCGCCGGCCGCAGGACCTTGGCATCGACCCCCGCCAGGCCACGCGCAACCTGCTGGCCGCACGCAGCATGCGCGACCTGGTGCGCGCCTCCGGCGGGCTGTACCAGCCGCCCAGGCGCTTCAGAAACTGGTAGCAGGAGATCCGACAATGAGCGACGTTCCCGCAGGGCTCGAAACCCTGGACTTTTCCTTTTCCGGCGGCAAGCCGGCTGGGGCCTTTGCGCCGGTGCTGGTCGGCGTGGTCGGCTCCGGCAACCTCGAGGTGCTGCTCGAGCCGGCCGGCGGCGATGGCTGCGCAGTGCGCATCGAGACTTCGGCGCGCGGCTTCGAGCCGATCTGGCAGGCCGTGATGAACGACTTCCACGCGCGCCATCCGCTGGCCGGCGTGCGCGTGTCGATCAACGACATGGGGGCCACGCCCGCGGTGGTGAGCCTGCGCCTGGACCAGGCGGTGGCCGAAATCACCGGAGGCCGGCCATGATCAGCTATGCCGAATGCTCGGCGCGCGAGCGGCTGGCGCTGCTGCTCGATCCTGGCAGTTTCCACGAATGGCTGCCGCCGAGCGAGCGGGTCATGAGCCCGCACCTGGCACAGCTCGGCGTGCCCTCGGCCTTCGACGACGGCGTGGCGGTCGGCCGCGCAATGCTCGATGGCCGTGAGGTGTTCGTGGCTGCCCAGGAAGGCGCGTTCATGGGCGGCGGCGTCGGCGAGGTGCATGGCGCCAAGCTGGTCGGCCTGCTGCAGCGGGCGCTGCGCGACCGGCCGGCGGCGGTGCTGCTGCTGGCCGAATCGGGCGGCGTGCGATTGCACGAGGCCAATGCCGGGTTGATCGCGGTATCGGAAGTGATGCGCGCCCTGCTCGACGTGCGCGCCGCCGGCATCCCGGTGCTCGTGCTGATCGGCGGTGCCAATGGCTGCTTCGGCGGCATGGGCATCGTGGCGCGCTGTGCCGACTACATCGTGATGAGCGATGTCGGCCGGCTGGCGATGTCGGGCCCCGAGGTAATCGAAGCCTCTCACGGTGTGGATGAGTTCGACTCGCGCGACCGCGCGCTGGTCTGGCGCACGACCGGCGGCAAGCACCGCTGGCTGACCGGCGATTGCGATGCGCTGGTCGAAGACGACGTTGCCGCCTTCCGCGCGGCGGCCATCGCGGCGATCGGTGCATCGAAGCCGTTCACGTTCGCGGCACTGGAGCAGGAGCACGCGCTGCTCACGCAACGCCTGCACGCCCTGGACACCACCGACACCACGGACCGCGACGAGGCGGCGCTGCTCTGGAGCGCACTCGGCATTGCCGACGCGCAGCAGGTGCCGGAGCTTTCGGTCGAAGCCGTGCGCGCGCTTCGCACCATCTGAACGAGGAGCATCACATGCAATGGAGTTCTCTGGTCACCCAGCTCTTCGGCCCCTACCACGGCATGCGCGAAGACGAAGATTTTCTGCAAGGCGAAGTCATCTTCGACGGTGAGCCGGTGGCGGTGATTGGCACCACCAACCACGCGCCGATCGGTGTCCGGCTCGCGCTGGCGCAGGCCCGCGTGGTGCTCGACACCATCGCACGGCATCCGGGCCGGCCGATCCTGCTGTTGATCGACACCCAGGGCCAGCAATTGCGCCGGCGCGACGAACTGCTCGGCATCAACCGGGCGATGGCGCACCTGGGCGCCAGCATCGACCTGGCGCGGCGCCGCGGCCACCGCGTGCTCGGCCTGGTGTACGACCAGGCGCTGTCCGGCGGCTTCATCACCTCGGGGTTGATCGCCGACGCCTGCTATGCGCTGCCCGACGCCGAGATCCGCGTGATGCGCATCCCCGCGATGGCGCGCGTGACCAAGCTGCCGGAGGACAAGCTCACGGCGCTGTCGCAGTCCAACCCGGTGTTCGCACCGGGCGTGCAGAACTACGTGGCGATGGGCGGCGTGCGTTCGCTCTGGAAAGGTGACCTGCAGGCCTGCCTGCGCGAGGCGCTGGCCCATGCGCCGACCGAGGACCAGCGCGCGCGGGACGGCGCCGAACGGGGTGGCCGCCGGCTCGCCGCCTCGGTCGTGCAGCGCGTGCTGGACGCCGCTTGAATTCCGCCTGAATGTGATGACCGCCATGGTTCCGCTGCGCCGCCACCAGCTCGCCCGCCTCTCCACGAGCGGATGGGCCGCCGTGCTCGGCCGGCCGTGGGATGCGCAGGCGCGCGACTGCCTCGCGCATTGGGCATCGCACCGGCTACCGCTGGTCGTGACGCGCCAGCCGGCAGACGCCATGGCCGATGGATGGATCGCGCTCGGCTTGCCTGCGCCTGCGCGCTGGGACAGGCGCCGGATTGCGCTGCAGGTGCCGCACGCCGCGGTGCACGGCCTCGGCGAATTCCCGCGGCTCGACGACATGCAGAAGCTGCTGCCCCCGCCGGCGCGTGGCGCAGTGCGTGAACTGCTCGGCAGGCTCGACGCAAGCCATGCGACCCCTCGCGTGTTCGGCAGCTTCGGCTGGCAGGCGATCAGCGGTCTCGATCACGTACGGGACGATTCCGATCTCGACCTGTCGATCCCCGTCGACGACGCGGCACATGCGGATGCCGTGGTTCGTGCGCTCGGGTCCTTCGAGGCGGAACGGCCCCGGCTGGATGGCGAGCTCATGTTCGCGGACGGCGCGGCCGTGGCTTGGCGTGAATGGCGCGAGTGGCGCGCCGGACGTGCGCGGGCGGTGATGGTCAAGCGCCTGGACGGCGTGTGCCTGCAGCGGGATACCACTTGGTGCGGGCAAGCCGAGATCATGGAGCCGGTCGCATGAGGAACGCCGCCTTTTCTCTGGCCCCGGAGTCACGGCCGACACTGGCAGCGATCGGTCGCGCCGCCACGCTCGCGCTGTACGACGAACTGTCGCTGTCGCCCAAGCCTGGCCTGGTCACCTTGATCGACTGCGGCAGCCACGACGACATGGACGCGCACACCTTCATGCGCAGCCTGTTCTCGCTGCGCCGCTACTTCGTCCGGATCGCCGAGGCCGGGGCTGCGGGCGCGGATTTCGCGGTGCTCGAACGCCACGGCATCGCGGCGGAGGCGCGCATGCTGGCTGCCACCGGCGGCATCAACACGCACCGCGGCGCGATCTTCATGCTCGGCCTGCTGTGCGCGGCGGCGGGCGCGGCACTGCGCGAGCAAGACGGTCCACTGCACCCGGCAGCGCTGCGCGATGCGCTGCGCCGGCACTGGGGCGACGCACTCGCCAAGCGGAGCCAACGGCCGTCCGCCCTCCCCGGCGGCATCGCTGCACGGCGCCATGGCCTGCGCAGCGCATCGGAAGAGGCGGCGCTGGCGTTTCCGGTGCTGTTCGAGACGGCGCTTCCGGCACTGAGGAAGGCATTGGCCCGGGGCCTCGCGCCCCGCCTGGCCCGGCTCGATACCTTGTTCCACATCATCGCCGTGCTGGACGACAGCAATCTCGCGCACCGTGGCGGCCTGGCCGGTTTGCGCGACGCCCGGCACGCAGCGCAAGGCTTTCTCGATCGAGGCGGCATCGCGCGGCCCGAAGGGCTCCAGGAGGCGCAGGCCATTGCAGACGATTTCGTGCGGCGACGCCTGTCGCCCGGCGGCGCGGCAGACACGCTGGCCGCCGCCTGCTGGCTCCAGCGCGTGTGTCCAGGCCCATGAGCTTCGCGCTGCTTTTCTCCGGCCAGGGCACCCAGCATCCCGCGATGCTGCCTTGGCTCGCGGACGACGCACTCGTGCACGGCATGTGCGTGCGGCTGGGGGTCGCCGACTGGCGCCGCGCCCTCGCAGACCCGCACTGGGCCGAACGCAACGACAACGCGCAGACGCTGCTGACCGGCCTTGCCCTGGCGGCCTGGGCACAACTCGCGCCCATGGTTCCGCCGCCCGCCGCGGTCGCCGGCTACAGCGTCGGCGAACTGGCGGCCTTCAGCGCGGCCGGCGTGATCGATGCGGGCGCGGCCGCAGCACTCGCGCCACTGCGGGCCGAGGCCATGGACCGCTGCGCCGCCCGTGCGCCCGGCGGCCTCCTGGCCGTCAGCGGGTTGCCCGCGCAGAAGCTGGAGCAATTGCGCATCGACGCGGGGCTCGAACTCGCGATTCGCAACGGCAGCGCCAGCGTGGTCCTCGGCGGCCCGATTGCTGCATTGGACGATGCCGAGCGCATCGCCCTGGCCGCCGGTGCGCAGTGCACGCGCCTGCGGGTCAGCGTTGCGTCCCACACGCCCTGGATGCGCGAAGCGGCGGTGAGCTTTTCACTGGCGCTGGCGCAGGTGCCGTTCCAGGCGCCCCGCGTCGTGCTGTTCAGCAATGCAGGGGACCGCGTCCGCGATGCAGGGTCTGCCCGCGCGGCGTTGGCTGCCCAGATTGCACAGACGGTGCGCTGGGACGAATGCATGGAAAACATCATGGCGCGGCAGGTGCGCTGCGTGCTGGAGGTGGGGCCGGGCCAGACGCTCTCGCGCATGTGGAACCAGCGCCATCCCGGCGTTCCCGCGCGCGCCTGCGACGACTTCCGCAGCGCCGCAGCGATTGCAGCGTGGCTGAACAGCCATGCGGATCCATGAAGCCCGGCAGGCCCTTTGACGCACCGAATCGAACCATCAGGAGATCCATCGTGAGCAGCTGCTGGTCACGCCTGAACTCGCGCTCAAGGGCGCGGTGGATCTGAACGGTCCGTCCTGCCCTCCTTGCCTGCAGGCTTGAGCCGCACCGCCAGGAAATCCAGGAATGCACGCTGCACCGCGGTGCTGTGCCGGCGTTGCAGATAGACAGCCGACAGCCACATGTCGCTGCGAACGAATGTGGAAAGCACGGGCACCAGCCGCCCGCTCTCGATGTAAGGCTCGAGCATCACCGACGGCAGGTAGACCACGCCTGCGCCCAGAAGCGCCGCCTGGATCAGCGGGCCGGTTTCCGTTGCGTCCAGCCTGCCGCGGACCGCCACCTCGATCGGCTGGCGGTCGGCTTCGAAGCGCCACTTCGGCAGCGGATGGAGCTGGGTGCTGATCAACGCGGTGTGATGCGCAAGCTCGGCGGGATGGGCAGGCACGCCGTGCTTGCGCCAGTACATGGGCGCGGCGCAGACGCTGAGCGCCATCGGCACCAGTTTTCGAACGATCAGGTTCTCGTTGGCCGAGGGGCCGAAGCGAAGCGCGATGTCCACCCCCTCCTCCGAGAGGTCGACCAGGCGGTTCGAGAGCACGAGGCTGATGCTGACCTCCGGATAGTGGCCGAGGAAGTCGTTGATCAGTGCCGGCAGCTGCGTCAGGTCCATGCCGTGCGGTGCCGAGATGCGCAGGCGCCCGCTCGGGATGCGCGCGCGGTCCTGCAGTTCGGCGCGCGTCACGTCGGCCAGTTCCAGTATCGGCCTGCTCCTGTCGAGCAGCAGGAGGCCTGCGTCCGTGAGGCTGACGGCGCGGTTGGTCCGGTTCAGCAGCCGCACGCCGAAGCGGTGCTCGAGGGCCGCGATGTACTTGCTGACGGTCCCCCGCGACAGCGCGAGATGCTTGGCAGTGCGGGAGAAGCTTCCGGAAGAGGCCACCTCGCTGAAGGTGCGCAGGAGATCCAGGCTGTCCATGATGTTCTCCTTCGCTGCCGGACGGGGCGCGCGCTCAGAAGGAACCGAGTCCGAGTTTTTTTCTCAGGCTCGCGTCCACCGGTCCCGCAGGCATGAAGCGGCGCAGCTTCGTCAGCAAGGACGCCTCCCCCGGCGGCGTGCAGCGCATGCGCCACGGGCCGAGCGCCGCCTCGACGATGGTGCTCGCCACGCCGTGCGGCCCGGGCGCACCGCCGACGCTGGCGGCCACGGAGAGCGCCACCTGGTCGCGTTCGCGGTCATAGCCCGCGATCCGTGTCTTGGCACGCGGTGCGTTGGCATCGAGGTTGGTCCGCGTGAAGGCCGGCTGCACCAGCGTCGCGCGAATGCCGAACTGGCGCACCTCGTGGTCCAGCGATTCCGACAGCCCTTCCACCGCGTGCTTGGTGGCCGCATAGAGCCCCATGTACGGGGCCGGAAGCACGCCGAGCACCGAACTCACGTTGACGATCCGCCCGCGGCGCTGCTGGCGCATGTATGGCAGCACGGCGCGCGTCGTGCGAAGCAGGCCGAAGACGTTGGTGTCGAACAGTTCCGCGGCCTCGGCCGTCGCGGTTTCCTCGACCGCGCCGATCATCATCATTCCCGCGTTGTTGACCAGCACGTCGATGCGCATGGCCCGCTCGATGATGGATTCGATGCCTGCCTGGACCGAGCCCTCTTCGCGAACGTCCATCTCGACGAACTCGACACCGGGCAGCGCAGGTGCCTTGCGCAGGTCGCGCGCGGTGCCGAACACCCGGCAGCCCCGCGCCACGAACATTTCCGCAGCGGCGCGCCCGATGCCCGAGGACGCGCCCGTCACGACAACGACTGATGAACTCGACATGGCAATTCCTTTGATCTTGATGAATGGTGATGAGGCGCGTCAGTGCGCGGGTTGGGTCGCGTTGCCGGGTCTGATCCTGAACCAGATCGAATACATCGCCGGCAGGAACACCAGCGTGAGGATCGTTCCCGCGAAAGTACCGCCGATCAGCGTGTACGCCAATGCGCCCCAGAACACCGAATGCGTCAGCGGAATGAACGCGAGGATCGCCGCCAGCGCCGTGAGGATCACGGGCCGCGCACGCTGCACGGTCGCCTCGACGACCGCATGGAACGGATCGAGCCCCTCCTGCTGGTTGTGGTGGATCTGGCCGAGCAGGATCAGCGTGTTGCGCATCAGGATGCCCGACAGCGCGATGAGCCCGACGAGCGCATTGATGCCGAAGGGCTGCTGGAACAGCAGCAGGGTCGGCACCACGCCGATCAGCCCGAGCGGGCTCGTGAGGAACACCATGACCATCGCGGAGATCGAGCGCACCTGGAAGATGATGATGAGCAGCGTGGCCGCCAGCATGATCGGGAAGAGCGGCAGCATCGCCGCGGTTGCCTTCTCCGATTCCTCGATGGAGCCGGCCTCGGCGATGCGGTAGCCGGCCGGCAGCTTCTGCATCAGCGGCTGCAGCTTCGCGGTGATCGCCTTCGACACGTCGGGGGGCTGTAGCCCTTCGGCGATGTCGCCCTGCACCGTGATCGTGGGCATGCGGTCGCGCCGCCGCATCACGGGCTCTTCCATGCGTACCTCGACCTCGCCGACCTGCGACAGCGGAATGCGCTGGCCGCCGGCACCGGCGAGCGTGAAGTCCGCGAGCCTGGCGGGATCGAGCCGGGTGCTGCCGGCCGAGCGGGCCACCACCTGCACGGTGCGGATGTCCTCGCGCACGGTGGTCACCGGCGCGCCGCTCAGGAGGAACTGCAGCTGCTGCGCCACCGCGCTGGAGCTCAGCCCCACGGCCTGCAGGCGGTCCTGCTTCAGGGTGAAGTGCAGCGTGGGCGTGCGGGTGCCCCAGTCGGTGTTGACGGTGCGCATCATCGGGCTGGCATCCATCACCTGCCGCACCTCGGCTGCGATCCTGCGCAGCTCGTTCGCATCGGGTCCGCTGACGCGGTAGGCCACGGGAAACGGCGAGTACGGCCCGAACACGAGCTGCGTCACGCGCACCCGCGCCTCGGACGCGAGGCCGTCGGCGACGGCCTCGCGCAACCGGTGCTTCAGCGCTTCGCGCTCCTCCTGGCTGGCGGTGCGTACCACGATCTTCGCGAACGACGGGTCGGGCAGTTCCGGGCCCATCGCGAAGTAGAAGCGGGGCGCGCCCTGCCCGATGTAGGAGGTGACGATCTGGGCCTCCCGCTGCGCCGACAGCCAGGCCTCGATCTTGGCCGTGGCATCGCTGGTCTGGGTGATCGCGCTGCCGTAGGGCATCTGCACTTCGACCAGGACCTCGGGGCGGTCGGAGATCGGAAAGAACTGCTTCTTGACCACGCCCATGCCGAGGATCGACACCACGAACAGGCCGACGACCGCGCCCGCCACCAGCCACTTGCGCGCGATGACGCGCGCCAGCACGCCGCGCAGCCGGTTGTAGCGCGGCGTGCCGTAGATCGCGGCATGGCCGCCTTCGATCTTCTTGAAGTTGGGCAGCAGCTTGACGCCCAGGTACGGTGTGAACACCACGGCGACCACCCAGGAGGCGATCAGCGCAATGCCGACGATCCAGAACATGTTGCTCGTGTACTCGCCCGCGGTCGACGGTGCGAAGCCGTTGGGCATGAAGCCGACGGCGGTGACCAGCGTGCCCGAGAGCATCGGCGCCGCCGTGTGGCTCCAGGCATAGGCGGATGCGGCCACATGGCTGTAGCCCTCCTCGATCTTCACCACCATCATCTCGATGGCTATGATGGCGTCGTCCACCAGCAGGCCGAGCGCGAGGATCAGCGAGCCGAGCGTGATGCGGTCGAAGTTCTTGGCCGTAGCGGCCATCACCACGAACACCACGGCCAGCGTCAGCGGCACCGCGGCAGCCACCACCAGGCCCGCGCGCCAGCCCATGCTCAGGAAGCTCACGAGCATGACGACCAGCAGGGCCGCGAAGAACTTGACCATGAATTCGTCGACCGACGCACTGATGTTCACCGACTGGTCGGTGACCTTGGCGAAGCTCAGGCCCAGCGGCAGCTCGGCGTTGATGGCGCGGGCTTCCACGTCCAGCGCCTTGCCCAGGTCGAGCCCGTTCCAGCCCTCCCGCATCACGACGCCCACCAGCAGCGCCGGCTCGCCGCCGTTGCGGATCATGAAGGTGGCGGGGTCTTCGTAGCCGCGCCTGACCGTGGCCACATCCGACAGCTTCAGGGTGCGGCCCTGCGCGACCACGGGCGTGTCGCGGATCTTCTGCAGGGTGTCGAATGCGCCGTCCAGCCGAATGAAGACCTGCGGGCCGCGGGTTTCCACGGAACCGGCCGGGCTCAGCGCGTTCTGGCTGTTGAGCGCCGCGAACACGTCCTGCGGCCCGATGCCCAGGGTGGCCAGCCGGTCGTGCGCGAACTCGACGTAGATGCGCTCCGACTGCTCACCCGCGATGTTGACCTTCTTCACGCCGGGCACATGCAAGAGGCGCTGGCGCAGCGTCTCGGCATCGCGCACCAGCACGCGCTGCGCTTCTCCCCTGGCCTTGAGCGCGAACAGGGCAAAGGTGACGTCCGCGTATTCGTCGTTGATCATCGGTCCGATCACGCCGGCCGGCAGGCTGCCCGCTTCGTCGCCGAGCTTCTTGCGCGCCTGGTAGAACTGTTCCTGCACCTGTGCCGGCGGCGTGCTGTCGAGCAGCGTCAGCGTCGTGAACGCCAGCCCGGGCCGCGTGTAGGTCTCGGTGCGGTCGTAGTAGCGCAGCTCCTGCAGGCGCTTCTCGAGTTTTTCGGCGACCTGGTCCTGCATCTCCTGCGCCGTGGCGCCGGGCCAGGCGGTGATGACCGTCATCACCTTCACGGTGAAGGCCGGATCTTCCGCGCGCCCGAGCTTGAAGAACGCGACCAGCCCCGCCAGCGAGATCAGGCCGATGAGGAACAGCGTGATGGATCGCTCGCGTACCGCCAGCGCCGACAGGTTGAAGCGGCCTTCGCTCATGGGCGGGCTCCGCCCACTGCGGCGGTCGCGGCCGAGGCCGCCACACGCACCTTCTCGCCTTCGCGCAGCAGGTGTGCGCCAAGCGCGACCACCTGGTCTCCCTGCTTGAGCTGCCCGTCCACCAGCGCACGCTCGCCGTCGAGGCGCTCGACGGCCACCGGCTGCCAGCGCACCGTCGACGGATCGCCGCCGATGACCCAGACGCCCGTGGCCTTGCCCGTATCGAACAAGGCGCCGATGGGCACCTGGACGCCTCCTGCCCGGGCCGGCTTGCCGTCCGAGATGTCGATCGTCACGGTGGCGCCCAGCGGCGCGTTGGCGAGTTCGCCCTCAAGCACGTAGCGCGCCTCGAAGGTGCGCGTGAGCTTGTCGGCCGCATCGGAGAGCTGCCTGAGTTTGACGGGCACGGCAACGCGTTCCCTGCCGAACAGCGTGGCCTGCCCCGCGGAGCCGATGACAGGGCGGAGCGTCTCGGGCAGTTGCACCACCGCCTCCCTGCGGCCGGCCTGCGCCACGCGAACCACCGGCTGCCCGGCGCTGACGACCTGGCCGGGCTCGGCCAGCGTCTCGAGCACCGTGCCGTCCGCGTCGGCAACGAGTTCCGAATAGCGATTCGAATTGCGTGCGACTTCCGATTGCGCTTCTGCTGCCGCGAGCTGGGCCTGCGCGGCATCCGCCGCCGCCTTGGCCTGGTCGTACGCCGAGGCGGAAATGGCGCCGGTCCCACGCAGATCGCGGTAACGCGCTTCCTCGTCGCCGGCCTGTTTCGCACGCGCCCGCGCGGCGCTGACGGCCTCCTGCTGCGCACGCGCGGCCAACCTCAGGTCGACCGGGTCGATGCGCATGAGCACCTGGCCGCGCTTGACCGTCTGGCCCGCGTCGACCAGGCGCTCCAGCACCTTTCCGGAGACGCGGAAGCCCAGGTCGCTTTGAACCCGCGCGGCGACGGTGCCGGTGAACGAGCGCGATGCCGACGCGGCGGCCTGGACCGTGGCGGCGCGCACCAGCGGCGCCTGGGTGCGCGGATCGGGCGGGGCCTTGTCGTCGCAGGCGGCCAGCGCGAACGGCAAGGCGCAGACCAAGGCGGATGTGAGGAAGCGGCGCGAGTGCATGAGGGGCCCATTGACGAATCGATAGAGCCCCGATTCTGATAACAGTGACCAATTTAGTCAATAGTCACTGAGAACTTATTCGGCTACGGCGACAAGCTGCGCAGCACCAGACCCGACAGCTGGGCCGGCGCCTGGTCCGTGTAATTGGAGCTGAGCTGCAGGATCACGGGGTTGATGTACGGGTGCATGACCAGGTAGATGGCTGCTGCCGTCTCGTCGATGGGCGTCTTGCGCTCGAAGTCGCCGGACTCGCGCCCCTGCTTCAGCAATTCGAGCAGCATCTGCCGGATGCACGCCTCGTGGGCGATGGCCGACGGCCAGTGCTCGCTGGCTGCCGAGATCGCGATCTCATAGAGCTTGCGGTCGTGCAGGAACAGCCGAAGGCCCGAATCGACAATGGCCTTGAACATGCGGCGCAGCTTTTCCGGCGGGCTGCCGGCCGCGTCGACCGCTGCGCGGATGTCTGCCTGCATCTCGCGCAGGCAGTTCGAGCAGATCATTTCGCCGATTGCCTGCTTGGACTCGAAGAACTTGTAGATGTAGGCCTTGGAGAAGCCGATGGCCTTGGCAAGGTCGGAAACCGTGGTCTTCTCGTAGCCGTACTGGCTGAAGTGCTCGGTGGCCGCCGCGACGATCTGCGCGCGCACGTCGTGGTCGGCCGGCCCCCGCGTGGTTGGCGCAGAAGAAGTTGCGTTGTTCATGCCGGGAGCTTAGCGCCTCGGCAAACAAACAACAACAAGTGACCAAATTGAATTATAGTCACTCAATTCTTTGGCCTTTTCCGTCCATCGCCCGGAGCAATCCCATGTCCCCACGCACGCTTGCCCTGCCCCTGCTGTTCAGCCTCCTCGCAGGCTGCGCCGTGGGGCCTGACTATGTCCGGCCTGTCCCGGCCCTGCCCGACCATTTCATCGGCGAGGCGGCGCTCGCCCAGCGATCCGGCGCCGCCAACGCCGAGCTGGTGGCGTGGTGGACCGGCTTCGGCGATGCGCAGCTGGCCGGCTATGTTGAACAGGCGCTGAAGCAGAACCTCGATCTTGCGCAGGCCGCCGCCCGCGTGTCACAGGCCCGGGCGGGGCTCGGTGCGGCGAATGCGGCGCTGCTGCCTTCGGGCAATCTGGGCGCGCAGGCGGCCAGGGCCTACCAGTCGGTGGAGACGCCGCTGGGCCAGGTGCTGAACGCGCAGCCGGGTTTCGATCGCCACGGCAGCGCCTACGAAGCGAACCTCGGCGCCAGCTGGGAGCTGGACATCTTCGGCGGCCTGCGCCGGGGACGCGAGGCCGCGCTGGCCGACTACCAGGCATCGGAGGCCGGCGCGGCCGCCACGCGCCTGGCCGTGGCCGCGCAGACCGCCGACATCTACATCACCCTGCGCGGCCTGCAGGCCCGCCTAGACATTGCACGCCGGCAAGCCGCAACGCAGCAGGACCTGCTCGCGAAGATCGGCCTGCTCCACGGCAAGGGGCTCGCCACCGAGCTCCAGTTGCACCAGGGCGAAGGCGCGCTGGCGCAGGTTCGCGCGTCGGTGCCGGCGCTCGAGGCGGGCGAGGCCGCGGCCATGAACGCGCTCGACGTGATGCTGGGGACGGCGCCAGGCGCGCACCGCGCCGAACTGGCTGCGCCAGCGGCCATTCCCGTTGCGCCTGGCATCGGTGCCGCCGGATCGCCCGCCGAGCTGCTGCGGCGCCGGCCCGACCTGATCGCCGCCGAGCGGCGCCTTGCGGCATCGAACGCCCGCATCGGCGTGGCCGTGGCCGAGTACTACCCCAAACTGTCGCTCGCGGGAACGATCGGCAGCGCCACGTCGGTGACCAGCGGCAACCTGTTCAGCGCCGGCGCGAGCCAGGCCGCGGCCCTGCTCGGGCTGCGCTGGCGGCTGTTCGACTTCGGCCGCATCGATGCGCAGATCGAACTCGCCAAGGGGCAGGACGCGGAGCTGCTCGCGGCCTACCGGCTCGCCGCGCTGCGTGCCACCGAAGACGTGGAGAACGCCTTCTCGGCCCTGGTCAAGCGCGAAGAGCAGGCCGCGCTGCTCGCGCAGGGAGAAGCATCGCTCGGCCGCGCGCGAGGGGCATCGTTCGCGGCCTATCAGCGCGGTGTGGTCAGCCTGATCGAAGTGCTGCAGGCCGACGAGGGCATGCTGCGCGTGGCCGATGCCAGAGCGCAGGCGCAAACGGAGTCGGCGCGCGCGGCAGTCAATGCATTCAAGGCGCTCGGCGGCGGCTGGCAGGCCGAGCCCGTCCGGGCGGCAGCCATCGGGCCGCACCGAGATTGACCGCGTTCATTCGGCCGCTGCCGACATGCTCGTCAAGCATTGGCCAACGAGCGCGTGCAACGCGCCGACCTGCCGGCTCCCCATCAACCGATGCACCCTGGCCTGCGCCATGCTCCAGCGAGGCAGGCCTTCGGCACACTTGCTGCGGCCCGCAGCGGTGACGCACACACTGCGGGTGCGTCCGTCCATCCCGGGTCCAAGATCGACCCATCCCGCCGCGATCAGGGGCTTGAGATTGCGCGTCAGCGTCGACGGAGAAAGCGACATGCTCTCCGCCAGGTCGCAGGGGCGCACCGGCCCGTGTGCAAGGATTTCCACCAGCAGCCGGTACTGCGTGGCCCTGAGGCCGATCGCGCCCAGTTCCGCGTCGTAGTGCTGCCTGACGAGGCGGGCGAGCTGATGCGCCGTGGTGTAGGTGCAGGCCGACCGCTCGGGGCCGGCGGCATCAACCGCCAGCGTCCGCGGTGCAGGGCGCGCTGGCATCAGCGCACGTGCAGCAGTGGCGCGCCGGGGCAGCATCGGCCGCGGCCGTCAGGAGGCCCTGGATGGCTTCGCGGGCGCCGCGTCCAGCGCGTGCGTCTGGTCGATGAAGCGCCGGCTCGAGGCCAGGATTTCCTTGCGCGTGCGCTCGGATTCCACCGCGCGGGACAACACCAGCGCGCCCACGCACTGGGCAATCAGCGCCCATGCCGCATCGGGGTCGCCGATGCGCGAGCTCCAGCTCTTCTGCAGGCGCTTCAGGCCCTCCTCGACCGAGGCACGCACCTCGGGCCCGGCCCTGGCGATCTCGGGCCCGAGCGCCGGCAGCACGCAGCCGGTTTCCGGATGCAGCGCGTGGTACGAACTCAGGTAGCTGCGCAGCCGCTTGGCGACGTGGTCGGGCGGCGAGTCGCGGTCTCCGGCCAGCATGTCGGTGCTGTTGGAGATTTCGTGTTCGAGCAGTTCGGCGAACAGCGCCTCCTTGGACGGGAAGTGTCCATAGAAGGCGCCCCCGGTCAGGCCGATGCTCGCCATCAACTCATCGACGCCGGTGGTGCCGAAGCCGCCCTTCTTGGCGATGGCACGGGCATTCGCGAGCAGCTTCTTGCGGGTTTCCTCTTTGTGAGTGGACGGATAGCGCATGAGTGGGCCTCTGCAGATCGTGGAGGTGCCCATCATAGCATGCCACTCGTTTGATAAACGATCGTGATTCCATCGCGGCCCCTGGGCTCCACATCAAGGGTTTCCCCCTGCCGCAAACCCGCTCCAGCGTGTTGACGCTGCCCTCGCCGCAAAACTATAGTGCACTATCGTTTATCAAACGATCGTTATTTAAAGCAAGGCGGACGAAGCGATGGCGATGAGGAACTCCCGCCCGCCCTGCGCCTGAAACGCGGCGAGCCGCTGCGCCAACCTGTCTAGCCAACCCCCTGGAGTCTGACCATGAGAGAAGCCGTCATCGTTTCCACCGCACGCACGGGCATCGGCCGCGCGTTCCGCGGCGCATTGAACAACATCAAGTCGCCCACGCTGACGGGCCACGCGATCCAGCACGCCGTGCAGCGGGCCGGCATCGATCCCGGGGAAGTGGAGGACGTGGTGATCGGCAGCGCCATGGCTGCCGGCACCGCGGGCATGAACATCGGACGCCTCGCGGCACTCGCGGCGGGACTGCCGCAGTCGGTGCCGGGACAGACGATGGACCGGCAATGCGCGTCCGGGCTGATGGCCATCGCGACGGCGGCCAAGCAGATCATCGTCGACGGCATGGACGTGACCGTGGGCGGGGGCCAGGAGAACATCTCCGCCGTGCAGAACCCCTTCGTCAAGTGGGTGGGCGAAGAAGCCGACCCGCTGCTCGTTGCGCGCGTGCAGCACGCCTACATCCCGATGCTGAACACGGCCGAAATCGTCGCGAAGAAGTACGACATCTCGCGCGAGGCGCAGGACGCGTATTCCGCGGAGGCGCAGCGCCGCACCGCCCTGGCGCAGGAGCGCCATCTGTTCGACGACGAGATCGTGCCGATCACGGCGCGCATGGCCGTGGCCGACAAGCAGACGGGTGCGGTCAGCTACCGCGAGGTCACGCTCGACCGCGACGAGGGCAACCGCCCCGACACGACGCTCGAAGGCCTTGCCAGTCTCAAGCCGGTGATCGAAGGCGGCGTCATCACCGCAGGCAACTCGAGCCAGCTGTCGGATGGCGCATCGGCCTGCGTGCTGGTGGAACGCGCGGTTGCGGAGCGCCGCGGGCTCAAACCGCTGGGCATCTACCGCGGCATCGCGGTGGCCGGGCTCGCGCCGGAAGAAATGGGCATCGGCCCGGTCCTGGCAGTGCCCAAGCTGCTGAAGATCCATGGGCTCCAGGTCGGTGACATCGGCCTGTGGGAATTGAACGAGGCCTTCGCCTGCCAGGTGCTGTATTCGCGCGACCAGCTGGGCATCGATCCCGAGAGGCTGAACGTCAACGGTGGAGGCATCACCATTGGGCACCCCTATGGCATGACCGGCTCGCGGCTGGTGGGGCATGCGCTCATCGAGGGCAAGCGGCGCGGCGCGCGCTTCGTCGTCGTGACGATGTGCATCGGCGGCGGCATGGGTGCCGCCGGCCTGTTCGAAGTGGCCTGAGGCAAGGAGCTATCACCATGACTTACCAAAGCCCGATGCGCGACATCCAGTTCGTCTTGCACGAGCTGCTCCAGGTGCCGGCCATGCTGCAGGACTGCGGCCAGCCTGAACTGGACGCGGAAACCATCGACCAGGTGCTCGCTGCGGCCGGCCAGTTCGCCTCCGAGGTGATTGCGCCGCTCAACGCAGCGGGGGACGAACACGGCTGCAGCATGCCCTCGCCCGGGGTGGTGCAGACGCCGCCCGGCTTCAAGAAGGCGTACGACGAGTTCACCAAGAACGGCTGGCCCGGCCTGGCGTGCAGCCCCGACTTCGGCGGCCAGGGCTTTCCTTCGGTCGTGGCCAATGCGGTCTATGAAGTCTTCGGTGGCGCGAACATGGCGTGGGCGTCCTACCCCGGCATGTCGCATGCCACCTACGTGAACGTGTCGGCCAACGGGTCGCAGGCGCAGAAGGCGCTCTACCTGCCCAAGATCGCCTCGGGCGAATGGGCCGGCACCATGTGCCTGACCGAGCCCAACGCAGGCACCGACCTGGGCCTGATGCGCACCCGGGCCGTGGCGCAGGCCGATGGCAGCTACCGCATCACCGGCAGCAAGATCTTCATCTCGGGCGGCGAGCAGGACCTGACCGGCAACATCATGCACCTGGTGCTCGCGCGCATGCCGGATGCGCCGCCGGGCGTGAAGGGCATTTCTCTCTTCATCGTCCCGAAATTCATCCCCGATGCAAGCGGCGCAGCCGGCGCGCGCAATGCGGTGGTCTGCGGCTCGATCGAGCACAAGCTGGGCATCCACGGCAACTCGACCTGCACCATCAACTTCGACGGTGCCACCGGCTGGCTGCTGGGCGCGCCTCACAAGGGACTCGCGGGCATGTTCGTGCAGATGAACCACATGCGCGTGCTGGTCGGCATGATCGCCATCGGCCTCATGGAAGCGGCCTACCAGAAGGCCCTGGCCTATGCCAAGGAGCGCCTGCAGGGCCGCGCGAGCGGTGCAAGATCGTCTGGCGAAGCGGCCGATCCGATCATCGGGCACGCTGACGTGCGCCGCATGCTGCTCACGCAGAAGGCGAACATCGAGGGCGCGCGCGCCCTGGCGCTGTGGACCGCGCAGCTGAGCGACCTGCAGCGCCTTCATCCGGATGCGGCCAGGCGCAGCGAGACGGCCGAACTGCTGGGGCTTTTGACCCCGCTCGTGAAGGCGCTGTCGAGCGACCTTGCGGTGGAATGCACGCTGCTCGCAATGCAGGTGTTCGGCGGGCACGGCTACATCCGCGAGAACGGCGTCGAGCAGCACCTGCGCGACGTGCGCATCGTGGGCCTCTACGAGGGCACGAACGGCGTGCAGGCCATGGACCTGCTCGGCCGCAAGGTGCTGGCGGACCAGGGCCGGCAGATGGGTGTCTTTCTCGACATGGCCGGCGCATTCGCCGAAACCTGCAGCCCGCGCGAGGCGATGCGCGAGTTCGCGCAGCCGCTGGCCGAACTGGCCACCGAGATCAGGCAGCTCACGGGCGAGCTGGTGGCCGCGTCGGCCCGGGACCCGCATGCCGCAGGTGCGGCCGCCGTGCCCTACCTGCGCCTGGTCGGACACCTGGCGCTGGCGTGGACCTGGGCGCGCATGGCCGAGGTGGCGTTCAGGAATGCCGGATCGAGCGACCCGATCTATGCATCGAAGATTGCCACGGCCCGCTTCTACTTCCAGCGGCTGCTGCCGCAGGCGGCGGGGCTCTGCCGGGAAATCCGGGCCGGGTCGTCCGCACTGATGGAGCCGGCCGTCGATCTCTTCTAATGGCTGGTGACCAGTGGCGGCGCTGGAGCAGCGCCGCCACAACGCCAGGCTAGGCCAGCGCAGGCTCCAGCAAACCGGCGAGCCGCTGAACGATCAGCTGCTCCGCCTCTTCCATGATGCGATCGATCAGCTCCTGCACCGTCGGAATGTCGTTGATCAGGCCGACCACCATGCCGCAGCTCCAGGCGCCGGCATCCATCTCGCCTTGCAGCATCACGCGCGGGTAGACCCCCGCGACCTGGTCGATGATGTCCTCGAACTTGAGGTCGGCTCCTTTTTCCTTCTCGATCCGGATCAACTGCTCGACCGATGAATTGGTCAGCACGCGTTCCGTGTTGCGCAGGCCGCGCATCACCAGCCGTGTGTCCAGTTCGGTGGCCGCCACGATGGCGTCCTTCACGTTCTGGTGGATCGGCGCCTCCTGCGTGGCCACGAAGCGCGTGCCCATGTTCATGCCTTCCGCGCCCAGCGCCAGCGCCGCCACCAGGCTGCGCGCGTCGGCCATGCCGCCGGAGGCGACGAACGGGATCTTCAGCTCCTCGGCCGCACGCGGCAGCAGGATCATGTTCGGCAGGTCGTCCTCGCCCGGGTGGCCGCCGCACTCGAAACCGTCCACGCTCACGGCATCGCAGCCGATCGCTTCGGCCTTGAGCGCGTGCCGCACCGAGGTGCACTTGTGGATGACCTTGATGCCGGCCTTCTTGAGCGCGGGCATGTAGGCCTCGGGACTGCGCCCCGCCGTCTCGACGATGCGCACGCCGCCTTCGGCAATGGCCGCGATGTACTCGGGGTATGGCGGCGAGGACAGGGTCGGCAGGAACGTGAGGTTCACGCCGAAGGGCTGGTCCGTCATCTCGCGGCAGCGGCTGATTTCCTTGGCCAGGAGCTCGGGCGTCCGTTGCGTGAGGCCCGTGATGAGCCCGAGCCCGCCGGCGTTGGACACGGCCGCGGCCAGCTCGGCAAAGCCGACGTAGTGCATGCCGCCCTGGATGATCGGGTGGCGGATGCCGAAGAGTTCAGTGATGCGTGTTTTCATGTGTCTTTCACCAGGTTTCCATGTAGGGACGAAGGTCCATCTCGAAGGTCCATGCGTCCCGGGGCTGGGTGTGCAGGTACCAGTAGTTCTCCGCGATGTGCTCGGGATTCAGGATGCCGCCCTGCTCTTTCAGCGCGTAGCGTTCGGGGAAGTTGCTGCGGATGAACTCCGTGTCGATCGCGCCGTCGACCACGATGTGCGCCACGTGGATGCCGCGCGGGCCGAGCTCGCGCGCCATGCTCTGGGCCAGGGCGCGCAGTGCATGCTTGGCGCCGGCAAAGGCCGCGAACTTCGCCGAGCCGCGGATGCCGGCCGTCGCGCCGGTGAAGAGAATCGTGCCGCGCCCGCGCTCGACCATCCTGCGGGCGACCTCGCGCGCGTTCAGGAAGGCGCTGAAGGCGGCCATCTCCCAGATCTTCATGTACTTGCGCCCGGTCTCCTCCAGGATGCTGCTGGGCACGTTGGCGCCGATGTTGAACACCATCACTTCGATCGGGCCGCGCTCCTTCTCGATCTGGTCGATGAGGGCCACGACCTCTTCCTCCTTGCGCGCATCGCTGCCGTAGCCGAACGCCTGGCCGCCGGCCGCGCGGATGCGCTCGACGGCCGGCTCCAGCTTGTCGGCCGAGCGCCGCGTCAGGCACGCGACGTAGCCCTCTCGGGCGAAGCGCGCGCCGATCGCGCTGCCGGTGGCGTCGCCCGCGCCGATGACGAGAGCCACGCCGCGGTGGTTGGCTGATGGGTCCATACGGTCTCCTTTAAAAAACGTTCGTTAGGTCATTGCACGTTAATCAATGAACGTTCGTTTGTCAATCAAGGGCAAAGCCCAAGGAAACCCCGTTGACGAAGCTCGTTCAATCACATAGCTTTCGTTTACCAAACGTTCGTTAACTTAAAGGAGTCCCTCAATGCGCAAGTCAGTCGATTTCTTCTTCGATGTGGGAAGCCCGTCGTCCTACCTGGCGTGGACGCAGCTGCCCGCCCTGTGCGCGAGCCACGGTGCCGACCTCGTCTACCGGCCGATGTTGCTGGGCGGTGTCTACCAGGCCACCGGCAATGCCTCGCCGGCCACCATCCCCGCCAAGGGGCGCTATACGCAGATGGATTACGAGCGCCATGCGCGCCGCTATGGCGTGCCGTTCCAGGGCAACCCGCACTTCCCCGTCATCACGCTGTTCCTCATGCGTGCGGTCACCGGCATTCAACTGCGCCGCCCCGAGCAGCTGCAGCAGCTGCTGGGCTGCGTGTTCAAGGCGCTGTGGATCGATGCGCTCAACCTCAACGATGCGCAGCTCACGGCGCGCACGCTGGTCGAAGGCGGATTCGACCCCGCCGAGATCGAGCGCCTGGCGCAGGACGCCGAGACCAAGGCCGCACTGAAGGCAACGACGCAGGAGGCGGTCGAGCGCGGCGTGTTCGGCGCACCCACGCTCTTCGTCGGCGGCCAGATGTTCTTCGGCCAGGACCGGATGGACTTCGTTCGCGAAGCGCTGTCCTGACCAAAGCAAAAAAAGGAGACAACGTGGATCAAAGAATCTGGCATGCGTCCTACCCGGCAGGACTGCCCCGCGACCTCGTCTACGGCGAGCACGAAACCCTTGCCACCCTGCTCGAAGGCGCCTTCGCTCGAAACGCCGGCCGGCCGGCCGTGACGTGCAACGGCGAATCACTGACCTTCGCCGAGCTCGAACAGGCATCGGCTCGCTTTGCGGCCTTCCTGCAGGCGGCAGGGCTGCAGCCCGGCGACCGCGTGGCGCTGCTGCTGCCGAACCACCTCCTCTATCCCGTTGCCTTGGCTGCGATCGCACGCGCAGGCTTCGTGGGAGTGACCATGAATCCGCTCTACACGGCCCGCGAAGTGGCGTACCAGTTGGCGGATTCCGGCGCAGCGGCGCTGGTGGTTGCCGATCCGTTCGCGGGACTCGCGGCCGAGGCCATCGAGCGGACGGAGGTGCGGCACGTCGTCACCGCGCCGATGCAGGACCTGAGGCGATCGCTGCTCGCGCCCGCCGGCGATCGGCCGATGTCGGCACGCGGCTCCGACGTGCATCTCGTCCCGCTGCACACTGCCATCGCATCGGTGCAGGATGCAGGCTTCAGCGCCGCACAGGTGCGCCCCTCAGATCTCGCGTTCCTGCAATACACGGGCGGCACGACCGGCGTATCGAAGGGCGCCTGCCTTACGCATCGCAACGTCCTGGCGAGTGTGCTGCAGATGCAGTCCTGGCTGCGGCTGAACCTCGAGTTCCAGAACTTCGAGCTGGTCACGCCGCTGCCCCTGTACCACATCTTCCCGCTCGGCATGGCGCTGATGGCGCTGGCGAGCGGCGGACACAACCGGCTCGTCATGAATCCGCGCGACACCAAGGCCCTGTGCGCCGAGTTGCGCCGGGCGCCTTTCGACGTGCTGATCGGCGTCAACACCATGTTCAACGGCATGGTGAACCTGCCCGAACTGTCGTCGGTCGACTTTTCGCGCTGCGGCATGGTCATCGGCGCCGGCGCCTCGATCCAGGCGGCGGTCGCGCGCAAGTGGGAGGCGGCGGGCGGGCCGCCGATCACCGAGGCCTATGGGCTCACGGAGACATCGCCCAGCGCCACCTTCAATGCGCCGGGCTGCAACGGCACCATCGGCGTTCCGGTGCCCTCCACCGACGTGATGATCGTCGACGACGCGGGCGAGCCGGTGGCGCCGGGCGCGCCCGGCGAGCTGCTCATCAAGGGCCCGCAGGTGTTCGCCGGCTACTGGAAGCGCGAGGAAGAAACGCGCATGGCATTCACCGGCGATGGCTGGTTCCGCACGGGCGATGTCGTCACCATGGATGCGCAGGGGCTGATGACCATCGTCGACCGCAAGAAGGACATGATCCTGGTGTCCGGATTCAACGTGTATCCGAACGAGATCGAGGGCGTGGTCGCGCTGCATCCGGAGGTGCTGGAGTGCGCCTGCGTCGGCGTGCCCGACGAGCGCTCCGGCGAAGTCCCCCACCTGTTCGTCGTACGCCGCTCGCCGGGCCTGCAGGCGGACCAGGTCGAATCGCATTGCCGCGAGCTCCTGGCGCCCTACAAGGTGCCTCGCCACATCACCTTTCTCGAGGCCTTGCCCAAATCGACCGTGGGCAAGATCCTGCGCAAGGAGCTGCGCGCACCGGCAGCGGCCTGATGGCGCGGATGGGGCTTCAGCCCACGGCGCTGCGCAGCCGCTCCATCCCCACGTCGCGTATGCCGAGCGCCTCGAGCTTTCGAAGCGTGGCGTCGAAGTACTCGCGGCAGCTGCCGAGGCTGCCCGCTCCCGTGTTGATCATCCGGGCCATCTCGTGCAGGGAGAGCGCCTTCGTGTAGCGTGGATGGGATCGGTCGACCGCAAAGGTGATTGCGCGCACCGGCCGGCCCTCCGCATGGGCGGTCACCCACCGGGCCTGGTACACCTCGGTCAGCATCTCCCTTCGCCAGAGCACCCGCAGCTCATCGCGCGCCTTGCGCGGCTCGATCTGCAACAGCAATCCCTGGCACGCGCCGCCCCGGTCGAGGGCGAGCATCAGTCCGGGGTGCTCCTGCGAGCCTCGCCCGACGATCGAGCGCAGGCAGAAGGAGCGGTGCCAACCGTGGACTTTCGCCGGATGCACGCCGGTGTGCTCCACCGCGGGGTTCCACATCAGCGATCCATATCCGAACACATGAACGGCTGCATTGCCATCGTGCCGCGACAGCACGCCTTCGATGGACGCTTCCAGTTCCTCCGCGGTGCGCAGCCGCACGCCCACCGGGAGCTGCGCATAGACCTGCGCCATGAAGGCGTCATCGAGGAGCCCTTCGCGGGTGACCCGCACGGGCTCGATCGCCGCCTTCGATCCATCTCGGTCGTTCTCGCGCGGGCCGGGATAACGCATGGGCGAGCCTCCAGGGAGTCCTGTGGGAAGGGTCCGATGATAGCATCGGAGTCGTTTAGTGAACGTACGTACATTCAACGGAACGCTTCAGCCGGGCACACCCTCCCCGTGAAGCCGCACGATCAAGGCGCGCAGCCACGCCACGGCGGGGTCCCGGTGATAGCGGCCGTGCCAGAACAGGCTGATCGCAATCTCGGGCAGCCTGGCCGGATGGCGCACATAGGACAGGCCGAACGGACCGGCCAGGGCCTGGGCGAGCCGCTCGGGCACCGTCGCCACGAGGTCGGAGCCGTGCAGGATATGGCCGACCGCCACGTAGTGCGGCACCGTCAGGACAACCTTGCGCACGATCTTCTTGCGGCTGAGAAGCTCATCCGCCTTGCCGTGGCCGGTTCCCTCCGAGACCACGACCACGTGATCGGCCTTCGAGAACTCGGCCAGCGAGATCTGGCGCTTGTCGAGCGCATGGCCCCGGCGGAACATGCAGACGTAGTGCTGCTTGAACAGCCGCCGCTGGAAATAGCCGCTCTTGAGCTGCGGCAGCAAGCCGATGGCCAGGGTGACGTGGCCGGATTCCATCTCGTCCTGGAGATTGACCGCCGTGTTGCGAACGGTGCTGATCGAGAGGCCCGGCGCCACGCGCGCCAGCTCCTTCATCAGCTTGGGCAGGAAATAGATCTCCCCGATGTCGGTCATGCCGATGGTGAAGGCGCGCGTCGACGTGGCCGGCTCGAACGAGCTCCGCTGGTTGATGGCGGCATGGATCGTCTGCAGGGCGCTCGCGGTCGGCGCGGCCAGCTGCTCGGCGAAGGGCGTGGGTTCCATGCCCTTGGGCGTTCGAAGAAACAGCGGGTCGTCGGTGAGCTTGCGCAGGCGCGCCAGCGCGTTGCTCACGCCGGGCTGCGAGAGGCCCAGATTCGCCGCCGCCTTCGACACCCGTCGGTCGATCAGCAGCTGGTTGAACACCACCAGCAGGTTGAGGTCGATGTCCTTGAGCTCCACCGCGTCTCCATTCGCGAAATCTATATGAATTATTCGGCACATTCTATTGAACGATAGGCTCGAACTGCCGATCATTGGGAACCACGAGACGAGCGGCCCAGGCGACGCGGCCGCACAGGAGACAAGACATGGACGACACATCGGCCGTTTTCCCGCAGCAGATCCGCTGGGAAGACAAGGGCACGAGCCGCATTCCCTTCATGGCCTACACCGACGCCGACCAGCACCGGCAGGAGCTCGAACGCCTTTTCTACCGGGGCCACTGGTGCTACGTGGGCTTGGAGGCCGAGATTCCCGAGGTCGGCGACTTCAAGCGCACGGTGATCGGCGAGCGCTCGGTGATCATGGTCCGGGATGCGGAAGGCTCCATCAGCGTGGTGGAAAACGTATGCGCGCACCGGGGCATGCAGTTCTGCCGCGAGCGCCATGGCAACCGCAAGGCCGGCGGGTTCACCTGTCCCTATCACCAGTGGAACTACTCGCTGGGCGGCGACCTGCAGGGCGTGCCCTTTCGCCGCGGCGTGAAGCAGGACGGCAAGGTCAATGGCGGAATGCCGGCCGACTTCAAGCCGGCCGAGCACGGCCTCAACAAGCTCAAGGTCGCCACGCGCGGCGGCGTCGTGTTCGCGTCCTTCGATGCACAGGTGGAATCACTCGAGGACTTCATGGGCCCGGAAATCCTGGGCTACTTCGACCGGCTGTTCAACGGCCGCAAGCTCACGATCCTCGGCTACAACCGCCAGCGCATTCCCGGCAACTGGAAGCTGATGCAGGAGAACATCAAGGACCCGTACCACCCGGGCCTGCTGCACACCTGGTTCGTCACCTTCGGGCTCTGGCGCGCCGACAACAAGTCGGAGCTGAAGATGGACCGCCATCACCGCCACGCCGCGATGATCTCGACCCGCGGCGCGAGCGGCAAGGCCGACCAGGTCACACAGGTGTCGAGCTTCAAGGAAAGCATGAAGCTCAACGACGACCGCTTCCTGGACATCGTGCCCGAGCCGTGGTGGCGCGGCCCGACGGCGGTGATGATGACGCTGTTCCCGAGCGTGATCTTCCAGCAGCAGGTCAACAGCGTCTCGACCCGGCATATCCAGCCGAGCGGCCCGGGCGCCTTCGATTTCGTCTGGACGCACTTCGGCTTCGAGGACGACGACGACGCCATGACCTTGCGGCGGCTGCGCCAGGCCAATCTCTTCGGACCGGCGGGCTTCGTTTCGGCCGACGATGGCGAGGTGATCGAGCTTTCGCAGAAAGGCTTCGAACAGAAACCTTTCCACCGCACGCTCGCCGAACTCGGCGGACGCGAAGTCGGCGACACGGACCACATGGTCACCGAGACGCTGATCCGGGGCATGTACGAATACTGGCGCAAGGTCATGGAGGCTTGAGATGAACTTCCAGGACTACTTCGAGCTGACCCAGCTCTATGCCCGCTACGCCCAGGCGGTGAGTTCCGGCCAATGGGAACTCTGGCCGGAATTCTTCACGGACGACTGCAGCTACCGCCTGCAGCCGCGCGAGAACCACGAGCGCGGCTTTCCGCTGGCCACGCTGTCGTTCGAAAGCAAGGGCATGCTGAAGGACCGCGTCTACGGCATCCGCGAGACCCTGTTCCACGACCCCTACTACCAGCGCCACGTGGTCGGGACGCCGCTCGTGCTGAAGGCCGAGGCGGACCGCTTCGAGTGCGAGGCCAACTACGCGGTGTTCCGCACCAAGCTGTCCGAACTCTCGAGCGTCTTCAATGTGGGCCGCTACATCGATGTGGTCGTGCGTACCGCCGAGGGGCTGAAGTTTGCCTCGCGCCAGGTCATCTACGACAGCGAAATGATCCCCAACTCCGTCATCTATCCCCTCTGAGGCCAGCCATGAGCGATTCCCAATGGACCGAGGCCGCAGCGGTCGACGAAGTACCCGCCGACGATGTCGTCGGCATGCAGGTCGGCGGGCGCGACATCGCGCTGTACAACGTGGACGGCCAGATCTACGCGACCGACAACGTGTGCACCCACGGCCATGCGCGCCTGTGCGAGGGCTTCCTCGAAGGCCACGAGATCGAGTGCCCGCTGCACCAGGGCAAGTTCGACGTGCGCAATGGAAAGCCGACCTGCGCGCCCGTGACCGAGGCGATCCGCGCATACCCGGTGAAGATCGATGCGGGCCGGGTGTTTCTCTCGCTCGGTTGAACTCATGAATACCGAAACCATCGCCATCGTGGGCGCCGGCCAGGCCGGCGGCTGGGCCGCGCAGACGCTGCGCAGCGAGGGTTTCGCGGGGCGCGTGGTGCTGGTCGGCGACGAGCCGCATCGTCCCTACGAGCGCCCGCCGCTGTCCAAGGCGGTGCTCGCCGGGGACGCGCAGGCGGACACGACCCACCTGCTGAAACCGGAAGCCTTCGATGCGCTTCGCATCGACTGGCGGCCGAACGTCGGCGCGACCTTCATCGACCGGGCCGCGAAGCAGCTCCACCTGACGCAGGGAGCGCATGTTTCCTACGACAAGCTGATTCTCTGCAGCGGCGGCCGGGCGCGCCGCCTGGATATCCCGGGCGCGGACCTGCCCGGCGTCTTCAGCTTGCGCAGCATCGAGGATGCGGCGGCGCTCGGTGCCGCGCTGTTGGCCGGCAAGCGGCTGCTCGTCGTCGGGGGCGGCTGGATCGGACTCGAAGTGGCTGCGACGGCCCGCAAGAAAGGCATGGAGGTGACCGTCGTGGAAGCGATGGGCCGGCTGTGCGAGCGCACCGTTCCGCCGGAAATCTCCGGCTACCTGCTGCAGCTCCACATCGCGCACGGCGTCGATGTCCGGCTCGGCACCGGCATCGAACGCCTGGCGCAGAACGCGCGGGGCGGTCTCACGGCGTCATTCACCGATGGGCGCGAGATCGAATGCGACGCGGTCCTCATCGGTGTCGGCCTGGTCCCCAACGACGAGCTCGCGCGCGAGGCTGGCCTGGCATGCGATGGCGGCGTGCTGGTCGATTCGCAGTGCCGCTCCTCCGATCCCGACATCCTGGCCGCGGGCGACGTGGCTGCATGGCAGTGCGAATGGGCGGGGCGCCGGATGCGGCTCGAATCGTGGCAGAACGCCCAGGAGCAGGGCATTGCCGCTGCGCGCGCGGCGCTCGGCATCGCGGTGAACCACCAGCCGCTGCCCTGGTTCTGGTCGGACCAGTACGAGGTCAACCTGCAGATCTTCGGCATGCCCACGCCGGCACACGATGTGGTCGTGCGCGGCGACCGCAATTCCGGCAGCTTCGTGATGTTCTTCCTGGACGCCGGCAAGGTCGTTGCGGCGCTGGGCCCCAATGCCGCGCGCGACCTGCGATTTGCGCGGCGGCTGATCGAGCGCCGCACCCGCGTCGATGCCGCGCAGCTCGCCGACCTGCAGGTGCCGCTCGCCAAGCTTTGAGGCCGCGGTCCTGGTCCCTGTGCCGGGCGATCGCCAAGGCCCGAGCCGCCCCGCCGGTTACGGGGACTTGAACTCTTCCGCCGCGATGCCGAGCTTGCGCAGCTTGTCGTGCAGCGTCTGCCGTGCGATGGCGAGCGAGGCCGCCGTGGCCGGCTGGTCGCCCTGGTGCTTGCGCAGCGCCTCGACGATCACCGCGCGCTCGAAGGATTCCACCTGCTGCGGCAGCGCGCGCGGCAGCGCCGGCAAGCCCTCGCCGGTGCCGCGGGTCTGCGTCAGGCGCTCGCCGAGCAGGCCCAGGACGAAGCGGTCGGCCACGTTGCGCAGCTCGCGCACGTTGCCCGGCCACGCGTAGGCCATCAGGTCGGCCAGCTGGGCGTTGGTGGGCAGTGGCGCCGCACGCCCGTAGCGGCTCGCGGCCAGCAGCGTGAAGTGCTCGAACAGCAGGGGAATGTCTTCGCGTCGCTCGCGCAGCGGCGGCAGCTCGATGAAGGCGACGCCGAGCCGGTAGTACAGGTCGGCCCTGAACTTCTGGCGGTCGCTCATGTCCTTCAGGTCCTCCTTGCTTGCGGCCACCACGCGGCAGTCGAAGGCAATGGCCTTGTTGGAGCCGATGCGCTCGATGCTGCGCTCCTGCAGCGCGCGCAGCAGCTTGATCTGCACGGCCATCGGCATGCTCTCGATCTCGTCGAGGAAGAGCGTGCCGCCATTGGCATATTCGAACTTGCCCACGCGCACGCGGTTGGCGCTGGTGAAGGCGCCGGCCTCGTGGCCGAACAGCTCGCTCTCGGCCAGCGCCTCGGGCAGGCCGCCGCAGTTGAGCGGAACGAAATGCTGGCGGCGGCGTTCGCTGTGCTCGTGCAGGCAGCGCGCGACGAGTTCCTTGCCGGTGCCGGTTTCGCCGTAGACCAGCACGTCGGCCGAGGTTTCGGCGAGCGTCATCACGGTGCGGCGCACCAGCTGCATCTGGGCCGACCGGCCGATCAGCACCGACTGGATGCCGTTCCAGTTCTCCAGCGCATCGCGCAGCGCGCGCACCTGCAGCGAAAGCTGCCGGCGCTCGATGGCGTGGCGCACGATGGCCACCAGCCGCTCGGAGCTGAAGGGCTTCTCGATGAAGTCGTAGGCGCCCTCGCGCATGGCCTGCACCGCCATCGCGATATGGCCGTGGCCGGTGACCAGGATCACGGGCAGCTCGGCATCGATGCCGTGCAGCTCGGGCAGCCATTCGGCGCCGCTCAGGCCTGGCAGGCGCACGTCGCAGACCACGATGGCCGGCACGCCGAAGCTGATGTGGCTGCGCGCGCGTTCGACGCTCGCAAAGGATTCGACCTCGAAACCGGCCAGGGTCAGCACCTGGGTCGTGCTGATGCGGACGTCTTCGTCGTCCTCGACCAGCATCACCCGGATGGCAGGGGCTTCGCTCACTTGTTGATCACTCCTGTGGGGGTGGGAATAAGAACGGCCTGCACGGCGGCCGGAAGGTCGGCGATGAAGGAGGCGCCGCCTTCCGGCAGGTTGGCCGCACGCAGCGTGCCGTCCATGGCGCGCACCAATTGTGCCGAGATCGCGAGCCCGAGCCCGAGGCCCGTGCCGGCCGGCTTGCTGCTGACGAAGGGCTCGAACAGGCGCGGCAGGATGTGGGATGGAATGCCCGGTCCGGTGTCGTTCACCCGCAGCAGCACCCGGCCCTCTTGCGGCCGCGCCTCGAGCCGCAGCCTGCGCCGGGGCGAGGCCTGCATGGCGTCGATGGCGTTGCGCATCAGGTTGACGAGCACGCTGCCCAGCGCGGCCTCTTCGGCCATCACGCTCAGCGCCGCGGGCTGCACGTCGACTTCGAAGGCGACGCCGTTCTTCTTGATGGCCTCGGCCACGATGGCCTGCGCGTCGGCCACGGCTCGCGCCACCGGCACCGCCGCGAGCGGAAGTTCGCTCTTGTGCGCGAAGGTCTTGAGCTGCGAGGTCAGGCGCGCCAGGCGGTCGACCATGTCCCGGATGCGCTGCAGGTTGCCACGCACGTCGTCCAGGCGGTTCTTGTCGAGCAGGATGGCGGCGCTCTCCGAGAGCGTGCGCATCGCGGTGAGCGGCTGGTTCAGTTCGTGCACCACGCCGGCCGACATCTGGCCCAGCGCCGCCATCTTGCCGGCATGCACCAGCTCGCCCTGGGCGGCGCGCAGCTGTGCGGTGCGCGCCACCACGGTCGACTCGAGCGTGTCGTGCGCCGCCTGCAGCGCCGCCTGGTTGGCCAGTTTCTGCCGCACGGCGCGGCGGCGCTGCCACAGCGTCACGGCCACCAGCAACAGCACCGCCATTGCGAGGCTCGCGGTGATGGCGGCGTTGCGCGCGCCCACGCGCACCGGCGCCAGGTCGTCGAGCGCCATCAGCTGCCACGGCGCACCGCGCAGCGAGCGCGTGGAGGCCAGCTGGTCGATGCCGTCGAGCGCGATGACCCTCACATCGCGCGCCAGCGTCTCCTTCAGCGTCCATTGCAGCGGCTGCAGGCCGGCCTCGCCGTAGGGGCGCGAGCGCTGCACCTCGGCCCGCTGCTGGGCGTCGAGCGGCAGCATCGGCCGGAACTTGAGGTCTTCGCGGGTGGCGAGGATCACCACGCCGCGCTGGTCGATCAGCGCCACGTCGCCCGGCAGCTTGCGCCAGGCGCGTTCGGATTCCTCCAGGTTCACCTTCACGGCGACCACGCCGCGCGAGGGCTGGCCGCGGCGCAAGGCATACGAGAGGTAGTAGCCGGGCTTGCGGCTGGTGATGCCGACGCCGTAGAAGCGGCCCTTGCCCTGCCCCAGCGCATCGATCACGTAGGGCCGGAACGACAGGTCCTGGCCAACGGTGGTGCCGGGCCGGTTCCAGTCGGAAGCGGCCAGCGAGGTGCCGGCCGAGTCCAGCACGTAGAGCATTTCTGCGCCGGCGGCGGCGTTGACGCCGTCGAGGTAGCGGTTGACCGCATCGCGCAGCGGTGCATCCGAGGGCGTGCCGAGCAGTGCGGGGACGATGGGCGTCATCTCCAGCAGCGCGGGCAGGTACTCGAAACGGGCCAGGTCGGCATCGAGCCCTGTGGCAAGCATGTCGAGCCGGTGGTCGGCCGCCTCGCTCAGCCGCGCGAGGCCGTTCTGCATGGCGAAGTGATGCCCCGCAAAGGCGGCCGCGGCCACCAGCGCCAGTGCGCCGCACCAGCGCGGCAGGCCGCGCCACCGTCTCGGGCTGTGGGAAGGCAAGTCGAAGTGCAGTGCCGGCTGCCGTGGAATCATGAACCCGTTATTGCACAAGGCCGTGAACGCCGCATCAGTGGCTGCCCGGTGGCGGGTGTCACGGACGGTTTCATCCAGGCCCAGGGCGGGTTCGGGCACGGCGTCATCGGTCACTGCATGTGCTGGCCGCCGTTGATGGCAATGTTGGCACCGGTCACGAAAGCCGCCTCCTCCGATGCGAGATAGATGATCAGCCCCGCCACTTCCTCGGGCTTGCCGAGGCGCCCCACCGGGATGTGCGGCAGGATCTTGCTGTCGAGCACTTCCTTCGGAATGGCAGTGACCATCTTGGTGCCGATGTAGCCGGGCGAGATGGTGTTCACCGTCACGCCCTTCTTCGCCACTTCGAGTGCCAGCGCCTTGGTGAACCCGTGCACGCCGGCCTTGGCGGCCGAGTAGTTGGTCTGGCCGAACGCGCCCTTCGAGCCGTTCACCGACGACACGTTGATGATGCGGCCCCAGCCCCGCTCCACCATGCCGTCGGCCACCTGCTTGCTCATGTTGAACAGGCTGTCGAGGTTGGTGCGCAGCACGGCGTTCCAGTTGATCTGGTCCATCTTCTTGAAGGTCATGTCGCGCGTGATGCCGGCGTTGTTGACCAGCACGTCGACCGGGCCCAGGGCCTCCTGCACCTGGCCCACCGCCCGTGCACACGAGTCGTAGTCGGCCACGTCGCAGGGAACGGCCAGGATCTGGTAGCCGCGCGACGCCATCTGGGCCACCCATTCGGCGTGCGACTTGTTGCCCGGCGAGTAAGTCACCGCGAGCTTGTAGCCCGCATCGACCATCTTGGTGGAGATCGTCTCGCCCAGGCCGCCCATGCCGCCGGTGACCAGGACCACGTGTTGCTGCTTGCTCTCGCTCATCTGCTTTCTCCTTGGTGCGTTGTGTGACAAGAAACCCGTTCAGGCGCGTTCCACCGCGAGTGCCACGCCTCAGTGCGGCTGGGCCACCGGCATGTGGGTCTCGACCTTGTCCAGCACCGCCTCGGGCGCGTCGGCCTCGGCCGGGGTCTCGTTGTCCAGCATGCGCTTCATGCGGACGGTGTCCAGGTCATTGGTCCACTTGGCGACCACCACCGTGGCCACGCCGTTGCCGATCAGGTTGGTCAGCGCGCGGGCTTCCGACATGAAGCGGTCGATGCCCAGGATCAACGCCAGGCCCGCCACCGGCACGTGGCCGACGGCCGAGAGCGTGGCCGCCAGCACGATGAAGCCGCTGCCCGTGACGCCCGCCGCACCCTTCGAGGTGAGCAGCAGCACGGCCAGCAGCGTGAGCTGCTGCGTGAGCGTCATGTCGGTGTTGGTCGCCTGCGCGATGAACACCGCCGCCATCGTCAGGTAGATCGAGGTGCCGTCCAGGTTGAACGAGTAGCCCGTGGGCACCACCAGGCCGACCACCGACTTCTTCGCGCCCAGGTTCTCCAGCTTGGCCATCATGCGCGGCAGCACCGACTCCGAGGACGAGGTGCCCAGCACGATCAGCAGTTCTTCCTTGATGTACTTGATGAACTTCCAGATGCTGAAGCCGTGCGCCCGCGCAATGAGCCCCAGCACCACGAAGATGAAGAACAGGCAGGTGGCATAGAAGGTGGCCATCAGCTGGCCCAGCTGCAGCAGCGAGCTCACCCCGTACTTGCCGATGGTGAAGGCCATGGCACCGAAGGCGCCGATGGGCGCGACCTTCATGATGTAGCCCACGATCACGAAGAGCACATGCGAGCCCTTCTCGATCACGTCGAACACCAGCGTGCCGCGTCCGCCGAACTTGTGCAGCGCGAAACCGAACATCACCGCGATCAGCAGCACCTGCAGGATCTCGCCCTTGGCGAAGGCGTCGACCACCGTGCTGGGGATGACGTTGAGCAGGAAGTCGGTGGTGCTCTGCATCTTTCCGGGACCGGTGTAGGCCGCGATGCTCTTGGCGTCGAGCTGGCTCACGTCGACGTTCATGCCGGCGCCAGGACGCACGATGTTGATGATGACCAGCCCCACCACCAGCGCGATGCTGCTCACGATCTCGAAGTACAGGAGCGCCAGCCCGCCGGTCTTGCCGACCTTCTTCATGTCTTCCATGCCGGCGATGCCGACCACCACGGTGCAGAAGATGATCGGCGCGATGATCATCTTGATGAGCTTGATGAAGCCGTCGCCCAGCGGCTTCATCGATGCCCCGGTGTCGGGATAGAAGTGCCCCAGCAGCACCCCGAGCACGATGGCGGTGATGACCTGGAAGTAGAGCGATTTGTAGAAGGGCTTGGGGGCGGCGGATGGTTGGTCCACGGGAGTCTCCTGGAAAATTTCAGACGCTGGCGGCGTCACGGTGTCGTTCATGGCCGCACCCTCGTCAGGCCGCATTGCGGTGCGAGTTGGCATCGACGTTGGGCGTGAGCGCGTCAACCCGTTCGCCGGTGTCCGGGGGGTCAAGGTCACCCATGGTGCTCATCGGTTTGTCTCCTGTGTCATGGCCGGGACCTGCATCGGGCGATGCGGCCGGCCCTGGTACAGAGCAATCGATGTGCCACGCGGCGCGTGGCGCGCAGGGCCCGCTAAGTCGTTGATTTCATGGGGAACGAGGCGGGAATGAAATGGAGGGCCTGACGACGATCCGGCTGCGCGGCGACGAGGCTGTCCGAATCGCCGGACCGATGATTGGGGTAAACCCTGGCATTCGTCCGCATGGGATGTCCGGTGCGACGAAGGCACCCGCAAGGCCGCCGGTGGGAGCAAGTGCTGCGCCCCCGCGATGTGCTGAATGAGCGCCTGATCTCGTTCAGCCGGGGCACGCCGCAGGGCCGCATCATTGCTGACTGGTGCGCGGGCAGCCAGGCGGAGGCGGCGTCATCGATCGACGTACGCTCCGGGCAGATGGCCTGCGCGCTGGCGGCCTGCGGCGCCGGTGTCGCGATCGTGGACGACCTGACGGCGCGCGCCCATCGCAGCGGCGAGCTGGACTTCCGGCCCATCGTCAACCCATCGCTGGGCATCTTCGCGCTCACGCACGAGGGCTTCGCGCCGTCGGTGCTCGGCAAGCGGATGGTCGAACGGGTCGCCGCATCGCTGAAGCAGGCCGGGGGCGGCTGAACACCGCGTCAGAATGCAGCGCATGAACCATCAGAGCGACATGCAGGACAGTGCCGAATACGTTCCCTTCGAGGAATTTCGCCAAGGCCTTCCGCAGGGGCGTTTTCGCGTCATCGTCAATCCGGCGCTGGCAGCGGCCTTCGTGTCACAACGAACGTACGCCATGCCGCTGGCGATTGCCCTCATCGGCCCGGGCATCGCCGTGGCGCTGGCCGGGCATCCGTGGGTCGGCGGGCCGCTGGTGGCGGCCGGCATCCTGTTGCGATGGTCCATCAAGACCGGCGCGCCGCGCATCCTGCTGCACCTGGTCACGCGCGTGCCGTCGGTCTACGAGCAGGCCACCGGCCATGGCGTGATGGAAGTGCGCCGCGCAGATCCGGCAGCAGCGTTGCGCTGAGCCGGATCTGCGCGGGCTTGTCCGGGACAGGCCGCGAAGGCCCGTCCCTTCTTTTCAGAAGCGTCCACCACCGCCCCTCTCGACGAAGGACGGTGGCCGGATCATCGATCAGCCCAGCAGGCTGTCCAGGATGCTGGCAACCGGCGTTCCGCTGCCGCCGAGCCCTTGATCGACCTGGCTGGTGATCGGAGCGATGGTCCCTCCCAGGAGGTCGCCGCCAAGCAGGTTGCCGACCAGGCCGTCTTCACCCAGCACGCCACCCAGCAGGTCACCGCCGAGCAGATCACCGCCCAGGAGATCGCCACCGACCAGGTTGCCGGCCAGGTCGTCTTCACCCAGCACGCCACCCAGCAGGTCACCGCCAAGCAGATCACCACCCAGGAGATCGCCACCGAGCAGGTTGTCGACCAGGCCGTCTTCACCCAGTACGCCGCCGAGCAGGTCACCGCCAAGCAGATCACCACCCAGGAGGTCGCCACCGAGCAGGTTGCCGACCAGGCCGTCTTCGCCCAGCACGCCATCGAGCAGGTCGCCTCCGAGCAAGTCGCCACCCAGGAGGTCGCCACCGAGCAGGTTGCCGACCAGGCCGTCTTCGCCCAGTACGCCACCCAGCAGATCACCACCGAGCAGGTCGCCACCCAGGAGGTCGCCACCGAGCAGGTTGCCGACGAGGCCGTCCTCGCCCAGCACGCCGTCGAGCAGGTCGCCGCCGAGCAAGTCGCCACCCAGGAGGTCACCACCGAGCAGGTTGCCGACCAGGCCGTCTTCACCCAGCACGCCGTCGAGCAGATCGCCGCCAAGCAAGTCGCCACCCAGGAGATCGCCGCCGAGCAGGTTGCCGACCAAGCCGTCCTCGCCGAGGACCCCATCGAGCAGATCACCGCCGAGCAGGTCACCGCCCAGGAGATCGCCACCGAGCAGGTTGCCGACCAAGCCGTCCTCGCCGCCCAGCAGGCCACCGAGCGGGCTGTCTTCGATCAGGCCGCCCACGACGCCGTCCGTGCCGAGCAGGTTGTCCACCACGCCGTCCTGGCCGAGCAAGCTACCGGTCAGACCTTCGCTGCCGAGCACGCCGGCCAGCGTGCCTTCTCCGCCCAGCAAGCCACCGACCAGGCCGTCGCCAAGGAGGCCGCCGAGGGCACCGTCGCCGCCGAGCAGTCCACCGAGCAGGCCTTCCTCGCCCAACGGACCGCCGAGCAGCCCGCCCAGCGCGCCGTCTTCGCCCAGGAGTCCGCCAACGATGCCTTCGTCGCTCAGCGCGTTGCCGAGCAGCCCGCCGACGGCGCTGTCTTCACCCAGGAGGTTGCCGACCAGGCCGTCTTCGGCGAGGAGCCCACCCACCAGTCCATCTTCCTCCATCAGGCCGCTGACGAGGCTGTCCTGGCCAAGCACGCCTTCGACGAGGTCGCCGACCACGCCGCCGTCGCCCACCAGGTCGTCAATGACGCCATCGAGGCCGAGCGCCGTCGTCGCCCCGCTCAGGATGCCGTTCTCGCCCACCAGGTTGTCCAGGCCATTCTGAAGTGCGTCGGTGACGTGGTCGACCTGGCCGACCAGTGCATCGGTGGCGCCTTCGCCCAGCAGGGCGTCGACGATGGGCGCTGCCACGCCGTCCACGCTGTCGACCACGGTCTCGGTGAAGTCGTCCACCGGATCGAACTGGTTCGGATCGTCCCGCGTGAACTCCTCGCCCAGGATCGGTGACACGATGTCATCGATCAGGTCGGTCGTGCCGTCGATGACGCCCGGCACCGGCGTGAGTGAACCACCCAGGCCCAGGTTGTCGTCCGTCGCGCCGATCAAGCCGCCGGTGAGGTCATCGCCCGGATCGAGCAGGTGATCGCCGTCTGCGTCTGCGTCTGCGTCTGCATCGGCATCGGCATCGGCATCGGCATCGGCATCGGCATCGGCATCGGCATCGGCGTCAGCGTCGGCGTCGGCGTCTGCGTCTGCGTCTGCGTCCGCATCGGCATCGGCATCGGCATCGGCATCAGCATCAGCATCAGCATCAGCATCAGCATCAGCATCAGCATCAGCGTCCGCATCGGCATCGGCATCAGCATCAGCATCAGCATCAGCATCAGCATCAGCATCAGCATCAGCATCAGCATCAGCATCAGCATCAGCATCAGCATCAGCATCAGCATCAGCGTCCGCATCGGCATCCGCATCGGCATCGGCATCAGCGTCCGCATCGGCATCGGCATCGGCATCGGCATCCGCATCCGCATCCGCATCCGCATCCGCATCCGCATCCGCATCGGCATCGGCATCGGCATCGGCATCGGCATCGGCGTCGGCGTCGGCGTCGGCGTCGGCGTCGGCGTCGGCGTCGGCATCGGCATCAGCATCGGCATCGGCATCAGCATCAGCATCAGCATCAGCATCAGCATCAGCATCAGCATCAGCATCAGCATCAGCATCAGCATCAGCATCGCTGTCGCTGTCGCTGTCACCATCATCAAGACCGCCCCCCGTACCGCCCCCGCTGCCAAGGAAGAACGGAACCGTTCCACCGTCGCTGCCGCCACCGCCACCCAATGCCGCGCCGAGCGCGACTGCGCCGAGTGCGCCGAGGGCGAACTCGCCCAGGCCGATGCCGGCTGCACCGGTGTGCGCCTTCGTGACTGCGACAGCTGCTGCGTCCGCATCGTTGTCAGGCGGCGTGATCTTGAGGTCGCCCGAGGCAACGTCGACGTTCACCTGCTCGAGGCCGCCCGGCAGCTTGGTCGATCCGAGCGTCGCGTCGGTGCCGCCGGTAAAGACGCCGGCCAGCGGCGCCTTGTTGGAAGGCGAACCCGGAAACAGCACTTCGGCCTGGCCGCCTTCGGGGACCAGCACGCGGTCGCCGGTGAGAAGGGCGTGGCTGCCGTCCACGGGGATCCGGACGCCGTCGCGGATCAGCGCTGTGCCGGGAGTGGCATTGGAAAGCGATCCGATGCTGGACGGCGCGGAGGCGGCGACCGGCGGCACTGTGGACGATCCCATCGGAGCGATGGGGGTCACCGTGGCTTGGGCGATGACCACCGGTGCAACGTCGTTGTTGACGGCTCCGGAAGTGGATGGAATCGATGTCTGCGACGCGGTCATGTGAGAGGCCTCCTCGTTGATTGGATGGTCATAGGGGGCAACATGCGTGCCACTGCCCGTCCATTCCGGAGAGACCTCCTGCGATTAATCGCAAGTCGTTGAATCGTAAGGATTTTTGGCTGTTCGTTCGTGCCGCGAAACTACCGCCGTTCGTCACGGACGCCCAAGCTTTTGGCTGTTGCTACGTTACGTGGGGGGTCGCGTACCACGTAACACGGCACGGAATCCGGCCGGGACATCAGCAGTCGGCCAACGCCTCCTCCGCCGCCAGCGCAACCGCCGCCAGCCGCGCGTCGTCCCCGCACACGGAAGAGAGCATCAGCCCCACCGGCAGTTCACCTTCGCGGTGGCACGGCAGGCTGAAGGCGCAGCCATCGAGGAAGTTGATGGCGAAGGTGTTGCGCAGCAGCAGGCCGTTGGCCTTGAAGAATTCGGCGTCGGCCGCGAGCGCGTCGATGGCCGGCGCGACGATCGGCACGGTGGGGCAGAGCAAGGCGTCGAAACCTTCGAGCGCCGCTTCGACGCGGCCGATCCAGTCGCGGCGGCGGTCCTGCATCAGGAGGTAGTCGGCGGCGCCGACCGACATGCCAAGGTCCACGCGGGCCGCGACCCGCGGGTCGAAGCGCTCGCGCTGCGCACCGATGCGCGCGCGATGCACGGCCGATGCCTCGACGGGCGAGAAGCCGCCCGGCGCGTTGATCCCCGCGATCTCGGCCAGTTCTGCGAGCGTGGTGTCGACCACGATGGCGCCCGCCGCCGACAGCGCGCTCACCGCACGGTCGAAGGCCTGCGCCACGGCCGGCTCGATGCCGTCGAACATGAGCGTGCGCGGCACCGCCAGGCGCAGGCCCTGCAGCGGGCGCCGGCGCACCGCGAGCGGGGTGCCGGCGATGGCGGCATCGACGACGAGGCAATCGGCCACGCTGCGCGTCATGGCGCACACGGTATCGAGCGAGCGCGCAAGCTCGAAGGCCCCGGTGCGCGGCACGCGAGCCTGGGTGCTCTTGAAGCCGACGAGGCCGCACAGCGCCGCAGGAATGCGGATGGAGCCGCCGGTGTCGGAGCCCAGACCCGCCACGGCAAGGCCCAGTGCGACCGACACCGCGGCACCCGACGACGAGCCACCGGGGATGCGCGCCACGGCGGCATCCGCGGGATTGCGCGGCGTGCCATGGTGCGGGTTGATGCCGACGCCGGAGAAGGCGAACTCGGTCATGTTGGTCTTGCCGATGATCGCCGCGCCGGTGCTGCGCAGGCGGGCCACGGCCACGGCGTCGGCCAACGCTGCGGGTTCGCCTTCGCACACGACCGAGCCGGCCATGGTGGTTTCGCCCGCCACGTCATAGAGGTCCTTGACCGTGACGGGCAGTCCGGCCAGCGCGGGCAGCACGACGCCGGCGCGCTGCGCCGCATCGGCATGGCGCGCGGCGGCCAGCGCCGCTTGCGCGTAGCGCTTGGTGAACACGTGCTGTGCGGCCGGCGCTTCGGAGTCTTCGAGCGCCCGCGCCACCACGGCTTCATGCGACACCTCGCCGCGCGCAATGCGCCCGCGCAGCGTGGCGATGTCCATGCCGGCGGCGGCCGTCACGCGACCACCTCGAGCGCCTGCACGGCATAGCGGTGCACGATGCTGCGCTTCAGGCGCGGGTCGTGGATCTCGAGCTCCATCTCGGTGGCCGGGCGGATGCCCTCGCCCTTGCCGTTGGGAATGGCGCCGAGTGTGCCGCAGGTCATGAAGCGGCCTTCGTCGCCGCCTTCGGCCTGGTAGATGCCGTCGCGCAGCGCCGCCAGCGGGCGGATCGACGCGAAGGTGCCTTGCTGGTAGTCGATCCAACGCCCCTCCTCCAGGATGCGCGAGCGCAGCTGCAGCTCGTCCTGGTAGGGCGCCACGTCGCGCCAGCGCCATGCGGTGGTTGCGACCGGCTTGGCGCACATCTGCTTGGACACCGCGACCGAGTAGGTCTCGACGCGGCGGTCGGTATGGTCGGAAGCCACGGTGAGCCACCACTCGCCGGCGGCGCAGAAGAGCATCGGCTCGGCCTCGCCGGAGCTCTGCGCGCCGAGCGCCTCGATGGCGGCCGACTGCGTGAGCAGCCCGGCGCTCACGCGGTAGTACAGCGGCACGCTCGACGGCCGCGGCACGCCGATGGCCTCGAGTTCCTCGATGTGGTGGGCAATGGCGGCGGCGTCGCGGCCGGTCCAGCCGGCAATCACGAGCTGGCGTGCCGGCACCGACAGCAGTTGTGCCGAGCGCGTGCCGTCGGCCGCCACGCTTTCGCAGGCGAAGGAAAGGGTCAATGACATGAAAGGGCTCCGCAAACGGGAATCACATGAGATGGGCCGGCAGCCACAGTGCAATGGCGGGGAACACCATCAGCACGATGATCGCGAGCATGTAGACGAACATGAAGGGCAGCACGCCGGCAAAGACGTCGGTGATGGGCCCGGGCTGCCGCCGCATGCCCTGCAGCACATAGAGCACGGTGCCGTCGGGCGGGCTGATCATGGCGATCTCGACCAGCATGGTGATCACCACGCCGAACCAGATCGGGTCGTAGCCAAGCGCCGTGACCACCGGGAACAGCAGCGGAATGGTGGTGATCACCATCGACATGCCTTCCATGAAGGTGCCCAGCGCCAGGTAGAAGCCGATGATCACCAGCATGATCACCCAGCCCGGGAAAGGCAGCCCGGTCAGGAACTTCGCCAGCATCTGCGGGATGCCCAGCGACGACAGGATGTAGTTCAGGAAGTACGCGCCGAACAGGATCAGCGCGATCATCGAGGTGGTGCGCGCGGTGGCCCGCATCGACTCGGCCAGCATCTTCCACTTGAGCTTGCGGTCCACCAGCGCCAGCAGCAGGCTGCCCGCCACGCCCAGCGCGGCCGACTCGGTGGGCGTGGCCCAGCCGGCGTAGATGGTGCCCAGCACCAGCGCGATGAGCAGCGCCGTGGGCACCAGGTCCGACAGGCTCGCGATGCGGTGCTTCCAGCCGATGGCCTTCGAGGCCTCGTCGCCGTGCAGCTTCAGCCGGTAGCTGTAGTACAGGATGACCGCGGTGAACAGCAGCACCACCAGGACGCTCGGCCCCACCGCCGCCAGGTACAGCGCGCCCACCGAGGTCTCGGTGATCAGCCCGTAGATGATGAAGGTGATGCCCGGCGGGATCAGGTTGCCCAGCGCGCCGCCGGCGGCGAGCGAACCCAGCACCAGCTTCGGCGGGTAGTGGCTCTTCTCGAAGTACGGCAGTGCCACCGAGCCCATGGTCGCGGCGGTGGCCACGCTGGAGCCGGCCACGGCCGAGAACACGCCGCACGAGATGATGTTGGTGTGCAGCAGCCCGCCAGGCAGCCGGCCCATCCAGATGTTGAGCGCACGGTACAGCCGCTCGGAGAGGCCGGCGCGCAGCATCACCTCCCCCATCAGCAGGAAGAGCGGCACCGAAACCAGCACGAAGTTGGTCGAGGGGCTCCAGATCATCTCGCCGATGAAGTTCCAGAACGGCCGGTCCGACAGGCCGAAGCCCGCCAGCAGCGAAAGCACGGCCAGCGCTGCGCCCACGTAGATGCCGCCGGCGAAGAAGCCGACGAAGGCCACCAGCACTGCGGCCAGCGCCCACCAGGGCACGCTGGCCGATGCGGCCGCGGCCGCATGCCCCTGCACCCCGAAGAGCGATGCACCGGCAATCAGGATGCCGATGGCGACGATGAAGACAATGGCGATCATCGGGAGACTCCTGCGGCCGCTGCGCGCACGGCGGGTTGCTGCATGCCTTGCTGCGCTTCGGCCACGGCCTCCAGCGTCTCGGCGGCCTCGTCGACGTAGGTGCGTGCCATCAACATGCGGTCCATGCCGTCGGCGTCGCCGGTGGCAAGCTGGCGCAGGGCGCGCGCGGCCAGCGCGACCACGGCCAGCAGCAGCAGGCCCAGGCCCGCGGCCCACAGGCCCTGCGGCAGGGCCAGCGGCGTGTGCAGTGCCGACAGGTCGGTGGCGCCGAAGTCCCACGAATCCCTGGCCAGCGAGAAAGCACCCCAGGCGAAGAAGCCCGAAGCGGCCATGAGCGCGATGAGCGACGCCAGGTGCAGCCAGACGCGCAGCTTCAGCGGCATCTTCTGCACCAGCACGTCGATGCGCACATGGCCGCGCTCGAACAGCGTGCCCGCCAGGCCCCAGCTCATGCCGATGGCCATCAGGTAGCCGGTGACTTCGGTCGTTGCCTCGGTCGAGAAGCCCAGCAGGCGCCGGGCCGCGATGTCGAAGCAGATCAGCAGAGTGATCACGAGGTAGCACCAGCCGGCGATGGTCATCGCCTTGGCGCTCACCCATTCAAGCATCTTGAACATACGAATTTCTCCAGTGGACACACGCCTCCAGCCTCATGAGCGCTTGCATCGCATTGCCAGGAACACCGCGGAACCGGCTTTGCCGGGCCGCTGGTGTTGCCTCCTGCAAGGGGGTTGGCGCAGCGACACAAAGTGCGCAAAGACTGGGGGTTAGCCTTATTTCGCGGCGTACTTGATGCCGGTGATCGGCGCGATCACGTCGGTGTAGACCGCCGCGCAGCGCTCGCCGCAGCGCTTGATCCAGCCGGGCAGCACGTCATCCGCCAGGTGCTTGCGCAGCGACGCGCCAACGCTGGCTTCGGGCCTGGCTTCAACCATCGGCTTCTTCATCAGCGTGTGCAGCTTGCAGTCGGCGGTGCGGCCGACGTTGCAGGCGATGCCATCGTTGGTGGCTTCGACACCCAGCTTCCACTGCGCTTCCTGCACCTCGCCCAGCGTCTTCTCGAACTGGGTGCGGATCGCCGGGTCGAGCTTGTTCCACCACGCCAGGTTCACGAAGTAGCCCGAGGTCGACCACGACAGCGGCAGCGTGTAGAGGTGCGTCGTGACCTCGGGCCACTTCACGCCGTTGCCCGAACCGGCGCCGGTGATGCCGCAGTCGACCGTGCCGCGTTCCAGCGCGGTGTAGACCTCGCCGAAAGCCAGCGACACCGGCTGGCCGCCGAGCGACTTGATCAGGTCCGAGGCCGACGGACCGTTGGTGCGCACCTTCAGGCCCTTGAGATCGGCCAGGCTCGCCACGGGCTTGCGGCAGAACAGCATCTGGCCCGAGAACGGATAGGTCGCGACCAGCTTGATGCCCAGGCGCTCCAGCTCCTTGTTGGCCACCGGCACCATCGCATCGGCCACCTTGCGGGCCTGGGCGATGTCGGCGTTCATGCCCGCGAGGTCGACGCCGTCGAGCATCGGCACGTCGCCCGACACGGTGGTCAGCGGCGCGGCAGCGATGTCGACCTGGCCCGAGCGCACCAGGCGCAGGACTTCGGGGCCGTTCACGTTGCGTTCGGGCCAGGACGAGAGCGTGAGCTCCACACGCCCGCCGGTCGCCTTCGCGATGCCGTCGCGCAGCAGCGGCTGGTCGACCTTGGTGTACTGCGGCAGGTTGGGCGCCACCTGGGTGATGGCCTGCACGGCGAGCTTCGGGCCGGCCGGCACCTGGGCGGCGGCGGGTCCGGCCAGCAGCGCGGCGGCCACGGCGACGGATGCGAGGGAACACAGCGAAGGCTTCATCGGAAAACTCCTGGAACAAGAAAACGGGCGGGACGGGGAACGGGGGGTCATTCGTAGTACTGGATCTCGAACAGCACGCAGCCGGTGCGCGACACGAAGGGGCCGTGCACCGCGCCTGGCGGACGGCAGGCGAAGGTGTAGGGACCGAAGGCTTCGCCGCCCTCGCCTTCCGCGTCGCAGCCGACCACCAGCTCGCCTTCGACGATGAAGACCTCTTCGTGGAAGTCGTGCACCACGGGCCGGTCGATCAGCGCACCGGCCGACCAGCGGGCCAGGCGGGTGCGCGAGCCGCTGCGCGCGGCGGTGTCGAGGTTGTCGGCCAGCAGCAGTTCCTCGATGCGTCCCGTGGTGCAAGGCACCGTCGACCATTCGGTCGATTCCGCATCGGGGCGGATCGCGAAGAACTCGCGATGTCTTTTTCCGGTCATGAGTTTGTGCATGGCGCGCAGTGTTGTCGCGCGCCCCTGCAGGGTCAAACGGGAAATTCTTTGGGCGGGCGATAGGATTTCGTGATGCACAGCCCTGGCGCATCGGGCCGCCCCAGCCTCGGGCGCGGCGTGGGCCGGATCAGGGCGCGAGCACGTCGTCGCGGCAGCCGGCGATGAACTGGTCGCACGATACCTGCGCCATGCCGACCAGCGCCTCGGCCAGTGGCGACGCCGGCTCCAGCCGCATGCTGGCCACCAGCGGCAGCGCAATGGGCAGCGGGTCCACGTCCAGCACCACCAGCTTGCCGTGCAGCAGGTCCTGCTGGATCACGGCCAGCGGCAACAGCGCCGTGCCGAAGCCCGTGCGCGCCAGGTCGATCATCGCGCCCAGCGACGAGAAGTAGCTCACGCGCAGGTTGGCGCAGCCGCTCGCGTTCTGGGCGATGTTGCGGTAGACGCCGGACTCGCGGTGGAAGGAGATGATGGGCTGCGTGGCGATGTCGGCAAAGGACAGCAGCTTGCGCGACGGGAACTTGAGCGCCAGCGAGGGGCTCGTGACCCAGCGCATCGCGAGGTTGGCGATGCGCCGGTTGTCGATGAAGCCCGGCGTGATCTCTTCCGACAGGATGGCGCAGTCGAGGGTGCCGCGCAGCAGGTCGTCGCGCAGCCTGGGCGTGATGTCGGAGATCAGCTCCAGCGTGGCGTTGGGGTATTTCTCGGCAAAGCGCGAGAACAGGTCGGGCAGCCAGGTGTGGGCCACCGTCTCGATCACGCCGATGCGCAGCATGCCCGAGAAGGCGTCGGCCTGGCCCATGGCGGCAACCATGCGCGCCTGCATCTCGATCATGCGTTCGGCATAGGGCATGAGCTCGGTGCCCTGGTAGGTGAGCATCACGCCGCGGTGCTCGCGGTCGAACAGGCGCACGCCGAACTGCTCTTCGAGCGTGGCGATGCGGCTGGAGATGCCGGCCTGCGTGGTGTGCATCTTCTCGGCAGCCGCCTTGAAGCTGCCCAGCTTGGCGACCCAGACGAAGGCTTCGAGAAAACGCACGTTCATCGCCCGAGTTTACGGGGAGCCGGGCGCGGCGTGCTCAGCCTCCAGGCGTTCCGGGCACGCCCGCCGCCACCTTGTCCAGCGCAGGACCGGCATCCGCGCGCAGCGCCGACGCCGACCGGTCGTGCTGGATCAGCAGCACCGCCACCATGCCGATGACGGCCGGAATGGCAATGGCAATGAAGTTCTGGTGCAGCGGCAGGTTCATGCCGACCAGCACGCCGATCAGGATCGGTGCCAGGATCGCGCCGCTGCGGCCGACCCCCAATGCCCAGCCGAGGCCGGTGGCGCGCACGGCCATCGGGTAGTACTGGCCGGTGTAGGCGTTGGCCACGATCTGCGTGCCGATCGTCGACGCGCCGGCCAGCCCGATCAGGATGAACAGCACCGGTGTCGGCATCCTGTAGCCCAGCAGCGTGAGGGAAACCGCTGCCAGCGCATACATCCCCGCGAGCACGTATTTGATGTGGAAGCGGTCGGCGAGCCAGCCGCCTGCGATGGCGCCGACCATCGCACCTGCGTTCAGCACCAGGACGAAGGTCAAGGCCGAACCCAGGCTGTAGCCCGCGCTGGCCATGAGCTTGGTCAGCCATGAGCTCAGCGCGAAGACCATGAACAGGCACATGAAGAACGCGATCCAGAACATCACGGTGCTGAAGCCGCGGCCGTCGTGGAAGAGGTGCTTGATCGGTGCGCTGTCGGCCCGGTCCTTGGCCGGTACGACGAAGCGGTCGGTCGCCTGCGGCGTGTAGCTCGGGTCGAGCCGGGAGGCGATCTTCTTCAGCTCTTCGGTGCGGCCCCGGGCCAGCAGGAACGGCATCGATTCCGGAACCGACTTGAGGATGAACGGAATCAGAAGGACCGGCAGGCCGGCGGCGAAGAATACCGATTGCCAGCCATAGCTTTCGATGAATCCCTTGCCAAGGAGCGCCGCGATCATTCCTCCGACGGCATAGCCACTGAACATCAGCGTGACAAGGGTGGCGCGGATCTTCTTCGGCGAATACTCGGTCATCTGCGCCACGACGTTCGGCATCACGCCGCCGATGCCGAGCCCGGCGAGAAAGCGCATGGCGCTGAATGCAACGGGATCCTCCGCCAGTCCGGCCAGAGCAGTGAAGATGCTGAAGAGGCCGACGCAGACGGCGATCGCCCAGCGGCGGCCGATCCGGTCGGCGATGGTCCCCATGAAGATGGCGCCGAACATCATGCCGAAGAGTGCCGAGCTGACCATGAAGCCGGCATTGGTGGCGTCGACGCCCATCTTCTTCATGATCGACGGCAGTGCGATGCCCACCACCGACAGGTCGTAGCCGTCGAACACGATGATCAGCGCGCACCAGAACAGCACCAGGCCGTGGAAGCGGTTGAAGCGGGCGTCGTCGGCCAGCTTGTGAAGATCGATGTGGCGCATGGCTCTTGTCTCCTTCGAATGGCAAAGATCGCGGCCAGGCATGGCTGGCGGTGGCTGCGATCATGGGCGTGCCGGTTTCGAGGGTCCAACGCATTTTCCGGATGTCCCGTATGCAGCCTGTGAATGTTGGGGCGGGTCTACCCATGGGTTGCGGCCGCCTTGCCGCCGCATGCGGTCTGCGAATGCGCGCTATCACCGTTTTTTGTTGGACCGCGCCTGCCGCCACCCATAGATTGGCCCATCCGCCCGCACACAGGAGATAGGCATGCAAGGAAAGATCGGTCTCGAAGAACATTTCGCAATTCCAGAGACGCTGCAGGATTCGGCGGGCTTCGTGCCCGGCGTCTATTGGAAGGAGCTCAGCATCCGCCTGCTCGACATCCACGACGGCCGGCTGCGCCAGATGGACGAGCACGGCATGGAGATGATGATCCTCTCGCTGAACGCGCCCGCGGTCCAGGCGGTGGCCGATCCGGCAAAAGCGTACGAACTCGCGGTGCGCGCGAACGACTTCCTCGCAGAGCAGGTGGCGAAGCGGCCCGACCGCTTCCAGGCGTTTGCCGCCCTGCCGATGCAGGACCCCGAGAAGGCCACGCAGGAACTCGAGCGCTGCATGAACGTGCTCGGCTTCCGCGGCGCACTGGTCAATGGCTTCTCGCAAGTCGGCACGCCCGACAACGTCGCCTACTACGACGCGCCGCAGTACGCGCCCTTCTGGGCCGCGGCGGAGCGGCTCGATGCGCCGTTCTACCTGCATCCGCGCAACCCCATCGCGAGCTGGGCGCAGATCTATGAAGGCCACCCCTGGCTGCTCGGCCCCACCTGGGCCTTTGCGCAGGAAACAGCCGTGCATGCGCTGCGGCTCATGGCGAGCGGGCTCTTCGACCGCCATCCAGGCCTCAAGATCATCCTCGGTCACCTGGGCGAAGGCCTCCCCTACAACATGTGGCGCGTCGATCACCGCAACGCCTGGGTCAAGGCGCCCAAGGGCTATCCGGCCCAGCGCAAGCTCTGCGAGTACTTCCAGGAAAACTTCTATCTGACGACCTCCGGCAACTTCCGCACCCAGACGCTGATCGATGCGATGCTGGAGATCGGATCGGACCGCATCCTGTTCTCGACCGACTGGCCGTTCGAGAACATCGACCATGCCTCGAACTGGTTCAACGACACGAGCATCAGCGAGGCCGACCGCAAGAAGATCGGCCGGACGAACGCGCTGTCGCTGTTCAAGCTCGCCTGATCCCGGGGCGCTCATCGACAAGGCACAGGCACCCATGATCGACATCGACGAATGGACCATCACCAGCGCAGCCCTGAAGGCGCAAGCCGCAACGCCCAGCCCGCGCCTGAAGGCCGTGATGGACAGCCTGGTGCGGCATCTTCACGACTTCGCGCGCGAGGTGCAGCTCACCGAGGCCGAGTGGGCCAGCGGCATCGACTTTCTCACGCGGGTCGGAAAGATCACGGATGACAAGCGGCAGGAGTTCATCCTGCTGTCCGACGTGCTGGGGCTTTCGACGCTGGTCACCGCGCAGTGCAACCGGCGCCCGACGGGATGCACCGAGGCGACGGTGTTCGGGCCCTTCTACGTGCCCGATGCGCCGGCGTACCGCAATGGCGAGGACATTTCCAACGGGGCAAGCGGCGAACCCTGCTTCGTCGGTGGCACCATCCGCGGCATCGGCGGCGAGCCGATCGGGCATGCGAGCATCGACGTGTGGCAGTCCGACGACGAAGGCTGGTACGACGTGCAGCGGCCAGAGCTGGACCACGCGCAGGGCCGGGGCCATCTGAAGAGCCTCGAGGACGGGCGCTACCACTTCAGATCCATCGTGGCCGTGCCCTACGCCATTCCCCACGATGGTCCGGTGGGCCGGATGCTGGAGCAGCTTGGCCGCCACCCGTGGCGCCCTGCGCACCTGCACTTCATGATCAAGGCGCCGGGCTACGAGACGCTCATCACCCACGTGTTCCGCTCGGAAGGCAGCTACCTGGGCTCGGACGCCGTGTTCGGCGTGCGCTCCTCCCTCATCGCCGACTGGAAGCGCCACGCGCCCGGCGTCGCACCCGACGGAACGCATATGAAAGTGCCGTTCTATACGCTCGACTACGACTTCGTACTGAACACCGCACCGAAGGACTAGGGGCATGGATCGCTTCGTCTACACCGCAAGCCCTTCGCGCATCGTCTTCGGTGCGGACAGCATCGACCAGCTGCCGGCGGAGATCGAACGCCTGGGCGCCACGCGCGCCCTCGTCCTGTGCACGCCCAACCAGCGCGGGCAGGCGCAAGCCATTGCCGACCGGCTGCCGGGCCGCATCGCGGGGATCTTCGACGAAGCAGCCATGCACGTGCCGATCGAGACCGCGCGCAAGGCCCGCGCACTGGCCTCCGAGCTGAAGGCGGATTGCGCGCTCGCGGTTGGCGGTGGCTCCACCATCGGGCTCGGCAAGGCGATTGCGCTGGAGTCCGGCCTGCCGATCATCGCGGTGCCGACGACCTACGCGGGAAGCGAAGCGACGCCCATCTACGGCATCACGGAAGCGGGCCTGAAGAAGACCGGACGCGACGCGCGCGTGCTTCCGCGTGTCGTCATCTACGACCCCGGGCTCACGCTGTCGCTGCCCTTGGAGCTGACGGTCACGAGCGCGATCAATGCGATGGCGCATGCGGCCGAGGGCCTGTATGCGCACGACGGCAACCCGGTGATCTCGTTGATGGCCGAAGAGGGAATCCGCGCCTGCGCGGCGTCGCTGCAGCCGCTGCGGGAGAACCCGCGCGACCTGCCCGCACGCAGCCAGGCCCTCTACGGCGCCTGGCTGTGCGGCACCGTGCTCGGTGCCGTGTCGATGGGCCTGCACCACAAGCTGTGCCACACGCTGGGCGGCACCTTCGACCTGCCGCATGCGCAGGTGCACACCGTGGTTCTTCCGCATGCGCTTGCGTACAACGCGGGCGCGGCGCCGCAGGCCCTGGCGCGCATCGCAAGAGCCCTGGGCGTTGCGGATGCGGCCATGGGGTTCTTCGAACTGGCAAGAACGCACGGCGCCGCCGTGTCGCTGAAGGCGATCGGCATGCCGGCTGACGGGCTCGAGCAGGCGGCCGGCCTGGCCGTCTCGAATCAGTACCCGAATCCGCGGCCGCTCGAGAAGGCGGCGCTGCGCGCGCTGCTCGACCGCGCATGGGAAGGTTCGCCGCCCGGGCTGTGATCAGGTGGCCCGCGCCTGCGCCGCGGGCTCCCGGACCGACCGCTCATGGAAGAGCCCGAAGATCAGCTCGCGCAGCCAGCGGTTGCCGCTGTCCTGGTGAAAGCGCTCGTGCCACTGCTGGCGGATCTCGAAGGGCCTGACTTCGAACGGCGCTTCGACGCTGTGCAGGTCCGCGCGTGACGCCACCATGGCCTTGGCGAGGCGTGCCGGCGCGGTCAGCAGCAGCCCCGACGTGGCGACGATCGAGGTCAGGCCCAGCGAGTGGGCGGCCGTGAGAACGACCCGCCGCCGATCGAGCGCGCCAGCTCTCTCCAGGGTTTGCTGAAGCTGGGAGTCGGTGGTGCCCTGGGGTCGATAGGCGATGTGCTCGGCCGCAAGATAGTCGTCGAGCGCGATGCGCTCGCGCGTGCCCAGCGGCGACGCCTTGGACATCAGCACGACGAAGGTTTCGTCGAACAGCCGCTGCTGGTAGAACGATGGCCCCATCGCTTCCCAGCTGCCCAGGGCCACGTCGATCTGCCCATGGAGCATGCGCTGCCGGGCCTCGGCCACCGAGACATCCACGGTTTCGAACCGAACGCCCGGCGCGATGCCGCGCGCGACCGAGAGCAGTTCCGGCACCATGACCAGTTGCCCGATGTCGTTGACGGCGATCCGGAACGTGCGGCTCGAGGTCTCCGGCTCGAAGGTACGGCCCTGGTCGACCGCCTGCACCAGGCAGGCGATGCCTTCCTCGATGGGCGCGATGAGCCGCTCGGCGACGGGCGTGGGCACCATCCCGTCGGCCGAGCGCACGAACAGCGCGTCGTTGAAGCGTTCGCGCATGCGCTTGAGGGCATTGCTCACCGCGGACTGCGTCATGCCGAGGCGGTCGCCTGCGAGCGTGACGCTGCGCGTGGCGTAGATGGCCTGGAACACCAGGAAGAGATTCAGGTCGATGGAGTTGATGTTCATGGCGCCGCCTCCTTCACCGAACGGTCATTCGTTGTCCAGCACCGCCAGGTTGTCATAGACCATCCGAAGCATGTCCCGCAGCGACTCGGCTTGCGCAGCGGTCAGCCCGGACAACGACACCCGCTCGTACACCTGCGCCAGCGGAATGATCCGCAAGGTGAGATCGCGGCCCGCCGCGGTCAGGCTCAGCGCGAGCGCGCGCGCATCCTCGTCCGACCGGTCGCGCACCAGCACGCCGCGCTGCAGCAGGCCGTCGACCACCCGCGAGAGCGTGGAAGCGTCCGTCGACGTGTGCAGCGCCAGGTCGGAAAGCCGCTGGTGCGCCTTGTGGTGCAGCGCCACGCAGACCCGCCACTCGGTCAAAGAGAGCTTGAACTGCTTGAGCTCCTTGCTGAACGACTGCCCCATGCGCATGCCTGCGCGGGCAAGCAGATACGGAATGGCCCGCTCCAGATCGTGATCTGTCGATTTGTCTGCAGTTGCATTCAATTTGGATGGTACCTCGGTGCGAGCCTTGCGCGGCTGCGGGGCCTTTGCTGCGGTTTGTTTTCTGGTGGCCATGCCGAATGCTACAGGCGAATGCCGGCATCGATATAGCGTAAACCCCAAGCATTTATTATTTGCATTTGCAAGTTTCATGCGATTCAATCGAGGCCTTGTCCCGTCGAATTCCCCACCATCATCCGGAGACCGCCATGACTGAAGCCGCGAACCCTTTTGCTCAACTAGACCGCGTGGACCTTCCCGCTCCGGGCCGAAAGTCGCCCGTGAAGGACGCGCCTCCGATCGAAAAAATAGCTGCATCTGCAAGCAATATGGTGCCGATGCTGCGCGAGCGGGCGCAGCAAACCGAACAGGACCGCCGCGTTTCCGACGCCACCACCCAGGCGTTCCACGACGCGGGTTTCTTCAGGCTGATGCAGCCCGCACGCTACGGCGGCTACGAGTACGGGTTCACGGCATTCATCGACGTGGTCAGCGAACTGGCACGGGGCTGCACCTCGTCGTCCTGGGGCTGCTCGCTCGGCGCCATCCACCAGTGGCTGGTCGCGATCTTTCCGGAACAGGCGCAGGACGACGTCTGGCGCAAGGACCCGCGCGCGATCGTCTGCGGCTCGTATGCGCCGGCGACCGTGGCCGAGAAGGTCGACGGCGGCTATCTGGTGCAAGGCAAATGGCTCTTCGCATCGAACGTGGACAACTCCCAGTGGGCCTTGCTGGGCGTGCAGTTTCCGCCCGAGGAAAAGGGCGCCCCGCCGACGGCCGGCTTCCTGCTCGCGCCGCGGTCGGATTGGGCGATCGAGGACAACTGGCACGTGGCCGGCCAGGCAGGCACGGGATCGAAGGCGATCGTCATCGACAAGCCGGTGTTCATTCCGGGGCACCGCAAGCTGACGTTCGCGGAGGCTTCGTCCAACAATCCCCCCGGCGCCAAGGTCAATGCCAATCCGATCTATCGCATTCCCTTCCTGTCGGCGGTACCGGTCTGCCTCGTGTCGCCGATCGTCGGCACGGCGCAAGGCGCGGTCGACGAGCTGATCGCACTGGCCGGCACGCGCGTCACCCGGGGGGCGGTGGCCGGCGGCGGCAGCCGGCTCAGCGAATTCTTTCCCGTGCAGTCGCGCCTGGCCGAAGCGTCGGCGAGCGTCGATGCGGCGCGCCTCCTGCTCTACCGCGACACCGCGCAGGTGGAGCAGATGGCCGTGGATGGCCATGCCATCAGCGTCGAACAGCGCATCCGCAACCGGCGCGACCATGCCTTTGCCGCGCGGCTCTCGCGCGATGCCGTCGAGGCGGTGTTCGCGAGCGTCGGAGGCGCGGGCCTGTCGCTGAACCAGCCGATCCAGCGCATGTGGCGCGACACGAATGCGATCTCGCGCCACATCAGCCTCAACTGGGATGCGGTCTCTTCGATGGTGGGCCAGTACCTGCTCGGCCTGGAGCCGAAGGGCCAGTACTGATCGAGGCACCGGCCATGTACTCCTGGGCTCTCATCACGGGCGACGCGGCCGAGACGGTCGATGCACGCCAGCTGCGGCAGGCGCTCGGCGCCTTTCCGACGGGGGTGTGCCTCGTGACCACCACCACGCCGGACGGCAAGCGCGAAGGCATGACGATCAACTCCTTCGCTTCGGTGTCGCTCGACCCACCGCTGATCCTGTGGAGCATCCGCGACGACACGCGCAGCGCCGATGCATTTTTGGCAACGCGGCCGTTCAATCTCAGCGTGCTGACCGCCGATCAGCGCGACCTGGCCTGGCATTTCGCCAAGCCCGCGGCCGACAAGTTCGAGCGCTTCGCCGGAGCCTTCGAGCTGGCACCCAACGGCTGCGCGAGGCTGGTCGACAGCGTCGCGACCTTCGAATGCTCGACCTACTCGCGCCACCAGGAAGGCGATCACACCATCATCCTCGGCCGCGTGGAACGCTTCTCGCGGACCGATGCGCCGCCCCTGCTCTTTCATTCGGGGCAGATGGGCTCGCTGTGGGAGCTTGCCGAAACCCTGGCGCGGCCGCAGGGCGGCGGCGATTGATTGTGCCGGTGCGCTCGACTAGGCCAGGCTCAAGGTCCTGAGCATCTGCTCGTACATCGCGTCCACCGCGGGCGAGCGCAGCGACACCTTGCTGCGCAGCGCCGCCACGTCCATCGATTTCAGTTTCGGCAGATCGAAGCCGGCAGGCAGGTTCTGCAAGATCTGCAGGTGAGCTGGAACGCTGCAGCGCGTGAACACGGCCACGGCCAGGCCGCTCTCCACGGCCGCGAGCTGCCCGGCGAGGCTGGAGCTGTGATAGACGATGCGGTAGGCGCGCCGCCTGGCCACCAGGCTCGAGAGCGCCGCGATTCGGGCCATGCTGCCCGCTTCGTAGACCGCAATCGGCAGCGGATTGCGGCGCCAGGCTTCATGCTGCGCCGTGCCCACCCACACCAGGGGTTCCTGGAACAGGAGCTGTCCGCGTTGCGGCTTGTCCCGGGAAACCAGCGCCAGGTCCAGCTCGCCCCGCGCGATCTTGGGGATGAGGGAGGTCGACTGCTCGCAGGTCAGCTCGATCTCCACGCCCTTGTAGCGGCCGGCAAAGCTGCGCAGCACCGGCGTCAGGTAGGTGGAGGCATAGTCGTCCGGCACGCCGAGCCGCACGCGGCCGGCGAGCTCCGGTCCGAACATGGCGTTCTGCGTTTCCGACTGCAGTTCGAGCATGCGGCGCGCATAGACCAGCAGCTGCGCGCCCGCCGGCGTCACTTCCAGGTGCCGCGGGCCGCGCAGCAGCACGGCCTGGCCGAGCGCGTTTTCCAGCTTCTTGATCTGCATGCTCACCGCGGACTGGGAGCGGTGGAGCAGGGGCGCCGCGGCAGACAGCGAGCCGGCGTCCACCACCGCCACCAAGGCGCGCAGCCAGTCGATCTGGAAATCGGGATATTTCATCGTCGCTCTCTCATTCGATGTTCGAATGATAGGCGTTCGAACTATGCGCTTTACGCCGTTGCCGCATGGGCAGACGATCGCCCTCATGCAAAAGAAGGCAGTTCAGGTGCACCCCGTGGTTGCGGCGGCGCAGCCATCCGACCGGGAGAGCACGGGGCAATGGCTGCTGATTGCCGGCGGCATGCTGCTCGGCACGATCGGCGTCTTCGTGGAAGAGGCGAACCAGCATCCGCTGGTCACGGTCCTGTTTCGCTGCGCCTTCGGTGCATTGGCACTGCTCGCATGGGGCTTGGCCACCGGCCGAACGAGCGAACTGCGGCTGCGCGGCAAGAACGGGTGGATCGCCTGCGCGACGGGCTGCCTGATGGTCCTGAACTGGGCGCTGTTCTTCGCGGCCATCCCGCGCATCTCGATTGCGGTGGCCACCATTGTTTTTCACATCCAGCCGGTGTGGATCATTCTCTTCGGCGCACTGGTCCTGCGTGAAGCCGTGTCGCCGCGCCAGTGGGCTGCCACCCTGGCCGCGCTGTGCGGGCTGGCGTTGACGACAGGGCTTTTCGGGGACATGGCATCGATGGCCTCATGGAGCAGCGGCTATGCGCTGGGTCTGCTCATGTGCCTGGGCGGTTCGCTGTGCTATGCCGCGGTGACCGTCCTCGCCAATACGGAAAAAACCATCACGTCCTATGCCCTGGCCTGGTGGCAGTGCGTGACCGGGCTCGTCGTTCTGGCGTGGGTGCCTTTTGTATTCGGCTGGCCGGATTCGGCGCCGGCCTGGGCGTGGCTCGCGGGGCTGGGCGTGCTGCACACCGGTCTGGCCTATGCCCTTCTCTTCGCGGGCATGGTCCGGCTTCCACTCGGCAGGATCGCGGTGCTGCAGTTCGTGTACCCGCTCACCGCGGTGCTGGTGGACTGGGGTGTGTACGGGCGCAGCTTGGATGCCGTCCAGCTTGCGGGCGTCGCCCTGATGGCCGCAGCGCTGTGGACGATCAAGCAGCCGAAGCGGGAGGCGGCGGGCGCTGGCTGATGGGCCCTGGCGTTCATTCGCGTGCGCGCCCGCTGCATGGCGGCGCTTCATTGGCACGCCGGAGGTAGGCGATCAGGTCCGCGCGCTCCGCGGGGTCGGGCACGCCGTCGTAGGTCATGGCGGTGCCGGGCACCATGGCCAATGGCTTGGCCAGGAAGCGGTCGAGCGTCTTGTCGTTCCAGACGATCTTCGATTTCTTCAGGGCCTCCGAATAGGCGAAACCGGGCACGCTGCCGGCCAGCCGGCCGAACAGGCCGCAGTGCCTGGGCCCGACGCGGTCGACCGCGAGCGCATGGCAGGCCAGGCAGCGCGCGTAGACCTGCTCGCCGCGCACGGCGTCAGGCGAGGCCCACGCGTGCGCGGCCGCGGCCAGCGCGGCGGCCGCCGCAAGGAGCCACCGGCCTGAGCTCATGACATGAAGGCCGAAGGCACGGGTGTTTCGCCGAGCGCCTGCCGCAGCACGGCCCAGTGCATGGCCTCGTCGCCCAGGATGCTCGCGGCGGCCTTCGAAAGATCGCGATTGCCGAACAGGGGAACGGCGCCCAGGTAGGCGCTCACGGCGCCCTGCTCGAGCCTGGCTGCGAAGCGCAGCACGTCGGCCTGCGATTTCAGCTGCTCCAGCGGAAAGCCGTAGCTGGCCTTGGGGGCCATGGCATGGCCGCCGAGCTTGGCCACCGTCTTGGAGAGCAGGTCCGCATGCTCCTTGTGGTGGCCCTGGAAGCTCAGGGCCAGGTCGAGCACGGGCTTCTCGAGCAGCTTGCTTTCGGCGCCGGCCTGGTAGGCCGCGATGGCCTCGAGTTCGGCGGCGAGTGCGGTGTTGAGGATCTGCACGTCGTTGCCGGTAGCGCCGCCGGCCTTGGCAGCCAGGGCATCGCGGCCGGCCAGCAGCGCGACCGCGGCACCGGACAGCACGAGCCCCGACTGGCCGAGGAACATGCGCCGCGCAGCGACGGGAGAAGTCATTTGAAAGAAGGACATGGTGGTTTTCCTCGTGGGTGGAAGCCTCAGGGGCGGGGTGATTCCCGCTCGTCGGCCAGGCTCGCCAGCACACGCGCCACGATGCGATTGCAGCGTGCGCCGTCGAATGAGAATGCGTCGCCCACGGCCACGTCGATGTCGCGGGACAGGCCTTCGCGCAAGAGGCTGCGCGCGCGGAAGAAGCGGGTGCGCACGGTGGCTTCGGGCAGCGCGAGGGCCGCCGCCGTTTCCTCGACGCTCATCTCCTCGACCGCCCGCAGCATGAAGACGGTGCGGTAGGCATCGGGCAGGCGATCGATGCGGCGCTCCATCAGCCGCCGAAGTTCTTCCCGCATGGCGTGGCGTTCCGGTTGTTTGTCGGGATCGTCGGCGGCCGCCGATTCGGGCTCGTTTTCATCGAGGCCGGGCGCGGCGGTACCGTCGAGCGGAATCACCTGTGCACCGCGGCGCCGCAGGCGCCCGAGGGCCTCATTGATCACGATGCGCACCAGCCAGGTCGAGAGCTGCGCATCGTCGCGGAAACTGCCGATGGCGCGCCAGGCACGCAGGTAGCTGTCCTGCAGCGCGTCTTCGGTTTCCTCGTCGCTCTTCAGGATGCTGCGCGCCGTGCGGAACAGCAGCTGGTTGTGGCGCCGCATGATGCACTCGAAGGCCGGCGCATCGCCTTGCGCGGCGCGCGCCGCAAGCTCGCGGTCGGAGCCCTGTGCGGGGCTCGCCAGTGCGGCCAGTGGAGAGGGGGCGGCGTGGGACATGTGTGCTTCTCTTTCCCATTGGATGAAGCAGCCCTGCGCCGCGTTTCAGTTATTTTTTCCCGATGGCGCGGCTGGACCGCCACCTGCCTTTTCTCGCCCGGCCGGCGCGTTCCCGGGTCATCGATCGCGCACGGACCTGTAGGCCGCATCGAGTTCGTCGGCATAGCAGACCGGCGACGACAGCATCACGCGTTCAGGAAAGCGCAGTGCCCGGCCCCGCAGCGAGGCCGCGGCATCCGATGCGAGCTGTTGCAGGCGGCTCCTGGCGCTGGCGATCGTCTCCAGCGGCGCCGCGCCTTCGGCCTGGCCTTCGCCCGCGCCCGCCTGCAGCGCCGCGGCACCCAGAACGGCGCCCTGCGCGCCCGCGGCCAGCGCGGCGGCGATGTCCGTTCCATCGGCGATGCCGCCCGCCGCGAGCACCGGAACCGATGCGAGCGCCAGCACATCCGCGAGGATGGCTGCAAGGGGTTGCGCGCCGCGCGCAGGGTCACCGGCCTCCCGGCCCTGCACGATCAGGATCTGTGCCCCGGCACCTTCTGCTTCGCACGTGGCGCTCACCGATGAGACGTGGCAGGCCACCACCACCCCGGCTTCGCGAAGCTGCCGCACGGCGGTCCTGGACGGTGCGCCGAGCAGCCCGGCCATCGGTACGCGCAGTTCGATGCAGGCAGCAATCTGTGCGCCGAGCAGCGCCGGCTCCGTGCCCGCCGGATTCATTTCGACGCCGAAGTGCCGGTCTGTGTGCGCCCGCACCGCCAGCACCTCCTCGCGGATACGCGCAGGCGGCGCTTCCGACATGTCGAGGAAGCCGAAGCCGCCGGCCTGCGTCACGGCCGCGACCAGTTCCGGCCCGGCCGCGCCGCCTGTGCCGGCCAGCACCAGGGGGAGGCTGCACTTGAGCAGCTCGCACACCGGCCGGTGCAGCACCGCCGCGGATTCGGGTGCCGAAGCCTGGCGGGAACTGGACATGGGCGGCTCCTGGCTTTCCGTTGGATCGCTGCGGGCTAACCCGCTTCCTCGACAAACGCCTCTTCGCGCTTCGATCTGATCGAGGGCAGGAGCACGATCAGCAGCAGCGCCACCGCCCCTGCCAGCAGCCCCGCGGAAATCGGCCGCGAGACGAACACGCTCCAGTCGCCGCGCGAGAGCAGCAGCGCGCGCCGCAGGTTCTCTTCCATCATCGGCCCCAGGATGAGGCCGAGCAGCAGCGGCGCCGGCTCGCATCCGAGCTTGATGAAGGTGTAGCCCACGACACCGAAGATCGCCACCAGCCAGATGTCGAACACGTTGTTGTTGGTCGAGTACACGCCGATCGCGCAGAACAGCACGATCGCGGGGAACAGCCACCGGTAGGGAATGGTCAGCAGCTTGATCCACAGGCCGATGAGCGGCAGGTTCAGGATCACCAGCATCAGGTTGCCGATCCACATCGAGGCGATCAGCCCCCAGAACAGTTCCGGGTTGCTGGTCATCACCTGCGGGCCCGGCTGGATGTTGTGGATCGTCATGGCGCCCACCATGAGGGCCATCACCGGGTTGGGCGGAATGCCCAGCGTCAGCATCGGGATGAAGGAGGTCTGCGCGCCCGCGTTGTTCGCGGCTTCCGGGCCGGCCACGCCGCGGATGTTGCCCTTGCCGAAGGGCACCTCGCCCGCCTTGAGCTTGATTTTCTTTTCGAGCGTGTAGGCCGCAAAGGCCGACAGCGTGGCACCACCGCCCGGCAGGATGCCCAGCGACGAGCCCAGCGCCGTGCCGCGCAGCACGGCCGGGAACATGCGCTTGAAGTCCTCCTTGGTGGGCATCAGGCCCGTGACGCTGGCCGTGAACACCTCGCGCTCGTCCTCGGGCCGGGCCAGGTTGGCAATGATCTCGCCGTAGCCGAAGACGCCCATCGCGATCGCGATGAAGCCCAGGCCGTCGGTCAGTTCCGGAATGTCGAAGCTGTAGCGCGCCACGCCGGAGTTCACGTCGGTGCCGACCAGGCCCAGCAGCAGGCCTACCATGATCATGCAGATGGCCTTGAGCAAGGAGCCCGAGGCCATCACCACTGCGCCGATCAGGCCCAGCACCATCAGCGAGAAATACTCGGCCGGGCCGAACTTGAAGGCGATCTCGGTCAACGGCGGCGCGAACGCGGCAAGGATCAGCGTGCCCACGCAGCCCGCGAAGAACGAGCCCAGGCCGGCGGCCGCGAGCGCCGGTCCGCCGCGCCCCCGCTTGGCCATCTGGTGGCCGTCGATCACCGTGACCACGGACGAGGATTCGCCCGGCAGGTTGACCAGGATGGCGGTGGTGGAGCCGCCATATTGCGAGCCGTAGTAGATGCCCGCGAGCATGATGAGTGCGGCCACGGGCGGCAGCGCATAGGTGGCCGGCAGCAGCATCGCGATGGTGGCCGTCGGGCCGATGCCCGGCAGCACGCCGATCAGCGTGCCCAGCAGGCAGCCGATGAACGCATAGACCAGGTTCTGCAGCGTCACCGCGGTGGAGAAGCCGAGCGACAGGTGGTTGATCAGATCCATCATGGGTGGTGCCTCGCGTTCAGCCGGTGATGAAGGTGGGCCACACCTGGAACTGCAGCTTGAGCCCCACGATGAAGGTCAGGTAGCTGCCGATGGCCAGCACGGTCGCAAGCACCAGCGACAGCTTCATCGAGAAGTTGGCACCGGCCATGCAGGCCACGATCACGAGTGCATAGATGGCGAGGATCAGGCCCATGGCGGGCAGGCCGATGCTGCGCAGGCCCGCCAGCAGGATGCCGAACAGCAGGTTGGCGCCGATGATGAAGCCGAGCGGCTTCCATGCGATCTTTCCGACCGGCTCGCCGTCGGACGTGGGGCCCGCGAAGGCGGTGGCGATCACCACCAGGCCCAGCAGCGTCAGCAGCGCGCCGACGATCAGCGGGAAGTAGCCCGGCCCCATGCGGGCCGCACTCCCGACGTTGTAGTTGGCGGCGCCCAGCGCGAACGCCGCCCCCACGCAGGTGAACATGATGCCCGAGAAGAAGGTCTTCTGGCTCTTGATCTGCATACGCAATCTTTCTCTTTCTCGAATGGAATGGATATGGAAGCCCGCACAGGTGCACGGGCAACGGCAGCGACAACGGGGAAGTGCGCGTGGCATGCCGAGCAGGCAGACGGCATCGCACAGGTCAGGTTCAAGTCAGATGCATCATGTTATGAGGTTTATTGCATCACACTGTGAGTAATTACCCTGCATCGGATCGGGCCGGCTGCTACATTGCCTTCCGTTCGCACACTCATTCTTGGAACGTTCATGGCCAGCCAACGGGGATCCATCGAAAAGCAGCATTTCGAGGCACTGTCAGATTTCAGATTCAGGCTGCGCAGCTTCCTTCGCTTCAGCGAGGACGCCGCGCGGGAGGAAGGCATCACCGTCCTTCAATACCAGCTGATGCTCCACACCCAGGGCTTTCCCGGCCGCGAATGGGCCACGATCAGCGAGATCGCCGATCGCCTGCAGGCCCAGCACCACGGCGTGGTGGCCCTCGTCTCGCGCTGCGAGGAGGCCGGCCTCGTCAAGCGCAAGCCCAGCCACACGGACCGGCGCCAGGTCGAAGTCCACCTGCTGGCCGCGGGGCGCAGGAAGCTCGAGCGCCTTGCCGCGCTGCACGCGGACCAGGTGGCCGAACTGGCCAAGGTGGTGGCGCTCGTCAGCAGGGGCGGCGCCTAGCAGGCCGCTGCGGGGTTCGCAATGGGAGGGGGTGAGGCTGATATGTCATGAAATGATATATTTGAAGGCTGGCCTCGGATGAGGCAGATCGACCTTCCCGAACAGCCATGACCCCAGCCTCCCACCTGCCCCGCGGCGACTTCGCCCTCAATGCGCGCCTGCTGCGCATCACTGTCATGGCCGTCGTCATCGGGGCGGTCAGCACCGTGGCCGCGCGCGTGCTGCTCGACCTGATCCGCTTCTTCACCAACCTGTTCTTCTTCCAGACCTTTTCCCTGGTGGACCGCTCGCCGGCCGGGCACACGCTGGGTGCCTGGGTCATCGTGGTGCCGGTGATCGGCGGGCTGATCGTCGGCCTGGTCGCGCGCTACGGCTCCGACAAGATCCGCGGCCATGGCATTCCCGAGGCGATCGAGGCGATCCTGTTCGGCAAGAGCAAGATGTCGCCGAACGTCGCGCTGCTCAAGCCGCTGTCCTCGGGCATCGTGATCGGCAGCGGCGGCCCGTTCGGCGCCGAAGGGCCGATCATCATGACCGGGGGCGCCATCGGTTCGCTGATCGCGCAGCATTTCCACCTCACGGCCGCGGAGCGCAAGGCGCTGCTGGTGGCGGGCGCCACCGCGGGCATGACGGCCGTGTTCGGCACCCCTGTGGCGGCCGTGCTGCTGGCCGTCGAACTGCTGCTGTTCGAACTCCGGCCGCGCAGCCTGCTGCCGGTGGCCGTGGCCTGCGCGGTGGCGGGTTTCACGCGCCCGCTGCTGATGGATGCCGGCCCGCTGTTCCCGCTGCAGACGGCGGTGCCCGGCCCGCTCGCGATGCTCTCGTGCGTGGCCGCGGGGCTTCTGTGCGGCGCGCTCTCGGCCTCGCTCTCGATCTCGCTCTACAAGGTCGAGGACCTGTTCGGCAAGCTGCCGATCCACTGGATGTGGTGGCCGGCGATCGGCGGCCTGGCGGTGGGCATCGGCGGTTACTTCGAGCCGCGTGCGCTGGGCGTGGGCTACGACGTGATCGGCGACCTGCTGCACAACCATCTCGCACTCGGCGTGGTGGCCGCGCTGCTGGCGGTGAAGGCGTTGATCTGGGTCATCTCGCTGGGGTCGGGCACTTCGGGCGGCGTGCTCGCGCCGCTCCTGATGATGGGCGCGGGCTTGGGCGTGGTGCTCTCGCACGTGCTGCCCGGCAACGATCCGATGCTGTGGCCGCTGGTCTGCATGGCAGCCACGCTGGGCGGCGTGATGCGCGCGCCGCTCACCGCCACCATCTTCGCCTTCGGGCTCACGCACGACAGCAATGCGCTGCTGCCGCTGCTGACCACGTCGGCCGTGGCCTACGGCTTCACGGTGCTGACCATGCGCCGTTCGATCCTCACCGAGAAGATCGCGCGCCGCGGCTATCACATCTACCGCGAATACGGCGTCGATCCGCTCGAGCGGCACGCCGTGGAAGAGGTCATGACGCGCGAGGTGCACAGCATCGACGCGGCCCTGCCGGTGGCGCGGGCGCTGTTCGAGCATTTCGGCGACGGCCAGGCCCACCGTGCATTTCCCGTGGTGCGCAACGGCGCGGTGATCGGCGTGGCGGACCGCGGGATGCTGGCTGCGTGCGGCACGCGCGATCCCATTGCCACCGTGGGCGACGCATGCGCCGACGTGCCGCTGTTCTTTGCGATGCCGGGCGAGAACTGCCGCGCGGTGGCCACGCGGCTCGCACGCCATCGGCTCGAGCGGCTGCCGGTCGTGAAGGACGCGCAGTCGCTCGAGCTGGTGGGCATCGTGGCGCGCAGCGACCTGATCAAGCCCTCGCTCGCGCACTTCGACGAGGAAGAGAAGCGCGAGCGGATGCGCGGGCTGCCGTGGCAGGCCTGAGCCGCAGGCAGTCCCTACATCAAGCGCAATCCGCGCGCGAACTGCATCGAGGTCTTCACGAACTTGGGCGCGTCGTTCATCTTGGCGAGCTCGGCAAGGCCTTCCTCGGTGATGCGCCTCACCGTCGCGATGCGCGATGCGGCATCCCGGCCGGTGGGCTTCACGGGTGCGAACTCGGCCTCGATCAGTCCGGTGGCCACAAGCACCGAGACGATCCGCACTTCCTCCGGAAGGGCGACTCGGACGGGCAGCAGCGTGTGCTGCAGCCTCAGCAGGAACAAGAGCGGCATTCAGTCCTCCGATTGCCGGCGCTTGTTCAACCCAGGGAATGCCGGCTTTTCTTGGTCTGAAAAATGTAGCCTCAAGCACCAGCTGCCGCATCTGGCCACACGGCATAGCCCGTGAGCGCCCGAAAGCGGGATGGAGCGAAGCTCACCGTGGCGTCACGAGGCAAGGACCGCGAACGTTCAGGGCAGGAGTTCGAACTTGAGGTCGGCCAGCGGCGTGACCTTTTCCTCACGCACCATCTTGTATTCGGTGTTCGGCCCGAGCCACTTCGCCCAGAGCTTGTCGAGCTCACCCGACTTCTCCAGCGCGTAGAGCGCGGCGTTCACCTTGGCCAGCAGCACCGGCTCGTCCTTCTTCATGCCGATTCCGATGGGCTGCAGCACCATCGGCTCCTTGATCATCTTCAGCGCGACGCCCTCGGTCTTCGACTGGTTGACCAGCTTGGTGATGGTCATGGTGTTCGCGACCATGCCGACCGACTTGTTCTGCTGTACTGCCATGAAGGCCGACCCCGTGTCCTGGAAGGTCACCGGTTCCGAGCCGTTCATCTTGATCGACAGCTCGGAAGTCGAGCCCTTGGTCGAGCTCAGGCGCTTGCCCTTGAAGTCGGCCTTTGCCGTTCCGGGGTCGGAAGCCTTCACCGCCAGCATTTCCTTGGCCACGTAGTACGGGTCGCTGAACTGGATCTGTTCGCCGCGGCTCTTGGTGTAGGCCAGATTGGCAATGGTCACGTCGACGCGCCCGAGCTTGACCTCGGGCACGCGTGCCTCGACCGACAGCGGCGTGACCTTGGCCGTCAAGCCGAGTTCCTTGGCCAGCGCGTGGCACAGGTCCACGTCGTGGCCCACCATCTCGCGTGTCTTCGGATCGGGTGCGGCGAACGGCGGCACATCGGCGAAGGTGCCGCAGCGCAGCTCCTTGCGCGCGCTGATGTCGCTCCACTGGTCGGCATGCGCCAGGAGAGAGGCGGCGCAAAGACAGGTCCCGATCGTGGTGAGGCGGAAGACGTTTCTGTTCGACATGTTGAGCTCCTGAGGAGATGCGGGGGAGGGGAAAAAAACAAGCATCAGTGCGCGCGCAGGTCCGACAGGAAGCGCTGCGCGCGCGGATGCTGCGGACTCTTGAAGAAGGTTTCGGGGTCGGCCTTCTCGAGGATCCGGCCGGCGTCCATGAACCAGACGCGGTCGGCCACCTCGCGGGCGAAGTTCATCTCGTGCGTGACGCACATCATGGTCATGCCGTCGTGGGCCAGGCCACGCATCACCGACAGCACCTCGCCCACCATCTCGGGGTCGAGCGCGCTGGTCGGCTCATCGAACAGCATCGCGGGCGGCTCCATGGCGAGCGCGCGGGCAATGGCCACGCGCTGCTGCTGCCCGCCCGACAGCTGGGCCGGGTAGGCGCCTGCCTTGCTCGACAGGCCTACGCGATCGAGCAGCTGCGCCGCCCTCGCCTTCGCGTCGGACCGCTTCACGCCCAGCACCCGCATCGGCGACAGCATGATGTTCTCCAGCACCGAGAGATGCGGAAACAGGTTGAAGCTCTGGAACACGAAGCCGATGCGGCTGCGCAGCTTGTTGAGCGCCGCGCTGCTCATGGGCGCGTGGATGTCGTGGCCGTCGAACAGCAGCTGCCCCGACTTCACTTCCTCCAGCCGGTTGACGGTGCGGATCAGCGTGGACTTGCCCGAGCCCGAAGGCCCGCAGACCACCACCACCTCGCCCTTCTTCACCTCGGCGTTGACGTCGGCGAGCGCCTGGTAGTCGCCATACCATTTGTTGATGTTGGAGAACAGGATCATGGTGTCATCCCCTGGGGGGCGTGGAACGGGGTTCATGGCGCTGTCTCCTGGTCTTGGGGGCGATGGCCGCTGGGCGCGGGCTCATGGATTCACCACCGCGGGCGGCGGCAGCGAGACACCGTCTTCGGACGTCTTCACCAAGACGGCGCCGAGCCGCTTGTGGGCGATGCGCCGCTCCAGCCATTGCGCGAGCTGCGTCAGGCTGAAGCAGACGGCGTAGTAGGTCATCGCCAGGATGAAGAACACCTGGAACGGCTTGGTCAGCAGCTGGTTGTTGATCTGGTTGGCCGCGAAGGTCAGCTCCTGCACGTTGATGACGTAGCCCAGCGTGGTCTCCTTGATGGTGGAGATGAACTGGCTCAGCATGCTCGGCAGCATGTTGTAGAGCGCCTGCGGCAGGATCACGAACCACATCGTGCCGAGGTGGCTGTGGCCGAGCGCGCGCGCCGCCTCGGTCTGGCCCTTGGGCAGGGCCTGGATGCCGGCGCGCACCACCTCCGACAGGTAGGCGCCCTCGTAGATCACCAGCGTGCACAGCATGGTGGTGAAGCCCGACACGTCCCGCCCGATCAGGATCGGTACCAGGAAATAGACCCACAGGATCACCATCAAGAGCGGCACGCCGCGCACCACGTAGACCAGCACCGTGGCCGGCCAGCGCAGCAGGCGCCAGGGCGACAGCCGCGCCAGCGCCAGCAGCACCGACAGCGGAAACGCCAGCACGATGCCCAGCACCGACAGGATCAGCGTGGCGACGATGCCGCCGAGCGGCCCGCTGGGGTACTGGCCGACGAGCAGCAGCAGCCAGTTGTCGCGAAGGATTTCATAGACGCTGAACATGGCTTCTTACCTCGCTCCGACGATGCGGTAGCGCCGCGACAGCCAGCCGCCCACGGCCATGATGAGCAGCGAGCACACCAGGTACAGCACCGTCGCCATGCTGTAGGCCTCGAAGGTGCGAAAGCTCTGGCTCTCGATTTCCTTCACCGCATGGGTCAGCTCGGCCACGCCGATGGCCATGGCCAGGCTGCTGTTCTTGAACAGCGACACGCTGTGGTTCACCAGTGCCGGCACCGCGTTGCGGATGGCCTGCGGCAGCATCACGTGGCGCATCGAACCGATGTAGCCATGGCCGAGCGCGCGTGCGGCCTCGGCCTGCCCGGCCGGGATCGAGCGCAGGCCCGAGCGCATGTCCTCGCTGAAATAGGCCGCCTGGCAGAGCCCGAGCGCGATGATCGAGAGAATCGCTTCCGCGTTGTGCGCCGACAGCCAGCCCTGCAGCGCATCGGGCAGCAGGCTGAAGATGCCGAAGTACCAGAGCATGAGCTGCACCAGTGTCGGCACGTTGCGGTGATAGGAGACATAGCCGGCCACCACGCGTTCGGCCAGCCGGCTCGGCGTGAGGCGCACGACCAGCAGCACGACCGCCATGGCCATGGCCAGCAGCCAGGAACCGGCCGCGATCTTCAGCGTCTCCTGCAGGCCGTGCCAGAGCATCGCACCGAACTCCGGCTTCAGCAGGATCGCGAGCAGGTCGAAGTCCTTCATGCGCTGTTCCTTGACGTGGCGTGCGGGGCGCTCAGGCCTGCGGCGCGTCCGGCCGCGCGGTCGACAGCCCGCCGGGCACCTGCAGCGTGGGCGTGATTTCCATGTGGCCCACGTTGACCGCGATGGGCGCCGCAATCGCGAAGGCGATGGCGTTCGCGATGTCCTCGGCCTGCGGCAGCTCGTAGCCTTCGACGAAGCGCTTGTAGGTCTCTTCGGAGTCGCCGTGCACGTGCGCGAAGATGTCGGTGGCCACGCGGCCCGGGCAGATCTCGGTCACCCGCACGCGCTTGCCGAAGACGTCGATGCGCAGCTGGCGCGACAGCATGCTCACGGCCGCCTTGGTCGCGTGGTAGGTGCTGTTGCCGCCGAAGTTGTAGGCCGCGGCAATGGAGCTGATGTTGACCACGTGGCCCCGGTCGCGCGCGGCCATGCCGGGCACCACGAGGCGGCACAGGTGCAGCACGGCGCGCAGGTTCACGTCGACCAGCAGGTCGATGCCCTCGGCGTCGGCCTTGAGGATGGAGCCGGGGCGGTCCACGCCGGCGTTGTTGACCAGCACGTCGAACTCGGCCTCCTGCGTGAGGCGGGTGATGCCGGCAAGGTCGCTCACGTCGATGGCGTGCGGGATGCAGCCGGTGCGCGCTGCCAGCTCGGCCAGCTTGTCGGTGCTGCGCGCCAGCGCGTGGACCTCGAGGCCTTCCTTGCAGAGGCGCTCGACGACGGCGGCGCCGATGCCCGAGGAGGCCCCCGTCACCAGCGCGGTCTTGTAGTCAGAGAACGGCATCTTTGCTTCTTTCGTTGGAACTGGAGATCGCTGTCTTGCTTGCTTTGCGTTGAATTCACTGTATCGAGCGCTTCCTCGCGGCGCCAAGACGGAATGGCTGTGGAGCAATAAGCCGCCCTTATGTTGCCCCGTGTTCGTGCGCGCGGCCTAGGGTAAGCACCATGTCCGGGCTAGTCCGGCTGCTTCGAGATGGGCACCACGCGTCCGGCCCGCTCGACCACGCCGCGCACCGCACGGGCCAGTTCCACCGCGCCGGGCGTGTCGCCGTGCAGCAGGATCGAATGTGCGCGCATCGGGATCTTCCTGCCGCTGTAGCTGGTGACCGTGCCCTCCTCCAGCAGCTGGCGCACCCGCGCCAGCACCGCGCCCTGGTCGTGGATCACAGAACCAGGCAGCTTGCGCGGCACCAGCAGGCCATCGTCGCCGCAGGCGCGGTCGGCCAGGAAGGTGGTGCGCACGCGCAGGCCGCAGCGCGCGGCAGCGTCCTCGATGGCGCGGCTCGCGGAAGTGCTGACGATGAGCCTCGGATCGAAATCCGCCACCGCGCGCACCAGCGGCTCGGCGAGCGCGGCGTCGGCGGCGGCCATGTTGCCGAGCGCGCCGTGAAAGCTCATGTGCGTCATGCGGTGGCCGGCGGTGCGCGCCATGCCGTCCAGCGCGCTCAGCTGGTAGAGGACGTAGGCGACGAGTTCCTTCGGCTCGATCTGCATCGGCCGGCGGCCGAACCCGAGCAGGTCGGGAAAGCCCACGTGCGCCCCCACATCGACGCCCAGCGCACGCGCCATGCGCACGGTGCGGTCCATGATGACCGGATCGCCCGCATGGAAGCCGCAGGCCAGGTTGGCGGAAGAGACGATGTCCAGCAGCGCCTCGTCCTCGCCCATGCGCCAGGGGCCGAAGCCTTCGCCGAGGTCTGCGTTCAGGTCGATGTCCATGGGGGGTCCTTCTCTCGTTCGTCAGAGGGGGTGCAGGTCGACCAGCGGCGCGCCGTAGCCGACCGCGAGGCCGTCGGCCACGTGGATACCGCCGACGATGCCGGCCTGCGGCGCGGTCACGGGCAGCAGCAGCGGGCCGATCTTCAGCAGGCCGACGGCCTGGCCGGCGTCCACGCGCTGGCCGATGCGCACCAGCGGCGCGGCGGCCAGCGGATGGCTGTGCAGGAACACGCCGACCGAGGGGGCGTGGACGGACACGAGCTCGGTCTCGGCCTCGGTCACCTCGGCGGGAAGTTCCACAATGTCGTTGCCCTGCCGGCCAAGGCGCAGCGTGCCCTGCGGCGTGCGCAGCTCGAGCAAGCCGATGCCGGTGCCGGCCAGCCAGGCGGCCAGCTGTGAGGTACGCAGTGCGGTGTCCTGCATGTCAGTTTCTTCCGGGGTGCGTGCACAGGACACCGGGTACTCCCCTCCGCGAATGTCCCCCGGGGGCTGCGCCCCCTCCTCCTTTATTTCGCTGCGGGGAGCACCCGATGCCCTGTGCACGATGGACGCGGTCGCTGTGCTGGCCGATCAACGACTGCCGCGCATAACGATCGCGTCGATGGGGTGCCTTGCGCAGCGAAATAAAGGAGGAGGCCGCAGGCCGGGGGACATTCGCGGAGCAAGGTACCCCGTCGGCGGGATCGCGCCCTGAACCGCGCACTTCACAGACAAAAAGAAGAAGCGGAAGGAGAGGTTTCATCTCAGTGCCTTCCCGCGGACACAGGCGCGCCGCGGTGCAGTTCCACCATGCGCGCCACCTTGTCGAGCCACGCGCGGACTTCGTCGAGGGCGGCCACGGCCTCGTCCCAGCTGGCTTCGATGAAACGCACGCGGCTGCCGATCGGCGCCTGGCCGAGGCGCCACATGTCGGCCTCGATCACCGTGCCGAACTTGGGGTAGCCGCCCGAGGGCTGGGCATCGCGCATCTGGATGATCGGCTGCCCGCTGTGCGGCACCTGGATCACGCCGGGCACGATGCCGTGCGAGCGCAGCTCCATCGGCGCGATGGGGCGCAGCGCCTCGCCTTCGAGGCGGTAGCCGTAGCGGTCGCTCTGGGAGGTGATCTTCCATTCGCCGGCCCAGAAGGCGGCGCGCGATGCCGGTTCGAACCCCAAGTACTCCGCCGCCGGCAGCACGCGCACCGCCGCGACGCCGCCCTGCTGCAGCGGCAGCATGAGCGCGGGCGGCACGAGGCCGAAGCCGGTCTTGCACGCAGAACCCGCACCGGCGGCGCGCAGCACGTCGCCCCGGCGCAGCGCACGCCCTTCGTGGCCACCGAAGGCGCCGCGCAGCTGCGTGCTGCGCGAGCCCAGCACCTCGGGCACGTCGACCCCGCCGGCCAGGCACAGCATGGCGCGGCTGCCGCGCTGCGCGCCGCCTTGCGGCAGGCCCAGCGTCAGCACCTGCCCGGCCCGCGCCTGGTGCACCCACCACGGCAGCAGCGGCTGGTCGTCCAGCCGCGCCGCGCAATCGGCGCCGGTCAGCGCGAAGGCGCAGTCCTCGCCGAAACGCACCTTGAAGGGAAACACCGGGACTTCGATACCGGCCGCATCGAGCGCATTGCCCAGCAGCAGGTTGCCGGCCGCGAGCGCCAGGTTGTCCATGGCGCCCGAGGTGCCGACGCCCCAGCGCAGGCTGCCGGTGCGCCCCAGGTCCTGCACGGTGGCGAGCGCGGCCGAGGAAAGTACTTCGATCATCGGACGATGCCCTCCACGCGAAAACGGATCATGTCGCCCGGCTGCAGCGCCGCGGGCGGGTCCTGCGCGGGATCGAAGAAGCACATCGAGGTGCTGCCGATGGTGTTCCAGCCGCTGGGCCCGGCCGAGGCCGACACGCCGGTCTGCGCACCGCCGATCGACACCGCGCCGCCCGGAATGCTCAGCACCGGCACCTTGCGGCGCGGCGTGGCGATGCGCGCGTCCATGCCGCCCAGGTAGCAGTAGCCCGGATGGCTGCCGAGCGCGTACACCGGATAGAGCGGCGCGCTGTGCAGCTCGACGATCTGCTCGACGCTCAGGCCGGTGTGCGCCACCACGTCGGCTATGTGCGGGCCGCCCGCGCCGCCATAGACCACGGGCAGCTCGACCACCCGGCCTTCCCGCGGCAGCGCGACAGCCGCCTCCCACGCATCGCGCAGGCGCGCCTCCAGGGCTGCGAGCGCACCGAGGCCGCGCGGCGGGCGCAGGAAGGTCAGCATCAGGTTGTTCATGCCCGGCACGGCTTCGCGAATCTCCGGCCAGGCCTGGGTCTCGTGCGCCAGCGCCCAGATGCGCTGCTGCGAGGTCAGGTTCATCTCGCCCGGCGCTTCGAAGATCAGCGCGGTCGTGCCCAGCAGGCTGATCGATGGCCGTTGCGCGATCACGCGGCGCTCCTTTGCTGGAGCCAGCGCTCGAGGTGGTGGATGTCCACGCCACCGGCGGCAAAGCCTTCGTCGCGCAGCAGCTCGCGGTGCAGGGGCACGTTGGTCGCGATGCCGTCGACGCGCATCTCGGCGAGCGCGAGGCGCATGCGGTCGAGCGCATCGTCGCGCGTGCTGCCGTGCACGATCAGCTTGGCGATCATCGAGTCGTAGTAAGGCGGCACGCGGTAGCCGGCGGTGGCATGCGAATCGACACGCACGCCGAAGCCGCCCGGCACCTGCCAGCCGGTGATGCGCCCCGGAGACGGCGCGAAGGTGTCGGGGTGCTCGGCGTTGATGCGGCACTCGATCGCGTGGCCCTGGCACCGCACCTCGCGCTGCACCAGCGAAAGGCGCTCGCCGCGTGCCATGCGCAACTGCTGCTGCACGATGTCGATGCCCGCGGTCATCTCGGTCACCGGGTGCTCGACCTGCAGGCGGGTGTTCATCTCGATGAAATAGAAGGCCCCCTTCTCGTAGAGGAACTCGAAGGTGCCCACGCCGCAGTAGCCGATCTGCCGGCAGGCGGCCGCGCAGCGCTCGCCCACCTCGGCCATCAGCGCGTCGTCGATGCCGGGCGCGGGCGCCTCCTCGATCACCTTCTGGTGGCGGCGCTGCAGCGAGCAGTCGCGGCTGCCCAGCCATACGGCGTTGCCGTGGCTGTCGGCCAGCACCTGGATCTCGACATGGCGCGGGTGCAGCAGGAACTTCTCGATGTAGACCTCGGGGTTGCCGAAGGCCTGGCGCGCTTCCTCGCGCGTCAGCGCCATCGCATCCAGCAGCGCTGCTTCGTCGTGCACCACGCGCATGCCGCGCCCGCCGCCGCCGCCCGCGGCCTTGACGATCACCGGGTAGCCGATCTCGCGCGCGATGGCCTGCACGGCGGCCGGGTCTTCCGGCAGCCCTTCGTCGGGCCCCGGCACGCAGGGCACGCCGGCCTTGCGCATCGCGCGCTTGGCCGAGACCTTGTCGCCCATGGTGCGGATGCAGGCGGCGCTGGGACCGATGAAGACCAGGCCGGCCTGCTCCACGCGCGCGGCAAAGCCCGCGTTCTCCGACAGGAAGCCGTAGCCCGGGTGAATGGCCTGCGCACCGCTGACTTCGGCGGCAAACAGGATCGCGGAGGGGTTCAGGTAGCTCTGCCCCGGTGCGGACGGCCCGATGCACAGCGCCTGGTCGGCCTGCGCGACATAGCTGGCTTCGCTGTCCGCCTCGGAATGCGCGACCACGGTCCGGAGGCCCAGGCCGCGGCAGGCGCGCAGGATGCGCAAGGCGATCTCGCCGCGGTTGGCAATGAGGACGGTATCGAACATGGCGCGACTTTCCTCATCCGAAGCGGAACAGGGGCTGGCCTGCGTCCACTTCCTGGCCCGAACGCACCAGCACGGCCTGCACGGTGGCGGCAGCGTCGGCGCGGACTTCGTTGAACATCTTCATGGCCTCGATCACGCAGAGCATCTGGCCGGCCTCGACGGTCTGCCCCGGCTGCACGAAGGGCGGCTCGCCCGGCGCGGGCTGCAGGTGCACCACGCCGTAGAGCGGTGCGAGGCATTCGGCCGCCGCCGCCGGCAGCGCCGGGTCCGCGGACACCGCGGCGGGCGCCTTGCGCGCAGCAGCCGGGCGCCGCACGGCGGGCACACCCTTCGATGCCGATTGCTTCACCAGCCGCAGCGTGCTGCCGTCTTCGCTGTACTCCAGCTCCGCGAGGTCCGAAGCCGCGAGTGCGTCGATGAGCGTCTTGATCTGTTCCTGCTTCATGCCGGGCCTGCCTGTGGCGACAGAACATCCTTGGTGGCCGACGCATTCCGCGAACGCGTGACGGCAGGCATGAAAGGTAACGGGCCGCGGGCACAAAGCCCAAGACGGAATGGCTGTGCCGGGATAAGGCCGGCTTATGACGGCACGTTACGACAGCGCGGCCAGCTCGGGTTCGGGCGTGGCCGCGAAGGTGCCTGCGAGGTCGACCACGAGTTCGAGCAGGATGCTCTTCACCGCCTGTGCCGGTTCCGAAAGCGGCAGGTGGTCCGACTGGCACAGCGCCAGCGGCGCCTCGATGACCGGGTCGACGATCTGGAACTGCCAGGCCCCGCAGGACGCCACCACTTCGCGCGCCATCGACGCCGGCAGGATGGTGGCGCCCAGCCCGTCGGCAATGGCCGCCGTCAGCGTGAAGGCCGATTCGATCTCGGCCACCACGCGCGGCACCATGCCCGCGCGCACGAAGGCCGCGTCGACCAGCTTGCGCACCACGTTGTAGGGGCGCGGCAGGAAGAGCTCGATGTCGCGCAGGTCGGCCAGCTTCACCGGCTGCGCCGGCGCCGGCATGGCACGCGGCCCGACCAGGAACAGCGGCTCCTTGAGCAGCGGTAGGAAGCTCAGGCCGTGGATCGCCTTGTCGCCGTAGAGCACGGCCAGGTCCATGCGGCCGTTCATGATGAGCTCGCTCAGCGTGGTGCCGTAGTTCTCGTTCAGGTAGAGCAGGATGCCGGGGTGGCGCGCACGCACGGTGCGCAGCAGCGGCAGCGACAGCGCAGAAGCCGCCGTCCCGGGCGCAAGACCCACCGACACCTGGCCCGACAGTCCTTCGCCGGCCGCTTCCATGTCCACGCGGGCCTGCTCGCACTGGCGCAGGATGATCTGTGCATGCCGGTACAGCACCTTGCCGGCCTCGGTGGGCGTGACGCCGCGCTTGGTGCGCACGAGCAGTTGCTGGCGCACCTCGCCCTCCAGCGTGGCCAGTTGCTGGCTCAGCGCCGGCTGGGCGATGAAAAGAACCTCGGCCGCCTGCGTCAGGCTGCCGATGTCCACGATCTTCACGAAATATTTGAGGCGTCGCAGGTTCACGCCGTGTCCCCAAGCAAAAGCCGAGCCTAGCACCGCCCCCGCGCAGCGGCCATCGGGACCCACCATAAGCTGCGCCTATACAACCAGTGCAATCTCGTCTTGGCCTCGCGGGATCGATGTGCGTACCGTTCGGTCCATGCCATCCCCAACCCAGGAAGACAAGTGACGCCCTCCCGCATTGCCGCCCGCGTGCGGCGCATCAAGCCCTCGCCCAGCACCTCCGCCGCCGACCGCGCCAACGAGCTGCGCCGCCAGGGCAGGTCGATCGTGAACCTCGTGGTGGGCGAGCCCGACTTCGACACGCCGCCCCACATCCGGCAGGCCGCCGCCGCCGCCATCGAGCAAGGCGCGACGCGCTACACCCTGATGGCCGGCACGGTGGAACTGCGCCAGGCCATCGCCGCCAAGCTCGAACGCGAGAACGGCCTGCGCTACGCGATGAACGAGATCATCGCCACCAGCGGCGCCAAGAGCGCGATCTACAACGCCTTCGCCGTCACGCTGGAGCCGGGCGACGAGGTGATCATTCCCGCGCCCTACTGGGTGTCGTACCCCGACATGGTGCTGGCCTGCGAAGGCACGCCGGTCACCGTGGCCTGCCCCGAGAGCGACGGCTTCAAGCTGACGCCTGCGCAGCTGGAAGCCGCGATCACGCCGCGCACGCGCTGGCTGCTGATCAACTCGCCCAGCAACCCGACCGGCGCCAGCTACACCGCCGACGAATACCGCGCGCTGGCCGAGGTGCTGCAGCGCCATCCGCAGGTGATGGTGATGACCGACGACATCTACGAGCACATCCGCTTCGACGGCCAGCCGACGCCGCACCTGCTCGCGGTGGCACCCGCGCTGCGCGAGCGCACGCTGGTGGTCAACGGCGTCTCCAAGACCTATGCAATGACGGGCTGGCGCATCGGCTACGCGGTTGGTCCGGCCGACCTGGTCAAGGCGATGGACACGCTGCTGTCGCAGTCCACCGGCAACTGCTGCTCGGTGAGCCAGGCCGCCGCCGCGGCCGCCATGAATGGCGACCAGGGTTTCGTGGCCGAGAGCGTGGCGATCTACAAGCAGCGCCGCGACCGCACCCTGGCGCTCGTCAACGCCATCCCGGGCCTGCACTGCACCCCGCCGCCCGGCGCCTTCTACCTGTACATCCATTGCGGCGGCCTGATCGGCAAGACCACGCCGCAGGGCAAGCGGCTGGACGAAGACGGCGACGTGGTGATGTACCTGCTCGAGAGCGAAGGCGTGGCCGTGGTCGCGGGCACCGCCTACGGGCTGTCGCCCTACTTCCGCCTTTCCATTGCCACGTCGATCGAGACGCTCGAAGAAGGCTGCGTTCGCATCGCGCGGGCCGTGGCCGCCCTGCGCTGATGCGCCCCTGACTGAATTTCCGAGGACAACGCCCATGCCCTACAAAGCCATCCGCAAGAACCCGTCGGCCGCATCGGTGGCGCCCGAGATACTCGCCGCACTGCGCGAGATCCCGGTCGCGGCCCTGAGCGACAACATGCACCGCAACATCGGCAGCACCGGCCTGCATCCCTACCACCGCCCCGCTGCCCGAACCATGGCGGGCACCGCCGTCACGGCGCGCTCGCGCGGGGGCGACAACCTCACGTATCTTCGCGCGCTCGAATTCTGCCGGCCCGGCGACGTGCTGGTGATCGATGCCGGCGGCGACCTCAACAACGCGGTGGTCGGCGGCATCCTCTCGTTCTACGCCGCGCACATCGGCACCGTGGGCGTGGTGATCGACGGCGCGATCCGCGACGTGGCCGAGATCCGGGCGCGCGAGTTCCCGGTCTATGCGCGAGGCGTCACCCATCGCGGCCCCTACAAGGACGGCCCTGGCGAGATCAACGTGCCGGTGTCGGTCGGCGGGATGGTCGTCAATCCCGGCGACATCGTGGTCGGCGACCAGGACGGCCTGATGGCTTTCGCGCCGGACGAAGCCGAACTGCTGATCGAGAAGGCGCACGCGCACCTGGCGACGGAAGCGGAAACCATCCGCGCGATGAAGGAGGGCCGATGGGACTGCGCCTTCATCGACGCGCTCGAGGCGCGCTGCGCCAATTGAAGCCTGGATGAGCAAGGGCGATGACCATCACCTGCCGCAAAGCCAGGAGAAGCGAGCGCCTTCGCGACGGACCCCACGCTGGAGGTCGTCTTACGCGCTGATATCCATGCGATACCGGAAAACTCGCGCGTCGATGAGTTCTCCATACTTCTCCACTGGTGCTCCCAGCCGGGCGATGATTTTGCCGGCGGCGGCCTCGCTGGTGCACTCGATGAGCACGTAGCAGTCCTCACTGCCCACGTAGCCAGAATCCGCCGTCACCGGCCTGGAAAGGCCGGCATCGGCTTCGACAAAGTGGACCGAAGCCGTGCCGGGTTGATCAAGCACGCTCAGAACGCTCGCCAGCGCCGGCATCATGGCCGGATCGCCGGAAGGTCGCAGCCGTATCAATGCGACTGCAACGCCTCGCGCGACCCCTGCGCTGTGCACCAGGTGTCCGACCACACGCGTCGGCGCGATGAATCGGGAAATGTGGTGATTCGACCACTCGGTCTGGTTCGCCAGGGCCGCCTTGTAGGGCGCACCGTCCAGCACATCGAAGCTGGTGGTGTTGTAGATCTGCAGGTAGCGGGTTGGTGTGCCCACAGATTCATACCGTCTCGCCTCGAGAAAACCGGGAATCGCCACTCTCTCGGCCAGGTGCTCACGGTCGAACCACTCGTTGAAGTCGGCCTCCTCGTCCGGGAGCACTTCCATCGATGAAATCAGGATGCCTTCGCCAGCAAAGACCATGTCGGTTCTCTCTTTCGGATGATGATGTGGGTCGGTGCGGATCAATCGATCCTGATGTTCGATTCGGTGATCACCTTCTCCCACTTGAGGCGGTCCCGCTTGATCGTTTCGGCCAATCGCTGCGGCGAGCCGCCTTCGAGCTCCATTCCCATCTCAAGCAGCTTGTTCTTCATCTCCGGATCCTTCAGGATGTCGTTCACGTTCTTGTTCAGCAGTGCAATGACAGCGTCGGGCGTCCGGGCGGGTGCCAGCAGTGCAAACCAGTGCAGCAGTTCGAAATTGGCAAAGCCCTTGGTCTCGGAGACTGCGGGCAATCCGGGATAGGCGGGCGAGCGCTTCGCCGTGGTGACTGCGAGCGCCTTCATCCGGCCTGCCTTGGCCATCGGCATCGACTCCGGACCGATGGCCATCATCACAGACACCTGGCCGGACATCAGATCCTGAAGCGCGGGCGCTCCACCCTTGTAGGGCACATGCGTCATGTCGATGGACGCCGCGCGCTTGTACAGCTCCATGCCCAGATGGCTGGGGTTGCCGGCGCCGCTGGAAGCGTAGTTGATCGGTGTCGTCGAAGACCGCGCGAACGCCGTGAGTTCGTCGAATGAATTGACCGGCATCGAAGGATGAACCATGACCACGCTGGGAAGAGTCACGGCCATGACGATCGGCGCGAGGTCCTTCTCCGGGTCGTGGGCGAGGCGTCCCTTGTAGAGGGTCGGATTGACCGAAAGCCCCGCGGTGGAGGCCAGCAGGATCGTGTAGCCGTCCGGGTTCGCCTTGGCGACGAAGCTGGCGGCGATCTGTTCGGTGGCACCCGGCTTGTTCTCGACGACGACGGGCTGCTTGAGTCGCTGCGACAGCTGCTGCCCGATCAACCGGGACACCGTGTCGGATGCACCGCCCGGCGGGTAGGGAACCACGATGCGGATGGGTTTGTCCGGGTAGTCCCCTGCAAACGCCAGCCCTGCCATCGCCAGCGAGAGAGCACACGCAGCACGTATCAAGGCAATCTTCATATCAGCATCCAATCAAGAGAGTGAAAAAATCGTCGTCCGGACCGCCCTGCAAGATCACTGGGGCGTGATCTTCGCGGCCTTCACCAGGCGGGCGTAGCTGTCCGCGTCCTTGCGCATGAACTCCCCGAAGGCCTCGGGCGAGTCCCCGACCGGAATGAGGGAGGTCTCCTCGAGCTGCCTGCGCAACTCGCCGCGCAGCGCGGTCTTGATCGCGGCGTTGAGCCTGTCGATCACGGCCCGGGGTGTCCCGGCCGGCGCGGCAATGCCGGTCCAGGTGACGACCTCGAAGTCGGGCAGCCCTGCTTCCTTCATCGTGGGAACGTCCGGCAGCAGCGGCGAGCGCTGGCGGCTGGTGATGGCCAGCGCGCGCAGCTTGCCGCTCCTGGCGTAAGGCAAGGCCGTCGGCGAAGTGTCGAACAGCATGTCGATCTGCCCGCCCATCAGATCCACGAGTGCCGGCGCGCCTCCCTTGTACGGAACGTGCAGGAGCTCCACGCCGGCCTGCTGCATGAAGATCTCGGTGGAGAAATGCTGGGCGGAACCGACGCTGGCGCTGCCGAAGCTCAACTTCCCCGGGCGTGCCTTGGCCAGCGCGATCAGCTCGTTGACGCTGCGCACGGGCGACTGGTGGCCCACGACCAGGATGTTGGGCTGATCGACGATCCGCATGATGGGCGCAAAGGCCTGCAGCGGATCGAAGGGCGGATTGGCATACAGGAACTGGTTGGCCGCAAAGACACCGGCGCTGCCGACCAGCAGCGTGTAGCCGTCCGGCGGCGCCTTGGCGACGTAGGCGGCACCGACGTTGCCGGAGGCGCCGGGCTTGTTGTCGACCACGAAGGGCTGCTTCAGCGCATCCTGCAGGCTCTTGCCGACCAGGCGCGCGACCAGATCCACGCTGCCGCCCGGGGGGAACGGGACGATCAGACGCACCGGCTTGTGCGGGTAGTCCTGGGCCGCCGCGCACGGGACGGCGAATGCCAGCAGGACGGCGGCCAGCTTGCTAAGCATTGCGCACCTCCGGCGGCGGATTTCGGGACGGATGCAGTGCGCCGGCGACTTCGGCAGCGACACCCAGCAGTGCGTGATCGCCACCCGCCCGCCCGACCAGTTGCAGCCCGATGGGCCGTGCGTCGTCGTCCTCACCCGCGGGAAGCGAGATACCGCACAGCGCGAGCAGGTTGACCGGGCGGGTGAAATGGACCGGCGCCACGTTGTGGTCGACGTCCTCGAGGCGCGGCGCGGTCATCGCCGTGACAGGCATGGCGATGGCGGACAGCCCGAGCCTGTCCATCTCGCCGGCGAACGCCTGCTGCCAGCGCGACGCAGTGGCCTGAGCCTGCAGGTACTGCACGGCCGTGGTCGCGCGGGCGGCGAGGAGCCGCGATCGCACCGACGGATCCATCGGCGCGCCCGGGTCGTCCAGGAACCGGTCATTCACCCAGGCGCCTTCGGCGATCATGATGGCGTTGGTGGGCTCCTTGAACGCCGCCAGCGGCGCTGGAAACCGGAACGGCACCAGACTGAAACCCGCCTGCGCGAGCCTTTGCAGGCTCTGCGCATGGCATCGCGCGACGGCCGGCGCGAGTGGCGCGAGTTCGTCCGCCTCCAGCACGCCGATCCGCCGGCCAGCGTTCGAGCCTGAACCGGGCGCGCCGACGAGCGCCTCGAAGCACAACCGGGCATCCGGCACCGACGACGCAATGAGGCCCACGCTGTCCAGGCTCTCGCTGAGCGGATAGACGCCCTCGCGCGGCAGCGCATCGATGGTTGGCTTGAAGCCCACGATGCCGCAGAAGGCCGCGGGTACGCGAACCGAGCCGCCGGTATCGGAGCCGATCGCCCAGGGCACCAGTTGAGCTGCCACGGCCACGGCCGATCCGCTGCTGGAGCCACCTGCCACCAGCGTGTCCGTGGCGCGGCCGGCTGGATTGCGTGGCGTGTCCATGTGCGTATTGGTGCCCCAGGCGCCCAGCGCGAACTGCACCATGTGGGTCTTGCCGACGATGACACCACCGGCCTCGGCAATGCGCCGAACGATGGCGGCGTCCTGCTGCGCGATGTGGGCCGACAGCAGCGGCGAGCCCGCCGTCGTGGGCTTGCCTTGGATGTTCACCAGGTCCTTCAGCGCCAATGGAATGCCGTGCAGCGGGCCGCGATCGTGGCCTGCGCGGAGCTCCTCGTCGGCGAGGGCCGCCGCAGCCAGGGCCTCTTCTTCGTAGACCGCCAGGAAGCTCTTGAAGACGGCGTCGTGCGCCGCGATGCGGCGAAGACACTCCCGCGTGAGGATCACCGAACGGGTCTCTCCGGTTCGCAAGGCACGCGACAGTTCCGCCATCGGCGCGAAGGCGGGCGGCCTGGTCTGATGGGAGCCCGTCATGCCTCTGCCTCCTGGAAAACAAGGCGCGTGTCCAGCACGTCGGAATAGGACTCGCCGGCGCGCAGCCGTGACAGCGTCTGCTGCTCCGCCTGTTGCAGCCCGATCGCCTTCCGGGCCAAGGCCCACGCCTCGTCGGGCGGCATCACCAGAACGCCGTTCTCGTCGGCCAGCACGGCATCGCCGGGATGCACGCGCACGCCCCCGCAGTCCACTGGCCGGCAGAAGCTGCCCGACTGCCCGCCGGTGCGGGTGGTGCGGGCGCTCAGGCCGCGGGCCCACACCGGCACGCCGAGCTCGCGCAGCTGCGCGATGTCCGTGACGCAGCCGTCGACCACCACGCCTGCGACACCGCGCAGGCGCGCCGCCAGCATGCTGGCGCCTCCCATGCACGCGATGGTCTCGTCGCCGGCGCGGTCGACGAACAGGAAATCACCAGGCCGCAGTTGTCCCAGCGCGTGGTGCAGGATGGATCCGTCCGAGCCCTCGCAACGCACGGTGACGGCGGTGCCGACGCTGCGCGCCACCGCAGCCATGGCCTTGATCCGCCCATGCAGGAAGCCGCGATCATGAAAGTGGCCGATGGTGGCCGGCTCGGCCTCCTTCAGCAGGGCCAGCAGTTGCAGCGTGCAAGGCGGCGGCAACTCTCCTCGTTCGATGGCAGTCATTTCGGATATCGTCGTTGTGAATGACGGCAATCGTAGGCAGCCGCTCCCGGCACCGATACTGATCAATTCTCACGATGGTTGATTCGAGTTCCTTATCAACGAGGTTCACCCTCCACCAACTGGAAGCTTTCGTGTGGACCGCGCGTCTCGGCACGGTGCATGCGGCGGCGCGCCACCTGCATCTCACCCAGCCCGCGATCTCGCACCGCATTCGCGACCTGGAGGAGGAACTGGGCATCCAGCTGTTCGAACGCCAGAGCCAGCGCCTGCTGGTGACAGAGCTGGGCCGCAATGTGCTGGTCTACGCGGAGCGTGTGCTGGCGTCGGCGCAGGACATGGCGCGGCTCGATCTGCGGCGCACCATCACCGGCCTGGTGCGCATGGGGGTGGACGAGTCCTGCGCGATCATCGGGATGCCGCAGATCCTCAAGGACATCAAGGACAGCTATCCGGCGCTTCGCGTGGACCTGACGGTGGGCGGAGGCGCCCAGCTGCTTCAGAAGATCAACAACCACGAGCTGGACATGGCGCTGCACACGGGGCAAAGCAGCCAGCCCGACGTGACAAGCCAGTTCATCGGCCTGACCGAACACCAGTGGGTGGCGGCCCACGACCTGATGATGCCCGAGGGAGACTTTCTGCCGGCCCACGCCCTGAACCACCGTATCGTCTGCAATGCGCCGCCATCGACCCTGCATGAATCGGCATCGCGCTGGCTGGCCTCGGACGGCTATTCATTCGAGGAGTACAGCAGTTGCAACTCGCTCTCCCTCATGGTGGCGCTGGTCGCCTCCGGCCATGCGATTGCCATGCTGCCCGCATCGATCACACGCCGGCAGGTCGCCGACAAAGCCCTGCAGGTTCTGCGCGCCAAGCCGGAGGTGCCGAACGTGCCCTACTACTTCTCGTACCTGGCGCACCACCGCAGCGACACGACGGCACGCATCCTGGACATCGTGCTGCGCAACCTGCAGGACGCGGGGTTCTTTCAGGCCGACGGATCGTCCCGGGACAGCGGCTGAGAAAGCCTTGAGAGCGACTGTCGGGTTCTGATGTTTCGGCAGGTTGCTCGGCCGCGGTGGAGCATCGCTTCCTTCCATAGGAGCAACCTATGGATCGATCATGATTTCGCATTTTTCAATGCGAGCGCGCGTTCCCAGAATGACGGAACGGTGGCAACACCATCCCTCTGTCTTCAGGAAAGTACCCCCACCTCATGTCGGACCGCGATAGCACGCCAGGCGCCTGGCACCTGCCGCCCAGCGCCTACCTCGCCAGCCGCAAGGCCCCCTTCGGCCTGCCCGGGAAGCCGGAGTCCCTCTACGTCACGATGCGCGACGGCTGCCGCCTCGCGCTCGACTATTACCTGCCTCAGGCCTGCCATGGCGCGCAGCCACCCGCACGCTTGCCCACCATCGTCATCTTCACGCCCTATTACCGGCGCTTCGTGACCACCGACCCCACGGTGGAGGCCAGCCCCAACTGCGGCCGCTACCGCGACTTCTTCGTGCCGCATGGCTACGCCGTAGTGGTGGTGGACGTGCGGGGCACCGGCGCGAGCTTTGGCACGCGCGACGCGCTGCGCTCGCCGAAGGAGCGCGACGACTACCACGAGATCGCCGAATGGATCGTGCAGCAGCCCTGGAGCGACGGGCGCATCGGCTCGACCGGCATTTCGTACCTGGGCGCAGCGGCGGTATTCCTCGCGAGCACGCGGCACCCCGCCGTCAGAGCCATCGCACCGCTGTTCGCCGTGACCGACATCTACACCGACCAGCTCTACGTGGGCGGCGTGCTCTCGACCATCTGGACCGGGCGCTACGACGAACTCATGGTCGCGCTCGACCAGGACGACCGCCCCGCCCTCGCCAAGTTCGCGTACTACGGCAACCCGCTGTTCGCCGGGCCGCAGCCGGTGGACGCCGATGCCGATGGCCACCTGCTGGCCCAGGCGCTGCACCAGCACCGCAGCAACTGCCGGCTGAACGACATGGCCCGCGAGCTTCCGTTCCGGCGCGACGCAACGCTGCACGACCCCGCATTGACGCTGGACGTATGCAGCCCCGGCCACTACGCGCGCCAGATCCCCGAGGACGTGGCGATCTACTCCGTCTCGGGCTGGTACGACGGTGCCGGCTACAGCAACTCGGCGATCACGCGCTTCCTGACGCTGCCCAGGCACCAGCACCGCCTGCTGCTCGGCCCCTGGGACCACGGCGCTCGCAGCAACGTCTCGCCCTGGCGCGAGCAAACCGGCTCGGACTTTCCGCTGCTGGCCGAAGTGCTGCGCTTCTTCGACCATCACCTGCGCGGCATCGACACCGGACTCGACAGGGAGCAGCCGGTGCATTACTTCACCCTCCACGACGAGAAGTGGCAGGCCGCCGATGCCTGGCCGCCGATCGCGGGAACCCGCCGCGTCCATCCCGATGCGGATGGCGTGCTGGCACTGCATGCGCCCGCCGCCCCGGGCCGCGACAGCTACCAGGTCGACTTCTCCGTCTCGACCGGCCGCCAGACGCGGCTGGAACGGCTGGGCGCCGTCGGCATCGAGCACTACTACCCCGACTGGACCGAGCGCCAGGCGCAGTACCTGCACTACACCAGCGCACCGCTGTCCGCGCCGGCCGAACTGACGGGCCACGTGAGCGCGAGCCTGCGGCTCGCATCGTCGGAGACCGACGCGGCCGTCTACGTCTATCTGAGCGAGGTGCTGGCCGACGGCAACTGCCGCTACGTCACCGAAGGCCTGCTGCGCGCCCTGCACCGCGAAGGCCTGTCGCATTCGCCGGATTACGTGGCGAGCTGGCCCGTGAACACCTGTGACCGTGCGTCGGCCCGCCTGCTCGTGCCCCACGAGCCCGCGCGCCTGGACTTCGCGCTGCTGCCGGTATCGTGGACCTTTGCCGCGGGAAGCCGCATACGCCTGTCCATCGGCGGCAGCGACGAAGGCCACGGCCCGCAGGTGCCGCACGGGCGGCCGCCGCGGCTGGAAATCCTTCGCGGCGCCGGCGCCAGCTGGTTCGATCTTCCGCTGCGCGGTGCGCTGCGCTAGTTCTTCCGCTGCGCGGCGCGCTGCGCTAGCACCACGCTCCCCCGTCCTTCAACACGCCAAGAGAGAGGCACGCCATGGCCCACATCACCCGTCGCTCGTTCGTTTCCATGCTGGCAATGGTCGGCCCAGCGCTCCTGTCCGTGCCGATGTCCGTCCAGGCCCAATCGCCCTGGCCCGCGCGGCCAGTCAAGCTCGTCGTGCCGCAGGGGGCGGGGTCGGGCTCCGACGTGATCGCGCGCCTGCTCAGCGACCGGCTCGCCCAGCAACTGGGCCAGGCCGTGGTGGTGGAGAACAATCCGGCGGCCAACGGCCTGGTGGCTCTCGGGGCCGTGGCCAAGGCGCCCGCCGACGGCTACACGCTGGTGCTCGCGGGCGTGTCGCAGATCGCCTTCAACCCGGCCTTGTACAAGAGCCTGCCCTACGACCCGCTGAAGGACTTCACCTTTCTTGCGCCGGTTGCCGACACCCCCTTCGTGCTGGTGACCAGCAACGGGAGCGGCATCAAGACCTTCGCCCAGTTCCTCGAACAGGCGAAAGCGAAGAACGGCGAACTGACCTTCGGCAGTGCCGGCATCGGCAACTCCACGCACATCGCGATGGAGCTGGTCGCGGCGACCGCGGGGGTCAAGCTGATGCACGTGCCCTACAAGGGTTCGGCCGCGGCGCTCACGGCCGTGCTGGCGGGCGAGGTCGACGCCATGGTGAGCGTGGTCGGGCCGGCCCTGCCGCAGGTGCAGTCGGGCAAGGTGCAGGCGGTGGCGGTGCTCGGCGCCAGCCGCGTGCCGCAGTGGCCCCAGGTGCCGACGGTGAAGGAAGCGGGGCTCAATGTGCCGCCGATGCCCGGCTGGTACGCCATCGCCGGCCCGGCGCGCCTGGACCCGAAGATCGTCGCCGCCTTCAACGCCGCGCTGCAGAAAGTGATGGCGGACCCCGCAGTCAAGGCCCGGCTGGCCGAACTCTCGCTGCCGGCCATGAGCGGCGGTGAAGCCGAGATCCGCCGCCGCGCGCTCGACGACCAGGCCTTCTGGGGCGCCTTCATCACGAGGAACAACATCCGCGTGGAATAGGGAGCGCCTCGTGAAAAGACGCACCGCCCTCCTCTGCACCGCGGCATTGCTCAGCGGTGCCGGCGCCCTGGCCAGCGCGCAGGACACTTACCCGCACCGTCCTGTCAGGCTGATCGTGCCCTTCTCCGCAGGCGGCTCCACCGACCTGGTGGCGCGCCAGCTCGCGCAGGAGATGACCGTGCGCACCGGACAGCCCTTCGTGGTCGACAACAAGCCCGGCGCCGGCAGCACCATCGGTGCCGACTTCGTCGCCAAGGCGCCGGCGGACGGCTACACGCTGCTGCTGGGCACGATCAGTTCGCATGCGACGGCGGTGGGCCTGTATCCGAAGCTGCCGTACGACCCGCTGAAGGACTTCGCGCCCATCACCGAGATCGCCGCCATTCCCAACGTGATCGTCGCCAGCCCGCAAAATCCCCGGCTGGCCAACGTGCGCTCGCTCGCGGACCTGGTTGCGGCGGCGAAGAAGCCGCCCGCACTGACCTATGCGTCGAGCGGCTCGGGCAGTTCCAATCACCTGGCAACCGAGTCGTTCAAGTCGGCCGCGGGCATTGCGCTGAACCACATTCCGTACAAGGGCTCGGGCCCCGCACTCACCGACGTCAGCGCCGGCCACGTGGACCTGATGCTCGATGTGGTGCTGACCTCGCTGCCGCACATCAAGGCCGGCCGCCTCAGGGCGCTGGGCATCACGAGCCTGCGGCGCTCGCCGCTGTTGCCCGATGTACCGACCGTCGCGGAGCAAGGCTATCCCGGCTTCGAGGTGCTCGGCTGGTATGGCCTGTTCGCGCCGGCCGGCACGCCGCCGGCCGTGCTCGAGCGGCTGAGCCGGGACTTCACTGCCGTGCTGCGCAGCGACAGGATGCGCGCGACACTGGAGTCGCAGGGGGGAGCGGCCATCGCGAGCACGCCGGCCGAATTCGGCGCGCTGATTCGCACCGAGATTGCGCGATGGAAGAAGGTCGTCGAGCAATCCGGCGCCAAGCCCGATTGAATCCATGATCGATCCCCTCATGCAGGCGAGCGAGCGCGCCGGACATGCACTGGGCATGGAGGCCTTGCCCGCCGTGCTGGCGGCGCAGCGCGCGGACGATGCGGCGCTGGCGCTGTTCCAGGCCATGGATGCTGGCCTGGCTCGCTCGCCGGGCCACCTTCTGCTCACAGTGCTCGTCTACCACCGCGAGTTCGGCGAATCGCAACGTGCTTACAGCAGCCGGCCGCTGGAATATCCCGTCGGCGGCCGCAAGACCCTGGGCCAGGCGCCGCGCATGCGCCATGTGCTGGCCTCGGGCGAGCCGTTCATCGGCCGCAGCCGCCAGGACATCGTCGACAACTACGCCGACCACGCCACGCTGCTGGCCATGGGCTGCGAAAGCATCGTCAACATGCCGGTGCACTGGGGCACCGAGGTGCTGGGCACCGTCAATCTGCTGCACGCGCAGGGCCGCTACGCCGAGGCCGACTTGCCGCGGATCGCCGGCTGGGCTCAGCTGTCGGCGCCGGCTTTCCTGGCGACGCTTCAGCGTCGCTGAACAGCCGCACGCCCTTCCAGCGCTTGCTTGCGATCTCCTCCTCGATCACCCGCAGCAGCAGTTCGCGCACGCATTGCACGGCAGGGCTGCGCGCCGCCGAGACCGACAGGCTCAGCGACAGCTCGCGCAGCAGCGGCCGCCCCTTGATGGGCACGCCGCGCACGCGGCCATGCTGCTGCGCCAGCGCAAAGGCCGCGGTCGGCAGTACCGTGGCGCCGAGCCCGCGCTCGACGGCAAGGATCAGGATTTCCACCGCGCTGGTTTCGGCCACCAGGCGGAACTTCAGCTGGCGATCGCGCAGCAGCCGCTCGGTGGCCACGCGCACCGAGTTCGGGTGCGTGGGCAGCAGCAGCGGCAGCTTGGCGAAGGCCTCGATGCCGAAGGCGCGCGGTGCGGTTTGCGACGAGGCCACCACCACGAACAGTTCCTCCTCCAGGATCGGCTCGATGCGCAGGCGCGAATCGGCCCGCGCATCCATCGTGACCGCCAGCGCCAGCCGGTCGGCAGCCACCTGCCCCGTCAGGTCCCCGCTGGAGGCCTCCACCAGTTCCAGTTCGATCAGCGGATAGCGCTCCTGCAGCCGCGCCAGCAGCGGCGCGGCCAGGATGCGCGAGGTGCTGGTCGGGAACCCGATGGCCACCCGGCCGGATGGCGATTCGCTCTCCTGCCGGATGGCCGAGCGGGTGTCTTCGAACTGCCGCAGGATCGTCTTGGCATGGCGGTAGAGCAGTTCGCCGGTGGCCGTGGCCCGCGTGCCGTGCACGCTGCGCTCCAGCAAGGTGACGCCGAGCTCCGATTCCAGATTGGCCATGTGCTGGCTCAAGGAAGGCTGGGCGATGAAAAGCGCCTCCGCCGCAGTCGTGATGTTCCTGAGCTCGACGACCTTGACGAAATAGCGCAGCTGCCGGATGTCCAT